>CBDEVX010000017.1:0-59544 GCA_965243785.1 Hyphococcus sp. | reverse complement strand
AGAATTTTCTTGGTTTTCGCGAATTGTTTCCGCGAGCTTGTCAGTCTCATTTTCGATCTTTATCCAGATATCGCACAAGCGATCAAATAGTATTTGAACACCGGTATTGCTGGTGCCCAACTGGTCTCGCAGATTCCTTAAGTGATTTGTGTTTTCAGACACCCACTCGCGAAATTGCGTCAGCGAAATTAAGTCAGTTGGAATCGTAAGAAAAAAAGTTTCATCGCCTCGAATCTGCGGGATTATTTCCTCTTCACTGTGCGGCATCACTCATTTTTCGATTCTTGGTATTTTACTGACAAGCGAGACACTCGTCATAATCCGTCTTGGCGGCGGCCTGCATCATCTGCTCAAGGCCGATATTTTCCGCGCCGGGCTCGTTCTTCATTTCCTCGACCGTCTCCTCTGACGTCACCGGTTTTGAGCCGTTGGCGTAGGACGCGCGTTGGATGGATTTCGAGCGGCAGTAGTAGAGCGACTTGACGCCTTTCTCCCACGCCGACCAGTGCAGCATGTGGAGGTCCCATTTATCGATATCGCCGGGAAGGAAGACGTTCACCGACTGGCCCTGACAGATGTAAGGGGAGCGGTCGGCGGCGAGCTCGATGACCCAGCGCTGATCGATCTCGAACGCGGTCTTGAAAATATCCTTCTCGTCGGCGTTGAGGCAGTCAAGATGCTGGACCGAGCCCTCGTGCTCCAGGATCGAGGCCCAGATCTCATCCGTGTCCTGATCTTTTTCCGCGAGCAGGGTCTGCAGGGCGACGTTCTTCACCGTGAACGAGCCGGAGAGGGTCTTGTGAGTGTATACATTGGCCGGGATCGGCTCGATGCAAGGGCTCGCGCCGCCGCAGATGATCGAGATCGAGGCCGTCGGCGCAATCGCCATCTTGTGGCTGAAGCGCTGCTTGATGCCCTGTTCTTCCGCGTCCGGGCAGGCGCCCCGCTCCTCGGCGAGTTTCACCGACGCTGCGTCCGCGCCCATGCGGATATGTTTAAAGAGGCGCGTGTTCCACGACTTCGCCATGGCGCTTTCAAAGGGCACCCCCTGGCTTTGCAGGAAGGAATGGAAACCCATGAGCCCGAGGCCCACCGAGCGCTCGCGCATCGCGGAGTATTTCGCCTTCGCCATCGACGCCGGGGCGTTGGCGATGAAATCCTCGAGCACATTGTCGAGAAAACGCATGACGTCTTCGACGAATTGCGGCTCGTCTTTCCACTCCCAGTATTTTTCCGCGTTGATCGACGAAAGACAGCAGACGGCGGTGCGGTCTTTGCCGTGATGATCCTTGCCGGTGTGCAGCATGATCTCGGAGCAGAGGTTGGAGGTGGAAACCTTCAGGCCGAGATCACGCTGATGTTTGGCCATCTGACGGTTCACCGTGTCGGTGAAGAGGAGATAGGGCTCGCCGGTGGCGAGGCGGATCTCGAGAATTTTCTGCCACAGCTTGCGGGCGTTCACGGTACGGAGGACTTCGCCGGTCTTGGGCGACTTAAGGCCGAACTCTTCGTCTTTCGCCACCGCTTCCATGAAGGCGTCGGTGATGTTGATGCCGTGATGAAGGTTGAGGGACTTGCGGTTGAAGTCGCCCGACGGTTTGCGGATCTCAAGGAATTCCTCGATTTCCGGATGGTGGACGTCGAGATAGCAGGCGGCCGACCCGCGCCGTAAGGAGCCCTGGCTGATGGCGAGCGTCAAAGAATCCATGACGCGAATGAAAGGGATGATGCCGCTGGTCGCGCCGGCGTGTTTCACCTTCTCGCCGATGGAGCGCACGCCGCCCCAATAGGTGCCGATGCCGCCGCCGTTCGACGCGAGCGCCACGTTTTCGTTCCACGTGCCGACAATGTCGTCGAGCGAGTCGCCGACGCCGTTCAGAAAGCACGAAATCGGCAGGCCGCGCTTGGCGCCGCCATTGGAAAGCACCGGCGTCGCCGGCATGAACCAGAGTTTCGAAATGTAGTCGTAAATGCGCTGAGCGTGGTCGGCGTCGTCGCCATAATGGCGCGCCACCCGGGCGAACATGTCCTGAAAGCCCTCGCCTGGAAGGAGGTAGCGATCCTCCATGGTTTTCTTGCCAAAGTCGGTGAGCAGGGCGTCGCGTTCCGGCGTGATTTCGATGTCGCGGACGACTTTAAGATCGGGTTTCGCCGCTTCGGGCGGCGCGGTTGCCGGCTCGGCTGCGCGGGTTTCAAACTCTTTCGCGGCTTCTGACAACGACATCTTCACTCCCGTTCTTCAGTTTCGCCCTCGAAAAAGGCGCGCAAAATCTCATGCGCCGGTTGCACCCAGTGCGCGCAGACCGGCGAGGTTCTGCTTTTCTGTTGTGAATTGTCGACGCCCCGCGCCAACACAAGATATAGTGATAGACCTTGGCCCAACCGTCAATATGAAGTTGTCCCGTGGGCAAAAGTTTTTGGTTAAGCAGCGATTAATGCGGCGCAATTTGTGCGCCTCAAACCTTAAGGCGCGCAACTGATTTCAAGCGACAAGCAGGCTTGTTTCGAAGCCGGTCTTCGTGCGTTCAGGGTCGAAATTTTTTTTCGAAAGCGTCGGTTCGAAACGCTTTCGGCGCCGCCTGAAACCCGGTTTCGACGAATGTCGGACGCGAATCGTGGGGCCGATTGCGCGAATCTGGCGCCGGCGCTGATTCGTATTCGCGTTTTTCGTCCAGTGAACGATTGGCCATGTTCTGCGCCCCCGCTTTGCCATGAAGCCGGGCCGAAAGATCGACCGGCGCGACGCCGCGGGCTGTTGAAAACGCGGACTGTAGGGCGGCGAAGGCGGCGGTCTCTGCCCGGGCCTCGCGCCTTGCGCGCCAGGGCCCGGCGAACAGCTGTGCGATGACGCCGGCGCCCGCATAAACGCCCGCGCCCAGCAGCACGGCGCCGAGCGCAAACGGGTAGTCGGCGAGGGGAAGCCCCGACGCATCGGCGCCAAACCCGAGCGCGGCGGCAAGGACGACCGTCGCCGCAAGAGCGATTAAAAACAAATGGGCGCCGCCACGGTTCTTCGCCTGCGCGCCGTCGCGTTTCAAATAGGCGCTGAATTTTTTCGCGCCGCCGTCGCTGTCACCCGTGAAGGAAACGGCTTTCAGAAAAACGTCGGCCGACACGGCGTCAACGCCGTGGCCGTCGCGATTAAGAGCGTGATCCAGCGAATGCGTCTCCAGCGCGAGGCGCTGTCCGAGGACGACGGCTTCCTCCCGCGTCCGTTTGAGGCTGACTTTGCCGGTCGCGAACGTCAAAAGCGCGCCGAAGATCGCCGCGGCGAAGCCGGCGCCGGCGATGATCGCGAACAATTTTCCGAGGGCCGCCCCGTCCGTCGTCGCGACGACCATCGCGTACCATCCTGCGAGCGCCAGCCAGAAGGCGCCGACGAGGAGGCGCAAGCCATGTGCAACCAACGTCGTTTCCGCCCCGCCCTTGGCGCTGATGCGCCGGCTGAGGCCGTCGGCGAGCGGTCGTACGCCGGCAGGGTCAAACAGTCGCGGCGCCGGGGACTCGGCAGACGCCGTCGTCGCCCCAAAAAAACGGTCCGTGGGGTCGGCCGGCGGCTGGAAACGAGCGTCCTCGCGCGCATCGGCCCGTCCGGCAAAGCGCGCGCGCAAGGTTTGGTAGTAATCGCCGCTGTTTCGTTTACTGGCCACGACCGAATCCCCACGGGTATTCCCGGGCGGCGCGCCCCCGCTTTGTCCGCCCGGCTGTGGAGCAGGATAAACCAAAACTGTGTCGACGTTAATCCTTGGGGAAAATGGGCTAAGTCCGACAAATTTAAGCGGTTTTCCGAGCCAGGGTTGGATGCATTTGCCGCCGGGCGCAGCTAGGATCAAGGCTCGCCGGGCAAGCAGCCGAGCCGAGAGCGGGGGAGCAAACTGGCCGACATTTTCATCTCATACGCCCGCGGCGACCGGGACAAGATCGAGAAGCTAGCCGCGGCTTTGGAGGCCGAGGGCTATTCGGTCTGGTGGGATCGGCATATCGCCGGCGGCGCGGAATTTTCCAAAGATATTGAGCGCGAACTCGCGGCGGCGAAAGTCGTGATCGTCGCATGGTCGAAGGAAGCGAACGACTCGCGTTGGGTGAGGGACGAGGCGGGCCTCGCCGCGGAAGCCGGCAAACTCATCGCCGTCAGCATTGACGGAGCGGAGCCGCCGATCGGCTTTAAGCAATTCCACGCGATCGATTTCGCCGAGTGGAAAGGCGCTGCGGGAGCGCAGGCCATGCGAGATCTTGGCGTTGCCGTTGAGGCGCGGGTTACCGGCGAAGCGCCGCCCGTTTCGTCTGCGCCGATCACGGTAAAAACATCGTGGACGGAGCATATAAAAAAGCCTGTTCCGTTGGCGATCGCCGGCGCTATTTTCGCGGTCTTGTCGGCGGCCGTCTTTTTCATGCTTTCAGGCGCAAAGGACGGCGCCTCGGATGGCGGCGGCGCATCGGCTGTCGCGGCCGCTGAATCGGTTGCGGATGCGTCCGCGGAGCCTTCAATCGCTGTTCTTCCTTTTGTCGCGCTTTCGAACGACGCAGGCGACATTTATTTCGGCAAGGGCGTCGCTGAAGAACTCTTAAACGCCCTGACGCAATTGCCCGAATTGAAAGTCGCTGCGCGCACTTCGGCGTTTTCTTTCGAGGGGCGCAATGTCGATCTCCGGGAGGTGGGCGAACAGCTGGGCGTTTCTCATGTTCTCGAAGGGTCAGTGCGCCGCGGCGGCGACCGCGTTCGCGTCACTGCGCAGCTTATTCGCGCTTCAGACGGCCTTCATTTATGGTCGGAAACCTACGAGCGCGAATTGACAGACATATTCGCTATTCAGGATGATATCGTCAAAGAATTGTCGCGAAATCTGCAAATACGCCTTGGCGTCGGCGGCGGGTCCGGGCGCGCGCCCGCCCGCGATGTCGAACCTCGCGCATACGCCGCCTATTTGCGCGGCCTTGCGCTGTGGGGCGACCGGGGCCGCGGGACGAACCGCCTCGATGCGCTCGGCGCTTTCGTTCTTGCAACGGAAATCGATCCGGATTTCGCCGACGCTTGGGCGGCTATCGGACTCGCCAGCACGCGCAGCTCCGCCCATATGCTCGGCTACAGCGATGAGGAGTTCGTTCCGCGCACGCGCGAGGCGTTTGCAAGGGCGCTCGAACTTGATTCGGAAAATGCGCGCGCCCATGCGGGTCTCGCTGTCTGGCATGTGCAATATGACATCGATGTCGCCAAGGCGAAGAATCATTTAGCGCAGGCCCTTTCTCTAGCGCCTAATTCAGCGACAGTGCATTACTCCGCCGCACAAGTTGCGAATATGCACGGCGATTACCCCGGCGCGCTTGCCGCCTTCAACCGCACGGTCTCGCTCGATCCCTTGAATATAACGGTCAGGCGCGTGCGCGCCGGATTTCTGGCAGGCGTCGGGCGTCATGACGAAGCGATCGCCTTTTTTGATCAATGCGAACGCGACGCCTGTATAGAAAGCGCGTTCCTCTATGGACTCAGGCTCGCATCGCTTATGCTCGCTGGGAGAGAGGAAGAAGCGCGCGCGCTTTACGAGCGAATAAAAAATGACGAGTCGCTTATGAACGACTTTATGATCGTCACCGGAACCGTTCTGGGCGACCGGCAGGCGCAGGATCGGCTGGGCGACGTGTTGAAAAATCGGTCCGACGACAGCATGGCGCCGTTTTACAGCATCGCCTCCGCCCATGTCGGCGATGATGAAACCGCGCTTGAACTGATTTTCGACGCCTATCAGGACAAAATGTTATTCGCCCAGCCGTTTTCGCGCTACCCCTTTTACAACGGCGCCTATCAGTTTCCCGAACGATTCCTGCTTCACCCGCGCTATCGGGAATTTTGGGGCCAGCCGGGCATGAAGGAACTAGCTGAAGCGCGCCGGGCCAATGGTCAGACTGCAGGTTTGCCTTTGCCTCAAGAATAGGAGGCGAGCGCTTCAAAGCGGACAAATGCATGCCTCGGACATTGCGGACCGACTAGCTACAGCTGCGGCTTGCGCGCGCCAAGGGCTCTCGCGTATGCCGGACGACAAAGCAGTAAAACGAGAATTTGAGTTGTCCACCTATACTGAATTGCTTGCCAACGCGGAAAATGTCTCGGACGGCTTTCAGCTCACGATCCCCGAAGTCTGGATGCAGGGGCGCACGACCTATGGCGGACTGTCGGCGGCGCTCGGATATGCAGAACGATTGCGTATGCATGGATTTTGGCGCGACGCGTGGGCGCGCGCGACGTCGCTTGCGCAGCTCGGCCGAACGGACGAAGCGGCAGCAGCACTTCGCGACATGCTCGATGCTTATCTGGGCGATCTGAGCCGTTTTGAAACAGACGCTCATGAACCGGTCTTTTTCGCTCAGCCAACGCTGCACGAACGCGTTAGCGAGGGCTTGCGAAAGGCCGAGTTTGATGCAGGCGCACCCACAGGTCTTCACTTGCCAAAAGAGGAAGGCGAGAAATAGATGGCCGACATCTTCATTTCATACGCCCGCAGCGATCGGGAGAAGATTGAGAAGCTGGCCGCGGCCCTCGAGGCTGAAGGCTATTCGGTCTGGTGGGATCGGCATATCGCCGGCGGCGCCGAGTTTTCCAAAGATATTGAGCGTGAACTCGCGGCCGCGAAAGCTGTCATCGTGTGCTGGTCAGCCAATGGCGTGCAATCGCGGTGGGTCAAGGACGAGGCGAATGAAGCGGCGGAAATGGGCAAGCTCGTCGCCGTAACGCTTGACGACACGCTGCCGCCGATCGGCTTTAAGCAGTTTCATGCAGTCGATTACTCTCAGGCGACGTCAGAGGCGCAAAGCGAAATCTTCCGGTCGATCGCCGCCAAAGTCGCGTCGGATAATGTTCCGCCGCCGCAAGCGAAAGAACCGCCTGCTGCAAAAAGGTCTGGCGTTGCGGATCCAAGAGTTTGGGGCGGCGCTATTGCGCTGCTGATCATTGTCCTTGGTTTGGCGTTCACTCTTCGCGCGCCGGCGCCGGCTGGCGAAACAATTGGCGACGTGACGACAACGGACGATGAGGCGCCGCGTGAAAACTCGGTTGGGGTTCTTCCGTTTGCAGCGCTTTCCGCCGGCGACGAAGACAAATTTTTCGGCGCTGGCCTTGCAGAAGAGATCATCAATGCGTTGACGGCTGTGCCGGAGCTTCAGGTCACTGCACGCACTTCGAGTTTTTATTTCAAGGACAAGGACGCCGCGACCTCCGATATCGCATCGGCGCTTGATGTCGCCCATTTGGTTGAAGGGTCGGTGCGGCGGTCGGGCGATGCCGTGCGGATTATCGCGCGCCTTGTACGGGCTGAGGATGGTGCGCAGCTCTGGTCGGAAACTTATGATCGATCAGTGAACGATGATTTCGCTGTTCAGATCGAGATTGCGGAGAGTGTCGCCCGGGCCCTCGGCGTCGTTCTTGACGAAGGTCAGCGGCAGGCGATGAGCGGCACTGGCATCGGCGATGTTGAGGCGTTTATCGCATACCAGCGCGGATACGACCTCCTCAACCGGGCGCACCTCGCCAACAATGACCAGGAGTTGATGGCGCAGGCGGGTGACTATTTCACCGTGACAATCGACCGGGCGCCGGAATTCGCCGATGCCTATGTCCGGCGGGCCGACCGTTACACGCATCTGTTGGACAAAGAGGGCGCGTTGATGGGTGCAACGCACGATTCGGCGAGTGGAATCGCCTACAGCGATGCCTATGAAAAGATGATGGCGGATTACGACGCCGCCGTCGCTGTAGAACGAGATCCCGCCAAGCGTCTTGCTTATGACATGGCGCGCCAACTCCTTTCCAATGACTGGTCAGGATTAAACGCCAAGATGCGGCAATTTTTTGCGCTTGATCCTACGTGCATGGAACTTGACTGGATGATGCAAGTAAGCCCTGCGTTCGGATATGCGCAGGAGGCCTATGATTATCTCGGCGAATTTGTCGATAGATGCAGTCATTTTGATCACTTTGTCGCTTTTCAACAGGCGGACGCGGCGTTCAGGATCGGGCGCGCGGGGGAAGCCCTGGCAATAATTGAGGCGGCGGAGAAACGCTTCGCCGATCCTTACTATTCGCCCTTATCGAAGACAAAGTATTTGCAGGCGCTGGGCCGCGATGACGCGGCGGCGGAATACGCCGCAGCATCGGGCAGCGATACCCTTCGTCTCTTCGTTCACGCCCATGCCGGGCAGCGTGAGGTAGCCCAGGAAATCTATCATAGTTCCCATACGGAAAGCTTACCGGGCGTGGCTCATTTCGGGGACTTATTCATGGCGGCGATCATCGGCGACCGGCAAGAAGCCAATCGTGTCGCTCGAGCAATGGACGCATCGCCAATTGGGCCACTGCTCCTTGCCCGTAATACCTGGCTTTGTTCGTGCGGTGCGCCATTTGATATCGAAGAAACGCCGAAATTCCAGGCCCGCCTTGAAGAATCCGGCCTTGTATGGCCGCCGCCTTCATATATCGATTGGCCGCTGAAAGATTGGTAGGCGGAGTATTCGCTATGCGTCTCGATGGCGCAATGCTCCGGGCCTAGTTGAAGCGAACTTGCTGCAAACGACGCTTGCGCGCGCCAAGGGCTCTCGCGTATGCCGGTCAGCAAAGCAGTAAAACGAGAGTTTGAATTGTCCACCTATACTGAATTGCTTGCCAGTGCGGAAACTGTCGCCGACGGCTTTCAGCTCACGATCCCCGAATCGTGGATGCAGGGGCGAACGACCTATGGCGGGTTGTCGGCGGCGCTATGTCTTGAAGCGGCGTTGCGCGCCTACCCCGACTTGCCGCCGCTGCGAAGCGCGAATATTTCATTCATCGGACCGGCCGGCGGCGCGGTCGAAGGTCGCGCGCAGGCATTGCGTCAGGGCAAATCCGTCAGTTTCGTCGAGGCCGATCTCGCCGGCGAAGCAGGATTAGCGACACGGGCCGTCTTTGCATTCGGCGCCGCGCGGGAATCGATGTTCGACCGCACCTTTACTCCGCCGCCGGAAATGCCGGGGCCGGAGGCATGTGAAGACTTTATTCCGAAAGGGTTCGGGCCAAACTTTGCACAGCATTTCGAGACCAAACTTGCGCAAGGCGCGCGTCCCGGCACGGCGTCCGATCAGTATGATCACTTTATCTGGGTGCGCCATGTCGATCGCGACGCCGGCGGCCCTGTCGCGCTTCTGGCACTTGCCGACATGCCGCCGCCGGCGGTGATGCCGATGTTTCCGCACTTCAAACCGATCAGCACGATGAGCTGGCATATGAACGTCCTTGTGGATGGGCCGGCGAGCGCGGACGGCTGGTGGCTCCTGCAAAGCCGCGCCGAGCACGCGCGCAACGGTTATTCAAGTCAGGACATGCTGATCTGGAACAGCGATCTCGAACTGGTCGTCGCCGGCCGGCAAAACGTGGCGATCTTTCTGTGAGCGGATTGTTTCAGGCAACGCTGCTTGTCGCCGATTACGATGAGGCTAAAGCGTGGTTCGCTGACCGCCTCGGCTTCGCCGTCAAGGAAGACGCTGATCTTGGCGGTGGCAAGCGCTGGGTCGTGCTATCAACTGGCCGCGGCGCCGACCTCTTGTTGGCGAGGGCGGGCGATGAAGAACAGGCTTCCCAAATTGGAAAACAAGCTGGCGGGCGGGTCGCCTTTTTTCTGAAAACGGACGACTTCGCTCGCGACTTTGCACGCTTTTCCGCCGCAGGCGTTCGTTTTCTTGAAAGCCCGCGAACAGAAAATTACGGCCGTGTCGTCCAGTTCGCCGATCTTTACGGCAACAAGTGGGACCTGATCGAACCGGCCTAGCGACGCCCGCCGAGCAAGGCGTCAACCGATATCGCGCCCGGCCCACGGGCGAGCACTAGCAACAAAGGCGCGGCCCATAGAAGATGCAGCGACCAATTGCCGTTCGGCATGAGGAGCTGTTCCGGAAATACCCAGAACTGGATCACGGCGGTCATGATCAAAAGGCCAAGGGCGCTGACGCGCGTGAGGAGCCCGAAAACAAGCATCAATGGCAGAAAAAATTCGCCAAGCGCGGCGAGCCGCGTCGCCATTGGCGCAATCGCTTCGGGAAAGCCGAATTCATACTGGAAGAGATAGATTTTTTTCTCTGCAATATCGAACGGGTTGAATTTAACGCCAAAGATCTCACCGCCCTCGAGCTTCGACTGGCCGGAACGCCAGAACGGCACGGCGCCGGCGACGCGCGCGACAATCGCGAGTACGGCGTAGGGAATAAGTTCGAACAGATTCGCAAACCCACGATACAATGCAGTCATTTCATTACCCCTCGGTTGGAATTTCGGTTGTTGCGCCGGTGACAATTCCGGCGGACAGGATCAGTGCAAACAACGCCTGCGGATTAAACTCTGGCGTCTCACTCAGTGCGCGTTCGAAGGCGTCGGTGATCGGAGCGCCCAGTTGCAACGTGGCGAGCGCCGTCGCCGCGCCCGGCGCCAAAACATGCAGCTCGACAGATCTATCCGGCCGAATGATCAGAACATCTTCACCGACGTTCATATCTACCGGCGTTTCCTCGCCGCCTGGGCGGTTTCGTCGCCAGATGGACGCGACGGGAAAGCGCGACGTCACGACCCGGAATGATGGGTGAAAATCGAACCGCAAGGCGGACGGATCGCCGCCGCCCGCGGCAATGATCGCGTCGCTGTCAATTGGCGCGGCGTCGGCGGCGCGGTAGGCTTCCAGCCACGTCCACTCGAGACGCGCCACGTCGGAGAGGTAGGGCAGCGTTGCGGCGGGCGAAAACGTTGCGATGAAGTTGGGCAGGCCGCGTGCGTATTCAACGATCATCGGCGAAGAGGGCGGATGGGCGTTGAAAAATTCGCGCGCCATCGCTTTGAAAAAATCGTCGCCGACCAGCGCCGCGACGACGGGAAACGTGTCGGCAAGGGCGCGGGAGAGGGCGGCGCGAACATTATTGCGATAAACGGCGATCGCCGCCATCGCGCGCGCCGGATCGGCGGCGGGAAGAACAGGCGACGCAGGCGGTTCCTTCGCGATTACGCCTTTGGCAACGGCGTCGATGACGCCCGCGTCATCCATGATCGGACGCCAATGCATGTTCGCGACTACGACTGGCCGCTGCCGCCCACTCGCGGATCTTCAGTGTTTCCTGCGCGATCTCGGCGAGCGCCGGCGGATTGGTGTCCCATTCAAAGAGCGTCGGGCGCATCCCGGCCCGCGCGACGAAACGCCGATAGAGCGCGCCAACGGCGTCGCACGTTGGGCCGCCATGGTCGTCGATCAGGAATTCATGGCCGCTCGCGGCGTCCTCTTTGTGACCGGCGAGGTGAATTTCGCCGACGGCGTCCGCGTCGATAGCGTCGATATAGTCTTCCGCAGAAAGACCGACATTGCGCGCGGTCACATAGACATTGTTGATGTCGAGGAGCAGCGCGCAGCCGGTCTCGCGGACGAGCGCGTTCATATATTCCGGTTCTGCGATATCAGTTTCGATGGCAAGATAATGGGATGGGTTCTCGACGAGGATCTGGCGACCAAGGGCGTCTTGCACCTCTGCAATGTGCCGCGCCGTGCGCTTCAACGATTCATCGCTTAAGGGCGGCGCGAGTAGATCGTGAAAATGGACGTCGTCATGGGCGCTCCAGGCGATATGTTCGGACACAAGGAAAGGATCGTACTGCTCGACAAGCCGGCGAAGCCGCTTCAGGTGATCCGTATCAAGATCGTCGAGGCCGCCGAGCGAAAGGCAAACGCCGTGCATTGAAATCGGATATTGCTCGGCGATCGCAGACAGCCATGCGTGCGGCGGTCCGCCGTCGCACATATAATTTTCCGCATGAACTTCAAAAAAATCAAATGCTGGCGGAGAGGCGCCCGCCCAATCCTCGACGTCCTTGGGGGAGAGTGCGTCGCGGTAATGAGCGGGCTTTAGGCCGGCGCCGAAAAACTCCTGCGGCGCCGGCAATCGCGCATTGGCGATCAATCTCAGGCTGCCGGCAAATCGCGATCAAGCGGCGCAAGGCTGCCGGCGCGGTCGCCTGGTAACTCCATGCCTTCACATGTGCCGGCGGGAACGAGCGTCCATGCGTTGCCTTGGTAGTCAACGGTCGACGTGCCTTCGCAGGATGTGCCCGGTCCGGCGGCGCAGTCGTTGTCGCCAGCAAGGGAAACGCCGTAACATTTTTCCATGCCTTCTTTGTCGCCGGCGACCGCGGGCGCGGTTGCGGCGAACGTTGCGGCGGCTGTAAAGGCGCCGGCGATCGCGGCTTTGGTAAGGTGGGATTTCGACATTGGGTGACCTCCGAAAGTTGTCATGGGAGCGCTGATAGTTGCACCAGCATCAATGCGGAGACTACGCCGCCGCCGCGGCGTCTCAAGCCAACTTTCATCACGAGGCGGTGAGCGCAGCGGCGCTAATCTTTTGTTTTCAGGTTTTCTTGCTTGATCGTAAGGTCAAGCCAGTCTTCTTCCGCTTTATCAAGCGCCGTTTTCGCCTCTTCCAGCTTGCGCGCGCAGGTCGCGAAGTCCTCTGCATTTCGTTCGAAAAAGTTTGGATCGGCGAGCGTGCGGTTCAATGCAGAAATTTCTTTTTCAAGAGCAGCGATTCTTTCCGGCAGCGTCTTCAGGGCATATTGTTCTTTATACGTTAGTTTCGCCAGCGCTGTTTTCGGCGCCGCCGCCTTGGCGGTTGCTGCGGCGTCCGCCCTGCGCGCACGTTTCGCTGACGCAACTTTTGCGCCGGGCGGGCGTCCGCGCTGCGTGACCATGTCGTCATAGCCGCCCGGATAGCGCCGCCAGGCGCCGGTCGTTTGCGGATCGGTCGTCACGATGCTGGTGACGATGTTGTCGAGAAAACTGCGATCGTGGCTGATCAGTAGGATCGCGCCTTTGTAGTCTGCAAGAAAATCCTGCAACAGGTCGAGGGTTTCGAGGTCGAGATCGTTGGTTGGTTCGTCGAGCGCCAGAATATTTGACGGATAGGCAAGGGCGGCGGCGAGCGCGAGGCGGCCGCGCTCGCCGCCTGATAGCGACGACACGGGCGCGCGCCATTGCTCAGGCGCAAACAGAAAATCCTGCAGGTAAGTTGCAACGTGTTTCTTTACGCCGCCGACGGTCACCCAGTCGCCGCGATCGTCGGTAATCGCATCGGCGAGGCGTTGGTCGGGCTTCAGTTGCAAACGTTGCTGATCGAGCGTCACCAATTCAAGATTATCGCTCGCCGTCACAACGCCTGCGTCAGGCTTCAGCGCGCCGATCAGCATATTTAGCAGGGTTGTCTTGCCGGCGCCGTTGGGCGCAACGACGCCAATCTTGTCACCGCGAACGATTTCAGTTGAGAAACTGTCGACAATGACCCGCTCGCCGAAGCGCTTTGAAATCTTCTCGGCGACGATCATGCGCTTGCTCGACTGCCCGGCGTCGGTAGTGGTGAATTTTACAGACCCGGTGGTGCGGGGCGTGTCGCGAAGCGTCCGGCGCAGGTCTTTCAATTCCGCCATGCGCCGCACATTGCGCTTGCGCCGGGCGGTGACGCCGTAGCGGACCCAGTCCTCCTCCGCCGCGATCTTGCGGCCGAGCTTGTGCCGCTCGGTTTTTTCTTCCTCGAGCTTTTTGTCTCGCCATTCCTCAAAGTTGGCGAAGCCACGTGACAAATAGTGGGTTGCGCCGCGATCGATCCAGACCGTTTCCGTCGTCAGTGTTTCGAGGAAGCGGCGATCGTGGCTGATGATGACAAAGGCGGCCTTCGAGCCGGCGATTTTCTCTTCGAGTTGCGCGATTGCAGCGATGTCGAGATGGTTGGTTGGTTCGTCCATCAGGACGATATCCGGCTGCGCTGCGAAGGCGGCGGCGAGGGCAGCCCGTTTTGCTTCGCCGCCGGACAGTTTTGCGAGGCGCGCCTCTGCGTCGATATCAAATTCGGCGAGCGCCCGTTCAGCAACATGGGCGTCATTTTCATCGCCTAACGTCGACCCAACATAAGACGCCGCTGTATTATGCCCCTCGAAGTCCGGCTCTTGCGGCAAGTAATAGGCGGCGGCTTCGGGATGGACAAATCGATCGCCCGCGTCCGGCGCGACAAGGCCGGCGGCGATCTTGAGCAAGGTAGATTTGCCCGAGCCGTTTCTGCCGACCAACGCGATCCGCGCGCCCGGCTGCACGTCGAGGGCGGCCTTTTCAAACAAAGGCGCGCCGCCAAACGTTAACGCGATATCGGCGAGGGATAAAATTAATGCACTCACGACCCATGTTTAACGGGCCTCGCGCCGGTGGCGCAAAATATTTTGCGTCGGCGAAGAATTTTAACGAAATGTTACGCGCCGCGTGACACCGTCGCCGCCTGTCGCGCGCCGCGCACCATGACAAGGCGCAATCAGCCATGCACCCGCTGAAACAATATCTGTCGGACGTTCAGGAGTCGGTTGCTGATTTCAGCGCGCGCGTGGGTGCGTCGCGACAGACGCTTTACCGCATCATCAATGGTCGTCAATTGCCGAAACCGGCGCTCGCCAGACGCATTGTTGAAGCGACGGGCGGCGCTGTTTCGCTCAATGATTTATTTGAGACCGACGCGGCGCAGGCGAAAATCCTGCCTATGCCCGGGTCCTCCAACGATCCCGAGCTTGACAACCACCGGTTGAAGCTCGCTCTGGCCATTGTCTTCAACCATTTAACGGCGCAGGACGCGCCCGATCCGCCCGAGCGGTCAGTGGCCATGGCCGCGGAAGCGGCTGCGAACACGTATGCTGCTTTGCGGCCCGTCACGACCCGTCAGGGTCCGGCTCGTCTGACGCAAGCTCTGCGGCCAGTGCTTGAAGAAATTCTGCGAGAGAGCGCGGATCCCTTGCCGCCCCCTGGGGCGATTGATCGGGGCGCGCGGCTGGCGACGGAATTGTACTATCAGTCCTGGGGTTTTGAACGCCAGAAATAAGCCGTTCCGGTGCAGTGCGAGCGGCGGACACCTCAGCGGCGCGACGTTTCGCCATGCGCCACATATTGCGCGCAATGCGGGCGGCGTACGCATCTTCGTGGTGGCCCAATAAAAACTCTCCGGTTTTGTTGCGCGCGCAAATTTCCCGTTATGCGGGAAATTAGGTGTGGCGTTCGCGTCGATTCATCCTATGGTTGTACCGATGTATGAGTACCACATTTTGAAATGGGGTGACCCCGAAATGTCAAAAGATATCAGGAAAGAACAGGTAGCGTTGTTGCGTTTTGAGAAAAAAATCGCCGGTCTGGCGGCGGCGCTCGCCGCCGGCGCGGCGACGGCGAAGGCCGCCGATGGCAAACTTCATGCATCTGACGCGACAGCGGCCTACGCAGAAGTGGAGGCGGCGCTGGTGCGGCTCGCCGAAGTGACGAGCCACGCGCACGACGCCCTCGCCGCAAAAGCCACAGAAAGCGGTGTGATGATGTTGCAGGCAACAGGGGGCGTGCCGAAACGCTCGGTATCGTCAGCGGTCGCATCAATACTTGGGACTGGATAACGATCGGATTATACGGCGCCTGTGTTGCGGGCGCCGTCTTCCTCGCTTATCGATCCGGCTCTCAACAAATCAGGACCGCCTCCCGGCTAATCCTGATAAGCTGGTTATTTTCTCTACAACTCTGGTTGTTGTTTGATGGCGACGCGCTGACGCTCGCCTACCTCGCCGTCGATGTTGCGCTGGTGGCTGCTTTTTTTCAGATGTCGCGCGGTCGATGGTTTCCGACGCCGTTATTTTTTCTCCACCTGCTGATCGTTCTCTTTCATCTCTATGCGCTGGCGATCGAACAGAGCCCGTTCTGGGTGCTGGCCTTCCTGAACCGTGCTTTTGAGTTAGCGCTTCTCTATATCGTCGGTTGTGCAGCTTATCGTATTCGCCGCGCGGTTTGACGGGCCGAACCGCTTATGCGCTCAGAGAGATAATAAACGCGGCGATATCACGATGGGCGTCGCGTGCTTCTTCCAACGACCAGTGCGCGTGAAAACGATGATACATGCCGTCGAACACCTGAAGGCGCGCATCGATCCCGGCCCGGGTCGCCGCCTGCGTCAGGCGGGCGGCGTCGCCCAACAAGACCTCGCGGCCGCCGGCATGGGTCAAAATGGGCGGCAAGCCTTCAAAATCGCCGTAAAGCGGCGAGACGCCGGGGTCATCGAGAGCGGCGTCTGGCGCATAAAACCGAAACAGGTTTCGCATGTATGATCCGCGTAAGGACCGAATAATCGGGTCGCGGCCGTCAAGGGTGATCTGCGTATCACTGGCGCCGAGGCCGTCAACGCATGGCGACACGAAAACGGCGCCAACGGGCAGCGGTGCGCCTTCGTCGCGCCACTGCATCATCGCCGAAAGAGCGATCGCGGCCCCGGTCGACTCGCCGAAAAGAATGATGCGCGCGCCGGGATGGATGACGCACAACGAGTGATAGACCGCGTTTATTTCCTCGATCTGCGTCGGATAGTTGGCTTCGGGCAGCAGTGAATAGTCCGGTCCAAAGCCGTCGCTGCCGCTGAGGTAACATGTCGGCAAGACGCCGGCGGCGTTATCCGTTGGCCCGCCGGCGACGAACCCGCCGCCATGAACGTAAAGGATGATTGGCGCGCCATCGGTTGAACTTTCCGTTTCGTAATATACGCCTTCAACGCCGCCGACGCTGTCTTCGGTGAGGCGATAGTCAAAGTCGATTTCGTCAAGCAGTCGCCGCGAATCTTCGTTTTGAAGCCGGCGGGCGAAGCCGCGCGTCACCGGATTGCGCCACATATCGAGCGTCGGATAGGGCTTCAGCGCCGCAATCCGCTTCCTTGCACCGTCGCTGACGGCGCTGCCTGACCGGCGAAAAAATCCGGGCATTCCCGAATACCTCTTTTGACCGCGGGCGTCCTGGCGTTCCGAGGCGAAGTCCCGTCGCGTCTGCGAGTGGTGATTTTCCGGCGCGCCGGCAAATTTTGAGTTAATGATCTTGCGCAACCATGGGGCCGAGCGACGCCGTGCGGGACTGCGCGCCGGCAATGTTTGCGCCCTTAATTCGGCCCTTTCATTGCATAATCCCCGGCTGCGCCGCCGGGACGGCTTCTTACCTGACGGATTTGCAAGGACGCGAATTGACGTTGGTTTGGCGAGCGGGCTCGTCTAGGGTGCGCGCCGCGAATGGGATATTGAGGGAGAAAGACCTTGCTTTCGAAGAAATTGTTGGCGGCGACCGCCGCTTTGCTCATCGCGTCCTGCGGCGAGCGCGCCGATGAGAATACCGTTGCAGATACGCCGGACGACGCACCCGCAGCGGAAGAAACGTCGGAAAACGAAACGGTCGCGAACGCGGATGCGCAAAACGATGCGAGCGCGTCTTCGGAGAAACTCGCGGCGGAAAATCTCGCCGCGTCCATGGCGTTCCTCGAAAAAAATGCGCAGCGCGACGGCGTGAATACGACGGACAGCGGCCTGCAATATATGGTTTTGGAAGAGGGGCCGGAGGACGGCTTGGCGCCCGTGTCCACCGACCTCGTTCAAGTTCATTATGTCGGCACGCTCAAGGACGGCGTCGAGTTCGACTCGTCGCGCGCCCGCGGCGCCGCCGCCACTTTTCCGCTAAATCGCGTTATTCCAGGCTGGACTGAAGGCGTTCAGTTGATGAGCGAAGGCGATCAGTTCAGGTTCTTCCTTCCGCCGGAACTCGCCTATGGCGAAAGCGGAACGCCGGGCGGCCCGATCGGTCCGAATGAAGCGCTGATCTTTGATGTCGAACTGATCAAGGTCCAGAGCCCGGAACGCAATCTTAAAGTGGCGCAGGACTTCCTTGCTGAAAACGCCAAGAAGGATGGCGTCCGAACAACAGAATCCGGGCTGCAGTATCTGGTGCTTACCGAAGGCGAAGATGGCGCCGCCAGCCCTGATGAGAATGACGTCGTCAAGGTGGACTATGTCGGCACGCTCATCAACGGCACTGAGTTCGACTCCTCCGTTGCGCGCGGTCAGCCAGCGGTATTTCCCCTCAACCGGGTGATAGATGGGTGGACGGAAGGCGTTCAGCTGATGAGCGTTGGCGACAAATATCGCTTTTTCGTTCCGCCTGAGCTTGCTTACGGCGTTCGCGGCAATGACATGATCGGACCGAATGAAGCGCTTATATTCGAAGTTGAACTGTTGGACGTAACGGAGCAACCGGAGCCCGAGGCTATCGAATAACGCCAACAGATATCATTCGATGAGAACGCCCTGCGATGCGACCGCAGGGCGTTTTTCGTTCGCCTGCGCGGTGCGCGCGTTTAACAGTTGTTAACTGGTTGTGCCGTAACGGCGCATGGCTGGCGATGGGCCAGTTCAACAGGGGACTTTTCAAAAAATGAGAAAAGCAACAAAAAAAGCGGCCCGCCCGGCTGTACGAAAGGTGGCTGCAAAAAAGAAGACCGCGAAAAAGACGGTCCGCAAAGCGCCAGCAAAACGCAAGGTCGCGAAGAAGAAACTGAAAGTCACGCGTAAACCGGCCGCAAGGAAAGTTGCGCGCCTGGCTGCGAAGAAGAAAGCCGCGAAGAAAACAGCGGTGAAGAAAAAGACCGCGCGGAAAACCACGGCAAAAAAGACAACGGCGAAAAAAGCCGTCGGCCGCAAACCGGCCGCCAAACGCAGAACGGTTCGTCGCAAAGCGGCTTAACCTGTTCCACGCGATAGGATGCAAAAACCCCGGTCTGCAGAAGCGCCCGGGGTTTTTTGCATTTTGACGCCCCGGGGCTCTTGCCAATCATATAAAGATATCTTTATATGATTTCAGAGAGGGCCTTATGAGCGATCCATTTTCCGGCAGGCCAGAACGAATTACGGCCTTGAAAGAAGCGCTTACGCGGCGGATTCTTGTACTCGACGGCGCCGCCGGCACGTTTATCCAGGACTATGAGCTCGATGAAGCGGGCTACCGTGCGGACCGATTTGCCGATTGGGCGCAAGACATCAAGGGCAACAACGACATCCTTATCCTGTCGCGTCCCGATATCGTTACTGACATGCACCGGGCGTATCTCGCCGCCGGCGCCGACATCATCGAGACCAACACGTTTTCTGCGACGACGATTGCTCAGGCCGATTACGGCATGGAGGGTCTTGCCTACGAACTGAATGTCGAAGGCGCCCGACTCGCCCGTGACGCGGCAGACGAAGCGGCGACGGACGAACGCTCGCGCTTTGTCGCCGGCGCTATTGGCCCGACAAATCGCACCGCATCGATTTCTCCGGACGTTAATGATCCGGGCAAGCGCAACACGGATTTCGACGACTTGGCGCGCGCCTATGGCGAAGCGGCCCGCGGCCTCATCGAGGGCGGCGCCGACGCATTGTTGGTTGAAACGATCTTCGACACGCTCAACGCCAAAGCGGCGATCTATGCGGTGCAGAACTTGTTCGACGAATTGGGCTTCGACGTACCGATTATGTTGTCGGTGACGATCACCGACCAATCGGGCCGCACGCTGTCGGGCCAGACGCCGGAAGCGTTTTGGAACGCCGTGCGTCACGCGAAACCCCTCACGGTCGGCGTCAATTGCGCCCTCGGGCCGGATTTGATGCGCCCTTATGTGGAGGAACTTGCGACGGTCGCAGACTGTTTTGTGTCGGCCTATCCAAATGCCGGGCTCCCCAATGCGTTCGGGGGCTACGACGAGACGCCGGAATCCATGACCGAGCATTTAGGCGAATGGGCGCGCTCGGGCTTGCTCAATCTTGTCGGCGGCTGTTGCGGCACGACGCCGGCTCATATCGAGGCCTTCGCAAAGGCTGTCGACGGCGTACATCCTCGACAAATTCCGGCGCGCGATGCAAAAATGCGTCTTTCCGGTCTGGAGGCGTTTGCGGCGTAAGCATCGACGAGTTGCCTCGCCGCCATTTGCCGCACACAATTGTTTTATGAATAATCTCACTCACCAGCTCGACTGGATCGCGCGCCTAATCGCACACGATACGACATCGTCGCGATCGAACCTCGCACTGATCGAAGACGTTGAATGCTATTTGGCAGAGCAGGGCGTCGAGACGTTTCGCGTCGAGAATGACGACGGCACGAAATCGAATTTGTATGCGGTTGTCGGGCCGAAGACGGCGGGCGGCGTCATTCTCTCTGGCCACACAGACGTCGTTCCCGTCGATGGTCAGGACTGGGACACTGATCCATGGGTCGCGACGGAAAAAGACGGAAAACTTTACGGGCGCGGGACCTGCGACATGAAAAGTTTTTCTGCGATCGGGCTTTCGCTCGTGCCGGAGATGCTCAAGGCCGAGCTCAAGCGCCCGCTGATTTTTGCGTTGTCCTATGACGAAGAAGTCGGCTGTCTTGGCGCGCCGCGCATGATCGCAGAAATCGCGGAAAAGGCGCCCGCGCCGTCGGCGGTCATTGTCGGCGAGCCGACCAATATGAATGTGATTAACGGGCACAAAGGCATTGCGTCGTTTCGCGTCAACGTCTCCGGCTACACGACCCATTCGAGCCAGACTGACCGCGGGGTCTCCGCGGTGGAGGCGGCCGCGCGGTTGATCGCCAAGGTCGCCGATATGCGCACTGCGCGGGCCCGCGACGCCGATACGACGAGCCCCTTCGATCCGCCATATTCGACCATGACCGTCAATGTCGTGCGCGGCGGCACGCAACTCAACATCATGGCGGGGGAGGCGACATTTGACTGGGATTTGCGAGCGCTGCCTGGAGATTCCGTAATCGATATCGCCGAGGAGTTTGCCGATTTCGCTAAAGGCGTAGAGACTGAAATGCGTCGACGGGCGCCGTCATGCCGCATAGCGATTGAACAGATGACCAGCGCGCCTGCCTTTGCGCCGCAAGACGATAACGCGGCCGCCGATCTCGCCAAGTCGATCACCGGCCGCAATGCAACCGATGTGGTCGCCTATGCGGCGGAAGCCGGGCAGTTTCAGGAGGCCGGGTTTTCGACTGTCATTTGTGGGCCCGGCTCGATCGATCAGGCGCACCAGGCGAATGAGTTCATCACGCTGGAACAAATCCAGTTGGGAACGGATTTTATGCGGCGTCTGATCGAACGCGTGGCGGCGTAGTGAATACGCGTTGCAGTAACCCTTCTTACCAGCCGATGAACAATAACGCTTCAATACGTTAAGGTCGTGTCTTTACCAACAAACACGTAAAGTACGTAAACGGATCGTTTCGTAAACCGGCAAAATGGCTCTTTACGCCGTCTTTACTCGCTTCTGCGAAGGTCGTCGCTCTTTGATCAGTTGCGTGAAGCGGGGCGTTAATACCGTGAAAAAGGTTACTCAGTGTCGGGCGTGCGGGTCGGAAACCCTAACGCCGGTTTTTGAAATGGACGGACCGCCCGTTGCTGGCGTTTTCAACAGCCGGTCGCAGAAAACGGGCTATGTGCTCTGCGATCCGTCGCGTCATGCTCGCGCCTGTGGTTTGTTGCAAGCCGCGACGCCGGATGCGTCGCACGCGCCTGGCCCGTCCGCCCGTCATGCGTCGAACCGCGAGAATTTACGTGCGCTAGCGACGGAAGCGCTTGAATTGCTGTCCGGGCGCGACTGTTCTGCGTTGGATATCGGATGCAACGACGGCTCACTATTGTCATACTACCCACGTTGGGTCGAACGCTTCGGCGTCGATCCGTCAGAGCATGTCGAAGAGGTCGGCAAATGGGCGTGGTCGGCGAGAGCGGCGTTCCCGAGCCCGGAACTAGACAAGGCGTTTGGCGAGAAAAAGTTCGATATCATCACGGCTGCGTCAATTTTCGAACATATCGATGCGCCGCGAGAATTTTTGAATGCAGTGAAATTGCGGCTGACCGATGACGGCGTCTTCGCGCTTGAGACGCTCTATGCGCCGACAATATTGTCGCGCAATGCAATCGACGTATTTCAAGCGGGCGTTGCCGCCGTCTATTCTTTGTCCGTACTTGAATGGATGATCCGCTCCGCCGGGATGAAAATCGTCAAAGGCGCGCTTTCGCCAAAAGAGGGCGGCTCGATTCGGCTCTTTATTACGCATGAGGACAATAAGGAATTCGATTTCGATCCCTGGAGTGAACGTCTCGCTAAGCTATGGGATGAAGAAAACGCGCTCGCCATGCGCGCGCTTCAGCCGTTCCAGTCATTCGAACGTCGCGCGTTAGAGATTCGTCATGCCCTGTCGGCCATGTTCGATGAAATCGCACGCCGCGGAGAAAGTGTTCATATTCTCGGCGCGGATGCGCAGACGGAAGCGCTGCTCGCCTTTATGGGCCCGGCCGCGAAGCCCGTGATCGCCGTCGTCGATACGCACGCCGCCAGGGAACGCGACAGGCTCGGCGAAACAGGTCTGCCGATCATTTCGGACACAGATTCGCGTGCGGCGGAGCCGGATTACGTCATTGCGCCGGCCCGTTACAAGCGCGAAATGCTTGAGCGATGGCGTGAGACGATCTTGCTCGGCGCGAAAATGATGTTTGCGACACCGTTGCCGCATGTCGTCACGGCGTCGAACTATAACAGCGAGTACGGCAAGACGATTGCCGCCGGCGATACAGCTGGCGGCACGGAGTCGCTGCGTTCAATTCTCGCAGCCGCCGGGGGCTTGCGTGTCATCGCCGAAAACGAAGACGCGAAATCGGCATAACGCCTTACTCAAACCCAAAAGTCAGACTGGAAAACACGGTCCGGAAGTCCGCTTTCGGATGGTCGACCGCTTCGCCCCAGACGGCGTCGACCTTCCACGCCCCGCGTTTTGGCAGCGAAAACTCAACTGATCCGTCCGCGCCCGTCACTCGGGTCTGCTCCGGCAGGAGGTCGATGGAGAGACTTTCCAAATGTACGCTGACGCCCGCCGCCGGCGCGCCTTTGTAAAAAACGGCGATCCGCAATGGTTCGTTATCGCCGAGCGTCAGCGGGTGCGTTGTCGGAACGATTTCCAGAATTTGACCAATTGGGGTTGTCACATCGGTGAGGTCGTTCCCAGTCTGTAGGATCGCCTTGGCGTTGCGCGAATAGAGTTCGCGTCCAGGCGCCGTCGCGTCGCCACGCACCGCTTCGATCAGTGATAACCCTTCTTCGCGCACATAGGCGTCGAATTTCGCTGCCGGCAATTCGATAAAAGCCTCGTCAGTATCAAACCGGATAACAGTCGATCCTGGCCTGCGCGCGTCGAGCGTGAACGCCGCATCGCCGTCGGCGAGATCATCGCGGATTTGTGATGTCACGTTCGTCACCCCCGCCGCCGTTCTGGCTTCTACCAACATGACCCGTTGCGGCGATGCGCCCCAACCCACTCGGTCGCCGGCGTGCCCCACCAGCAATTGAACATCGACGGCGTTTCCGGGTGTGAGAGCGCGATAAGACGCTGCGCTCATCCAGAAATCATGGGCCAGCGCCGGGCTTGCCGTGAACGCCGATAGAATACCGGCGCATACTAAGAGTCTTCGCACGCGTTCTCTCCATTAAATTCGGTTGTCTGAAGATACGGGCCCTGGCGGCGTGCGGATGCATATTCACAAAGGTGCATCCGGAAGCGTCGTCGTCCCGTAGCTGTTTCTGATCGCTGGCGCGCTGGCGCTCGCGACAGATCAACCAAATGCAACCGCAATGAGGACTCTCATGATTTTCAAATCCGCACTCCGGCTCAGCGCTGGCGCGCTCGCCGCATGCCTCTTTGGCCCGGCGATGGCTTCGAGCCACATGGACGCGCCGGCAATTACGCTCGACGATCCGGCGAATACGACCGATGTTTATGCGTTCCTTTCCGAAGACGAAAGCGGACGTCAATATCTGACGACGGCGCTCGCCGTTTATCCTTTCGAAGAGCCGGGCATCGGGCCTAACGCCTATCGGTTTGACGATGACGTTCTCTATTCAATTCACGTCGCTACGGGCGATGACCTCGCGAAAGGACGCGCCACGCACTCCTATGATTTTCGCTTCAAGACTGAATACGTGAATGATCAGACCATTTTGCAGAGCTATCTTGGCGAGCTTGCCGCGCCGGCGCCGGGTCAATTCGCGGACAATCAAAACCTTCGTCAGACATACTCCGTCACTAAAGTAACGCCGCGTAAAGGCCGGCGGCGATACGGAAAACCGCGCTTCAGCAAAGAAGTCCTTGGACGCGACTTGGTTGTTCCGCCGAACAATCAGGGCCTTGTCACGCCGCTTTACAACCAGGGCAATGACGGCAACCGACCGGCGAAAGAAGGCGTCGCGTCCGAGGCGGCGCTCGACGCTTATACCCGCTCAGGCGTTCTCGATATCCGCGACGGCTATCGCGTTTTCGCCGGGCAGCGGGATGACGGCTTTTACGCTGACATTCAGTCTATCTTCGATCTCGATTTCTCATTCTCCGGACCGGCGAAGCCTTTTGACAGCCAGGGTGGGTACAATGTGCACACGATTGTCCTGAACATTCCGCTTGACGAACTGAAAGGCGCAAAAATCGCCGGCGTCTATGCAACGACCAGCCGGCCGGGACCGCTGGGTTCCTTTGTCTCGGACCCGCGCCATCATAAAGGCGGCTATTACGGCCAACTTGAATTGCCGCGCGAATTGTTCAAGCAGGTCGGGCGACAGGGCAATCCGCTGTTCGTCGAAGCGTTGCTGCCGATTGCCGTAAAAGACCGGTACAATCAGAAGTCACCGCGCATCGACGAGGAGTTTCGCGACTCCGCCGCCAATCCGCAGCTTGCGGCGGTGCTCAACTCGACGCCGCTCATCCCCGGGCTGCTGGAAGCGATCTATATTCCCGACTTGATCAAAATTGACCTGACGACGGGGCCGACGACGCTTGCGGGCGACGATGATTTCAATCGCCTCTCGGTATTTGGGGGTGACACGCTGCCGACAGAAACGGCAAGCCCGCTTAATCTCGGCGGCTTTGTGCCGGCCGGCTGGCCGAATGGACGGCGCTTTGGCGACGATGTTGTCGATATCGCCGTCATCGCGATTGGCGCGGCGGGCGCAGGCCCGTTTGATGGCGCCAGCATCGACGGCGTCGACGACAACGAGATTACCTATAACCGTGTCTTCCCTTATGCGGCGACGCCGCTCAATGGGCGCAATCACGGTCACCACGGCGAGGTGGACGGCGCGCCATAGGCGATATCAACTTCGAAAATGGCGGGCAAAAAGCGCCCGCCTTTTTATGTTGAGATAAACTTTCGTTTGTCGCCGGTTAGGCAAACGGCTGTCAAAACGCCCGACCAGCAGGCGCCGGTATCGACGCCTATGCGCCAACCGGCGTCCACCGGTTTCTTGGTTGGATGATGGCCATGCACGACGGTAACGTCGGGCCTTTTGCTCGCCGGCGCGTCATGAAATTGTTTGCGGATCCACAAGAGGTCTTCCTCGTCCTGATCCTCGACGGCGACGCCAGGGCGCACGCCCGCATGGACGAAGAGATAATCGCCCGCGATGTGTTTCAAGGATAGGCCGTTGAGAAAGTCGCGATGCGTTTTCGGCAATGCGTCGGCAAGAGCAGCCGCGAGTTCTTCGCCCGGTTTCGTCAAGGCGCCGGCAACGCCGTAGCTTCTGAGCGTCTGGTCGCCGCCCCATTCAAGCCATTCGAGCATGTCGTCGGGGTCGGAAAGAAAATCCAGCATCACCGCTTCGTGATTGCCCTTCAGGAAAACGGTGCCGGGAATATCCTTTTTTAGTGAGACAAGCCGTTCGATCACGCCTTTCGAGTCCGGTCCGCGATCTACATAATCGCCAAGAAATATTAACTGCGCTTCATGAAGACCGCCGGCGTCCCGGTCGATCTTTTCAAGCAAGCGGTCGAGGGCGTCCGCCGCGCCGTGAATGTCGCCTATCGCGTAGACCCGTTGTCCGTCAGGCGCTTTCGCGCGTTTTCCCGGCTTTCCAAACAATTCGGCAAATGCTCCAATATCTAATCGCCGCGTATTGTGCGCCGCCATTGCCAGCGAATCACGCCCGCGTCACATTATTTATGGTAATGTCGCAAGTGATTCGCGGAAAGGCCGGCATGCAAGATAAGGAGTCCTGCGTTTGAGCGTGCTTGTTACCGGCGGGGCCGGGTATATCGGCTCTCACATGCTGCTGGCGCTTCTGGACGCCGGCGAAAAGGCGGTCGCGCTCGACAATCTGTCTACCGGCATGCGCAGCCTTGTTCCGGATGGCGCTATTTTTGTTGACGCGGATGTCGGCGACGCCGACGCGCTCGCCCGTGTTTTCGCGGACCACGACATCAAGGAAGTTATACACTTTGCCGGATCGATCCTCGTACCGGAATCGATCCGCCACCCGTTGGCTTATTATACAAATAACACCGCGAACACATTGATGCTCTTATGCGCATGCGTTGAGGCGAAGGTTCCACGTTTTATTTTCTCCTCGACGGCGTCTGTTTATGGAACGCCTGATCGCGTGCCCATATCGGAACAGGCGCCGATCCATTCGATCACGCCTTATGGCGCATCCATGGCGATGAGCGAACGCATCGTCGAGGACGCGGCGGCGGCGCACGGCTTTTCCTACATGACGCTGCGCTACTTTAATGTCGCCGGCGCCGACCCGGACGGGCGCGCGGGCGAGGTTGGAAAACCAACGCATCTCGTCAAGGTCGCCGCACAGATCGCCGTCGGCGCCCGAAAAGAGAAATTGCAGGTGTTCGGCGCTGACTATCCGACCCCGGACGGAACGGCGATCCGCGACTATGTGCACGTTACTGATCTCGCGCAGGCCCATTTGAAGGCGCTCAAATGGCTTCGCGAGGACGGCGCGTCAACGACATTGAATGTCGGCTACGGCCGTGGCTATTCGGTTTACGAGGTGATGGAGGCGTTCGCCCGCGTTACCGGCGCGCCGCTGCCCCACGAATTAGCGGCTCGTCGGGCCGGCGACCCCGCCCAGTTGATTGCGGACAATGCGGCGGTTCGGACCGTCCTTGACTGGCGTCCCCGGTTTGACGATCTCGATTTCATTGTTGAAACAGCGATTGAGTGGGAACGCGCGTTGTCCGAGACCAAGAAGCCCGGGCCCGCTTGATGCCAGTCAAACGTACGCATTGGCGAGCGCTCGGGCGCGTCGCCTTTATACTCCTGCTCGGCTTTGTCACGGTACTTTCGGTTGCGTCGTTTCCCTCAGATTCGCCGCCCGGGAACATGCTGACCCGCTTCATCGCGACATTGTTGCTCGGCGATGCGACCCATGCCGACAAAATTGGTCATTTTCTGGCGTATTTTGTTCTTGGGGGCGCGGCGTTCTTCGCTGCGATCGCGCGCCAGCCGCTCTGGGCGGCGCCGGCGCTTTTGGCGCTCTACGGCGCCGGTCTTGAAGGTGTTCAATATTTCCTTGCGGGCCGGACGGCGGATGTCGCCGACGCCACGGTCAACGGCCTTGGCGCGGCGCTCGGGTTCGCTGTAGCTCTCAGCATGAAGACATTTGTCTCGCGCGATACCCGTTGAGCCGGCGCAGCAGGGCAGAATTGCTGCGCCGGCGGGGGTGCGCCGCTCATTACGCTAGGGCGACGTAGGTGTAGGCGGCCGGAGCGATCGCGGCGCCGATAACGACGGCGATCGTCAGCATTGAAATTACTTTCGCCATTGGGGTCTCTCCTTTTTATTATTCTGATGACGGCGAGATAGGGTTTTCCCGCGCGCCAGGAAAGACCCTAGAACCGCGTTTCGTCGCACGCGCAAAGCACTCTGACGCATTGTAAAAATTAACGTTTCGGCTCGTCGCCGGACAAAATCGGTTCGGCTCGCGCCGTTGATCTTGCGGCGCGAACATGGCCCATTGGCGCGCTCGAAAACGGAAAGGAAAACCGGCGATGGAAGGGTTATTGGCGCTCGAAAACTGGTTCACATTATTGATGCTGATCCTGCTTCAGGCCGTCTTGGGCTTTGACAATCTTCTCTACATTTCGATCGAGTCGAGCCGGGTGAGGCCTGAAAGACAACAGCTGGTGCGCCGCGCGGGCATTGGTCTGGCTATCCTTTTCCGCCTTGTCCTGATGTTTGTCGTTCTCGGCCTGATCAACCGGTTTGCGCAGCCGCTGTTCAGTATTGGCTGGAGCGGCGTTTTTGAGGGCGCTTTCACTTTTCATTCGCTCGTCTCGATCCTCGGCGGCGGGTTCATCATGTGGACAGCCACAAAGGAGATCATGCATCTGCTCGCCGTCGATCACATTGAAAATCTCGACGCGCCCCGGAAAACCAAGAGCGTCGGCGGCGCGGTTGCGCTGATCGTCTTCATGAATCTTATCTTTTCGTTCGACTCGCTGTTGTCGGCGATCGCGCTCACCCATGTTGTGTGGGTCATTGCGTCGGCCATTATCATCAGCGGCGTCATGATGATCGCACTGGCCGATCAGGTCTCCGTGTTTTTAAAAAAGAACCGGATGTTCGAAGTGATCGGGTTATTTATCCTGTTTATCGTTGGCGTGTTGCTTGTGTCGGAAGGCGGCCACCTCGCGCACATGGAACTCTTCAACTTCAAGGTCGAAGCGATGTCTAAGGCGAGTTTTTACTTCGTAATTTTTGTTATGGTCATCGTATCGATGGTGCAGACGCGTTACCGCAACAAGCTCGAAGCTTTGCGCGCAGCCGAACATGGCGAACCCGCGCCGGCGCAATGACTTCCGCGGCGCCGGCTATTTCATAGCCGGCGCTGTTTCCGTTCAGCAAACGAACTATTCGAGCGGACGAAAGATCAGCGTTAGGACGACGCCGATCACGCCAAGAACGCCCCACAAAGGCAGGCCGAGCACGGCGCCCAGCGCCTGGCTGACGCCGCCGGGCGCGTTGTCGACGAGGGCCGCCCCGTCGAGGCCGAACATATTGAGAATATCGGCGGTCGATCGCATCACCGGCTCTCCGCTTTCGAGCGACGACACCCCGTCGGCGCCCAACAGCGCTACTGCAAGCGCCACTAACACCCAGGCAATAAATCGAAACGCCGCCATCTTGGCCCCCTCAAAACAACCGTTAATGCAACCATACCCGTAGTCACTTTAGCCCGTGGCGCCCAGGGCTGCAATTGTGGCGAGGCGGGCGTGTCCGAATGGCGCTAACGCCAGCGCTTTCGGGCCTTGCGCCGCCGGGCGCCGCCGCTATAACCGGCGCTCCCCGCCCGCCGGCCGAATGGTTAACGGCGGGCCCGCCACAATAGCGGCGAATAAAATACTCGCATGCGCCCTTGTTGCGGATGCATTGGACAGGTGGCCGAGTGGTCGAAGGCGCACGCCTGGAACGCGTGTAGGCGGGTAACCGTCTCGTGGGTTCGAATCCCACCCTGTCCGCCAGCTGCACTTACAAAACTTGCGTGGTCCAAAACGCGCTGGATGGCACCCGGCGAATTCAATGCGTTACAGGTGGTTGATGCGGCAGATCGCGTCTCTCAGCGTCACGCAATCAGCCGAATATATTCCGCCGTGACCGAGAGTCTCTGCATGTATTTGAGTGGTTCAGTTAAGCGCTGAGAGACGGTTTAGCGTGCAACGTCAAACCCGAGCGCGTGGGATTGCAAACGCCAATCGGGAGACAATTGGGTCTCATTGATTTGCCGCAGGCTCAGAGAAGGCGGTTGCCGCCCGTCTAGGATCGCATCGACGATGGCGGGCGACAAATACGCAAGCCTAAGGATTTTCCAGACATAGCGTTCCGAGAGGCGCTTCTCTTTGGCGAGATCTTTGACAGTGGGATAAGAGCCGGCTTCGAGCGCCTTGCGCCAGCCGTAGGCTTGCGCAACTGCTTTGATCAGCCCTTCGTTCTGATGATGGCGTCCGCCAGAGGCGAAGACTTTTCGGGAATGTTTTGGCTTTTCGAGCGCAGCAGGGATACGGATTTGATCGCTCTCGCCGCCTGGTTTGCGCGTCTCAACAATGATCTCGCGGGGGTGAAGCTCTATTCGCTGGATGCGATCGATCGCATTCGGCCCTTCAATGATCTTCTCGATCTTGTTCTCAAGCCAGGCCGCATTGATGCGGGATATGGTTCCCGCCTTTTCCTTTTGTCCGCGAATGGCTGGGGCGCTGGCGTAGTAGCGATACGCAATGCGGTTTTTCTTTTTGACGTATGTCGCGACCATGCGATTGCCGCGATCATCAAAGATGAGGCCGCGAAGGGGCGCCTCAAATGTCGTATTGATTTTTGACACTCGTTCGTGAGCGCGCCCATCAAGCGCTGACTGAACGCGGGTCCAAAGCTCATCATCAACGATCGCGGACTGTTCGCCCTCATACCCCTTTTCGCCGTGGCGGATCTTCCCAATGTAAACAGGGTTGCGAAGCATGCGTGCCAAGGCGCTTCGGGTGAGCGGTCCGCCACCGGACTGTCGTCCGCTTTGGCTCCGCCAGGATTTTGCCCCGATGTTCTCTTCAGCCAGTTGTCGTTCGAGATCTGTCAGCGAAGGCGTTTCGAGAGCGAGTTCAAAGATGCGCTTAACGGTCTCAGCTTCCGCGTTGTTCTGAATGAGTCGGCGATTGTTGATGTCGTATCCGAGGGGCGGATAACCGCCCATCCAGATTCCTTTTTTCTTGGAGGCGGCGATCTTGTCGCGAATGCGTTCTGACGTGACCTCCCGCTCGAATTGGGCGAAGGACAATAGCACGTTCAGCGTTAGTCGGCCCATGGAAGTTGTTGTGTTGAACTGCTGCGTGACCGACACAAACGAAGCGCTTTGCTTGTCTAGCACTTCGACAATGCGTGCGAAGTCGGGGAGGGATCGCGTCAGTCGATCAATTTTATAAACGACAATGACCTGAACCTTGCCCGCCTCGACGAGCGCCAGCAGTTTCTTAAGCGCCGGGCGCTCAATAGTCCCGCCAGATATGCCGCCATCATCGAAAGCGCCGGGATGCACCATCCAGCCTTCAGCCTTCTGGCTTTCAATGTACGCGCGACAGGCGTCCCGCTGCGCATCAAGGGAGTTATACTCTTGTTCCAGCCCTTCTTCAGCGGATTTCCGGGTGTAGATGGCGCATCGGATGGTTTTCTTAGTCACTGATCGGGCCGCTTCTTGAGGCCGAAGAATCGGGGCCCAGACCATTTGGTCCCAGTGATCACTCGAGCGATCTCGGAAAGGCTTGAATAGGTCTCGCCGTTCATGCCGAAGCCGCTTTCAAGCACCTCGACCTCAAATCGCTGCCCTCGCCATTCTCGAACCAGCCGCGCGCCTGGGCGCAACGCGCCGTCGCCGCACACGGGCGCGTTCGGTTCGGCCTCGATCTTCACCGCCAGCACATCAAGGCGTCGGCGGGCTTTCCCAGATAGGGCGCCGAAGTGGTCTTCCTGCAAGGCGTAGATAAAGGCTTCACGCATGAGCTTTGGCGGCAGGCCAGTGGGCGGTTCTCGTCGATGCCGTCGCCGCCATCGCGCTTTCAACTCGTTTACGGGCGCCGCATTGATCGCGTCGATTTCGTTAGCGAGGTCCATGGCGCGCCCGGTAATCGTTGCGCCTAGGGGCATGTCGAGGCGCATACTTATCGATGATTGCCGCCATGAGATGCGGCGATGCGATTATCGGAGGCGGCTCGCCGAACGCTCGGCGCCAATGTTCCATTGAGCCGAGATTGGCCACGGGATTGATTGTTACGAGTTGAGGGTTGGATTTGTTCATTACACGTCTCCTTGCCACGTTGCACTGCGACAAGCCCGGCGCCGGGAACGGTCGGGCGGGAGGCGTCTCTGATCCACGTGCAGTACCGCTCGAATGGCCGCGGAAGTCCAGCGGAAAATAGAAAAAACCTTACGCCGGGGCTCGTTGTCCGGGTTCGAAACGATGCACATCGCGACCAGGTATATGAGAATTCCGGCGATGCTGAATGCGCAAATAATGCGCCTCGTTAATAGCGCCTTAACCTCTAACTTTCTGCGGTGCTCCAATTTTTGTTGACGACAACCGGCGACTGTAGAAAATATGCGCCGGAAAGGTCGTACATTTAGAGAAATACTACGTACACGGCTTTTCTGACATTTTGCCCATCTCGACGAAGGGGACGGTTCGCCGCTGTTGAGCCCGCATTAGGGCCAGCGCCGGGAAGCGGTCGAGACCGCAATTCGGAGATTTCGAATTGTCGTTGCCGCGGTTAGGAGCGGAATGGAGGCGAAAATGTCAGCTAGTATAGTGAACCGGTCCGTGGACACGTTGTCCGCGGCCGAAAGGAATGCGCGCACGCATTCCAAGCGGCAAATCGAGGCGATTGCCGCGAGCATAGAGCGTTTCGGGTTTAATAACCCGGTGCTCATTGGCGAACAGGGTCGAATTGTTGCCGGACACGGTCGTGTGGCAGCAGCGAAACTGCTCGGCTGGAAAGAAGTCCCGACCATTTGCCTGGCGCATTTGTCGCCAGCCGAACGGCGCGCCTATGCGCTTGCCGATAACAAGCTTGCCGAGAGGGCCGGGTGGGATCAGGAGCTTCTGGCGCTTGAGTTCAAATATCTAGATGAACTGGAGCTCGAACTTGACCTGACGCTCACGGGCTTTGAAACGCCGGAAATCGACCTATTGATTGGCGCCGCGCCGGAGAAGGAAATTCCTGACCCGATTGATCTGGTTGAAGAGTCCGACAAGACGTCGCCTCCCGTTTCGCGGATTGGCGACATCTGGGTATGCGGTCGCCATCGGCTGATTTGCGGTGATGCGCTCCTACCGGAAACCTATGAAGCGCTTCTGCAAGGTGAGTGCGCCGACGTGGTTCTCACCGACCCTCCATACAACGTGCCGATCAAAGGTAACGTATCCGGACTCGGCAAAGTCAAACATGAGGAGTTCGTACAGGCATCGGGCGAAATGTCTGCGACAGAGTTTGAAACGTTTCTTTCAACCATGTGTAGGCGATTGTACAACTTCAGCCGCGACGGCTCGATCCACTTCATTTTTATGGACTGGCGCCACGCGTTTGAGCTTCTGCAAGCAGGAAAAGAGATCTACGAAGATCTGAAAAATATCATTGTCTGGAATAAATCAAACGGCGGCATGGGAAGCTTTTACCGTTCTAAGCACGAGCTGATCTTCGTCTTCAAGAAGGGTGCAACGCCGCATGTAAACAATTTCGAATTGGGCCAGTACGGTCGGCATAGAACCAATGTGTGGGATTATGCGGGCGCAAACAGTTTTTCGAAAGACCGTATGGGCGATCTCGCCATGCACCCGACGGTCAAGCCGATCGCGCTCCTCCAAGACGCTATTATTGATTGCTCGCACCGCAACGATATTGTCCTCGACGCCTTCAGCGGCAGCGGCGGCGTCATGATTGCCGCGGAAAGAGCGCGGCGTCGGGCGCGATTAATTGAGCTCGATCCGCACTATGTAGACGTCGCGCTGCAACGCTTCGAAAAAGAAACGGGCGAAACGCCAATCTTGCAACAAAATGGGAAAACCTTCGCGCAAGTCGACGAATTGAGAAACTCGGCAATGGCGGGCGGAGAGGGGCTGCAAGACAAGAAAACGTCACCAGCGAACGTCCTTGTGTCAAAGGAGGCGAGCAATGACCAGTAAAAGTGGATATGAGGTGGGTTACAAAAAGCCGCCGAAACATACGCAGTATAAACCTGGTTGGTCCGGTAACGCGAAGGGCAGGCCTAAGGGGTCCAAAAATCTAAAGACAGATCTAATCGAGGAGATGAGCGAGCGTATTCCTATCTCTGAGGATGGGAAACAGCGCAAAGTTTCAAAGCAACGCGCCTTGCTTAAAACATTGACTGTGAAGGCGCTGAAAGGTGATCAACGTTCTGCGTCGATCCTCTTAAACTTAATTTTGCGGCTGTTCGAGCCGGACGCGGAAGACGATGCAAATGAGCCGACGCCGCAAGAAGACCTTGAGATACTCGCAGCGTTCAAAGCTCGTGTTGCGGAAGAAACTAAAACTCGTAGTCAGCGGAAGCGGTCAAAAAAGCGATCGCGCAAATCCGTGAGAAAAGGGGGCGACGATGCCAAACGATAAAGACGCCTTACTGGCATTGTTGCGAAGCGATTTTCGATGGTTCCTGCAGAAATCTTTCGCGACGCTAAATCCTGGTTCGAAATACGCACACAATTGGCATATAGACGCCATGATCTATGAAGTTGAACGGTGCATATCAGGGAATACGCGGCGGCTCATCGTTAATGTGCCGCCGCGGCATCTTAAAAGCATTGTATTCTCCGTTGTGTTGCCAGCTTGGATCCTTGGCCATGATCCGACCCGGCGGATAATCTGCGCCAGTTACTCTGAAGCGCTGGCGAAAAAGCATTCGAATGATTGCCGAAAGCTGATGGAAGAAAAATGGTACCGTGAGGCGTTTCCAAAAGCGCGTTTATCGAAAGAGAAGAACACGGAACTCGAGTTTGCGACGACGCAAACCGGCTTTCGTCTCGCGACATCTGTCGGCGGCACGCTAACCGGTCGTGGGGGAGACTATATTATTATCGACGACCCCCTAAAACCTGAAGAAGCCGCCTCAGATACCTCGCGCGAGCGGGTCAATGAGTGGTTTGATTCAACGCTTTATTCGCGCCTGGATGACAAATTGAAAGGCCGGATCATCCTCGTCATGCAGCGTCTTCATTTATTCGACTTAGTCGGTCATGTAAAACAAGGAGACAACTGGAGACATCTTTCGATCCCGGCAATTGCACCGGTTGACGAAAAAATCGCCACCGGACCAAGAAAATTTTATTCTCGAAAAGAAGGAGACGTACTTCACCCTGCGCGCGAACCATTGACCGTGCTAAAACAGCTCGAAACGATGAAGGGCTCGGTTCACTTCAGCGCCCAATATCAGCAAAACCCGCTTCCGCCAGGCGGAGAAATTGTCAAGAAGAGTTGGTTTGAGTTTTACGATTACGCTCCCAAGCGTCGGGAGGGCGATCTAATTGTTCAGAGCTGGGATACGGCGTCTAAAGCAGGCGAGCTAAACAGCTATTCGGTTTGCACGACCTGGCTGCGCCGAAGCGACGACCACTATCTGCTCGATGTCTTCCGCGAAAGGGTTGAGTTTCCCGATCTCGTCAGGGCTGCATTGAGGCTGGCTCGCGAACGACGACCGGACGCTGTGCTGATCGAGGACAAAGGATCCGGCACCCAATTGATCCAGGAATTGCGTCATAGATGCATATTCCGGCCAATTAAGATCTTGCCTGAAGGCGATAAGATCATGCGCCTCAGCAATCAATCTCCAAAGGTCGAGGCTGGCCATGTATTTCTACCGTCTTATGCGCCGTGGTTCGATGATTTCATCCGTGAGGTAACACTGTTTCCAGCCAGTGAGTATTCCGATCAGGTCGATTCTCTGTCGCAGTATCTCGCATGGGAAGGCCCAAGGAAGTTGCCTCAAATCATTGTGCATTATCCGATGAAACGACAGACGGGCTCTTTGCTGGGGCCAAACGACAAAGTTTGGTGACGATCAACAGATGTCCAATTGGTCCTAAGCGTTTGCATGAGAACGAACGCGCGTGCGCTTTTAATAGCACACCCTCCGGACGAACCGATCTGTTTGATAAATCCGCAATCAAACTCGCGCGCCGCGATTATTCGTGCGTCGCAAAGGAGAAGGGATGGGCTATCAAATCTAAAATTCCCGCTGGCGCTATTGTTGACGCTACGGTTTAGCGCTGGGCCGCTGTGAGTATCTCAACTTTTGCCTGTCCATCGCCAGTAATCTGGACCGATGCGATGAAATCTGTGCGGACGACGCCGCCAAAACCGTTCTGAGAATCTACGTAGCTTGTCACGATAAACTGGCAATTCCCGGCGTCTGCAACATGATTGTCAAACCACGGAAACTTCGCGGTGCCTGGGGATTTCAGGTGTTTTTTCATCTCCTGTTGCGCAGCAACTGATACGAATGCATCGCTCTCGCCCCAACAGTCTTCAGCTTCGCGCGCTGCTGCTAAGCGGGCTTGCTGAGTTTTTTGTTCCGCCGCCGCTGCCTTCATAGCGGCGCGTTTTTCGTCGCTCATGAGCCCGTAGCTTGCTGCACTTATCAGGTATAAGCCAAGAATAGCGACGCCAATTGCCGAAAATATTACGGTTGATAGTTTTCGTTGCTTAACGGATTTGCTGCGGACCTGGCGCGCAGGTCTCGGTTTTTTCTCTTCCTCGATAATCAGCTTTTCGTGGCCCTCCGCCAGCGCGTGTGAGAATTCCCAGAGATCCATCTTGGTTAATGCTTGAGCCTCTTTGAGTGTGAGGTTTCCACGGGAATTTCCGGTTTTCTTGGAGGTAATCTTGAACCTGGTCATATGGCGTACGCTCCGAAAAATGCCAAAAAACCGTACCACCGTACGAGTTAAGGAAGAGTGTCGTATTAGACTCGGTTTTCTATTATTCAACCCGGTGAGAACTCCGGGGCATGGAAACCAAAAAACGCGTCGGCCTGCGCATCAAGGCCATTCGAAATGCGAAAGGGTTAACCCAGGAAGAAATGGGCGCTTTGCTGGGGCGTTCCGTGGACGCCATTTCAAATCTTGAGCGTGGCGTCAGCCACCCGAGCTTTGAAACTTTAGAATTACTAAGTGAAAAGCTTGATGTGCCTGTGAAGGCTTTTTTTGAATTTGACGGTGGAGAAGATGACAGTCCAGAACGCGTGCGCCTCCTCGAGTCCCTTCGAAGCGCTGTCGAAAAATTAGACGATGGCAAACTCTCGGTAGCGGTCAAGCAGGTAGAGGCGCTGGCCGTCGGTGAATGAATAATTGGTCTGCGAATTCCGTTTCTAACGGTTGCATTCAGGTGGCCCATCTTTGGGTGCGACAGATTTCAATATGAAATCGGGCAATCTCATTTTTCCATTTAGCGTGCGACGTGAACGTCGGCTCGGCAGGGTCTGCATAGCGCGCAAATTCGGACCTTAGAAATTTGCCCCACAGATGCCGAAATAGAAAGTAGAACAGAAGCAAAGTGACCGCTCGATATTGGAGGAAACGAGCGTGGGGCCGAGGCTTGTTACTCCGTGCGAAAATTCAAGAACGCGCGAGTTATAGGAATGGCGATCTGTGAGAACAGCGCCGTACCCCATATCAGGTTGCCGACTAGCGAAGGCACATACGGCACAATCAAGAAGCAGCCGATAGCGACGATAATCCCGAATAGGCGGACGTCCCAACGGCCGAAATCGGTGGCGACGCGGTGCTCAACAATATTTTTCAGCATCCACAACATGGCAATGTAACCGGCCAGGCCAAAGCAGCCGATCGCGGCGTATTTTGTCGGGTAAGGCTCCCAAAAGCCGACTTTGACTTCGGCTGCCAGCGCAACGCCAACCATGACACCGCACAGCATGAGAACAAGGTGAGCCAGCCACCAGGTCACCAGGGTCGGAAGTCTTTCATCCTTTGGTTTGCCGTTGCCGGCAAAGTCAAAATAGATCCAGCACATCACGAACATGGAGACGCCGCCGATCACAAAATTCACAAGTACGTCCGGTGAAACCTTGTAGACGCCCTTTTCCGATAACGTCACCACGAGTTTGAAAAAGCCTTCACCGAGAACAATAAGAGTTAGAAGAGAAAATCGCTCCGCCATGTGGCTCATGCGTGGAGAAAATCTTTCAAAGCGCAGAACGGAAATCTTAGGGATCATATAGATTATTTGCGTGCTTACCATTCCGAGCGCAAACGCCCAATAGGCATAAGGCTTTGGCAGGAAAGCAGTTACAGCGAGCCAAAGCGCGAAAAAGGAAAAATTGCGAACTTGTTCCGAGCAGAACGATTGGCTGGATGCATTAGTCCGTCGCGCTCGGTAGTATAGCGCCGCAATCATTCCGCGATTTGCTGCAAAGCCAAGGGCGAAAAAGCTCCAGCCGCTTCCCTCGATCGCCGGGATAGAAGCCGCCATGAACATGACGGTACAGATCATTACCGACATGATGATCCGATGCCACATGTCGGTGCTTATATAGATCGAATTAAATATGCTGAGCTCGCCCCATGCATACCATAGTGTGATGAATACGCCGGCAAAAATCAGAAAGCCCTGCGGGTTGAGATGGTGCGAGAGGTAATTACCCAAAAGGAAAATCGTCACGACGTGGATAAGATCGTAAAACAGTTCCGTCCAATGCACGTGGTCATGCGCGTGATCAGAATCTTTATGGTGCTGCGGCTTGCGCCACATTGGATGGTCTTGCAGGGCCATTGCGTACCTGTTGTTTTCTTGAGGCGTCACCGGGGGGGCGGAGGATTTGACCATCATGCAATCTGACGACAACTCAATGCAACCGCCAGCATCAAGCATGGCGTCCTCAGTTGTCGTCGATCGCCGCTAAGACGCGCGCTCCGACGAAAGTTGATTGAGAATGCGCGCATAGTTCTCGACGCCCCGCGCACCCGTGACGAGGTGGCGTTCTGCGAACACCATCGCCGGCACGCTACGGATGCCGCGGTCGGTCCAGTTCTTTTCATGCAAACGCACCTTCGCCGCGCGCTCGCCGGATTCTAACACCTGGCGCGCATCATAGGCCTTGAGTCCGACCTGCGACGCCACATCGGCCAACACGCCAATATCCGAGATGTTGCGACGCTCGGTGAAAAAAGCCTCAAACAGCGCAAGTTTGGTTTCATGCGCCTTTTCTTGCTCTTCCGCCCAGTCAATTAATTGATGAGCTTTAAAGGTATTATACATGCGCATGTCGTCAGCGTAGTTGAACGTAAAGCCGAGCTCAGCGCCCAGCGCCGTCAGGTTTGCGCGCGCCTTGCGGCTGCCCTCCCGCGTTGTTCCGTATTTTGCCGCGAGGTGTTCACGCAGGTTTTCGCCTTCCGGCGCCATCTGCGGGTTTAACTCAAAGGGATGCCAGTGAATATCGAGCTCGATCCCGGTCTCGCGCGACGCGGCGGCGAGCTGGTAATAGCCGATCGCGCACCATGGGCAGACAACGTCGGAAACGATGTCAACGCGGACTGAATTTTCCTGATTGCTCATATCAGTGTTCCTGGGTTGGCGGCCGGGCCCGAAGGCCCGGCCATTCTGATTGCGACCAGAAGATGCTTTAGGCCGCTTTTTTCTTCGCTAGTTCCGGTGATGACTCAATGTCCCACAGGCTGTCCTGATACTTCTTGACGTCTTCTATGAAGCGTTCGGGATAGACGTTGCGGAATTTGTGTTCGTCCAGCGGAATAGTCTCGATCATGAAGTTGATCATGTCCGATGGGTCGAGCTGAAGTTTGTCACCTGCAAATAGCTGCTGCACGTCACGGATCGGCGCTTCCGGTGTGAAATTTTCCGCCGGATCGTACCACTGGTCGAGCGTGTCATACATGCGGTCATTGAAGCCCGTTCGGAACGGACCCGGATTGATGGTCGCGATTTGCACGCCGGTGCCTTCCATTTCCTCCCGCATTAACTGCGCGACGGCTTCGAGTGCGTGTTTTGAAGCGACATAGGGCGCCAGGAACGGGAAAGTTGAAAAGCCCGCAATTGACGAGATGAAGATAATTTTTCCTTTTCCCTTCTTTGCAAAAATCGCCGCAAAGCGTTGAGCGAGTTCGAGGGTAGAAAAGACGTTGACTTCAAATACGCGCCGGACGCGGTCCACCGGAACTTCCGCAATTGGACCGGTTTCGCCTGTCGCCGCATTAAGCGACACGATGTCGATCTTGTCGCCATATTTACGAATGATGGTTTCCTGATCGTCCTTGTTGAGATAATCCAGTTTTTCAACGGTGATATCGAGGCCGGCTTTTTCGGCGTCGGCCCTCAACTGGCTAGCCTGCGGCCAGTTTTCGACCGTAGCAATGACTGTGTGGCCGTTCTTTGCAAGGCCCAGCGCGGTGCCGTGGCCAAGGCCAGATCCGGCGCCGGTGATAAGAATCGTTTTCGACATAGTCTGTTCTCCTTTTCCTTTGGGTTTTATCGGCGCGCTTAAATAATTTGCGGGCCGCGATGGACGATCGGGTCGCCATCGAGAATGTCTTTCATCTCGTGAATGGCTTGCCGCAAATGCGGCGTTTTCCAGTGCGCGGATTCCTCCTCGGCGTTTTCCCACTTTTCGTAGGAAACGATGGTGTTCTTGTCGTAGTTTTCATCGTGCACGAAAAAGTATTCGTTGGCGCCTGTTTCTTTTCGCGTCTCCGCCGCCAGGGTTGTTAGAGTGGCTTTCAAGTCGTTCAGACGGCCTTCTTTTGCCTTCAGTACAGCAATAACGTAGGTTTTATTACTCACGGGATTTTCCTTTTCTTTTGGGATCTGGGGGTGGATAGTCTTGATACGGAAGAGGTATTATCGGCTTTTCTTCACATCGGATGCAAAGCGCGCGGCGTTTTCTTTTGAGAACGCGCTGGCGTCCGCATTTTCATCCCAGAATTGCGGATTGGCCTTCGGGATCGTCAGCGCCTTTTGAACGGCTGGCCGAGCGTCGATGCGATCGAACCAGGCCTTGAGATTGTCGAGGTCGTCGATCGAAACCCTCGCCCAGACATAGGCGCGCGCCCACGGATAGATCGCCATGTCAGCAATTGTGTACTCATCGGCGGCGATCCAGTCGCGGCCTTCAAGTCGTGTGTTGAGCACTTCGAGGATGCGGCGGCTTTCATCGACATAACGCTTGATGGAGAACGGCTCTTCGTGGCCATTCGGGGCGGCGATGTGTTGGAAGTACATGGCCTGGCCCATCATCGGTCCGACATGTCCGACCTGAAAGAAAAGCCATTGCAAGACTTCCGACCGCGCCGCCCGTTCGTCAGGCAGGAATTTCCCGTATTTCTCCGCGAGATGCCAAAGGATGGCGCCGGATTCAAATATCGCCCGATCTTCCGCGCGATCGACAATGGTCGGGATCTTGCCGTTGGGATTGAGCTTTACATAATCCGGCGCTTTTTGTTCCTTTTTGCTAAAGTCGATGAAGGTGAGGTCGTAGGGAACGCCTGCTTCTTCCAGGAAGATGACCGGCTTGTAGCCGTTCATAGTTGCGGCGGTGTAGAGATGAATCTCAGGCTGCGGCATGTTTCGCCTCCACTGAAAAGACTTCTTTCAGATGCGCGTCGAAGCGCGCAAGGTCGCCGTCGATGTCAGGATTTTTCATGACGTCGAACGCGCCAAAGGTCGGCAGCGGCGTCATGCCGAAAAACTTTGCGTTTAGGTGAACGGGCAAAAGAAGATCGTCGAGAGACTTGCCTTCGAAGAAGGGTTCTGACGTATCATTGAACGCTTCAGCAGGCGCGTTCAGCGTCGCCGAGATCATATATCTCGTGCCGCTAAGGGTTCCGCCCATGCCGTAATTTTTCTTCGGCGCGTCTTCGGTGCGCCCATCGCCCTGACAAAGACGCCCGTCCATGCCGGCGGTGTAGACTTCGTCCATATATTTCTTGAAGGACCACGGAACGCCCATCCAATTTACCGGGAACTGCATGATGACCGCATCGGCCCATTGGTGGTTTTCGATTTCCTGATCAACGTCGTAGCCGTCCGCCACGAGGGTCACGCGCACGTCGTGGCCGGCCGCCGTCAGGGCCGTTCGCGCCCTCTCCATAAAGGTCGCATTCAGTTCGCCCTTTGCGAATGGATAGGGCTGGTGCCCGTTTAAGATAAGGATTTTGCTCATATTTTTCTCCCGCGCTTCCGAAGTGATTCATTGACATTGTTGCCTTAGGCGGCCAACTTGCGTATCTTGAAAACGAAAAGCAACTAGTATACTTTTAGTAACCTATATCAAAGACCTGGATCGGAGGTCACAGATGCGTGCGCATGTTGTTGAAGACAAAGACGGTCGACGCCGGGCAGAGGAGGCTTGCACTGAACCTTGCGCCATAGAACGCGGTATGCGGATCATTGGCGGCAAGTGGACCGGCTCGATTCTCTGGCACCTCAAGGACGAGCCAGTGCGCTTCAATGACCTTGCGCGCATGGTTGGCGGCGCCAGCAAGAAAATGATCACGGAACGATTGCGCCAGCTTGAACAACAGGGGCTCGTCCGCCGCCAAGTTGTCGATACGTCGCCGGTCTCCGTTGAGTACTCCATGACGCCCCTCGGCGAGACCGCGTTGGGGTTTCTAGACGAACTCAGAAAGTGGAGCGAGGGGCTGCCCACCAGTATTGCTGCTGAGAGCTGAGAAATATGAAATTCTATTGGAATTCTTTTGGGGGCGCGAACCCGGTGTCATTTGACGCGATGCGCCATGGGGCGATTACAGTCAGGCGCCGAAAGACAGCTGCCACGCAAAAAGAGCGAATTGGGGCTTAAATGCCCGCAACGAAAGCAATGCCAAATCGTTAATCTAATGTCCGGTTTGAGGATCAATCAGTCCACGTCCAAGTGGTCTCGTTATTTTCTTGTGGCTGGAAACCGCAAGAAGTAAGCAAGCACTTCGCAGGCTTTGTAACATGACGTCACATCCGATCCAGAACTCAAGCTCAATTCTATCTGACGCAGTAGATTCAATACCTGCTCGTCGTTGAAACGCTTCCTCGCCATCCCAAAACCTCACCATTTTCGTAGAGAAATACAAAATCTATGGATCAAGTATAAGGGGGCAAGACAAGTCAGCTGCAAAGTCAGTTGATACTCGCTCAAAGTATCAAAGTTTCGAGATACGATTTGGAATGCAAACAGGGAATAAATTCTGCTAAACTTATTAAATTACAATAGATAATTGACATTTCTATCCGGCGATTTCATTATACCACGGCCTGCCGAGATCCAGTCGATAGAAGAGATCGGCAAGCATGATTGAGTTAAAAAGGAGTGCCACGAGAACGTTGGGGTAAAATAAAGATCAATTCGAATTGGCTTACGAAAAATAGCCGCTCAAGCTACAATTGGCTCAATGATTTAAGTTGAAAATTGCAGTTAGCAGCCCTGGACACTTTGTAGCGCCGGTTATCATATGATGCAGACAAACTGTCCGACTGATTTAGCGCATCAGATCTTCGCAAGATCAAAAAATCGCTCGAGAATACCATCACAGCGGCGCCAACTTGACGTGCAAACTTCATATGCCGCGCCGCCTTACATCTATGCTGAAGACTATCTTCCGGTGATCGAGCGTTTGTTCAGACACAATTGCTATCACCAAGAGCTATGTTTTCTGAATGTAGGAGAGTGGTCGCAGATCGCCAACATTGAACGGAGAAGAAATTGACGGGCTTAGACACGAAAAATTTGACGCTCGACCCGGAGAAGAAATCATGGTTCATCCATGATCGATTCGGGATGTTCATTCACTGGGGTTTGTATTCTCAACAAACGCACGGCGAATGGGCTCGAAGCCGCCGGGAAATTCAACAAAAGGAATATCTCAAATATCTGGAGAATTTTTCGCCGGATCTATACGACCCTCAAGATTGGGCGCGCCGCGCAAAGCGCGCCGGCATGACCCATATGACGCTGACGGCCAAACACCACGATGGGTTTTGCCTTTGGCCGAGCGCAGAGACCGATTTTACGGTCGCAAACACGCCGCACGGAAAGGATCTTATCGGTCCGTTTGTCGAGGCTTGTCGCGGCGAAGGCCTGCGCGTCGGCCTATATTATTCGTTGATAGATTGGAGCCATCGCGATTTTGAAATCGACGGTACCCATCCGCAGCGCAATCAGGTCGATATTGAAGAATACAACAAGGAGTGCGACATCCCGCGTTATCAGGCCTTCATGAAAGCGCAACTCCGTGAAATTCTTACTGGCTACGGCAAAATCGATCATATCTTCATGGATTACAGCTATCCGCGACAGTTCTTTAAAGGCCGGCCCGGTAAAGGACGCGAATATTGGGACAGTGAGGGTCTTTTGAAACTGGTTCGGGAGCTGCAGCCTGACGCCATCGTCAACAATCGTCTCGACTTGCTTGATCTCAGATCAGATATTTATACGCCGGAATGCTTTGTGCCCAACAGTTCGCCAACGCGCGATGGGGAGTTCGTGGACTTTGAAGCCGCTTTCAACCTTAATGATTCATGGTGCTACAATCGCGACCACGAAGAGTGGAAAAGTCCGCATCAGCTCATTCAAATTCTCGTCAACATGGTTTCTATGGGTGGGAATCTGCTGATGAATATTGGTCCCACCGGGCGCGGAAATATTGACGGCAACACGGCCGAGGCGCTCGATGCGTATGGCGACTGGCTTCAGCTTCATGGGCGTTCGATTTACGGGTGCGGGCGTTCCGAGTTTCCACAACCGCAGGACGGTCGACTGACGCAAAATGGAGATCGCGTTTACGTTCATCTGTTTAATTGGCCGTATAAGCATCTTTATCTTCCGGGGCTCGGCGGCAAAGTGCGATACGCGCAGCTTCTCAACGATGCGAGCGAGATAACCTGGTTGCCGCCCGGCCAAAATGTTGTCGGCGAGGGCGAGGGCTTGCAGGGGCTCGACGATCACGATCTCTCCGAAGATCTTCTCATTATGCAATTGCCGACAAAAAAACCGCCGGTAGAAGTTCCCGTTATTGAGGTGTTCCTGAAGTAGCGACTCGGGATCGGGCGTCGTCTTGCAGAGCAATATTACCACGCGGAGGTGCGCCGATAGCGACGCTGATAAAGCTCCTTGTTAACGCTTTCCAGTTTGGAGTTGCGCCGTGACCGAAATAGACCGTTTTAGGAGGCAATGGTGAACAGTCTGCGCGTTGGTCGGGATGTTTCACGCCGCCGGTTTATGGTAAACTCGTCCCTGGCGCCAATAACGGCGGCCACAAGCGGATTCTTTTTGTCTAGCACTGCGGCGCCGGCGAAGATTTCCTCTGAAAAGGCACTTTCAACATCGTTTCGCCAATCGCTTTTCGAAAAAGGCGAGCTGGCGACTCTAACGGATTGGGCCGAGCAGCAATACATCGGCATGCCGATCGGTGGTATTGGGTGCGGAACCGTTTATTTGGGCGGCGACGGAAAGCTTTGGTGCTGGGATATTTTTAACGAACCTCATGAGGGCGTGGTACCTTCTCGTCTGCCACCCGATGCACTGATCAACCTTCGTGGCGCGCGCGTTCGCGAACGTGATGGAGCCAACTTTGTCGCGCCGCCGCGCCAACATGACAGTCCCTGGAACTTTGAGCAGGGGTTCGCCGTTGCAATCGCGGAAAAAAGCGGCATCGCCCGCCGGCGCTTTTCGCGAGACGGTTTTCGCAACATCCATTTCACCGGACACGCGCCGGGTGCAACAATCAATTATGTGGATGCAGACTGCCCCGTCGAGACCCGATTGGAGGCGTTAACACCATTTATTCCATTGGAGGCCGAGCGTTCGAGTTTCCCAGCCGCAGTTTTCCATTTTGAAATCGCGAATACTTCCCGGCGCGTGGTGAATGGCGCCGTGGAAGGGTGGTTCGAAAATCCGGTTTTGCGAGATCGTGCAGACCGGAATGACGCGCCGCTGGTCAACCAGGTTTTCTACGGGCCCAACGGCGTTGGCGTTATCGGCGTCGCCGATATTGAGAATGCGCTAGACATTCAAAGCGCGCCTGCGCTCACAAAAGAACGAACTCACGGCAGTTTTGCGTTATACGCGCCTGACGTCCGGACTTTGGCTCTTACAAACAGTTTTTTTCAAAATGCGTTGGATGAAGCTGACGATCGGCCGTTTTCCTCGCACCCATGGTCGCCAGCAATTTGCGGTTTGCGCGTTCCATTTTCGTTGGCGCCTGGGGAAACAACCAGTACGTCGATGATTGTCGCGTGGCATTTTCCTAATCTGCGCCTTCAAACGAAGACCTGGTCGTCTGATCCGAAAGTCTTTCCGAGCGCGCGAGGGCGCCGTTGGTACGCCAGCCGTTATAGCGATGCCGGCGCGGTCGCGACTGCGTTGGCCGCTGACCAAAAGGAACTGGTTGAGGCGACGCGAACATGGCGAGATGTCTGGTACGATAGCACACTTCCAACATGGGTGCTGGAGCGCAGCTTTAACTCGGTCAACGCTCTTCAGACGAACACGGCAATTCGTTTTGACGATGGCCGCTTTTGGTCTTGGGAGGGTGTTGGATGTTGTCCGGGAACCTGCACACATGTGTGGCACTACGCACAGTCGCCAGCGCGGCTTTTTCCATCCCTTGAACGGGATTTGAGAGAGCGAACGGACTTCGGCGTCGCTCTAAGCGATGAGGGCGTTATCGGTTCTCGGGCGGAATATGATAAATCGTTTGCGATCGATGGTCAGGCCGGCGCCATCCTGAGGGCGCTTCGCGAGCACGAGATGAGCGACAATAGTGAGTTTCTTGAAAGGCTGTGGCCGCGTATCAAAAAAGCCCTGAATTACCTTATTGACGTGGATCGCCGCAGTGGGCCGCCTGACGGCATTCCCAATGGCGATCAGCCGAACACCTATGACGCCTCTTGGTTTGGGAGAGTGCCGGCATTCGCTTCCCTTTACATTGCTGCGCTGAAAGCCGGCGCGACGATGGCTGATGCGGTGAATGATACGACTTTCGCTGGGTATTGTAACGAACTTGCCGCGCAAGGCGCCTCCAGCATCATGCAACTTTTCAATCGCGAATATGGCTACTTTACTCAAAAGATTGATCCGGCGCATGCAGAGACAATCGGTGTGGGCGATGGTTGTCACATTGATCAGGTCATCGGACAATGGTGGGCGCATCAAGTCGGGCTCGGCAGAATATTCGACGGGGACGCCATTCGCGCCGCTTTATCACGAATCTGGGACCATAATTTCTGTACGGATGTTGGGGTATATCAAAGTACAATCGCTGACCCTACTAATCGGGGTAATCCCTACGCACTTGCTGGCCACAAAGGTGTTCTTGCTTGTACGTGGCCGCACTTGCCGCCAACCCCAAGTTGGTTGAGCTATTGGCAATTCGCTTATTTCAATACCTGTTTTCAGGGGCTCGAATATCAGCTCGCCGGCCACATGATCTGGGAGAGTGATGCGCAACCTGATCTTTTGCAAAAAGGTCTCGCCGTCATGCGCGCTGTCCATGACCGCTACAAACCGTCTGAGCGAAACCCTTATAATGAAATCGAGTGTTCCGATCACTACATTCGTGCAATGTCTTCGTATAGTGTATTCTTGGCGCTTTGCGGCTTTGAGTATGACGGTCCGAACCGCCATATCGGATTCAAACCACGCCTCACAAAAGAGGACGAGTTTGCGGCCGCCTTTACTGCCGCGAAGGGTTGGGGGGCGTATCGCCAATGGCGTAACGAAACCAAGTTCTCGGCGGAATTCAAAGTTCATTACGGTGACGTAGATATTGAAACGGTCGCTTTGCGCGCGCCGCCGGATTTCCAGGTGGGGCCGGTAAGTGCGTCTATCGGCAACATCAAAACGGTTCAACGGGGCCGCGATCTAGACTTAAAATTCCCGCGACCAGCTAAGCTGCGCGCTGGGGACTCCTTGATAATTGAGATGAGACGTTCGCCTTTCTAACCTAAATGCCGCTAAACTTACTACAAAAAGAAAAGTTTAGTGGAAATTTGTTGACATCGTGCGATCAGACCCGCGATAGTTAGGGAATGATTTCGCGAAGAGAAATATTGAAAACCGGGGCGGCCGGCGTAGCGGCCGGCCTTACCGGCGTTGGTGCAGCGAGCGGAAGAAAATCGAAAAAGCCGCCGAATTTTATTATTATTCTCGCTGACGACCTTGGATATGGAGATCTCAGCTCGTTTGGGTCTCCGAACATCAAAACGCCGCGGATCGATGCGCTGGGGGCAGACGGCCTGAAGCTGACCTGCGTTTATGCAGAGCCATTTTGCGGTCCCGCGCGCGCCGCCATTATGACCGGCTCTTACCCCATCAGGATCGCGGAACCTGGCAATACCAAAAGCCGCCATACTATTTTACATGATCAGGAAATCACCCTCGCCGAAGTCCTGAGGCCGGCTGGCTACAAATCGGCCATGATTGGCAAATGGGGGCTTGGCGGACACTCAAATAATCGCTGGCGACCAGAACTGCAGCCGCCGTCGCAAGGATTCGATGTTCATTTCGGAACACCGGCGAGCAACGACTGGCCGGAAGATGTACGCCTTCTTCGCGACGCAGAAGTTATCGAACAGCCGCCGGAGCTCGATACACTGACAGGGCGATATGCGGATGAAGCGATCAACTTCATCAAAAGCAACAAAAAAAATCCGTTCTTCGTTTACCTTTGTCCAAACATGCCGCATACGGCGCTGGCTGCGTCAGAAAACTTTCTCGGCAAATCAGATCGAGGCCTTTATGGCGATGTCATTGAAGAAATAGACTTTCATGTCGGTCGAATCGTAGATGCGCTTGAAGACGAAGGGTTGGCCGACGACACGTATGTCATTTTTACGAGTGACAACGGACCCTGGATTGTAAAACGCGAAGAGGGCGGTTCAGCAGGCCCCTTTCGCGGCGGGAAAATGGCTCTTTGGGAGGGTGGCGTGCGCGTGCCGGGCGTCGTCTGGGCGCCCGGCCGTATCGAGCCCGGGCGGGTCTCCTCGGAGATGGTAGCGCTGCAGGACTTCCTGCCCACATTGGCCTCAATGGCCGGCGCAGCGTTGCCGACAGACAGAACGATTGACGGACTGGATCTCAGCGCTTTTATCAACGGGAAAACCGAGGAGAGCCCGCGCCAAGAGTTTGCGTATTATCTATGGACGCATCTTCAGGCCGTCCGCAAGGGACGCTGGAAACTGCATCTGCCGCGTCCGGAAGATCCGGCATGGGTGGCGCCGCTGGAGCCCACAAAACACCTGAACCCGGAAGATGCTGCTGCCGTGAAGAATCCGATGCTGTTCGACATCAAAACGGATTTTCGGGAGCGATATAATGTGGCGGATGAGAATCCGGGGATTGTCAAAGACTTGTTCGACTATGTCGAAGAAATCCGTGATGAACTGGGCGACTATGACCGGACAGGCGCAGGGGTTCGATTCTTTGATCCATATGACAGCCGGCCGAAAGCGCCGGTTCGATATTTGCGATAGCTAACGATCTTTCCACTCGAGTTTTGCGCGACGAGTACTTTGATTGAATGAAAAAAGGCGACACAAGAACAGGATCATCGCTTTCGCGCCGACAGATGCTGTCCGCGGCGGCGTTGACGCCTGCGCTGGCGGCTCCGGCATCGGCGCGGGAGTCGTCCGTTCGTCATCCTAATCATTGTGGCGGCGACGTCGAGCGTACGGAGAGTCCGGTCGTTGAAACGACGGGCGGCAAAATCGCCGGTTATGGCCGGGATCAGGTCAATATTTTCAAAGGTATTCCGTATGCAGATCCGCCGACTGGCGAGTATCGATTTGCACGGCCGCCGCCCTTGACGCCCTGGCCGGGTATTCGGAATTGTCTCAACTATGGTCCGGTATGCCCGGTCGTCCCTGAGGCGCCGCGCGATCAGGCCGAAAGCCCGTTGCGGTTCATGTCGATGCGGGGCGAACCGAGCGAGCCGATGGAAGACTGCCTTCGGTTGAATATCTGGGCGCCAGCCGGGGGCACGGGGTCACGACCGGTAATGGTCTGGTTGCATGCCGGCGGTTTCCGGCGCGGCTCAAGCCAGGAATATCTGGCGTCGGACGGCGAAAATCTGGCCCGCCGACAAGGCGTCGTCGTTGTCAGTTTCAATCACCGGATCGGGCCTCTTGGTTTTCTGAATCTGATGTCAGAGAACGGATCATCAGAGCCCGGATCGGCGAATGCGGGCATGCACGACATTGTCGTTGCGCTGAAATGGGTGCGTGAGAATATTGCAAATTTTGGCGGCGATAGCGCGAATATAACGCTCTTCGGCCAATCGGGCGGCGGATTTAAGATATCCGTATTGCGTGCGATGCCCGAAGCGAAAGGGCTTTTTCAGCGGGCAATAATCCAGAGCGGGGCGCGGCTGCGTGTTCAAGAGCCGGAAATCTCGGCGCGACTTGCGCGCGCGCTGCTTTCCGCGCTTGAGATCGCGCCGACTGCTGACGGGTTGCGGAATTTACGGAAGCGTGAGCTCAGCGACATTTTGCTGGCTGCACGCGTTGCCAAAGAAAACTTGAAGAAAGAGCCTGCGTCGGTTCCGTCATGGGCGCCAGATTCCTGGCTGTTTGAGCCGACAGCAGACATTTCGTCCCTACCGTTTCATCCCGGCGATCCGCGAGCATTAAAAAGCGCGCCGATGAGCGTGATCTGTGGGTCAACGCGAAACGAAATATCGCCGAGCATTTTTGATCCTTCGCTGGAAGATTTGTCTTGGGATGACGTAATCGCGCGTCTCGCGCCGGCTCTTGGCGATAAAACGCACGCGGCTGTTGACGCCGCCCGCAAAGATGACCGGTCACGCACACCAACGGATGTTTACTCAATCCTGCTCAGCCGGGAGTTTCGTCTGCAGGCGGTTGAATATTGCGACCGGGCCAGCCGGGCAGGCGCGGCGCCGGTTTATAATTATGTATTTGATTGGCACACGCCATTATTCGAAGGCCGCCCGCGCGCTTACCACACGAGTGATGTCGCCTTCAGCTTTGTCAACACGGACCTTGTTGCGCAGCAAACCGGCGGGGGGCCAGAGCCTGCACAGCTAGGCATGGAGATTAGCGCGAGATGGGCGAATTTTGCGCGCACAGGCGAGCCAAATCTCGAAGGCGCCGCGCCTTGGCCCGCATACGACACGGAGAACAGAATGACGATGATTTTCGGCGCGCGCGGCCGACCGGAAAGTGGAAGCGATGCGGCGCTTCTTGATGTCTTGCAGGCTTGAGATCGTTTGAACGGCGCAAGAAGGACGCAATATTATGAGCAGGAAATATGCAGTCGTCGCGGGCGCCTTCGACACCAAGGGGGAGGATTACGCTTTCGTCAGGACAATGCTGGAAGATAGCGGTCTTTCGGTGTTGCTTGTGGATTTTGGCGTCCTTGGCGCGCCGGATTTCGCCGCCGATATTGATCGAGCAACTGTTGCTGACGCTGGCGGCGCGTCGATCGACATTTTTCAGGACGGCAGGAATAAAGATCGTGCAATGCGCGTTATGTCGGACGGTCTGAGATGCACGGTCCGGCGGCTCTACGACGAGGGACGGTTGCACGGGATCATCAGCTTGGGCGGGAGCGGCGGTACATCGGTCGCGGCGGCCGCCATGCGCGAGCTGCCGCTTGGCGTGCCGAAGGTGATGGTTTCGACTCTTGGCGGCGGCGACGTCAGCGCCTATGCCGGGCAGAAAGATATTGTCTTTGTACCATCGATCGTCGACGTGGCGGGTTTGAATTCTATCAGCCGTCAGATTTACGCGAACGCAGCAGGCGCACTCATCGGCATGATCAACAGTTTCGATGCGTATGCCAACCAAGACAAAGCCAACCAAGACAACCCTATTGTCGTCGCTTCGATGTTTGGCAATACGACAACCGCGGTGGAACACGCAAAGGCCGTTGTCGCGCCTCAAGGCTATGAATTTTTGATTTTCCACGCGACCGGCGCCGGCGGCAGAATGATGGAAAGTCTAATCAACGAGGGCCGTATTCAAGGTGCCTACGACTTGACGACAACGGAACTCGCCGATCATGTCTGTGGCGGCGTTTTTTCAGCAGGCGCAGAGCGCTGTCTCGCGGCGCCCCGCGCCGGTATCGCGACGGTGATCGCCCCCGGGTGCGTAGACATGGCGAACTTTCATGGGCCCGAAACCGTCCCGGCGCGATATCGCGACCGCAAACTCTATGAATGGAACCCGGACATCACGCTGTTACGAACCAATGCGGATGAAAACGCAAAGATCGGGAAACTTTTGGCGGCGGCGGCGAATGAGGCGACGGGACAGGTCGCAGTCTTTTTACCGCTAAACGGCGTTTCTATGCTTGATTCACCGGACAGCGCCTTTTGGGACCCTGAGGCGAACGCCGCATGCTTTGACGCAATCCGCTCGGGCGTTCGCAAAGATGTTCAGGTCATCGAAATCGACGCCAATATTAATGACACGGAATTTTCCGGGGCGGCGGCGGAAAAACTTCTCGAATTTCTTGCAATGGAAACCAAGACCGAACTGGAGGTGGGCTGATATGAAGTTTCTCTCACGCGATGAGATCAATAAAAACCTGAAAGCGCAGATCAAAGCGGGAAAACCGATTGTTGGGTGCGGCGCCGGCACGGGGATCTCTGCGAAATTCGCCGAGAAGGGCGGCGCCGATCTCATTATCATTTATAACTCCGGCCGCTACAGGATGGCCGGACGCGGTTCGCTGGCCGGATTGATGCCATATGGCGACGCCAACGAGATTGTCGTCGATATGGCTTCCGAAGTTTTAACGATTATTGAAAACACGCCGGTTCTCGCCGGCGTATGCGGAACTGATCCATTTCGGTTAATGCCGAAGTTTCTCCGTCAACTGAAGGAAATCGGTTTCGCAGGCGTTCAGAATTTTCCGACGGTCGGACTCATCGACGGTAACTTCAGAGCCAATCTGGAGGGCACCGGTATGGGCTACGACAAGGAAATAGAGATGATCGCCGAAGCGCACAAACTCGATCTATTTACGTCGCCATATGTCTTTGACGTCGACGATGCCGTCGCCATGGCCGAGGCAGGCGCCGATCAGCTCGTCGCTCATGTAGGACTAACGACCGCCGGCAGTATTGGCGCCGCCGTCGCGGATTCGCTTGAAGAGGCCGCGGCCAAAGTCGTTGAAATCGCTGAAGCCGGACGGCGTATTCGCGACGACATCATTGTAATCGCTCATGGCGGGCCTTTTGACGAACCTGATGCGGTCGGAAAGGCTTTGTCGATGATGCCTGGCGTGCACGGATTCTTTGGCGCCTCAAGCATCGAGCGCCTGCCGACCGAGCGCGCGATCGCCGGACAGGTTTCGGCGTTTAAATCCTTGTCGGTGAGCCACTAACGCAATCTAAGGCAAATTATAGAAAGAGAGCGGGAAACAAAAATGTTGTTGAAGAATGGACTGATTGGGATCGCAACTGGTTTTATGCTGGTGCAGGCCCCTGCGCAATTAGCCGCCGAAGAACGTACGATCCTGATCATTGGGGATCGGACAAATGGCGGCGGCGGTGTAAACGAATATTTCCAAGGCGTACGCGTGCTTGAGACGCTGTTATCAGAATCTGACGCTTTGCCGGATGATGTAAAAGTTGAATCATCGCCCTTCGGTTGGCCGGAAGACGATACATTCGAAAACGCGGTTAGCGTTGTCCTCTATCACGAAGGCGGCGACGATCATCCACTTCTGGATAGGAAAAAACAAAAGCAGATCGACGCGCTTGCGAAGGAAGGCGTCGGTATCGTCGCGCTTCATCACGTCGCTGTTGCGGATGACAAAAACTTGAAAGCAAAACTGGAAAAGTGGCTTGGCGGCGCGGTCAGCAATGCCGCTAGCGAAGCGAACGCTGTCATCACAACCCGGCCATCCGCCCCCGATAGCGCTATTCTGAAAGGCGTCAACCCGATCACGTATCTGGCGGAATCCCACGCTATGGTGGAGTTTTCGGAAAACGGGGTTGTGACGCCGTTATTGAACGGTACCGTGATTCCGCTCTCCCTGCCGAATGCGGAGGACGGGCCGGCTTCCGACACGGTCACCGTTGCTTGGAAATACGAGCGCCCCGGCGGCGGTCGGTCATTTGTGTTTACCGGCGCGCGCGAGCTAAGAATGTTCGACGTTGCAGATTTTCGCGCCATGCTCGTAAACGCCGTTTTCTGGTCGGCTGGACTGGAGGCGACCGCGGCCTCAGATGAATTGGCGAGCCCCCACCTTGCTAAGACGCTGCTCAACCCGCGTCATGACGCGCCATTCCTCGTTTCCGTCGTTACCTCGCCGGAAGAAAACGGACTTCAGGAATTCGACTGGGGACATATCGACTGGCATGTGAGCGGACCGCTCGGAAATTCCGATACGCTGACGACTGGCATTGCGCATGTAAATGTCGGCGCAGCCAATCCGCGGCACTATCACCCGAATTGCGACGAAGTTCTGCATGTTCTGAAAGGTCACATCCGCCATACCATGGATGACGTCACCGTGGAAATGAAAGCAGGCGATACCGTAAGTATTCCCAAGGGTGTTTATCATAACGCTACAAATATTGGTGATGAACAAGCCGTGTTGCTGATCAGCTTTGATACCGCCTGGCGCGAAGTGATTGGCGAATAAGAGCTAAATATCTCGGCTCGCAGCGACATAACGGAGAAAACTCAATGAAAGCGTTCGTCTTTTTAGCGCTTATTATCGCCGCGGCCGCATGTGGGGCCACTGACAATACCTCCGAAGGCGCAACCGCGGCATCGGACGATGCCTCGGCGAACAATAATGGTTTCGTTTCCTTATTCGACGGCGAAACGTTGAATGGTTGGACGGGTGATCCGCGATACTGGGCTGTTGAGGACGGCGCAATTGTCGGCAAGGTTGATGAACCTCTTGAAGTCAATACGTTTCTCATCAGAGAAGGGTCGTACTCAGATTTTGAAGTCCGATTGAAATATCGCTTGCCGAGCGAGATCTCAAATTCTGGGTTGCAGTATCGGAGCCGGCCGGACCCAGAGAATGAATATTCGGTCATCGGCTATCAGGCGAATATCGTCACGAAACATGCCGATCGAACATTCTCCATGTTGTGGGACGAAAACGCGCGAGACCTGCTTGCAAATTATGGAGACAAGGCGGAAATCGTTAAATCGAGTTCGAGGGGCGGGGCGTCATTTGAGACGAGAGTTGTTGATACCGTCAACGAGAAATCGTTTATCATGGATGCGCAGAAACCATATCCAGCGTGGAACGAATATACGGTTATCGCTTACGGCAATCGACTGGTGCACATTCTGAACGGCGTCGTCGCCCTCGATGTTGTAGATAACGATCCTGAGGGCCGGGCGCTGAGCGGACAATTCGCGCTTCAAATTCATCGCGATCTTGTTATGGAGGCGCAGTTTAAGGATATTGAGGTGCGTTCGCTGACGGACGAACCGAACATTAACGCACGGTTTGTTACGATTGCGCGCGCCGCGAAGAATTAGCGAAGCGCCGAAGCTAGACGTTGCGGTTTATTAGTTACAGGCCGTAATATTGTTTTAAAGCAGCTATGGCGGTTGATAACTCCACATCTGATAACGGTCTTTCCCAAACCAGAAACCTCGCAATCTCTCCGTGAAAGGATTCCTTGCCCGGATGGTTTGTGGCGTCGCGTTCCTGTCCTATCGCGAGCTTTGATGCGTCAGCCGATGGATTGACGACAAAAATCGCCGTATCGACGGGGACACGTTCATCGACAAAAAAATCGATGGGAACCGAACCGCGACCGGCGCCCATTCGGCCTGCAACGACATGAAACCGACCAGGTGCAAGCACTGGGCCGGCGAGTTTGGGGTTGTCAGCGTTCCACCGCCCAAAGGAGCGGGCGTTGCGCGCGCCCGTCCAGATGGTGTTGTCATCGTTAAACCCCGCCCAGAAGCCTTCAAATTCAGGTCCGTTTTTCAGATTTCCAAAGAAGGAATTGACATGATGATAAGGCGGTCGCGTATGCGTTTGGGCATGCGCCGCGATAACGGCGATCCAAGTATAGCCGCTTCCCGTCGTCAGATGATCGAGGGCGTCTTCGTCGTAGTTGATCAATTCGTCTTCGGCAAAAACAATTGCATTACGCCCGCCTAACGCCGCTACCGACTGCCGCAATGTGGGTCGCCCGTGGGGGCGAAAGTTCTCAAAAACCGTGATGCGTTTACTGTCTGCCTGATTTTCCCAGATCGCGACTTCGCCGGCCTTAAAGCCGGGACCGGCAAGTACGGGCTTTGGATCCGTTATCACGCCTTGATCGGCGTTAAGGTCGATTAGCAAACCGGCCTGAGGCAGGCGGGCGCCCGTACTAATCGCTTTGGTGTCGGCACAATTTTCTCTAAAGTCCAGCGCCGAGGCGCATGAGGCGAGGCAGGCGGCGGTAATCAAGAGCAAAAGTTTCATTTTTGCGGTTCTTTTGTCTGCGATCGTTTTTTACAGCGCGCGTAGCGTCCTTGGTCACTGTAGGAGTTGAACAAGTTCAGCCAAATTCGCCGGCCCGAAACTTTTCGTTGAGGGAATCGAGCGCGGGCGCAAAGACTTGGTTGGCAATAATTTTTTCGTAATCATCGCGGCTGTCCGGCGGTTGATCAAAAGTCGCCCTCCATTCTGCAAATGTCCATTCGCGATCGGTAATCGGGAGCAACCGCATGGAAGCAAGATAGTTCGTTACGGGAAAGGCGGGTGTTTCAAAATTGTAGGTGAAAGCATGATCGAGAGTGCTCATGGAAAGCAGCCGTTCGCGAACTTGCGCGCCGTCAGCGAGACGAAATGATCTTACGCATCCGATACTTGTTGGACCACGTTCGTCTTCAATCTTCGATTCGACAATATTCGGAACCCAGGCGGGCAATCCATTAAAGTCCCCGACAACGCGCCAAACAGCGTCTATGGGCGCTTCGATCACTCTGCTCACATAAACTTGCTTCATCGCAGAAGGCTCCAGAAAAACTGAAAAGCAGCAATGCCTGCGACCGTGTTGTCAACGACTTTCGGCGCGCGATTTCTTCCTGCTGGCGTCAAGTTTCGATCTGTTACAAAAATACAATAAATCCATCAAACTTACTAGGTTCCAATAAATTTTGTTGACTTTGTTAAATTCATTTGTCACGTTCGCTGAGGCCGAAGCCGCTCTCCACGCGGATGGAACGGTGGCCGACAGGGTAATTGCTGCGCAAAGGGAGGGACGTAAAAACCATGGCAAAATCGCAATTTCGTAAGCGTTTCAAGACACTCACTGGTGTTTCAACATTGGCGATCTGCGCGCTGGCGGCGAACTCGCAGGCTGTAGCGCAAGATGACGAGATCATCGTCACCGGCATTCGGTCGAGTCTTGCCGACGCGCTGGACACCAAAAAGAATGCGCCGCAAATTCTGGATGGCATTTCCGCCGAGGATATCGGCAAGTTCCCGGACACGAACGTCGCGGAATCGCTCGCACGGGTTACCGGCGTGCAAATCGACCGCAGCGCCGGCGCAGCGGGCGAGGGGAGCTTTATTACGATCCGCGGCCTTGGGCCTGACACCAACAGAACCTTCGTCAACGGCCGCGCCGTTTTGTCGACAGGATTTGCCGAGCGCAGCGTGGATTTTCGCGATCTTCCTTCCGAATCAGTTTCTGCGCTGACGGTCATCAAGTCGCCGAGAGCGAGCGATATTGACGGTTCGCTTGGCGGGTTCGTTAATGTAGTCACCCGGCGCCCGCTCGACGACGGTGGCGAGTTCCGCGCTGTTCTGTCCGGGCAAGGCGTCTACTCAAATTTGCTTGACGAAGTTGATCCTCGCATATCCGGTCTTATCAGCAATTCTTGGGCGGACGGAACTTTTGGCGTGCTCGTCGGTGCGATTTACCAGCAGCGCGATACCCGCCAGGATTCTTTCTCAACAAATGGCTTCCGGTGCCGGACGGCTGACTTGTCAAGCGGATCAGCATGTGATGCGGCGGGTGCAGTATTCGTTCCGCGAAATCTCAGATATCAGTTGCGATATAACGAGTCAGAGCGGTTTGGGATTTACGGGTCCGCGCAATTTAGACCGTCCGATCGATTGGAGATTATTGCGGACGGCTCATGGCATCGGCGGGACGAGTCCTTGAACGATGTCATTTATGACGCGGTTATTAGCCCTGGCAACATCGATCTTGGCTCTCTCGTTGTGGGAAGTCAGGGAACGGCGCTTGCGTTCACGCATACGGGTCCCAGCAACTTTAACTTGTTCGCCAACCAAACACCTAATCGCGAAGCAACGGTGTTCAACGGCGGCGTCAATCTTGCCTATGACGTCAGCGAAAATTTGAGCGCCAATTTGGATATCGGATATTCGACGTCTAAATCCGATACCGATGGTTTTGATTTTCCGTTTTTGCGGGCGCAGTTCGGCGATTTTCTTGTGGACTTCCGTACGGACTCAGGACTTCCTGACGCACCTGTTCTTGGCGGTTATGAGGCGGCGCCACTTGATGCGACTCCCTTCAATGTCGTTCGCGCTCGAAACTCAAGCAACCTCGTTGACCAGGAAGACATTCAGATCAAGGGCGATCTCTCTTATCGTTTCGACGAAGACAGTATTCTCGACAGTGTCGACGTTGGCATGCGTTATTCTGATAGTGAATTTTTTGCGGGTGTCATTGGCGCCCGCGCACGATCGAACTTCTTTAGCTTCTTCGGGGCGCCAGAGCCGATTCCGGCTGGCGGCGTTACGACAACAGCCGACCTCTTCGGATTTGATGATTTCGGGGTCCGGTTTACCGGGGGGCCAAATCGGAAACTTCCTTGTCCCAGTGGCTTCGGTAATCAACGACGCATTTTTTCCGCTTTCGGAAGATCAGTTTGTGGCTAATGTTCCGGACACGGCACTGATTGAGGAAAACACACTTGCTGGCTATGCGCAGCTTAATTTCTCAATGGATCGGGTCGCTGGCAACTTCGGCGTTCGGATCGTAAATACCGACTTGACTTCATCAGGTGAGATTATCGTCGGTCGTGAAGCGGGTGTTCAACGATTTCACCGGTGAAGGCGTTTTGATTGAGCCTGTATCGATAGACAGTAGCTACACGGATGTTCTTCCAAGTGTGAACATCAGCGTCGATGTTATCCCGGATGAACTCATTTTCCGGTTTGGCGCGTCGAAAACGCTGTATCGGGCGGAACCGGACGAGCTGTCGGCGCGCGGTACGCTGGATGTTGTCAATGGCCAGCTTGTCACAGGCAACCCGACGCTTGATCCTTTCCGGGCGACGAATTTTGACTTCTCTGCAGAATACTATTTTGGCGCCGACGGCCTTATTTCGCTGGCTCTGTTCACCAAACAAATCGAGTCATTCATTCTCACCGGCCAACCGACTGGGGCGACATTTACATCTTCGGACGGGCTGGTCGTAGATGTCGTTGGCCCGATTAATGGTCAAGGCGGCACACTTCGCGGCTTTGAACTTGGCTATCAGCAGTCCTTTGCTGATTTTCTGCCGGCGCCGTTTGACGGTTTCGGCGTGGTCGCCAACTACACCTTTATTGATGACCAGACTGACAATCTGACGTTTAACTCGACAGGCGAGGCTGCCGGACTACCGGGCGTGTCGAAACACTCCTACAACCTGATCGGTTATTACGAGAATTATGGCTTCAGCGCGCGGCTTGCGTATAACTATCGCGGTTCGTTCGTACAGCCTGACCGTCGCGCCAATGACCTGCTACTTGTGCAAGACGGCTTCGGTCAGTTAGACGGTCGTGTCGCGTATGCGATCAACGATAACATCGAGCTATCCGTTGAAGCGCAAAATATCCTCGACAACAACATCACAGGCTTTGCTGAAAACGAGGAAACTTTTGCGGAAATCTTCAACTTTGGCCGTCGGATCTTCTTTGGCGCTCGCCTTCAATTCTAGGAAGTAGATCCCTCCCGACTACTTCATAAAAAGGCGGCCCCCACATTTCGGGGCCGCCTTTCTTTTAGTTTTGGTATTGTGTTGCTTGCGTATACGCTCATAAAAATGAATCGCCACAGCGGCGCCGGGCTGTCGCTAAAACAGCAGGCGTTCAGGACGCATTAATGGATACAGAACGCGCATTAAGCCAGACAAAAGGCGCGCAATTGCGCGCCGCTCAGACGGAAGGCGTGGTCGGCATGCGTCCGGCGAAAACTTTTCGCCTGGTCTTGTTGTTTCTGGCGCCGGCTGTCGCGCTCTATTCTATTTTTATGGTGCTGCCAGTTGGCCAGGCGGCGCTGTTCAGCACATTCAACTGGAACGGGTTTGGAACGCCAAGCGACTTTGTCGGCTTTGCCAACTATATTGCGGTTCTGCAGGATCGCCT
>CBDEVX010000016.1:0-172535 GCA_965243785.1 Hyphococcus sp. | reverse complement strand
CGACCGGGCGAAAGTTCTCGAAAAAGCAGCGCGTGCGCCAGCGCTGCTGATGCTCGTCGGCATGGCGATCGCATCTATCTATCGCAGCGCCGGCGGCCCGGCGGCGCCCGCCGAATGGGTGGCGGCCGGCGCTGACGTTCTTCTCGCCGCACTCGGCTTTGCCGCCGCGGCCCAGTTCCGGGTGTCGCGGCTGGCGTCAATTTGCCCGGCGTCATTTCGACTGACCATCGGCGGCGCGCCGCTGTTCCTGATCGTCTGCGGCCTCGCGGCTTTCATCCTGGCGCCAAACCTGACGCTCGGCTCCGCTTTTCTCCTCGCCGGCGCATTGACCCTGAACGGCGCAGCCTTTGATCGGCGCGCAGTCGCCGACGCGCCGGCGCCGGCCGTCATCAAGGCGGCCGTAAGGCTGGAGAGCGCCGCTATCTTGGCGCTCGGCTTGCCCGTTGCGATTTTTCTCGAAGCCGCGGCGACGGTCGCGCCCGAAACGATGCCCGTGGCGACGCCAATCTTTGAGGCAAGTTTTTCGGCCCTTGGCGCCTTTGCCCTTGGCGGACTTGCCGGGCTATGCGCCGCTATCGCCGGCAATCTTGCCGACAACAAGCGTCGGCGCGCGCATTACGCAATTGCTGCAGGCGTCATCGCCGCGCTCCTGGCCGCGCCTTTCGGTGCTCATCCAGTCTTTGCAGCGACCGCCGCCGGCCTTTTATGGGGCGAGGAAACGACGGCGCCCGCGACGACCCGGGTGCGTATGCGCCGGGATGTCGACAAGCTGGTTTTACCAGCCGCGTTTATCGCCTTTGGCGTGCTTTTGGGCCCGCAGATCCTTCAGGCCGACATGCTGACCGTCGTTTTCGCCATCGCCGCAATTACGGTGCTGCGCGCGGGGCCGCGTCTTGCCAGCCTCAGCTCGTTGTCGCTTGCGAAAGAAAGTCAGTTGTTCCTCGCCTGGTTCGGCGGCGCTCCGGGCGCCGCGTCAGCGCTGTTCCTGATCTCGCTCTTCGACGCGCCCTCGATCATGGCGCTCGACGCGGTGCTGACTGTCGGCGCCCTCACAGTGATGCTGAGCGTGTTCGCCGCGCGTATCACGTCGCGCCCGCTGCTCAACGTTTTATTGAAAGAAACGGCGGTCGCCCGCAAACGCGCGCTTTATGTGGGGTAGCGTCCTACGCCCACTCAAAGGTCTCAAGGTGGGCACGCAGATGATAAATCGACGGAAACTTTTCCAGAATCAAGTCGGACCGCAGCCCTAAACAAATCTGGCGCACTGGCGGGATCTGTTTTCGATAGTGCGCGCGCCCCCCGGTAAGATCGTACAATAGCCGAACGATCGCGATAATGTCTGCGCGCCGTTCCTCAGCCGGCGACCGGCCCCATTCGTGAAAATCAATTGTGCGCAAGTGAAATGCAACGCCGCGCCGTTCGACGAAGATGTTGCCCGCATGCAAGTCGCCGTGAAACTCCTTGCGCGCGTGAATTTCCGCAACGCCCTTCGTCAGCTCGTAGATCAGGTTAAGCGCCTCGAACGCCGGCATGCGTTTGCCGCGATAGGTCGTCAGCAAATCCTCGAGACTGCCGCCGTCGAAATACTCCGAGATAAGACAGTAGATAAATCGATCGCCGATCCGGACTTCCTCCGTATGGAGATATTTGACGACGATATCGCAGTCTCTCAAGGCGTCAAGTTTCCGTGCATAGCGAATGGCGGTCCGGCCGCCGCGGCGGCGTTCGAAATACAGCTTGGCGGCGCGAAAAAGTCCCGTCGCCTTTTCGCGGATCTTGTAGACTTCGCCCTCCGTGCCGGCGCCAAGGCGCTCTATCACTTCGTAGCGCCAGGTCAGGCGATCGCCGCGGTCTAGGCCGAACCCAATTGCTTTTGCCATGACCGCTTCTTGTCAGACGCATCGGGCGCAATCAATGCCCTTCTGTGGCGCGTTAATCGCCGGACTTGCGCGTTAGCGCCGTAATTTCCGCGCGTATGGCCGCGATGTCCTCGGCAATGGCTTTCTGGTTTGCGATGACATCGTCAAACAGCGGTTCAGAATCCTCCTCCACCACGCGCACGACAATCGCCACGAACAGATTAAGCATGGTGAAGGTGGCGAGCAGCACAAATGATAGGAAGAATATCCACGAACGCGGGTGGGTTTCGCCAACCCGCGCGGCGATATCCGGCCAGCCTTCAAGCGTCATAATCTGAAAGAGCGTGTACATGGAGGCGAAGACATCACCGAAGCGGTCGGGATGGTCGCCGCCATAGAGATTGGAGGCGATGACGGCGAAGACATAAATGATGAGCGTCAGGACGACGCCCACCGATGCGATCCCCGGCAGGGAATCGAGGAGCGCCGAGACAACGACTCGCATCCTCGGAATGACGGTGATGACGCGCAGGACCCGCAAGACCCGGAAGGCCCTGAGCGCCGCCAGGCCGCTCGTCGCGGCGATTACCGATATGGCGACGATTACAATATCGAAAACATTCCAGCCCTGCCGGAAATAAGCCCCGCGCCAGGCGAAAATTCTGAGACAGATCTCGAAAATGAAAATGACCAGGATCAGGCGATCAGCAACACGCAGCACCGGGCCCGTCGCATCGACGACGCCCGGGAAAGTCTCCGCGCCCAGAATAACAGCGTTCAAGATGATCAAGGCAAGGATCGCGGTCTGGAAAACCGCGCTTTCGACGAGCTTTTGAGTGCGCTGCTGCAGGGTGCTCATGAGGTCGGCAAGCCCGGTTTCAGGATCGGCTAGTCCTATGAAATACGCAGATTCTTTTTGGCGCGAACAAGGCAGGGCGATTGGCGGACTATCGAAAATCCGCTATGCGGGTGTTTTTTTGGCGGCCGGAGAGGGTTTTGACCGAAACGCCCGAGAATATTGACGCAGGCGCTGGAAACGCCGTCGCCGCGGACAACGCCGACCAGCCGAGCCGCGTCCGCTTCAAGGGCATCGTCGAGTCGGATCATCTGCAGGACGAATACGGCGTCTTGACGATCGATCGCGACGCACGCCGCTGGACCGCCATGAGCCGGCAGGTCTGGCTGGCGAGCCAACTCGTGGCGTTGTTTGTCTTTTTCTCTTTCGTCGTCGGACCGCCATTGGGGAATTATCTGGCCCACCAGCAGATTTACGGCTCGGCCGACGGCTGGAACCCGCTCGTGGCCTACGGCACCGAAACCATCTTGTTTGCATTCGTGTTGCCGGCGATCGTCCTGCTCGCGGGGTACTGGTTCTCCCGCATGGCGACGATGATGAATGCGGCCGAATCGATCGCCGTCGCCGCGCAGCAATATGTAACGCCGGACGTCACCGCCGCCCATAACGCCGATGCGGTCGGCGAGGTCGTGCGCAGTCATATGGTGGCCCTCAATGAAGGCCTCGACGGGGCGCTGACGCGGCTTGCTTCGGTTGAAGCCATGATCCGGCAGCATGTGGAGGCGATCGAAATCGCCGGCGAGGCGATTGAGCAGAAAGCGACCGGCGCCGTGACCCGCGTTGCGGACGAACGCTCGCGCCTGATGGAATTGACTGAAAGCCTTAACACTCACGCAGATTCGTTTGCGTCCGCAATTGCGGAGCGCGCAAAGGCGTCGATCGAATCCCTGCAATCGGCGGACAATATCTCAAGTCTCGCTGAGCGCGATTTTCAGGAGCGGCTCGGCAATCTTGAAGCGGCCGCCGGGCGCGCCGTCTCCAGTTTTGAGTCCCTGCGCTCCGCATTGCAGGAATCATCAACGAATTTCACCAGCTCCGTTTCAACAATTGACGAAGCCGCGCGGCAGACTGAAACCGCAACCAAACGCGCCAACGCCGCTGCAGACGCCGCAGCTGAATCGGCCGCCCTCAACGCCGCAAATGTCGCGGCCTCGGCCCAACGCGCATTCGACAACAGCCGCAAGGCCGCAGACGACGCTATTGAAGCCGCCATGAAAGACGCCGAACGGATTGCTGATTCAGCGATCAACGCCGCGACGGAGCAAGCCTCACGCGTCAAAGAGGCCGCGACAGAGGCGGTGAGCGAGATGTCGGCCAAGACCGGGGAAGCTGTCAAAGCGGCGAGCGCCGATGCGGAAAAGGCGGCAAAGGCCGCGGCGGATGTTTCCGACGCGGCGAGACAGGCCGCTGACGTGGCGCAAAAGGCGTCGCAAGATGTCGCGGCGGCCAGCGAGGCCGCGCGCCGGCATTCGGAAGAGGCGCTCACCCATTCGCAAACCGCCGCCGACAAAATTACAGAACGCAACAAAGCCCTCGCCGACGCCCGCGCGGCGCTGGAAAAAGAAAACCACCGGTTGGAAAACCTGATCGATGAGCAGCGCCAACGCGCGGACCGCCTGGCCGACGCCATCGCCTCTCAGACCGACCGTCTGACGAAGCTCGCCGAAGCCCAACTACGCGAGCAGGAAACCGCTGCGCGCCTTGCCGAAGCCCATAACGAAGCACAGGCGCGCGCCGCAGCAGAGGCTGACCGCGCTCGCAAGGCAGCCGCCGAAGAAGAAGCAAAGCAGGCGCAAAAGGCGCGTGAGCAAAAAGCGCAGGATCGCGACGCCAAGCCGGCGCGCCCTGCGAACGCAGAGACGCCCGCCAACGGCGCCGGCGCGGCGCGCCTTGACGAACTCGCACGCGATATTGCCGAGCGCCGGCCACGCAAACGGAAGGGCGGCGCCCGCAAATCAACGCCGGAACGCATCGGCGCCGCGGCGCACGCCAAGGCCGAGAGCGAAGCGAAGTCGCGCCGGGATGTTTCCTGGCGGGAAATCCTCGACGCGGCGGACGACGCCGAACCGCTGGAACTCAACAAGCCGACGACGAAAAAATCGGCGCCGAAGAACGACGCGGCAGACGACGCAATCCGCATTATCGCCAACCTGCAGGCGTTTACCTACGATCTTGAAACGCGGCTTTACGGCGACCCGCCGCCGGCGCTGCAGGAACGCTACGAACGCGGCGATCGTAATGTCTTCGCCAATCGGCTGCTGCGCTTAAACGAAGCCGACGTCAAACGGCGCATCCGCAGCGAGTCCGCACGCGACCGCGACTTTGAACGCAATGTGCAGGATTTCCTGCAGAGTTTTGAAAAACTGCTGGAGGACGCAACGACGTCAGAAACGGCTGACGAAGAGTTGGAGGAGTATCTCTCCTCTCCGCTCGGTCGGGTATATCTCCTGATCGGCGCAACGGTCGGGTATTTCGCCTAAATAAACCGACAACGTCTGTAACCGTACGCAACGCCGACGGTTACGGTTGAGCGGTTTCGCTCATGCACAGTCATTTTTCGCATACAGCCGCTGTGTCTTGATTGACATCACAATCATGGATAAATATTATCTATGATTGTGACAAGGGATCGGATATGAAACTGGGCGACGGCGTTGAGCAGGCGATACATTGCGTAACGCTGCTGTCGTCATTGCCGGACGACGGGTTGTTGTCTGCAGCGGCGCTCGCCGAGTTTTACGGCGTCTCGACAAGCTATCTTTTGAAACATTTGCAGGCGTTGTCGCGGGCCGGCATTGTCAAAACGGAGCCAGGTCCGAACGGCGGATACCGTATCGCTAAATCGCCGGCCGCAATAACCTTGCTTGATGTCGTGCTTGCGGTTGAGGGGCGCGAACCGGCGTTTAGATGCAAAGAAATACGGCAGAACGGCCCAAACCCCCTTCCCGCGAGATACTTTAAGGCTCCGTGTCAGATCAACAGCGCAATGCTGAACGCGGAGAACGCCTATCGAGAGGCGTTACGCAAGGTGACCGTCGCAAGTCTGATCGCCAAGGTAAAAAAAGCAGACGACGGCGCCATCGCCGGGCGCGCCTGTATGTTTTTTGACGAGCATCTGCGGCTGAATAATCCGATTTCTGAAAGAAAGGAAAAAATGTCATGAAAACACGTATCGACGCCGCTGAAGCATCGCCTGAATCGTTCAGCGCCGTTTACGCGCTGGAAAGTTTCGTCGCCAAAGAGTCGGGCTTGAATCACGAACTCCTTCATTTGCTGAAAATTCGCGCGTCGCAGATCAATGGCTGCGCCTATTGCGTCGATATGCATGTGAAGGAAGCGCGCGCCGCAGGTTTAAGCGATCAGTGGATTGCGCTGATTTGCGTTTGGCGTGAGTCGCCTGTTTACACGGCGCAGGAACGCGCCGTTTTGGCCTGGACCGAGGCGATTACAACCCTCAGCGAATCCGGCGCACCCGATGCGGACTTCGAAGAATTGCGAGCGCATTTCTCCGATGAAGATATCGTAAAGCTAACATTGGCCGTCGGCGTCATTAACGTTTGGAACCGGTTTGCGGTCGGGTTTAGATCCTTGCACCCAATTGATAGTCAAAAACCGAATTGACGATCGTTCGGTTACGGAGTGGCGCGAACGCGCCCATGCAACGACAATAAGCGGGCGTTGCGGCTTGATAAAACTACGACTGTGCGCCCGCGCCTTCGGCAAATGTCCAATTGACGACATCGGCGATAACGGTTTTCAGTGCGGCGTCGAAGGCGGCCGCGACATCATCGCCCGCTTCGCTGCGTGCCGGCGCGGCGGCGCTGAACGCGTTTGCGGCGAACACTTTCGAGCGGCCGTTTGTTAGCCGAACATAGACGTCAATACGCGCTGAGCGATTGCCGCCGGCGACATCGAGATCGAGCCGGCGTATATCCGTCTGCAGCGCCAAGTCGCTCAAACCGATATCGGCGCGATTGCCCACCGCCAGAATACGGCCGGAGTCTTCAAACGCCCGGATCATCGCCATTTGCACCACCACCGGCGCACGACTGGCCCATTCCCCGCCGCCGAAATATTCGATGCGGCCGGACGCCGGCGACACGGCCATCTTTGTCGTATCGTAGGCCCGCGACGCGCCGGGGTTTTCGACAATCAGCGACCAGTCGACGTCCGCGCCGGCGACGGCGCCGGCGTCGACGAAGCCGATCATGTAACGCGGCTTCGGCGGACTGGTTTCAAGTAGGCCCCCAACGCACCCTGAGGCGGCGGCAGCGCCAAAAAACATCATGATACGGAGTAGTGTCTTCATCAATTGGCCTCCGCGTCATATTCAGGCGTCGCCTCTCCGAGGAAAAACGCCTTGGGGTCACGTTCGATCTCTCGCAATATGTGGTCAAGACTGCGCATGAGCCGGCGCGCTTCGGCGAGCGCCGGGGCGACCTGCCCAAGACCCTGATCAGTGAAGTACCGGAAGGATTCGCGATTTTCGCTAACCAACGCCTCGGTTTCGCCAATCAGTTTTCTGATATCGCTAACCAGCTCGTCAGCATTCCTGACAACCTCCGGGCCATCCTCGGCGAGCATGGTTTCGAGCCCGTCCGACGCCCGGCGCAGATTTTCGAGTGTAACGGTGAGTTCCGCCGTCGCCGCATTAGCGTTCTGTATCAGCTCAGAGATTTCATCGCGGTTTTCCGCGACGGCGCCCGTCACAGTTTGGATATCCGCAAGCGTTTGCGAGATACTGTCGATATTCCGGTCCGACAAAATCAGGTTGGCGCGGCCGATGATTTCGCTGGTGCCGGCAAGAAACTGCGAAATGCCCGACGTATCCGCGGTGAGCTGAGGAATGCGCTCTTCGGTTTCGTCCTTCAGCAGCGGCTCATCTGCACCGCCGCCTACGAACTGAATAATTGCGAGCCCCGTAAAACCGACGGGCTCAAGTTCAACTGTTGTGTTTGTTTTGACCGGCGTACCCTCAGCGACGCGCACCCGCGCAATCACCCGCGAGGGATCGTCGGGGTCAAGCGTCAGACTTTCGACCTCGCCGACCTGAATGCCGTTAAAGCGGACGATCGAGCCGTTGGAAAGCCCGGTGACGCTCTCTTCGAAAATGATGTCGTAGCTGTCAAAGTCACCCTGGGTTGACGTCACGCGCAGCACGAACACAAACGCCGCGGCGACCACCGCCATTACGAATGATCCGATCAGAATGTAATGCGCGCGGGTTTCCATAACGCAACCCTACCCCCCTCTAACTCGCCTTTGCGGCGAGCGCCGCGCGACCGCGTGGCCCCGCGAAATACTCCTGAACCCACGGATGATCGGTCCGGCGCACTTCATCAAGGGGGCCGGCCGCGATAACGCGTTTCTCGGCCAGAACCGCGACCCGGTCGCAGGCGGCGTGGAGCGTATCAAGGTCATGGGTCACCATAAACACCGTTAACCCTAATGTTTCCTTGAGATTGACGATCAAATCGTCAAATTTCGCCGCTCCGATCGGGTCTAGGCCCGCGGTCGGCTCATCAAGGAATACAAGCTCAGGATCGAGGGCCAGCGCCCGAGCGAGCCCGGCGCGCTTTCTCATGCCGCCGGACAGCTCCGACGGGAAATTGGCGCCGGCCTCGGCCCGCAAACCCACCATGGAAATTTTCAGCGCCGCCATATCCTTCGCGAGATCGCCCTCAAAACCCAGATGTTCCCGGATCGGAGCCATGATGTTCTGCGCCACCGTCATGGACGAAAAAAGCGCGCCGCCCTGAAACAATACGCCCCACCGCCGTTCAATCGAAAGGCGCGTTTTTTCGTCAACCTCGTAGAAATTTTGGCCAAAGACGTTGACGGTTCCGGCGTCCGGATGTTTCAGGCCGATGATCGACCGCATCAGGACGGACTTGCCCGTGCCGGAGCCGCCAACCACGCCCAATATCTCACCGCGTCGCACGTTGAGATCGAGATTGTCGTGAACAACGTGATCGCCGAATTGCGACCGCAACCCACTAACTTCGATAACGTTTTCGCGCGCCGCTTCGGTCATCAGTAGTCGATCTCAAGAAAGAACATGGCGAAGAAAGCGTCCATGACGATGACAAGAAACAACGCCTGAACGACCGATAGCGTCGTACGCTGACCTAGGGATTCGGCGCTGCCTTCTACTTCCATCCCCTGGAAACAGCCGATCACGGCAATTGCAAATGCAAAGAACGGCGCCTTAATCAGACCAACATAGAAGTTGTTGATGCCGATCGTCTCTTGAAACTGCGCCATGAAGAGCGCCGGCGGGATTTCCATGACCAGCCACGAGACTAACCCGCCCCCGACAAGCCCCAGCATCGCCGCACAGAAAGCGAGCACCGGCAACATGATTATCAAAGCGATGACACGCGGCACCACCAGGACTTCGATGGGCTCGAGGCCGAGAACGCGCATGGCGTCGATTTCCTCCCGCAGTTTCATCGAACCGATTTGCGCGGTGAAAGCGCTGCCGGACCGGCCCGCCACGAGAATGGCCGCCAGCAACACGCCGAATTCGCGCAACACCGAAATGCCGACAAGTTGCACGGTTAAAATCTCCGCGTTGAAAAGACGTAAGATCTTTGCGCCCATGAAGGCGATGACGGCGCCGATCAGGAAAGACATCAGGCCTACAATCGGCATCGCATCGAGGCCGGTCGCCTCCATATGGTGAACCGTTGCGCGCCAGCGCATCCGCGCCGGCCGTACGATCAGGCTGGCGCCGCTAACGAGCGTGCGCCCGATGAAATCCCAAAGCTCCAGCATAGACCGTGTCGCATTGACGGCGCCCTCGCCCAACCGCTCTGTCATCATGATGAAGGCGTTGCGGTGATAGGGCTCCACATGACACGGCGCCAAATGATCCTCGATCTGTTCCAGCAATTCCGCATGAGCGTCGTGGGCGCCGACAAATTTCGATTTTTCGGTGCGGCTCTGACAAGCCTGAAACGTGCGCTGCAGAACCATGGCCCCGGCGGTGTCGAGGCGTTCGATGCCGGACAGGTCGATGATGATGTCGCGGCCCACCGAATCATCGGCGAAGTCGCGCAAGGGACCGTCGATCGGCTTCAGATATCGCGCGCGCCAGTCGCCGAACGCCTTCAGGCGCAAAAGGCCGTCATTCGCAAGATCGATATCGAAATGGGCCGCCGAATCCGTCATAGTTAGTACTTTCTTAACTGCCCGCGGGCCCGGCCTTCTGCTTGCAATAAACCGAGCCTCACAGTGTCATCATGCCTTCGAGGATGTTAAAATCATCCTCAATTTTGTGCGTCGAGGCCCATTTTGAACCATCGAGGGGCTTGAGTCTTGGGCGCTTTTGCCTTTTCGGGAGCCGGGATTGTCGAATAGCAGAATGTTCCGCGACAGCTTCGCCTGGCTCAAAGCCCTGCCGCTGCTGGCGGTAACCGGCGCGCTCGCTGTCATCGCAATATTCGCGCTGGCCGGCGCGCAGTCCCCCGACGGCCGCATGCGCGAGCAGCTATTCGACTACTATCAGCGCCTGGCACCGGCGGACTATGACGCGGGCGAGAATTTCCACGTCGTCCTCATTGACCGTGAGAGCGTCAATCTTGTCGGCCCGTGGCCTTGGCCGCGCACGGTTCTCGCCGACCTTGTCGAGGCGGCCGCACAAGCGGGCGCAAAAGGGGTTATTCTGGCCGAGCCCGCCGATGCGCCCGATCCTTTGTCGCCTGAGACCATCGGCGCTTTCTGGCTTGAGGGCGCGAGCGACGACGCGCTGGCGCGCGAGCTGGCCCGTCTGCCGTCAACGGATGCAGCATTAGCCGCCGCTTTTGACGGCGTCGCTGGCGGCGTCGGCGCATCGCTTAACCCGCCGGAGAATCCGACCTCTGAAATCGCGCTTCAAAGGGCCGATCTCGCTAAGGCGCCCTGGCTTTCAACGAATGTGGGCGGCATTGACTATGTGGCGCTTCCTGCTGCGCGCTATCTCTATAATTTGGATGCGACGCTGGCCGCCGCCGCCCCGCCCTCCATCGCCGCACTGGCGCCGGATGCTGACGGCGTCGTGCGCCGATTACCCCTGCTCTGGGCGCTCGAGGGCGATCCGGCGGCGGCGATCGCGCTGCGGGCCGCCCATCTCGTTCGCGACGAAGAGGAGATTGTCCTGTCGACCGACCCGTCCGCCGCGCAATCGCAGGGCCGCATCGTACGCCGCGTCGCCGTACACGACAGCAACATGAAGGTCGCAGGCAACACCGCCATGCGCCTTTACATGCCGAAACGCATCAACACGCCGACGACGTCGGCGGCGCAGTTGCTCGGTCGGAACTCGAACCGCCAACTCACCGATAAAGTTGTCCTGATCGGACGCGACGGCGAGATCGGCGACCTTGTGGCGACCGCCCGCGGCCGCCTCGCGCCCGCCACGGTGCACGCGCTTGCCGCAGCGCAGATCGCCGACGGCGCCGCCGCCATCCGTCCCGGATGGGCCGGCTATCTAGAGGCGCTCGGCGTGATGATTCTTGGCGCAGCAGCGATCATGACGGCGCAACGGCTGCAGTTCTGGCAGGCTGTCGGTTTCGCTGTCGCGCTTAGCGCCTTGCTTACGATAGGCGCATTTTTTATCTTCGCTGGTTCGAAACTCTTGCTCGACCCGCTGGCGCCGTCGCTGGCGCTTTTTGTCGGCGCGCTTTCAGTCGCCGGCGGACGCTCGATCGGCGGCGTGCTGCGCGATGATTCTGTACGCGGATCATTTCACGACACGCTGCCAGAACCGGTTATGAAACGCCTGCGCGAAGGCGAAACAGGCGCCATTCTTTCTGGCACGCGGCGCGAGATCACCGTCCTCGCCTGCGAGTTACGCATCGCTGATGAAGACCTGGAAACGCTCAAAGATCATCCCGACGACGTCACAAAAATTCTTGCGGCGGCGTCAATCGATTTGCGCGAGACCATCATCGACGCCGGCGGCGCAGCGGACCAGGCCGACGGCGGACGCGCCTTCGCCTATTTCAATGCGCCGGGCGATCTCGCCGACCATATTCAGGCCGGCTGCGCCACCGCTTTGCGCCTTATTGAAAGCATGGACAAGATCAACACCGACCTCGAAACATCAAGCCGCACGCGCGGCATTCAGGTCCATCTCGCGATCGGCGTCGCCACTGGCGTATGTTTCGCCGGCCCCATGGGCCATGGCCGCAATAACCGGTACTCTGCATTCGGTCCCGCTGTCGATCACGCAGCGTTCCTGCGCAGCCTGTCAGCGTATTACGGACCGGCGATGATCTGCGATGAAGGCGTCTACAAAGAAACCCATCACCAGTTCGCCTATCTTGAACTGGATAAGATCAGGACCCGCGACGCCGCCCGCCCCTTCAGCATTTATGCGTTGATCGGTAATCCGTTTATCAAATCGTCGAAAGGCTTTCGCGATCTCGATGATTCTCACCGTGCGCTGCTTGCCGCCTATCGAAGCGGGAACGTTGGCGAAGCCCAGGAGATTCTGGCGCGGATTAAGAAGTCCCCCGGCGCCAAAATCGCGCTGTTCGACATTTACGAAGACCGCCTCGACGCCTTCGCCGCAGACGGCGTGCCCGAAGACTGGGACGGCGTGACGACCGCGAACGCCTGACCAAAGACTTCAGCCGCCGCGGGCCTCGATTTCCGAGATTGCCTCAACGCTGACCCAACGTTTTTCGTGAAACGCACGGCCGAATCCGACCGGCGTCACATTTTTGTATTCGTGAGCGCTCTCATCAGCGATAAACCGAATGCTCTTGCGCAGCGAAGCGCGGGCGCCGGGCGCGGCGCCATGATCAAGCAGTAGCCGCACAAACGCGCCGTCCCGCTGACGGCCGCTGAGATACGCCTGCGATACAACGATGTTAAAGAGCGGCGTGTGGCCGCCAAAGCCGTCGGCGTCAATTTCCGCGACGGCGTCTATACCGACATTCTTCGCAAGCAACCATCTTGCGATTTCTAGCTCATCGAAATCGGCCGCCATATGCAATAGCGTCGTTCCGCCGATCGGGCAGCCGTGCAAGCCTAACGTTTCATCTTCATGGCAACCGACTTCAAGCGGGTAGATTTCACGATAGGAAAACCGACGCGACGTCAGGCTCGGATCCCGTTCAACGTGCTTTTCGAGAAGATCAATACGCCCGCGATGAAAAGCCATCATAGGCGTGTCGGGAAACTCAACGCCGCCATCAGCAAAAAACTCCAGACAAGCGTGTTTCGCAGTCGGATTGCGGTGATATCCTTCGAGCAGCAACGCCACTGGCGCCAGCGGGTCTCCGTTTTCATCCGTAAGCGGATCTCCTATCTCCGCCAAAAACCGCAATCCCTCAACGTTAAGGGACTCGCACGGTCCCATCACTTCGCCGGGTGCGATTTCCGCGCCGCCCGCCAGGAGCGCGCGCGCCATCTCGGTTCGGCCTTTCAGTGTCGCACGCCCAAACGCCCATTGCAGATCCTGGCCGGCGATGGGCAACAACGCGCGAAAAACGCTCTCGGCGCCGACTTGTACCGAGCAGGCAAGCGGCGCGCCCCAGTTTGACGTCACGCCATTGACGCGATCGGTAAGTAGAGCGGGGTGCTTACGAATAAGGGCCAGCGCTTCGCCTGCGTCGTCATCGCATATGGCGTTAAAGAGCTTCACCGCGCGCTGAAATTTTGGCCAGCTCGGAAAGTCGTGCGCGCGCGCCAGCGTCAGTTGTGCATCCGCAAGTCTTGCGGTCGTCGGCGATGGCGGCGACGGATGGAACTCGGTGAATAGCGCCCGTGCGTTGCCGTCGCTAGCGGCGTAGTCGCGCATCAACTCCCGCGCGCGACGCTTCAAGTGATCGATATTGCTGCGTGCAAGAAGCCGCCAACGCGGCTCACGCGCTGATGATTTGGACGGGGATGGATTTGGCGTAGATGGGTGGGACATGCGAGCCTCCTCTCCGATGCGCCGCGAAACGTCGCGACGGCGAGCCCGTATCCGCAAGGCGGGCGGAAAGAAGGTGGAATGGTAGAGTACGCAAAAACCAAGTCAGGCGGGCGCAGCCCTTTCCGCGGATCGGAAGCGTCCTGAGCGCTGACCAAAAGCTAGTCCGGCCCGCTGACATCCGTCAAGATTGGTCGCCAACGTCGCCAAACACAAAAAACTTAGCCGTAAGAAAATTGACGCCCATGCCGGCAACGGAGCCGGCGGCGATCGCGGCGATCGGATATGCCGCAAAAAAAGGATAGATCGATACCAACAATGCATAGAGGCCGTAATTGACGGCGCCCCCGGCGGTTTGCAGCACAAGGAAGCGCCCCCATTCCTGCGCGGGCGCGCGATCGCTGGCGCCGAATGTGAATTTGCGGTTCCAAAACCAGTTGCTGCTTGCAGCGGCGAAGTAAGAGACCGCGCGCGCAAGGTAAAGGTTCTGCAGTAGCAGGTTCGCCGCCGTGAAAACCGCGGCGTCAATCAAAAAGCCGAGCGTTCCAACGCCGCCGAAAGAAATAAGTTGTCGCGCCAGATTCAACATAGGGTCGCCGATTGTCACCTCGCCGCCAACATAAGCGGCAAGGCCTTACCATTTACTCAAAAAGCCGTCCGCCGCACCACGCCCGCATCACAAAAATCGCCAGAACCAACGCGACGGCGCCCATGGCGGCCATCATCAAGTAGGCCTGAGCCGGCCCCATATCGCGCCACACGAACCCGGCGACAACGGTCGCAAGACCAGTCACGGCGCCAACGCCGGTCGCCGACATCAACGTCATCGCCGTATTGACGAGCCGAACAGGGACGGCTCGGTCGATAAACTCTATGGCAGCGAGATAAGCAGCTGCAAAGGTAAAGGCGTGCATCATCTGGACAAGGAATAAAACAGCGAGCGGCGGCTCCATCGCCGTCAGCGTCCATCGCAACGCCGCCGCGCCGCCCCCAGCGGCAAGCAGAAAGGCAGACGATGCACGACGTACGAGCCGGCGCGCTGCGACGAGCACGAATATCTCGGCGACAACCCCTGTCGCCCACAGCGCGCCGATAACAATCTCCGAGTATCCGATCGCCGACCATCGCAAATAGGAAAATGCGTAATAGACGGCGTGCGCTCCCTGCGTCAGGCCGGCGGCGAGCAAAACAAGTAAAAAGACAGGCGAGCGCAACAGTCTTGGCGCCTCGCGAAATGACACCGGCTTCGCGCCGCCGCGATCACCCGCCTGCGCCGGCAACAGGAATGACATCGCAAACGCGAAGAACGCCGCGCCAGCCATGACGGGCGCCGCCGCGATAATCCCGAAATGGCTAAGCGCCGCGCCGCCGGCCAGCGTCGTCGCCAGAAACGCAAAAGACCCGAAGGCGCGCGTACGTCCATAGTGAAGCCACCCATTGCGGTCGGCGCGCAGAACGGCCGCATCGGTGAGCGGCACCAGCATGCCGAACGCCCATAAAATAAAAAACGCCGAAACAGCGATCATGATCTTGTCGGGAAAAACAACTAGCCCGGCGGCGCCAATCGCGAACAAGCCGGAGACAAGCGTCAGCGCCCGGCGTTCATCGTCCTGGTGGTCGGCCCAGAAGGCGACGAACGGCCCCAGCACAAGGCGGGCGATCAAGGCGACGCCGGTCAGCACGCCGATTTCCGGCGCGGTAAAACCCTTCAACGTCAACCAGCCGGCAAAGAATGGAAGTTGCACGCCGAGCAGGACGAACTGGCCGCTGTAAAATAGCGCGTAGAACAGCCCGGCGAAGCGCCTCGGCGTGCGTTCGAGCGTCGGGCGGCCGAATTCCATGGCGCGCGGTTTATACGATAACGACGCGCGCGGACAGGGCGTCATCTGCTCGGCGGATTCTGCTCAGCCTCTGGACGCGGCTCGGTTAGCCGGTTTGCGCTTTACAGTTCCGACGCAGCGCCGGCGATCACGCGCCCGGGTGCTGCAAATGTCTCGGAACGGTCTTTCGCATGGCGGTCCGCCAGTTCATCAGCGGCAGCGCTGAGCGCGCGCACAATATCGCTGAAACGGTTGCGCATTATGTCGACCTGTTCGTCATCGACCGGCTCGCCCGCGTCATCCAATTCGCGGGCGGCGGCGGCATAGATATCGCGATGTTCCCGCAGCGTCCGGATGCATTCCTCGACGAGCGCAATATCCCGGGTCGAAACCCGGGGCGCGGCGGCAGCTGTAACGGCGATTGCGTGAAATTGCTCAGCGTCGGCCAGCTTCCGGTCGGCATCAGCGAGCAGCGCCGGGAACCGGCCGGCGACTGGCAGCAAGGCTACGTAGGAAGCAACGGCGTCTGACTTGGTGAAGCGGTCTTTATCGTCGCCGGTGATCCAGGCCAGTATCGGCGCCGGTTCCGGCGCAGGCCATTTCGCTCTCTCCACATCACGGGCCGCTTCCGCGAGGAGGTCGCGTTCCGCCACCGGCGCATTCATGGTCTGCGCCCTGTCGCCGCCGCCGACCGCGCAGCCGCCAATCATGAAAAATACCGCAGCGCACAACGCGCACGTTGCTGGTTGACCGCCCTTCAACAGACCCCTACTCCCACAACACTTGGAACGCCCACGAACACCCTTTCTGTTTATTAACAAACACGCTCGGAAAAGTCAGCCGCGAAATGACGGATCGCCTCAAATTATTTCCGCCCGTGGAGCCGTTCGAGACCGGCATGCTCCGCGTATCCGACATTCATGAAATTTATTATGAGGTTTCCGGCGCAATTAACGGCAAACCCGTGATTGTATGCCACGGCGGCCCGGGCGGCGGATCGACGCCGTCCATGCGGCGATATTTCGACCCCGAGCGCTACAAGATTGTCGTTTTCGACCAGCGCGGCTGCGGGCGGTCAACACCGCATGCATGCCTTGAAGACAACACGACCTGGGCGTTGATTTCAGACATGGAAATGCTGCGCGAACGCCTCGGCTTCGAGCGCTGGCAGGTTTTTGGCGGCTCATGGGGATCGACGCTGGCGCTCGCCTATGCGCAGACGCACCCGGAGCACGTCAGCGAGCTCGTTTTGCGGGGCATCTTCACGCTACGTCGCTCCGAACTCTTATGGTTCTATCAGGACGGCGCCAGCGCCATTTATCCCGACGCCTGGGAAGGGTTCGTGAAGCCTATCCCCGAAGACGAGCGCGGCGATCTGATGGCGGCGTATTACAAGCGCCTGACCGGCGAGGATGAGAAGGCGCAGATCGAAGCGGCGAAAGCGTGGAGCCTTTGGGAGGGCGGCACGGTCAGCCTCCTGCCCTCCGAAGAGCGCATGCATAATTTTTCATCCGACGTTTTCGCGACCGCCTTCGCCCGCATTGAGTGTCATTATTTCGTCAATGGCGGGTTTTTTGAACGCGACGATCAGATTCTCGCCAATATCGACCGTATACGGCATATCCCGGCGACGATCGTGCAGGGCCGTTATGACGTCGTAACGCCGATGGTCACCGCCTGGGAATTGCACAAGGCGTGGCCCGAAGCCGACTTTGATCTCGTGCTTGACGCCGGACACGCTGCAAGCGAGCCCGGCATCATTGATGCGTTGGTGCGCGCGACAAATAAATACGCGGCGCTTTAACCGTTTCCGTTCAGCGCCGGCAGAATATACGGCACCCAGATCGTCGCGTAGAAAACGACGAGGAAAATACCGGCCGGGCAGACCCACCGGACCAGAAAACGCCAGCGTGCAAACCACGCCTCAGACTTGAAACCAATGGCTTCGCGCGCCGTCGACGTCGAAACGATCCAGCCGGCGAAAATCGACGCCACGAGCCCCGACAGCGGCAGAATGATATCCGTCGTCGCGGACAGGAAGTCCAACAGCACCATCCCCTCGAAGATCGGAATACCGCCGCCCGGTTGCCAGGTATTCCAGAATGTCGACTGGTCGGCGCCGTCGATCCCGGTTGTCGGCACCTGGCTGAGCGCATTTAACACGCCGATGATAAAAATAACGACGCCGATGACACCCGCCGACTTCCAGCGATTGTCGCTCTTTGACTGCTCGTCCACCCATTTTGTCGATGTTTCGAGGAGAGCGATCGACGATGTGATGGCGGCGAAAAACGCAAGCAGGAAGAAGAGGACGCCGAAGACGCCGCCGCCTGGCATGCCGTGAAAGGCGAGCGGCAGCGTCTGGAACATCAGGGTCGGGCCAGCGCCTGCGGCGAGCCCCATGGCGAAAACAATTGGGAAGATAGCGAGACCGGCAATAATGCCGACGCCCGTATCAGCGATGGCGATAAGGCGCGCGGAACGCGGCAGATTCTGGTCGGACTGCATATAGGCGCCGTAAGTCGCCATCAGCGCGGAACCGAGGCCGATAGAGAAGAATGCCTGGCCGAGCGCGGCGGAAATCACCGAGCCGTCCTGAATGCCGCTCAAGAGCCCGCTGCGAACCGTGCCATCGGCAAGCTCGGTATCACCCAACCGGACGCCAAGCAGGAAATCGAACCCCTGCGCACGATCGCCGGTAACGACAGCGTAGCCGAACAGCACGATTAAAAGGACGAAGAAGGTCGGCATCAGGATCGTCACCGCCGTCTCGATCCCTCCCTGAATGCCGCGGGCGACAATGGCCACGGTGAGCACCATAAACAGGGCGTGATAAATGATCATCCGCGTGGGGTTGTTGAGGAGCTCAACGAGTTTCGCCCTGACCTGCTCGTCGGTCTGTCCGGCGAAGGCGCCCGCCGTCAGGCCGCCGAGCCCGTCGCTGGCGATCGCGGCGATGAGATCGCCGCCGATCATCACGACATAGGCGAGCACCCACCCGGCGATGACGGAATAAAACGTGAGGATGATGAAGGCGCCGATCATGCCGAGCCAGGACTGAATCGCCCAGAAGGGGGAGCGCCCCTCGGCCTTGGCGATCTTCACCACGCTGCCGACGGCGGACAGACCGCCGCGCCGGCCGATGAACAATTCAGCAACCAGAACGGGCAGGCCGATCAAGATCACGCAGACGACGTAGAACACGACGAAGGCGCCACCGCCGCTTTCGCCGGCCACATATGGAAACCGCCAAAGGTTGCCGAGACCGACCGCGGAACCGATCGCCGCCAAGATGAAGGCCGCCTTTGACGACCATGTGACTCCCTCGCCCGCTGTACCCTGCATTTGCTATCCCCTTGTTATCGACGCAAAAATTCCGCCGGTTGTGGCACGCCCGGCCATTTTAGACAAATTTTTACGATTATTAGCAAATATTGTTCAACAGATGCGTGATCAAAGCCGCCCGCATGCCGGATTTCGCCGGCGCGGGTCGATTGCGTAAGGGGAGCGAGGACGTGGACAAGCCTGTGGATGGCCACGGCGGTCATATTGAGATCGATCAGCTCGACGCACTAGTTGCAGCGGCCGGCGTCAATGGCGCACGGGAGATCCTCGATGCATTTTCACGATCAACGGAAGAATTGCTCGCCCTTTTGTCAGCGCAGATGAATAACGGGGACCTAGAGCTTGCCGCCAATACCGCTCATGCGATCAAGGGCATGGCGGCCAATGTCGGCGCCGCGTGCCTATCGTCGACGGCTTCCGATCTCGAAATCGCCTGCAAAGACGAAAACGCCGACGCGGCGCCAGGGCTCGTACGCGACGCTCACGCCGATTTCGAAGCCGCCCGCGGGCGGCTGCTTGAACATTTGCAACAGGCCTCCTGATACCCGCAACGCTCTATAGGAAGTCGCCGCGTTTCAGGACATCCTGATCCCTGTAAACATAGGCGCTCATCACGAGGCCAAATCCGGCCATGATGGTCATCATGACGGTGCCGCCATAGGAAACAAGCGGCAGCGGCACGCCGACAACGGGCGCGAGCCCCATCACCATGCCGGTATTGATCAGGACGTAGAGCGCGAAGGTCGCAACGACGCCGATGACCGTGAGGCGAGCGAAATGTGATTTCGCGCGGGCGCCAATCGACAGCCCGGTCAAAATGACGGCGAGATAAAGCGTTAACAGACCCACCGAACCGACAAACCCGAACTCCTCGCCAAAAATCGTGAAAATGAAGTCCGTGTGCATTTCGGGCAGAAACTGCAGCTGGCTTTGCGTGCCTTGCATAAACCCTTTGCCGTCGAGCCCGCCTGATCCAAGCGCAATCTTTGACTGTAAGAGATGATAGCCCTGACCCGACGGATCGAGATCAGGATTCAAAAACGTGGTGATGCGGCGGATCTGGTATTCCTTGAGAATGTCAAAGCGATAGGCCGCGTAAGCGGCGGCGATCGCGCCGAAAACGCCGAGGAGGCCGATCCGCCAGCTCAGCCCTGCAACGAAAACAATGATGACGCCGGTGGCAGCAAGAAGCAGCGCCGTGCCGAGGTCAGGCTGGATAAAAACCAGACCGACGGGCGCTCCGATCATCAGCGCCGGCGGAACGAGATAAAGCAGGTGGGAGACCTGTTCTGCACGGAGCCCGTGGTAATAACGAGCGAGCCCCATCACCAGACCGATCTTCATGGCTTCCGATGGCTGAAACTGGACGCCGGCGAGTTCGATCCAGCGCCGCGCGCCCATATTGACCTCGCCGATGAACGGCACCGCAACAAGCGCGGCGAGCGCAGCAAAATACACCGGATAGGCGAGCGCCATCCAGTAGCGGATCGCGACCAGCCCCATACCCAGCAATAGGCAAGCGGCGACGCCGTAACGAATTGCGTGTTTCAGGGCCCAGGGACGCCATTGCCCCTCAGCGACGGAATAAAGGGTGATCACGCCCGCAAGCGCGATCAGCGTCAGAAGGATCAGGAGCGGCCAATGCGTCTTTGCAAGGCGCGCACGGAGACCGCGATGCGGCCCGGGCAGGATCAGCGACGCCATCGGCTACGCCTCTCGGCTCGCAGCGGTCGCGCGCACGAGCTCACGCGGATCGACGGCCTGACGCGAGGCCGGATCGCGTTCAGCAACCTTGCGCATAATGTCGCGCGCTTTGGGGCCCGCCGCCCGCGACCCGCCAATGCCATGCTCGACCAGCACCGAACAGGCGTAACGCGGATTTGCAAACGGCATGAAACTGACAAACAAGGCATGGTCGCGGCGCGCCCAGGGTAGCTCTTCTGGCTTGGTGAGGCCGCGCGCCCGGTCTTCGGCGGTGATGGCGTAAACCTGACTAGTGCCGGTTTTACCCGCCATCTGCCATTCAGGGTCTTCGAGCCGCGAGCGCGCGGCCGTGCCGCCCTCATTGGTGACGGCGTTCATCCCTGCACGGACGACTTCGAGGTGTTTCGCGTTGACATTAATGGCCGGCGCGTCCGGCGCCGGCAGGATGAGATCACCGACAGCGCGAACAAGCCGCGGGCGCACGGCGCGTCCGCTCGCGATACGCGCTGCCATGACGCAAAGCTGTAACGGCGTCGCTGTCGCCGCCCCCTGCCCGATAATCGCTGAGAGCGTTTCGCCCTGAAACCAAGTTTGGTTGCCGGGATCGCCAGCGTAATAAGTTCGCTTCCACTCGCGCGATGGAACGACGCCAGGTTTCTGGCCCGTGACGCCGAGCTCATAAGTCTGGCCCAATCCGAAACGTTTGGCGACATCGGCAAGGGCGTCGATATCCAAGTCTTTTGCAATCTCGTAATAGTAGGTGTCGCAAGAGTGCTTAAGCGACCCTTTCATATCGACCGTACCGTGCCCGCCGCGTTTCCAGCAGTGGAAATACCGATTGCCGTACCAAACGCGACCGGGGCAGTAAGCGGTCTGAGACGGCCGCACGCCGGTTTCCTGGGCAGCGATGGCGCTTAACATCTTCAGCGTCGATCCTGGGGGATAAGCGCCGGTCAGGGCTTTGTTCAAAAGCGGTTTATACGGACTTTCGTTGAGTTCGCGCCAAAGGTCAGGATCGATCCCGACATTAAAGTCGTTTGGATTGAACGCCGGCGTCGACGCCAAGACGAGAATGTCGCCGGTCACCACGTCCATTACGACGGCGGCCGCGCTTTGCGGCTCGTCCGGTTGTCGCTCTGCCGGCGTCGCCAGCACTTCCATCGCGTGGGTCTGCAATTCCGCATCGATTGTTAACGTCAGCGGTTTTCCCTGAATCGACGAAACGGCGCCCTCTTTGACTTCCTCGATGACGCGGCCATGGGCGTTGATGACGACGTTCATTTTGCCGGCTTTGCCGCGCAGTTCCGTTTCATAGGTGCGCTCAAGACCGTCCCGGCCGACTTTGAAACCGGGCTGCCGCAGGAGGTTCCGGTCCTCATCGCTCTCCTGCGCAGCGAGATCGGCGTCCGTCACCGCGCCCACATAGCCAATGACGAACGAGGTCGCCGGCCCGAGCGGATAATCTCGCGTATCCCCGACATCCGGAAGAACGCCGGCGAGATAGGGCAGCTCGTAGTTGATGCGCGAAAACGCCTCCCAGTCGAGATTGTTTTCAATCTCAATCGGCGTGAAGGCGCCGCGGCGGCGGATTTCCCGGAAGATGCGATTGCGCCGTTCCGTCGGCACTGGAACGATCGCGGACACATGGTCGAGCGTGTCGTTCACATTCTGCGACTGTTCCGGCAAAAGGAGAATTCGGAAGTTCTTGCGGTTCGACGCCAGCACGTTGCCGAAGCGATCAACGATGTCTCCGCGCAACGGCGTCAGCACGCGCCGATTAAATTGGTTTTCCTGCGCAAGGTTCAAATACTTATCGTGATCGGCGATCTGTAGCTGGTAGAGCCGACCGGCGATCGCAACGACGCCCAGAGAAACGCCGCCGCCAAACAAAAAAGTGCGCCGGGAGACGATCTCCTGGCGTTCCGGATCGTGGGCGTTCATCATACGATTACGCCTCCACCAGGACGCGGCTATGCAACTCGCGGAAGGCCGCTCCGAACAGAGGATAGATCAGGATCGTCGCCGCAACTTGTGCAGCGAGTGCGCCAACGGGCAACAGGGCGCCGGACATCAAACTCATCACGAGCCATAACATAAGGCTTGCGACGCTCGCCGCCAACGCAAATCCCATCCACACGACCTTTTGTTCGCGGCCGAGAAAATAGGCGCGCTGCGAACTGACGGCGAATTGCGTAACAAGGTAAACAGACGCCCAAAGACCCAGCGGGCCGCCCATTAACAGATCCTGTAAAAGGCCGATCGCAAAAACGCTGGGGCTCGGCAAAAAGTCCGGCGAATAGATGGACCAGAAAAAGACAACCACCAACGGAATAATCGGGGTCGGCAACGCCCCCTCAAAGAAACGGAACGGCAGCGCCAGAATAAGAACGCCAAGAAATCCGAGCAGCGTCGGCGTGAGCGATCTTAAAATGGCGAGTAACTGTTCTGCGCGATACCCCATCAGGCCTACCCCTCAGCCTGGGTTTGCTCGTCGGACGCGCTTGCCGCTTCGTCGCCGGCGGCGCCCTCGGCAGGCTCTGTGACGGCGGGAAATTCGAAATTGATCACCCGCACCATGCGCGCTCGGGTATAATTCGCATAAAGATCAACTTCTAGCTCATTGGCGCCGCCTTCGACAACGCCCACCGGCAGGCCGCGCGGCAGCACGCCTTCGGCGCCAGAGGTCAAGACGCGCTGGCCGGGGAGAATTTCGATGTCGTCGGATGTTTCGATGATCGATATCGTCGGGCGCGCCCTCGTGCGGCCGACAAGAATGCCTTCAATGTCCGCGCCTTCAACATAGACCGGCACGCGGCTCTGTACGTCGGTCAGTAAGAGGACGCGCGATGCGTTTGCGCCGATATGGACGATGCGGCCTAACAGGCCTTCCGGATCGACCACCGCCTGCCCCGGTTCGACACTTTTGCGCCGGCCGGCGTTGATGATCATCGATCGTGCAAACGCGTCATTCGCCTCACCGATAATATAGGCGTCGACGGGGCGAACCTGCGGCGGCGCCTGGTAGGATTGAAGCTGTTCAAAACCGGAAACGACCGAGCGCAACTCCAGCGCTTCGTTCATCCATTGTCGCAGCTCTGCATTTTCGCGGCGCAACGCATCGTTTTGTTCGAGGACAGCGAAATAATCGCCGATATAACCGATGACGCCGTTCACATAGGCGATGGGTCCCGACAGGATTTCAAGAACCGGCGACGTCGCGTCAAGAACGCTCTCGCGCGCCTTTTTGAAAACCGAGGCTTGTGCGGAATAAAGGCTCGAAAGCAGCAAAAAAACGGAGACGAGGATCAGAATGACAAGGATAACGCGGGAATTCGCTTTACGGCCCAGCCCTTCCCTTCTGTCCTGTCCTAAATAATCCATGCCTCACTTATACCGCACCGAAACGTTAAATGGCCGAAGAAAGAACGCCGCGCATCGCTTTTGTGTTTTCGAGCGCCGCGCCAGTCCCGAGCGCCACGCAGGAAAGCGGATCGTCGGCCACAGAGACCGGCAGCCCCGTCTCATCGCGCAGCACCTGGTCGAGATTCTTCAGCAATGCGCCCCCGCCCGTCAACATGATTCCTGTGTCTACGATGTCTGCCGCGAGCTCCGGCGGCGTCGCTTCCAGCGCCACTTTCACGGCCTCGATGATCTGGCTCACCGGTTCGGCGAGGGCTTCGGCGACCTGCGCCTCGCCGATACGGACTTCCTTGGGCACGCCGTGCATTAAATCGCGGCCCTTGATCTGTATTGTGACGCCCGAGCCTTCAGTTGGGATCATAGCGGAACCGACTTCCTTTTTGATCCGTTCCGCCGAGGCCTCGCCAATCAGCAGGTTATACATGCGGCGAATGTAGCCGATGATCGCTTCATCCATCTTGTCGCCGCCAACGCGGACTGAGCGCGAATAAACAATGCCGCCAAGCGAAAGAACTGCGACTTCCGTGGTGCCGCCGCCAATGTCGACGACCATGGAACCGGTCGGATCGGTGACTGGGAGACCGGCGCCGATGGCGGCCGCCATGGGCTCCTCGATCAGTTCAACTTTGCGGGCCCCGGCCGATAGCGCTGATTCCTGAATGGCGCGTCGCTCAACCGCCGTGGCGCCGGACGGCACGCAGACGACAATGCGCGGGGATGCGAATGAACGGCGATTGTGCACTTTACGAATGAAGTGCTTGATCATCGCTTCGGCGACTTCGAAATCGGCGATGACGCCATCGCGCATGGGCCGGATCGCTTCGATCTCGCCTGGCGTGCGGCCGAGCATTTCCTTGGCCTCATTGCCGACCGCGCGCACCAGCTTGCGCGCTTGCCGGGTTTCGATGGCGACGACGGACGGCTCGTTGAGCACGATGCCGCGTCCCTTGACGTAAACAAGCGTGTTTGCGGTGCCGAGGTCGATGGCCATATCCGCGGAAAGCATGCCGAACAGCGTAGAGAGCATGGGGGTTTTCCTATTCGCCGAAAGTGAAATCTATCGGCGTAATGCTTATCCTTAATGCGTTCCTAAATCGTCAACACAGGGCGCAAATGCGGGCTTTCTCATAACCTTCGGCGATCGTGCGAAGGCCCTCGCACGGATCACGGCTAATAACCCGTTAACAGGATTCTCGCCCCGCAAACGAATTTCTGCGCCCAGCAATACGCATCAATACACACCCTCCCGCGCCCGCATGCGCCGATAAACAACGCGAACCAACAGCAAGAACCCCAGCCATGCGGCGATCACGCCCGCGATAATGGCGAGATCTTTGGGCTCACGGCTCATGAAGAAATCGACGATCCCGTCGACCCCTTCCGACAGCGTCTGCGCGTCCGGGAAATAAGCCGCCAGCACCGCAACCAGGGCAATTTTCGGAACGATGCCGATCCCGGTGCCGATCCAGTATTTCCACAGGGGAATGTGCGCCGTGCCGGCGGCCGCGTTGACGACGATGAACGGCGCCGATGGCACGACGCGAATCATGCCGCTGGCGACGATCCCATGATTATGGAGAAAATTGATGGTGCGCTGCACGCGATCCCCCGCAACTCCACGGATCCAGCGCCCGCCAAGGAAGTGGCCAAGCCCGAAGGTCAGCGTCGCGCTCGCCATGGTTGAAAGCCATGCGTAGAGGGCGCCGACCACCGGTCCGAAGACAATGACCGTCGCCGTGATCAACAGAATCTGCGGAAAGCCGGTCAGCGCGAGCAGCGAAAATATCGATACGACGCCCACGAGCGCATAGGGCGACTCGGCGGCCGCAGCGACAATGCGATTGACTTGCTGGATGCCTCCGTCGTCGTGATCGAGGTTCATCCAGCCCTGCCCAAAGAACAGCATGAACACAACGAAAATAAGGAGGATGATAGAAACAGCGAGCGACGTCGCCGCCTTTGCGTCCATGGAACTGAGGAAGCCTGTCAGGCGCCGCAGAAACTCGACCATACCCTATTCCGGTCCCGACAATCTGACCCGCGGCGATGAGCGTTTCATCATTACCGCCGGCGGCGCTGATCTGTTGCGCCTTGTTACACCCAGATTGGACCGTACTGAGGGCCCCCGCCCGGTCCTGCTCCCCACAGCGCGGGTGTCTTAACTTCCGCAAAAGCGGAGCGCAACGGTCTCAATCGTTCTCGCGCAAAAAGAAGGCAATTGCTTCGGCGGCATCGGCGACGCGCGGCCAGTTCCGCGCCTGATTGCGAAACCATGTAAGCTGACGTTTGGCGAAACGGCGCGTCGCCTGCTGCAGCGCAGCAAGACAAGCGGTCTGTTCGGTGTCTTCAGCGAGGAACGCCGAGATCTCAGGCACGCCTAGGGCCTTCATCACCGGCAAGTCCTTATCAAGACCGCGCGCTGCGAGATGCGCCACCTCCTCTATCGCGCCAGCAGACATAATTGCTTCGGCGCGGGCGTCACACTGCGCATAAAGCGTCTCGCGCGGGGGCTCGATGACGACCCGCCGCGCGGCTGCAGTGACTATCGGCGCCCGCGGCAGAGCCTGAAAAGTCGAGAGCTTTTGCCCGGTCGCCTCAAAAACTTCCCAGGCCCGGATGAGGCGTTGGGCGTCGCCCGCGGGCAGTCGCGCCATGGCTTCATCGCGGGCGACGACTTCATCGTAGAATTTTTGCGGCCCAAGCGCTTCACGGCGGCCTTTGGCTCGTTCGCGGATTTCCGGGGAAATCTCAGGAATGGGCGAAAGCCCCTCTTCGAGCGCGCGGAAATAGAGCCCCGTGCCGCCGACGACAATGGCCGTCCCGCTACGCGCACAAATCTCTTCGATGATCGCCGCCGCATCGCGCGCCCAACGCCCAGCCGAGCAGCGTTCCGAGCCATCAACCATACCGTACAAATGATGCGGGGTCCGCGCCTCATCCGCAGCGGACGGCCGGGCCGTGACGATGCGCAAATCGCGGTAAACCTGCATGGCGTCGGCGTTGACGATCTCGCCCTCCAGTATTTCAGCGAGATCAAGCGCTGCGGCCGACTTGCCGCTTGCCGTGGGGCCTGCGATAAAGATGACGTTGTCTTTCATTTTATCGTCCGTAGGCGAATGACCAACATACTGTCCCTTATCGCCAACCCGTCAGCGCCGGTCATTGATGACGCGGTCATTGAGCGGATTCGCGAGTGGTTTCCGAAAGCAGAAATCCGTGAGCTGAGCAAGGGCGTCGCCTATGATATTGAACTGGTTGAGGCCGACAGCGATACTTTTCTCGGCGCCCACCACGCCCGTCAAGGAAAACCCATTGACGTCAACCTGATTGACGCCGCCCGGCGGCGCAAACGTCTCCTTATCGCCGATATGGATTCAACCATCATTCAGCAGGAATGTATCGATGAACTCGCCGACTTCGCCGGCAAGCGGGCGGAAATTTCAGCCATCACAGATCGCGCCATGCACGGCGAGTTGGACTTTGAGGCGGCGCTGAAAGAACGCGTCGCCATGCTGAAGGGGTTGCCGGTTTCCGTATTGCAGGAGGCGTTCGACCAGCGCATTGCACTAACGCCCGGCGGCGAAACACTTGTCAAAACGATGAACGCCGCCGGCGCCATGACTGCGCTCGTTTCCGGGGGGTTTACGTTTTTTACATCCCTCGTCGCCGAGGCCTGCGGATTTCAGCATCATCAGGCAAATGAGCTCCTGATTGAAGACGGCCGCCTGACGGGCGCCGTGGCGGAACCGGTCCTTGGCCGGGCCGCGAAGCAGAACGCGCTTCTTCGGCTCGCCGGCGAGAACGACATCGACCTGGCCGACACGCTGGCCGTGGGCGACGGGGCGAACGATCTTTCCATGCTGGAGCGCGCCAGGCTCGGCGTTGCTTTCCGCGCAAAGCCGGCGGTCGCGGAAGCAGCTCATGCGCGCATCGACCACGGCGACCTCACGGCGCTCCTATATTTGCAAGGTATTCCGCAAGCGGAATTTATTGCGTAGGGATCAGGGCCTCAGGCTCTCATAGAACAAAAGGTCGCCGCGCTGGATGTAGATCTGCACCGGGCCGCTATTGAGGTTACGCAGCTTGTCGAGCTTTGAGACCGCAGCAGCAGGCCGCGTCATCCGTTCCCAGCCGATCTCAAGGATCACGTCGCCGGGCTTCAAGAAGACCGCCGCCGGACTGTCCGGATCAACCTCGGTGATCACGACGCCCTCAACATTGGAAGGCAGTCCGAACGCCCGCCTGATTTCCTCGGTCGGCTCCTGCAGCGTGAGCCCCGCGCTCTTGAAGGCGTTGGACGGCGTCGCGAACCCGCCGGCCGCTGCAAGCTGGCGTTTCTCGCGGCGCTCAACAATCACATTGAGCGTCATGCGTTTGCCGTCGCGCAAGATCAGCAGCGGCGCGCGCTCGCCGACGGGCGTGTCGGCCACGGCGCGGGTCAGGTCGCGAACTGACGAGATTGGCTGGCGATTGAACTCTAAAATAACGTCGTTGACCGCGACGCCGGCATCGTGGGCCGGGCTGTTCGGCGTGACCACGGAAACGACCGCGCCTTCAGGCCGCTTCAGGCCGATGGTCGAGGCCTGGTTAGCGGAGACATCTTCGATCGTGACGCCAAGCCAGCCGCGACGGGTCTCGCCGTATTCCAACAATTGTTCGACGACCGTCTCGGCAAGATCGGCCGGAATGGCGAAGCCGACGCCGACCGAACCGCCGGTCTGCGAGAAAATCGCCGTGTTCACGCCGATGACGTTGCCCTGCAAATCAAACAACGGTCCGCCGGAATTGCCACGGTTGATGGAGGCGTCCGTCTGGATGAAATCATCATAAAGGCCGGAATTGATGTTTCGATTGCGGGCCGACACGATGCCTTTCGTCACCGAGCCGCCAAGGCCAAACGGATTGCCGATTGCAATAACATCGACGCCAACCGGCGCACTGTCGACATCTCCCCATTTAACGAAGGGAAAACGGGCGCCGCTCGCCTGGAGTTCCAGCACCGCCAAGTCGGTTTCCCGGTCGCGCCCGCGAACGGTCGCTTCGAATTCGCGGCCGTCATTGAGCTTCACGGTGATCTGGTCGGCATTGTCGATGACATGATTGTTGGTGACGACGATGCCCCTTGGATCGATGACAAACCCCGAGCCAAGAGACACGGGCTGACGACCGAACTTCTTACGCAGGGTTTCGAGTTCGCCCGTAGCGTTGCCGCCCCGAACACTTTGCGAGGAGGAGATGTTGACCACCGCCGGAGACAATTTTTCGACCAGGGCCGGCAGATTGTGGGACGGGCCGTGGGCGAACGCGCCGGTCAACGGCGTAACGGCCAGCGCCGCGCCAACCGCCGCGGCTTTGAAAATGCGCCCGAAATCTCGTTGAATCATAACGGCCTCACACCAATCCCCAAGACGATAGCGCGAACAAGTTAACGCAAAGCAGCGCGGTGACAAGCGCGCCCCAGACACAGCGACCGAATTATGCGACGTCTAGTTGCGGGTTTCGAAGTCCCTGAAATACCGGAAGAATTCCGAGTCCGGGCTGAGCAGTATCGTCGTCTCGCCCTGTTTCAATGCGACCTGATAGGCGTCAAGGGAGCGGTAAAACGCAAAAAACTCCGCCCGCTGCGGATCGCGCTGCCCGCCCGGGAGAAACTCGCAGCCGATGATCGCTGCGTTGGCTTCCGTCTGCACGCCGCCGGCCGCCGCTGCAATGGGCGCTCCTTCGCCCGCCGCAGGCAGGGTTTCGCCCTCTTCCGTTGGCGCCGCCGCATCGTCGCCGCCAGCCACGGTGGCGTCGATGGTTTCCTCCGTGATGCTCACGGGCACGCCGTCATAGGCGCCGGCGAAAATACAATTTCGGGCGGCGTCGGCGCGACCTTTAATTTCAAGAGCACGGCGGTTGGCGTCAGCTAAGATTTCTGTCTCGCGGCGATCAGCTTGCGCTTCAATGCGCCGTTTCTGTTCGTCGCCTTCAGCACGAATGCGTTGCGCAATTTGCTGGCGTTCTGAGCGCATGCGTTGATAAACGTCATCTTCGTTTTCCGTCGGGAAATCGGCGCGGCGAATCTTGACGTCAATAATCCGCACGCCGAACTTCCGGACCTCTTCGGCCATCAGCGCGTTGATCGCCTGCATCAGCTGCGCCCGCCGGTCACGGATGATCGCGATATCCGTAGCCTCGCCGAGCACTGCACGTAACGCACTTTCAAGCACGGCCGCTAGGCGTTTTTCACCCTCACTGCGCAACTCTCGCTGGCTGTCGCCGGCGCCGGCGCGGAAGCTTTCGTAATATCGAAGCGGCTCGATAATCTGGTAGCGAACAAACGCATCGACAACGAGGCGCTCCTGGTTGACCGTAAAGATCTCCTGCGCGCTGTGATCATATTCGAGATTGCGCTTGTCGAGCTTGACGACGTTTTCGATTGGCAGCTTCGCTTTCAAGCCGGCTTCCGGCGCAATCCGCACGGGATCACCGAAGCGAAGAACGATCGCCTGTTCGCGCTCGCCAACCGTAAACAGAAACACATTGAGAATAAGCACAACAGCGATTGCGCCGATGACAAGACCGGGACCGAATAACCTGTTCATTATTGCGATCCTCCGTTTCGTTGTGATTGCCGGTTCAATTCGTTGAGCGGCAGATACGGCACCACGCCGCCGCCGGCATCGTCCTCAATGACGATCTTATTCATGTCGGCAAGAACCGATTCAACCGTTTCGAGATACATGCGCTGCCGGGTTACCGACGGCGCCTGGCGATACTCGTCGTAAATCTGGTTGAAACGCTGCGCCTGACCGCGGGCGTCCGCCGTCACGCGCGCCGCATAGGCCGCGGCGTCTTCCAGAATTTTCTGCCCTTCACCGCGCGCAAGCGGGATTTTTTCGTTGTAATAACGCTGCGCCTCGTTGACCTTTCGCTCAGCCTCGGAGCCGGCGTTGAAAACATCAAGAAACGCTTCGCGCACCTGGGGCGGCGCATCAGCGCGACGATAGTTGACGCGAATAATCCGTACACCGCTATTATAGGAGTCGAGCGCTTCCTGCATCAGCTCGCGCGTCTGTTCCTGAACGAGATCGCGGCCCGATGTGATCAGCGGCTCAAGCGTATTGGCGCCCACGACTTCGCGCATTGACGCCTCAGCGACGGCGCGCACGACATTTTGCGGCTCTTCAATGTTAAACGCGAACTTTGCAGGCCCCGGCAGTTCGCCTTCCGGCGCCGGAGACGTATCGACGTTCCAGTTCACTGAAAACGTAACATCGACGATATTTTTGTCGCCCGTGAGCATGAGACTCTCCGACAAGGCTTCGGCGCTACGGGTCGCCTGGCCGCGGAACCCGATTTCCGTTTGCTGCTCCTCGTCAACGGAGATGATCTCAACGGCCTGAACCGGAAACGGGATGCGCCATTTAAGGCCTTGCGCCTCGATCTGGGAAAACTTCCCGAAGGTCGTAACAACGGCGCGCTCACCCGGATTGACCTGGTAAATGCCGGAAAAAAGCCAGAGCGCCAGGATTGCGGCTGCGATGAGCCCGAACAGCTTCGGGCTGAACGGCAACCCGCCGCTGCCGCCGCCGTCCCCGCCGCGTCCGCGCGGGAATGCGCGGCGCAGTCGGCGCCGCGAGGCTTCCAGTAAATCCTCAAGATCGGGCGGCTCGCCAGGGCCGCGCCCGCCATTGTTGCGTCCGCCGCCGTTTTCGCCGCGCGGCGGCTGTCCCCACGGTCCGCGATTGCCGGAATTATCTTGCCAGGGCATTGAGCCTCTCTTGTTAGGTTCTGCAGCACGCCGGGGCATTGGCCCGGCGCTGCGCGGGCTATATATGTCACTGAATTTGTGGCGCGCAACGCGCGGGCCCGGCTTTTTCAGGAAAAACAAGGACTAAAAGTTGGCCGAGCCCCTGTTGATACGCGTTCGCGACGCGCTTTCCACCATAAAGCGCCCCGATGGCCGCGACATTGTGACGTCCGGCGCCGTTCAGGCGCTGAGGGTCGAACCCGACGGGCGCGTGCGGTTTGCGCTGGAAATCAGCGGCAACGAACAACCTGCGGCGGAAAAAATCCTGTCGGACGCCAAGGAAGCGGCGGCGCGCATTGACGGCGTTTCTTCCGTTTCCGCCGTTGCGACAGCCCATAGCACAGCCAAACCGCAGGGCGGCGGGGGCCACGACAACCCGTTTGGCCTGAAGCGCCCGCCTCAAGTCCAGGCCGACGCCCTCGGCGACGTAAAGACAGTCATCGCGGTCGCCTCCGGCAAGGGCGGCGTCGGCAAGTCGACGGTCGCCGCCAATCTCGCCGTCGCCTTCGCGCGGGCGGGAAAGAAAACGGGCTTTCTCGACGGCGATATCTACGGGCCCTCGGCGCCGACGCTGTTCGGGGTCAGCGGCAAGGCGGCGATGGTTGATGGGAAAATTCAACCAATGACGGCGCATGACGTCGCCGTCATGTCGATCGGCTTTCTCGTCGATCCGAAACAGGCGCTCGCTTGGCGCGGGCCCATGGTAACGGGCGCGCTGCGTCAATTGATGCGTGACGTCGCGTGGGGGCCGCTTGACGTTCTGATTGTCGATACGCCGCCGGGCACCGGCGACGCGCATTTGTCGCTCATTCAATCAAAACGCCTTTCAGGCGCCGTCATCGTGTCAACGCCTCAGGAAATGGCCTTGGCTGACGTGCGCCGCGGCGTTGAACTGTTCCGAAAAACCGATGTGCCGATTATTGGCGTCGTCGAAAACATGGCGTGGCTGGAAACTGCAAGCGGCGAACGCGCCTATCTATTCGGCGAAGGCGGTGCAGAAAAAGCCGCCGCATCGCTCAGCGCGCCGTTCCTTGGCGCGCTGCCCCTGTATCCGGAATTGCGTATCGCATCGGACGCCGGAACGCCGCTCGCGGCGGAAGATCATCCGGCGACTGAAGGGTTTCGAAAACTAGCGGCCAAAATCGACGCGGCTATTGATTCCTAGGCGCGTCGCCGGCGGTGTGATCGTGAACGATGCGCCAAACGCCGCCGACGCGTTTCATCACCAGGGTAAAAACGCCGCTCGACGTTTCCTCGTTTTTCACGTGATTGAAACGACCGGTCACGACGGCGACGTCGTCGGTAACCATTTCAACGTCGGTTTTCTCGAACGAAAGCTGACCGAGCCCGGAATCGTCTGAATAGCGTTCACGGTACCGCTTCATGGTCGGCGACCAGCCCTTCGTGATCGCCGTGCCGGAGACAAATTTCAGATCATCGTCGTTCCAGTATGTTTCCATAAAGGCCTGAAGATTGCCTTCATTCCACGCCGCAGCTTGGGCGTTCAGCGTCGCAACGATGATTTCTTCCGGGTCGCGCAATCCGGAGGGACGCACCGAATTTGGCTGCGCCGGCGCGGCGGCGATCACCGCCGCCGGCGTTGGCGTCGTGACGGCTGCAGGGGCCCCGCTCGTCGGTGATTGCGTCGCGTGCGAGGTCGGTTGGTCCGCAGGCTGCTCCACCGGTTCAAGCGTTGGCGCCGCGCCGACCAATCGCCCGGTCGGAACGGGTTCGACGGCTCGCTGCAATTCTTCGAGATCGTCGCCCGCGAGCGCTGCGGGACCACGCGTCGCGACCGTTTCCGGCGCCGGTAAATCCAGCAGCGCCGTGTCCGCTTCTTCAATCGCATCAGTCTCCGGCAAAGATACCATCTCCGGCGCATCATCGATCACGACGTTCTCGACAGCGATGGGCTGCAACGGTTCGGATTCAACTGTCTCCGGCGCCGCTGCTGACGAAAACGGCTCTTCAATCGGCGCCGCCCCGATAAGAGGCGCCGGTTCGGCTCGTTCCAGCGCCGCGGCTTCCGCGACCTCTTCAGCGACAATCTCCTCCGCCGGTGCGTCGACGGCCGGCGCCGCGATTTCATTTGGCTGCAATGCCGGTTCTGGCGTCGGCTCGGGGATCGGCTCCGGCGCGGGTTCCGGCTCGACAAGGCTAGCGGTTTCCGGCGCCGGGCGCGCTTCCGCCGTCAGCGGGCCGCCAACCGGCCCGCAGGCGAAGCCGTCGGTGATCAGGGTCGCGACAATTTCACCGGCTTTCTCTTCGCAAAACACCGGCGAATTGTTTGCGTGGTAAGGCGTTTTGACGCCGCCGGCACGGGCGTACTGCACATCGCAAGACGCGCCGACAACCCCCGGGGAAACAATCTCAATCGTGCGCTCGTCCGCGCCCTTAACGCAGGCGACGTTAAACGACTGCGCCGCCGCCGCGCCGCAAAAGGCCAGACCGCCAGCGGCGCCCGCAACAAATGCAGAAACGTGAAATCTCATAATCCCCCTCCTTTACCGTCGTTACGCGCGCGGGATTCCGCGCCGCCCACATCATAGCCGCTGAATAGCGGCGATTCGCACCCCGGAAACGAACCTATCGTCCTAAATGTTGCGTAAATCTCGCCTTTTTTTGTCCAAATCGAGCTAATTTCACTGCTAAAAGCGGCGTCTGTCGAGGATGACAAATTCGCAAGCGTGATCGTTTTTGCCCGATTTTTCACAGCCGCCGACTGAGGTCTCGCGCCACTCGCGCGGCTTGACGGCGGGGAAAAAGGCGTCGCCCTCCGGTTCGGCATCGACGCGGGTGAGGTAGATGCGGTCGGCGCGCGCAATGGTCTGCGCGTAGATATCGCCGCCGCCGATAACGCAGACTTCTTCCGCGTCGCGCGCAACAGCGCACGCCGACGCCAGAACAAGACCGCTGCGCATCGACCGGGCCACGAAAACCTGCGGCGCCGCAAAGGCAGGATCGCGCGTCAGCACAATGTTGTCGCGCCCTGGGAGCGCCTTTCCGATGGAATGAAAAGTCTTCCGCCCCATCAGCAACGGCTTGCCCATGGTGTTTTTCTTGAACCACTTGAGGTCATCACTGATCCGCCATGGCAGGGCGCCGTCGCCGCCGATGACGCCGTTGCGCGCAACCGCTGCGACAAGCGCCAGTCTCATGACGACGTCTCGCCTTCCTTCGCGAGCCGCGACAACGGCTCGCCTGTTAGTCTGTATACGGTCCAGTCATCCATGGCCTCTGCGCCGAGCGATTTGTAGAAGGCAATCGACGGCGCATTCCAGTCCAAAACCCACCATTCCATCCGGCCGCAATCATAGGCCTCTGCAATCGCTGCAAGGCGCGCCAGCAGTGCTTTGCCCGCGCCGTTTCCGCGCCGGTCCTGACGTATATAAAGGTCTTCGAGATAAAGCCCGTGCCGGCACAGAAACGTTGAGTAGTTGAAAAAGTAAAGCGCGTAGCCAAACGGCCCACGCTCGTCTTCGACAATCAGCGCGAACGCTTTCGGATTATCTGCAAAGAGCGTTTTCGTGAGATCGTCCTCGACGGCGACAACCTCGCGGGCGAGCTTTTCATACGCGGCAAGCTCTCGGATGAAACCGAGAATTACGGCCTCGTCACCGGGCGCAGCGTCGCGAATGCGAAAACTCATACCGCAATCGGCGCTTTTATGGTTGATTGCGCTTCGTAGTTTTCGAACGCGATGTCGTCGAACCGGAATTTGAATATGTCCGTAATCGCCGGATTCATCTGCAATTGAGGCAATGGCCCCGGCGTTCGCCCAAGCTGTTTTTGCGCCTGTTCGACATGATTCGAATAAAGATGTGCGTCGCCCAGCGTATGGATAAATTCGCCGGCTTTAAGACTGCAAACCTGCGCCACCATCTCGGTCAGCAGAGCGTATGAGGCAATGTTGAACGGTACGCCAAGGAAGATGTCTGCAGAGCGTTGATAGAGCTGGCACGACAAGCGGCCGTCCGCAACGAAGAACTGGAACAGGCAATGACATGGCGCGAGCGCCATATCGTCGAGCTCCGCCGGATTCCATGCGCTGACGACAAGACGCCGAGAGGACGGGTTCTTTTTAATCTCGTCGATCACCCAAGCGATCTGATCGACCGCATGTCCGTCAGGACCGGCCCAGGATCGCCATTGTTTGCCGTAGACTGGCCCGAGATCGCCATTCTCGTCGGCCCATTCGTCCCAGATCGAAACGCCGTGTTGCTTCAGATAGGCAATGTTGGTGTCGCCAGCGAGAAACCAGATTAATTCGTGCACGATGGATTTCGTGTGAAGCTTCTTGGTCGTCAGCAGCGGAAAGCCGTTCGCGAGATCGAACCGCATTTGATGGCCGAACACAGCGCGCGTGCCGACGCCGGTGCGGTCGACGCGCGCGTCGCCCTCACGAAGGACCCGCCGCAGGAGATCGAGATATTGCCGCATAATCTTCGCCGAATCGGTTGGAATTGCCGGCCAGCATAGCAAGTCCCTGCGCCGCGTCACGGGCGCTTTCAAGCAGGATGTTTTGAATGCGTCGGCGCAGCGAGAGTTAATCGCCGTCTTTTTCGATCATCTGCACCTTCCGGTGCGGCCCGTGATAGTCGGCGATGCCGTTGGAGATGGCGTAGCAGGCCAGACGCACGGATCGCGGAATCTTGACCTTTTCCCCATCCCGTTCGCCTTTTTCATAATATTGGATCATGCGCCGCTTGAGACCGAGAATATGCGCCGCGTCTTTTTGCGACATGTCGAGCGACTTGCGCCACTTCCGGAAATCAATGGGTTCCATCACCGTAGCCTCTCAGGCCGCCCGCACAAGGACACGGCGCACTTAATGCATAGTTATTACAGAATGTTGACACTTTCCGACATTTGCCGCGTTTTCCGTCGGGTCTTCAATAATTTACGCATTCCCCCTATATTTAGATCGCCCGCTTGCGGGCTATGGCGATAAATGACGCGTGTAATAAGCGGCTCGGACCCGGGGGCGGTACCCGGCGGCTCCACCAGAATCCCCGCCTGAATTGCCGGCGGGGCTTGCGGCGGGGCCGAAATAGGATCGACGGACGTCTAAAGACGATGTTTTCGCCCGGTTGGCCTCCGTTATTTGGCCAAACTGAATAGTTGCTAATGACAACCATTCGGAAGAGTTCGCTCTCGCTGCGTAACGCGGCTGAGTGACTCGCACTTAAAGTCCTGAGCCCCATCCAAGGCTCAGGCGGGGCCCCCCGGCGCCTGGCAACAGAAGCCGGGATTTTCATTCTGGACGAGATTATCGCGGAGCGCAGCGTTCAGGCGCCGGGATTCATCAATTTGCGCGCCTTCGCCCGCAGGAAGCGCCTGGCGCAGGAAGCCGGGATTTCTATCCGATTTTGGAAGATTGGCGCGACGCCAGAACGGCTGTGGCGTTTGTGGTCCGGCGGCGCTAAATAGGCCAGCTTTGTAGATTGAGGGTCCGGGGCGCGGCTTGTGAGCGACGACGTAGAACTCGACTATGACTTCATGATGCAGCGGGCGTTGCGCTATCTGATGCGCGACGTCCTGGAGCTGATCGCCGATGTCGGAGACGCACCGGGCGAGCATCATTTTTATATTGAGTTCTTGACGGGCGCGCCTGACGTTTCGATCCCGGATTTCCTCCTCGAAGATTATCCGGAACGCATGACAATCGTTCTGCAGCATCAGTTTGAACAATTGACCGTAACCGAGGCGGGGTTCGGCGTGACGCTCTGGTTCAAAGGCAAGGAGGCGCGCCTTGAGATCCCGTTCGCGGCTGTCACCAGTTTCGCCGACCCAAGCGTTCAGTTCGGCTTGCGCTTCGAGCCCATAGACGATGCGGATGATGAAAGCATGGAAGTCGGCGACGATGCGCCGGCGGGGTCTGAGCCCGAAACGGAAGCACCGGCGGGAGACGCCGAAGACGACACAAAGATGAAAGAAAAAGACAAAGACGGCGCTGACATCGTCAGCCTCGACGCCTTCAGAAAAAAGTAACGTTCGCTCTGCGAACGCACTTAAAAGACAGCCGCCAACAACTACATAGAAAGGGCCGCCTATCATGGCGCATTTCCGTAAGGAAACCGACAGTTTCGGAGAACTTTCCGTGCCCGCCGAAAAGTATTACGGCGCACAATCGGCGCGTTCGCTGATCAATTTCCCAATCGGCGTTGAGACGATGCCGGCACCCCTCATCCGTGCGCTTGGGATCGTCAAGCGGTCAGCGGCGCTCGCCAACATGGCGCTCAACAATATCGATCCGAAAATCGGCGAAACCATCGCACAGTCCGCCGGCGAGGTCGCCGAAGGCAAACTCAATGACCACTTCCCGCTTTCCGTCTGGCAGACGGGATCCGGCACGCAATCAAACATGAACGCCAATGAAGTCGTCTCGAACCGGGCGATCGAGATCCTTGGCGGCGAAATCGGATCGAAAGACCCGGTGCATCCCAACGATCACGTTAATCGCAGCCAGTCGTCGAACGACACGTTTCCAACCGCGATGCATATCGCGGCCGCGGAGGAAATCGTTCATCGCCTCATCCCGGCGCTACAGGCGCTGCGCAATGCGCTCAATGACAAGCGCGAAGCGTTCAAGGACATTATCAAGATCGGGCGCACCCACCTTCAGGATGCAACGCCGTTGACGCTCGGTCAGGAATTTTCCGGCTACGTACAAATGACCGCTAACGGTATCGAACGGGTCGAAGGCGTCCTGCCGCGCCTTTATGCGTTGGCGCAAGGCGGCACCGCGGTCGGAACGGGTATCAACGCCAAGGTCGGTTTTGCGGAAAAATTTGCAGAAGAAGTCGCCGCCTACACCAAACTTCCCTTCGTGACAGCGCCCAACAAATTTGAGGCGCTTGGCACGCACGACGCCATGGTGGAAGCCCATGGCGCGCTCAATGAAATCGCCGTGAGCCTGTTTAAGATCGCCAACGATATTCGCCTATTGGGGTCGGGGCCTCGGTCGGGTCTTGGTGAAATTTCGCTGCCCGAAAACGAGCCCGGTTCGTCGATCATGCCGGGCAAGGTGAACCCGACCCAATGCGAAGCGCTCACTATGGTCTGCGCGCAGGTGATGGGCAACAACGCCGCGGTGAGCTTCGCCGGCAGTCAGGGGCATTTTGAACTCAATGTTTTCAAGCCGGTGATCGCCTACAACACGCTGCAATCGATCCGCCTCCTTGCCGACAGCGCAAAATCCTTCACGGACAAATGTATTGTCGGCATCGTTGCAAACGAGGAGCGCATCAACGAGCTTATGGGCCGATCACTAATGCTGGTGACGGCGCTGGCGCCGGAGATCGGTTATGACAATGCGACGAAGATCGCCAAGACCGCGCATAAAAACGGCACAACCTTGCGCGAAGAAGCGGTAAAACTGGGATTTGTCAGCGAAGAAGATTACGACCGCATCGTCAAACCCGAGAAGATGATCAAACCGCAATAGCCGAACATGACGCCGTTAAGGTGGCGAAATATTGTTGTTTTTCATGATGTTACGAATGGGCGCCTCGTTTTCAAGCACCTGGGCGTAGATCCATTGGTAAAATCGTTTTGAGCCAAGCTCTTCGCGCGCCGCCGCTTCACCGAAAAGTTCCGTGAGCGCATCAAATTCCAACATGCATACGATCAGATGCAGATAGGTGCTGTTTTTGTCGCGAGCGCCGTCCGCGCCCCCGACCGGCGCATCCGGAAAAATCTCTTCAAGATCGGCAATCGCGGCGTCGACAGCGGCTTCGTTCTCTACCGCATACCAGTGAAGCTGTTCGTGCAGATAGGCTGACAGCGCGCCGATTTCATCACCCAGATATCGCGTATTGACGGTAAGCACCGGGTGACTGTGCGGAATAGCGCCGGACTCAACGATGACCTCGCGCGTGAAAATCCAGCGCTCCAGATTGTATTTTTGATGCAGTGCAAGCAGCTCTTGGCGCGCCTGGGCCTCTCGCTCGGCGCGAATTTCATGATGTAGCCGAACGTTGATTGGCCCTTCGGCGCCGGCGGCGCCGGCGCTTAGCATCAGCCCCGTCGCCGCAAGAGACACGGCGCGAAACGCACGCGCAATCATGGCGCCTCAGGTTTCCCGAGATGCAATAACAATATTGATTTCAGCATTGCTTGCATTGTCGACGCTCAACGTCGAATGGCCGCCGAACGCCGTAACAATTCTCGGCGAGGAAACAACTGCGCACTCGCTTTCCGTTTCACGACATATGCTGAAACTGAAATCGTAAGTTTGATCGCCGTTCTTTTCGGTTACGACTGTGATCTGATAACCCGAATCGTCGACGGCCGGCATAACCATTGTCGTTGTCTTGCTGCGCCCGAGCGGAATACGTGTCGAGGCGCGATATACGGCGCGCGCCTGCTCGCTGGTTGATTCGACGAGCGAGACCTGCACCTCAAATCCAGGCTTGGACGGATCGTCTTCAGACGCGGCGAACAAAACGGCCGGGACGCTAACAGCGGCGCCCAGCGCGATGTAGGCGGCTTTGCTGATCCATGACATTTTTTTCTTCTCCTTTACTACAGGCGCGGCCTTTGTCGCCGCGGCATCGACATAGCGGCCGACATATTCCCGCAGGACGTCGCTCGCCGTCCGACCTTCTGACCGCGACGCGGCGGACAACGCCTCTTTCTCATCGGGCGATACCCTGATTTCGATTTTTTCAGTTTTTTTCACGGCTAACATTCCCTCTGCGCAACGCCCGCCACGCCGGGCGTATCTATGCCGATCCTTACACAGGATTCACCGAAAATCGCGTCATGACGCCGTCATTTTCGCGTCATGGCGCGGCGACGCAGCCTATTGTTGCGCCGACCGCTAACGCTTGCGCGAAAATTGGACTGAAAATTGCTGTTTCTGGTCAGGCGCGGCAGCGCCGGTGTAAGAATTTGAGACAGTGACTCGGGAAAAGGACCGGACATCATGAGTGACGCCAAGCCGTCGGACAGCCAGACGCGCCTCCTCTTGGCGCAATTCCTGTTCGCTAATAATGTCGATATTGAAACGCTTTACAGCGCCCTCGGCTCGGATTTGTCGAACGCCGACCCGGAGGCGGTTTCCCACATGGCCGGGATTATCGACGGCGTCGCACTCGCGACCGCGAAAATCCGCACCCACGGGCTCGACGACTGGACAAAGAATTAAAAGACGCCAGCAAGGCCGTTTCGGCCTTGATTTACGGCGGCGAACCGGCGGCGTATGGGGCTCCTCGCCGGCCGGTTCGCTCTATTATGCGCAAACGCTCTGTCACGCTGAAAGGCCACCGCACCAGCATCGCGCTGGAGGCGGAATTTTGGGCTGCGCTTGACGAATTCGCCGAAGCCGACGGACGTAGCCTGGCGGGCCTGATCGCCCGTATTGACCGCGACAGGCTGAAGCATGAGCCGCCGCCGGGACTGGCGTCGGCGCTGCGGGTCTACGTGCTGAAGCGGTTAAACGCTTAGCCCGCCTGTTGCGAAACAACGCTCAGTGACGGCCGGCCCAGCACCAGTTGCGCATAGAAACGCGACACATCGTCAGCGTAACCACGCATGATCGGGCGCACCTGCTCGAACTTGTCGACGCCCGCCGCGCGCGCAATCTGCCTACCGAAGCGCGGGCGGATCGGCGTCGCCACGGGATCTGTCCATTGCGCCAGCGTGCGAACGGTCTGCATCCGCGTCCAGAATGCACGCGCCGACTTCAGCGCCTGGGCCGTGTCTTCCGGAATGAGATCGGCGCGGGCCATGGCGTCAATCGCCTCATAAACATTTTCGTCCTGAACAGCAGGGTGCGCTGATGCGTGACGATAGATCAACGTGCTGACGACCAGTTCCACATCGACGCGGCCGCCTTCGAGACGGTCGATATCCCAATCGGAGCTCGCTCGCTCGCGGCGCATTTTCTGCGCCCGCGCGCGGTCAAGATCGCGGAACAATATGTCGGCGCGGCGGCCGCCGGCGACGGCGCCGCGAAGCGCGTCGCGCGCATTGTCGGCGACGCCTTCAGCGCCGGCGATGACGCGAGCCCGGCCAAGCATAATCTGGTCATATGCAACGGCCTCGGACTGGACATAGGTTTTGAAGGCTTTAAGCGCCGGCGCAATCGGCCCGCTAACGCCGGATGGACGATGAGAGACGTCGGGCGTGATAGCGAAAACGCCGCTGCCGAAATCGCCGAGCAACGCCATGTATCGTTGGGCGAATGCGTCGCCTGCTTCCCCGAGATCATCGTCGGCGATAAAGCCCATACAAGTGGCGGCCCCGGGCAAATGCGCGCCGGCGCCGTTGAACACATGGAGCGCAATCTTGTCCGCGGCGCCGCCTTCTCCCGAGGGCGCGGTCGCGCGCGCGAAGTCAAACGTATCCGTCAGGGTACGGATGTGAATAGCTTCCAGTGCTTCTGCCGCCGCGTCAAAAGACGTGGCGCCGCCGGAGGCGCACAAGGCAACGCGCGCCATGACGTCACGGCGCCAGGCAGCGTAGTCGTCGAGGGTTTTTTGGCCCTCAATTTTCGGCGGCGTGTAGCGCGTAAGCCATTCGGCGCCCGATTGCGGGGTTTCCGCGCCCGGTCGCTCAAAAAACGCCGCGACGCCGGCGCGGGTCTGGGTCAGCGGCTCGATCGCGCCGGAAAAACAGCCAAGCGCATCGATGAGCGGATCGCGCTGCGGCGCGGTCTCGCTAACCATCGCAAAGAGGTCCGCCTTGTTTTCGGCAAGGCATACGAGCTTGTCGAACAGGCGCACCGCCCGGTTCGGACGCTGGGTTTCGCCGAACGCGGTGAGAAGGCCCGGCGCCAGCGCCGAAAATCGTTTGTCGCCGCCGTCTTCAGCAGCACGGCGCGCCCAGCCGTCGACCGCCGCTGAAAGGCTTTCACCATTGGCGAAGCCGAGATCTTCCAGCTTGTCTGCGTCCTGAGCGTCTTCTTCGTCCGACTGGTAACGCTCTACCTCGACTTGGGGCCCGCGGATCATGCGCGCCAGCGTGTTGCGGGCGTCAATCCGGGCGCCGTCGAGCGCCGCCGCAATCGACTCGTAATTCGCGTAGCCGCAGAGACATGCGAGCGCGTCCTGTTCATCAGCGCGAACGACATCCATCGCCGCGCCGCCCTTCATCATCTGCGCGCGCGAAACTGCAAGATGGGCGAGTTCTTCGCCGGCGACAAGACGGCGCGCCGCATCGGCGCCGATCGCTTTCGAGGCGGCGGCGGTTTCAAAAACCTCGCGCGCCGACGCTGTGCGAAACACAGGACGCGCGCCGCCAATAGCGAGCCGGCAAAGCTCGGCGACACGGCGAAACGCAGCGCGCGGATCGTCGCTTTCCTTCTCAAGCGCTGCACGAAGCTCGTCATTTAAGATCGGCGCGCCGCCCCAGACCTTATCCTCGATTTCTTCTAGAAAGGCGCCGCCCGCAGAACGATCGCCAGCGACGATGCGGGCCGTTGCGAGCCAACTGCGAAATGCATGGCTTTGCGGGCCTTCGGCGTTTTTGCGGGCGCGCGCAACGCTGTCTGTAAAGCCCGCGCCGCCAACGCCAGAACCGAGCGGCGTCTTCAAGGCGAAGAGCGCATAGTCGCCAGGTTTGCCCTCAAAGGCCTCCCTCAATTCCGCGCCAACGCGAACAAACACCCGGTCGGCGCCGCGGGCCGCCGGTCCCGGAAACGCACTTTCGTCATAAAGAAAAAACAGTTCGAGCGGTCCGTATGGAGCAAGGTCCTCATGGGCGAAATCCCCGCCCGCAACAGCGCATACGCCCGCCATCATATTCTTTTCGTCGGCAACCGTCAGCTCACCACGTTTTACCGCTGCGCGCACCAGCCACCTGAGCGCAGTTTCAACGAGACGTTCGGCGAAATCGACGCGAGCCGCCGTCGCTTCGGCGACGCTCCACCGACCGCCAAGCTCCGCAATGGCGAGTGCTATATCGGCGCGGTTTTTCAGCGGAGCGAGCGCAGCGTAAAGAACGTCCGGACCGCCGACGCCGCCATCGAGCGCAGCGAGGTCGCGCGCCGCTTCCGCAATCACGGCCGACGGTCCTTCCGTCAACGCGGCCGCGGCCGCCGCCGGATGCGCCATGCACAATTCAGCGAGACGGCGCGTCGAACCGAAAATGCGCAACATCAGCAAGCGCCGGTCAGGCTGGTCGAGGGGCGCGCCAGGATCTTGACCCAGCGCCTCGGCGACGGCGCGCCGCCATCGGGTCAGCGCCGCCTGCGCGCGCTTTGGGTCAATCTTGTCGCCTTGATTGCGGGTCGCCGCCGACGTCGTTGCCGCCATGATTTCGCCTGTCCTGATTTCCGAAAGACTCAGCCAAGAGTCTGCCAAAGCAGGATGAATGCTGCGTTAATCATATCGTGACATTTAGACTGCGCGGTGAATGCTGATATGAAGAAGTTCCCTTAAGCGGCAAGGCAAAAGTCATGACCCGGAAGGTTGCGCGCGTTCTCATTTTCCTGAGGAGAATGCGCCGGCGCGCCGCAAGACTCGATGTGTGGCGGGTCTGGCTGTTCGCAATTCTGATCGGCGTCGCTGTCGCCTATGCAGTGATCCTTTTTCGCGGCGTGATCGACTTCGTCTCAACGATTGCGTTCGGGGCCGATGAGGCCGGCGTCGTCAGCGGCGCCAAACGTCTTGACTTTTTTCGCGCCTGGGCCGCGCCGGTCATCGGCGGCGTCGCCGTCAGCGCCATGCTGTTCTTCGCCGACCGGTTCAAATGGCTTGAAAACGGCCGCGCCCAGGGGATCTCTGACGTGATTGAGGCGCGCGCTGTCGGCGCCGGACGGGTATCACTGAGGGCCGGCCTCGCCGCCGCGGCGGTCTCTGCGGTCTCGCTCGGGTCCGGCGCCAGCGCAGGTCGCGAAGGCCCAGCCGTCCATCTGGGCGCCACCATTGCGTCTTTCCTCGATCGCCATATGGGGTTCACGGCGAAACAACGGCGCGCCCTTCTCGGCTGTGGCGCAGCGGCCGCCGTTTCAGCCAGCTTTAACGCACCCATCGCAGGCGTCCTCTTTGCGCTTGAGGTGATTATGGGGAACTATGCATTGTCCGTATTCGGACCGATCGCCGCGGCCAGCGTCGCATCAGCAATTGTCACACGCATTCACCTCGGCGATTTTCCGGCGTTCGCCCCGCCCGCCTATGGCACCGTCCATACAATCGACGTGCCGCTGGCCGCGTTGCTCGGCGTGTTGTGCGGACTGATCGCATCTGGTTTTTTGCTAGCGACAGAGAATCTGACCGAAAAAGTTCGCGAGCGCGCTGACCGGATAGGCTTTTCCTATCTGTTCCTGCCGCCGCTTGGCGGTTTGATCGTCGGGTTGATCGGCGCGTTCTATCCGGAAGTTTTCGGCGTCGGATACGAAGCCGTTACGAAGGCCCTTGCCGGCGAATACACGATCCTTGCGCTGGCGACATTGGTCGTGATGAAGTGCGCGGCGACGGCGGTGACGTTATCCTGCCGATTTGGCGGCGGGGTTTTTTCGCCAGGCATCGTCATCGGCGCCTTCGCCGGCGCCGCTTTTGGCGCAACACTCGGCCAACTATTTCCAGAGGCGACCGCAAGCCCGGTTTACTACGCCATGATCGGCATGGGCGCCGCGGCCGGCGCTATTCTCGGCGCACCGATATCGACAACGCTTATCGTTTTCGAGCTGACCGGCGAATACGGGATTACAATTTCGCTGATGGTTGCGGTGGCGATTGCAACGCTGATTACGCAATGGCTCTGCGGCAAATCCTTCTTCCACTGGCAACTGGGCCGGCGCGGTTATGATTTGTCCGAAGGCCCGCACGGCGTGTTGCTACAGACGATCCGCGTGCGCGACGTCATGGAGAAAATGCCGCCGGGCGCGCCCCTGTCGCAAGAGGCGCCCCGCCTGCTTGACAGGAATTCACTGGGCGAAGCATTAGCGAGACTGACCGATTCACAGGAATATGGATTGCCAGTCGTAGACGCCGATGAACGTGACAATGTGATCGGGTATCTGTCGCGCGTCAAAGCGCTCCAAGCCTATAACACGGCGCTTATCGATCAACATGTTGAGCATCACACATAGCGCCTAGCGCGCAAAAGCGACCGCGCCAAAAATCCTCAACCGCTTGACGAGCGGAAAGGCCCGCGCGCCGCGCCGCAAATACGCGGGCGTCAGGAAAAGGTGGGCGAGCGCCGGAGCGCATGAATCCTGCGCGACCTGCATGACCGGCTTTGCCTTTCGCCATAGTGCGCGCGTTCGTTCCGCAAAGTTGACATCCGGTGCAATAACGCCTCCCTCGCGCGCCGCCGCAAACGCGGCGCCGGCCTCTTGCGCAACGAAAGACAGAGTCTCGTCGCCGCCGCTTAAGGCGACGGCGGCGGCGTCGATCGTCCCTTCAGCGGCGCGCAACCAGTCGAGGAGGTCATCGACGTCCGTAAAACCTTCGCCGTAAAGAGGCCGCGACGACGCATCAATGGCGGCGTCGATCCATGGCCGAAGCGGTTCCGCGGCAAGGTCCGCGGCGGCGACCTCCTCAATGACCGGGTGCGCGCGCGGACGCTTTCCGTCGCGCAGTTCCGCGAGGGCGTCGCGATGCCATTGAACGCGAATCTCGCCGAGCGGCGGCTCACTGACCCGGCCGGGAATAAGCCGCAATTCACTGTGTAAGGCGTAAAGCGCAGTCAGGCATCGACGTAATGGTGGCGGCGCATAACGCGCCGCCAGCCATCGGTCCTCATCGCGCTGACGCAGCAGCGCATCACAATGAGCTGCTGCGTCCACCGCCGTTTATGAGATCCGGAACAACCCCTGCGCCGACACCATGGCGAAAAGCATGGGGATCGACAGGACCGTATTTGTCCGTGAAAAGAGCATCGCCGTACGCCCAGCCTTCGCTTTGTCGTCGGCGGACAGGTCAGGATATTTGTTGTCGATATTCAGTGCCTTTTGCTGGTTCGGCCAGATAATGAACCAGACATTGAACCACATGATGATGCCGAACCACATGCCGATGCCGAGCGCGATATGTCCGGGCACTGCGAAGCCGTTGACGGCGCCGAGCGTCAGGACGTTGACGAAGTAATTGTTGAGATAGGCGAGAATAAGCCCGGTGATGATGGTCGCCATGGCGCCCCAGCGGAACCAGAACAGGGCCTTCGGCGCAATGTGTTTGCCGATGGCCGGTTTTTGTTCATCAGGAATGCCGGGCATCTGGGGGATCTGCACGAAGTTGAAATACCAGAGCAACCCGATCCACATCACGCCAGACAGGACATGCAGCCAACGGAAAAAGAACTGCCAGAACGCAATGTCCAGCGAACCGCTCCATGCCGTTAAATAGAGTAGCAGCAATATGAGCGCTAACACGGCTCCGGTGGTCACGGCGTTACGCAAATTCGTCAGAAGGACTGTCATTCCTTTTTCTCCAATTGTTGTGCTCTGCGCCGCCCATAACACATTTCGGCGGGCCGGAACTATTCCGCATCCGGCGGTGTTAAACCGCGAGTCCGGCCTTATGCGCAATCATTGCGCAGATTCGACCCGAAAATCCCTCAAAAAGAAGTTCGAATGTCCGTCACGCTACCGGACCTGCCCTACGCCAAAGGCGATCGGACGCCGCATTCCTCAACCATCTCATCAATTGGGACTTCGCGAATGCAAATTTGAAGGCGGCGTGAACCGCACCGTCAATTAATGCTGCTTAATGAAAAAGGGCCGGAGCGATGCTCCGGCCCTTTCTTTACTGCAGTGTTTTGACCTCGGTTAGAACTTGCGTTGAACCGAAACCTGGAATGAGCGGCCAAGGAAGTCGTAGCCGACGCCGAGCGGATAGTTGCCCGCCGGCGATACGAGCAAGCCGCTGGTGAAGTTGTTTGTCGAGTCAACTCTGGGCGGTTTGCGATCAAAGACGTTGTTGATGCCGACCGTCGCCGACCAGACATCATTGCGCCATGTGATCGACGCATCGTTGACGATGTAATCGTCAACCGAGAACGTCGGACGGCAACCGACATCAGACGTGTCGCGTGCGCCCGTGATGTCAAGAACCGCTTGACAGGTGTCATCGGCGCCGAAGGCCGGCGGATCGCCGTCATCCACGCTCGAAAATACGCTCTGAGAACCGATGTACCGAGCGCGCCAGAGGAAACGCCAGTCGGCCAAGTCAGCGAGCAAGGTCGCTTGACCACGCCATGTCGGCGTGCCGAATTCACCGACGTTATCGTCGAACGTATCGATGACTGTCTGCGTCTGTTCGAACAGTTGCGTCGCACGAACGTCGAGCGAGAGTTCAAGCGGCTCGTTCGCGACCGTGAAGCCGTCATATTCAAACAGCACATTGTAGTCCATGCCGCGCGATGTGATGACGCCGATGTTGATGAAGCCCGCATCGACGATATCGACAAAGCCCGTGTTCGGATCGCGCGTAATGCGGTTACAGAACGCACTGCTGAGATCATCGCGAGAGTCGTAGCAGTCATTGAACAGGAACGTGACAGACGGCTCTTCGACGGTGTTTTCGACGCGGATGTCAAAGTGCGTCACCGAAAGATTCAAGCCGATATTGTCGCCCAAGCCCATGTCTGCGAACGGAACGTCTAGAACGCCGCCCACGGTGAACGTGCGAGAAGTTTCCGCTTCCAGCAGCGTGGTGCCGCCGGTTAGCACTTCGATCGACGATGCGCCCATGAGACCCAACGCTGTCGGATCGACGCCGTCGAGCACGCAGTTGGCGAGAACCCGCGCAGAACGCGGATCGTTGGCTGCATCATAGACGCCGCCATTGTTCGCCGCCGGCGGAACCGTACAAACGTCCGCGAAGGCCGACTGGAAGCCGGTCGCGCCGCGGAAGAACTGCTCGCGCAGATTCGGCGCGCGGAACGACGTACCACGGGAGCCGCGGATGGTCAGCCAGTCGAACGGCATGTAGATGCCCTTGACCGCATAGGTCCAGTTCGTGCCGTAGAAGGACTCATTCGTGACGCGGCCAGCCGCTTCAACGGTGAGCTCCTGTGCGAAGGGCTGATCTCTGAAGATCGGGACGATAAGCTCGCCGTAACCTTCTTTCAGCTCGCGACGGCCAACGGCGCCACGGTCGGCAAAGAAGCCGATGAAGTTGCCGTCTTCCGCGTTGTCGTCCGGACGGGAATCGATCTCATCCTGACGATATTCAAAGCCGAGGCCCAGAAGAACTTCGCCGGCAGGGACGTTCATGACGCCGCCCGACAGGAAGCCCGAGATGATGGACTGCTTGATCTCGGTGCCGAACGTTCGAACGCCAAAGAGGTATTCTTCTTCTTCCGGCGTCAGGACGTTGCCTTGCATCACGTTCGCGGAGAACAGGTTCACCGGCACGCAAGGATTGTCCGTCAAGAAACCGAATAGTTCGGCGTCATTTGCGAGATCAGGAAGCCCGTCGCCATTAAAATCCGGTCCGCAACCCAGGGTGCCATCCGGGAGCCGCGTCGTCGTGCGCAATGAAAGCGCAAGGCGATCTTCGATAATGCCGCGACGCACAGACGTACCGAGCGAGCGTGAGAAACTGCCGCTCAGTTCATAGTTCCAGTTGCTGAGCCCGAAAAGGCCGTCGCCCGGATCCTCGTTCCAGAACGGCAGGTCGCCGCGGATGCCGCCGACGATGCGGATTTGCGTCTGCTCGACCTGGGTCGTGTTGCGATCGCCGTCAATCAGAACGATCGGCACGACCTGCTGCGGGCCGCCGCCGCAAAGCGTTGGATCGGCTGCAAGGGCTTCGAGACCGCACGGGTTGGTCGGGTTGGTGGTCAGAACCGTTGGGAAAATCTGAGCGCCGTCGCCGGTGATTTTCGAGTCGCGTTCTGCATACATAAACTCGAAGAACGTCTCCATATTGTTGAGTTCTTCAAGCTCGTAGTTCCCGAACGCCATGAACGAAATCCGCTCAAGCGGCGAGATGAGGTCCTGGTTCTGAACCAGCGACCGGCTCTGGTCCGCACCGGTGAAGATCGGGGCGCGAGAATCAATATCAAGAAATCCGTCGCCATCTGCGTCGATTTCATCGGAGAAATTCGGCACGCCAACGTTACTCGTCCCTGGCGTATAGAAAAGGTCGCCAAACGACGTGCCGCTTCCGCCAAAGTTGTCGTCGATGCCGAAAGTCCTGAAACGGCCGATAATCTGCGTCTTACAGGGCTGGCGGCTCGTACCGGGTTGGACATCGACCTCAATATTGCGGATATTGCCGTTCTCATCTTCCTGATGGTGCTCGTTACAGGTGAGATCAGCATCCGCAACGGAGAACTGGTCGCGACGGAAGAATTCTGCGCCGACGCCGATGAAGCCACGATCATTCGAAACACCCCAGCTCGCAGAGACTTGAGAGGTCTTGCCGCCGCCCGTAAAGGGTACGTTGAACGCCGTTTCGATTTCGAAGCCGTCGAAGTCGTCGCGCAAGATGACGTTCGCCACGCCCGCAACAGCATCAGAGCCATATACTGGCGACGCACCGTCAAGCAGCACATCGACACGGCCGATCAGAGACGACGGGATGAGGTTGAGGTCCGGAGACGTCGGCGCGCCCTCAACGCCGCCCGGCGCAAGCCGGCGACCGTTTAGGAGGAGCAGCGTGCGCTCAGGATCAATACCGCGAAGCGCGACCGTGGAAGCGCCCGGACCGTTGTCGAGAACAAAGCCGCCAAACGTGTCGTTGATTTGTTGGCCGGTAGCGACGGCCGATTCCTGCAGCAGGCGCGCGGTGTCGAATACGCCGAGTTCGCGGCTGACCTGGCCATCGATGACCTGCAGCGGCGACGCCGACGTAAACTCGTTTCTTCGAACGCGCGAGCCCGTGACGATAATCTGATCGCCCGTGCGCGCGTCTTCGATATCTTCTTCGATTTCAGCGATCGTGGCGACGTCGTCTTCGTCGCCCTGCGCTAAAACAGGTGCTGTCGCGCCAAGTGCGAATACCGACGCACCCGTAGCGAGAAAACCGCGCAATAGCGCGGAATCCGGATTCATTTTTTTGATCATTTTTAGTCTGCCCAATAGTTGCCCAATAAAACGGAACGGCCGATACGCAGCCCTCCCAGAACTCGGCACCAGCGGATCATGCTAGCCGCCGGTGGATCGGCAACATTGATCGCGCACCCCGAATTTCTGCGAAATCCTTTCATCACCGTTTTGTCATGTCAAACGTCAGAGAGGCTTTGCCTTCGCAATGGCTCGGCAATGTTGCGCAAATACATCATGCATTTAGCGAGCCGGCGCTAATCGCGCATCGATTGCCACCGTACCGAATGTCGCTTATGGAATCGGCCTGTTTATGGGACGGCATCCATTTTCCGCGCGAATCGGTTTGTGCGGACGAGGTATTGTTTAGCGTCCGCGGTCATAAGGTTGGGCAAAAATGACAGATTATCGCGCAATATCGCAAACAGGCAGTGCAAAGTCTCTATTTTCGGCATTGCTCGCCGCCTCTTTTATTTTCGGCGCGACGGCCTGGGCCGAAGAGATCGAAGATCTCTCAGTAACGGACGCACTTCGCCTTTGCGCCGCATTTGACGACAAAGACGAACGGCTCGCCTGCTTTGAGGCGCTTGCCGCCGTCGCTGCGCCGCCTGAGTTGGCCGACGCCGATCCGAATGCGCCGACGACGGAAGATGCGGCCCCGCCCGTAACCGCGCCCTCGGCCTCCGTCGAAGCGGATTCGCCAGAGAAAAGCGCCGTGCGCCCGCTGGAAGACGACGAGAGTTTGACGTTTGTCCGCACCAAGAAAGGCGACAAGAAAGAGCGTCACGCGAAAAAAGAGAAAAAACGGAAACGCGAACGCTATACGCTGACGGTGTACAAATCGTGGCGTAACGGGCTCGGCGAACTACGCATAGCCTTCACCAATGGCGAGATCTGGCGACAGACCGGGCGCGGCACGCGCCATGACCCGCAGCGCGGCGATGAAGTTGTGATGAAACCCGGGCTTCTCGGCGGATGGACCGTATCGATGGACGGCGGCCGCTTTGGCGTACGCATGCGCCCAATAAACTGACACCGCTCAGCCGGCAGAAATCGGCGGCAACAACCTGGAATCCGTGGTTTTTTTGCATCACGTGTTGCGGCGTTGCGATGCGCGATTGCGGGATGGTGCGCCTTCGATTGTCTTAGAGGGTGGCGGCAATGATCATCGGCCGCCATCCGAAAGGACCGGAGGAAACTGTGCCGCAACAAAAACGCCTGCTATCGCTTTTCGCCATTTCTTCGATGTTCGTTACGCCGGTCTTTGCAGCGGACGCTCCGCAGGCGGACCGTCTGGCTGAGTGCGCGGCAATAAACGACAACGCTGCGCGTCTAGCCTGTTTTGATGCGACGATGGCCGGCCGCAGCGGCGCCGTTGAGGAAACGGCGCCTGAAAGCGTCGAGAACGGCGAACTGGCTGCTTCAGCAGCGCCGGCCCCAGCGGTCGCGCCGCCTGCGCCCAGTGAAGATTATGTCTTGCTGCCAAAAGCCGACGCTGAGGAACTGGCGGAGCTAAGGCGAAAAGCGGGCGTAAAAGAACGCGAGGAAAGTCGCGAGGCCTATGAAAGCAAAATCGTCCGCGTCTTTACGACGGGCTATAAAGTCAGGAACGTTGAACTTGAAAACGGCGAGACGTGGCGCGAACTCGCCGCCGCCGTCGGCGCCAAGCCCCGCCGCGGCGAAAGCGCCCGGCTGGCGCCGGGCATGCTGGGAAGCTGGACCGTTCAGTACGGCGAGCGCAGCTCGAAATTCAAGGTCAAGCGCGTAAGGTGATTGTCAGGCCGTTGCCGCAGCGGCCTGTTTCGACCAGTCGCGTTTGACGCCGGTCGCCAGGAGAAACGGCGAGGCGACAAAGATTGACGAATAGGTCCCGATCACGATCCCCCAGATCATGGCGAGGGTGAACCCGCGCAGGACTTCGCCGCCGAATACCGCCAGCGATATCAACGCCAACAAGGTGGTGACGGAGGTCATGACCGTGCGGGACAGCGTGTCGTTGATGGAAAGGTCTAGAACTTCCGCCAGCGGTTTTGACTTATACTTGCGCAGATTTTCACGAACGCGATCGTAGACGACGACCGTATCGTTCATCGAATAACCGACGATGGTCAGGATCGCCGCGATGATGGCGAGCTCGAACTTCAGTTGCGTCACGGCGAACATGCCCATCGTGATGATCACGTCATGGACCAGGGCGACAATTGCCCCGAGCGAGAACTGCCACTCGAATCGAAGCCAGATGTAGATGAGCATCATCGCGATCGCGAGCGCTACGGCCGTCGCGCCTTTCTGGATCAGCTCACCGGAAACGGTGGGGCCAACAACGTCTACTTTTCTAACGACCATGTCGTCGCCGAGGAGGCCGCGAAGCGCGTCCTGTACCGCGACAGCCGCTTGCTGCTGCGCATTTTCATTCGCCGTCGCGACGTCTTCGCCGGATTCAGCCGCATCGACCTGTTGTTGCTCGACATAAACAACGACGGCCGGTTCCGACCCGGCAAAATCTCGGATCGCCTGAACATTGACGTTTCCGAGGCCGAGTTCGCCGACCGTTGATCGCACGGCGTCGAGTTCGATCGGTTCGGAATCGGTGACCTCAATCGTGACGCCGCCCCGAAAGTCGATGCCGAAATTGAGGCCCATTGTGAAAAGAGCGAAAAAGGATCCGACGATCAGCGCCGCTGAAAACAGCATAGCGATGAAGCGAACCTTAATGAAAGGAACGTTTGTCTTGGCGGGGACAAGTTTGAGATACATTTTTGAACGCCCCCCTATAGCGTCAATTGTTGCGGGCGCTTGGCGAGCAGATATCCGCCCGCAAGCAACCGCGTCAGCACGTAAGCGGTGAAAACCGACGTGGCGACGCCAACGGCGAGTGTGATGGCGAAGCCGCGTACCGGCCCGGCGCCCAGCTGGAACATGATGAGCGCAGCCAGAAAGGTCGTGACGTTGGCGTCGAGGATCGCCGACCACGCTTTCTGGTAGCCTTGTTCAGCCGCCTGAATAGGCGATTTGCCGGCGGCGAGTTCCTCTCGAATCCGTTCGAAAATCAGCACGTTGGCGTCAACCGCCATACCAATCGTCAAGACAATGCCCGCGATGCCTGGGAGCGTCAGCGTCGACCCCATGAGCGACAGGGCCCCGGCGATCAATATGACGTTCGCGATCAGCGCCATGTCGGCGTAAATACCGAACCGGCCGTAACTGACGACCATGTAGATGATGACGGCGACAAAGCCGATGATCAGCGCCTTGGCGCCCGCTTCGATCGAATCCTGGCCGAGCTGCGGACCAACCGAGCGCTGCTCCAGCGTTGTCAGCTCCGCCGGCAAGGCGCCGGAGCGGATTAGCAGCGCCGTTTCCGACGCTTCAAGAGCGGAAAAATCGCCGGTAATGCGGCCTGACCCCTGGGTAATGGCGCTTTGGATCGTCGGCGCAGAGATGATTTCGTTATCGAGCACGATCGCAAAGACGGCGCCGATATTGCCGCGCGTATAGTCGGCGAAGCGCCGGGCGCCGCGACTGTCGAATTCGAAATTGATCTGAAACCCGGCGCCATCCGGGTTCTGACCGGCGGATGCAGTCTGCACCATGTCGCCGGTAATTTCCGGATCCTCGACGAGCACCATGGGCGGGCGGCCCGTGCCTTCAAATTCAGCAAAAGGAACCATGATGCGCCCCGGCGGCAACAGCCCCGAGGCGGCGTCCGTCGGGCTGACGGTAAGGTCTGCAGCATGAAACGATAATTGACCGGTGCGGTTGATGATCGCCTTCAGCGCTTCGGGATCATCGTCGCCCGGCACCTGCACGACAATGCGGTCAGCGCCCTGTGGCGCGATCACCACTTCCTTGTTGCCGGCCGGATCTATCCGCCGCCGGACAACCTCGATTGAATCGCGCACGGCCTCGGACGAGAACTGTCGCTCGGCTTCCTGCGTCATAGCGACGACGATGCGGCCATCTTCCGCGGACACGGCGTAAGGCCGAATGCCCAATCCGAGCGCCCCGGCGCCGCCGCGCGTCACGTCGCGCACGCGATCCCGCGCTTCGTCGAAATCGCCTGTGTTCGCGACGCGCAATATAATGTCGCCCGACCCGTCGTCATAGGTGAGATTGTCAATGGAGATACGGTCGCGCCCGGCGCCGCGATTGGGTCGCATTTCGCGCCTTATGTCGGACATGATCGCCCGCATTCGGTCGTCGATGACTTTCTCCGTATCGACACCAAGCAGAAGATAAGACCCGCCCTGCAAATCGAGCCCGAGATTAATTGTCGATTTCGGCACAAACCCAGGCAGGCCGTCGCGGGTCTCTTCGGCAAGAAAATTCGGGATCGCGAACAAAATCCCGAGCGCTACGAGACCGATAATGCCGGCGGTTTGATATTTCGAGAATTGCAGCATGGGATAATACTTCTACGATATGGCAATTGACTTCGCGGCGCCTGTTACAACGGCGACGATCAGGAGTCGTTCGCAGCGGGCTCCGGTTTATTGCGCACATCGGAAAGCGTTGCTTTTACAACTTTTACGGTGACGTTGTCGGCAAGCTCGACCATCACTTCATCGCCTTCGAGCACCTTGGTCACTTTGCCGATGATGCCGCCGGCGGTTACGACCGTGTCGCCGCGACGGACGTTGGAGACCATTTCCTGATGTTTCTTTCGGGCCGACATTTGCGGCCGGATAAGCAGGAAATAAAAAATCACAAAGATGAAGACCAGCGGCGCCAGCTGAATGAAGGCGTTCGGCGCGGCGGCCTCCCCGGCCTGCGCAAATGCGGGCGAAATAAACATGGAATATTCCTCTCCTCGGGAATTTGCAGGCTGGCGACAGGCTGCGATCTGGCCGCCCCCGCCGCCACGGCTTCGCGGTATATAGCCATCGCCCACGTCGTTGCAATGCATTGATTTCATTGCCGAGGCGGCCGATAGCCATTTTCCGCGAACAGAATGAGAATCCAGAAATGCCAGCCGCTAAAAGCGCCGTTTTTCAAGCGCCAAAACAAATGGGGCCGATCGCCGGAGGGATAATCGCCGCCCGACCAGCCGGATCGCCGGCGTGACGGGCGCGGCCGAACCGATTTCCCGCCTGCCGCTGTTTTTCCAGCGGCGTTTTTTTCCCATGTGGGTGGCGCTCTCCTTTGGCACCTTTGCCGACAACACCCTTCGCCAGGCGTTGCTGATTGGCATTCCAGCCGGCCTCATCAATGTCCCGTTCTTCACCGACGCCGATAATGCGATCCCCTATATCGGCGCGCTCCTGCCGCTGGCTATTTTGCTGTTTTCGTCCGTGTCTGGGCAGCTTGCCGACAAATACGAAACTTCGATGATGTTTCGGCGCACGAAATTCATGGAAATCGTGTTGATGACCGTCGCCGCGCTTGCCTTCGCATTTGGAAACGGTCTGCTCGCCATCGCCATGCTGTTCGCCATGGGCGCGCAATCCGCGTTCTTCTCGCCGGTGCGGGTCGGCGCAATGCCGAAATATCTTTATACGGATGAGCTGGTTCGTGGTAACGGCCTCTGCAACGCAGGCCTCTTTACGTTTATTCTCCTTGGCTATACGGCCGGCGGGTTTTTGATTACCGAAAGCGGTATTGCGGTCGGCGCAGCGCTAGTCACCGCCGCGCTCATCGGCTGGCTCGCGGCGCTTAGGACGCCTTTCGCCGCAGCGAACGATCCGGCGCTGAACCTCAACTTCAACGGCGTCGCGCAAACGATCGCCATGTTCCGACTGGCATTTGGCGCGCGCGGCGTTGCGCCGACGCTGCTCGGCATCGGCGTATTCTATTTCCTGTCAACGGCAGTGACCGTCGCAGTGCCGCTTTACGGCCGGGATTCACTGAACGCCGACCCACTTGTCTGGGTCGCCCTGAACGGTCTTTTTGCGATTGGCGCGATGATCGGCGCGGTCGCGGCGGCAAGCCTTGCTAAAGGCCGCACCGGCTTCGGGTGGTCGACCTGCGCGATCATCGCCGCCGGCGTCATGAGTTTCGCCGTTGTCGCCATTACGCCCTTCGCCGCCGGCACCAGCGACGCGCCGCTGACCCTTGCCGCCCTTTTCTCATCTCCGGCGGGTATTGCGCTTGTGGGATTTTTTGTCGCCACATCGGCCCTTTCCGGCGTTTATATCGCACCTTTGCAGGCCGCCATGCAGCGGCGCGCGCCGGCGCCGATCCGCGCCCGCATCCTCGCCGCCGGCATATTCGCCAACGCCGCCTTCGCCATCCCGGGATCGCTGTCCATTCTCGTCGTGACTGGCGGCAATATCGACCCAACCATCGTTTTCGCCGGCGTCGGCGCCGCGATGATCTTAATTGGTGCCATTATGATCCAGCGATGGCGCCGGCTTCCTGAGGGGCTCTATGAAGAGGCCCTTTCGGCGTCTAGTTTAAGAGCATCGTAACGATTGGTTCGCGTCTATGCACTACTGTTGCTTGCAGCATGACTAGTTCTCCGGGATGACCATTCTTGTTACCGGCGCCGCCGGCTTTATCGGATCGGAAACGGCGCTCGCTTTAATGGCGCGCGGCGACAAGGTGATTGGCGTTGACAATCTCAACGATTATTATTCGCCAGCGTTGAAACATGCACGCCTCGAACGGGTCGGCGCCAATGCGAATTTCCAGTTCATCAAAGTAGACATTGCAAACTATCAGGAGCTGACCACGGCCCTGGCCGGAGCGGAGTTCTCATCAATCATTCACCTGGCGGCGCAAGCGGGCGTGCGCCATTCCATCACACATCCATTCGAGTACGGAAAATCAAATCTCGATGGCCATCTTTCTATCTTGGAACTAGCGCGGCGCCGCAAAGTCGATCATCTGACATACGCCTCGTCTTCGTCCGTCTATGGCGCCAATGAGAAAACGCCTTTTGGTGAAGCCGACGCGACCGATGCGCCGGTCTCACTTTACGGCGCGACCAAGAAAGCCAATGAGGCGATGTCGGCGTCTTACGGGCGGCTCTACGCCCTACCGCAGACCGGCCTTCGCTTTTTCACCGTGTATGGACCGTGGGGACGGCCGGACATGGCCTACTGGATTTTCGCGGACAAGATCCTCAGTGGCGCGCCGATCGAAATCTTCAACAACGGGGCGATGGCGCGCGATTTCACCTATATCGACGACATCGTCATGGGCGTCCTCGCAGCCCATGATCGCCCGCCGGGGGCCGATCATCATTTCCATCGGATTTTCAATCTCGGGAACGACCAGCCGGAACAGCTGATGACCCTGGTAACGCTGCTCGAACAAGAGCTGGGGAAAACTTCCGAGAAGATCATGAAACCGATGCAGCCCGGCGATGTGGAGCGTACATGGGCCGATATCACGCGGGCCCGGTCTGAACTCGGCTATTCACCGACCGTTACGCTTGCGGAAGGAATTAAACGCTTCGCCAAGTGGCGGCTTAGCGCCGGCAAGGCGCTCTGAAATCCGAGCCAGCCCGACAAATAGTTAACAGGCTTTAACGAACTTTTGCGGCGTGTTCGCCGTATGGCAAGTGAGTTGCATATCACTGGTCAATGTCGCCGCTATTTGCACTGACGCTTTAACGCTGCGGCAATGTCGTAACCATAAATTTAGGCCGCTATGGGTTTTTCGTTGTTCATCATCGCCATATGCCTGGTCGTCGGCGGCGTCGCCGCCCTCCTGTCAGTACGGCCGAACATCGCCGCCGAGGTGACAGCGAGCCTGCGCAAAACGGAAACGGTCCGTAAGTTCACGCCGAAAAATACGCTCTTCATTGTCGGCCCCGCGGCGAACCACCAGGCTTGCCGCATGCAGCGCCGCCTCTTGAAGCCGGCCATTCCGGCGCTCATTCGAGACGACGTCGTCGTGATGGAGCTCTACGGCGAAGATACGCCGCGCAAAAACGGCGAACCGCTCGACTGGCTTGATCCAGCGTTGTTGCGCCATGCGATTGCCGCGGGAACTGGGTTCAACATCGTTTACGTGGACCCGGATGGCAAAACGCAATTCCGCAGCGAAGCGCCAATGCTTACCGCCGACATCCTCCGTCAGGCGCGCATCGATACGGTCGTCTCCACTGGAACGCCGGCTGGCGCCCGAAAATCTAAAGTTCTGAAAAAACTGCGCGCCGCCTAAACCGGCCGGCCGATTGAGTGGTAGTCGACGCCGCTGGCGATCATCTCCGTTGCGCCGTAGATATTGCGCAAATCGACCATGACCGGCGTTTTCATCAGCGACTTGACGCGTTCGACGTCCAGCGCGCGAAATTCATCCCACTCCGTAATAATAACGACGGCGTCAGCCCCTTCCAGCGTCTGATAGGGCCCCTCTTTATAGTCAACGTCCGTCAACAGACCCGCCGCCTCATCCATGCCGGCGGGATCGAACGCCGCGATTTTGGCGCCTTGCGCCTGCAGCGCAGGAATGATGTCCAGCGACGGCGAATCGCGCATATCGTCCGTATTCGGTTTAAATGTAAGTCCGAGCACGGCGATCGTTTTGCCGTCAATCGAACCGCCGCAGGCCGCGACGACGCGGTCGGCCATCCGTCTCTTCCGGCGATCATTGATATCGACGACCGCCTCAACAATCTTTGTCGGTGCATCATAGGTCTGGGCGGTCTTCACCAGGGCCAGCGTGTCTTTCGGAAAGCATGAGCCGCCATAGCCCGGCCCCGCGTGAAGAAACTTTCCGCCGATGCGCCCATCAAGGCCGATGCCGCGCGCTACTTCCTGCACATTGGCGCCGACTTTCTCGCAGATGTCGGCCATCTCGTTGATGAAGGTGATCTTGGTCGCAAGAAATGCGTTGGCCGCATATTTGATCAACTCCGACGTCGATCGGTTCGTAAAGACGACAGGCGTTTCGTTGAGATATAGGGGACGATAGAGTTCGCGCATGACCGCGATCGACTGCTCGTCCTCGACGCCGACGATGACGCGGTCCGGTCGTTTAAAATCGTTGATCGCCGCCCCTTCCCGTAGGAACTCCGGATTGGAAACGACGGAGAATTCCGCGTCCGGGCGCGTTCTGTTGATAATCGCCTCGACCTCGGCGCCGGTGCCAACCGGCACAGTGGATTTGGTGACGATCACCGTATAACCCTTGATGACCTTCGCGATCTCTTCCGCCGCCTGATAGACATAGGTGAGGTCGGCAAAGCCGTCGCCCCGGCGCGAGGGCGTGCCGACGGCGATAAAGACGGCGTCCGCATCAGGCGTCGACGCCGCCAGATCGAGGCTGAAGGACAATCGGCCAGCCTTCACATTTTCGGCGACCAAGCTTTCGAGGCCCGGCTCATAGATCGGCATGACGCCGTCTTCGAGTTTGCGGATTTTTTCCTCGTCCTTGTCGACACAAACGACTTCGTGACCGAAATCCGCAAAACAGGCGCCGGAGACAAGCCCGACATAACCGGCGCCGATCATCGTTACCCGCATGAAACTGGCCTTTCATAGCTGATGCGCGGCGCGCCGCAGGCTGCTGCGCCCCGCATTTTGTTTAGACGGCATTTTTCGGAAAGGCCACCGCCAGAACGGTCAAGACAAGGATTTTGAAATCAAACCACAAAGACCAGTTATCGATATAGGCGAGGTCAAAGCGAACACGCTCTTCCATCAGTTCATTTTCGGAAGTTTCGCCGCGATAGCCGTTGACCTGAGCCCAACCGGTAATGCCCGGCTTCACCTTGTGACGGCCGGAATAGTTCTCGATCAGCCGCGCATATTGATGATTGTGCGCAAGAGCGTGCGGGCGCGGCCCGACCAGCGACATCTGGCCCGCCACGACGTTAAAAAGCTGCGGCAATTCATCAAGGCTGTAGCGGCGCAGGAGTTTTCCCAGGGGCGTGATGCGCGGATCGCCCGGCCGCGCCTGCGCGATTTTCGCGCCGTCTTCCGTCACCGTCATGGTGCGGAATTTGTAAATGCGGAACACCGAGTTGTTAAAGCCGTGGCGTTGTTGGGAAAAGATCGCCGGTCCGCGATCCTGCATCCTGATCGCCGCTGCGATGATCAACATCAGCGGCGCCAGGGCAACCAACAGGATCGCCGCGGCGACATAATCGGCGATGATCTTTGAAACCCCGCCCCACCCTTCGAGCGGGCGCCGATAAAGGGAAAGCACGTTGACCTGGCCAAGTCGCGTTACGGCGCCGCCGCAATGATCTATCCAATGTTGACTGGGGCAAAGTGATACGGAAACAGGCAACGCCGAAAGGCGGCGCACCAGCTTCGCCATTTCATCTTTATCGGCGCTCAGCGCGGCGATGACGATATCATCAACGGCGCCGTCGCGCGCTGCGCGCTCAAGCGCGTCGAGATCGCGTATGTCGCACTTTACTGCGCGCTGATCGCTACCGCCAACGCCGGCGTCATAAACACCCACCACCATTGCGCCGGAACGCGCGGCGCCCGCTTCTTCGGCGAACCGAGCGGCTGCCGGGGTCGTACCAACGATGGCGATTCGCCGGGCAAAGGCGCCGCCGTCGCGAACCAGTCGGCCGGTAATCGCCGCAGCAACGCAACGCGTCGTGAAAAGAAATGCGACGACGCCGATCGACCAGGCGACTAACCAGACGCGGGAATAATTTTCCGAAATCTTCAGCGCAAATCCGAACGCCAACAGGCCCAGCACGACGAACATCCAACGTGATCCGATGGCGCGAAGAACGCCGGTCGACGTCAGCAGTCTGTCAAATTCATAAAATCCATCCCGCCGAAGGAGCGCCGTAACGCCTGTGGCGCCGATTATGCCCGCGGCGGCGTAATCCTGCAGGTCAAATGGCGTGTTTAGCGGGTATGCGTGATACGCCAGCGCGACGCCAGCGGATATTGCGATCACGCCGACGAACTCCACGATTTGCACGAGATCGCCGAGCAGCACGCGCAGGACCGAAGGCCGCCGCCCGCGCTGTTCGACAATATCCTCGCGCGTGAATGAATCCGTCGAGGTCATTCGCCGCAAGCCCACACCGATAGGAGTCGAGAGTGCGCATATTAAGGCAAATAAAAGGTAACGACGGGCGCTCTTTCTGCGCGAAACCGCACCGTTCGGGCGCTACGCCACGATCGCGCCTTAACGGCCCGGCAATTGCCTGTATAAAGTCAAAGCAAATCCGCCGACGCCGGCGCGAGGGTCCGTTGTCCCATGTCGAAACAGTTTGCCGTATTCCATGTCAGTTGGCGCGACGCCAAACGTCGACCCGTCGGTCTTGTCGCCAATGAACGCGACTACGCACGGGCTGCGGCCGCGGCCATGCAGGAACGCCTTAACGCGCTCGCCGACGAAGGCTGGATTGTTCAGGACATCATTCCGGCGACGGGGTTAATGCCGAAACAGGCCGCCGCCTTCACTATCGTCGCATTTCGCTGACGGGGCTTGCCAATAGGCGCTGCGTGGCCCTATCAGCCGAGCGGTGAACACGCTGACCTACTCCGATGATTGTGAACTGTCTGACGCGCTGACGGCCCTTGCGGTCAAAGCTGGCGCCCAAATCATGTCGATTTACGGCGGCGATTTTGTCGCCGAACAAAAAGACGATGCCTCGCCGGTGACCGAGGCGGATAAGCGCGGCGAGGACATCATTCTCGCCGGCCTTTACGCCATCGCACCGAACATACCTGTCCTCGCCGAGGAAGCCGCCAGCGACGGCCGCATTCCGAGCCTCGGCGATGAATTTTTTCTCGTCGACCCCCTCGACGGTACGCGTGAGTTTATAAACCGCACTGGCGAATTCACCGTCAACATTGCGCTCATCCGAAATGCGAGGCCGGCCTTGGGCGTTGTCTATGCGCCCGCAATTGGAAAACTCTACGCCGGCGTCGTCGGTCACAGCGCGTGGCTCGTCGAGGTAACGGACGATGGCGGCCTGTCGAACCGGCGTGACATCCGCGCCGTCCCGATCCCCGCCAAAGGCGTGATTGCCGTCGCAAGCCGGTCGCACCGATCGCCGGAGACTGACGAATATCTGGAAACGCTTAACGTCGCTAATTTCGCGGCCGCTGGATCGTCATTGAAATTCTGCCTGATCGCAGAAGGCGCGGCCCATATCTATCCGCGTTTCGGACGCACCATGGAGTGGGACACCGGCGCGGGGCAAGCCGTGCTGGAGGCGGCCGGCGGCAGGGTCTGCGTGCACCCCTCCGGCGAACGCCTGACCTACAACAAGCGCGAACGCGGTTTCGATAATCCGCACTTTATTGCCTTGGGCGCATAATCTAGTTGCGCAGCAGACCGCCGGCGATGGCGTTGTTGCGTCGGACCCAGATCTCCCAGAACGGCGTTTCTTCCTGGAGCTTGAATTCTGTGTAGAGAAGGGCCTCGGCACGACCTTTCGCAGCGAGGGCGCTCGGCCCCAGATCGAGGCGCGGCACAAAGACGACGCTTGCTTTAGCCGCGGCTTTATTGCTGTCAGCGCGACAGCCCCGCGCATCGGCGATGACGCATGCGGCGTCGGCCCCCGTGAGGATAGCGACCTCATGGCCGCGCGCAGTAATTGCCTTGGCGCGGCTCGCCGCCTCCAGCAACATTGCGGACTGATCAACCGGCGCTAGCGCCAGCAATTCACGCGCTTCGGGCGTTGAGAAACGTCCTTCCTCGATCCAGGTGGCGATGGTGGGACCGCCAGGCTGCACGAGGGCAAGCTCCGACCGAATGTCTTGCGGCGCATTTTGCGCTGTCTGGTGCTGCAAAGAAAACTGTTGCGCCGCGTGCGCCGCCATGGCGCCGGTCCAGAACATCGGCAAGACAGCAACGCCGAGCGCCGCAGCGACGCTGGCGCGGTCATGGTTCTGGAACAGCCCGTCGTAAAACGGCGAGGAAACAGAGAACGCTGCAATTGTTGCGGCAAACACGAAAACCGGCAGCGTGTTGGCGCCGGCAAACCATGCCGCCGCGAATGAGATCACGCCGAAGAACAGCGCCGTCAGCGTTGCGCGCCTGTGTTCAGGCCCGCCGAAAACGCCGGTCATCGCAAGTACGAGAAACGCGCTGACCGCAACGCCGCTAAGGCGAAAGGCGCTTTCATCGCCAGTGAAATTAACGCCCATCGTCAGTGTGCCGGACGCCGCCGCGGCGCGCGCAACGTTAATGCCCGGCGCGAAATATTCCGCCACTCCGCCGCAAATGGCGAATATCACCAGCGTCGACGCATACCGGTTTAAGCCATGCGGCCCGGAAAGGAACGGACAGAATGACAGGACGGCAAAACCGGCCAGCGAAAATACCGGGTTGAGCAGCCACAACACAAAAAGCGATGCGCCCGCGAACACGCCTTCAAACCGAGCGCGACCTCTTGAATGATCCGCGCAAGGCGACAGAAAACAGAACGCGCAAACGAGGAACAGCGCGAGCGCGAACTCGGCCGGCCCGCCAAAAGGCGACGCGACGGTTCCGGCGAGCGCCGCCGTCATCACAGCGCCGGCAAACAACGGCAACCGAGAGACGGAGAAATACGCCATTGGCGCGACGACGATAAGCGCGCTGATCGCTTTTGCGACAAGATGAACGCGCCCGGGCGACTCGGCGAACATGTCGCCGATCATCAGCGTCACGAGATAAAACGGCGCCGTCACGGTTTCTATACGGATTTCACCGGCCATTGCCGCGCGCGCGTCGGCAATGGGCGCGATCATGTCAATCGTGGGCGACAGGCTCAACAGAGCCGGGGCGAGAAACGCAGCGGCAATAAACGGCGCGGCCGCAAGGAGTGCGACGAAATAGGAAATTGCCGGCCGCTGCCAGGCGTAAAGCGTCACGGCGATCCGGCGCGCCGCCGGCGCCGGACGCCGCCATGCAAAATCGCCGGATTGGCTGTTGCGGTTGCTGGACATGTTCCGGTTCCCCTTGCCCGCGCCGCGCATGCATCCCGAATCGGGACGCCTCTGCGGCTTTGTTAATGCTATGGGTGCAAAGCCCCTGCCGCGGCGCCCGCGGAGGGCCTAAAGGCGCTCTGCAGCTGCGATTCCCGCCTTTGAGCGTCCGGCGGATATGGTTAATGGGCGCTGTTGCAAACCCGCGGGGTTGCGGGGCAAAAGTGTACGATGGCCTGCCGCGTGGAGACCGCGCGCTCGCTCGGATGTTGGTAAGGAAAATACATGCGGCGCCTGTTGCATATGCCCCTGGACCCGGCTTCGCGGATGATCCGCATCGCCCTTGCGGAAAAGGGCCTGCCGGCTGAATTTGAGGAAACGCGTCCCTGGGAAGCGGGGGAACGGATCACCGCGGTTAATCCAGCGGGAGGCGTTCCTGTTTTGATCGACGAGACGCAGGACGGCGCAGAGTGCGCGATCGCACCCGCCGCAGTCGCTATGGAGTATCTGGAAGAGCGCTACCCAAGCCCGGCGTTATTCCCCTCCGGCGCGCATCCGCGCGCGGAAACGCGCCGGCTTGTCGCCTGGTTTACGCAAAAATTCGAGCAGGACGTGATCGGCTTCATTGTCCGGGAACGGATCGACAAACGCCTCATGCGACGCGGCCAGCCGGATTATGATTTATTGCGGGCGGGCCTTGAGGCGCTCGACTGGCACATGGATTACTTCGCCTGGCTGATCGACCAAAGGAGTTGGTTTGCCGGCGATATTTATACGGCCGCGGATGTTGCAGCGGCGGGCTATATTTCCTGCGTCGATTATGTAGACGGCGTTCCCTGGGACCGGTTTCCCGCCGTCAAGGAGTGGTATGCGCGGATCAAGTCGCGCCCGGCGCTGCGGCCGATCCTGCGCGATCGCGTGGAGGGGATGCCGCCGCCGCGCCATTACGCTGACCCGGACTTTTGACGGTGGGTGACACAGAACGCGCGCGGGAAGCCATTCGCGAAAAGGCGCTGGCCCTCGGCTTTGACGGGGCGCACTTCACGAAGGCGTCGCTGCCGCCCGAAATCGGCGAGCGGTTGATGGTGTTTCTCGATCAGCGTCGTCATGGCGACATGGAATGGCTGCATGCACGCCGCGAGCAGCGCGCCGACCCCCAGGCCCTTTGGCGCAACGCATCGAGCGCGATCGTCCTCACCCAGAATTATGGTCCGGACATCGATCCGATGGCGGCGCTTCAAAACCGGTCGGATGGCGTGATCTCAGTTTATGCAAGAAACCGCGACTACCATGATGTCGTCAAAAAGCGTCTGAAAAAACTTGGCCGTTGGATCGCTGAAACTTATGGCGGCGAGTTGAAAGTGTTCGTCGACACGGCACCGGTCATGGAGAAGCCGCTGGCCGAACAGGCCGGCGCCGGGTGGCAGGGAAAACATACCAATCTAGTTTCTCGCCAACACGGCTCATGGCTCTTTCTTGGCGTGATTTTGACAACGATCAAGTTGCCGCATGACGCGCCGGAAGACGACCATTGCGGTTCGTGCCGCAATTGCCTTGACGTCTGCCCGACGGATGCGTTCCCAGCGCCCTACCAGCTCGATGCGCGGCGCTGCATCTCTTATCTCACGATAGAACATGAAGGCCCGATCCCTCGCGACCTTCGCGCTGGCATCGGCAATCGAATATACGGCTGCGATGACTGTCTCGCCGTTTGCCCATGGAATAAATTTGCGTCAAAGGCTCATGAGACAGCGTTGCATGCGCGCAACGAACTGACTTCGCCGCCGCTTTCCGATCTCGCCGCGCTCGATGACGCGGCCTTCCGAAAACTATTTTCCGGCTCACCGATAAAACGCACCGGCCGCGATCGCTTTGTCCGCAATGTCGCCATCGCCATCGGCAACAGCGGCGACACGGCCCTGACTGGCGTAGTTGAAAATCTCTTGCGCGACGAGAGTGCGCTGGTGCGCGGCGCCGCGATCTGGGCGATCGGTCAACTGGCGGACGATGAAACCTTGTCGGCGCTTCATGCGTCGCACGCGCCGCAGGAACGCGACGCGGCCGTGCTAAGGGAATGGGCGCAGATTGCCGAACGCGCCTGAGCGCACTATTCCTCTTCCGCCTCCGCGTCCGGCACATCGAAAATCTGACCCGGATAGATGAGATCCGGATCGCGGATCTGGTCGGCGTTGGCCTGATAGATGATCGTGTATTGCGCGCCGCGGCCATAGGCCCGCCGTGCGATACGCCAAAGGCTGTTGCCCGGCTGCACGACGACGCGTCCGTCGCGGAACTGGATCGCATCCGCCGATGCGCGCTCGAAAGGCAATTCAATGGCGTAAGCGGGTCGGCCGGTTTCGTCGAGCTGGACAATCAGGAGCTGATAAACGCCGGGATTGATTGTCGCGTCGGGCGACAACATCCATTTCCCGTCGTCGTTCGCCTGCGTCTGGCCGATCAATTGCCGGTTAATGAAAACCTGCACAACGTCGCCTGGCGAGGCCCGACCGGAGAAAATAACCGCGCCGGAATCATCATAATCGATGACCTCAAGCGCAAGCGGACCGAGCCCCTCGCCGACATCGTCCGGTTCCTGCAGGACTTCGGTGGCGCCGCCCGGGGTCGTCCGCAAGACGCGCGGCGCATCGCCATCCTGCGCCGGCACAAGGATAATCACGGTTTGCTCGGAACGGACGGTGAGACCGTCTTCGGTTGTCATGGAGAGGCTGAGCTCAACCGGGCCGGCGTCAAGCGGCGTATCCGTTGAAATCACCCAGGAACCATCGCGTTCGGCTCGTGCTTGCGCGAGCTCTTCACCGTTTGCGAAAATCGTGACCTCTGCGCCCGGCGCCGCACGACCGGCGATCACAGCGTAGCCGGTCCGATCAACGCGAACGATATCGAAATTCGGAAGCGCCGCCTCCGCGGGCTCGGCGTCCTCGATTGCCGGAACATCGTCGGCGGGCGCTGAAACGCTCTCATCATCGGGCGGCGTTTCAATCAGGCCAAAACGCTGCGCGCCCTGCCAGGCGAGGAAGCCAAGAACAATCAGTATTAGGACAATAACAAATACGCGCACGCCGAGGCCCCTCCTCTAACATTGACCCGCAGCCAGGATTTGGACTTTACCCCGACAAAAATCATCGTACAATGTTCGCCGTAACCCACCAAACGTTGTAAATTCATGAAATCCCTCTGTGTATATTGCGGGTCGCGGCCCGGCGCCGACCCCGCCTTCAAGCAGGCCGCCATATGGATCGGCCAGGAAGCGGCGCGCCGCAAGTGCCGCATCGTCTATGGCGGCGGCAAACTTGGCCTTATGGGCGCAACAGCGGGCGCCGCCCGCGACGCCGGCGGCGGGGTCTTTGGCGTCATCCCTGATTTTCTGGTCGAACTTGAAGGCATTCTCGACGGCGTGGATCATAAGATCGTCAAGACCATGCATGAGCGAAAAATGCTGATGTTCGAGGAGTCCGACGCAATCCTGACGCTGCCCGGCGGCATCGGCACGCTTGAAGAATTGATAGAAGTCCTGTCCTGGGCTCGCCTCGCTCTGCACCGGAAACCAATCATTGTACTGAATATGAAAGAGTTCTGGACGCCGCTCAAAGTCCTGATCGAGCATGTGGTTGAGGAAGGTTTCGCTGACAAAGAGCTTATTTCCGACCTCATTTTCGTCGACAAGCCTGAGGATGTCTTTCCAATGGCTGAAAGCCATATGTTGCGGGCGCGGGCCTGAAATATCGGGTCTTTGGCCGCAATTCACCTTCGATCCGTCGCATCGGGGCTTTTCCGCAGCGGCTTTCCGGCCCAATATTAACCAACCGATATAGGCGAGACAGGCGCAAAGACCTGTGCGCCACCCGGCGGACGCTTTGCCTGCGCCAAACGCCAAGATTGGGACGAAGAAAAGGAACCGGAGCCATGCTGACATTGAGAACATTGAATCTGAATAATCCGCGTGCGGCTTTTCGAAATTTTCTCCTTGCCGCTGCTGCATTGATCGCGCTGACTGCCGCGTCGCTTATCCCGACCCCTGCGGATGCCGGGCGCTATCATTTTGGCGACGCCGACGAGCTGCTCGACGATCTGATTGAAATGGATGCGCGCGATATCGATGAATTGCAGGCCGACCTCGTCGAAGCGCGCGCCGACATTAAGGAAGCCATTGGCGACATTGAGGAAGCCAAAGAGGACGTCAAAGACGCGCCCGGCGGCGAAGCCATCGCCAAGGTCGCGTTTAACATTGCGCGGGCGGCGGTCGATCGCGCGACCGGCAAAGCCATCAACAAGGCGCGTGAAACGCTCAACGAGGCGGAAACAATCCTCGGCGATCGACGCGACGAACTTGGCGAAGCGGAGTTTCACGAAACGCTCGGCGCCATTGAAATGATCCGGAGCGAGTTGATTGAGATCGAATACGCCCTCGACGACTTAACGGCGGCGTTGCGCGAAGCCTAATTTTCTCGCCCCGTCAGGCTATCCGGACATGAGAAACGGGCGCGGCACGCCGCGCCCGTCTTCTTTTTTACAGCTCAATATTCAACGTCGCCGCTAAAGCGTATCCGGCCCCACGCGCACCACCGCCTTGCCTGCATTGTCGCCGCGGAAAAGACCGAGAAACGCTTCGGGCGCCCTTTCAAGACCGTCATATTCAGTTTGCTGAAATTTGAGCTTGCTGGAAGCGACTAACGGCGCGACCTCGCCGGCGAATTCCATCGCCTTGTCGGCGTACTCGGAAACGATGAAGCCCCTGGCCATGACGCCGCGCCCGATCAGGTTTACGAGATTTGGCGGGCCCGGCTCCGGATCGGTGTTGTTGTACATGGAGATCATGCCGCACAGTGCGATCCGGCCGCCGAACGCGATGCAGTTCAGCGCCGCTTCGAGATGCATGCCGCCAACATTTTCAAAATAACAATCAACGCCCTTCGGCGCTGCTTCGGCTAGCGCCTTGGTAAGCTCGGCGGCGTTGTTGTAGTCTTTGTAATTGAGCGCGACGTCTACGCCCGCCTCTTCTTTGAGCCATCGAATTTTCTCCGGCGAGCCCGCCGACGCGACAACGCGCGCACCCTTCAGTTTTCCAAGTTGGCAAACGACGGACCCAACCGCCCCGGCCGCGCCGGAAACAAAAAGCGTTTCTCCTTCTTTCGGCTTCATGATTTGCGTCACGCCAGCCCAAGCCGTCATGCCTGGCATGCCGAGAACACCGAGCCACGCGGAGAGCGGCGCGAGGTTCGGGACGACCTTTTGCGTTCGCTCGCCGGTCGAGACGTAATATTCCTTCCAGCCGCCGGTGAAATCGACAATCACGTCGCCGGCGGAAAAACCGTCGATATTGGATTCAACGACTTCCGCAACGGCGCCGCCGGAGAGCGGTTCATCAAGCGAAAACGCGGGGATGTAGCTCTTGACGTCAGGCCGCATGCGTCCGCGCATATAGGGATCGACCGACATCCAGATCGTCCGGCACAACATCTCATTGTCGCCGGCCGCCGGGACCGTCGTTTCCCGGATTTCAAAATCGGCTTCGCCGGGCATGCCGTGCGGATAGGCTTTCAGAAATACGGCTTTCGAGTGGCGGTCTGACATTGCGATTCCTTCAATTTGGCGAAATTACGGCGATGATATCCGCGATTTTCGGCTCGCGACAGCGTGATGCGCAGCGCCTAATTCGGACAAGCCCTCGCCTCATTCTCGCCTTGGACAACCGCAATGTTAACGCATCAAGGCAAGTGGGCGAACGAACCGCCCGCCACGGGTTGAATAAAAAGACGCAACAAACGGAGACTGTAGAAGCCATGAAAAGCATATTGATTGCATCAGGCGCAATGGTGCTGGCGGTGACGGGATGTCAGTCCACGGGCGAAGGCGCGCTCACCGGGGCCGCGATTGGCGCCGCCGGCGGCGCAATTGCTGGGGAGATTTTCGCCGGCCGGCCAGGCCGCGGCGCCGCGTACGGGGCGCTCATCGGCGCTGCTGTGGGCGCCTATGAAGGCTGTTCGCGCGCCGGCACATGCTGGGGCCGCGCCCGCGATCATGGTCACCGACGCTATGACCGCTATTCCGGCCAATATTATTATGTCGACCCCCATTATGGCGACACCTATTGGGAAGACGGCTCCTTCCGTGAATATGGCAGACGCGATCGTCGACGCGACCACAGACGCCGACGGTATTAATAAAGACCCCAAGTTTGTTGCGTAATGCTGCGGCCCGCCTTTCACGGCGGGCCGTTGCTTTTTTAGCGCTGCGCGTCGTCATCCATTGTTTCGGTCGACGCGGCGTCGCCCTCGATATTTTTTTTCTTGTTCTTGCCCATCTGAGTAAGCGCAATCAGCGTCAGCGTCGGAACGAAGCCGTCGATCTGTCCTGTGAGATCGGCAGTCTCCCAGAAAGCAAAAAGACCGGGCCAGCCGAACAACGCGACGGCGGCGACGCCCATGACAATGTCAAAGGGCAACTCAACCCCTGGTATTCGCCCAACCGTAAAATCGAGGGCGTCGAGGGCAATAGCGATGATCAGTTTTACGACGTCGGCGCGCATCAAGTTTTACCCATTTGACGCCAAGCCTCGCACATCATCGTGCTCGTCTCAAATGTTATTACTGGCGCCCGCCTGGCCTGCGAAATCAATTGCGAAACCGGAAACCAAACCCGAGCGTGCGTGTTTCACCGGGAAAAAACCGTTCGCTGCCAAACGCGAAATCCGCGCGTTCCGCATACAGCGCGTCGGTTGCATTGCGCAGCGTTAGGAAGGCCGCAACGCCAGCGCGGATTTCCGCTTCGGCGCGCAGATTCAAAATGTCGTAGCCTTCATAGGCATGATCGTTCGCCGCATCAGTAAAATAGGATCCAACCGATCGCCATTCCGCCTCGAACTGCACGGCGTCTATCGGTCGCCATTGAAGCCTTGTATTGGCGATGACGCGTGGCGCCGTATCGATGTCGTCGCCTTTCGTAATGTTTTCTCGAACCACGCCGGGCGTGGCAAGCGCGTTGCGGTCAAAGCGATAGGTATGGGCCGCATACGTCACCGCGCTCGATAGCGTCAGCGTCTCATGCAACGTGATCGCTGCTTCTGCTTCGACGCCCAAATGCCGCGTTTTTCCGTCATTGACGTTGAAGCCGTCGGCGTCGCGAAAAAAGAAATTGCGCTTCTCCATCCAGAATGTGGCGACATTCAGCGTAACATGATCATTGAATGCAGCGCGGCTTCCGATTTCAACGGCGTCGATGATCTCGGGATTTGCGGCGTTGTCGGTTTGATTGCTTTGCAGGCGGTAAAGGTCGGTTGCCTGCGGCGGGCGGGCGCCGCGCGCATAGCTGACATAGATATTGGTCCGATCAGATATTTCGTGGCGTATACTGAATTTTGGACTCGCCGCGACGAAGCGGTCGACCCGGTCAGCGGGCCGAAAAAACCTGCCGTCAACGCCGCTATTCGTCCTGTTGTCGTAATCATAGATCGCGCCGTCGATGCGCGCCGCCACAGTCGCCGTCGTGCGCGGCGTCAACGCATACTGCGCCTCGACAAATCCCGAAGCGTTGATGGCGTGGACGTCGTAATCATAGTGAAGACCCTGGGTGAACGAAAAGACCGTCGGCTCTTCCTGAAATTCCGTCAGCCACCCTTCGGTGTATTCGGCGTCGATGCCGGCAATGAATGAAAAGCGGTCGCGGTCAAGGTAGTATGCGCTCTGTACGCCCACGCTCCAGTGCCCGTTTTCTTCCAGGGCATTGCCGGGGAGGAAGTGCTGGAGGAAATCCATGTCGTTCCAGCGCGCATATGGCGTGACGCGCAGTTCGGCGCTGTCGGACAGTCGCGCTGCGATCGTGGATTGCAGCCGCGCCGACTTGGCGTCACGAAAGGCTTGTGGGAAGTCGTTTGTTCGCCGGCGCTCCCGGTCGAACAGATCAGCGCGGCCGAAGATAAACCCGGCTGTCTCCTGCTCGAGATTGTCGAATGCGAAAATGGTATCGACCGAAACGCCGTCGCCGTCAAAAACGTGCCTTAGCATCGCCTTTTGCTGGTCGAGGCCGGCGTCTTCGCGATATCCGGATTCTGTAACGACCGACGCGCCTGCGTAAATCCCATGCGCGCCGAACGTGTCGGAAACCGAAGCCTTCCATTTGTACCGATCTTCCGTATCGCCGGATATTTCACCGAACGCCGACAACGTTTCGGCCGGTCCGGGGCTGACGACATTGACGACCCCGTGAATGGCGTTGGCGCCGTAAAGCGCGCCCGACGGCCCGCGTATGACCTCGATGCGTTCGGCAAGCTCGTGATGGGCGTCAAAGAGGCCGTTGATATTCGCAAACCCCGCAGAGCGGAGCGGCACGCCGTTTTCGAGAAACAGGAATGAGCCGGCGCCGGCGCCGGCGGTCAGCACCGGCGCGCGAACCGCGGTCAGATGTTCCGCGCCCGAGCCCCGGTGAAGATTGACGCCCGCCGCCCGCGACAGGGCCTCGGCGATGTGGTCGGCGCCCACGAGACGCAATTGGCCGTCGCTGATCGCCGTTATGGACGCCGGCGCCGTTTCGACGGCCTGCGGCCGGCGCTCGCCCGTAACGATGATCTGGTCCTGGGCGTGCGCAATCCCACACGCAGCAAGGACGCTAGTCATGAAAGAGACGGGACGAATCACGATCGACACACACCGGCGAACAACAGCGGGGCAGCGTTACCAGACTCCGCGCGGTCGCGCGACGCGTCTCTAGATCGCATTGCCGTGATTGAGTGCACTTTGCGACGACGCGTTGATGCGTGTCGACGAGACGTGGATTTGTCGGCGATTTTGGCGATTACGATTGGTATCGCGCCACCTTCTGGCTGATCGCGCCGAAGATTGATTTGCCGTTTGCGTCCTCCATGCGGATTTCGACCGTATCGCCGAAGGACATGAAGGGCGTTTTCGCCGCGCCGTCATAGATGGATTCGATCATGCGAATTTCCGCGATGCAAGAATAGCCGGCGCCGCCCTCCGCGACCGGCTTGCCGGGTCCGTCATCGAGCTTGTTGGAGACAGTGCCCGAACCGATGATGGTACCGGCGCCAAGAGGCCGCGTTTTCGCGGCGTGGGCAATCAATTGCGGAAAATTGAAGGTGAGGTCGACGCCTGCGTTGGCGCGGCCGAAGGGCGCCCCGTTGTAATCGACGAGCAGCGGCAGATGGATCGCCCCATCCTTCCACGCGTCGCCCAATTCATCCGGCGTGACAGCGCATGGTGAAAACGCCGACGAGGGTTTCGACTGAAAGAAACCAAATCCCTTGGCGAGCTCGCCCGGGATCAACCCGCGCAACGAGACGTCGTTCACCAGCATGATGAGGCGAATATATGCGCCCGCCTCCGTCGCCGGGACGCCCATGGGAACGTCGCCAGTAATGACAGCGACTTCGCCTTCCATATCAATGCCCCAGCCTTCATCCCTGGCCATGACAATGTCGTCGCGCGGGTCGAGAAAGGAATCAGAGCCGCCCTGATACATCAGCGGATTCTCATAAAAACTATCCGGCACTTCGGCGCCGCGCGCCTTGCGCACCAGTTCCACGTGATTGATATAGGCCGAACCGTCCGCCCACTGATAAGCCCTCGGCAACGGCGAGGCCGCCTCCCGCTCATGAAAGCGCTCCGCCGGAACCGACCCTGTCTCTATACCCTGCGCCAGTTCGTTGAGACCCTGTTCCGCGCTCGCCCAATCATCGAGCGCGGCCTGTAGCGTCGGCGCGACGCGGGCGGCGTCGGTATAGCGCGTGAGGTCCTTCGAAACGACGACGAGCCGGCCGTCGCGGCCGCCCTTGAGCGAAGCAAGTTTCATCTGCGGACCATCCTTTCAAATCCGTTTGCAGCTATTGTTCACATCCCAGCGCGAACGTCCGACGGCGCGAGCTTCGGCGAGCCGCCGCCTTTTTCCTCGCACTGGCGAATAAGCGCAGCAACCCGTTTGTTTACCGGCGCCGGAAGCCCGTGTTTCTCGCAAAGCGCGACCACTGTTTCCTGCAATTCGCCGATTTCCGTATTACGTCCCTGTTCAAGGTCCTCCCACATGGAGGACCTTGCTTCGGGATCAATTTTAAGGCTCGGCCCGGCGATGATCCGGTAAATCGGCGTCGGCAAGCGCATAATATGCGGCACCAGAGCGATCGGCAGCGGAAAGGCCGACCGTGGCTTGATCCCTTCGGCGTTAAGCGCCGGCAAACCTTCCGCAATTTCGTCGGCGAACAGGGCGCGCCAGTCGCGGTTCGACAATTCTTCAAGCAACGTGACGCCGGAGAGCGCGTTGAGCGCATTGTTGAGATTGATGAGCAGCTTGCCCCATTGCACGGCGCGGATATCTGATGATTCGTGCACGGCGAGATTTGGCGCGCCAAGCGCTTGCGCAAGATCGTCGTCCCCGGCCTCGATCACAATATTGCCGCCGGTGCCGCGATGAAACCGGCCCTCGCCGGCGTTCAGGACATTGTAGGCAATCATACCGGCGCGTACGTCCCGCCCCGGCAACGCCTCGCGCAGAACAGTTGCGTTGGATACGCCGTTTTGAAGGCTGATGACTTTTGCCGTTGCAGGCGCATGGGCCGCGACAAGCGCGCCCATTTCCGCCGTCGCGCCGCTCTTCACCGTGACGAGAATTATATCGGCCTCAGACAGGACTGCCGGGTCCGTCGAAACCTTGAGGTCCGCCGGCGCGACTAGCGCATCGAGCCCTTCGTGATCGGTCACGCGCAGGCCGTGTTCGCGGATCATCGCGGCGATACGTTCGCGGCCGAGAAAGCGGACATCCGCGCCGTTATGGGCGAGAACGCCGCCGACAAAACAGCCGATCGAACCGGCGCCTGCGATCACGATCGTCGGTTGGTCGCTTGCAGCCATCACGCCGCCTCATTGAGCGCGGCGCCGCACCAAGGGCAATGGCGGATGACAACGACATTGCGGTCGCCGTCATGCACAATGAGCCCGAACTGGTTCAGCCCCTCGTGATAGGCGACAAGACTGTCCGGGCACTCGAACGGATCGTCATGGGTATCGCAATGCATCTCGAGCGCCGCCTGCAGCGATTCGCAGCATAATTGGCTCGGTTCCGGGTGTTGTGTGCGGGTCAGTGCGAAACCTCCATTGTGGTGCGCCAATCAAGGCCGCTAGTTGCCATTCCCCCCATGGCCGCGCAAGACCGGGAAAACGCGCCTCTTTCCCCGCGGCCGCTGCTTTGGTAACGGCTGCGGGAGGCGAAGCTCTGGGCGGTTGCAAGCGCGGGCGCCCCGCCCCATTTTCCGCCTGCGCAAATCAAAGTGCGAAAAAGAGGTATGCCGTGAAAAAGACGCGTCTCCTGATTCTTGGTTCTGGTCCGGCCGGGTTAACCGCCGCGATCTACGCCGCGCGGGCGGGTCTGGAACCGGTGCTCGTCCACGGCTTGCAGCCCGGCGGGCAGATGACGATCACCACCGATGTGGAGAATTATCCGGGTTTCGCTGACGTTATTCAGGGCCCATGGCTGATGGAGCAGATGCAAAAACAGGCCGAGCATGTAGGGACCGAGTTCATCCACGATATTATTACTGATGTCGATCTGAGCCGACGCCCGTTTACGCTCAAAGGCGACAGCGGCGAAGAATACGAATCGGACGCCCTCGTCATCGCGACGGGCGCTCAGGCGAAGTGGCTTGGGCTTCCCTCCGAAGAGAAGTTTCAGGGATTCGGCGTTTCAGCCTGCGCCACCTGCGACGGATTTTTCTACCGCGGCAAGGACGTGCTTGTGGTTGGCGGCGGCAACACCGCGGTCGAGGAAGCGCTGTACCTGTCGGGCCTTGCGAAGAAGGTAACGCTGGTGCACCGGCGCGACGAATTGCGAGCGGAAAAAATCCTGCAGCAGCGTTTGTTCGACAAAGAAAATGTCGAAGTGATCTGGGATCACAATCTCGATGAGATTCTCGGCGACGAAGACCCCTTGGGCGTCACGGCGGCGCGCCTGAAACACGCCAAAACGGGCGAGATAAACGAGCTTAACGTCGATGGCGTCTTCATCGCCATCGGGCACAAACCATCAACAGAGCTCTTCGCGGACAAAATGAAAATGAATTCCCACGGCTATCTGGAAACGGCGCCGAATTCGACCGCCACGGAAATCCCCGGCGTTTACGCCGCGGGCGATGTTACCGATGACCTCTACCGTCAGGCCGTCACCGCCGCCGGCATGGGCTGCATGGCGGCATTGGAAGCAGAGAAATTTCTCGCCGAACAGGACGTCGCGCATAAAGCAGCGGCGGAATAACGGACAGTAGGGAGACAACAATGATGTTGCGAGGCGTGACAGTTATTTCGGCTCTAATGGCAAGCGCATGCGCCCACGCGGAATCAACGGCGCCAGCGGTGAAAAATGCAGGCGATGCGGCAACAAATGCACCGGCGAAAACCAATCCCGGTTATCACAGCGACGGCCTCGTACGCATCGCCAGCAGTTATTCAGTCAATGAGACCGTCGCGCGCCTCGAAGCGGCGCTCGCCGCACGCGACATCAAGGTGATGGCGACAGTCGATCATGCGGCGAACGCCGCCGGCGCCGGGCTCGACCTTGCGCCAACGACGCTCGTCCTCTTCGGCAATCCGGCCGCCGGCACGCAATTGATGCAAGCGTCGCGTTCCGCCGGCATTGATCTGCCTATGAAAGCGTTGATCTCCGAACAGAACGGCGTCGTCATGTTCGAATATAATGCGATCGGTTATATTGCAGACCGCCATGGCGTTCCCGCGGACTTGCCGGTGCTCGCAAAAATCGAGGGGCTGCTCGCGGCGGTCGCTGCGGAGGCGACGGGCGTCAAGTAGCTTTGCGCCTACTCTGCAGGCGAAATAGCATTTAACAGTCCCGCCGCCGTATTCTGATCGAACTTGATGCGTAGCCGGATAAACGGACCCTGGCGGGTATATTCAGCAAAAGCAAAATCGCCGTCATGGAAACCGTCGAAATTATAACCGGCGCTCAGCCAGATATTGTCCGCCGGATTGAAACCGATTGACGGGCCGAAGGAGTACTCCGCTGTCCCCGAGTTATGGGAATAAAGCGCCATCATGCGCGCGCCGATATCGATGCGTTCGCTAATGTCGTATCGCGACTCCAGCCCGACGAGCTGGGTGAAGCCCGAGTAGGATTCATTGTCTGTATCGAGCAGCGCATATTTGATTCCATGATTAACCGATAGCTGCCAGCGCGCGGTTGGCATCACGTTTAGACCAAGATTGTTAACCGCTTTCCAGCTCGTCAGTTCGCCGTCAACCTTGTGCTGCTTCACGTCGAAACGGTCGAAGATGATCATGCCGTCATCGCGCGGACGCAGGGCAAAACCGACGCGCACGTCAACGCGGCGCTCGTCGGGCGCGTCATTATTGTCGTTCTGTTCGATGCGCGCGGCGCCGGCGAGCGAAACCTCCCGGCTGACATCCCGGGCCGCCGCGACCGCTCCGACATAGCGCGTCGCCTCTTCCGATTTTTTCAGTTCGAACCGGGTCGAGGCCTGGCTCGCCTCATCGCGATATCCCGCGCCGATGAACAAGGACGTGAAATCGCCATTGTCCTCCAGCGGCGAGACCGGATCATCGGCGACGATATCATCGACCTGGCTGATTTCACCAATAGCGGATAATTCCTGCCGGCGGCTGACGCCAAATGATGTCGACCAATGCGTGTCGATCTGGATCTGCTGATCGACGCCGAAGGTCGCGCCGAGACGTCGCCCCGATTCTTGCGTGATGCGATCGGTTGATGCGGTCAGACGTCCGCCAGACCAGGGCTCCGCCGTGACGCCGACGATCGTATTCGTCCCGTCGACGATCTCGCCTTCATTGATTTCGTGACTGACATTGAGACGAACGGTGTTGAACAAGGACTGCTCAAACCCGAACGTCGTGCGTTGCGGAAACTGAATGGACTCGTTGTCGCCCGCAATCGGCTGATCGCGCGACGCGCGCAAGGTGAGGCCGAGTTTTTCAAAGCGCTGGCTCGCTTCAGCCGTGACAAGGGTTGCGCGACGCTTGATCCCGTCGGCGGTCTCTTCAACAACGCGTTTGACGCCCGCCGCGGCCGCTGTATAGGCGCCGTCATGGCGCATTTTCAAATGGGAGACGAGCCTGCGCGCGCCCGTCGCGAGGTTTTCTTCCTGGTAGGCGGCGCTTTCAACGGAGCGTTCGCCGCGGGCGCCAGTGCGCCCCGAATAAAACTCCTTGATACGCAGCCGCGCTTCGGCGCCAAAGCGCCGTATACCGGATGCTCCCGACGACTGCTGACCCAATCCGTAGCCGGCGTCCGTTTCATCGTAATATGCGCGCGCCGTCAGCCGCTCCGACACATGGTCGATCTCTGCGGAAATCGCGTCGCCGTCCTCGGCGCTGCTATCCGCCTGTCGCCGAGAGCGTCCATATTCGAGGCGCAGGCGCGTTGCGTCTGTAACGTCGACGCGCAAATCAACGGCGGCGAGATCGCTTGACGCATCGACAGCGTCTGGCCGCCCTTCTTCGTGGATGGCGGTGACGCCGACCTCAACGCGACCGTCGGCGAGTCTGACCGAGCCGCGGCCGCCGCCAACGAAGTTGCGTTCAGCGCGGGTCGCCGTCTCATATTCCGCAACAATAACATTGAGGCCGTTTTCATCGGGCGCAGCCGGAACCGGCAGGCGCAAGATGAATTCGCCGGTCTGAAAATCGATATCGTAATCGAGGTATCTCGTCAGCGGCGTCGTCGCGATCACTTCGTCGGGCCGGAAACGATCGCGCGTTTCAACGATAATGGTTTCGCTGTTTCGAACCAGCGGCGTCGCCGTCAACCGGAATGGGCCGGATGTCCCGTCCGCGGCGATTTCATCGCGCATGAACTGCTGGTTGGTCTCCGCCGCGAAACCGCGAAACCGGAACCGTTCGCCTTCATAGACCGCCTGTAACCCGGAAAGCCGCCGCGCATATTTGCCAAGCGTCGTTTCATCGAGACCCGTGTCGTAGTCGCCAAAGGTGGCCTGAAATCCGCCCTTCTCTGCTTTCAAATAAACAGGGTACCGGCTTTCCGCTTCAAAGCCCTGTTGTGATCGGTCGCCGTACACCGAATACCGCGCGTCGGGGTCGATATCGTCAAAGACCTGGTCATCGCTTTCACCGCGATCCTTGTCGGTGTCGACAGCGGCGGTAACCAGCCAACCGCCCTTGACTGCGCCTTTTGCAAAAACCGCGACACGTCCGTCGCGCAACAGGTCGCTCGCCGCCGGCGCGCCTGCGGGTTTGCTGCGTTCGTATGACAGCCCGCCTTCGGCGAGGCCGACAACGATCCAGTCGCGCAGTTCCGGTTTTAGGAAGGCGAAAACTTCTTCCTGCTTGTTGTCGTCAAGGATGACGGTGACTTTCGCCTGACCTGTCTGCAGCGTCGGCTCAAGCTCGATCCGCGCAACGCCGCCCGGCCCGACCGGCGTCTGCGTCAATGCAGAGAGCGACGTCGTCAAGGGCAGCGCATCCTCGAGCAATTGTAGATCGCGGGCGCGATAAGGCTCCTCAATCTTCACCGAAACCATCCGGCCCTTGTGCACGGCGCGGCCGGCGCCGTCGGTGATGCGGACGGCAATCACCGGAGGCCGCCGGCCGTCGGCGACAAGATACGAATGGTCCGGCAGATATTCAGCACGCGCCGCCTCGCTGACAAAATAGATCGAGCGGGTGATGCGATCGACTTCATTGCCCGCTTCATCACTGATGATGGCGATCAACTGGTTCTCGCCATCGACAAGGCTGACCCCGCGCCAGCGCGACAGGGCGACGGTCAGCGCCTTGTTGACTTCGCGGCCCCCGAAATTGACCGCCGGCGCCTTTGCGCCGTTCAGAAGCAGCGTAACGCGCGTGTAGTTCGGGTGCTTGACGCCGACATGGATGGAGCGCGCGGAGGGCGTTTTCCCTTCCGCCGGATAGACAAATTCGGTTTTGCCATCTGCCCGATTGAGCCAGTCATTGTCGAAGTCCTTGTACTCGATGGCGTCATTGAAAGACGTTTCTTCGCTCGCTTCAGTTTCGCGCGCTTCTTCCGTCCTGCGTAAGTAGAAATTCGCCCGCCAAACCGACCCGCCTTGAGCGTCAACAAATTGCGATGTCGCGCTGCCGGCGTAACGCGTATTTTCTTCGCAGACGACCGGTTCGAAGCCGCGCGGCAAGCTCGCCTCGTCGAGCTGCACAACATGACGCTTGGCCTGCACGTCTTCGAAATGGAAGAGCCCGTCTTCGTCGGTTGTCGCCCACTGGCCGGTCTCAAGATACAGGCGGACATTTTCTACGCCCTCGCCGCCCTTAATCTCTCGCGGCCAGTCATCGCCGGGATTGCAAGCGTCGGCGACAACGCGTCCGACAAGGGTGAGGTTGGACCGGAGCAAATCTTCGCGAATAAAAACGTTTGCTTGCGCCGTATTCGACAGCGGCGCGCCCGACCCTGTCGCAACAAAGGCGCGATTGATTGCATCGCCGTTGGCCGCCCCGGGACCGACCTCCACGACATAAGTAATCGTGCTGGCTTCGTCGGCGGCGAGCAGACCGCCCGCAAAAGTCAACGTTTCACCGTCGGGCGCGATTAATGGATCATCGATCCGTACGCCGTCGCGTCGCGCCGATCCCGCCTGATACCGAAACCCACGCGGCAAGACGTCGCGTACATTCATTAGCGTCGTCGTGTCGCCATTGTTTTCAACTTCAATCTCATAACGGACGAAATCTCCCACTGATGCGACTTCCGTCGAAGCCGTCTTCGCGACGACGAGAAACGTGTCTGGATCGAGCGGCACGTCAAAAGTGACATCCGCCGTGCCCGCAAGCGTAAAGGCGTTGAGATATGAGGCGGGCGTTATGACAAAAGGTCCGCCAGGCAACGCATCAATATCGGCCTGCGTCGCCAGCGACGGCGCCGTATAGGCGCCGGGCGGCGTGATAATGAGCTGATAGTCGCCGGGGAACATGATCGGGAATACGAATTCGCCAGGGCGCAGATCATAAACTATGCCGGCGGCGTCCGTGACGGACGAACCGGTTGTGATCGTCGACGGATATCCGGAAATTCCATCGATGCCGAATACCGGCGCCGGCTGCCCGGTCGCGGCGTCGACGATGGTGACGACGGCGCCGTCGATAAATGCGCCGGTAACGCTGTCGAAAACGCGGCCAAAAGGATCGACGCCGGCGACGTCGGTCGAAATTTCGTTCGCATCGAACGGATCCTGATAAGTCGCCGTCAGGTCCTGACCCTGTGCAATCGTCAGAACGTTGTCGTTCAGCGGCGTCGCGTCGCGGGTCGATTCGAAGTAGGCGAAGAATTCGCCGGTATCGGGCCCGGTTTCATAAAGACGCACCAGGATCTCATCGCCGGCGTCAGAGACAATACGCGCCGTAATGGTTTCGATGCGGGTTGCGTCGCCGTTCTGTCCTGCATCTAAGACGCGCACGAAAATGATCTCGCTGCTGAAGAAATTCTCCGCCGGCGTCACCAGCGCCGGCGCCGAGATATCAAGCAATGCCCCGCCGGGCGCCATTACCGGGCCCACCGGTTGAAAGGCGCCGGTTCCGCCCGGAGCAAAGTCCGATCCGTTCATCCGGATCGCGATCGCATCGGGCGCCGACGGCGAATATCTGAAAAATTCTATGGTCGACGGCGTTCGCTGCGCTTCGACAATAAATGACGCAGGCGGAGAATTGACGGTGACGCGGCCGTCAGGCGGCCCGTGAATCGTTGTTGCAACATTGGTGACAGTGGCGCCAAGTTCGGCGGCGGATGCGGATGCGGCAAAGGCAAGCACAAACGCTCCGGCGACCGCCGAAAACACGCGCATCAAACGCAGAATATGCCTACACAACAACACTCAAACGGGACCTTCTGCCCCATTCACACGGCGCCCTTAATTGTGCGAACGCCGCCGCACCGGTTTTCAGGTGCGGCGGCTCGCAGGCGCCGGGGAATGATTCAACGCCTTACGTCGTAGAGACGAGGGCTCTTATTTGAATGGTCCCGGTTTCTCCGACCGCCAGCACCGCATTGTCGAGGCGCACTTCGCACGCGACGATGGGCGGGCCGACGGAATCGGGCGTGCAGTTGGCGGCCGGTTCGGTAAACGTCCCGTTCGCCACTAGATCGCCAGTGGTCTGCGCATCAACGAAGGTAATGCCATCCGGCAGAAAATCGGAGATGTCGATGTTCGTCGCGGACTGCGTTGCGGTCGCCGCGTTTGACACGGTGATCACATATTCAACACAGGCCCCGGGCGCCGCATATTGCGAATTGTCAATTTGCGTTGCCGCGAAGTTGCCACAACCGAACGCTGCACCGTCTGTGGCCATTATCGTCACGACTTTCGACGCCGTAAGATCGGCGGCGCCAACGAGATAACTCGCCGTGTCAGAATGGGCGCCGTCATTGGCGCCGTCCGCCGTCGCTGTGCCGATGACGTCGGCAAGGACGTTCTGCGCCTCACCAGTGACATTGTTGACGCCGGTTTCCGCGATCGTCTGATTGCCGGGGGTCGCCGAGTAGGCGGGATCAAGCGACGCCGCAGGGTTCAGCGAATCCGCAAGCAGCGCCACGTCGGCCTGATCTCCATCCGCTGTGCCGCCGGGAATATCGCCCGTTACGGTGACCCAGAGAATCGCGTCAGGCGCAATATCCGACGTCGCTGCGCCGGAACCGGCCGTATAAGCCGTCCCTGCGCCGTCATCGGCGCCCGGTTCATAGACCCCGTCGCCGTCATCGACGTAATAGGCGACGGTGACGCCGGTTGGATCAAAATCATCACCGGCAAGGTTTTCAAGCGCCAGTGAATAGGCCTGATTGTCGTTGCCATCGTTGCGGACCGCATAAACCAGGTCCTGGTTCTGCGCGCCCGGTACGACGGAAACATCGCCCTGACTTGTCACAGTCAGGTTGACGAGCCGGTCTACCGTAAACGTCGTTGGCGCCGGATTGCCGCCAACGCCGTCATTCGTGATCTGGGTTTGTGCAACGCCCCCGACTTCAAAATCGAGGGTGAATGTGTTGGCGACAGACGTGCCGGCCTCAGTGCCGGCGGCTGTCGCTGCGCTCGACGTGAACGCCAAAAAAAGGGCGCCCACGACTACAGCCGCTGAGCGCAAGCGGCTTACGTGGTTGGTCATTGAATTTTTCCCCTACACCAATAGAGGCGTAAAGTATTGGCGCATCAACGTAAATTTTTGACGAAGACGGGCCCGGGGCATTTGTCTTTATACGTTCTAAATTGGCACAGTTCCGTCAAAACTGTCATCCGCACATTACCGAGTTTACACTTTGTTCATTATCGCGGAGTGCGAGCGTAGTCATGGCGCCGGAATTCTTTCTTTTCGTTGAGGCGCGTTCTTGCTTAACCAATCATTCACGCATCGCTCCCTATTTGTAGGCGTCGGATTAACGTTTGGAGGCGCCGATGTTTCGCAGGATTTTTTCAATTTCAGCTCTTTTGCTTACGGTTGCGCCGGCTTATGCGGGCGTCATTGCGACGCAGCATGTCGAAAAGGAAGTCATCGTAAAAGATAGCGCCGGGACGCCGCGCATCGAGCGCATCGCGGCCGAAACCGTCGCGCCGGGCGAGGAAGTCATTTATTCGCTGCGCTTTACAAACGACGCGGCCGAACCCGCGGAAGCGATCGTGCTCGTCATGCCCGTGCCGGACGAAATTTCTTATGTTGAAGGCTCGGTCACCGGCGGCGATGCGAAAGTCGCTTTTTCCGCGGATGGCGGACAGACCTATGTTGCCCGGGGGCGCCTGACGGTCGTTGAGGCGGGCCGCGAACGCCCAGCAAAGAGCGATGAGATCACGCACATAAAATGGACGCTAAGCGCCGCCCTCGACGCCGATGAGAGCGGCGAGATCGCGTTTCGCGGCGTCCTCAAATAGCCACCGACACGGCGGCGCCTTAGTCGCGGATTTCCCGCCTGGCCGCGTCTGCCGCCGGGGCCAAAGGCGCGCGATTCGCCAAGCGCTCGACCACTCTCAGTGGTCTTTTGTTTCTCGAAATTCGTGCTACATACCCGCCCCTTGCGGAGAGGTGCCGGAGTGGTCGAACGGGGCGGTCTCGAAAACCGTTGAGCGCGCAAGCGTTCCGAGGGTTCGAATCCCTCTCTCTCCGCCAGATTGGCGATAGCCCCAGAATTGCTCAAAAATTGATTTGGAACGGCAAGCTGCGCGGTTCGAAATCGCCCTTTTCGGCAGCATTGAAGTCGCGCCGAAAAGGCGAGTTTTGGACCGTTTGTTTGTCGCATAAGTACTCGCTTTTCCAAAAATCTGAAGGACTTGCGAGAAAGCCAGGCGGGAGTTGAAACATCTCCCTGAAAAGACGCTGCGGTTTGCCAATATGTTGAGCGTGTTCAGCAGTGCGGATTTTTTCTCATTCGCGTTTTGCGATGCCTGGCAATCAGAGCGGAGCGATAGTGGACGAAAGTTTCGAGCAAAGGCGTTGCGTAAATGCTCGGTAACGTCTGTGCGATAACGCCGTACATCGATCCAAGTTCGCCGTGGGAGAATGGCCGCGTGATGATAGAACATGCGAGGAGCGGAAGATAGAATACGTTCTTCATCGCCGACAGCTCTCGTTTGTGGTTGTTACTGCTTCGGTCCGCCAATTGTGATCGGCACGAGAGTTATCTTTCCGATCGGTCAACATTGTTTTGATGTCGCCCTCAATGCCTCAAATATAGCCCCGCGTTCTCTACGTATGATTTGAACCGCTCATAGTTCGCAGAGTAGTTTTTGCGAAATTCGCTAAAATCGGCCAAGTCGGCAAAGCGCTCGATGCTCAATTTTTGCGTCGCATCTTCTATCGAGATATGCGGAAGCGACAGGTGTCCGCACAATTCGCGGGTTCGCTGATCATGATCGAGCCAGAGCGCGGGCGTTCCGGCGATTAATGCGGCCATGTTTCCATGGAAGCGGGTTCCAACCGATATATCGAACGACTTAAGAAAGTTGATCCATTCTTCAACCTTCAAAAACCACCTAAAGTGCTGGCGGCAATATTGGCGATAGCTTTCATCTGAAATAGATGACGTCTTGAATATAATTTCCTGCCTAACTGCAATCTCAGGCTTCTTACCCTTTACAACGTCTTCCTCCCAATGTTCGGTTTGACCGATCAAAGTAAACGCCGAGCGTACTCCCCATTCAATAAAGGCTGATTCACGCTGTACAACACTGTAATTAAACGCGACGTTTGATAATGTTTCTCGTTGCGTGAATTGAAACGGCATTGTTGCGCCATGCCAAAAAGCGCTTTGGCACCCTATTGCTTCGGCATTATCGATGCCATGGAATTTCAATACTTCGGCAGTAAATGCACCGCGACACGCGATTGATTGCGAACGTTCACTCAACGTGTGCATCAGCCTTAATGTGCCGGCCGGTATCTTTTGGCGTGGTGATTGTCCCAACTCTGCTTGCGACCCAAGCCCTAAAACGACTATGGGCAAATCCGCGCGCTCAAGATTATCCGCCAGGACCTTATGTGCAGATTCCATTGGCGATGTATCTGCGCCGAGCAGCATGGCGTTAGCTAATACAACTACCAAGTGTGAATGGGTTCGAATCGTCTCGACTTGCTCATCGGTCCATGGGTGCGGGAATGGATAATCTACCCCCTTCGGCAAAAGCCTGCGTGCCGCTGCCGCGTGGACGATATTCCCCCGATTGCGTTGATCATTTGTCGAGACACCAACATACGCTGGATTTGGCGTCGTTTTACTTTCTTGTACCATATCATCAATTCTCTTTATGGGTCGGAGAAGAGGGGGTTGCCGTTTTCTCGCAATCGGAATTAATGCTTAGCTAAGCGTTTTTTTGAACATGACGCCTGCACCTGGTTCCGGATCCGCGTCGCCTGCAGGCGTGAAACGTTTGACAAAGCCAATATTAAGTGACTCTGGCGTGTCAATCGCCTGATAATGGCGCGCTGTGTCGGTGTGTTCAAAGGAATAATTTGAATTCACAATTGTAAGAATGCCGCCAACCGAAAGCAGAGAATCGAGGTGCGTTACAGCCTCTTCAAACCGCGAATAGGGGAATACATTATTAATGTTGCTAAGTGTTTTTGTCTTAGGCCATAGACAGAGAACGCTCATCGCGAAAATGGCATCAAATGGCGCTATAGACCTAAGCCAATCCTCATTTGAAAGTTCAAAAAAGATATTATTATTCCGCGTGTTTTCGGTTTTGAGACGGTTCCGCGCCGTTAGCAAGCAATCGTGATTGAGATCAACGCCAACAATCGTTGAGTTATCAAAATATCGCTCGGCGAGTGTAAATACTTCATCGCCATTCGAGCATCCGAACGATAGGATTTTCGCATCCCTACGAATCGACGCGGCGCACGACTCAAATGCCATAGGGTAACGATTGCGGGTTGTGTTGGTCTCCGTTTGAAGCAGCCCTGTCATGTTTATTCCCGAATAACGATCTAAAACGCGGCCATATCACATCAATAATCGGCGTCAATCTCGTCAACCAACTCAATTGGCGCCCACGTTACCCAACGGCCAGTCCGCCAATTGTATCCGCCTTGGATTCAAATCGGCGCACAATTCTTTGTGGCAATGGGCCGTATGATGCGGCCGCCACTCGATCCGCTCAACCAAAAAGGCCGGCCACGCCTGTTCGCCATTTGACGGAAGGCGTAGAGTGTCACCCCGTCTTGGAATATGTTGCCATTTCAGCCATTCGTGACTGATCTCGTGTTCGGCCGCGTCTCCTATAAGATAAGTCCGGACAACGGCGTCGCTTTTCGCTGCGGGATCGCTTTTTGACATTATCTTGTCCTCCTATTCACTTTCGTCAAGATCATAATCGGAGACAGTGCCTTGGATTGATTTTATCGCTGCCTCGACCGTCTCTGCGCTTTCTTTGTGAAACTTCGCGACTTCCACTCAGAGCATCGCGCGGGCCTGTTCGAAGGTTTGGCATTTGGCGAGCATCAAAGCTGATCGCTCACGAGCTTCAATTCGCGGATCGGGGGAAATCGCAGAAGGTCCGACGTCGCTATTTCGTTTCTGGCAAACCGGCGGCGCAAGGGTGGTTGTTTTGCCTTCGCGATCTCATCGTTCGCCTCGCCTTCGAGCGCGCCGGCCCAATGTTGGAAGGCCAAACATGGGCCTGGCTCAGCAACCCTTAAGCGATAAATCTGCGCGTAAACCCGGGCTTGACAGGCGGAAAATGACATTTTTATTTGTTTTCTGTGACAGTAATGTGTATGCAAAATTCGATTTTTGTACCGTTTGAAAACATACTAGGGAGACAACCGTGTTGGGAGCGTCGCGAGCCGGAATTTTTATCGCAGCGGTTTATTTGCTGGGATCAACGCCAGCCTACGCCTACGTGGATCCCGGCTCCGGCAGCGCTATTGTAACGGCGATACTGGGTTTCTTTGCGGCGATCGGATACACGATGCGCAAGCAATTCTACAAAATCAAAAACTTCTTCAAAAAAGAACCTCACAAGTAAATGCAACTTAGGCCCGACACCGGATCATTTCGTGATCCGGTCAACCGTGTTTATGAGCTTGACGGCGATGCACGGAACGGAATTGACGTAGATACGATTTACCGGGGCGTCCGAAAGGGCGCCCTCGATAATTTCCGGTCTTTGAGCAAAACGGATTTTTATAACGACCTCGTCGCGGATAGATCGCTTGTTAGAACCGAGGAATGCCTGAGCGGCAACGCTTTCGATATGATTGCGGCCGAAGGTTGGGACGGCGTCCTTCAGCACGAGCGCATTCCGTTTATCTCCTATCCTTATGAGTGGACTTTTTCGATGCTGAAAAGCGCGGCAACGTTGCACTTGGACATTGTCGAAAAGGCCCTCGAAAACGGATGGACGTTAAAGGATGCGACGCCGTACAATATTCAGTGGGTGAACGCGCAACCCGTTTTTATCGACATACCCTCATTTGAGCCACGAGAAGCCGGCGCGCCGTGGGACGGGTATCGACAGTTTTGCTCTATGTTTTTGACGCCATTAATGCTCCGCGGGCATTTAGGAATTGATCACATCCCGATTCTGCGATCGTGCCTGGACGGCATTCCGGCGACGCAAGCCGTGAATTATTTCAATGGCTTCAAGCGGTTCAAGAAAGGCGTCTTGTCACACATATTTTTGCCGGCGCAGGTTGAAAATTCGATCGCGAAGAAAGAACGTGACGGCGTGCAGGCGAAACGCAGGGCACCGCCGAAACACAGCGACGCAATGGTCGTTGGGCTTGTCCAAGGACTGAAGCGACTGGTCAATAGCCTTAAAAGCGATATCGAACATACTGATTGGTCGCATTACGATCGAACGCATTCCTATCAAGATGATGAGCATGATGCGAAGAAAAAATTTGTAGAAGAAAAAGCGAAGGCCAGTCGCCGCGGATTTATTTGGGACATCGGTTGTAACACGGGAACTTTTTCGAGGCTCGTTGCACCATATGCTGATCATGTCTTGTCGCTCGATGGCGATCATGATGCAATTGAACAGCTCTATCTTCGAGAAAGGGAGACAAAATCAAGTAATATTCTACCAATGGTGATGAACCTCGCCAATATTTCTCCGAATCAGGGCTGGGGGAGAAAGGAACGGCTGGCGTTGGATAGTCGTAAAACGCCTGATCTGGTTCTCTGCCTCGCGCTTATTCATCACATGCGGATTTCCGCAAACATTCCGAACATTTATTTTTTGAAATGGCTTCGCTCCCTAGAGGCTTCGGTTGTGCTGGAATTTGTCGATCGAAGCGATGAAATGGTCATTAAATTGCTGACGAACAAAAAAGAACAGTACAATGATTATAATGCAGAGCAATTCGAGAAAGAATGCAGGCTGTTTTTCAACATCGAAGATCGGTTAAAGCTGAAGAGCGGAAAGCGTGAAGTTTTCCATCTATCACCGAAGCCGTTATGATAGATGATGCTTGACATACTATCATTCGTCCTAAAACCGATCATCGTTTTTATGGACATTATTTTCCTTTTTTTTGTGCGCCTGACCGACTCCGCGGGTTTTGCCGTTATTCTCCTGGCGCTGACATCCGCGATTGCCGTCATGCCGCTGCAAAAATACGGACGCCGAATAGAAGACCGGTTGCGCGCAAAAATGCGCCTCATCGACGATGAACTAGCGCCGCATAAAGCCAACCTAAAAGGCGAGGCGCTATTCAACAAAATGGAAGAGATCTATCAAAAACACAAATATCACCCCATTCAGTCAGTAGGCCTTGGTATGAGTTTTATCGTCCTGCTTCCTGTCCTTATTTCGGCGATAATCTTGATTGGATCTCATCCTGCACTCACAGGGCAGGGATTTCTGTTTGTTTCTGATCTTTCACGACCCGACCGGCTGCTCGGGTCTCTAAATCTACTTCCGATAGTAATGACGCTGATAACGATACTCGACGCCATTGTGCGCTTTCGAAATGATCGTTCCGTTTTAGTTCGGTTCTTGATTACTGCGTTTATTTTATTCTTGCTGGTCTACAATCTTGCAGCCGCACTTGTAATATATTGGACGATGAATGTCGCAATATCATTTTTAGTGACCCTGAGCAGTCAAAAAAGGCAACATACAAGCTTGCGATCAGGAGGACAAAATGAAGATCAATATTGAGGCCCACCACGTCCTGATCCCATTATTGACCGCGATATTGATTTTCCTTGCATGCCCGCTTTTTATCGCTTCGCAGAATGCCGCTGAAATAAGCACGTTCCCATTTGGCTCCCTTGTGAAGAACGGGCTTTTGTTGACGGCGCTCTTTTTTGTCTCTTTCCTGACAATTATTTTACTGCTGAGAAAATTTAGGTTCATCAATTCAGTTGCAATATTCTTTTTGTGTTTTGTATTTCTGGCTGTCTATATTTTCCCTTTATCAATAGCGCCTGGGATGGCTGAGCCGGAGGAGCATGGCATCAACGCCACGAACTTAGTGGTCACTTTGTTAGCGTCGGCAATCGTAGCGGGCCTAAGTGCGGTCCGTCATGATGTGTTCAAGTTTTCACTCCTCGCGATTTTGGCTATGAGTGGCGTGAATTTGATTTTTTCAATCGTAAATATCAACACTGCATACAAAGCCGACGTCGCGGCGGGAACCGATCGATTTACACACATCTCAAGCAAGAGAAGTATTCTCGTTATCAGTTTTGATGGCATCCCAGGCGTCGTCGTCAGCGATCTGCTCAATGAGTCAGGTAAATACCGTACAATCTTAAAGGATTTCACGTACTTTCCAAATGCCTATTCCCAGTCTCCCGCCACATATGCATCAGGTCTTGGCAGCATATATGGAACACAAGATTTCAAGTCTATTGGGAAGAGTGCTGAAGAAGTTACAAAAAACCTAAGCGACTCTGAGCTGCAGAAGAATCTCTATTTTTCAAAAATAGAAGACTTTAAGCACTCCTATTCAGGTCTGCCGATTTTTCCTCGAAGATCGCCGTTCGAAGGTCATGAAAAACATACGACAAGTTTCATTATTGAAAGCGGCCTTGCCCGGATATTTACGCGTTACGTTTTTAAGACTGGGTTTCCCCAAATTGTTAGCGCGACTATGTTTTCCGAAAAAACTCACGACAGGCCGAACCCGGATAAACATCAGGGGCCCAAATGGGACTTCCGCAATGTGGCGAGCATTGGACGGCTGGGCCCTTTTGTCAGGTCTTTTTCTGCGTCAGATGATATCGATTTTTCAGTAAGATACTTGCATCTCGTTTACACGCACTTTCCTGTCGACCTCGATGAATCATGTACATATCGGTCCGACTCGAAAGAATGGTTTGAAGCCAATCAAAACTATAACGGTATAAAAAATGAGACCATATGCGTATTTGACAACGTGGCGGCGCTTCTAAAGCAGTTAAAAAAAATTGGTGCGTATGAAAACGCAACGATTGTCTTAAAATCTGACCATGGAAAGCCGCAGAATTTCTACGATCAAGCCCCTCATGCCGTAACTTTCAATAACCACGCTAGGTGGGGCTATGATCGTTACCGGCCATTTTTGATGATCAAGGCCGCGTCCGCGAGTAATTCGTCCATCAAGTTCGATGAACGAATGGCTTTATTAAATGATTTAGCCAAGACACTTTGCCTGGATTCGAAAGTACAGAACATTGATTGCAGCATTTATAACGGCCTCGACTTACTTTCAGACGACCCGGAACCGGATGAACCCTTTTATCTTTACATCGTACAAGACGCGGATTCGAAGTTTACTTTCGATACGCACATCTCTGTTGAGTTTCCCAATCGAAATGTAGAGGTGTTGGAATTTCTGGATAGCGTGGATGCTGTGCAGGTCTCCGGTAAATGAGAGGGAAACGCAAATTTAGCATCCGCCTCATCGCTTTGGGCGCCGGCGGCCGGTGACCGAGCGATAAATGCGGGCGGAATGGGTTGCAGTACCGTCGCTACCGTTCGATGAGCGTTTTTCCTTCTTTCATCGTGAAAAAAAATCTCTCTGGAGAGCAGTTCATCTCTGAGCTGAGTTGAAGCTCTCGCAATAGCCGTTCTCCCATGGCGAGCCTGGTTCGATAAATGGCGTCTTCACGCCAAGCCCCCAAGCCGTGTCCACAAAGCCCTTCCAATAAATTTCGGGCCGTTGTCGCAGCGAACGTGTTCTTGCGGTCCATGCGTAAAGAACAGATCGGCGAGGATCCGATTGTCGAGGGTAAGATCGGAGACCGCATGACGCAGTCGATGGTTCCCTTTCTCCGACCCCTTCAACTGCCGCTTCTGATCAATACCCATGCGGCCATACCCTTTGCACCGTCGGTAGTAAGTTTGCTCTGTGACACCGATGATGCGCACGGCTTTTCCGGTTGTTTCACCCTGGTTCAGACGAATTTCAACTTCACGCAATTTCTCTGTGATATCTTCGGGTTTGGCTCTCGTCGCCATTTCTCAGCTCCTTCCGTGCGGCTGAGACTAACCGAATCATCGGGCCACGTTTTCGGAAGCCGGCCAACTAACCGCCTTTTACATAGAGAGACCAACCGCATTAAATGCGTGATGAATTTGAATATTGCAAAACGTCTTTCCGGCCGACCTGCTTGTCACGAATCAATTATCGAAAAATTGTTCGATCTTTATTCATTTTGCGGGTTAGTGAGTCGTTAAAGGTTTTAATTGATCTCCACCGCATCAAAGCAAGCGCACTCTGTGTTTGTTGTAGTTTGGAGTTGGTCATTTATGTGGCGTTCATTTCTTGCCGTCTGCGCAATCGGTTCTCTTTCGACGCTTCCAACATCAACGAACGCACAATTCCCCCCGCCAGGCGGCGGCGTTACTGAGTCAAGCATCGAAGAACCTTCGATAAATTTTGAAATTTCAGCGTCACTTGAACCTCAAAACGAAAACTTACTCGGCGATTCGATCGATTTTCAGGATGGGTCGCTTTCAATCCACCACACCGACGTGGCGCTGCCTGGCAACTCCGTCCTGCCGGTCGCCTTTTCGCGGCGGTACGCGGCGGACGGCGCCGATTACTTCAACGGCATTCTCGGCGGATGGAATCTCGACGTGCCGTTTGTCACCTATCGATTGCTGACTGAATACGCCAGCCAACATACGACGCCGTGTACCGGAACCATGTTGCCGCCGGCCAGTGGAACGGGCGCCAGCGTCACGCGGGACCAGTACTGGGCGGGCGTTACAATGTTTATTCCTGGCGGCGGCGGCCAACTGTTGTTAGAAAATCCCACTGGCGGCACGACGCTCTATGGCGGAGCGGTTCCTCAAAAAACTACGGTCGATCACGCGAAGGTAAGTTGTCTTGCGAGCGTGCAAAACGGTTCAGGCCAAGGATTCATTGCCACCACAACGGACGGAACAGAATACAGGTTCGACTACAAACACGAGTTTCCGGCGGGCGATCTGAATTTCTACACCGGCGCATGCCTTGAAGGAAATTTTGCCGATTGCGACCGCGGAAATGTGGTCGGCAACAGCAAACCAATGACCCGCGTCAACCTTTATGCGAGCCGCGTTACCGATGTGAATGGAAACTGGGTCGATTACGACTATTTGCCGAACGGGCGATTGACGCGAATTGAATCCAATGACGGACGCGTCATCACGATCGGTTATGGCGGTGACGGCCGCATTTCGACGGTCACAGCAAATGGGCGAAGTTGGTCTTACACCTACGCTGTATCGAACAAGCCCAACTCAGCCCTGGAGTATCTGACGGAATTGCGACGCGTGGTTCTGCCGGACGGGCGCGATTGGGAATTTGTACTACCCACAATGTCGCCCCATGGCCGCGAGTTGGCTTGCTGGATGAATATCTATGCCAATGACGCCGGTGACGGCACGGTCACCCATCCGAACGGCGTCGTCGGTACGTTTGTTTTTCGCTTCATCATGAACGGCAAAAACGCCGTGCCTGAATTGCCGAACCCGCAACCGCCAGGCGAGGTCGGAGACTTCCATAGCTGCAACGACTATCAAATCCCGAAATACACAGTAAGTCGCGGCGTAACCAGCAAGACGCTCGACCCTACGGGCCCCGAAAGCCACACATGGACGTTCACGTATCATGAGGACCTGGGCTTTTTTACGAACTACGCGTCCAACGACCTCAAGCAACGCACGCTAACCGACCCTAACGGCGACAAGACTTTCCTATTCTACAACCGTCGCCACGATGATCAGCTGGAAGGAAAGTTGATTCGGTCCGAGCGCGCCGATGCGAATGATAATGTTCTTGAAATCACCACCCCCACCTATCTGAAAGGACCGGGTATGGGGCTGACGAGCGTCAAGACCGTTATTTCGCCGCCGGATAACTACATACATCTGACCGCGACGACGACGACGGATCGCGGCGGCGATGTCTATTCAACGGATTACACCTACAATATCAATCTCGCGTCGTCATCGTACAGCTTTGGCAGGCCGACAAAAGTCGAGCGATATTCAACCCTTCAGACTGGCGCCCGCATTACAGATACAGTCTACACGCACAAGAAAACGAATTGGGTGGTTGGGCTGCCTTCGTCCATTACGCGCAACGGCAAGTTATTCGACGAGTACACATACGACTCGCTGGGACGGCCGATCGATCACGACATGTTCGGCGTCGACTACAAGGCGTATACGTATCATAACTCACCGTCACAAGCGGCGGGCCGGATCGCTTCAATGACGAACCGCGCCGGCGACGTGTGGCAATATACATCGTATAAACGAGGACAGCCGCAATCGATCACGCGGCCGGATTCCGTCGTTATTTCGCAAGTCGTTGACAACAATGGCTGGGTGACAAGCCAGACCAATGCCCGCGGCCACACGACTGGCTACACCCACAACGATCTTGGCTGGATTACCGGCATCGACCGGCCAGCCGGGTTCGCTGACACCGACATCACATATGACTTCAATACGCTTCCCGTACCGGGATCGGTCATGCGTCAGATTATCGTCACGGGGTCGAAACGCGAAGTGAACCACTACGATGGGTTTTTGCGCGTGTTTTATTATTTGCAGAATCCGGTCGATGGTTCGACCCCTGGTATCAACCGTCGCACCGCCTATGACGGCCTTGGCCGGGAGATTTTCACCTCGTTCCCGTCTCTTAACTACATTCAGCCTCACAGCCCTACCGCCCAGCAGGACGGCGTCGAGACAAGCTATGACCCCCTCGGCCGCGTGATTGAAACCCGCGAGACGGTCAGCCCATTCGCGACAACGACCACTGCGTATCTTTCCGACAATCGCGTCCGCGTCACGGACCCCATGAGTAGTCAAACGACTACGAAGTCGAGCGGCTATGGCTCGCCCGACGACGGCAATGTCATCCAGATCATCGACGCCCTCAATGCGTCGACCGACATGACATATGACATTTACGGGAACATCACCCAGTTCAGCCAAGCCGGAACGCAAAGCGGCTATACGGCGAGCATCACGCGCAACTTCTGGTATGACTGGCGGCTGCGCCTCTGCCGTCACGCCACGCCCGAAATGGGCGATGAACTCTTCCAATATACCGTGCTCGATCAGATCTATGCATCGTCGCGCGGCGAGGCATCCGGGACCGATTGCGCCTTTCCCTCTACGTCGCTGCGAACGGTGTTTACCTATGACGATCTCGGTCGGGTGACCAATGTCGACTTCCCGGCGGGTACGTCAGATATCGCCACCACATACGACGCCAACGGCAACGAAACGAAAGTGACCCGCGGCGGCGCGGTCTGGGACTACGCATACGATGCGCTCGACCAAATCACGATGGAAAAGCTCGCCATCGACGGCCACGTTTTCCAGTTCGACTACACGCGCAACGCAAACGGTTTCGTCACCAGCCACTCAAGTCCTTCGGGCGCGACGTTCGACTACGCCCCCGACGGTCTAGGCCGACCGACAAAGGTGGCGACCGGCGGCGTCGATTACATTCACTCCGTCACCTACCATGCGAACGGCGCCGTCGCATCCGGGTCCTACGACAACGGGCAGCTCTTCACGCAGAGCCTCAACAGCCGTCAGCTCCCGAGCCTGCTTCAGTCCTATAAGCCCGGCGTCGCGACGGTGATGCAGCTTGTCTACGGCTACAATGCCCGCGGCCAGGTCTCCTCGATCAGCGACACTTTTGTCTCAAGCCACAACCGCACCTTCACTTACGACGCCAAAGGCCGGCTGACGGGTGCGGGCGGAAGCTGGGGGACGGGCTCGTTTAAATACGACGCGCTCGACAATATCCGCGAGAAGAAGCTCGGGGCCCGCACGGTGGCGCTCAGCTACAACGCAGACAATCTTGTCAGCCAAGTCACCGATACGGCGAACCCGACGCGGAACTTCATCTATGATGATCGGGGCAACACGACCAATGATGGGCGCTTTACCTTTACCTATGACGAGGCCAACCAGCCGACGGCCGTCTCCGGCGGCGGCGTTTCCAATACCTACGTCTATGACGGCAATAGAAAGCGCGCGAAATACGTGATGAATAATGGCGCGGTTATTTACGACGTTTACTCACGCGTTACGGGCAAGGTTCTTTACCGGCGCAATGTCACTGCGAACTTCAAGTTCGACCGTGTCGCTATCGGCCCGCTCGACATGATGTTCAACAACGGCGCGCCGAACCGGCGTCACCACCTCGATCATCTGGGCAGCGCCATCGCCAATACGGACGCATCAGGCGCCGTGATCTGGCGCGAGCACTACTCCCCCTTTGGCGAGCGGCAGGTCGCGACCCATAATGGCAACTTCAACAGCTTTACCGGCCACAGCCGCGACGCGGACACCGGTCTCAACTACATGCAGGCGCGATTCTACGACCCCGTCATCGGCCGCTTCCTCGCCACCGACCCCATCGGCTACCAGGACCAGTTCAACCTCTATGCGTATGTGGCGAATGATCCGGTGAACCTCATCGATCCCGACGGTCGAAAATTTACCGTTGCGGAGGATCAGACTGAAAACGATGATGGCACTACGACTACCGACGTGACAATAACATTGACAGCTGCTGTCAGGACCAATGGTGGCAGTCTCCCCGAAGGGGTGACCGAAGAAAGCTATGCTGCGCAATTGGGCGCTGACTTCGAGCGGGATTTCACAAAAAGTTTTACCGATGCAGATGGCAATGTGACAAACTACACGGCAGTTGCCGATTTCACTACAGGTACGGCGAAAGGCGATCAGCACCAAATCAATATTGTGAGTGCGACAGACTCGCGGCTAAAACAGCCGGGTGGCGGTTATGCGGCCGGCAATGCTGTTCTATTTGGTCGAACCATCAATATTAGCGAAACAGCTTCCTTCCGAACAGGAACACACGAAATAGGGCATTCGGCGGGGTTGGATCATCCAAATCCGCAGCTTCTGCCAAATAGCTTAATTGGCGTTCCAAACCTTATGACCCAATCAAGATACTCTAGCTCCAGACGTTTGACTCCATCGCAGCTCAATTCCATAAGAGAAAACAAGGATAAGTTCTGATACGATGAGATTATTTACAATAATCATTGCCGCTTTGGTTTATGCTGCGCTGCAGTCCTGTGCTACGGATAACCAGGACAGCTTTGAAGCGGAGCTACGAATTCTATTGCTGGGCTTTGACGAGGAGCAAGTCACATTGAGTTTAAATGGAGAAACCATATACCAGGAATACGTCAAAATAAGTGACCCCTCAGTCGGCGTGAGCGACGGGATATCGTTGAAAGTAGGCAAGTCTTTTTCATTGAGCGTGGATAGCAAAACAACATCCGTTGAAGAGAGCATTGAAATCTCGGAAGATACTACTGTCTTGATTCTTCGCGATGCCGATCTGTTTGACATCCAGAGTTCGAGTGAGCCACTTCTACTGGATTGAGGCTTTTCGCGAACAGCCTATGTCGGGAATGATCCGGTCAATAGCTGGGATCCAAGTGGCGAATGTGCTGCTATTACCTGAAGAAGGACAATCCAGCGGCGTCAACAAGCAGCAAGTAAGCAAGCAAGGGCGGGTTGAGCGCGGCGTAGGCTGGGGGATATCCGTCGCCAATATTTGCATTGTTTGTCTCTATCGGCGTGATGCGCTCATGCCGAATTACTGACGCTTATTCGTTCCCGCGGAACGCTCACCAACAATATGGCTCCCATCCATATTATTCTGGCTCGCGTCTTCACCGTAACCCCGCGGGATCGCCGCCGCCGGGCGATAAGATTACGCAACAGACGCCAAAGGGTTGAGTTGAAACCTGGCCGTCGCTCTCGATGATCCGGACAAAAGAACATGGGCGTAAATTAATACTCGCCAGAAGACGCGCTATCAGAGCGGACGCCGCTATCTCGTTAATGGGTTTCCGCCGGAAACGTCTGTCAAATCGTCGTCTTCGCCCGCCCGCCACCCCGAAATAGTTAAGCCGTATACGTATCTTATCGATATGTCGGCGCCCCTCTCTTAATCGAGATTAAATCCGTCTTTACACCAATAACGGGCGCCCTAAATCGTTTGTTTAGGCTCCCTATTTACCATGTCGTCCCATGGGAGCGCGGTGGGTGCCGTGCGGGAGATGTATCATGGAATTGAACCACTCGGTTTTTAACTTGTATCGCTCGAGCGGACTTCGCGCCGCTGCGCAAAGGGCGCAGGTAGATGAACGCGACCTGTTCTTTAAGGCGGGGGCGCCGCGTTCTTTTCAAAAGGTGTCGTTTTCCGGTTCGGCGGCGCCGCAACCCGACCACTTCGCCAACCTGTCACAGCGGCTCGATAAGCTGTTGTCGTTTTTTGACAGCGTGAAGAACAAGTCGCCCGTGCTAAACGAAACGTCGGCGATTATCATCGAGCGGTCGCGCAGCGAGACAAGTACGTTCTCCTATTCTTCAACGCGTGATGCAAACGGCGTCGTTACAGAGGAGTTTTCCTTTCAGATTCGCTACCGTCCCTCAGGGGAGGCGCAATTTGCGGAAGTCGCGACACCGCTGTTTACGCAGTTTTTTGATCCGACGCGAAACCCATTTGAATTCCAGCGCATTTCAGAGAACGACGCGCCGACTGGCGCTGGCGGCGTAAAACAAACCGCGGAGGCCCCGACGGCGCCGGTCAGCGATGAGACTGCTGCAGGACCGAAGGACGCCGCTGCACCTACGACCGATAGCGTAAGCGGAGCCGCCGAAACCGACGCCGACAGAGGTGATCTGGATTCGCTTTATGTCCGTCTCGCTGGGGAATCTCGCGCTTTCATCGAGCGCGTCGAGAAGCTCATTGAGTATTACCGGCTCGATAAGAACGACCCCGGCGCTAGCCCGGCCGCGGGCCCCGCGCCGGCCCCGACTGTGGGAGGAAACGCGTCAGAACCTGTCGGAGATCCAGCTTCCAGTGGCGCGCCAAACCAGACATCCGCAAATGCGCGCGATGCAGCGGCTGCGACTGCGGCCGCGGAAACACTCGCTAACATCATCAGGATCAATGACAAGTTCGCAAGCCGCATTTCCGCCAGCGACAACGACGATGATGTAGGCATCGCCGCCGACTATGCCCGGCGTATTCAAACGGGCGCCGGCGACGATCGGCTGTCCATCGACGCCGACGGCGTCACCCGCGTCAATACAGGGGACGGCGATGACAGTGTGGCCATCAACGCTGATCGTGCGTCTCGCGTTTCGACGGGCGCCGGCGATGATCGGCTCGAAGTGAACGCAGACATCGCCCGCCGCATCAACACTGGCGCAGGCGATGATGAACTATCGATCTCAGCTGATGCGATCCGCCGGGTGAACGCTGGCGATGGCGACGATACGCTGACGCTTTCAGCCGATACGATCCGCCATGTCGACGCCGGCGCCGGCGATGACACGATTACGCTTGAGGCTGAAGACGCCGTTATCGGCTTTAGCGCGGGCGGCGGCGAAGACGTGATCAATGTCGGCAATGTGGGCGCGCTCGGTATCAAAATTGACAGCGCCCTTGCAACATCTCTTGACGACATTGACTTCACCGTCGAGGACGACCGGATTGTGCTGGGCTTTAAGTCAGGTGAAAGCCTCACCATCAACAACAAGAGCAATGCCGATTTGATTTCGGTAATAGTGGGCGGTGAGAAAATCGTTTTACAAGTAGGCGACACACCGCTGGCGCTCGACGCGTTGGCGTAACGCCAACGCCTGCATAGGACGGTTCTTCATCTGACGATTAGGGAGCTCAACCGGTTTTCCCGATTGAAGCTCCTTCGTCCAGATCGCTGCAAGGTTATCGCGCTTTACGAGTGTGTATGGGTGGGCATACTTTGGGCGGTCGGCAGACGGATGTAACCTGTTGCTGCCCGCGCAACACTAAACCCAAACCGACACAGGGTAAGAACACCGGAACACCGAGTTTGGGTTCCAGCTCGGCCTCAAATTCTCGAGGGCGCTAGTGTTCGCGCGCTTTCAGAAACTCAACGCCGCCTTCATACCCTTCTTGCCAAGCCAGTCGAACCCGCGTCGGAGCCGTATAGCCGTCAATTACGAGTGTAAACTGAGCCGGAAGGGCGTCATCAGTTGGCGTCGAAATTCCTGCGCCGTTTTCACAAATGTCCTGGACGAGACATTTTCTCTCGGCGCCTTGATCGGTGATTATTAACCCGAACATATTCGTTGGGATTCGTTCGACGGCGCGCAATGGAGGCGGCACAAGACTAAACTCTTGTGGCGGCAAGACCTTGGCCGTCTGCAACCGATCTTCAATGCTATTCAGAATCATCTTTCCCATAATGCCCTAGGACTAACCCAATAGCCTAAAAATTCCATTAAGGTTAAGAAGACGCCGAACGCCCAGGTTCGCATGTCGCCCTCACCCCTTCTGCAGCGCTTCGACCTCTTTCGCCGCCTCGCACATCTCGTCGGGGGAGATAGCGCAGGCCGCCGTCATTGCGGCTTTAAGATCGTCGCTGAATTCCTGAATGCGGGCGCAAGGTTTTCTTGTCGTGGCCGGAGCCCACTCGCCCTTGCAGGCGATGATCTTGAAATCCCGGCCCTTTGATTGCGCCCTGGCCGAAAGCGCATTGAAGCGATCGTTTGGCACGACGAACGTTATGCAATCGTCGGCTTTCGACGAAACGATAGAGGGATAACTAGATTTGATGACTGTGATATTGGGCTTGGCGCGATAAATGCCAAATTCAATCGACAAAATGACCCGCGGCGCCGCCGGAAAATCCAACACCGATCTCAGAAAACCGCACCGGCGTTAGTAAATTATTACATAATTAATGCAATTTATAGTTGTTGTATGCCTGAAGTACTCGCAAGACGTTAAAGCCGGCGAAACTAGAGGACCCACTTATGGCGCGCGCACAGAACGTTCTTTTGCTTGAGGACGATGATTTTGACGCTGCCGTCGTGCGCGAACTGCTCGAAAAATGTTGCCGGCGGCCGTTCACCGTTCAGCGATACAAACTGCTTTCTGAGGCCTGCACGGCGCTTACACGCGGGGAATTTCTTGCAGTCCTGATTGACATGAATGTACCGGACAGTTCCGGCCTAGAAACCGTGCGCGAGATTCATCACGCAAATCCAGAGACGCCCATCATTGTGCTTAACGGCACAGACGACATCGGCATCGCTGTCGCGGCGCTTGGTCTCGGCGCGCAGGATTACTTGCCAAAGACAGCGCTCGACAGCCGAGCCCTGGAACGGGTTATCCAATATGGCGTCAGCCGCAAGCAAAAGGAAAGCGACGTCGCCAGCAAAGCGTATTACGATAGCCTGACCGGCCTCGGCAATCGCGCGCAGCTCTACGATCGCTGGCGGCGGGGCCTCTCGCGTTCGCGGCGCGCCGATAGCCAAGTCGGCGTTCTGGTCGTCGATGTCGATGACTTTAGGGCCGTCAATAACGCGCACGGCCACGAAGCCGGCGATGTCTTGTTGATGCATCTTTCTGCGCGGCTGAAAGCATGCGTGAGAAACACAGATATTGTCGCGCGCCTCGGCGGAGATGAATTTGTAATCGTCCTTGAAAATGTTCAATCAAAGAAGGAAGTCGACGCTGTTCGGGACAAGCTGATGAATAACGCCAGCTACTCGATGGCGGTCAATGGCAAGAAAATATGCTACTCCCTAAGCATCGGAAGCGCCATTATCGACCCACGGGCTGATGAAGACCTCCTGCACGCCATGCGCGCCGCGGACGCAGAATTGTATGAGTATAAGGGGCGTGCAAAGGTAAAAAAGAACGCCCAGCCGACTGGACTCGCGAGAGCGGCGGCAGAGTAGTTGGTTTCTGCAGAGGCACAGCGTCAACGCGCGCCCGTCAAAAGAACGCCATCTCCGCCGACCGCGGTAAGAGGAAAGCACCGCTGATATTACGTCTGGCCTGCGCTGTTGTAGTATTCGCCTCACGAATCACCGGAGCGCCGCCAAATGAGCGCTAACGCACAGAAAAAGAAAAGTATCACGGACGCCGGCGCCGCGGAATGGTGGCGGGGCGCCGTTGTCTATCAGATCTATCCGCGCAGTTTTCTTGACGCCAATGGCGATGGCGTCGGGGACCTGAAAGGCGTCCTTGCCGGCCTTGACTACGTGGCGAGCCTCGGCGTCGATGCGATCTGGCTGTCGCCATTCTTTACATCGCCCATGGATGATTTCGGATATGATGTTGCTGACTATCGCGACGTTGATCCGATCTTTGGCGACCTCGCTGATTTTGACGCCATAGTCAAAAAAGCCCATCAGCTGGGTCTCAAAGTCATCATCGACCAGGTTTATTCGCACACTTCGGATCGGCACGCCTGGTTCGAGGAAAGCCGACGCGACAGAGAAAATAAGAAGGCGGGCTGGTATGTCTGGGCCGATCCCAAACCCGACGGGTCGCCGCCCAACAACTGGCAGTCCGTTTTCGGCGGCGGCGCATGGGAGTGGGACGCGCGCAGGCGGCAATATTACCTACACAACTTTTTGACCAGCCAGCCGGATCTGAATCTACATAACAGGGATGTGCAGGACGCGCTGCTCGATGTGGCGCGGTTCTGGCTTGACCGGGGCGTCGATGGTTTTCGTCTCGATGCGTTAAACTTCGCCATGCATGATCCGCGCTTACGCGATAATCCGTCAGCGCCGCGCGACGGTCGGATGCTGTCGCGCCCGTTCGACTATCAACAACATGTATATAACCGATCGCATCCGGACATTCCGACCTTTCTGGAACGTATCCGCAACGTCGCCAACGAATATGACGGTATCTTTACGGTCGCCGAGGTGGTCGGCGACGCGCCGCTTGAAGAGATGAAAGCTTTTACGGCGGCCGGACGCCGATTGAATTCCGCCTATGATTTTACATTTCTCTATGCTGCCGGGATATCAAACGATCTCGTCAGGCTCGCGGTCGGCGCATGGGATGGCGGCGCCGGCGAAGGCTGGCCGTCATGGGCGTTTTCAAATCACGACGCACCACGTGCGGTCAGTCGTTGGGCCGATGACAAGAACAGAGAACTGGCCGCTAAACTCTACGCGATGTTGCTCCTGACATTGCGCGGCAACGCCTTCCTCTATCAGGGCGAAGAGCTCGGGCTGCCGCAAGGGAATGTACCGTTTGAACGCCTTCAGGACCCTGAAGCCATCGCTAATTGGCCGCTGACGCTCGGCCGGGATGGTGCGCGAACGCCGATGCCGTGGGATGGCGCGCAGCCGAACGCCGGCTTTTCACCCGGAGACCCCTGGTTGCCGATCGATCCCCGCCACGTCGCATGTTCAGTTGACGCTCAAGAACGGCGCGCGGACTCAGCGCTGCAATTTATCCGTGAGCTGATCCGCGTTCGCCGAAAGAGCGCAGCGTTGAAAACGGGCGACATGGAGTTCATTGACGACACGAACGGCGCGCTCGCCTATTACCGAAGCGCAGGAGACGACGTTGCGCTTTGTGTGTTTAATCTCACCAGCGCGGCCGTTCGCTGGAAACCGTCCGCAGCGGGATCTCTTTCACTTGCCGTCAGCAGCGGGGTCAAAAGCAGCGACGGATCGCCGCCCGAAACGCTGGCGCCATATGCAGGCTACATTGCGGTTCGGGCGCCGTGACGACACCGACAGTCACCCTCTAAAGCACAACTCGATAATGAAGAGATCTGGAGCGGGTAGCGGGAATCGAACCCGCATATTCAGCTTGGAAGGCTGCTGCACTACCATTGTGCTATACCCGCGCAGGGTCGTTCTGATATGTTATTTCCGCTGAAGTCACAAGACTTTAGCTTGAAACACAATGTGCTGGGCGAAGGGGGTGGCGGTCCCGGCAGGACTCGAACCTGCTACCTCCAGATTCGGAATCTGGCGCTCTATCCAGATGAGCTACGGGACCGGGTGTGTTTCGGTATTGCGCGAGCGCGCCCGTGGGGCTGCGCGCCGTTCGGCCTCGCGCCATGTACGCGAAACGGCGCGGGCGGGCAAGGATAGGAGCCCGATCTTCGCCCCAATTCCGCGCCATTTATCGGTTATGGAAAAGCCAAGCCCCGCCGCGCAAACGCTGCTAAGATGGGCGCTGTTGGAATTTATGGGATACCCGCATGAGACTGATGAAACGGATCTTGATCGCGGCGGCGGCCGCGCTCGCCGCGGCGACAACGGCGGCCGCCGATGAAACGACTGCGACGCCGGCCATGTGGCGGGCCGCTGACGCCGATACGGAAGTCTATCTCCTCGGTACGTTCCACATTCTGCCGAAAGGCATTCAGTGGCGCACTGACGCCTTTGAGGCGGCGTTCGATAAATCCGACATCGTCTATTTCGAAGCGGAGACGGACGCGCCGGATTCTCAGTCAAAGACATTAAGCGTTTTGATGACCGAGGGGTTTAACGCCGACGAAAAGCTGCTCTCTGACATGCTCGATGAAAATGATACCGCATCCCTACGGCGCATTGTCGCGTCGCTGGGTCTGCCCTTCAAAGGCGTCGATCCAATGCGGCCGTGGTACGCATTTTTCACGCTATCGGTGCAATTCATCGTTCAGCAGGGATTTGATCCCGGCGCTGGCGTTGATTCAACATTACTGGCCGAGGCGCGCACGAAGGGAAAGGCGCTCCGTTTTTTCGAAACGATCGAAGAGCAACTGGCGCTGTTCACTGGGCTGTCGCCGCAAATTGAAAAAGACCTTCTGGTTCTGACTATTCGCGACTGGGAAAATCAGGCCGAGAGTTTTGACGAACTGTTCGCGGCCTGGCGCGCTGGCGATGAAAACTCAATCGACGCCCAGATGAACCAAATCATGCAAGATCAGGCGCCGGCGGTCTTTGAACGCTTGCTCGTCGCGCGCAACAAGGCGTGGGCGGACGAAGTCGAACGCGTCATGAAAACCGACAAGGGCGCAGTTTTCATCGCCGTCGGCGCCGGACATCTCGTCGGCGATCGCTCCGTGCAATCATTCCTCGACGAGCGCGGCATTGAATTTGAACGCTACGGGACTGCGCCCGCTGCGGCAAACGACAATGACGCCCCGGAAACAGACGAAATCGGCGACCTGCTGAAAGCGGTCGGCGAGAACTAGATATCCAGTTCCGCCGACAGCGCGTTATCCTGAATGAATTCCCGGCGCGGCTCGACAATGTTGCCCATCAGCCGCGAGAAAATGTCATCGGCGTCGTCGGCTTCCTTGACTTTTACCTGCAACAATAGGCGGGCGTCATGGTCAAGCGTCGTTTCCCAAAGCTGATCGGGGTTCATCTCGCCGAGCCCCTTATAGCGCTGCACGGAAACGCCTTTTTCGCCGGCGGCGCGCACCGCATCAAGTAGGCCTGCAGGCCCGAACAGCGGCAGCGTCAAGTCCTTGCGCGTCCACGTCGCCGGTTTTTCGAATATCGGAATAAGATCTTCGACGGCGGCCTCAACGCGTCTTGCGTCGGCGCTTAGGAGAACATCGCGAGACAAATCGCGGCGCTCCTCGACGCCGCGTACTTCGCGCGTGAACACATACCCGCCTTCGCCATCAGAAGCACCCCGCCAATCCCGTTCGAACTCCTCGGAAATGACGTTCAGGCGTTCAGCGACGCGCGTCGCGACGTCGTTCGCATCATCGCCCGCCTCTGTCAGTGCGCGGGCGAGCGCAGCTTGCATGATGACGTCGCGCGACAGCCTCGTCGGAAAATCGGCGAGCGCATCACCCACCTTCCGCGCCTTGCCGATCACGTCGGCGAGATCGGCGCCGGCAATGGTTTCGCCCGAGGCCAGCACCAGAGCCCCGTCGGCCATGCCTTCCGCATAGAGATAATCATTGAGCGATTTGTCGTCGAGCAGGTACTGCTCGGATTTCCCACGCGAAACTTTATAGAGCGGCGGCTGCGCAATATAGAGATGGCCGCGCCGAATAAGCTCCGGCATCTGCCGGAAGAAAAACGTCAACAGCAGCGTTCTAATATGGGCGCCATCGACATCGGCGTCCGTCATGATGACAATCTTGTGGTAACGCAGCTTGTCCGGATCGAAATCGTCGCGCCCGATACCGGTGCCAAGCGCGGTGATCAGCGTGCCGATCTCCTGACTCGACAGCATCTTGTCAAAACGCGCCCGTTCGACATTGAGGATCTTGCCGCGCAGGGGAAGAACAGCCTGGTTTTCGCGGTTGCGCGCCTGTTTGGCGGAGCCGCCGGCGGAGTCGCCCTCAACGATAAAGAGTTCCGATTTTGCCGGGTCACGCTCCTGACAGTCAGCGAGTTTGCCAGGCAAAGACGCCACATCGAGCGCTGATTTTCGCCGCGTCAGTTCGCGCGCCTTACGCGCCGCCTCGCGTGCGGCGGCGGCTTCGGCGATTTTCTGAACGATGCGCTTGGCGTCCGTCGGACTTTCTTCAAACCACTCGCCCAGCTTCTCGTTGACCGCACCCTCGACAATCGGACGTACTTCGGATGAAACAAGTTTGTCTTTTGTTTGCGAAGAAAATTTCGGGTCCGGAACCTTGACGGAAAGAACGCACGTCAGGCCTTCGCGCGCATCATCGCCCGTCAGCGAGACCTTCTCCCTTTTCGCAATGCCGGAGCTTTGGGCGTAGTTGTTGATGATGCGCGTCAGCGCGCCGCGAAAGCCGGCGAGATGCGTGCCGCCGTCCCGCTGCGGAATATTGTTGGTAAAACACAGCACCTTTTCGTGGTATCCGTCATTCCACCACATGGCGACATCGACAGTGACGCCTTCGCGTTCGGTCGTGAACGAAATCGGCTTCTCCAAAAGTGCGGTTTTCGAGGCATCCAGATACTCAACGAATGCTTCAAGACCGCCCTCGTAAAGCATCTCTTCAACGCGAGCTTCCACATGCCGGTTGTCTGCAAGGCGAATCTGAACGCCGGAATTCAAAAATGCGAGTTCCCGCAGGCGGTGCTCCAGAGTGTCAAAGTCAAATTCTGTCCCTGTGAAGATCGTATCCGACGGCATGAATGTCACTTCGGTGCCGGTTTTGACCGCATCGCCAACGACGGTGAGATCGCCGTCAGGTTCGCCCATATGGAAGCACATGAAATGTTCTTTGCCGTTACGCCGGATCTTCAGCTCCAACCGTTCGGAAAGCGCATTGACGACGGAAACACCGACACCGTGAAGGCCGCCGGAGACTTTGTAGGAATTCTGATCGAACTTCCCGCCCGCATGAAGCTGCGTCATGATAACTTGCGCAGCGGACACGCCTTCTTCCGGGTGAATGTCTGTCGGAATACCGCGCCCGTTGTCAGTCACGGTGACCGAGCCGTCGGCGTTGAGAATTACTTCAACCGTATCGCAATAGCCCGCCAGCGCCTCGTCAATGGCGTTGTCGACAACTTCGTAGACCATATGGTGGAGGCCTGAGCCGTCGTCCGTGTCGCCGATATACATGCCCGGGCGTTTGCGGACTGCATCGAGCCCTTTCAGGACCTTGATCGAGTCCGCGCCATAGTCCGCGCTTCCTCCGCTCGGCGCGGACGCCGGCGCGACACCATCGTCTATTTGGTTTTCTGCGGCGTTGTTCGCCATTTTATGACTTTCTTTTTTGGTTATTCAAACTCGAAAACGGCGCCGTCGCGCGCTTCGAAACGTTGCGCCCGCGGCCCCCAGGCATCGAACAGTTGGTGATCCGTACCCGTCATGAATGATTGAAACCCGAGGCCGTCGATGATATCGAACAGTGCGGCGCGACGGTCCGGATCAAGATGGGCCGCTATTTCATCGAGCAGTAGGATAAGCGGCGCATCGCCTCGCGGGGCGGCGAGAGACGCCTTCGCCGATGCTAATACGATGCCGATCAACAGCGCCTTCTGTTCGCCGGTCGAGCAAAGCCGCGCGGCCTGCTCCTTTTCTCTATGTTCGACAATCAAATCGCTGCGGTGCGGACCGATGGTCGCGCGACCGGCTTCTGCATCAGCGTGCCGCCGTTCGGCGAGAAGACCCGCAAAATCATCCTCGACATCACCCGGCTTCGCGCTCGCAAGGGCCCCTTCGATGGCGCCGTCGAGCGCAAGGGTCGCAGCCGGAAAGGCGCGCCCTGCGGTCGCGTCATCAGTAACGGCAGCAGCGGCGAGACGCGTCAGCATAGCACAACGCGCCGCAGCCATAGCGATCCCATGTTCGGCCATCTGCCGTTCCAGCACGCCGAGCCATCCCTCGTCGCGCGATCGTTCATCGAGAAGGCGCTGACGCTGACGCGTGGCTTGGTCATAGGCCGACGAAATTTTCGCGTGGGCCGGATCATGAGCCAACACAAGCCGATCGAGAAACCGCCGCCGCTCGCCGGCGCCATCCATGAACAGACGATCCTGCGCCGGCGTCAGCCAGATGAAGCGAATGTGGTCGGCAAAGACGCCCGGTCCTGATATCGACGCGTCATCAATCCGGCATACGCGGCGATCCGGCCGCGCCGCGTCCGCGCCGACACCGAGACGTTTTTCATCATTGCGACCGCCAAGACGCGCGGCCACCGCCCAACCGCCGCCGCCGCCTTGTCGCGGCAATTCATCAAGACGCGCGCGGCGCAAACCCCGCCCCGGAGACATCAATGATAATGCTTCGAGCAAATTTGTCTTGCCGGCGCCGTTCGGCCCGGCGATAGCGGCGGGGCGGCCGTCAAAGCGAACTTCCGCCGTCTTATAGCTGCGAAAATCGGTCAGCGTTAAACGCGTCAGCCGCGCGCGCGCACTGTCAACCGCCGCGACCGCCTCGGCGCCGTCATTTCGAATTGCTGCCTGACCTAACATTCACGCCTCTCGCGCGCGGCGCGCCCTTGGCATTGGCGGCGCCGCGACAATAATCAAACCCGCAGCGGCATTAAAACATAGAGCGCGCGCTCATCTTCCTCATCGACGATCACCGTCGGCGAGGACGGATCAGCAAGGCGGAGCGTCGCCGTCTCACCATCGATCTGCTGCGCAACATCGAGAAGGTAGCGCGCGTTAAACCCGATCTCCAGCGCATCGCCGCCATAGTCGACGGCGAGTTCTTCAAGCGCGGAACCGGCTTCCGGATTATTTACAGCGAGGCGAAGATTGTCCGCCTCAAGACCCAGTTTGATCGACCGCGTTCGATCCGCGGAAACGGTCGCGACGCGATCAACGGCCTGCGCGAAGTCCTTTGTATCGACGCGAAGAGTATTTGCGTTTCCCTTCGGAATGACACGCTCGTAATCGGGAAATGATCCGTCGATCAGTTTCGACGTCAGCCGGCCGGGCCCGAAGCCAAAGCGAATTTTCGCCGGCGACACCGCGATCTCCACATTGTCTTCCGCGTCTTCAAGGAGACGGGACAATTCCGCAATCGCCTTTCGCGGGACGATCACGCCGGGCATGGCGCCAGCGCCATCAGGAAGCGGCGCATCAAGACGCGCAAGGCGATGCCCGTCCGTCGCAGCGGCGCGCAAGAGCGGCGCATCGCCGTCTGGCTCGGCATGGAAGTACACGCCATTCAGATAATAGCGTGTTTCTTCCTGCGACATCGCGAAGCGCGTTTTGTGCAGGAGCCTCTTCAAGTCGTCCGTAGGCATTGAAAACCGAACGTCGAGGTCTTCGGTCGTCAGGCTCGGAAAATCATCGTCCGGAAGAACGGCGAGCGAAAACTGTGAGCGACCGGCCGATATCTGTAAGCGGTCGTCTGCATTCGATAATTCGAGGCGAACCTGCGCGCCGTCGGGCAAACGCTTTACGATTTCAAACAAGGTAAGCGCCGACACGGTTGTGGCGCCGCCGCCGGCGACATCGGCCGGCGCATCTTCTGAAACCTCGATATCAAGATCCGTCGCCGTGAGAGTCAGCGCGCCGCCATCGGCCTGCAGGAGGACGTTCGAAAGGATGGGAATCGTGTTCCGACGCTCCACGACGCTCTGTACGTGCCCAAGCGCTTTCGACAGCGCCGACCGCTCAATCGTAACCTTCATTCCCGTCTCGCACTCCCGCCGTCGGCCCATTGGCCGCGCCTGTTTTTCCTTGAAAAGACCTGCGATACGACCCTTGGCGCCTTCGAACGAATGACGCCGGCGGGCACAGAATCGCCGTCGTGGATGAACGCTTAATTATAGCCGAAATTTGCACCAAAAAGCTAGCGCCGACGCGGATTTCCCGCGCCGGCGCTGCTTCAAAATCGTGGCTGATTTCAACCTGTTAGAGGGACGCCGTTTCAGCCGCCCAGAGCTTCCCGGATTCGCCTCACGCCTTCCTGAAAAGCCTTGTCGCGTTCGATCAGCGCCTGCGCCCGCCGATAGCTCGACATGACCGTCGTATGGTCGCGTGACAGCGCCTTTCCGATGCGCGGGAACGACTCGGCCAGCACTTCCCGCGCACAATAAACGATGGCGTGGCGGGCCCGCACGATCCGCTGGGGTTGGGCCCGCCCGGTAATCTCCGCGCGGGTCAGCCCGAATGCTTCCGCACCCGCGTTAATTGCATCATCAAGCGTCGCGATGCGCGAACGACTGTGGTCCTGAAGGCGGGATTTGAGCGCCGTCTTCGCCTCGTTGAGATCAACAGTGACCGTTTCGTCGCGATAAAGGAGCAGGAGCTGGTTCAAGGCGCCGATCGTTTCTCGCGTGCTTTGATTGAAATGATGCGCAATAAACTCAAGAACGGCTTCATCAATAAGGCATTTTGCAGCGCTCGACCGGACGCGCTTTTTCAGAATTTCGAGACGCATCGCCTCGTCCGCCGGGTGCACCGGCGCGCAAAGCCCTCCCGCGAGCCGGTCCGCCAGCCGTTTCTTAATCCCCGCTTCAGCGAGTTTAGCCGGCGGCAAATCGCCCGCGATGGCGACAGGCTTGCCGCTGTCGAGTAGTGCGTCAATCACAATCAATAGCTCCTCTTGTGTGCGTTCCTTGCCTTCGAGAAAATGGATGTCGTCAATGGCGACGATTTCATGCTCCAGAAACGCCGCATGCAGCGCCTGGGTGTTGTTTGAGAGTGCAGCGCTGACGCACGCATTGATCAAATTCCGATAGGTCACATAAAGACATGCGTCCTGCCCATGCTTACGCTCGCCCTCATGACATAATCCTTGCAACATATGGGTCTTACCGACACCCGAGTCGCCATAGAGATAAATAAGTTCTGCTGGCGCGCCGTCGAGCAGCGCCTGACGCGCCGCCGCGACTGCCATCCGGTTCGAATCCCCGACCGCAAGCGTCGCAAATGACCGGCGCGGGTCAAGCGCCGCCGCCAGTACAGGTTGCTTGGACGCATTTTGCCCCGCCCGCGGCGCCGTCGTCACACCGCCAAAATACCCGCCCTTCGCCCGACGCTCCTCCTGCCTGCCGATCTTTTCCGCCTTTGCCGATAACGCCGCCGTGCGAACGGTAAGCTTCACCCGATCTACCGGGCCGATCTCGCGGCGCCAGACTTCCGTCAAGATCGGTAGATATCGATGGTCGAGAATATCGCGCTTCAGCTCAGTCGGGGTCGAAAATGTAACGCTTTTCGACGTTCGCTCCGCCAATCCCAAATCGAGAAACCAGGATTTGTATTTCGCTTCCCCGACCTGACCGCGTAACGCCGAAAGGTACTTTTCAAACGCGCGCCGGTCCGCTGCGTCGAATTCTTCCCCAGAGTTGTCCATGAAAATTCGCCCGTTTTGATATGTAGAAATGACCGAAGACAAAGACCGTCGCTCGCGGGACGACGGGTCCGCGCTCCGAAGCCTTCAATATTGATTTGAAAACGGCGCGAGAGCGCCGCTACGCGCACCGGCCGCCCTAGCGACCGCTCGGCCCGAAAATTCGAACAATAATCCGTATAAGAACTAAACGAAAATTATTGTCCCAAATCATTTCGAACCCCTTTCCGATCGCACAAATACAGCGCCGCCGCCTTAATATTCCCCAAGGCGGCCAGTGATTACGCAACTGATCTTAACTTGATTTTGCGAAATTATTCCGCATACGTCGCAACGACGTGAACTACGTTAACTCTAGTTTTTTTTCGCGCGCGGTCAAGCGTGATTCGAAGGTTGCGACAAACTTTTTTGCAGTTTTAAGACAAATCAAAACCTTAGGCGGCGCAACGCAGAAACAAGCACAACGCGCAACTCGTGCGTTACGCATTTATTGCGTTTTTCATTCTACTTAAGCGCCATCTATGACGCAATACAAGGAAAGGAACGACGCAGGGTTGCGTCGTAAAAGTTACGCGCTGATGGAATTAATGCGTGCAGACAGCCGCGAAAGTTTACGGGCGGCAGTTTTCTTATGAATAACGCCTTTAGTAACAGCGCGATGCATTTCCGGTTGCGCTGCACGAAACGCGTTGTTGGCGGCCGACTTGTCGCCTGTCGAAATCGCTTCTTCGATTCTGCGCAAGAATGTCCGGACACGCGACCGACGCGCTTTGTTGACAGCGGTGCGGCGGGTGATTTTACGGACCATTTTCTTGGCGGACGACGTATTGGCCATTTGCTTTTTCGTTTCGGTTACAAGCGATTAATTGAAGGCGTCCCTCGACGCGAGCGCGCGTATATAGCGATGCGCCCATAGAGCGTCAACCGGCCTCACAGCGCATATTTCCTTGCCTTTTTCTAACGTTGGCAGCGGCCGCAGTAAAAGGTCGACCTCCCCGCCTGAGTCAGCCGACGAACAGGCGCGGCGCAGGCGGGGCAGGCCTCTCCCTCGCGCCCATAGACGTCGAACCGGTGCTGGAAATAGCCAAGCGCCCCATCGGCGCCCGCAAAATCCCGCAAGGTTGATCCGCCAGCCGCGATCGCCTCTGTCAGAACCGCAATAATGGCTGCATGGAGCCGTTCGCTCCGCCGCCCCGCAACGGACGCGGCGCGGCGTTTCGGCGATATGCGCGCCCGAAAGAGAGCCTCACAGGCGTAGATATTTCCGATGCCGGCGACAAGGCGCTGGTCAAGCAATGCCGCCTTGATGAACGTCGATCGGCCTTTAAGCGCCTGATTGAACCACGCGGCCGTAAAAGCGGCGCCGAGCGGTTCCGGGCCCATGCCGTTGAAATGAGGCGACTTCTCGATTTGGGCGTACGGAGCCAGATCCATAAACCCAAACCGGCGCGGGTCATTGTAGGTGACGACGGCGCCCTGGCCGGCGTCCGCTCTAACGTGAAAAACAACGTGATCGTGCCGCAAATCCGCGTCGTGGTCTTGCACGAACCGGCCCGGTCGTTCCGACTGGTCACTGTTAACGGTAAACCGGCCGGTCATCCCAAGATGCATGATCAATGCGTCGCCCGTCGAAAGCGGCGCGATCAGGAATTTACCGCGGCGATCAAGCGCTTGGATACGCGCGCCTGTTAGACGGCCGGCAAATCCGGCCGGAAACGGAAAGCGGAGATCCGGCCGACGCGCTTCGACGCGCCGGATGACCGCGCCATCCAGCGTCGGCGCAAGGCCCCTTCGGACCGTTTCAACCTCTGGCAATTCAGGCAATGCTAGGCTCCCGGCCCGTTAACAAAGTCGTAACCGGCGGGTTTGACAAGCCAATAGGCCGGAACCTAGCGTTTGGTTCGGCGGCGAATTTCAGCGGGGCGGCAATGTCAGAATTTTCCGAGCAGGCGGCGAAGAGCGAACCCGGCGACCGTGTCAGCGGCGCCAATCTGCCGGTGGGCAACCGGTCGAAAATTCTCGCGATGCTCTGGATCGGCTTTTACACCACGGTCTTGAACATCCTCACTTTAACGATCTTCCGGTTTTGGGGGCGCACCCATTTTCGCCGCCGGTTGTGGGCGGATACCTATGCGGGTGAAGAGACGATCGAATACACCGGTCGCGGTCTTGAGCTTTTTGTCGGTTTTCTGATCGCAATTTTCGCGCTGATGATACCTTTTATCAGCGCGGTCATCGCGGCGCAGTTGTTGCTCGGGCCCGATTTGTTATTCCTCGTTATTATCCCGCTTTACCTGGCGCTGTTTGTCGTGATCGGCATCGCGATCTTTCTTGCACGCCGATATCATCTGTCGCGCACGCGCTATCGCGGCATTCGTTTCGCGCAAACCGGATCGGCGATCGGCTTCGGCTTCGCCATGTTCGGCTACGGTATTCTCTCCGCGATCACGCTGGGCTGGTTCGGTCCGGAAGCGCGCATCCGCCTTTCCCGGCGCATGTGGGATAACGCCTATTTCGGCAGTGAAAAATTTTCATTCACGAACAATGCGGAAGCGACGGCGGAACCGGTTTACGCAAGTTTTGCGCTGGCGTGGGTCGGCGGGCTCGTCGGCTATGGCGTCTGGGCGGGGTGGATGTTTATGTCCATGGGCGGCGAGGATTTCGATCCGGCGACGACGCAGGATGTTGAGTTCATTATCCGGCTCTACGCCTCGCTCATTCCCCTTATTATTTTTATCGGCCTGGCCATGGCCTGGCACGAGGCGGTTATGATCCGGCGTATCATCAAGAGCCTGGAAGTCGGCGGCGTGCGTTTCTCATCGCGCATGTCGACCGTCGATATTATCGAATTGACCATTACGAACCTGCTGCTGCTGGTCTTTACGCTCGGGTTTGGCTTCATGGCGGTGCAGATGCGAGTCTGGAAACGGATCGCCAACCGTATTTCGCTAGACGGCGAGGTTGATTTCGGCGCTATCAAGCAGAATGAACATCTGGCGCCGAGCCAGGGTGAGGGCCTGGCCGATGGGCTGGATCTCATCTCGAACTTCTGATGACGCGCCGCTTCGACGGACGATTCTTTGACGGTGAAAGCGCCGTCGCGGCGCCGGCGGTCGCTATCTTCGAAACCGGCGGCCTGTTCATTGAGCTGCCTGCGCGCGAGTTTTCATGGCCCTATAGCGACATCATCGTCCTCGACAGCCAGTCTTCTGAATGCCGGCTGAGCGCGCGCTCGGAACCCGACGCCGCATTGGTGTTGCCAGCGGCGGCGCGCGACGCGCTGGCGGAGTACGCCGCGGACCAACACGGCCGCTATGCGGGCGCACGCCGGCTCGGCATGGCCATTCTTGCGATGATCGTCGCCGCCGGCATAATCGCGGCGATCCTTTTTGTCGGCGTGCCGGCCGCGTCCGGTCCGCTGGCGCAAGCAACGCCAAAAGATTTCGAACAGCGCATCGGCGCCAATATGGCGGCGCAGATCCAGACGGTCTTCCGGCGCTGCGCCAACGATCAATCAATCGACCTGCTGACGCCTGTAATGGAAGAGATGGCGGCGAAAGGCGAAGTGGGATTTGAAACCATCCATGTGAATGTCGTGCGGACATCGGCGCCGAACGCATTCGCCCTGCCCGGCGGACAGATCATGGCGACGTCCGGCCTGCTCGATGCGTTACGTGATGATCAGGAAGCGTTTCTCGCGGTCATGGCGCATGAGCTTGGCCATGTTCGCAATCGCGACGGCCTGCGCGCATTTTATCGTAATGCCGGTCTCGGGCTGCTGCTCGAAGTGATCACCGGCGGATCGGGCCTCGCGCAACAGGCTGTGTTGATCGCCGGCCAACTTACCCAGTTGCGCCATACCCGTGACCAGGAGGCCGCCGCCGACGACGCCGCCTACGAGATCATGGACCGCGCCGGTCTCGATCCGGCGGCATTGGCCCGCGCCTTCGCCGCCATCACCAGCAGTGGCGACGATGAAACAGGAAGCGCCGACGCCGCAACCGACGACCGGCGAAGACTGCCGAACTGGCTGAAAACGCACCCGGCGACTGATCAGCGGATTGCGGCCGCAACCGCCCGCGCAGGCGCGTCAGGCCCGTTGCCGCTCAGCGACGCTGACTGGGCGATTGTGCGAGAGGCTTGCAGCAGCAACCACTAATCGCCCGCCATTCGATTCGCCGTCGCCTTTTTTCTTCATTATGATGCACCGCGGGAGAGCGCCCGCATGGTCGACCAGCGATATCGAGCCTTCATTAGCTACAGTCATCGCGATCGCGAGGCCGGCGAACGCCTGCACCGAAAACTGGAGGCCTATCGCGTCCCGCGAAAGCTTGTCGGCGCCATGACCCGCGAAGGATCGGTGCCGCAGCGCCTGACGCCGATTTTCAGGGATCGCGAAGATCTGCCCACATCCGGCGATCTGTCGGCAAGCGTCGAGAAGGCGCTTGAGCGTTCGCGTTTTTTGATCGTGCTGTGTTCGCCGGCGGCGGCCGCGTCTGAATGGGTCGATAAGGAAGTCGCGCGTTTCAAAAAACTGCACGGCGAAGATCGACTGCTCGGCGTCATCATTGATAACGAGGTAACGGCGGGCGTTTCGGACCCGGCGAAACTTTTTCCGCCGTCATTACGCTACCGCATCGATGCGGACGGAAAAATTTCCGATGTCGCCGCCGAACCGCTGGCCGCAGATATGCGCGAAACGGGCGACGGCGAGAAGTACGCCCTTTTGAAGGTCGTCGCCGGATTGCTCGGCGTCGGCCTCGACGATCTCGTTCAACGCGATCAGAACCGCCGTAACCGCAATATGAAGATCGCGACAGGCGGGTTGTCCATAGCAACCCTCGCCATGGCCGGCCTGACCTGGTTCGCCCTCGATGCGCGGACCGAAGCACAGATGCAGCGCCGCGAAGCAGAGGGCCTCGTCGAATTCATGTTGACCGATCTCCGCGACAAACTTGAAACCGTCGGGCGCCTCGACGCACTCGATTCAACGGGCGAAAAACTCCTCGATTATTACGAAGCGCAAAATCCCGATCGCCTCGACGCGATAAGCCTCAGCCGGCGCGCAAAGGCGCAACTCCTTGTCGGCGACATCGATCAGCGTCGTAATGATCTCGATGCGGCGCTGACCGCCTATGAGGCAGCAGCCGCAACAACGGAGGAACTGCTTAGCCGTGAACCGCACAATCCGGACCGAATGTTTGATCACGCGCAGAGCGTTTTCTATGTCGGCTATATAGCGCATCAGCGCGGCGACCTTGCGACAGCGGAAACGCACCTAGGCGGATATCTGGATCTCGCAAAAAAACTCGTTGCGTTTGATGCGGCCAATCCGAAATGGCGCATGGAACTCGCTTTCGCCACAAGTAATCTTGGCGCTCTGGAGTTTGCGCGGGAAACATGGGCTGACGCCGTTTCCTATTTCGAGCAATCGGCCGCAGCCTGGCGCGTTATGCGCGACGCCGATCCGTCTGACGACACATTCGCCATCGAATATGCTTACGCATTGTCATGGCTTGCGCTCGCGAAAATGGAACAGGGCGAATATGCCGACGCAAACGCAGTTATTTCAGAGCAACTTGAAGTTTATGCACCGCTCCTGCAGCGCCGCCCCGACGACACGCAAATCATCGATCCCGTCGCCGTCGCCAAAAGCCGGCTAGCCGAGACCAGCCTTGCCATGGGCGAGGTCGCGGACGCGGCAGCGACGATCGAAGACGCCAAGCGCATCTCGGACAGGCTTGTCGCACGCGACCCGGACAATGCGTTCTGGAAACGCGACGCGGCGCAGGTCGAAATATTACGCTCGCAGATGGCGTTTCTCAAAAGCGACAAGGCCCTGGAAACAGAAACGGCTGATCGCGCCGTGGCGCTGGCCGCGTCGGTCGTGGAAATGGATGGGTCGGATATCTCTGCACAGAAAGTTTACGCGCGCGCGCTTGCGCGCCGCGTCCTCGCCGGTGGCGATCCGCTGGTGCGCAACAATGCGGCGTCACGATTGCTCGAAAAATTCGAAATAGCGCGCAATGCCGATCGGCCGGATCTGGACATCATCGGCGAAGGCGGCCTCGCCCTTGGAAATTACTATTCGGATATGAGCGACGAGCCACGCAGCGCGGAATTGTTCCGAACGGCGCTTGAGATCATGCAGAGCAACAAAGCCCGCTTGTCAGCTGTAGAACGTTTTTCGATGTACCGGTTGTGTAAAACCGCCAACAAGGACGCCGAATGTCGGCTGATCGCGAGCGAATTACAGGCTTCCGGTTATAGCCATCCAATGTTTGCTGCGTTGCGAGACGGCGCCGAGTAAGCGCTTCGTCGCTGGTTTACGCCGCCCCGGTTAACCGATACCATCTTTGCTTCACACGCAATTTGCCGGGGAGAAGGTGGGCATGCTCGGAAAAGCTACGATTTCGAAAACTCTGATTGGCGGCGGCCTTGCGCTGTTTCTCGCTGGCTGCTGTCACACGCCGCCGCCCCCGCCGCCGCCTCCACCGCCCGCGCCGGACCCTGATCCGGAACCGATGCAGCCGAGGGGACAGATCGAGGCTGACAGCACCGTCAATGTCTCTCGCAACGCAAATGGCGGATTTGATTTCCGTTATGCAGGCAACGATGTCGATCCGAAAGGCAATATGGATTTTTCCGAGGGGCGTGGTCGCGGCAACGAAGTGCTGATCAGGATCTGCCTTGACGATGAAACATACAATGACGGTGTTCGCTTCGTGAAGAAAAGCAAGGGCGACGCCGGCATTTGGATTGAGCTTTCGGAATTGTTGCCGCCGGGCGCAAGTCCCAAAGGGCCCTATGAGGGCGATCAATTCTTCGCTTTTGCGACCATCAAAGGCGGCCAGTGCACGCAAGTCGTCGATAAAAACGACGATGGCCTCGTTTACACCTACGCGCTTCGGGTTCGGGTGCCCGGCGAAAAGGACCCGGTGCAACATGACCCGGTCATTCGCAACAGCCGTTAACGCAGGAAAACCAAGCGTCGAAATAAAAAACCCCGGCCAAACGGCCGGGGTTTTTTAATGATTGCTTGCGAAAGATCAGTCGTCTTTTTCGTTCTCTTTCAGCGCAGCGCCGAGAATGTCGCCGAGCGAGGCGCCGGAATCCGCAGAACCGAATTGCTCGACCGCCTCTTTTTCTTCCGCGACTTCGCGCGCCTTGATGGATACGTTGATGCGCCGCGTTTTTGAATCGATAGACGTAACGCGCGCGTCAACCTTGTCGCCAACCGCAAACCGTTCCGGGCGCTGTTCGGAGCGTTCTTTCGACAGATCGGATTTGCGAATGAACGCTTTCGGCCCGTCGGCGCCGGACAACTGCACTTCGATGCCGCCGGTTTCGATCGCCGTCACCGTGCAAGTGACATCGTCGCCGCGCTTCAACTCACCGATCGCTTCCATCGGATCGGAACCGACTTGCTTAACGCCAAGAGAGATGCGTTCCTTCTCTGGATCGACGTCGAGGATTTTCGCTTTGACCATCTGGCCTTTTTCGTAATCCTTGATCGCCTCTTCACCGGACCGGTTCCAGTCAAGATCGGAAAGGTGGACCATGCCGTCCATTTCTTCCGTAAGACCAACGAACAGACCGAACTCGGTGATGTTCTTGATCTCGCCTTCAATGACCGAATTCAGGGGATGCTCCTCGGCGAAACGCTCCCAGGGATTGTCGAGGCACTGTTTCAGGCCCAGGGAAATCCGGCGTTTGCCTTCGTCGACTTCGAGCACCATGACTTCGACTTCCTGAGAGGTCGAAACGATTTTGCCCGGATGCACGTTTTTCTTCACCCAGCTCATTTCCGAAACGTGGACGAGCCCTTCGATGCCGTCTTCCAGTTCAACGAAGGCGCCATAGTCAGTGATGTTGGTGACTTTGCCGTTGAACTTTGCGTCGATCGGGTACTTTGCCGCAACGCCTTCCCACGGATCAGGCGACAATTGCTTGATACCGAGGGAAATACGGTGGGTATCCGGGTTGATCTTGATGATTTTGACACGGACGGTGTCGTTGACGCCGAGAACCTCGGACGGATGATTGACCCGGCTCCATGACATGTCGGTCACGTGGAGCAGACCATCAACGCCCGGAGCAAGTTCAACGAACGCGCCGTAGTCAGTGATGTTCTTCACAACGCCTTCGCGCTCGTCGCCCTCATTGAGCTCCTTGACGACTTCCTGGCGATGTTCGGCGCGGTCCTCCTCGAGGATCGAGCGGCGGGAAACAACGATATTACCGCGCCGCTTGTCCATTTTCAGGATACGGAAGGGCTGCGGGATGTTCATCAGCGGACCTGCGTCGCGGACCGGGCGGATATCGACCTGGCTGCCGGGCAGAAACGCCACGGCGCCGCCGAGATCGACCGTGAAACCGCCTTTGACGCGGTTGAAGATCTCGCCGTCGACGCGCTCGCCGGTATCGAAAATCTTTTCAAGGCGTTCCCACGCTTCTTCGCGGCGCGCTTTTTCGCGGCTGATCACAGCCTCGCCGAGCGCGTTTTCAACGCGTTCAACGTAAACTTCGACGGTATCGCCAACGCTTAATTCAGCGGGCTTGCCAGGTTGCGAAAATTCCTTGAGCGGTACGCGGCCTTCAGTTTTGAGGCCGACGTCGATAACGGCGACGTCTTTTTCGATGGCCGTGATCTTGCCGCTAACGACAGTTTCTTCAAAATCCTGGCGATCGACGAGGGAGGCTTCTAACATTTCCGCGAAAGCATCGCGGGTCGGGTTGAGGGTTTCAGTTGAAGACACGGGGGTCTGGTTACTCCATTAAGTTCGGCGCAAGCCGTATTGGTTAGGGCCGACCGGTTGATCCGGCGGTCTTTCCAGGACCCGTTGCTTCGATCCCGGACGGTAAAGCCGAGTTAAAGTTAAGCGGCGCAAAGTCGCTCATGAGCGGAAACACAAAAACCGCCTCTTCACCGCCGTTGGCCGAGGTTTCGTCTCAGCCGCAGCGCTGAAGGGCACCGTCAATGACGCGGCGCGCCGCCGCGAAGGCCGCGTCTATAGACAAATGGGTGGTATCAAGCAACTCCGCGTCGTCCGCCCGGGTCATGGGGGCGTCGGCCCGGCCGGCGTCTCGGGCGTCGCGCTCCAGTAAGTCCTTGTAAACGTCCGCTTCCGTGAGATCCGGGCGCGCCACAACCAGCTCCAGCCAGCGGCGATTGGCCCGCACCGCGGCGTTGGCCGTCACGAAAAACTTCACCGCCGAGTCGGGGCAGACGACCGTGCCGATATCGCGCCCGTCAAGAATAGCGCCGCGCACGCCGCCCGGCGGCGCCTTGGCGAAGCGCCGCTGAAAGTCGAGGAGGGCCGCCCGGACGCCCGGGTTCTTGGCGACCACGGATGACGCCGCGCTCACGGCTCGCGTGCGGATGTCCGCGCCGGCGATCGCCGTGTGGTCATAGCGCCGCGCCGCATCGACCGCGCGCTCTTCATCCGCGGGATCGAGACCCGATTGCAGCATTGTCCATGCGACGCCGCGATAGAGCGTCCCGGTATCGAGATAGGCGAAAGCGTACTGATCGGAAATTCGCCGCGCCAGCGTTCCCTTGCCGGAGGCGGCCGGCCCATCGAGCGCAATAACGAAGGAGGCGTCCATGGGCGCTCTCCTTAACGAATGGCGCCCCTGTCGCGCAAGGCAGGGATCAGCGTCAAATTACATTGTCGCGATATCGGCGCCGATTGCGGACATGACCTCGCCAAAGGCCGGAAAACTCGTCGCGATCATAGCGCCGTCGTCGATTTCGACCGGTGATCCGGCGGCAAGCCCCATGACCAAGAAACTCATTGCGATACGGTGATCGTGTTCGACTTTGACCCGTGCGCCGCCCGCCGGCGGCGAACCGTCTCCGATAACGCGCAGCCAATCCTCACCGCTGGTGACGTCGACGCCGTTTGCCACAAGTCCGCTTTCCGTTGCGGCGACGCGGTCGCTTTCCTTGACGCGCAATTCTTCGAGTCCATGCATTTTGGTTTCGCCGCTTGCATAAGCCGCAACGACAGAGAGGATCGGATATTCATCGATCATCGATGGCGCGCGTTCCGCTGGAACGTCAACACCGTGTAACACGGAATGCCGCGCACGAATGTCAGCGATCGGCTCGCCGGAGGACTCACGTTGATTTTCGAACGCGATGTCAGCGCCCATATCCCGCAACGTTTTGTAAAAACCCGTGCGTAGCGGATTGACGAGTACGTTTTTGATTGTGACGTCCGAGCCGGGCGTGATGGCGGCGGCGGCGGCCAAAAAAGCAGCCGACGACGGATCGCCCGGCACCGCAACCCTAGTAGGATGAAGACGCTGGCCGCCACGCAATGAGATGTATCTTCCCGCGGCGCCGTCTGGCTCGAACGTAAGCTCGGCGCCGAATGCGCCCAGCATCCGTTCCGTGTGATCGCGCGAACGATCCGGCTCATGTACGCGCGTGACGCCATTCGCCCCGAGCGCTGCGAGCAATATCGCCGATTTCACCTGCGCGGACGGCTTTGCGAGCTTGCAGGACACAGCCTTCAACTGGCCTCCGACTTCGATGGCAACGGGCAACCGGCTGTCGCGGGCGGTAGCGGCCAGACCCATCATCCGCAAGGGTTCAAGAACGCGCCCCATAGGTCGCGATCTGAGGCTTTTATCGCCGTCGAACGAGGCGGCGACGCCCGCGCCCGCGACGGCGCCCATCACCAGCCGCGCGCCGGTTCCGGAATTACCGAAGTAAAGCGGATGGACGGGCGATCGCCATCGGCCGCCGCGAACCCGCCAATCATCACCCTCTCGTTCAACATCGACGCCAAGCGCGCGCATGGCGGCGGCGGTCCGCAGAACGTCGTCTCCCTCAAGCAGGCCGGAAACAGTCGATTCACCGTCAGCCAGCGCCGAAAAGATCAGCGCGCGGTGGGAAATCGACTTATCGCCCGGCGCTGCACATGCGCCAGCGAGCGGGCCAGATTTGCGCGCGATCATCGGTCCGATCAGCAACGGCAAAATATCCAATCCTTCCCGGGCCCGACGCCGAAGGGCGCTTGCGACGTCATTCCTTTTGACAGCCGGGCAATCGCGTGGCAACACGCGCGCTTCTTTCGACAACGCAACCATCGGCGATTCTCATGAGCAAACCAGAACTTGGCGTCAAACGTGATTGTCCGGAGTGCGGGACACGGTTTTACGACCTGAATAAGGAACCGGCCCATTGCCCGAAATGCGCCCACGAATTCGTACCGGAATCGTTGCTGAAGCCGCGCAAAACGCGCGCCGAGGAAGAAAGCGACGGCAAAGAGAAGGAAGAGCCCGCCAAACCGGCCCAGGAAACATCTCTTGAGAGCGCTGATGAAGAGAAAAAGGCGCCGGAATCCAAGCGCGCGGCCGCACTCGATGAGGACGACGACGATAAAGACGACGATGATGATGAATTGAGCGCCCTTGGCGATCTCGGCGTCGACCTCGATGATGATGACGACGATGACAAAGAGGACGACAATACGGGACTGCTCGTCGACGACGATGCAGACGACGACGTTTCGTCAATCGTCAAGAAGGGCGGCGACGACGACTAACCGGGCCAGCCATTCGGCGCTTGCGCCGGCCGCATGGCGCGGGTAATTTCCGGCGCTCTTTCGGTGGTCTGTATACCGCCTCCGGTCCCAGCCGGATAAGGAATTCTAGGGGCTATAGCTCAGTTGGGAGAGCGCTTGAATGGCATTCAAGAGGTCGGCGGTTCGATTCCGCCTAGCTCCACCACCTCAATAAGGTCTCACGGTCAATCGCATTGCAACGACCGCTGCTGGGGCGGCCTGACTGGCCAGCGCGCGGTTGCGCTTGCCAGCCCTTTCGGTTCGGCATGTCGCCGTTGAACACCGGCTAACAATATCATTCATCACCCAGGACCTCCCTTCGTCCAGGCGCCCATGTTACTCCTGAGCCATGCGAATGCTTGTTTTTGGCAAAAACGGACAGGTCGCGCGCTGCCTGCGCGACGAGGCCGGTGCGATTGAGCTGATGTCCCTCGGTTCGACCGACTGTAATCTAATGATCCCCGGCGCCGGCGCCAAAGCGCTGCGCGATGCCGCACCAAATATCATCGTCAACGCATCAGGCTTCACAGCCGTCGACAAAGCAGAAATGGAACGCGCCGCAGCGCGGCGCCTAAACGCCGACGCGCCCGCGGAGCTCGCCGCGGCGGCGCGCACGATTGGCGCGCGTTTTATGCATCTTTCAACGGATTACGTCTTCGATGGCGCCAGCGACGACGATTATGACGAAGCCTCGGCGGTCGGGCCGCTGAATGTATACGGACAAACAAAACACGAAGGTGAAATCGCCGTATTGGCGGCGGCGCCGGACGCGGTCATCCTGCGCACGTCATGGGTGTTTTCCGAGTACGGCTCAAACTTCGTGAAGACGATGCTGCGCGCGGGGGCTGCGGGCGCAGAACTGAAAGTTGTCGACGACCAGATCGGCGGACCAACGCCGGCGCGCGATATGGCGCGCGCTGTTGTCGCCATTGCCTCCAAAATTTATCGCGGGGCCGCCGGCGCGGGTGTCTATCATTATCAAGGAACGCCGGCGGTCAGCTGGGCTGCCTTCGCCGAAAAGATCTTCGATATCGCTCAAATGGATGTCTCCATCCAGAAAGTACCAACCACCGAATACGGGGCGCCGGCGCAACGGCCGCGGCGCACAATCCTAGATTGCGCGCGCATTGAGCGGGATTTCGGCATCGCCCAACCGGACTGGCGAGGAGCCCTGCGTCCGGTCGTCAAAGCACTCTCGCTCTAGCCCCGACAGCACCGAAACATCGCCCAACTCTCGTCGAACGGCTTGCCCGCCGGCGGTCTTTATTTTCCGTGCGGGGGTCGCTAGAAGCGCGCCCTGATGAACGAGTTGCGGAGAAAAACATGAAAATCCTGGTTATAGGCGGCGATGGGTTTTGCGGCTGGCCGACAGCACTGCATCTGTCAAACCTTGGCCATGACATTGTCGTCGTTGACGACTTGTCACGCCGGAAGATTGACGTCGAGCTGGAAGTCGAATCGTTGACGCCGATCCAGCCGCTCTCCGTGCGTCTCGCGGCGTGGAAAGAGGTTTCGGGCAAAACCGTTCGGTTCGAAAACATCAACGTCGCAAAAAACTACGCGCGACTTCTTCATCTCATGGAGGAGGAAAAGCCCGAGGCCATCGTTCACTTCGCTGAGCAGCGCGCAGCGCCCTATTCAATGAAGTCGTCCTATCACAAACGATATACGGTCGATAACAACCTCAACGCCACCAACAATATCCTGGCCGCCATCGTCGAGGCCGGCATTGATTCGCATCTCGTTCATCTAGGTACGATGGGAGTCTACGGATACGGCACCGCTGGCATGAAGATCCCCGAAGGCTATCTGCCCGTGAAAATCGAAACCGATGACGGCCGCGAAATCCGCCAGGAGATTCTCTATCCGGCGAATCCCGGCTCGATCTATCACATGACGAAAACCCAGGACCAATTGTTGTTCGCATTCTACAACAAGAATGACGGGCTGAAAGTTACGGACCTCCACCAGGGCATCGTCTGGGGAACGCAGACGAATGAGACGCGCAAAGACGAACGGCTCATCAACCGTTTCGACTACGACGGCGATTACGGCACCGTGTTAAATCGCTTTTTGATGCAGTCGGCGGTCGGTCATCCGCTCACTGTGCACGGCACCGGCGGTCAGACCCGCGCCTTCATCCATATTCAGGACACGGTGCGTTGCATCCAGCTCGCGATTGAAAACCCGCCGCAACATGGCGAACGGGTGCAGATTCTCAATCAGATGACGGAAACCCACAGGGTACGAGATCTCGCCAAGATGATCGCCGACAAGACCGGCGCCGAAATCGCCAATGTCGACAATCCGCGCAACGAAGCGGCCGAAAACGAGCTCGACGTTGAAAACCAGCGACTCCTCGGCCTTGGTCTCGAACCCATCACGCTGGAAGAGGGCCTGTTCGACGAGGTCACTGAAATTGCGCGCAAATACGCCCATCGCTGCGATACGTCGAAAATCCCCTGCGTGTCATTCTGGACGGACTCTCAGCGCAAGCAGGGAGCGTAATCGATCAGTCAACGGGCGATTTAGGGCGCCGATCGATGTTTAAATGAAAGACGTCAGGCCGGGCGTAGTGCCCGGCGACGTCGAAATCCATTTTACCGCGGGCGATCTCTCCCGGATCAAGGTCAGCAAATATCATGGCGTCTTCGCCATAGACGGGCCCGGCGAGAACGGCGCCCAGCGGCGAAACGATTATTGAGCCGCCATTAATCAGCACCGTATCCGGCGCATCGCCCTGGACCGGATGATAGTCTTCGGGCGCGTCGGCGCGGCGCAAGAACTGGCTCGCCGACAGTACAAAACAGCGCCCTTCCAAAGCAATTGTGCGCATCAGCGCGGCCCAGCTTTCGCGATCATCGACAGTCGGCGAGCACCAGATTTCGACGCCTTGAGCATACTGACTCATCCGAGCCATTGGCATAAAGTTCTCCCAGCAAATTAGCGCGCTGGCGCGCCCAAACGGGAAGTCAACAAGATCGAGCGTCGATCCGTCGCCCTGCCCCCAGATCACTCGTTCAGCCGCGGTCGGCATCAATTTTCGCCGTTTGCCGATCAAACGTCCATCGGCCGAGAAAGACAGCGCCGTGCAATAAAGCGTGCCTCCCTCGCGTTCGATGACGCCAACGACAATGTTCAATTTGTTTTCCGCGGCCGCGCTTGCGATACGTTCTGTCGCCGGTCCCGGCGCGTCGATGGCGCTTTCATGGTAGCGTCGAAACCAGTCGCGGCCGTCGGCACTCCGCGACCCGACGGGCGCGCCGAAATCATGCCCCTTCGGATATCCGCCCACAAACGCCTCTGGAAAAACTGCAAGCTCGGCGCCGCCCCTCGCCGCCGCCGACGCAAGCGTTTCCAGCTTCTCTAGAGTCGCCGGCGTATCGAATAGCTTCGATCCGGCCTGCACGACACATGCGCGGACGTGTTTCATTCGGCGGTTCGCGCTCGCATCGCGTAATCCCGGAAATAGGCAAGCGTCTCGCCATACGGTTTTGAGTCAGCCGTACGCCAATCGTGAACGCTCTCCCGGTTCAAAAGGGCGCCATCCGCCGAGAGGATAAGCACGGTCGGCGTTCCGTAGAGTTCAGGAATACCGAAGCGCGCCGGCACGTGCAGGTTCCGGTCGCGATGACCCACATCGACCCACACGAGTTCATAGTTCTCCGCGATTGTCCTTGCGAGCTTGGATTTTTCAAATTTTGCGGCGAGCCCGCGGCTATCGTGGCACCAATTGCCGCCAAGGACGAGCAGCACGTTTTTTCCGCTCTCCCCGGCCGCCGCCAGCGCCGCGTCGACGTCGGCGCTCGCGTCGCGCGTCACATCGAAGGGACGTGGATCATCGTCGTCATGATGGTGATCATGGGCATTATCGCCGTCGGGCGTCGCCGCATCAACCACGGCGCCCGTCGTCTTCACGCCGGTTTTCGCCGCGCCCACACCGACGCCAACGCCGGCGCTCGCAACAGACCCAATTGTGCGTGCAACGCACGACGAACAAAGCAATGCAGCCGCAACCAACATTATCAAATTGTGCATCAAGATATTCCCTATACGTTCTATAATAACGCGTCGCGCATCACGAAAAGTACGTCTTTAGCCGCCGCGCTGCTTCATCCAGTATTTCGAATTTTTTGCAGAAACAAAACCGAGCGAACTGGCGCGGGCGATCTTCCTGAGATGGATGATAGAAAGCCGAAATCGGAACGGCGCAGACTTTCGCCTTCTCCGTAATCTCACAGCAGAAAGCGACATCATCGTCGCGGCCCACGGAACGGATATCAACAGTTATGAAGTAGGTTCCCTCACAGGGCAGAACCTCAAAGCCCGCCGCCGCCAAGCCGTCGCTTAGGCGATCCCGTTTCGCCTGCATATCGGTGCGAAACGCTGAATAGTACTCGTCGCCGAACGCCAGCCCGTGGGCGACCGCTTCCTGCAACGGCGCCGGGCTCGTATAGGCGAGATGCTGATGGGCCTTCATGATTCCGGTGATTAATGGCGCGGGCCCGGTCGCATATCCGATGCGGAACCCGGTAAGCGAAAAGGTCTTGCCGGCCGACCCGATGCGCACCGCCCGCTCGAACATGTCCGGCAGCGACAGCAAGGTGACGTGGTCGCGACCGTCAAAGATCAGATGCTCATAGACCTCATCGCAAATGACGATTAGATCATGTTTGCGCGCCGCCGACGCGACAATCTCAAGCTCTTCGACGCCCATCACCTTGCCGAGGGGATTGTGGGGCGTATTGATGACGATGAGTTTCGTCGCCGGCGTGAGGGCGGCGCTCAGCGCCTCCGAGGATAGACGCCAAGCCGGCGGCGCGAGATTAACGGGAACAACGCGCGCGCCCGCAGCCTCGATCTGCGGCGCATAGCACTCATAAAACGGCGCCAAGACGATCGCTTCATCGCCAGGCGAGAGAAACCCGAGAAACGCGGCGGCCAGCGCCTCGGTCGCTCCCGACGTCACCAGCGTCTCCGTCTCCGGATCGATATCGAGCCCATAAAAACGCTTATTGTCCGCCGCAACCGCCTGACGCAGGGCGGGCACGCCTTCCACCGGCGCATACTGGTTCGGCCCTTCTGATGTCAGCGTTGCTGCAAGTTTGCGGATCTCCGCCGGCCCGTCCTCATCCGGAAAGCCCTGGCCGAGATTGATCGCGCCATGTTCCTTCGCCAGCCTCGACATGGTCGGGAAGATTGACTGCGGCCGGTTTGCGAAAACGGGGTTCAGGGCGTGAGGCATGGCGAGTGTCCTATCAGGGCTTGCGTCGCGCCGGAAGCCGGGTCGGCCGCGCCGCGCGATGGTCACGCGTCGGTTATCGCTAATTGCGGGGCGCCATTTACGGTAACGGGCGAGGCCCGCCGGCGGGTTTCTTCTGGTATCATTCAGCCAAATCACACCCGCACCATAAATCCGCTTGCCACACACGCTGTTACGTATCGACCGTCCGTTGCGAACGGCAATCGACGCGGGATTCATGAAGATTTTCGCGCAGAGGTTGCGAAAATGCGCGGCAAATTCAAATTAGACGCGCGGCACGATTGTCGCTTCTTCGGCGAGAGCGGACATCGGCGCTTATGAATCGGATCCCGGTTTGAGCGCAGACTCCAAGTGCTCCAGCATTCGGGCCCATCCGTCGATGCGAGCTGCATTGTTGCCGTGAGCGGTTCCGCCCAGACCGGCGAGATTGCCAAAATTCGGGTTGGTCGGTTCTACTGGTACGCCAAAGCCGCCATGTCCTGCGTCATCATAAGCCAGGACGGTGACTTCCGGCCCCTGCCGTTCCACGGCGCGCATCTTTATCTGCTCCGCCATTTCACAAGAAGGCCATAAAGCGTCATCCTTGCCGCAAACCAAAAATACTGTTGCGCGGGTCGCTTCGATTGGAATAATTGCATCGGGGTAATTGGATTTCTCAGCAAGGCTTTTCACATAAAGTTCAAATGGGCCATTCGCGAATTCTTTGACATACGGAACAAATGGAATGGGTTCTTCGTTAAGTGACCAGGATCCGTTTGGCGGATTAAAAATGTAGTTTAGGACATTAAAGTCGATGCCCTGCCAAGCGACGCTTGATGGCATGCCAGCGACAACCATACGTAATTCAGGGTGTCGAGTTGCAACGATCAGCGCAGCTTCCGCCCCCTTCGAGGCGCCGATCACCGCTAATCGATCGCCGTCAATGTTGGACTGCGATTTTATCCAGTCAATCGCCTGATCGAATAACTCCAGCGGCACCAACTCCAACTTGCCGGGTTGTTCAGGGGCGCCGAAATACGAAAGGCTTAAAACCGCGTAGCCTTCGTCTTGAAGCGTCACCGCCATCCGAGACATGCCTGTGCCTATGCCGCCCTCAGATCCGCCGAGCAAAAGTATCGCGGGGTGCTGGCCGTCACCGGCGACCGGGTAGTAGTTCGCGAACAAGCCATTGTCGGTTATCCGTTCGCCAGTCTGCCCCGGGTCGCTAACAACAACTATTGGCGCAAAGGGGTTTAAAACCCAGACTGCGCCCACCGCAACAACGCAAAGCCCGATGATTGCGGCTATGGCAATACTGAAGATCTTAAAAATACGCATGTCTGTCGCTCCTTTTCGTGCATCATCAATTAGCGGCGCCATTGCGTATCGCTCGGACATTTAATACGGTATTCTAAGATAGAATAGTTAGCAAGCGCATATGTGAGGAGCGGCTTTTGCAGCAACCACGGATGATCGTGCTCGGCCTTTTGTCAATTGGGCTGCGCTACGGGTTCGAAATGGAAAAATTTGTCGACGACACAGAATTGCGCCGCTGGGCGGCAATAGGAATGTCGACGATATATAAAGTCCTCAAAGACCTTGCGCGCGATGGCGCGGTTACGGCGAAGAAAGAGATGGGAAACAAAGGCCCTAAACGCACCGCCTTTGAACTGACGCCAAAGGGCAAGAGAGAATTCAAAGCACTCGTAGCGGGCGCCATGCGGTCCGACGCCTCTGTATATTCTGATCGCATAGCCGGCTTGGTATTCGTGCCGACCTTGCCGAGAAAGGATGCTGTCGCTGCGTTGTCAGCGTGTGACAAAGCACTGTCCAAAGCTGATGCGATTGTCTCCGCTCGATTGAAACTGCATCAGCAAGACGCCGTCGCGAAGGCGGTCATCACTTATTACCGAGACACCTATCGCGCCGAAAAAAAGGCTCTTGAGACTGTAAAAAAAGCTATAGCTCAATAGATAATTTGGGAGTTGAACGGTCGGCAAAGGCGGGGCTTGTTGGCGCTATCGATAGGCTGTTCGAATGTCTTAATCGGGCCAAGTAACAGCATTGACTCGGACAAGGCGTTGTTCTTCGCTGACGCGCGCACCTAAAATCCGGAGGGAGGACCAACATGGAACCCGATGCGATCTTGTTATTTGTCGGAATTATTGTCGGAGCTGTTATCGTCGGCGGCGCCATACATTCAGGATTGGCGAAGATCGCTAAGGCGATCGATAAATCCTAACAGACGCCCTACGCTCGTTCGCCGCGCAGGCGCGCGCGGGCTTTCTTCGCGCCGATCAGCGGAAAGAGCGCCGCCATCTCCGGCCCGCGAGGTTGACCCGTCAGCGCTAGGCGCAACGGCATAAACAGCTTCTTCCCCTTGGCGCCGGTTTTCTCTTTAAGCGCTGAGGTGAGCGCCGCCCAGCTGTCACCGTCGAGACTGTCGGACACGAGCGCGGCGGCTTCGCCCGTAAACGCCGCATCTTCGATGACAGGATCGATCTCACCGCGGACGATTTTCGCCCATTGTTCGACGTCGCTCACCCGCTCGATATTGCCGCGCACGGCAAGCCACAAATCTTCGTCGGCGTCGAAGGGCGCAACGCGACCGGCGACGGTCGCATAGTCCGTTTCATGCAGCAACTTGCCGTTGAGCGCTTCGAGCTCGGCCATGTCAAAGCGCGCTGGCGCGCGGCCCACGCGATCTAAGTCAAAGGTATTGGCAAGGGCCGCGACGTCCGCAACTGGCGCCACCGGATCGGCAGTGCCGAGCTTGGCGAGAAGGCTCGTTATCGCGGCGGGCTCCAAGCCCGCCTCGCGCATAGCTTCGATGGAGAGCGATCCGAAGCGCTTCGACAGTCCCTCTCCGTCCTTGCCGACGAGCAACGAGTGATGGGCGAATTGCGGCGGCTGGCCGCCCAGCGCCATGAAAATCTCGATCTGGACGCCCGTATTGGTGACGTGGTCCTCGCCGCGCATGACATGGGTGATCTCAAGATCAATATCGTCGACGCAGCTTGGCAACGTATAAAGATACATGCCGTCTTCGCGAATCAGCACCGGATCGGACACGCTTGCCGTATCGACGGTCGTCTCGCCGCGGATGAGATCGCCCCACGCAACAGGCTTTTGCGATAGCTTAAAGCGCCAATGGGGCCTTCGTCCCTCTGCTTCGAGTTTCGTCTTGTCATCATCGGAAAGATCGAGCGCGCCGCGATCATAGACCGGCGGCAGGCCGCGCGCGCGCTGCAGCTTTCTTTTGCGATCGAGTTCTTCCGCCGTCTCGTAACAGGGATAAAGCAATCCGGCCTCGATAAGGTGTTCTTTCGCGGCGTCATAACGCCCGAAGCGGTCGGATTGATTGACCGTTTCGTCCCAGTTCAGCCCGAGCCACTCTAGGTCCGCCTTAATGGCGTCTTCGTACTCTTTGGTGGAGCGTTCCTGGTCGGTGTCGTCAATGCGCAGGATGAACCTGCCCTCTTCCTTGCGCGCCAGCAGCCAGTTCCACAAAGCGGCGCGAACATTGCCCACATGGAGCTTGCCGGTGGGCGACGGCGCGAAACGGACGACGGGTGCGGGCATGAGGTACTTCTGATTTGAAAAGCGGACGCCTTAGCGGAGCCGCGCAAACGGGTCAAACGCCCTACCGGTCCCGCCAGCCATTGGTGATGGGGTAGCGGCGGTCGCGGCCAAAATTGACGGCCGTCACTTTCGGGCCGGGCGGCGCCTGACGGCGTTTATATTCCGCGACGTATACAAGATGCTCCACGCGGCGCACAATTTTTTCGTCATACCCCAGCGCGGCGATATCGCGGACCGACATTTCCTTTTCGACCAGCGCCTCAAGGACCGGATCCAGAATATCATACGGCGGGAGGGAGTCGTCGTCTCGTTGATCCTCGCGCAACTCGGCGCTTGGCGGTTTCGTGATGATCCGCTCCGGGATGACCTGGCGTTTCGGCCCTTTCAGATCCAGCGCATGGTTTTCATTGCGCCAGCGGCAGAGGGCGAAGACATCGGTTTTCCAAATGTCCTTGAGCGGATTATAGCCCCCGTTCATGTCGCCATAGAGCGTCGCGTATCCGACCGACATTTCAGACTTGTTGCCGGTGGTCAGCACCATGTCGCCGAACTTGTTCGACAGCGCCATCAGGATGACGCCGCGCAGACGCGACTGAATATTCTCTTCAGTCGTATCGGCCTGCGTGCCCTCAAACGCCGGCGCCATCATGGCCTCAAACGCCTCAACGCCCGGTTCAATCGGTATCGTCCGGTAAGAAACACCCAGTTTTTTTGCGCACGCCGCGGCGTCTTCGAGGCTTTCATCGGCGGTATAGCGCGAGGGCATCATCACGCAATGAACAGCGTCGGCGCCCAGCGCATCGACCGCAATAGCGGCGGTGAGCGCCGAATCAACGCCACCGGAAAGGCCGATGACGACGCCTTTGAAATGATTACGCGTAACATAATCGCGAACCGCCATCGTAACGGCGCGGTAGATCATTTCCTCGTCGCCAACCCAATGGTGGTCCGGCCCGTCAACGCAAGCAACCCTATCTCCGTTGCGTTCCCATCGGGTCAGATAAAGGCCCTCGACGAATTGCGGGCAGCGATGCGCGACCGCGCCGTCCGCGGCCATGACGAAACTGGCGCCCTCAAACAACACCTCGTCCTGACCGGCAATCTGGTTGACAAAAAGAAGCGGCAGGGCGCAGGCGCGCAGCCGGTCGCGGGCGGCGCCGACCCGTTCGTTGAGCGCCGTCTCCCGAAACGGCGAGCCATGGGGAACAACAAAAAGCTCAGCGCCATTATCGCGCAGGTGCTCGCCCGGCCCCGGCAGCCACATGTCCTCGCAGATCATCAGCCCGATTTTGAAACCTTTTACATCAACCGGCTGCGGCAGTTCCGGCCCGGCGGTAAAGCGGCGCGGTTCATCGAAAACACCATAATTCGGGAGGTGGGATTTGAACCGGACCGCATCGATCCGCCCGTCTTTGAGGACAACGCCGGCGTTATAAAGATACGGGTCGTCCCGCCACGGAACACCGATAATGACGACCGGGCCGCCGTCTGCGGTGTCTTCGGCGAGCGCCTCCGCAGCGTTCCGGCATGCGCGCTGGAAGGACGGTTTCTGAACCAGGTCCTCCGGCGGGTAACCGCTTATGAAGAGTTCGGAAAAAACAATAAGATCAGCGCCGGCTTTCGCCGCATCGGCCCGCGCGGCGCGCGCGATGGCCAGGTTGCCGTCAATATCGCCAACGGTCGGCGATACCTGTGCGATTGCAATGCTCAGCTTTTCCGTCATCAGGCCCGAAAAAAGGGCGCCGGACAGTCGTTACGACGCCGCCGCTTCCACTACGTCACAGATATAATCGACCTGATCCGGCGTTAAATAGGGATGCATGGGAAGCGCGAATATTTCCTCGGAAACGGTCTTTGTCGCCTGCAGGCCGTCTTTTGGCGCAAATTCGGCGAAGGCCGGCATTTTGTGGAGCGGCGTCGTATAATAGATCGCCGTCGGCACGCCCATTTTATTGGCCTGTGCGACAACCGCGTCGCGATTTTCAACGCATAATGAATAATAGGCGCAGCCCGATTGCGCGCCCGGCAAATGCCGCTGTGGGCGCGCAAAGGCGGAAAAACGCGCATCATAGGTTTCGGCGATCTGACGGCGCGCGGCCAGCTCATCGTCAAAGATCGAGAGCTTTTCGAGCAGCACCGCCGCCTGGAACGTGTCCATGCGTCCGTTGAACCCAACGCGCACGGAGGTTTTTCGTTCTGCATCCGTACCGTGCCAGCGGATCGACATCCATTCCTCGATGTTCCGCACGTCCTGCGTGAAAACCGCGCCGGCATCGCCATAGGCGCCCAGCGCCTTGCCGGGGAAGAAACTGGTTGACGTTGCGGGCGCAAGATTGCCAACGAGGCGATTGTTGAACACGCCGCCGAAACTCTGCGCGCCGTCGGACAAGACATGCAAGCCTTCATCAGCAGCGATGGTCGCGATAGACGAATAGTCGGCCGGTGATCCGAACATATCCACCGGAATAACGCATCGCGGCGTAAGATCGCCGTCCGCGCGCACCTCGGCGACCTTCGCTTTCAGGTCCTCCGGGTCCATATTGAACGTCGCCGGATCAATATCGACAAAAACCGGCGTTGCACCGGTTACGAGGACTGCATTAGCCGTCGCGTTGTATGTGAATGACGGAATAAATACGGCGTCGCCCTGTTTTACGCCCAAGGCAAAGAGCGGAATGACAAGGGCCGCCGTTCCGCTAGCGCAGGCGACGGCGGCGACGGCGCCGGTTCGGTCCGCCAGCAACTCTTCCAATTCCTCAATTTCCGGGCCGGCGATATATCGACCGTGATCGAGCACAGCCCGGAGACGCTGCTCTATGGCTGGACGGATGCGCCGCTGCTGCGCCTCTAAATCGATAAAGGATATCCGACCCTGCCGGGATTCGGCGGCGAGCGAGATATTGGCGACACCGTTCATTTACGCACCCTTTTGCGCAGATCGACATCGCGCGCCGGCTTAATGCCCGCCGCCTGCTCGATATTTCGCGCCCATTCTACCGTTTCTGCGGCGTCTTCACCGCTTACGCCCAGGGTTTTACCGCGACGAACGCCATTTGCGAAGAGTTCGGCGCCATAGGCAAGGGGATCGCGGACGGCCAGGGGAGCCGCGCCGGCGTCAAAAGCCGATGAAATCGCTGTGTCCGTCGTATTCGAGAGGGTCCGGCGGATGAAGTCAAAATCAATGACCCCGTCGTCATAGACGATTGTCATGCGCCGTTCCGAAATCTTCGCCGAGCGCCGAGCGCTCAGAACCGCCAGCGTGCCGGTCGACAGAAACAACTCTGCGGCGACTTTTTCAGCGTTGCCTTCGGCAGACGCATTCAATAATTCCGCGCCCGTCATGCGCCTGATCAAATCGATATCATGCACCATCAGATCGAACACGGCGGAGACATCGCCGCATCGGCCCGTGAACGGCACATGCCTTACGCATTCAATGCGCTGCGGTAGGCGCTTCCTTGAGAACAGGCCGATCGCATCGCAGACATAGCGTTCCTGATGGCCTGCCTGTAGCACAAGGCCTTTCTCGCGGGCCAATTGTGTAAGAGCGCGGGCAGCGGCCGCGCTGGCGGCGACCGGCTTTTCGACGAACACATGCTTGCCTGCGTTAAGCGCTGCTTCGCAGAGTTCGAAATGCGCAATCGCCGGCGCAGCGATAACCACGCCGTCAATATCGCGGAGAAACGTGGTGTAATCACTATAAACAGGCGTTGAAAATTTTGCAGCAAGAGCGGCCGCCCGCGCCGAATCCGTATCGTAGACGCCACGCAGATCCGCACTCGACAGCGCATCAATTTTGGCGGCGTGATAGGAACCGAAAACCCCCGCTCCGGCAACGCCCAACTTCACTGCAGTCACGCGACACTCCGTTTGGCTTGCCGGGATCAAGGCGATGGTTGGTTATTTTCGCCCGGACCGAGATTGACGCCTTACTGATTAAACGCGGCGGATGATAGACGCCGTCGCACGCCGGTATTCAAACTATGTTTCGCCCTATTGCACGCTTGATACAAGAGGCGCCACGGGCATGAAATCTAGGTTCGGATTTCCTTGAACCGATCCGCCAGAATGTAAGCCAGTTCAAGGGATTGTGTCGCGTTCAGCCGCGGATCGCAATGGGTGTGATAGCGCGATGAAAGATCGGCCTCGGAGATCTCCTGAGAGCCGCCTAAACATTCCGTCACATTCTGGCCTGTCATCTCGAAATGGACGCCGCCGGGATGGACGCCTTCGGCGCGACATACGTCTACAAATGTATTCACCTCGGAAAGGATCGCATCGAAGGGTCGTGTTTTGTATCCGCTTGACGCCTTGATGGTGTTGCCATGCATCGGATCGCACGACCACACGACCTGACGGCCGTCGCCGGCGACCTTCTGCAGGAGCGGCGGCAACCCGTCCGCGGCTTTTTCCGCACCGAAGCGAGCGATTAACACGATGCGGCCCGCCTCGTTTTTCGGGTTCAAGATATCGAGCAGCGTTAGCAGTTCGTCCGGCTCCAGCGACGGGCCGCATTTAACGCCGATCGGATTTTCAACGCCGCGGCAAAATTCAACATGGGCGCCGTCAGGCTGACGCGTGCGATCGCCGATCCAGAGCATATGGGCGGACGTGTCATACCACCCGCCGGTGGTGGAATCGACGCGCGTCATGGCCGCCTCATAACCAAGCAGCAGCGCCTCGTGGCTCGTATAGAAGCTGACCTCGCGAATGGCGCGCACGTCCTCGCCCTCAACGCCGCAAGCCTCCATGAAGGTAATCGCCTCCGAAATCTTGTCCGCGAGAACGCGGTATCGGTCCTCTTGGCGATTGCCGGAAACGAATTCGAGATTCCATTTGTGCACGTTGCGGAGGTCGGCGTAACCGCCGGTCGCAAAGGCGCGAATGAGGTTGAGCGTCGACGCCGCCTGACCATAGGCTTTGAGAAGCCGCAGCGGATCGGGCGCGCGCGCAGCCGCCTCAAACTCCTGGCTGTTGATGTTGTCGCCGCGGTAACTCGGCAGCGTTACACCGTCGATGGTCTCCACGGGCGAGGATCGCGGCTTGGCGAACTGGCCGGCGATCCGGCCGACTTTGACGACCGGCATCGCGGCGCCGAAGGTCAGCGCCACCGCCATCTGCAAAAGAACGCGGAATGTGTCGCGTATGTTGTTGGGATGAAATTCCTTGAAGCTCTCGGCGCAATCGCCGCCTTGAAGCAGGAAGGCCTTTCCCGCTGCGACATCGGCGAGAGACGCCCGCAGGCGCCGGGCCTCGCCCGCGAAGACAAGCGGCGGATAGGTCGACAGTTCCGCCTCCACCGCCGCCACGGCCGCTGGGTCGGGATAATCGTCCGGAATGTGTCGGGCCGGCTTTTCGCGCCAGCTATCCCGCGTCCATGTCATAGATCTTCTCATGCAAAAGGCCTGCCCCCTCTATCAAGGGCTGCGCTGCACTGCAACAAAGCTGGTTAACACCGCCCTTAACGCCATCGTGACTTCGAGGCGGCGGCGCGCCATGGTAGCGCCGCTGCGATATGAGGAAACCGGGAGCAAGAACCGTGATCAAGAACTTTGCCGCCGCCGGCGCTGCGACTGTCATGACGTTTGGCGTTTGCGCCGCACAGAATAATTTTTCGGATGTCGAAATCAGCACGACCAAAGTGACCGACAACATCTATATGCTGGTGGGCGCGGGCGGCAATATTGGCCTGTCGACCGGCGCTGACGGCGCGTTCGTTATAGACGACCAGTTCGCGCCGCTGTCCGACAAAATCATGGCGGCCATTGCAACAGTGACGGACGATCCAGTTGAATTCGTCGTCAATACGCACTGGCATGGCGACCACACGGGCGGCAACGAAGCCTTCGGCGCAACCGGCGCGCATATAGTCGCCCATGACAATGTGCGCAAACGATTGAAAGAAGGCCTCACCCGGTCGAGCGGACGGACGACGCCGCCAGCGCCGGAAGCGGCCCTGCCCGTCATTACGTTCTCGCATACATTGTCATTTCATTGGAACGGCGAGCATGTGAAAGTCTGGCACCCGGAAAATGCGCATACGGATGGCGACGCCATTCTGTATTTCAAGAACGCCAATGTTGTTCATATGGGAGATGTTTTCTTCAATGGCGGCTATCCGTTTATCGACATTGAATCCGGCGGCGATGTGGACGGCTATATCGCCGCCCATGAAAAAGTCCTCGGCAAGATTGATGATGGGACAAAGATTATTCCCGGGCACGGGCCCCTAGCCGACAAGGCGGATCTTCAGCGTACGACAGATATGCTCAAAGACGTTCGGGCGCGCATTCAGGCGCTGATTGACGACGGCAAGGATGCGGACGCCGCCGTCGCCGCCGATCCATTGAAGGACCTCAATGGCGATTGGGGCCAGGGTTTCATTGATGGAGAGCGCATGGTTCGCGCCGTCCATGCGTCGCTAAGCGCCAATTAAAAAAAACGCCCGCGGAAATCCGCGGGCGGTCAAGTTCAGGGAGTGATGCGCCGCCCGAAGGCGGCGCGGGGCTTGCTTCACGACAACTGGTCAACCGAGACCACGCGGCCGCGAGCAATCTTGCATTCGATTTCGACAACGTCGCCATCACGCACAGGCGTCATTACGAGCGACATGCGTCTTGACGTGCCGCCGTCGAATTCGGGTTCATATTCGGAAAGGTCAATCAGGCCTTCATCTTCAGCGGCTTCAGCGCACATTTCGATTTTATCGTTCCAGCTTTCCGCGTGCGCCGTTGCGCCAGCAAATGCCAGAGCAGCGGCGGCGGGGGCTATCAGCTTGAGTGACATGATCGGTGTCCTTGGGGTTGCGACGCGGAGCGCCAGGGTTTCTCCTTTTCAATGCGAGAGAGTTTACTATATAAAATTAAAGTGTAAAGTCTTTTTTATGAATTTTCTGCTAAATTACGTGCTATGACGCATTTACGACTATTGGAGTAGAATGGCGATGAAACCGGCGCAGATCGGCCTCGGGGCGAAAAACAAAAGAAAATCAATGGCGAGGACCTACAATCAGGACTGCATTCTGGCCCACGCGCTCGACCTGCTGGGCGAACGGTGGACCCTCTTGATCCTGCGCGACCTGTTCCTGGGACCGCGACGATTTGGCGATCTGCAGGCCGGATTGCCCGGTCTTGGCGCCAATCTCCTGTCGAAACGGCTGAAAGAACTGGACGAGGCCGGGATCATCGATGCGCCGGGAGACGCAGGCGGCGGTTATCGCTTGTCGGAAATGGGTGAGAAGTTACGACCGGCCATTCGCCAACTCATGAAGTGGTCGATCGTTTACTTCATGACGCAACCCGAACCATCGCCCGCGCGCGATTGTATCTACTCCGATGATTTGCAGCCTGATTCTGTTGCGCTGGCGGTCGAGCTGTTCGCCAATCACTGCCCGCAGCCTGGCGTCTCCTACGTCGCCCGCCTCGTCATCGACGATTACCCGTACACGCTCTACTACCTTAACGAAGAGATGATCGCGCGGCGAGGCGGCGATGCGCCGGCGGCGGCAAAGATCGTCACCGATGTTGCGACGATGATGAAGGCGTTTCGCGCGGAACTATCGCGCGAGGAGGCGCTGCTGCGACTTAAAGTAACCGGCGACGAAAAAGCAATCGAACATCTTCTCGATTGCATCGTGCATGTCCACGAAGAAGAGGCGCCGCCAAAAGCCGCTGCCGGTTAGACATCGGGCCAACTAAAGCGCAATTTCAAAATCGGCTTCCGTCTGCGCCTTGACGTCATCGACCGACACGTCCGGCGCAAGCTCGATGAGCCTCATGCCTCCACCGCTTTCGCTGTCAATCTCGAACACGCCGAGATTGGTAATCACCATGTCGACAACCCGCTGGCCGGTGAGCGGCAGGGAGCATTCATGCAGCAGCTTCGGGTCGCCCTTTTTTGAAGCGTGATCCATGACGACAACTACGCGCTTAACCCCTGCGACGAGATCCATGGCGCCGCCCATGCCCTTGACCATCTTGCCGGGGATCATCCAGTTGGCGAGATCGCCCTTTTCGGAGACTTCCATGGCGCCGAGCACGGAGAGGTCGATATGGCCGCCCCGGATCATGCCAAAGCTGTCGGCGGATGAGAAATAGGATGTGCGGCGAAGCTCCGTAATGGTCTGCTTGCCGGCGTTGATGAGGTCGGGGTCAACCTCGTCGTCATAGGGAAACGGCCCCATGCCGAGCATGCCGTTTTCCGACTGCAGCGTTACGTCGATGTCTTCGCCGATGTAGTTTGCAACCAGCGTCGGAATGCCGATGCCCAGATTGACGTAAAAGCCGTCTTTCAGTTCCTGTGCGGCGCGGCGCGCCATGTCGTTGCGGTCCCAGGGCATAGTGTGTCTCTCCTTAATTAGCGCCGGCGGCGCGCATGACCGCCGCCATTCGAGCGTCTAAACCGGCGTCTTTCGGATGCGCGCTCGTAAGCAGCAACCCAAGCGGTCGGCTGCCCCCATAAATGGGCGCAGCGGCGTTCATGTCGGCGCCATTGTCGACAAGCGCTTTGAGCACCGCATCGGCGTTCAAAGGCACGACTTGCCGCCAGGTTTCAACGCCGTTCGCCGCCAGATAATGCGCAAGCCCGGCGCGATGCGCGAACGTCGAACGCTGATTGGCGAGCGCCGGCCTTGCCGCAAGCTCGCTTTCGACGACGTCAACCTCTCCAGCCAATGCGGCGTCGACAAGCGCCTCGAATGTTCCGTCCGGCGCTTCGGCGCCAAGCGCTTCCACCGCGTTCCAGTCCGAATAGCCGTATTCGCGCGCAATGGTCAGGCGCGCGTCCCCTGCCGTAAAATCCCCGGCGAGAATATCCGACCCCTTTTGGCCGATCCAATCCGGATGCCAACTGGATATTTGAAATTCGACAGTCGCGTCCCCTTCGACATGGGCGTTATGCAACACGTCCGCTTCATCAGCGAACTGTTCGCGTATCGGCCGTGTCGAACGCGCCGGACCGAGCAACGGCTCATAGAGTTTGCGCACGGAAGAAACCGCAGGACAGATGTAAACGCCGGTCACGATTTAGGCTCGTTCGCGAACGGTGCGCTGCTCAATGCGCTTTTCGTGGTCGCCCCGAATGATCCGCTGCACAAATATACCCGGCGTGTGGATGCAGTCGGGATCTAGGGAGCCCAGCGGCACGATCTCCTCGACTTCGGCGATGGTCGTCTTGCCGGCGCTCGCCATCATGGGATTAAAGTTTCGCGCCGTTTTGCGGTAGATGAGATTGCCCTGTTCATCGCCCTTCCACGCCTTCACGATGGAAAGGTCGGCGACGAGGCCGGTCTCCATAATGTACGTCTCGCCGTTGAACTCTTTGTGTTCTTTGCCGTCGGCGATCACCGTGCCGACGCCTGTTTTAGTGTAAAAACCCGGAATGCCGGCGCCGCCGGCGCGGCAGCGCTCGGCCAGCGTCCCCTGCGGATTGAACTCTAGCTCTAATTCGCCCGACAGGAACTGGCGCTCGAATTCCTTGTTCTCACCCACATAGGACGAAACCATCTTCTTGATCTGGCGCGTTTCAAGCAGCAGCCCGAGACCGAAGCCGTCAACGCCCGCATTGTTGGAGATAACTGTCAGTTCTTTGACGCCGGCGTCTCGTATGGCGGCGATCAGGTTTTCCGGAATGCCGCAAAGCCCGAAACCGCCGGACATGATCGTCATGCCGTCAAAGAGCAGTCCGTCGAGCGCCGCCGTCGCATCTGAGCAAATCTTCTTCACGGGTAACGCCTCCTGATTTTTCGCCCCGAGTACCGCAAAAAACTGACCCCGTCCACAGAACGCAAAGCGATCGGGAAACCATCGGCCGGGATCTTTAACAGAAAAGAGGCTGGATGTTTTGACGTTTTTGCGGTGACATAGAAAGGTGCGGGAAAGAGGGGCTTTTGATGAACTGGCGCTTTCTACCGACCTTCATCGGCGCGGTCGTCTTTACTTTCGTCGTCCATGAGGGCGCTCACTGGGGCGCTGGCGAAGCGCTGGGATACGACATGTGGTTGCGCGCAAACAGCGCAGGCCTCGCCGGCGGCGAATACGCAACGCCCCTTCATGCACAAATCGTCGCCGCAGCCGGGCCGCTGATAACATTACTGCAAGCCGCGCTCTCGCTAATACTGATCGCGGCGACGCGCGCCGCTTTCTTCTTTCCGTTTCTATTTTCAGCATTGATGATGCGCGTGCTGGCGACGGGCGTTAGCCTCTCAACGCCGAACGACGAGGCGCGCGTCAGCGAGTGGCTCGGCGTCGGCATGTGGACCCTCCCCGCGATCATGATTTCAATTCTGTTTGTGCTGACGGTTTTCGGAGGCGTGCTGCTAAAACTTAGCTGGCGATCCTATCTGTTTTCGTTCGTCGTTGTCAGCGTGCTGTTTACGGCTGTGATCATCGGCGAGCCGTATCTGCCGACATTTAATCCTTATGCGTCTTAGCGTCTGGCCAGCGCGACGCTCAGGCGGCGCCTAGTTTTTTCACGAGCGTTTTAGGCGCGACAGCGCAGTAGCTCTGATCGATCCAGCCCTCGAACATACCGCGGTCGACGGGGTCTTTGGGGCCGAGACGCATGGTGACCCAGCCGGAACGACCAAGCCCGTAGCCGGCCTTCTCCATATAGGGCAACGCCAGCACCATCTCGTTCGAGACCGGTAACTTCACTGTCATGGAGAGCTTGCCTTCATGGAGCTGTTCGCCGCTCATGAAGACAAACGCTTTCTTGCGCACCTTGATGGCGACGTGATCCCAGGGATGGTCTTCCCACGCCTCGGGGAACGTCAGCGCAAAGTCGCGCAGCTTTGCCTGAAGGTTTTTGAGCTTCTTGGACATGGGGCCCAAGCCTACGCAAAATGGCGGCGTGTTGCGATAGTCAGGCCGCGTCTTTTACGGTCGCGCCTTCCTTGCCCAAAATCGTTACCGGATAAATAGGGTCCGGCGCGCCGGGCTTCAGTCGCAGTCCCTTCGCGAGCAGTTTTAACGCCTCCCAATGTATGCCGAGGACGACTTTCACCGTCATCAGCGGGTAGCGACAGAAAAGCGACAGGAGCTTTGCATCGGTCAGCTCCGACCGACGACCGGCAAAGGACGCGTTGAGGACAGGACCGTCGGCGTCGGAAGTCTGAATAAACATGCGAATGGCATCGCCCGGCGCCGACAAGTGGAAACGATAGCGCAACTCCATATCGTTGAACGGCGACACATGGAAAACCTTGTCGGCCTGTTGATCGATGCGCGCATGTTCGACGGGGATCAGATAGCTGTGCCGGCCGCCAAAGGTGTTGCGGACCTCATAGATCATCACCGCCAGCCGGCCGCGCAGATCATGACAGTAATATACCGACAACGGATTGAACGCGTAGCCGAGCATGCGCGGATAACACAGCAACAGGATCTGGCCAATGTCGCCATATCCGGCGTCGCTGAGGACGCCGCGAATATACTTGCTGATATCGGCGGGCTTTCCGGCGCCGTGATCCCGGTCGCAAAACGAAAAGAGATTAAATTTGCCGCGGGAAAACCACTTCAGTCGCGTCGCGGTTTCGTCAAGTTTGTCGATGTCGAGTAGAAACGAAAAGACGGCGTATTTCAGCCGATGTTTTTTCGGCTTGAGGCGTCGATGCCCCACAGCGCCTTCGTAAACGGTAGCCCGCGTCAAGCGGCCGCTCCTGCCGAGGCGTCGATTTTCAGCCGGTCCGAACGGCGGTGGACTGACCACGGGCGTTTGACGCCGCCGATGGCTTCCGCGACCGCGAGGCCCGATTGCAACCCGTCCTCATGAAAGCCGTGGCCCAGATGCGCGCCCGCATACCAGACGCCTCCGCGCCCTTGAATATCCCAGATATCAGCCTGCGCCTGTTCGGTCGCAGTGTTGAACATTGGATGATCATAGGAGAATTCGGCGATCTTTTTGGCGGGATCGATTTCGTCAACAGGATTGAGCGTCACGAAGATGTCTTCATCGCAAGAAAGGTTCTGCAACCGGTTCATCCAATAGGTGACGGCGCCGACGCTTTCATCGCCAATATAATTCCAGCTAGACCAGGCGCGCCGGCGCGTCGGCATTTGGCGCACATCCATGTGCAGCACAGCGTGGTTTGGCTGATACTGGAAAGTGGAAAGTATGGATCGCTCTTCGCGGTCTAAGTCGCTCACCATCGTACGCGCCGCATCGGCATGGGTCGCGATGACAACTGCATCGAAAACGTCCTTATGGCCGTTATTATCCGTGACGATAATCTCTCCGCCAGCGCGGGCGACAGAGGCAAGGCCGGCGCCACGCCGCACATTATCCGCGAATGATCGTTCAAGCTCGCACACATAGCTGCGCGAGCCGCCTGCGACCGTCTTCCATTCCGGCAGGTTCAGGACCTGCAACAGCCCGTGATTTTCAAAAAACCGCAGAAACGAAAAGGCTGGATAGTCGAAAACCTTCATTTGCGGCGTAGACCAGATCGCCGCAGCCATGGGCTTCAGGAAATGCTCGCGAAAGCCATATCCGTAACGGCCGTGGGCGACGAATTCGCCGAGGGATGCATGCTCGCAAAATCCTGCGCGCAGGGTTTCCCTGGCGTCCCGATGAAACTTCGGTATGTCGGTGAGCATTTTCCAGAAACTGGGTGAAGCCGCATTCGATCGCCGCGCGAAAACGGAAGAAAATGTCTGCCCGGAATATTCAACAGCGCCGGCATTGATTGACACGCCAAACGACATGCAGGACGGTTCCGACGCGACGCCCAGATGATCGAGCATTGCAGTAAAGTTCGGATAGCTCGGCTCATTGTACACAATGAACCCGGTGTCCACCGGAACAGCGCCGCCCGTCGCCGGAACATCGACTGTATTTGAGTGCCCGCCTAAACGATGACTTTTTTCGTATACAACGACGTTACAGGATTCTGAGAGCAACCATGCCGCCGACAAGCCGGAGACGCCTGTACCAATAACGGCGACTCTTCGCGGTGGCGGACCAGATATGGATTGGGCGATGTCGAAAGCCATGGAACCTTCACTCTTAGAATGCCACAAATACGCGGCGAAACGCCGTCTGGATCACCGCATCGCGGGGGTCCAATGCACTCACAATTTGGCGATTTCACATCCGCGGCGATGGGGCGAAGGGAGGTCCGGGTTTGACCGGCGATAACGGGAAAGTAAAGGCGGACGATAGCGGCCCAACCATGGAGGCCTTGCTTGCTGCGGTTGCCGCTACGGGCGACCGGAGCGCCTTTGCCGCGCTTTTCGACTATTTCGCCCCCAGGGTTAAGGGCTTCCTGATGAAGGGCGGGGCGAGCGATGCAGACGCTGATGATCTCGCCCAAGACGTCATGGTGAAGGTTTATAAAAAGGCGAAACTCTTTGACAGTTCAAAGGCCGCCGCCGCAACATGGATTTTCGCGATTGCCCGGAACGCCCGCATCGACGCCATCCGACGGGCGACAAAGCCGGATTTAGACCCGGACGAGCCCATGCTCACCCCGGAAGAAGCGCCGCGGGCCGACGTCGTATGTGAACTGAAAGAGCGCGACGCGCGTATCAGGGAGGCAGTGTCCCGTTTACCCGCAGAACAGCGGGAAGCCATGATGTTGCACTTTTACGCGGATGAACCCCACTCGGCGATCGCCGAGAAACTGGGATTGCCGCTCGGTACGGTTAAGTCGCGATTAAGGCTCGCGATTGAGAAGGTAAGGAAAGAGTTGGACGTTGACGATGAGTAACCCCCAACATCACCCGCGACATGAGACGCTGGCTGATTTCGCGGCTGGGCGTCTCGATGAGGCGCGCGCTGTCGTGATCGCGACCCATGCGGCAATGTGCAAACGATGCGCACAAGAAATCGACGCCCTTGAAGTGATGGGCGGTGTCATCCTTCGTGACGCTGAACCCGCGCCGATGTCCGCCGATGCCCTTGAGAAAACACTGGCGCAAACCGGCGTCCAGATTATGCCGGCGCAGTCAGACGCACGCGGCAAAGCGTCGTTGCCCCTCGACAGCTATCTCGGCGGCGCCTCCATCGATGACCTGAAATGGCAATGGGTAGCGCCCGGCGTTCATCAGCACGTGATGAAAGCACAGGGCTATCGCGATGGCGTGTTGCGCCTGCTGAAATTTGCACCGGGCAAAGGCGTGCCGGTGCATTCACACACTGGTGAAGAACTAACGCTTTTGATGCGCGGCGCCTATCGCGACTCCCTTGGCGAATGGCACGCCGGCGACCTTGCGGATCTCGATGCCGATCACACTCATGAGCCCATCGCCTTCGGCGAGGAGCCTTGCGTCTGCCTGATCGCGACCAGCGCGCCGCTGGAATTCAAGACCATGCTCGGAAAAGTCTTGCAGCCGCTGGTTCGCATTTAGACGGCAAAACTCGTATCGCTGCTCAACACCGGGCGCGATACCAGCTATCATGAGCCCATGGTTATTTCGCTTATCCACCGATCATGGGGGTTGCTGCTCGGCGCCCTTGTCATTGCCTTGCTTCTGATTATTTGGACGCGCATCGACGCAATCGCCCGCGTCGGCGCAGGCTACAAAGCCAAGATCGCGTGTTCCGAGATCTTCCTCGCAGACCGCAACGCCGATCAGGTCATCGACAACGAGTTTGCGGGGATGGACCCGCTGATGGAAATGTTTGGCGTTCGCGTCGATCGCGAGAAGTCGCAAACCGTCGCCGACGGGCCGTTGCGGATTGGGCGCGCCGCCGCCGTTTACCGCGAGGGGTATGGCTGCACGCTGACGCACCGGGGAAAGGTCACGCCCTTGCCTGCGCCGACGCCGGCCAGCGTTACCCGGCCGTTGTCGAATGCGTCAGATCAGAAAATGATCACCGCGGTCGATGAAATCCTCGATGAGGCGTTCGCCGATATTGACGCCGGACATCGCGGAGTTGTCGTTCTGAGAAACGGTGAACTTGTCGCTGAGCGGTATGCTGACGGATTCAGCGAGACAACGCCGCTCCTCTCCTGGTCGATGGCAAAGAGCATTACGGCTACACTCATTGGCGCCGCCGTCCAACGCGGGCTGGTCGATATTGACGCCCCGGCGCCGGTTTCTGAATGGGCGCGCGACGATGCGCGCTCAAAGATCACCTGGCGGCACCTCCTACAGATGCAAAGCGGCCTTGCATTTGAAGAAAACTACGCGTCGCCGCGCTCAGACGTAAACAGGATGCTGTTCGCTTCCGGCGACGCTGGCGCCGCAGCAGCCGCAAAACCACTCGACCATGCGCCGGACGCCCATTGGTCTTACTCCAGCGGCACAAGCAATCTCCTGTCGCGTACGCTGAAATCCCGACTGGAAGAACAGAGTGTCAACTATCACGCGTTCGGGCGCGAGAGCGTTTTTAATCCAGTTGGCGCAACAAGCATGATCATGGAGCCGGACGCAGGCGGCGCCTTCGTCGGCTCGTCCTTTGTTTACGCAACGGCGCGCGATTGGGCGCGGCTCGGCCAGCTTTACCTGCAGAACGGCGTCTGGGACGACAACCGACTGTTGCCAGAAAACTGGGCGGCGTTTGTCGCAACGCCCGCGGTCGTCGCGGACGGCCAGTATGGCGGACATTTCTGGCTCAATCGGGACGGTGAAAACGGTCGCGAGCGGTTCCTCCCGGGATTGCCGGAAGACGTCTATTTCATGAGCGGTCATGAAGGCCAGTACGTTTTTATTGTTCCGTCTGCGGATTTGGTAGTCGTCCGGCTGGGCTTGACGCGCGGCCGCAGCGCATTTTCCGTGACGGCGCCCGTGCTTAAACGCATATATGACGCCATGGGCGCAACGTGACGGGCCGGCGCGAGGCCGACGACCGCGACGTATCGCTCGAAACATTCGACCGGATCGCCCGGGAAGCCTATGCGGCATTGCCGGCGGAATTTCGCGCCTTGTGCGGCAATGTCGTTATCCACGTGGCCGAAGAGGTCGAACGGGAACTGTTGCGCGAATTTGACATGGACGATCCCCTAGAGCTTTCCGGCCTATTTGAAGGCGTCGCCTTAACCGAAGCCAGTGTCACCGACCCTCACGCGCTGCCAAACCATGTCCATCTTTACCGGCGGTCAATCCTCGCGGAACGGCGCGAACGCGGGGACATCCATCTGAAAGAGCTGATCATGCATGTGCTCGTGCATGAGATCGGCCACCATTTCGGCCTTTCAGACGAGGACATGCACCGGATCGAGGATGAGGCCCGGGATCGCTAACTTCCGGCTTTGCCGCCGCGCTTCTCATAGCGCGCGTGAATGAGTTCCATCCCCGCCTCCGGACCATAGTCCGCCTGCGCGAGCAAGCGCTCGCGATCGCTCTTGCGGAATTGCTCAACGAAATCCTCAACCTCGCTCTCGTCATGGCCGATCCTGGCGAGGGCCTCGCGTGCTATGAGCAGGGACGATTCCAGCGTCTCGCGAACGACCACATCGGCGCCAAGAGGGCGAAGCTCTATCTCATGCATTCGGTCATGGGCGACAGAAAGGATCGTCAGATTGGCGTAGGCGTCGCGCAGTTGTTTTGTCGCGTGGTTCACCGATTCCCGGTCGTCCATGCAGAGGATGACGGCGCGCGCATCCGCCGCGCCGGCCATGGTCAGGATATCGAGCCGCGCGGCGTCCCCATAATAGACCTTGAACCCGAACCGTTCGGCGTTGCGAATATGCGACGCCGACCGGTCGATCGCCGTGACTTTCACGCCGGAGTTCGACAGCACCTGCGAAATGATCTGCCCCATGCGGCCGAAGCCCGCGACGATCACATGGTCGTGGCTGCTTTCCGGACCCGCCAGTTCGCTAGTGTCTTCTCCATCGCTCTGCGCCACAAGACGGTGGGCCAGCATGACGAGCGGCGGCGTCATGATCATAGAAATGGTGATCACCGCCGACATCATTGTCGCCTCGCCATTGGTAAATAGCAGTGCGCCCGCGCCGAGGCTGATCACCACGAACGCAAACTCGCCGCCCTGGCTCAGGATCGCCGCCGACTTCAGCGCATTGTCGTGGGCGGCGCCGGCGACGCGCGTCACCACATAAAGGATACCAGCTTTGATCAGGACGAGGCCAGCCGCGCCGCCGAGCACGATCCACCAATTCGCAACGATAACGGCGAGATCAAGCCGCATGCCAATCGAAATGAAGAAAAGCCCGAGGAGTAATCCGCGAAATGGTTCGATGTCCGCTTCGATCTGGTGCTTGTATGCAGACTCCGCGAGCAACACGCCGGCGAGAAACGCGCCAAGCGCCATGGACAGCCCGGCCCAGGCGACGGCAAGCGCGGTCAGCGCAACAATCAACAGCGCCGTCGCCGCAAACGCCTCGCGCGACCCGGACGCCGCAACCATGCGCAGAACTGGATTGAGCGCATAGCGCCCGATCAACACCAGCGCCGCAAGGACGCCGGCGGCCTTTAACACGGCGTCCCATCCCGCGGTTTCGGCGCCAGCGGCGCCCGCTACAAACGGGATTACAGCGAGCAGCGGGATGACGGCGATGTCCTGAAACAAGAGGATGGAAAAAGACCGCTTGCCGTATTCGGTGTTGATCTCGCCCCGGTCTTTGAGAAGCTGCAGAGCGAACGCCGTCGACGAGAAGGCGAAGGAAAGGCCGGCGATAATCGCCGCGGTGGTGGACATGACCCCCGAGGCGACAAAGAGGGCGCCGATCGCCGCTCCGGTAATCGCCATTTGCGTTGAGCCTAAACCAAGGATCTGGCCGCGCATGGACCACAGGCGCGACAGTGACAATTCAAGGCCGATGACAAACAGAAAGAGGACGACGCCATATTCGGCGACGTGGAATACGCCCTCCTCCTGATGAATGAGATTGAGCCCGAAAGGGCCGACAGCGACGCCCGCAGCCAGGTAGCCTAGAATGGAGCCGAGCTTGAAACGATTGAAGATCGGAACGGCGATCGCAGCGGCGCCGAGATAGGTCGCCGCTTGGACGAGAAACTCGCTTCCTCCTGCCGCCGCCATGTTTATCCCTTACCTTCTATAGCGAGATCCCCGCCAGTTCATCGAGCCCGAGCGCCAGGTTCGCATTCTGCACAGCCTGCGTCGCCGCGCCTTTGAGAAGATTATCTTCCACCGCAACAACGGCAGCGCTCATCCCGTCTTCGCCAACCGTAAATCCGCCGATGACGACGCCATTGCGATGGGCTCCATCTTTTAATTGAGGCGCGCCATCTTGCAAAGTGATCAACGGCTCGTTTCCGTATTTTTGTTCGTACAGTTCTTTCAGACCTGCAACACCCAATTGCTCCTTGAGCGGAACATGCGCCGTCACAAGCAGTCCTCGGAAGGCCGGGTGGACATGAGGCATGAACCGAACCGGCCCGCCCATATGTCGGGTTGCTTCGCGCTCATGCTTGTGACCGGCAAGCGCGTAAGGCATCAGATTGTCCTTCAGCCCTTCGACGTCATTGCGCGGGCTCGGCGTACTGCCCGCGCCGGAATAGCCCGACACACCAAAAACGGCGGGAACGCCGACCGCAAGTCCCATCAGCGGCGCAAGCGCGAGCTGCATCGCCGTAGCATAGCAGCCCGGATTGGCGATGCGTTTCGCCCCCTTGATATTGGGGCGATTGAGTTCGGGCAGGCCATAAACCCAGGCGTCATCGAAGCGGTAATCGGCGGAGAGATCGATGATGATCCGATTTGCGCCGTCAGCCTCGATTGCGTCCACATAAGGTTTGGCCGCGCCGTCGGGCGCGGCGAGAACCACCACATCCGCTCGGCGGCGCGCCACCTCATCCGGCGTCAGTGCTTCAAAAATGCATTCGTCATTGTCTTCCGGGGCGACGGTCGCGACGCGCCGGCCGGCGAACTCGCGGCTGACGGCGTAGGCGAGCATCAGCTCGGGATGACCCGCGATCAGGCGGATGAGTTCGCGGCCCGTGTGCCCCCGGGCGCCCACAAGACCGACAAGAAATGGCTCGCTCATCTATTCACTCGCCTTCGAAACTGGGCGGCATCGATGAGACAATGTCGACGATTTCGGCGATTCGCGCAAAATCGGTTTCGCCCAGCCAGTAGGTGGTCCAGGGATCGCGCTTCACCGATCCGTCGGCGACAGCGTCGTAAAATGCATTGAACCCGTTTTCCGTGCGCGAGCGCCAGAAGACGGCCGGATGATCTTTCGTGAAGCGTCGCCACACCGTTCGCGCAAGACCTTCGCCACGCGCGTCTTCGAGAACCGCGAATTTATCGAGATAGTCGAACGGCCCGGACGGCGCGTCGATACGCGCGAGAAAGGCGCCGGCGCGGTAACTTTCCGAAACATACGCGCTCGATATTTTCGCATCGTCCCACCAGCCGGGCGTCAGCTTGCGGGCGAAAGCGTCTTCGACAAGGACGGCCGCGCGAGCGCCGTCGATCGCGCTCTTTTCGGCATAGGCATTGATGCGTTCGCCCTTGCGAATGAGCGTGCCCGACCCGCCATGCGTAAAGAGTTCGCGCACAAGGCCCGCGGGCGTTGTGATCGAGACGGATGAGGACAGCGGCGCGTCATCAAGAAGGCGTTTGATTTCCTGCAACTTCAATCTCATGCCGCCTTCCACGTGAGACTGACCCATCAGGTCGTCATAATCGGAGGCGAGGTTGATCGAATGAATAATTTCGCCGTCAGCATCCAGCAAACCGCCCACGCCGGCGAGAAAGATAATTTTCATCGGCTGCAGCGCGTGAACCAGCGCGCGCGTTGCCGAGTCCGCGTTGACGTTGACGAGCTGTCCGCCCGGCGCGAGGCCGAGGCAGGTGAGGATCGGGATCGCGCCCGATTCAACAATGGAATCGATCAGGCCGAGCCGGATCGCTGTCGGTTCGCCGACAAACCCGTATTTTTGCCGGTCGACAAAATCGGCCTCGATGGCCCCGGTTGTCAACGAATGCGCAGAGACGCCCTGCGATCTAATAGCGTCCACAAGCCTGATATTTTCGCCGATGAAAACGTCGCGCGCCGCGTCGAGGGTCGCCGCATCAGTGATCCGCAGCCCGTCGATTTTACTGGTCTTGATGCTGCGTTCGGCGAGCGTCTTGTCGAGTTGCGGCCCGCCGCCATGGAGGACGATCGGCGTAAGCCCGACAGTGTAGAGAAAGGCGAGCGCCGAAGCGGTCTCCTCAAGCTGCTCGCCGAGGATCGCGCCGCCGATCTTGATGATGGCGAAACGCGACTGATCGACCTGCGCAAAGCGCTGCAGGTAGGAACGGATCTCCTTGCCGTCCTGCATATTCGACAGGAGCTGGACGATGGTCTCGCGGGTCTTTGCGGTCATGAGATTGCGCGCGGCGTCACTTCGCAATCGGTGATGCGGCCTTGCCGGGGCGATGTAAAGAGGGGCGCGGGATCAGGCGGGTTTGTTGATTTCAACGGCGATATAGGACCATAGCCGGGCCGCCATGCGCGGATGGCGATTCTCAAAATCGCCGGCCCATTGAAAGACTTGGCTGCGCAAAGCCCGAAGGGGAAGAAGCGCGCGCATCTGGTTGCGGCTCATAACGTCGTAGGGATGGATCGTCACCGAGCAGCCTTTGGCGGCCATGTCCCACCAGCGCGGCGGGTGGCTGACGCAATAAAGCTTGTCCGCTTTCAGCATCTTGTGGACGCCAAAGAACTTCAGGAGCCGCTGGATCAGCATCAACGGCGCATTCGGGTTTACATAGATGAAGACAACGCGACCGCCCGGTTTCACGGCCCTGATGAGTTCCGAGACGGCCTGCGCCTGATCGTCCTTGTCTATGTGAAAGAGAACGTGAGCACAAAGCGCGGCGTCAACGCTGTTGTCAGCGACGGGGAGATTCAGCAGCGATCCGAGTTTGTATTCTCCCTTGTCGCCGAGCCGCCCCCGGCAGATGGCGAGCGACTGCTCGGAGATATCGACGCACTGAACAGCGTCGAACGGTTCCGAGGCGAGCGCGTGACTTTTGGGAAAATCTCCAGGGCCCGCAATCAGCAGGTCGCCAGTAAACCCCGCAAGCAGATCTTTTGCTTTGCCTTCGCACTTTTTGTCGTAGGCCACACGTTCGGCTGCAGTGTTGCGAAAGTGCGCGTCTTCGCCAGTGACGCCGTCATCGCCCGCGACCCAGCCTTCATTGTCGTAAAAGGCGCGGGTGCGTTCCTCGACGGAACGTTGTTGTTGGCGGGCGGCGGCGGGCATGGAAGATTCTCTCGCGCTCATTCGCGACGACAGTGCCGGCCGATGGTTAAGAGGTGGTTATCGGGCGCTCACCCAACCAGCGCCTTCATAATTGCCTTCTGCACATGCAAGCGGTTCTCCGCCTCCTCATAGGCGATGCAGGTGGGCCCATCGAAAACCGCGTCGGTCATCTTCACATTGCGCCGCATGGGTAGGCAGTGGGAGACGAGCGCGTTGTTGGTCTTGCGCATTTTTTCTTCGTCGACAATGAAATGCTTGTGGGCGTCGCGGATCGGCTTTTCCGGCGCCCAGTCGCCGAAAAACGGCAGCGCGCCCCAGCTTTTGGCATAGACGACGTCGGCATCCGCATAGGCCTCGTCAATGTCGTGGGTGACCGTCACGTCAACACCGTTCGCTTTCGCGTCCTTCTGCGCCTGGTCCATATAGCGCTCGTCGAGAATATATTCCTTAGTCGGACAAAGAAGCGTCGGCTTCATGCCGAACTTCGCAGCAATCATCAGCGCAGAATTGGCCACCGCGGTGTTGAGCGGCTTCGGATGGTAGGTCCAGGTGAGCAGAAATTTCTTGCCGTCGAGGCCGCCGAGGCCATCCGCATCGAAGCGTTCCTGCAGCGCCATCACATGGGCCATCTCCTGACAGGGGTGAGTGATGGTCTCCATATTGACGACGGGCACTTCGGAATATTTAGCGAAAGCGTTGAGGATCTTGTCCTTGCGGTCCTCCGACCAGTCGACAAATTTCGGGAAGGCGCGCACGCCGATGAGATCGCAATAGCGCGAGAGCACGGTCGCGGCTTCCTTCACATGCTCTTCGGCCTCGCCGTCCATCACCGCGCCGTCGTCGAATTCGAGCGGCCACATGCCGCCCGACGGCGACAGGACCACCGCATGGGCGCCAAGCTGGCGCGCGCCAACATCAAACGATGTCCGCGTGCGCAGGGAATTGTTCAAAAAGAGAAGCGCGACGGTTTTGTCCTTGAGCGCATCGCCGATGGGCGCGGCTTTCATGGCCCGCGCTTCATCGATCATCGTTTGCAGCTCGGGTCGGGTCCAATCGGCGGTGTTCAGAAAGTGTCTCATCGCGCCTTCGTTACCGGGCAGGGCGCCTGGCGCCAATGAAAAAGGATATGGTCCTCGGCATGCGTCCACCAGTTTTGCACAGGGGGCGAGCGTTGATTCGAAGGTGACAGCCGCTCGCGAACGGGAATAGTTTACAAAACGTAAACGTTTGTGCATGGCGCGCAGGCCGTCGGTTTGCTAATAAGCTCCGGTTTTTCTGGCGGTTATGGACAATCGAGTACCGGTGGCGAGCACGGGTGGAATGGCGAAAAGTCCCAAGGACAATCCAGGACTTGATCTTTCAGCGCGCATCAACGCGCTGTCGCCTTTTCGCGTTGCGCTTCTGACCGGCGCATTCATCGCCATCGTCGGCGCTCTTTTCGTCATCGAAACCACTGACAAGGCGTCTCTACGCGCCACTGAGACGGCCCTGCGCCTCGACCGGGCGGCGGGCGACGGCGCCGACGCCATGAACATCGCCATCATGACCGGCGCCCCGGCGCGCGACGTCCTGAACGCGGCCCTCCCCGGCGGATACGGCGCGCTTTATCACCTCTCCGCCAACGGCGACATTCTCGCCACCGCAGGGCGCACCGATATTGCGATAGTGCCGGCAGAAGCGATGCACGGCCTGGCGCTCGACGCCCGCGGCGAGACCGAGATTGATCTCAAGGGCGGAAAGATCGCCCTTGCCTGGCGCCCGCTTGATAACGGCGAAGCATTGCTGGCTGCGGCGCCGGCCCGGGATATTTTTGACCGATCCCGCGCCTGGATCACCTTCGCCGTGATGCTCGCCGCGCTGGGCGTCGTCGTCATTTCGCTGATGGCGGCTTTCATACGGCAGAGCCGGGCGGCGGAAACCGCGGCCCACGCCCTTGCGACCCTCTCAGATTTCAAAGCGGCCCTTGCCGGCGGGCGCTGCTCGCCCTGGTTTTATGAGAAAAAAGATCGCAGCGTCATGTTTGCACGCGCTTTTCTTGAACCGTTAGGGCTCGGCGCTCGTGATCGCCGCTTTACGCTGCGGGAAATTTCCGCCGTTTTGCATCCTGACGATCTGCGCCTCGCCATGACCGTTATCTCCGGCGAGCCATCCGGCGTAACGGAAGGCGTCGTTCGGTTCCGAAATCCAGCGGGCGCGTGGTCCCGCGCCTATTTGAGAACGGCGGAAGATGCGACGCGATTTGAGCGCGCCGGCGTCGCGCTCGACTTGTCAGGCGCCAAAGGTCTCGCCCCGGGGGTCGCGCTTGCGGAGACCAGGCTCAAGGATGCGATCGAAGCGATCCCCGACGCCTTCGCACTCTGGGACGCCAGCGGCCGGCTGGCGGTTTCCAATAAACGGTTTGCATCGATCTTTCGCATTCCGGTGAAATTCGTGCGAACAGGCACCGCCGTTTCCGATCTCGCCGCCTGCGCCGGCGCGGGCGGCGATATGCTGATGGAACATTTCGGGCCGCTGAAAGACGACGCCGCGAAGTCCACGGAGGTCGCTTTGCCCGGCGGGCGCTGGGCCCATGTGTCGCGGCGGCGCACAGCGGAGGGCGGCACGGTCGCCATTGGCGGCGACGTCACCGATCTCAAAAAACGCGCAGCCGCGCAAAAGAAAAAAGAACGCGTACTGCAAAAAACCGTTGAAGACCTCGAGGGCTCGCGGCGTGATCTCTCCGAGACCATGCAGAAATATCAGTACGAGAAGTATCGCGCCGAGGAAGCCAACCGATCGAAAAGCGAATTCCTCGCCAATATGAGCCACGAGCTCAGAACGCCTCTGAACGCCATCAATGGTTTTTCCGAAGTCATGCAGTCGGAACTTTATGGTCCGCTGGGCAATCAGAAATATATCGAATATGTCACTGACATTCTCGCCAGCGGACGACATCTTCTCGAGTTAATCGACGACGTCCTGGATATGTCGAAAATCGAAGCGGGCCGTCTCGTCCTTGAACCGAGAAGCGTCGGGCTTGAAAAAATTCTCGGCGAGGCAGTGCGACTCGTTACCAAGCGCGCAGGCGACGCTGGCGTCAAACTCACCGCCGCGGTCGGCCATGCGCCGCCGGTTTGGGGCGACCCGCGCGCGATCAAGCAGGTAACGCTCAATCTTCTCTCGAACGCTATCAAATTCACGCCGAAGGGCGGCGAGGTGACGCTGACCGCAGAAGCCGATCTCGACGGCGTCACCGTGATCGTTGCGGATTCAGGGTCGGGCATTGACCGCGCCGCTATGAAAAAACTTGGCGAACCGTTCACGCTGGCGGACAACAGCTTCGCCCGCGACGGCGAGGGCGCCGGCCTCGGCCTCGCACTGTCGAAGTCGCTGATGGAAATGCAAGGGGGCGTCCTCGCCCTCATCAGCGAGCCCGACAAAGGCACTGTCGCCTGCGCCTCTTTCCCCCGGCGCAAAGACGCTAGGGTCCGCCTGCCGCAATTCATGCGCAAGGACGCCTTTGTCATGACGGCGCCGGGCGCAACGGACGGACCGTCATTCAAAGCAACGCAAGCAGCAGAGTAACGGCGACGCAGACCCGACTTATCGGCTGATTATTCCGGCCGCGGAGGTTTTCGCCAATCGCGGCCCTTCAGGCGCCGCTCCTCAGCGAATTCAATCATGCGCTGACGATCTTCAGCGGAGAGCGTGCTGACAGCAGCGACAAAAGCCTCGTCAAACGCCTCTTGCTGGCGTGAGCGCAATGTTCGGATTTCAGTCATTTTCTCCGTGACCGCGACGCCATTCCATTCATCCGCGCCAATGAGATCGCCCAACTCCTCGCGCAGCATCCGCATTTCCCGATGGTGCGCCCGCATATTGGGCAAGCGTTCGCGGAATGCTGCGCGAAAGCTGCGCCGGCTATCAGGAGGCAACGCCTTCGTAATTCCGATAAGCCCGCGAGGATTATCGAACCCCCGAAAGTCCGCTGCGCCCGGCGGCGGCGGGCGCGGATCTCGGTCGAGCTGGTCATGAAGCAGAAAACCGGCGATAAAAAAGTTAAGCCCCAGCGACGCCGCCAGGACAATAGCTACTCCGCGTCCCATATCGCCCCCGTTTCCTCATCAAAAATGGCAAATCCGCCGTCCTCCAGATAAGCATACGCCTCATATTCCGGCGGTAGTTCGCTGGCTGCATTCATGACAGAGGCGACGACGAAACCGAGCGCCGCCATGCTCGCAAACGCCCCCGCCGGCAGCGGCTTGATCCACGACGACAACGCGGACAACCCCGCCCAGCGACCAGGCGCGCTGGCGTTGTCAGCCAGCGGAACATACCCAGCCTCTATTCGATTCTTAAGGTCATGAGGCGTCGACGGCGCGGTCGCTTTGCTGAGAAACGTATCGAGCGCGAGCGCTTCAGCGCGCTCATGTTCGAGCGCCGCGCTCATGGCGATGTCGCCATATCGGACGCGCGCATCCGCCGGCCAGCGTTCAAGGTCGCCGCCGTAAATGGCTAGACAACGCCGCGCTTCTGCGACAGCGTCAGTTGTGTTGTGCGGTTCCGTCATCGCTCATCCGTCCTGTCAACTCTTCACGCATGGGGATTAGCCGATCCCGCAATGCGCGACGCCCGCGTGCAAGAAGCGACTCCAACGCCTCCACGCTTACGTCCATGATTTCCGCTGCTTCGATATTCGAAAGCTCCTGATAGTGGCACAGATTAATAGCGGCCCGTTGCCGGTCAGGCAGCGCCGCCAGGGCCCCGTCAATGGCAAGTCGGCGTTCCGCTGCGAAGACGCGATCGTCCTGACGGGGCGCATCGTCCGCCTGCTCCGGCGCGCTTTCTTCCGGCGCCTCACGCTTGCTTTTGCGCAATTGATCCAGGCAAATATTCATCGCCACCCGATAAAGCCAGGTTTCAAACTTTGCGCCTTTCGGACGCCACTTTGACGCGTTCTTCCAAAGCCGCAGAAACGTCTCCTGCGCAGCATCTTCAGCGGCCGGCCGCGAGCGAAGCGTACGAAAACACACGGCGTAGATTTTATCCGTGTGCCGCTCGACAAGGATTGACGCAGCCCGCCGGTCGCCGTGGCCGGCGCGCGCAATAAGCGCTTCATCACTGTCTCGTTCCGTTGCCAATAAACTGCGCGCCCATGCGACAGCGAACGGCGAGCGGACCGGTCCGCCCGCCGTCCGGAGAGCTTAAGCTTATTCGCCGCGATGACCACGGCGATGATGAGCGCGACGGCGTTGGCGCTCATCCTCACTGAGAACGCCCGTCGCCATCCTTGTCCATGCGGTCGAAGCGTTTATCGGCGGCGGTCTGAAACTCATGCCGGTCGACTACGCCGTCGCCATTGGCGTCGGGATTGTTCTGTGCGCGCCATTCTTCACGTTTGGCCCGCCGGTAGGCGCGGATTTCGTCCGCGGAAACACCGCCGTCGCCATTGGCGTCCGCACCGGCGATCAGTTCCGCCTGACGCGCGTCCATCTCGGCGGCGGTAACAATGCCGTCATCATTTATATCCATCCGCTCGAAGCGATCTCCGCCAGCCCCGCGGGCCGCCGCTGAAACGGCCGCCGCCGACGCGGTAACGCCGAGAACGCCGGCCGCGATAATGATTGATTTTCTCATGGTTTCTCCTTTTCCAACTTTACCAGCCGCTTTTTAAACGCACGGAGACGGTTAATCCGTCGCTCAGGCCTGGGATTGCTGGAAAGCCGCCGCTAACCGGCTTTCAGCCGTGGCGAGAATACGAGCGGGGCAGGCTTCGCCGGCGTCGTCGATAACACTGATTTCCGTCACCTTCCCGTGTGTCGCGGCGGAAAGCGCCGCGAAGGCCGATGACCCGTCGCACCGCCGGCGACCAGACGGCCGAGGTAATGCGCCCGTCGACTTTGCCCCCGACGTTCACCGAAGCCCCGGACAAAACATGGTCGGCGTCAACGGCGAGCGTCGCAAGGTAGTGCGCCGGCGCCGGCGCGGCGAAACGCAGCGCGCGCCGGCCGTTGAACCAGCCGGCGTCCAGCGGCGCCAGATGCGGCAGGCCAATCTCAACCGGAAGCGGACGGCGTGACCCGCCGCGCGGCGCGCGCGTTGCGAAATCAGCGCCCGGGCGCGGCGCGCCGCTTTCAATGCGCAGGACTTCCATCGCGTCGAGCCCAATTGGTTTGACATGGCTGCGCCGCATCAGGCGCTCCCAGATCGTCAGCGCGTCTTCGGCGGGAAAGACCAGCTCGGCGCCCAGGAAGCGCGCCGAACTGCATCGGTCGCGCCGCCGTTTCAACGCCGCGCAGGACCGCCGAAGCTGCGACGTGATCGCCGGGTATCTTTAACCCCGACGCCGAAAGCGCAGCGTTGGCGTTGGCGCCCAAGACCCCGATCGCCGCGACAGTGCGGGATATGTCTTCGATATGTACATCGAGACCGCGGGCGGCGAGTTGCAGCGCGCGCGGCTGCGGCGACGGCGTCGTCAGCAGGAAAAGCTCGACTGCGAGGCGCGAGACTTCGGCGAGGTCGATAACGCCGCCGTCATCGTCAAGGATGAGGCCGCGCGCACTTTCACCGGGCGACAAGCTAAGCGCCGGCGCGGTCGCAACCCGCGATAATAGGACCGCCGCATTTTCACCGCGTACGGCATAACGCGACAGCGGCCCAAAGTCGGCGATGACCGCACTTTCCTTTGCAGCGCGGTATTCGGCTTCAACAGAATCAAAAACGCGCGCGGCCGCGAAGCCGTTAATCGACGTCCATAGATTTGCCGTACTGACAGACGCCGTCGCTGCGTAAAGCGGCGTCGGCGCAGGACGCTCAGCAATGATATCATCAACAGGGAAAATCACGCCGCCGCCCCTGCTCTCTCGGATTTGTGCAGGGCCGCTTGCGCAGCGTTCCTGCCCGCTGCACCGTTTATCCCATAGCCGATCTGCGCTTCGAGACCGCAGAAATATAGCCCGCCGATGGATCCGGCCGATGTTACGCATGCGGCGCGTGCGAGTTGCCTGTATATTCCTTCGCGGGCGGTAAAGGCGCTTGCCGGCGCGCCGTTCGTCGCCGCCATATCCGCCGCGGTCACCAGCCTTTCAACGTCAATGTGTGCGCCGATAATCGGCGCAAACCGTTCGACGCCCGCGATAATCGCATGGCGCAGGGCTTTGCGCTGTTCCGCGCTGAATGACGACAAATTCGGCGTCGGATGAGCGAGTATCGACAGGCGCGGCCGATCTGTCGCGGCCTCGTCGTCAACCGCGTTTTCAAATACCGCTTCGACAATCAAATGGCCGGGAATATCGCCATTCGAGGCGTCGATAAAAGCGCGGCGTACACGCTCGATTGGCGGCGCATAGACAATCCGGCGCGCCAGATTGGTCCGCGTCGTCTCGTCAACCGGCGCGCCCTCCAATTCAAGATGCAGGTGCGCCGTCGCAACGGCCGGTTTGCGCATGGTGATGGATTGTTGAAAAGCGCGGTCAAGCGATGCTGACCCTATCAGGTTTGTATACGTTGTTTCCGCATCAATAGCGGAAATCACGATCGGCGCGCGCAGCTGGTTCCCGGTTTCTAACTCGACGCCAGCAGCGCGGTCTTTCTCAATCAGGATCCTCGCGACGGGACTTGACGTGCGGAATTCAACCTTTGTTTTTTGTGCGGCTCGACGAAGCGCGTCAATTACCACGCCGGCGCCTCCCTCCGCAAAAGCGACAGCGCCCTGCAAGCCGGCGATCTCTCCGGCCCAGCGCGCAAGAAGCGGCGAAAAGCTCGTGGCCTCATGCGGCGGGACGCCGCTCCGAAACGCCGCTTCCGCAAGCATGGCGGTTTTTACGGCGCTGTCGGGGAAATATTCGGCGAGCGCCTCTTCGACCGGCAGCGCCATCCATCGCTCCAGCAACGACACCAGGGCGCGGCGGCGCCGCGGCAAGCGCGGTTTTAAATGCCCGCGTCGCGCCCGGCGCGCCCGTAAACAACGGGCGCAAGAATGAGGATGCCTCGAACGCATCCGTGATAAACTGCATGAACGCGTCGCCGTCGGGCTCGGCGTCCTGCGCCGCCGCTCGCAGATCGCCGCCAAGCCGCAAGCACTCGCCATCTTCGAAGAAGTAAGCGACGCCCATACGGCGCGCCGAATAGGCGACGCCGCAGCTGTAAAGATCAAGGTCGTCAATCGTCTGCGGATCGAGCGTGTGAAACAGATGTTCACCGTCAAGTTCGTTGTGCCCGCCATCGGTCGCCGCGCGCCGGTAAGGCGCGCCGATTTCGCCGGACGCCTCCAACAGCACGGTCTTCAGTCCAGCGCGCGCGAGATAGGCCGCGGCGACGAGCCCGTCGGGCGCCCCGCCGATGATGATTGCGTCAACGCCGCCTTCGATCTTCGCCTTCCCGATGTGACCGTCGCCGTCAATCATCGGCAAGCACTTTGTCGACAAGCGTTACCGCTGCGGCGATCGCATTGTGCCGTCGCGGCTGCAGAACGACATTGCGGGCGCTCGCGAACTTGTCCTCGCCTACGCTGATGCGATCAATCATTTTAAGGTCCGTTTTGCGAATCTGATCCTGCAACCCGTCGATCCGACTCGCCAACCGGTTCAGGACAATGGTCGATAAGAGCTGACGGTCCTGCCCCGTCCAGTCGCGCCATTCGCCCTCTTCTTGTAGGCGCTTCGGGATGTAAGCGGTGCGGGCGACAATATCGCCTTTGTCGGTAAACTCGAACTCGACCGGTAGGCGCTCGAAGATACGCCCGCCAAGCGCTGCGTTGCGCGCATTTTTGATATCTGCGGCCTCATCGACAATTTGAAAAAGCGCGTGTGCGTCGCCTGACGGCGGATCAACGCGGTCGCGCAGTTTGAGCCGCATGACGGCGCGCGCGCCATTGGCCGGCGCGCCGCGCGCAGCCCCGCCATATCCGGCTGCTTCAGCGGCGTCCGGGCACGCAAAAAAGATATACCGTGAACGGATTTTTTCGCCGCCCTTGAACAACACGCTATCATGTTTCGCGCCGTCTGCGCTCGCTTTTTCGATACCGGGCGGCGTCGTTTCAACGCCATGATGCTCGCATGCTTTGCGCAACGCGCCGATTATCGATCGTGCGCCGGATTTGGCGCGGACCCGCCATGCGTGCTCGTCAAAAAATTCGGGTAGCGCCACAGCGGAGCCGGCCTCGGCGCCACCAAGGCCGAACGGCGCCAAAGCATGTGCATTAATGTGCGTGTTTAGCGGACCACCATTCACATAGTCCTCGACCAGCTCATCGCCGGACCCGGCAATACGTCCGAGATCGGCAAGGGCGCGCATATTGTCAATCAGAGCGAGCGCATTCGGCGCCGCGCTATTGACGCTGGCGTCAAACCCCATTTCACCCAGCGCGCGCATGTCGTCCGCCATTTCCGGCCATAAAGCGGCTCCATCCACGTCAACGTCACGCAATGCATCAACCGTATCCTCCAGCCCGCAATGGGTCGTTGCCGTTTTCCCATCGGCCAGCAACGTAATCCGTGCACTGACCGGTTCGGTTTCAAGGCCGAATTCCTGAAGGTCAAGCCGGCGCCAGACGAAGTTCGGTATATCGCATACGGAGGGCCCGCCATGGGTCACCGCGCCCGTCGCCGCGAGCGCCGTCGCCGCGCCGCGCGCCGCAGCAGCAGCCGCCGCGCAGAGGCTCGGCGCGTCATCGCCAATTACAAGCAGGTCGAAAGTCGCGCCCATAAACCCGTTTAACCGGTATCACCCGGAGCCATACCTAACACTTGTCGGTAAACTTTCTCCACCCGGCTTTGCACAGACAACAGATTCGTTTCCGCTTCGGCAATCGAGGTTGCATCGCACAACCGGGCCATGCGGGCGGTGAGGGCCTCACCCGCCGAATCAGGCGCAAACAGGCCGCCGGTGGCCGCACGCGCTGCATGAATGACGTTGCTGAATATACGGTGGGCGCTGATCAACATCTCGGCCTGCGCCGGATCGATCATATTCCGGTCGCGAAACCATTTGAGGGCATGACGGACCTCGGACGGCGGGCGCCCCATCGAGGCCGCGGACACAAGCGTTAAGAACTGAACGATGAACTCAATGTCAGTAAGACCGCCTATAACATTTTTGACATCCCATGGACTGGCGCCCGGCTTCGCACGGAGAAGACGGGCGCGCATATTGTTGACATCATGGGCGACGGCGGTCCGGTCGCGCCGACGCTTCAGGGTCTCATCGACTTCCTGCTCCAACGTCGCAGCAAGCGAAGGCGCGCCGGCGACAACGCGCGCCTTGGCGAGGGTCATGACTTCCCATGTCCACGCATCGTCTTTGTAGTAGCGACGGAACGCGGCGAGGCTGACGGCGGCCGGCCCGGCGCCGCCGGATGGCCGTAACGCCATGTCGACCTCATAGAGCGCACCCTCTTCCGTCACGGCCGACAACGCCGTCACGAGCCTGCGCACCAGTCGGGTAAAGTATTCGACGGCGCCGAGCGCCCGTCCGCCATCGCGACCGGGCCTTGATTCCGCGCCCGCCGGAGCGTCGTAAACAAAGATAAGATCGATATCGGAAGACGCCGTCATTTCCCGCGCGCCCAACCGTCCCAGCCCGATGACCGCGAGCGACCCTTCGATTCCTCCATGCTGTCGCCGCATTTCGTTTTCGACTTCGGGCGTCAGCGCGCGAATACTCGCTTCGGCGATGGCGCTAAAGTGACCAGCCGCCATATCGGCGTCTACGCCGCCGGCGGCGAGTTTGGCGGCGGCAAAAAACCGCGCCTCGCCGGCCCAACGCCGCACGGCGTTGAGAACGCCTTCGTAGTTTCCCGATGCGGGCGCAATCGCTCGCTCGACGGACGCGTCGTAGCTCGCCACGTCGGGCAATGGCGCCGTCAGGCCTTGTTCGACAAGCGCCTCAATGAAATTGGCGCGTTTCGACATTTCCCGCCCGAGGAACGGCGAAACCGTGATGATTTCAATCAAGGCGTCGAACAACGCCACATTGTTCGCGAGGAGCGAAAAGATCTGCACGCCCGCGGGAAGCCTCGACAGGAACTCATCGAAGGCGAAAAACGCCGCATCCGGATCGCTTGACTTCGACAGCGCGAGGATCAACGGCGCCATCAATTTCGTAAGAATATTGCGCGCCCGCTCCGTGCGCGTTGCACGGGTAGCGCCCGCGTGCCACCGTCGTATCGTCCGGCTGATCTCTCTTGCCCGCCCGAAACCGAGATCGGCAAGGGTCTGCAACGTCGCGGCGTCGCCTTCGACGCCGGTGAACACCAGCGGCCCCGGCTGTTCAACATCGAGCGCGTCCTCGCGAAACAACCGGTCGAAGTTTCGCTGTACGGCTTCCAGCGTCGAGAGGAGTTTCTCCTCAAAGGCCGCCGCCCCAGCCTCGCCCGCAAAGATCGCGACGCGTTCGATATCCGCGATAGTCTTTGGAATTTTGTGAGTCTGCTCGTCATTGATCATTTGAAGTCGATGCTCGACGTGACGAAGATACCGGTAGGCCGCGGACATTTTCCCGCCGTTCCTGCGGCAAGACATGTTTGCGTTGCGTCAACGCATCAAGCGCGTCGAGCGTTTCCCGGCAGCGTAAATCCTTGTCCTTGCCGCCCAGAATTAATTGTTGAGTTTGTGCGAAAAAACTCAATTTCGCGAATGCCGCCGCGCCCCGTTTTGATTGTCATGTCCGGCGAATTCAATCTGCCGGCCGCCTTTCGCGGAATGCAGCTGGCGTTTGACTGCTTTGACATCTTCGATCGCGGCGAAGTCGAGATATTTGCGCCATATGAAGGGACGCAAGGCCGCCAGAAACCGTTCGCCGAGACCAATGTCGCCGGCGTGCGCCCCGCGCCTTGATGAAAGCCATACGCTCCCAGTTCTGACCAAACGATTCGTAGTAGGCTTCGGCCGCCGCCGCCGAGATCGCAAGCGCCGAAACGCCGGGATCAGGCCGGAGCCGCAGATCCGTCCTGAAAAACATATCCGTCCGCCGTCTGGTCCTGCAGGATAGCGACCACATCCTTCGCGACCCGCACTGCGCGCTTTCGCGCGTCGTCGGCTTCGCATCCCATCGCGGCCGCATCGAAAATAATGATAAGATCAATGTCGCTCGAATAATTGAGCTCAAAAGCGCCGAGCTTTCCCATGGCGACGGAAACGATACCGGCGCTTCCATTCGGTAGCCCATTTTTCGCCGCCGCCGCCGTGATGGCGGGCGTCGGTCGCCGCGTCCGCAAATTGAGAAATCCATTCAGCGGCCCGCATAGCGTCGGCGACGCCTGCAATATCGGCCAGCGCCACGCATAGCGCCGCGCGTTTCTTTCGCCACGCGCAACGCGTGCATGATGTCTTCGCGGGACGTCGTGGCGGCGGCGCTGCGCGCAGCCGCGCAGGCCTGCTCTATCGTCGCGGCGGGCGGCGCCCGCAATATCTCAAAAACAGGCGACGGGCGCGCGGCGCATGATGCGCCGAAGATAGGAAGAGCAGCCCGCAGCCCCTTCGATCAGCGCCGCCTCATTCCCTGACAATGACGCCCACTCGGCGCCCCACGCCTCGCGCAATTGGTCGGCGGCGCCTTTGTCGAAAGGAGGCGGCGCTGATCGAATATTGTCTCCGAGGGTTGCCGATCTCGTCATTAATTTCAGACTTGATCACGGTCTGTGCGCCGACGCCAGTGGGGCGTCGAAGACACCCCGAAATTCTACACAAAAAAAACCGCCGCGGAAGCACGCCCCCGCGGCGGTTTGTCTTTCGACGAAAAGGCGGCGCCGTTCAGCAGCCCGCGGCGTCTTTAAGGCTCGACGAAGGCCGGAAACCGAAGCGATTTCGACGCTTTAATTTTTGATTTCTTCGCCGGTGCGCGGATTTGCGCCCCTTGCGAGCGGCGCGCTTCGATACGGTAAAGGTGCCGAATGTGCCGATGGTGAATTTGCCGTCCTTCTTGGCGCGCTTCAGGCCTGCTTCGATTTCGCCAAAAACGAGTTCGACGACGCGCTTGGCTTCTGCGTTGCTCATATCGCCGGAGTTGGCGACGTTGGCGATAAATTCTGCTTTGCTCATTTTCTGTTCCTTCAGGGCTTGGGTAGCAATAGCAAGCGCCCACTGACGCAGCGCTCTCATTTTTGAAAAGCGGGTGATTTGCCGTGTATGGCAAGACTGCCATTGCAAGAATCGGCGTCGTGACGCGGAAAAATGCGAATCTGCCTCGACTCAGTCTATATTGGCGGGGGGAAGTGTACGATCATGCGTAATCCAACGCCGCCATCCGCGCGGACCAGTCCGTCCTCGAGCTTAAGCTGCGCATTGTGCGCGCGCGCAATTGCCGCAACGAGGCTAAGCCCAAGACCGCTGCCGGGCGTCGATCGACTTTCTTCGAGGCGAACGAATCGCTCAAGCACCCGCGCGCGATCTTCCGGCGCAATACCAGCGCCGTCGTCAGCGACGCTAATGACCGCCCCGCCGCTTGAGTCCGGCGCCGCCTTCAGTTCTATGCGCGACCCGCCATCGGCATATTTCAGTGCATTGTCGAGGAAATTGGCGACGGCCCTGGCTCACCAGCTCGCGCGACCCTTTTGACTGGCGGCGTCGGCGCCGTAACCAGCACCAGTTCGAACCCGGCGTCCTGCGCAGCGGGTTCATAAAGTTCGGCCATCTCCTCCGTCACGGCGACGAGATCGATCGGCTCCATTTTTGCGCGTGCTTTCGCCGGAACCGATGCGCGCAATAGATAGGAGCGCGTTGAATGTCGACAGCATTCGCTCGGAGTCTTCAAGCGTCGCCTGCAGGGCGACTTCCTTCTCATCCGGGCCGCTATTCATGGCATCGGTGAGGCGATTACGAATACGCGTTAGAGGCGAGCGCAGATCATGGGCGATATTGTCGGAAACATCATGCATGCCGGTCATCAGCCGCTCGATCTGGTCGAGCATCGAATTCAGGTTCTCGCTTAAGTGGTCGAGTTCATCGCCAGCGCCGGTGCGTGGGATGCGTCGCGACAGGTCGCCGGCGCGAATCGCGCGTGCTGTTTTGTTTACAGTCTCAACGCGGGCGAGGAGCGAACGGGAAAAAAAGAAGGCCGACAATGATCCCAAGAATGATCGTCGCAATAATGATCCGCTGAAACACCTCGGCAAGCCGGTCGCGTAGGAATTCGCGCGTCGACACATCCCGGGCGACGACTACGAGAAAAGACTGCTCCGCGTCGGGCGACGCGCGAAACCGCACGAGCTTGCCCCGGGCCGGACGCAAACTGAACGCCCGCCTCGCGGCCCGCAGCATCAAGCACCGGGCGTTCATAGACGAAATCGAAAAAACGCGCCTTCCGCTGTAAGAGCCTCAGGCGGCAACGCCGTCAGATTGCCCGCAAGCGAAACGCCGGACGGCGCGCCAATCAGCATATAGATCGAATCATCGCGCCAGGCGGTGCGTTGCCGAATGACCCGGGTCAACATGCCCGGCCCGTCGTCGCCAAACAGATTGGCGAGAACGGAAAGCTCCGCATCGATGATAACGTCAGTTTGTTCCGACGCCGCGCCGAAGGAAGCGCGATAAACGAAGGCGCCAAGAACGCCGACCGCCCATGTGAACAACAGCACGAAAAAGAGCGTGAAACGAAAAGACGTCGTTCGGAAAAGCCGAAACACGCCGGTCGTGGCGCGCTTTCGGCGCGATTTCGCCCGCGCCGGCCTTTTCTTGCCCCGCCGCGCCTCACGCGCGTTTTCGACAAGGTCTGTATTCGCGGTCAATCTTCGTCGGAAATGGTGTAACCCGCGCCCCGCACCGTTTTTCAACAAGGGCTTTTCGAAATCCTTATCGATCTTTGAGCGAAGCCGCGAGATGTGAACATCAATAACATTTCGTCTGCGGATCAAAATGATATTCCCATACATTTTCCAGGAGCATTGTGCGCGTCACCACCTGACCAGCGTGGCGCATCAGATACTCAAGCAGCCGGAATTCGCGGGGCTGCAGGTCGATCTTTTGTGATGCGCGGCGAACCGTGCGGGATAACAGGTCAATTTCAAGATCGCCGACCTGATACCGGGTCGTGACCGAAGATGGTTCGATAGCGCGGCGCCGTCCGAGCGCTTCGACCCGCGCCAACAACTCCGGCATGGCGTAGGGCTTCACGAGATAGTCGTCGCCGCCGGCTTTGAGACCCGATACGCGGTCGTCTACTTCTCCGAGGGCTGACAAAAACAACGCCGGCGTTTCATCGCCCTGATTGCGGCGCGTCGCCAGCAAGCTAAGTCCGTCGCTCTTCGGCAACATTCGGTCGATGATGTATGCGTCATAGTCGCCGACACCCGCCATATCGAGGCCTGCGTCGCCATCAAGCGCATGTTCAACCACATGACCGGCTTCACGCAGGGCCCTTCGCCGCATAGGCCGCCGCTTCGGCGTCGTCTTCGATCAGCAATATTCTCATCATCTCGCCACTTGGGTTACAGATTACAACGATGGCGACTTCGCCGCATACGCCGCGAAGCCGCCGGAACAGGCTGTTTTTGCCGCCGTCGGCGACGACCACAGGAATACGCGCGCTAATCCGTCAGGGAAAGGGCTCCGAACTGCCGATTCTGGCCGAACTGCATCCGCATCAGGATCGCTTCCTTGCCTTCTTCTTTCGCGTTTTCGATCTTATCACGCAATTCGTCCGCATTGCGAAACATCCTGGCCTTCGACCTCCAGAATCACCGCGCCGGGCCTGAGGCCGGCGCTCTCCGCAGGGCTGCCCGGTCGAACGCCGGTGACAATCACGCCGCTGACGTCATTGGGGACGCGGAATTGCTGGCGCAATGAATCGTTCAGCTCCGACACCCGCAAACCCACCTCGGACGAGAGCGTATCATTGTCGTTGGCCGGCGGCGCATCGTCTTCGGCCGCCGAATCGTCATCGCGAAGCCCAAGCGTAACATTGACGGTCTTGTCTTTACCGTCGCGCAGAACCTTCACGCGAACCTTGTCGCCAGGCGCATAGGATGCGACGCGGCGCGATAATTCGTTCGGCGTATCGACTTTCTCGCCGCCGATTTCAACAATGACATCGCCGTCGCGCAATCCGGCCTCGGCGGCCGGTTCGCCGTCAATAACGCTGTTCACAAGGACGCCGTTGCGCGACTTCAATTCCATCGCAGCGGCGATTTCCGTCGTCACTTCTTGCAGCTGAATGCCAAGCCAGCCGCGCGTGACAGACCCGTTCGCAATAAGCTGCGCCACCGTTTCGCGCGCAACTTTCGCCGGAATCGCGAAACCGATGCCGACACTGCCGCCGTTGGGCGAGAAGATCGCCGTATTGACGCCGACGACGCGGCCTTTGAGGTCGAAGGTCGGACCGCCGGAATTGCCGCGATTGATCGGCGCATCGATCTGGATGAAATCGAGATATTGGTTTTCGCGATTCTGTCCGCCGATCGCGGAAACGATGCCGCTCGTCACTGTGCCGCCAAGGCCGAACGGATTGCCGACCGCTACCACCCAGTCGCCGACGCGGAGGTTTACGCCCTCTGCGAATTCGACAAACGGATATTTCTTGCCCATCTCAACTTTCAGAACCGCAAGATCCGTAAGCGGATCGGTTCCGATGACCTCAGCGTCAACTTCGTCGCCGTTTGCGAGACGGACCCGAACTTTGTCTGCGTCCTCAACCACATGATTGTTCGTAACGATGTGGCCATTCATCATCGATAAAAAAGCCAGAACCTTCCGCCTGAAGTCGGCGCGAGCCGTCATCAAAGGGATCGCCCTGGCGATCTGGCGGTCCAAACGGAAGTTAAAAAATTCCTCGAACTGGCTCGGCAGCGCCCGCGACTGGACTTCGCGCTCAACGAGAACGCTGACCACGGCAGGGCTCACGCGCTCAACGAGATCAGCAAAGGAAAGCGTGCCATCAGCCGCAACCGGCGGGGCCATCAATCTCGGGGCCTGCGCATTCAAGGCGCCGCCGACGCCCAAAGACAGCACCGCGGCGCTCGCCAACAAAACTCCAGAGCGGAAACTTTTTCATAATCGCTTTACCTGTTTTTCTTTACGTCACATCGCGAGAATCGCTCGCCGTCGATATACGCCAGATAGGCGCAACGCGGCGTATCGCAAACCCGATCTTTTCCCATTAAAAATTGTTAAAAATCAGACCATTTTCGAGCGAATTTCGACACCTTCCGCCAGCATCCGGTGCACGGGGCATTTTCCCCGCAATTTCATGGAGCCGGGCCAACTGCGCCTCGTCGAGATCGCCCTTCAGGTCGAGCGATTTTTTCCAGCACCCGCGAGAGATGCGCATCTTCGTCCTTCGCCCTGGTCACCTCGACCCTGAGCCCGTCGACGGGCCAGCCCTTGCGCCGAGCGTACATGCGTACGGTCATCGCCGAACAGGCGGCGAGCGCCGCCTCGACCAGACGCGTCGGGTTCGGGCCAAGACCGTCGCCGCCGTCTTCCTTGTCTGCATCGATGATGATGGCGTGATCGCCGGCTGACGCGGAAACCGCGAATTTTTTTCTCAGGTAATATTTCGGCAGCGCCGCCGTCGACTGCGTCAACGCGTTGGGTTTCAACCGGCTCCTCCGGCGGGTGACGGCAGATAGCGCGCGCCCCCAGGCGGCAATGACGCGCGCCGCGTAGCGCGCATCCTCCGTGTTGGAAAGAAGATGGTCGGCCGTGTCGAGGCTGACAAAACTCTTCGGATGTTTCGCGGCGACAAATATTTTCGTGGCGTTGTCGACGCCCACCGTTTCGTCGCGCGGCGCATGAAGGATAAGCAGTGGTTTCTTCAGTGACGCAGCGCACTCAGTGACGGTCTGGCTTTTCAGATCGTCAAGAAATTGCGCTTTGATTTTGAACGGGCGATTGGCGAGCGTTACAACCGCGGCGCCTTTTTTCGCGAATTTCATGCTCGCTGTCTTTCATCTGCAACGTCACATGGTCCGCTTCCGCCGGCGCGCCGATAACGGCAACGCCCTTGATTTCCGAGATGCGCAGCGCAGCAACAATCGCCGCGCGCCGCCCAGCGAGTGACCGATCAGGACCGACGGCGCTTCGAACTCGCGACGCAGAAAATCGGCGGCGGCAACGAGATCATCGACGTTGGACGAGAAGTTTGTGTTGGCGAAATCGCCCTCCGAACCGCCAAGACCGGTGAAGTCAAAACGCAAGACAGCGAATCCTTGCGCGCGAAGCGCCCGGGCGATTTCCCGCGCCGCCTTGACGTCTTTCGAGCAAGTGAAGCAGTGGGCGAACAGGGCGTAAGCCCGGGGCGGCCCGACCGGCAGTTCCAGCGCCGCCGCCAGTTTTCCCTCCCGTCGATCCATCGAATTCGGTCTTGCGTGTTTCGCCCGTCATTCCCTGCTCCTCCGCCCGTGCTTCATACATCGCGGCGTTTGGCGGGATACTAGGCTTAAACCGATACCGCCGCAGCCTTTGCCCGATCACGAATGAGGCCCGCCTCCTCACGATCAAGCAAGGGGCTCCGCGATCGTCAGCGTCTGATCCAGCATGCGCTCGGCGGCCTTGCGCTCGTCGCCTTCGGCGGCGCGAATCTCGGTTACGAGATCATTGGCGAAAGACGTCATCTTTTCGCATGCCTCCCGCGCAATGCCCGCGGCAATGTCCGCCGCGGCGCCGAGCCGGCTGGCGAAACTCGTCGCGGAAGAAATGAGCATTGCCGCTTCCTTTGCCTGCTCAATAGCTCGCGGCGACGGCGCGGCGGCGTAGTCCGGCCGCTGCGCCATCAGGAAACTCGAACCGCCCGATTGACGCACCGGCGTTGCTTCACGCAACGCCGCAAGCGCCAGTTCGCAAAATCGTTCAAAGGCTTCCGCTGCGACGTCGCGGCACGCTTCTATACGATTTGACCGATACGTTGTCGCCCGCCTTTTCCGCCTGGCGCGCAAGACCGTCGGCGTAGTCGGCGAACCAACCAATGCGCAAGCGGCCGGCCTGCGCATCAAATTTTTTCCGCCGCCATTCCGTCCCGTTCAAGCGCCCGGGCAATCGCTTCAAGATCTTCAAATAACGCCTCCGGCAAAGCAGCCGCCGCGTCGCGGGCCGCATCGAGGCGCTCGTCCGCGCTGCGCGCCAGGTGATAGTAGAACGCGAGCGCGCGCCAGGGTTTTTTCAAGCCGGCCTTTCACGGCAAGCAACATAAAGGCGGCGAGCTTGGGAGACTGAT
>CBDEVX010000015.1:0-395281 GCA_965243785.1 Hyphococcus sp. | reverse complement strand
GCTCTACCGGATCGCCCAGCGGCCAGGCGTCGGATTCTTCTTTCGGCCGGTAAGCGGATGGATCGTCGGACGTTGAGTGCGCGCCGGCGCGGTAGGTGACGTGTTCGATCAGCGTCGGCCCATGACCGGCGCGAGCGCGATCGATCGCCCATTTCGACACGGCGTAGACCGCAAGATAGTCGTTGCCGTCAACGCGCAGCGCAGGAATACCGAAGCCGAGCGCGCGTGACGCGAATGTCGCCGCCTTGCCGCGAGCGATACCCTGGTAGGTCGAGATCGCCCACTGATTGTTGACGATGTTCAAGACCACCGGCGCGCGATAGGTCGAGGCAAATACAAGCGCCGAGTGGAAATCTGATTCCGCCGTCGAACCATCGCCGATCCAGGACGCGGCGATCTTGTTGTCGCCCTTGATCGCGGACGCCATGGCCCAGCCAACGCCTTGAATGAACTGCGTCGCTAGATTGCCGGAGATCGTGAAAAAGCCATGCTCTTTCGACGAATACATTATTGGAAGCTGCCGGCCGTTCAGCGGGTCGGCGGCGTTCGAATAGATCTGGTTCATCATGTCGACCATTGAATAATCCGTCGACAGAAGAAGCCCCTGCTGGCGATAGGTCGGAAAATTCATGTCGCCAGGCCTGAGCGCTTTTCGAAACGCGCAGGCGATCGCCTCCTCGCCAAGGCACTGCATATAAAAACTTGTCTTACCCTGGCGTTGGGCCATCAACATGCGCGCATCGAAGGCGCGCACGCGCATCATGTCTTCAAGGCCTTCCTTGACCTGCCCGTCGCTTAACTCGCCGGCCCAGGGCCCGACGGCTTCGCCTTTGCGGTTCATGACGCGGATGATCGTGTAGGCGAGCTTCCGAATATCGTCAGCAGGCACGTCGATCGGCGGGCGCTCGCCTTCGCCGGCCTGTGGGATCGTGACATTGGAGAAGTCCGGCTTGTCGCCAGGCCGAAATTCCGGTTCCGGCACGTAAAGCTCGAGGGGCTTGTCGTCCAATCCGTTCTTGGGGGTCATGCAATCTCCCGTTAGCGCCGCCACAGGCCGCACGGAACGCCTTGTTTTCCGGAAACTTCTGGGCGTTTTCCTGAATGTGCGGCGTTTCATGTAGTCCGCCGGGCGGGCGCCGCGCAATGGCCGAAAACGAGACTCGGGAAAAAGAGCGGGGCCAGCTTTTGGCCGGAAACGACTGAGCGGATTCTACCAACTTCCCCCTATCTATTAGCAGTATTGTTTGGAGGAATTTTATCATTGATGCCGGCCGCGCCAGTGAATAAGCGCAAGCGGGGCTTTAGGGCCGCCCAAACGCAGCAGATGTATAAAGCCAAACACGAGTACGCAGATGACGCCGCCAAGGAATGAAATCGAAGCGCTGGAGCAGAACCTCTGGGCGCAGTGGTCGCAATTCGGCGCTCCGACCGGGTGTTCGTTTCAATGGGATGACGAGATCTGTCAGCTCGATACGCCTATCCCGTCATTCCCCTACAACGGCGTCTTCAAGTTCTCCGTGTCCGAAAATGCGCCAAATCGAATTGATTCTATCATCGGCCATTTCGATGCGCGCGCGGTCGATCATTTTTGGTTGCTTCACCCAACGGCGGCGCCGGACGACCTTGATCGCTTGCTGGAGGCGCGGGGCTTTGCCGAAATGGATGTCTTCGACGGAATGGTCGTCGAGCCGGGCAAGCTCAATGCATCCGTCTCTGCGCCTGACGATGTTCAGATCCATGAGATCAAGCCCGAAGACGAACCTGTCGTTTTGGAAATGGTGGCGAAGCGGTGGTCGGCGCCCACCGACGCCATGTCGCAATTGCAGGCGTTTTTCAGATCGGCCCGCATTGGCGAACCGGACTCGCCAATGCGCGGGTGGCTGGCCACCATGAACGGCGCGCCAATCGGCAAGGGGTTTACGTACAGAACCGACAATATCGTCGGACTGTACGGCGTAGCAACAAGACCGGAGGCGCGCGGCAAAGGCATCGGGTCTGCGCTCTGCGCTCGGGCCTTGCGCGATTCATGCGCCGACGGCGTCGACCTGCTCGTTTTGCATTCAACGAAAATGGCGCACGCGCTTTACGCCGGTTTCGGATTTCGCGATGTGGCGCCATTCCGGCTTCTCGCACGCAAAGAATAGAGTCCGCCACGAGGCCTTTTTGCATTTTATGGATTGGCGAGCGCAGCCCATTCTTCTTCGGTAAGCACGGCGACGCCCAGTTCCTCCGCCTTTTTTAGTTTCGATCCGGCGCCGGGACCGGCGACGACATAGTCAGTCTTGGCGGAAACCGAGCCCGAGACCTTGGCGCCGAGCGCCTGCGCGCGGGCTTTGGCCTCATCGCGGGTCATGGTTTCAAGCGTGCCGGTAAACACGACCGTCTTGCCGGCGACCGCAGACGATGACGCAGCGGCCTCCGCTTTTTGCGGATCGATCTCTTTCAACAACCGATCAACGGCGTCGCGGTTATGCGGTTCGTCAAAGAAATCGATCAGTCCGCGCGCAACCAGCGCGCCGACGCCATCAATCGTCAGCATGTCCTCATAGGCGGGCGCATCCTCCTTGCGCGCCTTCTTCGCTGCATCGTAAAGCGATCTGAAATCGCCGTAATGCAGCGCAAAGAGTCGCGCGTTGGTTTCGCCCACATGACGAATGCCGAGCGCATTGATGAGGCGCGGCAGGGAAATGCGCCGTCGTTCGTCAATGGCGTCAAAAAGGTTCTGGACCGATTTCAGGTTTGTCGGCGGCTTTTCCTTACCTTCCTTGCTGCGTTTACGCGCACCGGCATCGTCAACATCATACCGGTACAAATCGATCTCGCCGTTGTCCTGACGCCCGCGCAACGTGAATATATCCGCCGGCTCCCTGATGATTCCATCATCGAAAAACGACTCGATCTGTTTTGCGCCAAGTCCATCAATATCGAACGCCTGACGCGACACAAAATGTTTCAAACGCTCTTTCGCTTGCGCCGCGCAAATGAGGCCGCCGGTACAGCGTTTGTCCACATCGGCCTTGCCCGTATTCGGGTTTTCCTCGTTAACCGCATGGCTCCCGCAAACGGGACATGTCGCCGGAAACTTGAATTTCCGCGCGCCTTTCCGTCGCTTGTCCTTCAGGACCTCAACGACCTGCGGAATGACGTCGCCGGCGCGCTGGATAACAACTGTGTCTCCCTCGCGAACATCCTTGCGCGCGATCTCGTCTTCATTGTGCAGCGTTGCGTTGGTGACAACAACGCCGCCAACCGTAACAGGTTTCAAACGCGCGACGGGCGTAAGCTTGCCGGTGCGGCCGACCTGAATGTCGATCTTCTCGAGAATGGTTGTCGCTTTCTCCGCCGGAAATTTATGCGCGACGGCCCAACGCGGATGACGCGACACGAAACCGAGGCGCTCCTGATAGTCGAGCCGATCGACCTTGTAGACGACGCCGTCAATATCGTAGCCGAGCGACGCACGTTGCGACTCAATCTCCCGGTAATGGGCGAGTAGTTTTTCAACATCGTCGAAACGCTTCATCAACGGGTTCGTTTTGAAGCCCAGCTTGCCGAGTTTCTTCACAGCATCGCTTTGCGTTTCGCCGAGGGGCTCGGACAGCTCGCCCCACGCATAGGCAAAGAACTTAAGCGGGCGCGACGCCGTAACCGCCGCATCCAGTTGGCGCAGGGAACCGGCGGCGACATTGCGCGGATTGGGCGCCGCCTCCTCGCCTTCTTCCACCAGACGTTCGTTGAGCGCTTCGAAATCGTCATGAGACATGAAGACTTCGCCGCGCACTTCGAGGACTTCAGGCGCGCCCTTCAGCGATTTTGGAACGTCTGCAATGGTCAGCGCATTCGACGTGACGTTCTCACCGATCTCGCCATCGCCGCGGGTCGCTGCAATTTTCAGCTCACCTTGTTCATAGCGAAGGGCGAGCGATAGGCCGTCGATCTTCGGTTCGGCTGTGAAGGCGACGTTGTCGTCGTCCTTCAGACCGAGAAACTTACGGACGCGTTTGGCGAACTCGGCAACGTCGTCGTCCTTGAACGCATTATCGAGGGACAACATCGGCACGGCGTGTTTTGTTTTTTCGAATTTCGCCGATGGCGGCGCGCCCACCCTGTCCGACGGCGAGTCTTTACGCTTCAGTTTCGGAAACCGTTTTTCGATAAGCAGGTTTCGCCGGCGCAGCGCGTCATACTCTGCGTCGGTGATCTCCGGCTTATCCTTGTTGTAATAGGCCTCGTCCGCACGCCCGATGTCGGCGGCAAGCCGCGCCAGTTCCGCTTCGGCCCCCTCGGGCGTCAGCTTGCCGACGGGGATGGTCTGGCTTTCATTTTTTTTCGCCATGAGAAGAACGATAACCCCGCGCCTACCCTGCCTTCGCCAGTTTCCGGCGTGTCGGCCTTGCGGGCGCGCCGAGCAAACGCTTCGCCGCCGCTCGCGCTTCGGTCGTGATTTCGGCGCCCGAGAGCATGCGGGCGATTTCTTCGATCCGGGCGTCAGGCTCGAGTTCCTCGACGGTGGTTTTAGTTTTTTTTGCGGTCTGCGCCTTGTCGATGCGCCAATGGGCCGTCGCGCGCGCCGCAACCTGCGGACTGTGGGTGACCACAAGAACCTGGGCGTCTCCCGCGAGCCGCGCAAGGCGTTCGCCAACGGCGTCGGCGACCGCCCCGCCGACGCCGGCGTCGACCTCGTCAAAGATAATGACCGTGCGGTTTTCCTGGGCTGCGAGCGCCGCCTTCATAGCCAGAACGAAGCGCGAGAGTTCGCCGCCCGACGCAATCATGCGCAAAGGCCCGGCCGGCGCGCCCGGATTGGTCGCGACCATGAATTCCACTTTGTCATACCCGTCAGGGCCAGGGTTTTCGACGTCGGTCTCAACTCGCGTTTCGAAACGGGCCTTGCCCAGCTTCAGCGGCGTGAGTTCGGTCGCGACCGCTTTGTCGAGCTTCTTCGCCGCCATGGCGCGCGCTTTCGACAACTCTTTTCCGGCCTTTGCATATGCGGCGGCAGCCTCGGCCTCCGCCTTTTCAAGATCGCTAAACGCCGCCTCGCCAAGGGCCACGTCGCTGAGCGCCTTTCGCGTTTTTTTCAAAAATCCATGCAATTCGTCAGGACTGATCCCGTGTTTGCGTGCTTCCCCGCGCAGGGCGAACAGGCGCTCCTCGGTTTGCTCAAGCTCCTGCGGATCGCCGCCGAACTCTGAAATCGCGCGCTCAATCGTCGCGCGCGCCTCGCCCGCCTCATTGAGCGCGCCATCAAGACGCGCAGCGGCCTCGCGCAATGTTTCAACCGGGCCCGGCAAACGTTCGCCGGCCCGCTCTATGCTGCGCAGCGCAACGGACAGCTTGCTTTCAACGCCGCCTTCGTCAATCGCAGCGGCCGCCGCGTCGAGGTCGTCACTGATTTTTTCCGACGCCATCAGCGCGGCGCGGCGCGCCGCAAGCGCCGTATCTTCGTCCGCCTGCGGATCAAGCTCTTCAAGACGCTCAAGCACATGACGAAGATAGTCGGCCTCGCGCGCGACCGCATCGCTTTCGCGCCGCCGCTCGTCGAGATCGCGTTCGATGGCGCGCCAGCGATCCCAGCATTTCCTGACGTCGCGGCTCTTTTTTACGAGCCCGGCGAATTCATCGAGAAGGATGCGATGGCCGGCGCTCATCAAAAACCCGCGGCCGTCATGCTGACCGTGAATCTCAAGAAGGTTTCCGCCAATGGCTCGCAACAACGAGATGGACACGGGCTGATCGTTGACGAAACCGCGCGAACGCCCGTCGGCGCCCGTGACGCGACGTAGAATGATCTGATCTTCATCGGCCGGCAGGGCGTTGTCGTCGAGCAAGGACCAGATCGGGTGATCGGCGCTCGGCTCAAACGTCGCCGCGACGACGCCCTGTTTGGCGCCGGCGCGCACAGCGCTTCGCTCAGACCGCCCGCCGACGGCAAGACCCAACGCGTCAAGCAGGATCGACTTACCGGCGCCGGTTTCGCCAGTGAGCGCGGTCAACCCTTCGCCCACGGCAAGATCGGCGCGGTCGATGAGTACAAAGTCCTGAATGTGAAGGGCTGTCAGCATGAGCGCCGGTGAAAAACTCCCGACGTCTTTCCTATCGCAATTCGCAGCGGGCTGAAAAGCCAGCTCGCGGCCTGGGGCTCCCCCTACAGTTCCGCTGGGCCGCCGAGATCTTCGGATAAGTCGTCACCGCCTGCTGAGAGAGCGTCGAGTTCTGCGGCAGTCGGCGGCGGAGCTTCCTGTAGCGAAGCGGGGTTTAGCTTGCGTAGCGCCTCATTGGGATCGTGGTCTTCAACAACCTCATTCGACGCCGCGCGCAAGCGCGACGGCGTACTGCCGTCAGCAAGGATCAGCCCGCGCCTTTCGAACAGACGATAAGAATCCTGGTACCATCGCGTTCCGGGATAATTGTGCCCCAGCACGGCGGCGGTCGTACGCGCTTCGTCCAGGATGCCGAGCTCGAGATAGGCCTCCGTCATACGATGCAGCGCTTCGGGCACATGGTTTGTCGTCTGATATTTTGAAATCACCGTCTTGAAACGATTGATCGCCGCAATGTGTTTGTTTTCTTTCAGGTAGTACCGACCGATATACATCTCTTTGCCGGCAAGGTGATCATAGGTCAGGTCAAGTTTCAGCCGTGCATCGCGCGCATATTCCGTATCCGGAAACCGTCTCACGACATCCGTCAACGCGGAAACAGCGTTATTCGTATATTCCTGATCGCGTCCCACATCGCGAATGCGTTCATAGTGACAGATTGCTTTCAGGTAATAGGCGTATGCAGCGTCTTTGTTTCCGGGATGAAGAGCTATAAATCCGTCAAGCGCCGTCAGCGCCTCATCGTAATCATTCCCTTGATAGTAGGCGTATGCCTTCATCAACATTGCGCGGCGCGCCCAGGCCGAATACGGATGCTGACGTTCTACCTCTTCAAAAAAGGCGATCGCCCGTTCGAAACGTTTGCGTTCCAGCTCTCGCGTCGCGTCCGCATAAAGCGTCTCGACCGGGCGTTCGACGTAGGCGAATTTCTCTTTTTTGCCTGACGACCCACACGCAGCCAAACCGACGGCTGAACAAACCAACAAGAAATGAAGCAATGAACGGAAGCTGAATGTCACTGAACGCCCTTACGCTTGAAATCGCCGCCCGCCCCGCGGAACCCGCTTTGTAGTCGCGGCCGCACGGCCCGTCAAACGGCGGCCGCCTGTCGCATGGGGTGAAGCTGGCGATATAGCGCCAGCGCTGCGCGGCAGTTCAAGTCGTGGCCCGGTTTGATTGCGTGCACCGCCCCGCGAATTGGCATGCCAAGGAGGTACAGATCACCCAGCAGATCCAGCGCCTTATGCAGTACGAATTCATGGGAGTCGCGCAGGCCGGCGCCGTTTAAGAGCCGCGATCCGTCGACAACCAGCGAATTGTCGAGCGAGCCGCCGCGAATGAGGCCTGCCCGACGCAAGGCGTCGACTTCATATAACCGGCAAAATGTCCGCGCGCTGGCGATCCGTGCAATTTCGTCGGCGTCGCTAAGCGATATGGCAAGCGACTGCCGTCCGATCAGGCAATCCTCAAAATCGATTTCGACTTTTAGCGAAAAATGGTCCGCCGGTTCGATCAGAATGGCGCGGTCATCATCAACAATGTGGATCGCCTCGGCAATTTCGAACGTTGAACGCTGCGCCGGCTGGACTTGCAGGCCTGCGGTTTCGAAACCTTCGAGAAACGGCGCCGCACTGCCGTCTAGAATTGGAATTTCGGGGCCTGTGATTTCTATAAACGCGTTGTCTACCTGTGAAATCGCCAGCGCCGCTAGAAGATGCTCTACCGTAGCGATTGATGCGCCGAATGCATTACCGAGCGTCGTTCCATGATCGCTACGCACTACGTTTTCGGGACTGGCGGCGATCGTCGAACGAAAGGCGTCGCTGTCTCCATCGCGGCGGATAAACAGAATGCCGGCGTCCGCCGGCGCCGGATTGACGACGACCTGGCATTGATCACCGGAATGGAGACCAACGCCCTCAAATACGGCGGGCTGGCGCAAAGACGACTGGCGCGTCCGGTGGAGATGATCAACACGCACGTTTACAGACACCGATTTTGCGACCCCCCGACCGGATACGAATTTGCTTCTACGCTTTTTTGGACGCCACGGCGTGACGCCAGCGTTCAACCTTTATGTCCTTATGTTACATATCGCGGAAAAAGGAAACGCCGCGCAGCCACGCGGCGTTCGCCAATACGATTACAGATTTGTTACGACTGGGGAATTTAGACGCTAACCGGTCTTTTTCTTCCGTAAAAAAGACGGGATTTCGAGGTCGGCGTCCTCCTGATCGTCAAAGAGGTCGCCCCGAACGCGAGACGCAGGCTTTGACACTTCCGGCGCACGGGGTTCCGGTGCTCTGGGCGCCTGTCGGCGATCATCACGCGGCGCGCCGCCGATCGACTTGAAGATATCAACAGCGGCCTCAATGGAATTCTTGCCAAGCGTCTGCGCCCCTCGGAACGGATTGAGCGCGGGTTTCACCTCATCGGCGCGGCGAACCGGCGCAAGGCTGGAGGATTGTTTCGCACCCATTGCGCCATCGGCGGCATGATGAGACCGGTAAGGCGGTTTCGCAGCGAGATCCGCGGCGGCGCCTTCAGTCAGCATGCGCCGGATGCGTTCGTGAACATCGCCAACCGGGTTGACCGCAGGATCAGCGGCCGTGTCCGCGCTTTTGCCCGGCGCAGACGCCACGGCCGGCGCCGGCGTTTTTTCGGTCGCGGCGGGTGTTGCCGGCTTCGTTTCGCTAACGGCGACACTCGCATCGACTTCGGCTGGCGCGTTCACGACGAGCGGCTGGCGCCATGGCTTCGCCGTCGCGCCGGTATTGATGCGCACAGTGGGGCGATTTTCGTTTTCTTCAATATCGATGCCCGTGGCGACAACGGAGACGCGCACTTTACCTTCGAGATCCTGATTGAAGGTCGAGCCGACGATAATATTTGCATCCGGATCGACCTCGGCGCGAATACGATTGGCCGCTTCATCGACTTCGAACAGCGTCATGTCCATGGAGCCGGTGATGTTGATTAGAACGCCCCTCGCGCCTTTCATCGAGACTTCGTCGAGGAGCGGGTTTGAAATCGCAGCTTCAGCCGCCTCGATAGCGCGCTTGTCGCCTTCGGCCTCGCCAGTACCCATCATGGCCTTGCCCATCTCGCTCATCACCGTGCGAACATCGGCGAAGTCGAGATTGATGAGGCCGGGCATGACCATCAGGTCAGTGATCCCGCGCACGCCCGAATGGAGCACCTGATCGGCCATGGCGAACGCTTCGTGGAAAGTCGTGCGCTCATTAGCGATCGAAAACAAATTTTGGTTCGGAATAATCAGGAGCGTATCAACGTGTTTTTGTAGTTCTTCGATGCCCGCTGTCGCGATACGCATACGCCGCGCGCCTTCGAAATGAAAGGGCTTGGTTACGACGCCAACCGTCAGTATTTCGCGTTCCTTGGCCGCCTTGGCGATGACGGGACCCGCGCCCGTGCCCGTGCCTCCGCCCATGCCAGCGGTGACGAATAGCATATGCGCGTTGCCCACATGCTCCATGATCTCGTCAATAGACTCTTCAGCCGCCGCGCGCCCGATATCCGGCACGGAACCAGCGCCCAGCCCTTGGGTCGTTTTTACGCCAAGCTGAATCTTTTTATCGGCCTTGGACAAGCCAACCGCCTGGGCGTCCGTATTAGCGACAACGAACTCGACGCCTTCGAGCTGGGACTCGATCATGTTGTTGACGGCATTGCCGCCGGCGCCGCCGACGCCGATCACGCTGATGCGCGGTTTTAGTTCAGTGAGTTCGGGCACGCTTAGATTTAACGGCATTGGATGCTCCGGTTGGCATAGGGCGTTACAGGGCTAGGCGAAAAGGGCATGGTTAACCACGAATTAAAGATTCGTTCAGAACCCTTTCCAAATCGTTAACGGGCCATTAACGGCGGATTAAAATTTCGCACGAAGCCAGGCGCGCGCGCCGCCGAACACTGCCGATTTCTTCAACGCATGACGTGATTGGCGACCGCCGCCAAGAAAAAATTTGGTGGCGGGCGGCTTCATTGCAGCGTTCAGGATCAATCCGGCGCAGACCGAAAATCCAGGCGCGGCGCCGACTTCCGGCGCGCCGATGATCGACAGTGGTCGGCCGATGCGTGTTTTCATCGAGAGTGTTTTCTCTGCGATTTCGCGGGCGCCGAGCAATAAGCTGCCGCCGCCCGTGATGACTGCACGCCGAAGGTTGGCTCGCGTATGTCCGTCGTTGGGCAATTTCGCCGCGACCAGTTCGAAAATTTCCTCCATACGCGGAATAATCACCTCGCACAGGTCCGCGCGGCTGGCTCGACTTGCATCCGCGCCGTCCCCCAATCGCGGAAAATCGACAAACCGGTGCTCGTCACCGGGTCCGATCAGCGCTGCGCCATGCAGCGTTTTGATGCGTTCCGCATCAGCCAGGGGCGCGCCGAAAATCTGCGCAATGTCTTTTGTGATATGCCCGCCGCCAACGCCGACGCCACCGCAATCGACAAGGGCGCCATCATCGTAGACCGCATAGCCTGTCGAGGCGGCGCCAATATCAATGAGCACGACGCCCAGTTCTTTTTCATCTTCAATGAGACAGCTCTCGGCCGCCGCGACCGGCGCCGGAACCACCTCAATCGCCTTTAACCCGCATCGCTCAACCATCGCTGACAAATTGTCAACGACGCTTTCACGCGCGGAAAGACCAAGCATTTCGGCGGAAAGTAAAGCGCCCGGACGCCCCACGGGATCATCGTAGATTGCTTCACTGTCGACGCGAAAGGCGATCGGACTTGCCGACAGCGCGGTGCAATCAGGCGCGGCCGCAAGCCCCGCCCCTTCCCGGACGGCGTCATCAATATCTTCCTGGGTAACGACGCCGTCTGCGATCTCCAGATCAACGCCGATACGGCGAGCCCTGACCAGCCGGCCTGGCGCGGCGACATGGGCGCCGTTGATTTCAACGCCAGCCATGCGTTCAGCAGCCTCAACAGCGCGCCGCAACGATGCTTCAAGACTGTCGACGGATCGGCCCGTCGCCGCGCGCGGCGGCAACCCGCAACAGCCGACGCCGATAACCTCAACGCCGACGCTTGTGTCGCTGTCGGGCGTCAACGCGGCGATAAAACACGCCGCCTTGGAGCCGCCAAGGTCAACCGCGGCGATGACGCGGTTGTCGCGTTTACGGCGCAGCGGCCGCACGTTGACCGCGTCAGAATAGTTCGCAGCGCGCCGTTTCATGCGCGGCTCCTTCGTCAAGCAAGATCTTCGGCGCCCAATTTTCGAGCTACCGGACGTTTATTGAATCCGTTTTTCGGCGGCGCCGGCGTCGCCGCCTTCCAGTTCGCGATAGACAAGTCGAGACGGATCGCGAAGATCAACATATTCGAGGGGCCGGTCAAGCAGTCCGTATGCGGTCTGTAGACGAGCCAGCGTCTTGACGGCGCCATCAACGTCATCTTGCGGAAACTTGATATCGGCGCCGGATTTAAGCCGCAAATTCCACCGCCGTTCGCCGACTCGCACAAGCGCCGCCGCCTCGCCCCATAGTTCGGGTTCGCTACGCAACGCCTTCAAGACATCAGAGACGCTTTCCGGCGCGCCGGCGCCGACAATAAGCGGAAGGTTCGAGTATTCGTAAACGTCAACTTCGCTGATAACCGCGCCGGTCTGATCGATCAGATGCAGCGCGCCGGAGAGCTGCCAGACTGCCGCCGGCTCGCGCTCCCGAACGGATACGTGAACGGTGTTTGGCCAGAGGCGTGTGACGGCGGCCGATCGCACCCAGCCGAGATTTTCAACCCGGGCTCGCGCGGCGTGAATATCGAAATGTGCGATCGAAGCGCCGACCACCGGGCCGATGGCGCTGAGAATTTCTGCGTCGGTCGCCTTGTCGAAACCGATGGCGGTAACCCGGCGGATATCGAGCCCGGCGGCAACTGTTGCATCACGCGCCGCAGCGCCCGCGCGTTCACCTGCGAGCCCCAAATAGCCGCCTGATATCAGCGCCGCGGCGGCAAGCGCGAGGACGACGGTGACGCCCGCAGTCATGGCGATGGCGTAGCGCGAGGCCGCGTCTCCAACTCGAGTGAAAAGGGCTTCAGAACGCCTTGAAGTTGTTCGACGTTTTGCGGCGCGTTTACGCTTTACCTTTGGCACGATGCATCCTCCGCGATCCAGGTGCAAAGTTCCGGGAAGGAGATCCCGAGATGTGCGGCCTGTTCTGGGGCGAGCGACGTCGATGTGAGGCCAGGCTGCGTGTTCACCTCAAGGCAGTATATCTGTTCGCCGGCGGCGTCAGGGTCGTAACGAAAGTCGGCGCGCGAAAGCCCGCGGCAGCCAAGCGCCTGATGCGCACGCAAGGCGAGGTCGAGACAGCGATCGGTAGTCGCCTGCGGAATGTCCGCCGGCAGCACATGGGTCGATCCGCCGGCGGCGTATTTCGCTTCATAATCATAGAAGGCGAGCGACGTGGTAATCTCTGTCACGCAAAGCGCGCGGTCGCCCATCACAGCCACGGTCAATTCGCGTCCCGGGATAAACTTTTCGACCAGCACGTCTTCGCCGAGCGCCCATTCCTTGCTGGTCAATTCCGCTGGCGGGCGATTGTCGCCCTCACGCACGATATAGACGCCGACGGACGATCCTTGCGCGTTGGGTTTGACAACATAGGGCGCCGACATCACCTCGCCGCCCGCCGCTTCTTCGCGGGAAACAATCTGGCCGGGCGGCGATGGAATGTTCGCATCTTCGAACACAGCCTTGGCGCGCTGTTTGTCCATGGCGAGCGCTGAAGCCATGACGCCGGAATGCGTGTATGGGAGCTCAAGCACTTCGAGCAGTCCCTGAACGCAACCGTCTTCGCCCCACTGGCCATGCAGCGCATTAAAGACCGCGTCCGGCGCAGCCTCTTTCAGTTGTGCGGCGAGATCGCGCGTCGCATCGATTTCGACCGCGTCATAACCGGCCTCGGCGAGCGCCTGCGCCGCGGCGGCGCCCGAATTTAGCGAGACCTCCCGCTCCGGCGACCAGCCGCCTTTCAAGACGGCAATGCGATTAAATTGTCTGCTCACTCGGCGGGCTCTCCGATACGCCTGATTTCCCAGCGCAACTCAACGCCTGTCTTCGTTAAGACATCGTTGCGTAAAGACTCTATTAACTGTTCGAGATCGGCCGCTTTCGCCTCGCCGCGGTTGATCATGAAGTTGCAGTGTTGTTCGGAAACCTGCGCATCGCCGACAACGCGGCCGCGGCCTCCGACAACGTCGATCAATTGCCAGGATTTGCGCCCGCCGGACGTTTCTGGGTCCGGATTGGCGAATGTGGACCCGCCAGTGCGCTCGCGGATCGGTTGCGTTGTCTCGCGTTTTTCCATGATATCGCGCATTTGCGCATCGATCTCGGCCGGGTCGCCGGCGCGGCCTTCAAACACAGCATGTGTAAAGATGACGTCGTCGGCCGCATGAGCGTGGCGATAGGAAAAGCCCATCTCCGAGTTTGAGAACACACGGCGTTCGCCATTGTGATCAAAGCCAACCGCCTCGACCAACACGTCTTTGGTTTCGCCGCCATAGGCGCCGGCGTTCATCGCGAGCGCCCCGCCGATGGTTCCCGGCACGCCGCGGTAGAATTCGAGGCCAGCAACGCCAGCCGCACCCGCACGTTTTGCGACTTGTGCGTCAAGCGCCGCGGCGCCGGCGGTGACGCGTACACCGTCAATTTCAACTTTTGCAAAGGGCGCGCCGAGACGAATGACAACGCCGCGTACGCCGCCGTCACGCACAAGCAGGTTCGAGCCGACACCGACGGGATATACGGGAGTATCGTCACCTGTGTTTTTCAGAAAGTGTGCAAGGTCGTCTTCATCCGCCGGCTGGAACAACACGTCCGCCGGCCCGCCGACGCGAAACCAGGTGAGCGCGGAAAGGTCTGCGTTTTCGATGTATTTCCCACGAATGACGGGAAGGTCTGAAGAATAAATGCGCGTCATGCGCCGGCTTTCGAAAGCTGCTCCGCTAGCGCATTTGCGTGTTTGGTGATGTCGCCGGCGCCGAGGCAGATGACATAATCGCCGGGTTCGGCGATTGCTGTTATCTCGCCGGGTAAATCGTCCAACGAACCAAGCGCACGCGCGTCTTTATGGCCGTGGGCTTTCAATCCTTCGACCAATGCCCTTTGGTCGGCGCCTTCAATCGGCGCCTCGCCTGCTGCATAGATGTCCGTGACAAAGGCAACATCCGCTTCATTGAGGCAACCGCAAAAATCGTCAAACAGGTCGCGCAGGCGCGTAAACCGATGCGGCTGTACGACAGCAATCACCTTGCCCTTGGCAATATTGCGCGCCGCGCGCAAAACGGCCGCGATCTCCACCGGATGGTGGCCGTAGTCGTCGATTATGGTGACGCCCTTCCACTCGCCCGCCTTCGTAAAGCGGCGTTTGACGCCTTCGAATTTTTGAAAACCTGATTTGATCTGTTCATCACTGGCGCCGAGCCGTTTGGCGACAATCGCCGCCGGCAGCGAATTCAGGACGTTATGAACTCCCGGCATCGGCAGGCTGACGTCTTTCAGACGGCTTATCTCTTTTCCACGTTCACGGAAAACAATGTCGTAGTGAGACGCGCCCTCGTCAAAACGCATATTTTCCGCGCGCACATCCGCCTGCGGATTGGCGCCATAGGTAATAAGGCGGCGGTCGGTGACGCGCCCAACCAGCGCCTGCACTTCGGGATGATCAAGACAGACGATGCCGAAGCCGTAGAACGGCGTGTTCTCGATGAATGTATCGAAGGCGTCGCGCAAGTTTTCAAACCCCGCCCAGTGATCAAGATGTTCAGGGTCGATATTCGTGACGACGGCGATCGTCGTCGGCAGACGAATAAAGGTGCCGTCAGATTCGTCGGCCTCGACCACCATCCAGTCGCCCTCGCCGAGCCTTGCATTGGTTCCGTATGCGTTGATGACGCCGCCATTGATGACGGTTGGGTCGAGATGCGCTTCATCGAGAAGCGCCGCAACCATCGTCGTCGTCGTCGTCTTGCCATGGGTGCCGGCGATGGAGACGGTCCATTTAAGACGCATCAATTCGGCGAGCATGTCGGCGCGGCGCACAACGGGTATGTGCCGCGCGCGCGCGGCGGCGACCTCCGGATTGTCGCGGCGGATGGCGGTGGAAATAATTACCGCTTCGGCGCCTTTTACGTTGTCCGGCGAGTGTCCGATCGTCACGGTAATGCCTTTGTCCCGAAGACGCTGCACGTTCGGCCCTTCGGCGACGTCGCTGCCGCGCACTTCATAGCCGAGATTGTGCATGACCTCGGCAATGCCCGACATTCCGATGCCGCCAATGCCGACAAAATGGATTGCGCCGACGCCGAATGGCAACCGGACCTTGATCTCCGGCGGATCGATTTTCGAATATTGGTCTTTACTCATACTATTTTCAGACTTTACGCCGCCATGCGGCGTTCCAGCATTTTCTCTACGAGGTCGGCCAGCGCAAACGCGGCATTCGCCTTGACGCAACCTCGCGCCTTTTCCGCCATCACATCGAGACGTTCGGAATTTGCGAAAAGCGTCGCGAGCGCCGTCTCCAATGCGTCGGCGTTAAACCGGCTTTCGGGCAGGAGCAAGGCGCCCCCCGCCTCGGAAAGGACACGGGCGTTGGCGCTTTGGTGATCATCCATGGCGATGCCCAGGGGCACGAGGATCGACGGGCGGCCAATGGTCGAAAGCTCAGTCACCGTCGAGGCGCCCGACCGCGAGATCACGAGATTCGCCGCCGCCATGCGCTCCGGCAGATCTTTAAAGAACGGTGCGACTTCCGCCGCGACGCCGGCGCGGGCGTAGCCCATCTGTACGGTTTCGACATCGGCTTCGCGCGCCTGATGGACAACCGACAATTTTGCGCGAATGTCCTCCGGCAGCCGCGCCACAGCCTCGACCGGCGCAGTTGAAAAGATCGAGGCGCCTTGACTGCCGCCGAAAACAAGCAGCCGCAAGGTGTCTGCTGGTTGTGTGTTTGCGGCGGCAAGATCAGCAACCGCATCGCGCACCGGGTTGCCGACCTCAACCGTTCGGGCGCCTGCTGGACATTTTTCCAGCGTCGGGAACGCGTGCGCGGTAAACACCGCGCCCTTGACCAGCATGCGATTGGCGCGGCCAAGAACAGCGTTTTGTTCGTGCACGCCATAAGGGATCTTCGCTATGGCCGCCGCTTTCATGGCCGGCAGCGACGGGTAGCCGCCGAATCCGACGGCCGCGACGGGCCCGCGCGCCTTAAACTCGCGGCGCGCCGTCATCAGCCCGCGCACAATCGAAACGGCAGCGGCGGCCTTCGCTACCGGCCCGCCAATGGACGGCGTTGCGGCGGAAATTTCAAACCGATCATCGGCCGGAAAACTCTCGGCATAACGGGCCCCGCGTTTGTCCGTTACGAGAAGGATGGGCCAGCCGCGTCGGCGCAGTTCCTGCGCCAGCGCTTCAGCCGGGAACATGTGTCCGCCGGTGCCGCCAGCGGCGAGAACGATCGGGCCGCCAGTGTTTGACGCGCCGCTCACGGCATTAGTTCTTTTCGTCGCCGCGCAAATCGATGGGTGCGGGTCAGTGCAATGAGTAATCCGACGGCGATCCCGGTCGCCAGCAGGGACGAGCCGCCATAGGAAACAAACGGAAGCGTCATGCCCTTCGCCGGCAGGGCGCGTAGATTGACGCCGATATTGATGATCGCTTGAAAGCCAATCATGGCTGCGAGGCCAGATACAGCGATCTGCGAAAAGACGCTTTTTTGACGCGAAGCAATAACCAGCGCGCGGACAACGAAGGTAGCGAAGAGCGCTATGATGACGAGACCGAGCACAAGACCAAAGTCCTCCGTCGCCGCCGCGAAGATAAAATCCGTATGGGCGTCGGGCAGGTAGCCTTTAACCGACGCGGCTTCGCCGCGGCCAATAATGCCGCCATTGGCGATGGTCTCCAGCGCGCGGTCGACCTGATAGGTCTCAGCGGTTTCCGGATTGAGAAACCCGTCTATTCTTCGGGCAACGTGATCGGACGCCATATAAGCGCCGCCGAGGGCGAACATGCCGAAACCGCCGAGCGTTGCAATCCATGTCCAGCTCCAGCCGGCAATGAAAAACATCACGGCCCAGACGCCCGTCACCAAAATCCATTGACCGACATCCGGCTGCATCAGCAGGAGCGCGGAGAACGCAAAGTAAAGCCCAAGCGAAATGAGCCCGCCGGGAAAGGTTCGATCGCGAGAGCCCTCCGCCATCATCCACGCTGCAGCAATGACAAAGCCCGGCTTTGCGAATTCAGACGGCTGCAATGTCATAACGCCGAGATCAAGCCAGCGTTTGGCGCCGTTGACTTCGTTTGCAAAAAGCAAAGTGAAGAACAACAGAACAATGGCGCCAACGAACAAAAGGACACCCGCTCGGCGCGCCTGCAGCGGCGTTAGAAAAGAGATGCCGATCATCATGGCGATGGCGGGGCCCAGGAACATCGCCTGTCGCAGGGGAAAATGAAAATCATTGGCGATGCGCAGGCGGTCGGCGGCGGCCGGGCCCGCCGCTGTCAATGCCGCTGCGCCAATGATGATAATCGGAACCAGTACGGCGAACATCGGCCGATCCACCGACCACCACCATCGCCCGAGCAGGGAGTCATCAGTGCGCGCGATCATTCTCATGCCGCAGCCCCGTTTTCCGCCTGCAGATCGCCGACCAACGTTCGAAACTGGTCGCCGCGATCTTCAAAATTTTTGAACTGGTCGTAAGAAGCGCAGGCCGGCGACAACAACACCACCGGCGCCGGCGCGTCGCTCGCGGCGGCGTCCTTGTAAGCCGCAGCGACCGCTTTTTTAAGTGTGACGCATTTTTTGGTGCGGGGCCCGCCTTTTAGCTGTTCGGTAAATGGCTCGGCGGCCTCGCCGATAAGATAGGCTTTGCGAACGGCGCCAAGTTTTCCGTTAAGGGCGTTGAGGCCGCCTTCTTTCGGCTTGCCGCCAGCGATCCAGTAGACATCGTCGAACGCGGCGATGGCGCGGGCGGCAGCGTCAGCGTTGGTCGCTTTGGAATCGTTGACGAACAGCACTTTGCCGATGCGCGTGATCTCTTCCATGCGGTGCGCGAGGCTTGAAAAGGACATCGCAGCCTTCATCGCAATGGCGGGCGAAGCGCCAAAGTGAAGCGCGACCGCCAACGCCGCCGCGGCGTTCTGATGATTGTGCGCGCCGCGAAGGGCGCGCGCATTGGCGAGATCGCCGGCTTTCGCGGTCTTGCCGTCGAAATTATAATAGATGGCGCCGCCAAGAGCATAAACGCCGCGCCCCAGGGTTGCAGAGGCCGAAACCGGCGCGATCTGCGCCCGCGCCGCCGCCGTTAACTCCGTACAAAGACGTTCGCCCCAGCTGTCGTCAACACCGACGACCGCAAGATCTTCTGCAGCCTGGTTACGAAAGATGCGCGATTTGGCGGCAAAGTATCCATCGATGGACCCATGACGTTCGATATGATCGGGCGTCAGATTGAGAAACACAGCCGCATCCGCGCGCAGCGAATGGGTAAGATCCAGTTGAAAAGACGACAGCTCCAACGCGTAAACGGCGTGCCGGTCCGGCGCCGGCAGCGACATGATCGCCTCGCCAATATTGCCGCCCACATGGACGTCTTCGCCGGCTTCGCGCAGCATGTGTCCGATCAATGCGGTCGTCGTCGATTTACCGTTCGACCCCGTGATCGCGGCGATGCGCGGGCGTTCCCGCTCGGGCAGTGCGTTGACGGCGCGCGCGAAGAGCTCCGTATCGCCGATAACCGGAACTTTTTCGAGGCGCGCTTTCTTGACGATCGGATGCGGTTTCGGATGGGTGAGCGGGACGCCCGGGCTTACCACCAGCGCGGAAAGTTCTTTCCACGGCCAGTCTTTCGGGTGTTCGGCGCGATACTCCGTGTTTTTTGTTTTCTCGCGCGCCTCCAGCTTTTCATCGAAACTGTAAACGCTCGCGCCTGATGCAACGAGTGCTTCGCAGGTCGCAATACCGCTGACGCCGAGCCCGAAGACGCCGACTGACTTGTCCTTCATGTCGGGAACGATGATCATCCCGCCGTCACCGAAGCTTCAACGTGGCAAGGCCGATCAACGCTAACACCACGGCGATAATCCAGAAGCGAATAACGATGGTCGATTCTTTCCAGCCCATATGTTCGAAATGGTGATGAATCGGCGCCATTCGGAAAACGCGTTTGCCGGTGAGTTTAAAAGACGCGATCTGTATCATCACTGAAAGGCCCTCGAGCACAAAAAGACCGCCGACAATGGCGAGAACGATTTCGTGCTTCGACGCGACGGCGATAGCGCCGATGGCGCCGCCCAACGCCAGAGAACCCGTATCGCCCATAAAGATGGCGGCGGGCGGCGCGTTAAACCACAAAAAGCCGAGCCCGGCGCCCATGATCGCGCCGCAAATGATCGCAAGCTCTCCGACCCCCGGCACGTAAGGCACGCCGAGATATTCCGCATAAATTATGTTGCCGACGAGATAGGCGATGAGCGCGTAGGTGCCGGCTGCAATCATCACCGGCACCGTGGCGAGTCCGTCGAGGCCGTCCGTGAGGTTTACGGTGTTCGACGCGCCGACAATAACGAAGGCGGCAAACGGAATGATCGCGAGCCCCAATGGTACGCCCGGCGCGTTGAACCACTGTTCAAAAAGGCGAACCGGAAAAAACGGAACACCCACCGACGTAGCAATATTCGTTGGCGCGTCGGGGGCCGCCGCAAGGGCCGTCATGCAGAGATACCCGGCTAGCAATGCGACGGCGAACTGCACGGCGAGTTTTAAACTGCCTACCACGCCGTCGGCCTGCTGTTTCGTGACTTTGAGATAATCGTCGATGAAGCCGAGCACGCCGAAAGCAAGCGTCACGCCCATGACGATCCACACATAGATATTGTCGAGCCGCGCCCACAGAAATGTCGCGACGGTCATTGACAGCAGGATGAGCACGCCGCCCATGGTTGGCGTGCCCGCCTTTTCGATAATGTGGCCTTGTGGTCCGTCGTCACGGATAGGCTGGCCGCGGCCCTGCTTTCGGCGCATCCACCGGATCAGCGACGGGCCGAGCAAGAAAGAAATGATGAGGGCGGTCATCACCGCCCCGCCCGTCCGGAAGGTCAAATATCGGAAGACGTTAAACAGTTGAAACTGATCCGCATAGGGAGTGAGTAAATGATACAGCATATTGCTTCTTATGACGCTCTTTTTCTGTCGGCGGCGCGGGATCTGAGCGCCTTGGCGACGGCGCTGACCTTGGAGGCGTTCGACCCTTTTATCATTACGACGTCGCCTGATTTGATGCCGTCTTCAACCGGCCCGACGAGGCCGACGGCCGATCCGGCGTAAAGCCCCTGCATGGCTTCGGGAAGCGCATCCCAGAGATGGCGCATGAGTTCACCTGCCGCGTAAACGCGATCGACTTTCGCATCCGCAAGCGCGCGCGCCAGCGACGCGTGAAGCGCCGGCGCGTCGGGCCCGAGTTCCAACATTTCGCCGAGAACCGCAATGCGCCGCCCGCCGGCGCCCGGCGCGGCTGCGCCGAGGAGGCCAATCGACGCGGCCATGGAGGACGGGTTGGCGTTGTAGCTTTCATCGATCAAGACCGCTTCGCCGCCGTCGACCTGAATGACCGTTCGTTGCCCTCGGCCCTCAGCGGGCTCGAGCCCTGCAAGGGCGGCGATCGCGTGCTCAAGGTCCGGGCCAACCGCATCCGCCGCGGCAAGGGCGGCCAGCATGTTTAGCGCCTGATGCTTGCCCGGAATGCCGACGTCGAAGCCGCGTTCCTCGCCCTTGATCGACGTGCGCAGCCACGCGCCAGCGCCGGCCGCCCTATAATCGAGCAACCGGAAATCAGCCCCTGCTTTTTCACCGAACGTAACGAAAGATGCGGCGCCCGCTTCTTCCGCGCGTTTTTTGAGCAGCGGGAAATATTCATTATCGAACGGCAGAACGGCGACGCCGCCGGGGGCGAGCCCGAGAAAGATTTCCGCCTTCGCTTCAGCGATGCCTTGGATGGAATCGAAAAACTCAAGATGCGCCGCGCCGACCGTCGTGACGATCGCTGCGTGGGGTCGCACGAGCTTTGTCAGCGGGGTGATTTCGCCCGCGTGGTTCATGCCGATTTCAAAGACGCCGTAATCGGCGTGCATGGGCAGCCGCGCCAATGTCAGGGGCACGCCCCAGTGATTGTTGAAACTTTTGTCGGCGGCGTGCACCGTTCCGCCGGTGCCCAGCACAGCGCGCAGGATTTCTTTCGTCGATGTCTTGCCGGCGCTGCCGGTGACGCCGACGCGCTTGCCGAAATTTCTAAGGCGCGCCGCCAAAGCAAGATCGCGCAGGCCCTGCAGCGTGTCGTCAACCACAAGAAGAGGCGCGCCGTCGGGCGCCGTTTCCGGAGCGCGCGCAACCAGCGCCGCAGCAGCGCCGGCGTCAAAAGCGTTCTTTAAAAACTCATGACCATCCCGCGCATCGCGGAGGGCGACGAAAATATCGCCGGGCTTCAAGCTGCGCGTGTCTATCGAAATACCGGCCGCCGACCATTCCTCAGCCGGCCAGTCGTCTGATTCTCCGCCGCGTGAACACAAAGCGCCGCCTGTCGCGGCGGCGGCCTCATACGCGGTCCAGAGATTTGCATCGCCCATCATCAGCTCCCGAATTCTCTCCGCCGCTCCAACGACGCCGCCGACGTCATCGCTGCATCAACATCATCGAACGGCAGAACAGCATCCCCCACCTGTTGCCCGGTTTCGTGCCCCTTCCCTAGGATCAGCAGCACGTCGTTTTCTTGCAGTATCGCAATGCCGTGCTCGATGGCGCGCGCCCGGTCCCCGATTTCAACTGCACCGTTACATCCGGAAAGGACGGCCGCGCGAATTGAGGCAGGATTCTCCGAACGCGGATTATCATCCGTGACGATAACGACGTCCGCACAATCCGACGCAGCTTTGCCCATAATCGGACGCTTCGCCCGGTCGCGATCGCCGCCAGCGCCGATGATGGCGATGACGCGCCCCTTCGCATGGGGTCGGATTGCGGTGAGCGCGCTTGCGATCGCATCCGGCGTGTGCGCGTAATCCACATAAACGCCAGCGCCATTGACCGTCGCCGCAAGCTGCATCCGCCCGGGGACGCCGGATAGTTCCGCGAGCACCGGCATCACCATCGACGAAGCCTCGCCCGACGCAATGACAATGCCGGCGGCAAGTAATGCGTTTTCCGCCTGAAAACCCCCGATCAGGGGTAAGTGAATTTGATACTCTTCGCCGAAAGCGGCGATGAATGTTTCAATGCCAGTCGCCGTCGGCTCCGCTTTTAGAAGGCAGATGGAGTCGCCCTCGGCGCCGGTGGTGTAGACCTTGGCGCCGCGCGCCTTCGCAGTTTGTACGATTTCGGCGGCGCCTTCGCCGCCCGCGTTGACAATCGCAATGCCGTCGCTCTGCAACAACTCGTCAAAGAGGCGCGCCTTCGCCGCAAAGTAATCGGCGAACGTCGGATGATAGTCGAGATGATCCTGGGTGATATTGGTGAACGCGGCGATTTGAAAACGCACGGCGTCGGCGCGCGCTTGCGCAATCGCGTGGCTGGAAACTTCCATGGCGAGGCGCTCAACGCCCGCCTCAGCCATGGCGTCGAGGGTTTGATGAAGCGCAACCGGTTCAGGCGTCGTCAAAGTTGCGCGGCGTTCAAAGCCCGGCGCCTGCGCCCCGAGCGTGCCGAGGGAGCCGCCCTTGCGTCCGAGTTTTTCCCATAGCTGCGCTGCGAAATGCGCTGTTGAGGTTTTTCCGTTTGTGCCGGTAACCCCGGCGACGATCTCCGGCTGGCGCGGGTAGAATCGCGCCGCCATCGCCGCAAGACGCACGCGCGGATTATCGTCGGTAACGAGCGGCAGTGTTGTTTCAGCGCCCGGGCGCGCCAGCACCGCCGCAGCGCCCTTTTTCTCCGCCTGCGGAATAAACTCTGCGCCATCGATTTTCTCACCGGGCAAGGCGGCGAACAAAAACCCCGAACCGACCGCACGGCTGTCCGCCGTCAACCCGGTAATTTCCGGGTCCGACGCAAACGCCTCGCCAGCCAGCGCCGACAGTCTCATCGCACCTGTTCCTCAACCTCGGCGCGAGCTTCGCGCACGCCGTCCATTTCGCCGGCGACAAACGCCGCCAGCGCTTCTTCTTCCGTCGCCGGCGATAGCCCAAGCAGCGGCGCCGCGCGCGTCAGGAAGGAAGCAAATGTGGGCGCAGCGTTCCAGCCCGCCGTCGCATAACCATACGTGCCTTCCGCCGGCTTCGGCTCATCGTAGGAAATCAACACGGCGTAGCGCGGAGCGAAGCCGGGCGCAGCGCCGACAAAACTCGAAATGCGGGTATTACGATCATAGCCGCCCGCCGTCGGCTTGTCGGCGGTCGCCGTCTTGCCGATGGGAAAATATCCCGGCACTTCCGCATAGGACGCCGTGCCATCGGAAATAACCCGGCGCAGAATGCGGCGCATGACGGCGCTCGTTCGCGGCGAGAAAACGTGCGTCGACTTCTGTGGCGTGCCTTCCGCGAACACCGGCGCGCGCCACACCCCGCCATTGACGACCGCGGCATAGGCGACAAGCAGATGCAGCGGCGTCACGGAGATACCGTGACCATAGGAAACGGTTGCGGCTTCGACGGGCCCCCATTTCCGCGGCAATTCGGGCCCGCGTTTTTCCGCCAGCGTGATGGGTAGCGCATCGAACATGCCCAGCTTTTCGAGATATTTCTTCTGCGCTTCGACGCCCAGCTCCTCGGCGATCTGCACAATGCCGATATTCGAAGAATGCTGCACCACTTCCGACAAACTCAACACGCGGTTCTCGCCGTGAAAATCTGAAATACGCCGGTCCGCGACTTTATAGGTTCCGCGCGCATCATAGGTCGATGTCTCTTTCGCAATCCCGGCGTCGACCGCGGCGGCGGCTGTAAACGCCTTGAACGCGGAGCCGAGTTCATAGCGGTCATAGACGGCGCGATTGCGGCGGAAATCGGCCTCTGCGGCGCCCGGCGCATTGGGGTCAAAATCCGGCAGGCTCGCGAGCGCGATGACGGCGCCGGTTGAGACGTCGATGACGCCGCCCCACGCTGCTCTGGCGTCGAACTTCGCGATGCCGGCCGCCAGTTCTTCTTCGAGAATTTGCTGGACGCGAATGTCGATCGTCGCACGCACCGGGTCGGCGGCCCTTGCTGCAATGAGACCGTCGCTGACGACTTTCTCAAGGCCCATAACGCCGCCCCTGCCCGCTTCCTCATGTCCGATAACATGCGCGGCGAGATCGGCCTGCGGATAAAAGCGTCGGGTTCGTGAGGCGAAGCGAACGCCGGGCAGGCCGAGATCGAATACGGCCTGACGTTCCGCCGGAGACAGATCGGCGCTAACTTCGACATATTGTCCCGCCGCCAAGCGTTGGGTCAGCGCCAGCGCATCAATGTTGGGCAGCACGCGCGCCAGCGCAGCCGCGGTCTCACCCGCATCCCAGACGTCGCGGCCCCAGACCTCAAGAGCGATCATCGGCAGGTCCGCCGCCAGGATCGATCCGTTTCGGTCGACAATTTCCGGACGTGGCGCATCGGCGCGTTGCGCCGATGCAAGACGCGGCGTCGCATCAACGCCGCCGAAGGCGATGAACGCCATGCGCACCGAAAGTGCTGAAAATACAAAAACGAAAACAACAGCGCACATGGCAATGCGCGCCCGAGCGCGCGCCGCCTTGCGCGCACGGGCGCTGGACGCGCGCACGTGAACGGTCTCAGCCCGCGCTTCTTCGGGCGCAGTTTCAGCGATCAAATACGCGGTCGGCTTGTTGCGTAGATTTTTCTTTCGCACGTTACTTTTCCGGCTATCGCCCTGTCCGTAATTTATTCATCGGCCAACTGCACCATCACGATCGCGTTCTCGATAACGTCGCCGTGGGGCGTCGGGCCGGCGGGCGTCGGCGACGCTTCGTCGCCAATCATGGCGCTTTTGAATTGTTGCGCCGTCAGGAGCCTTTCCGGCGCCGGCGGGCGCAAATCCGTGGTCGCGCGGGCGACCTTGGCAAGGCGTTCCGGACTTTCAAGATACGCGATCTCCGCCCGCAACATTTGCACGCGGCGCGCCTCCTCTGCATACTCCGCCTCGAGTTGCAGGAGTGCCTCCTGTGCCGCGCTAACGGACTCCTCCGCACTGTAACGACCAGCGACCGCCGCAAGAAAAAGCGCGCAAAGAAAAATCGACGTCAAACGGAACATGATGCAGTGACTCCTTCAAGGTCAGGCAAATCGGAATGGCGGGGCAATCCAAGATCATCGTCGCCCGCATAGGCGGGCCCAGCGAGGCGCTCGCCGGCGCGTAGTTTCGCCGATCGCGCACGCGGGTTTTGGACGGCCTCGTCCTTCGACGCGGCAATCGCTTTTGACGACAGCAATCGAAATGTCGCCGGCGCCGCAACTTGCTCCGGCATATGCCGGGTTGCGCGGGCGCGGTTTTCCGCGCGCGCCGCGAAGAAACGTTTGACGATTCGGTCTTCCAGCGAATGAAACGTGACGGCAACGAGACGCCCGGCCGGCTTCAGCAAACGCTCCGCAGCGCGCAGCGCGGCGACAAGCTGGCCAAGTTCATCATTGACGAAAATACGAAGCGCCTGAAAAACGCGCGTTGCGGGGTGAATTTTTGACGCCCCTCGCGGTGGGCTCGCCCTCTCAACAATTGCTGCGAGCGCGCCGGTCGTTTCGATGGGCGTCGCCGTTCGCGCGGCGACAATCGCGCGCGCGATACGGGCAGCTTTCTTTTCCTCGCCATAGGCCTTGAAAATCGCCGCGAGTTGGCGCTCGTCGGCGCCCGCCACGACATCGGCTGCATCGGGTTTTGCGCCATCCATGCGCATGGAAAGCGGTCCATCGTGACGAAACGAAAACCCGCGATCAGCCTCGTCGAGTTGCATCGACGAAACGCCAAGATCGAAAACAACGCCGTCAACTTCATCGACGCCGCAACGCTTAAGCGCTTCTTCCATCTCCGCAAAAGGCCGATTGATGAGAACGAGACGCCCCTCAAAATCGCCTGCCCAGTCATTAGCGGCGGCGATGGCGGTCGGATCGCGATCAAAGGCGTATACGGAGCAATTGGCGGCGCCCAGAACAGCTTTTGTGTAGCCGCCGGCGCCCAACGTCGCGTCGACATAGACGCCGCCGTCTTTCACGCCAAGCGCTTCAATGGCCTCGCTCGCCATGACGGGAATATGAGCTTGAGCGCTCATGAGACGTCGTCCGAGGGATTGGGCAGATCTTTGCGCGCCGCCGCCGTGTCAGCGTCGTCGCCGATCGATGCTTCGAGCGCGTCCGGGTTCCAGATCTGGAAGAAATCCATCTGGCCGGAAAACGCCGCCTCGCCGTTCAACCTGGCGTGCTCGCGTAGTTCCTGCGGCAGAATAAAACGGCCTTCGGAATCCATCGAAAGGGAAATGGTTCTGCCGGCGATGCGTTTTTGCAGCAGCTTGCGTTCATCGGAAAACCGCGGCAGCGCCATGATCGACCGCGTTACGCTTTCGATAAAGGCCGGTCCGCCCGCTTCGAGGCAGGGTTCGTCCGGGGACGGAATAACATAGATGGTGGACGATTTTTCGAATTCCAGGACGCGGCGGAACCGGGCCGGCGCCGCGAGCCGGCCCTTCGCGTCGATCTTGTTTGTGAACGACCCCAAAAAAAGGGTCTCGGCGTCCCGCCGCATGCGCCTCGTCTCCGCCCGTCCGCGCGCCCCGAAATGGGCTGCGCTGTCCCTTGCACCGGAAATTTACCAGTACGCGTCGGGATATCATGGGATTTACTGGGACGCAAAGGATTTTACGCCCCACGAGGCCAGAAATTGCGCTGAATCCAGCGCCCATTCCGGAACAGAAACGGAACACAGCGAATCATCAACGGATGAAGTCCGTCCGATTGGAATTAAGAAAAGGTTAACGGGCGATCGATTTTCGCGCGGCAGCCTGGGGCGCAACGTTGTTCGCATCATGGCGCGCGTCACGCCGACGCTGCGCGATCAGCGCATCCCGCGCATTGATCTCCGCGAGCCGTTCGAGTTTCGCAATTTCGGAAAGCGCGGCGGTAAGTTTTTCCCGCGCCGCCTCCCCGGCGGTTTCAAGGGCGTTCAATGTCTTGTTCAGATTGAAACGGCGCTCTCGCATGGCCTCGGCAAAGGTCGCAAACGCAGCGGCGTCGGTCGTCGCTCCTTCCTCGCGCGCGACAGCGGCCGCGACATCGCCGATCGCCGCCTCAGCCGATGCTTTCGCTCGCTCGATATCGGCAAGATCAATGCGCACGATCTCGGCTTCCGCCTTGGCAATCTTCAACAATTTATCAACGCCGTCGACGCCGCGATATCGTCCGGTCATTGCGCCTCGTCCTTCGCCAGAATCGCCGCCAGCCTTGCGAATGCTTCATCGGCAGGCACGCGTTCGCCAATCTTCTGCGCCAAAAATTCATCCAGTTCGTCGTGAATGGCAATCGCCCGATCAAGCGTCGGATCGGACCCGGCGCGATAGGCGCCAATGCGAACCATCTCGCGCATATCTTCATATGAAGACGCCAACGATTTGATCTCGCGCACGAGCGCCGCGTTCTCCTCGTTTAGCGCGCCCGGCATGGCCCGCGATACTGACCGCAAAATATCGACCGCCGGCAACCGTCCGCGCTCGGCGATACGCCGATCGAGCACGATATGCCCGTCGAGCGTCGCGCGCGCTGCGTCGGCAATCGGTTCGTCGTGATCATCGCCTTCGACCAATACGGAAAAAACCGCGCTTATAGCGCCGGCTTCGCCATTATCGACACCGGGCCCGGCGCGTTCGATCAGCGCCGGCAAAAGCGAAAACACCGATGGCGTATATCCCTTCGCCGTTGGCGGTTCACCGGCGGCGAGCCCGATTTCCCGCTGCGCCTGCGCGACACGGGTCAGCGAATCCATCAAACATAAAACACTGGCGCCCTCGTCGCGAAAATGTTCCGCCAACGTCATCGCCAGATACGCAGCCTCCCGGCGCAACATCGCCGGCTCGTCCGAGGTCGCAACGACGACAATCGAGCGGGCGAGCCCGTCAGCGCCGAGATGATCCTCCAGGAACTCGCGCACCTCCCGGCCGCGCTCGCCGATCAACGCAATGATCGAAACATCGCTTGCCGTGTGGCGCGCAATCATGCCCAACAGCGCGGACTTGCCGACGCCCGCGCCGGAAAAAATCCCGAGCCGTTGACCAACGCATGCGGGCGTGAACAGGTCGAGCGCCTTCACACCGAAGTCGATATCGCCGCCCTGCCGCGCCCGTTGCGGTGCCAGCGGCGGTCGCGATTTGAGCGATCGCAACGATGGGCCGTCTGGCAGTACGCCTTTTCCGTCTACCGGACGGCCGAGTCCGTCGATCACGCGCCCCAGCCACGCGGGCGACGGCGCGATATGGGCGCCGTCAGTGATAAACTTCGCCGGCGCGCCGCGAGCGATACCGGTCAGCGAACCGAACGGCAGCGCCAGCGCGAAGCCCTCTTCAGCGCCGACGATCTCCGCGCGTAACGGCCCGCCCCCTGTTTCAATGGCGACACGGTCGCCGATCGTCAGCGCGGAAAGGCGGTCGTCGATTTCAACGCCAAGCGCCGACACGCGACGCACGGCGCCATAAATCGAAACGGGATCGAAACGGCGCGACGTTTCTGTCACTCGGTTTTGAGAAATCACGGCCATGTCGTCTTAACGCCCGGCTTTCAATTAGGAGAATTTCCGCGCTCCAGCATTAACCCGCGCTTGCTTAAGCGCGCGTAAAGACGGGCTGCTGAAAAATTTTTGAAAAATCCACTTTGCTTAATGACAAGCGCCGCAAATCAACTGTTTATGGGGTTTCATCGGTAAGAGAGATTGTCGCCGGATTAAAAAAATCCGGCAATTGGGAGCAATGCCGGTAACGGCATTAACCAATGTGAAAGCATATCGTCGTTAGCATCGGCGCTGCAAAAATATAAGAGCGCGGTTTTCATCGGTTAAAGGGGATGCCCGCGCGCCTGACAGGAGACCGACCATGCGGGTTTTGCTCATCGAGGACGACGGCGCCACCGCCCAGAGCATCGAGCTGATGCTTAAATCAGACGGCTTCAACGTTTACACCACCGACCTCGGCGAAGAAGGCGTCGATCTCGGCAAGGTTTATGATTACGACATTATTCTGCTGGATCTGAACCTGCCCGACATGACGGGTTTCGACGTTCTGAAGTCTTTACGCGTGTCGAAAGTGAATACGCCGATCCTGATCCTTACAGGCCAGGGCGACATCGAAACGAAAGTGCGGGGCCTCGGCTTCGGCGCCGACGATTATATGACGAAGCCGTTTCACAAAGACGAGCTTGTCGCCCGCATTCACGCCATCGTCCGCCGCTCAAAAGGTCACTCGCAGTCGGTCATCACGACGGGCAAGCTGGTCGTCAATCTCGATGCCAAGACCGTCGAAGTCGCCGGCCAGCGCGTACACCTCACCGGCAAAGAATATCAGATGCTGGAGCTTCTCTCGCTGCGCAAAGGAACGACGCTGACGAAAGAAATGTTCCTCAACCATCTTTATGGCGGCATGGACGAGCCGGAACTCAAAATCATCGACGTCTTTATCTGCAAGCTACGCAAGAAACTGGCGTCCGCCACCGAAGGCGAACACTACATCGAAACAGTTTGGGGCCGCGGCTATGTCTTGCGTGACCCGCAGGAAGAAAAAGCAGCCGACGTCGCCTGACGACCACGCTACTCTTTGCACCCGACAAAAAACCCCGCCGAAATGGCGGGGTTTTTTGTTGGGTGTGCAGCCTTTTTTTGGGAATGGCTGGTTCTGACCCAAAGCGGTCATTCGGCGGTTGCGGACTGAACGGCCGGTTTCACCGTTAATCGGACATAGAAAAACCAACCGCCTTTCATCGGTCGGTGACGCTTGACTGCGCTTACGGCTGGCGCGCGTCGCCTGCTCGCAAGAGTCTCGTTTTCTCGTCCAGATTTGTCATAACTACGGTTTCTCCAGTCAGCTCAACCAAATCGCGAAACGCGGAATAGGCCAGCGCGTCATAGCGTTTCATTTGATCCAGTGATGATTCCAATTCTGGCGCGTCCCAACGCCAAAAGGCGAGTTTGAACAACAAATCTCGATAAGTTGTTCCGCGGATAATAGCAGCCGTGTTCATTAGAACAGTTTGGGCCTCAAGCTTATTGTCACTTTCCTCCAAGCTTGCGTCCGCGTCGTCTTTCTCACCGACCTCTGCAAGCTCGAGCTCCATTTTTCGCCATTCTCGAAAAAGCTGTTCCAACTGTTTGGATCGTTCGCCGTCGCCCAATAAATCTGCAGGTTGATAACTGTTTTGGGGCTTGCTCTGTGATGTCGCTTTCATCGTCTCTGTCCTATTTGAATCCGAGCCGTCGGCGACACGGCGGCGCCGGCGCTTGACTTGGCTGAAAAACTGTTAATTAGTCGAACGTCCAACTATTTCGCGCGAATTAGGTCGCTCGACTAAATAAGTCAAGATTAAAATCTTGAAAGGAAAACGCTTATGGCCAAGGAAAGCACCGAGTTTGCGGTTGATCAAATTCGCAAGGTTCTGCGCAAAATCCGAAGCCAACCTTTCAATAAAGATGATGGACGTCGGCAACGCGGGCTCGACACGCACGCTGCGATAATGGGGGCTGCGAGAGAAGTATATATTGCCGAGGGATATGCGGGCCTGTCGCTCGGAAAAGTCGCTGAACGGTGCGGCGCGAATAAGGGCAACATCGCTTACTACTTCCCGACCAAATCGGATCTTCTAAAAGCGATTTTGTTTAACGAGCTTGCACGATATTTAGCCGATCACATTGCGCATGCGGAAAAAAGAATCGGCCGCCCCAATGCGATCTTACAAGCGATCGCTGATTTCTACGTCCGCGACGCTCAAAGCAACTACTTATTCTTTCTCCAAACTTGGGGCTACATTGCAAGCGATAGCGATGCACGCGCGTTGGTATCTGAGATATATTCGGTGATAATCGATTTTATTGGCGCACTTGTGCATGCCGCTAAGCCAAATATCTCAAAAAACACCGCTAAAATTGCCGCCTTGGAGATCATGCAAACGATTGAGGGACTGGTAGTTCAATTTGGCATGGATCTCGCCAACGATCGCACGATGAGAACAATGCAAAAGAGGGCGGCGCAACGAATAAGCCTGATCATAGAATCAGTTTGAAATTGCACGATTGTCGAAACTACCGCACAACACAAGTCACTCCTTGCAATCGATGCGCGAATAGCGCGCACCACAGTCATTTATCAGTGAGCGCCAAACGTACGCTATCGGCAAAAAGCAGACGTTCAGTTCTTTACGGTTATGACACGAGGTCCGCCGCAGCGCAGTCAGGTTTTGTCCCCTTGATGTGAGCGCGGATCCACCACTCGCCCGTTGAAAGCCCGAAAGGTCTGCCGTCCTCATCGATCTGGTAGCTGTAGTAGCACCCGCCTTCATAGGTTACGACAAAGCAGCCGGAATTGAGCGGCGTTTCCGGATACTGAAAACAGATCCGGCCATTGGCGACCTGCCAATAGCCGGTCAGCGCAACATCGCCGGCTCGATATCGAAGCGTGCCGTCAGCGCTGTAGGACTCCTCAAAAAACTTGCCGCCATATTCCTCCACATGGCGGCGATAAAAGCTGAGATGGGTCTTACCGGCATAGGCGGCAACAAGCCCCACGTCATCGAGCTGGCGCGGCGCCGCGTTCGCGACCGGCGCCGCCGCTATCAAAGCAAACAGAAGCAGGAAACGCATGAACGCATCTTCGCGCGCGTTTGGCGATCAATCAAGCAGCCGCGCGCGCCTGTTCCATCGCCAGAATGGCCTTCTTGCGCGGCGCGCCCCAGCGATAATTGTGAATGACGCCGGACGACAGAATAACGCGGTGGCAGGGAATGAGCAGCGAGATCATGTTCGCGCCGACGGCAGCGCCAACCGCCCTGCTCGCTTTGGGCGCAGAAATTGACTTTGCGATATCGCCATAGGTCACGCATCCGCCATACGGAATTTTGAGGAGCGCTTCCCAGACCTTAAGCTGAAAGTTCGTGCCCTGGACATGAAGGCCCAGCGGCTTGTCGAGCGGCCGGTTGGTGGCGAACGCAAAAGCGCGCGCCGCGAGTGGCGCAATGAACGCGTCGTCACGCGTGAACGCAGCGGCGGGCCAATCACTCTTCATCTCGCGGGTTTGCGCATCCTCGTTGCCTGGATGCGCAAAACTCAGCCAACAGACGCCCTTCTTCGTGGCGCCGATCAGCGCGCGGCCGAACGGGCCATCGGCGAAGCCATAGCGAATGGTTAGGCCCTCGCCCTTTTTCCGGTATTGTCCCGGCGTCATCGCTTCGGACACAAGAAAGAGATCGTGCAATCGCGACGGGCCGGAAAGACCGGCGGCGAACGACGCGTCGAGTACGCTGTCGCCAAGCGTCATCGCTTTCTTGGCCTCGCCAGCGGCGAGATATTGCAGAAAGCGTTTCGGCGATACGCCGGCGCCGGCTTTAAAGACACGCTGAAAATGCGTTGACGATAGTCCCGCGACCGCCGCAGTTTCTTCAAGCGTCGGCGCCTCTTCGAAGTTCTCCACAAGAAAGTCGAGGGCGCGGGCCACAGGCCGGTACGCATCAAGGCGCGTCGCCGCCGCAGCGAATTTATCTTCTGTTAAGGCTTTCAACATGACGACGAATTTAGCGCCTTTTATTGCTCAAACCACCCGTTTTTTGCGGTCATTCTTTTAGCGCTTTACCCCGCATTAACCCTGATTGGGCGTTAATACGGGTGGTGAAATGCAGCGCATTGGAGCGTTAAGATGGAAGACCTTGAATACATCGTTGGCATCGGCTTTTCGGGCGCGGACCTGCCCCGGGCGATCATTCTGGCATTCATTTTTGCAATGTTCGCGCGCAAGGACACCAATGTCTGGGCGTATGGGCTTTTTGCCCTGTTGATAGACCGCACGGTTTGGCCAATCGCGGCAATGGGCGCGTCTGGCGCGGACATCCAGTCAATCTATGCGTCGATCGGCGGCCTCTTCCAGACATTCATGGACGACCTCGGCTTCTACTTCGTGCGCTATATGGGCCTTGTGATCATGATCCTGGGCTTTAACTGGGTTCGCACGAGCGTCCACAAAATGGCGCCAGGCAAGGCCGCACACGCCTAAACTTTTTCAAAAACCGCCGCGGCGTTCATGCCGCCAAAGGCGAACGAATTTGATATCGCAACATCAATGCGCCGTTCGACAGCCTCGTTCGGCGCATAGTTGAGGTCGCAATCGGGGTCCGGCTCGTCGAGATTGATCGTCGGCGGCACAACGCCCGTCTCCAACGCCATTAGCGCGGCAATCGCCTCAATGCCGCCGGCAGCACCGAGCAAATGTCCGTGCATGGATTTTGTCGATGAAACGACAAAGTCGTCGGCGTCGGCGCCAAAGGTTTCGCGAATGGCTTTCGTTTCTGTTGGATCGTTGAGGAACGTGCCTGTTCCGTGGGCGTTGATATAAACTGATGACGGATCGGTGATCTGAACATTTTGCAACGCCGTTTTCATACACGATGCGGCGCCCTCCATCGACGGGTTGATCATGTCCTTACCGTCGGCGTTCATGCCGAAACCGGCAAGCCTGGCAATGATGGTGGCGCCGCGCGCCTTTGCATGTTCTTCTTCCTCAAGCACCAGGACGCCCGCGCCTTCGCCAATGGAAAGACCGTTACGGTTTTTTGAAAACGGCCGACAGGTTTCATCGGCGAGAATGCGCATGGCGTTCCAGGCCTCAAGGGCACCGTAGGTCAGCACCGCTTCCGACGCGCCGGCAAGGCCGACATCGGCCGATCCCCCACGTATGATGTCGGCGCAGACGCCGATCGAATGGGTCGCAGAGGCGCAGGCGCTGGCGATCGCGAAAGACGGCCCGCGCAGCCCATGGCGGATCGAAATATGGCTCGCCGGCGCATTCGGAATGACCCGCAGGATCGTCAGCGGATGGGGTCGGCGCTCCTTACGCAGCATGTCGTAATAGGCGCGATCGAAGGAGTCCTGCCCACCAATGCCCGAGCCGACGATACAGGCCGTACGCGCGCTCGTTTGCTCGTCGATCTCAAGGCCCGCATGCGCAATCGCTTCGTCCGCCGCGAGGGTCGCCATTTGCGAAACGCGGTCAGCGCGTTTCAAGGCCGGACCAAGCGCGTTGACGCGCTCGTCAATGTCCCTGACCCGAGCGCCGGGCAACGTGATCGACAACTCCTCGATGGAGAATGCATCGATCGCGATGCCGCAACGCCCGCTCGCCAGTGCGTTGCGAAAAGACGCCGCGTCCGCGCCGATCGGCGAAACGACGCCGTAGCCTGTTACGACAACATTACGCGTCATGGTCGCCTTATTTGTTGATGAGTTTTTGCAGCGCGTCGATCAAATCGCCCACCGTCGACATGTCGCCGAACGGGTTTTCATTGGCGTTGAACGGCACTTCGACGCTGAGCTTTTCTTCGACCTCGTAAATGATTTCCACGATGGAAAAACTATCGATGCCAAGATCGGCAATCGGCGTTTCGCGGTTCAAAGGAGCGGTCAGACCGACGGCGTGTTCTTTGATGATCTCAAGTAGCGGCTGTTCGATTTCAGACATGCAAGGGCTCCGGGTCGAGGGGTCCGGTCTTATCGGAACCGCCGCCGCGTGGCTAGGCGGTTCGGCGCCGGTCGGCAAGGGGTTTGACGCCTAACGCAATTCGCATTGGGGCCCACCCCCAAATCAATCTCTGAAATTCTTGTATTGCAAGGGCTGCTCGAGCTTCAGTCCTTTGACGTAGGCGATCACGGCCTGGAGATCATCGCGCTTCTTGCCCGTGACGCGCAATTCCGCGCCCTGGATCGCGACCTGGACCTTGAATTTCTCGCCCTTGATCTTTTTGACGATATCCTTGGCGAGATCCTTGCCGATCCCTTCTTTCAGAAGCACGCGCTGGCGAACGGACTGCCCCGCGGCCGGCTCCTCTTTCTGATAATCGAGGGAGCCGGGCTCAATGCCGCGTTTTTGCATATGCCCTTGCAGGAGTTCATGCATCTGCCGCAGTTTCATGTCGTCATCGGCGAAGATCGTGATGACGCCGTCGGCCATTTCGACGGTCGACTTGGACCCCTTGAAATCGTAGCGCGTACCGATTTCTCGGGTCACATTGGCGACGGCGTTCTCGGCCTCAGCCGTATCAATTTCTGAAACGATGTCGAATGAGGGCATGGGTGTTTTTCTCTCTCAGCTCATCCCGGCCCGCGCCTGGACGAGCGACATCAAGTAATTGAGTCACACGGGAAACAAAAGGCCAGACGGTCTGTAAGCCGGGTTCTGTACTCATTTCTGAGCGACGACCATTCCTCTGGGCGCGCCATTGCTGACGCGCTCAAGCAACCAACCCGGACGGCGTCAGCGTGAAAACGCGCCTGCCCCACTGCCGAAACAATGGCGACGCGCCGTCCCTATTCGGTCTTGCTCCCGGCGGGGCTTGCCCTGCCCGTCCCATTGCTGGGCCGGCGGTGCGCTCTTACCGCACCTTTTCACCCTTACCCCGAAAACGGGGCGGTTTGTTTTCTGTGGCGCTTTCCCTCGGATTACTCCGGCCGGGCGTTACCCGGCGCCGTGTTTCCATGGAGCCCGGACTTTCCTCGACGGGCGAACCCGCCGCGGCCGTCCGACCGTCTGGCGCATCTGATGTGGCGGCATGGGGCCGAAGCGTCAAGTCGGGCCGGCTAAAACAGGCGGTAGCTGAAAAACAAGCCGACGCTCGCCTGATTGCGTGAACCGCGTAGTCGGACCAACGGCGCATCGCCAGCGTCGCCGGTCAGGCGGTCATAGCCGGCGATGAACACCGCGCTCATTTTGTTGTCGCGGCTCAAGGGCAGGATAAACGTCGCGCCGGCGCCGACAGAATGGATGCCGCCGTCGGCGTCGAAAACCGGCAAGCCCGACGCCAGCGACTGCGTTGGCGTGACGCCGAAATAGGCGTCGTTGTAACGGCCGTCGACGACCTTTATGCGCGGTCCGGCCGAATAGATGATGGGCGGGCCGAAGGCGAAAACGCGCCCGCCATATCTGAGGCCCGCGTCGGCCACGAATCCGTCATGACCGTTGACCGCCTGGCGCGCCTCCACCGATGCGGTGAGCGGACCGATGTCGAATTCCGCAAAGCCGCCGAGTTCGATGGTCGTAGACACGTCGCCCAACCCGATCAGGTCGCTCGTGCGGTCGCCGGCGATGGCGAAGGGCTGGCTTCCGTCGGCGTCGCGGGAAAATTCAATGCGCGCGATCGGGCCGACGCGCAGGCGCTCGGTGTTGACGACATTGTAGCCAACGCCGTCCTGCACCGATGCAAAGAACCGGTCGCCATAGGCGATCCGGATATTCGGCAGTAACGACAGGCGATAGTCGTCGTCGCCTTCATAGGAGGGTGAAAACAGCGAGCCGGCGCCAATAGACACCGACCAGCCATTATAGGGTTTGGGCGGCTGCGCGACGGCGGCCGAGACGGCAGCGCCGGCGCCGGCGAGAATGGCAATACAAAACTTCATTGGGCGACGGTTCCTTGCGGCATACAAGGAATACAGTCGGCGACCGCTTTTGGTTCACTTTTCGCGGATCAATAACCGATCGCCAGCCCGTCCTTGCGCATTTCCGTGGCGCCCCAAAGGACGCCGGTTTCGGGGTCGCGCATGATCGCCTGATAGCCGCCGAACATGACGCCGTCATCGACTACTTCGACATTGTGGCCCATCGCCCTCAACGCCTCGACGGTCGCCGCCGGCACGCCCGGCTCGACGTTGAGGACGCCGAGCGGATCGGCGGCGGCCTCGCCAAGCCTGTCGGTCGGCCGGCGCCCGCCATCATGGTTGAGACGCGCGGCGTCGCCCGCTTCCTGCAGGTTCATGCCGTAGTCGACGAGATTGATGAGGACCTGAACATGCCCCTGGGGCTGCATGCCGCCGCCCATTAGCCCAAAGCTAATCCATGGTTGCCCATCTTTCATCACGAAAGCCGGAATGATGGTGTGAAATGGGCGTTTGCCCGGCGCATAGGCGTTGGGGTGATCGGGATCGAGGGAAAAGAGTTCGCCGCGGTCCTGAAACATGAAGCCGAGGCCATCGGCGACAAGGCCGGAGCCCATGCCGCGATAGTTCGACTGAATGAGCGAGACCATGAGCCCATCGCCGTCGACAACGGTGAGATAAGTTGTATCGCCTTCGCCTTCGAGTTTCGGTTCGCCAGGTCCCGGCGACGGGTTCGCCTTTGTCGGATCGATTTCAGCGAAACGCTTTCTTCCGTATGCGTCAGAAATAAGACCTTCAACGGGAATGTCCGAAAAATCGGGATCGGCGTAGTAGCGCGCGAGATCTTCAAAGGCGAGGCGTTTTGCTTCGGTAATATAATGCAGCACCTCCGGCGAGCCCCGTTCCCACTGGGCAAGATCCACATTCTTCAGGATATTGACCATTTGCAGCGCAGCGAACCCCTGGCCATTGGGCGGCAGTTCGCACAACTCGACGCCGTCTTTGTACTCGACGCAGCCGACCTCAACCCATTCGCTTGTGTGTGCGGCGAAATCTTGCTTCCGCAGATCGCCGCCAATGCGCCGGAAATATGCGTCCATGACGTTGGCGATCTCGCCTTCATAGAAAGCATCGCGCCCTTTCTTCGCAATGACCTGATACGTGTTCGCAAGGTCCGGGTTTTTGAAAACCTCGCCAGCCTTTGGCGCGCCGTTTCTAAAATAGGTCGCGCGCGCATTGTCGAACTCGCTGATCATCTCAAGCCGGCGTTCAAACCCTGCAAGATTGCGCTGGAAGTAATAGGCAATGACAGGCGAGACCGGGAAACCGTTCTCCGCGTAATCGATGGCCGGCGCCAGCACCTTCCGCATGGAGAGCTTCCCGAATTTCTCGTGCATCTCAAACCAGCCATCGACGGCGCCCGGCACGGTCACCGGCAAGTGGCCCAGCGGCGGAATTGAACCCGCATCGCCGACCGCGGCCTGCAATTGTTCAAGCGAACGGCCCATGGGACTGCGACCCGAGGCGTTGAGACCGTGAAGTTCTTCCGTTTTAGGATCCCAGATGATGGCGAAGAGATCGCCGCCAATGCCGTTGCCAGTCGGCTCCATCAGACCAAGCGTCGCGTTTGCGGCGATCGCCGCATCTACGGCGTTACCGCCTTGCTTCATAATGTCGACGGCGACCTGGCTCGCCAGCGGATGGGCGGTCGCGGCCATACCGTGCTCAGCGATCACCGGACTACGCGACCAGCTTTCTCCTACGGGCCGCCCGCCCGAACCAATTTCCTGAGCGGCGACCGGGCAAAACGCCCCCGCCGCGACACATGCAGTGAGCGCGATCGACATTCTTCTGATCATGAGACCAACCCCTCGTTGGTTATAGTGAGTTTAAACGCTAAGCCGCGGAGACGGATGCAATCAACCGCCCTTCGGTCACGCCTTCGTCAGACCGGCGACATAGACGAGCGCCGCTTTGGTGCGCCCATCGAACCCTTGCCCCAGCGAGGCTGGGCAAAATCGGCGCTGAAAGGCGAGAAGGCCGGCGGCGTGATCGCCGGCCGGCGCGTCATAGCCAATCGCCTGAAGCATCTTCAGCGCATGGTCATAAGACACGTCGCCTTCGCCCGACCCGCCGCCAGCATGGGACGCAATTGCAAGGCCCGCCGCGGCAAGCCGGCTCCATGGGAATTTCTCGCCGGGGTCTTCCTTACGGCGCGGCGCCACATCGGAATGACCGAGCACCATCGCCGGCGACACGTCATAGCGTGTACGAATGTCTTTTATCAGGGCAATGACGGCGTCGATCTGCGCATCCGGAAAATCGCGATAGCCGAATTCATGACCGGGATTGACGATTTCGACGCCGACCGATCGCGCATTAATATCGGTTTCGCCTTTCCACGACGCGACGCCCGCGTGCCAAGCGCGTTTTTCTTCGGCGACAAGACGAAAGATTTCGCCGTTCTCCTCGACCATGTAATGGGCGCTAACTTTGGCGGCGGCATCGCGCATGCGCGCCAGCGCCTCGGCGCCGGTTTCCATGCCCGTGTAATGGAGGACAATCATGTCGATGCCGCGCCCACGCTCATCAAAGTTCGGCGACGGCGCGTCGGTCGTCTTCACGGCAGCGCTCCCGGCTCATGCATGGGCGCTTTTATGTCCTGTTTGCGGCTGTTGCGCAAAAGCACGAACCCGACGCCGGCGAGGACCATCAGCCCGCCGACAACCATCCGCGGTCCGAACGGGTCGCCTAAAAGCACAACGCCAAAGAAGACCGCGATCAGCGTCGTCAATAGGACGCTCGGCGATACCACACTGACCGGCAGGCGCTGCAACAGCCAGTAATAGGCGGTGTGCCCGATGATCGAGCCGCCAATCGCCGAATAAAGGATCGCGCCAACCATGAGCGGTTTGTTGCTCGCTGCAAGCGAAGCGCCGTGGCCGCTATCGAGCGAAAAGGTCAGGAGCCACAAGCCGACTGCACCGATCAATGAAAACCACGCCAGCAGTTCATGCGGCTTGAACGCCGTCGCTTTCTTGACGAGCACGGCGCCGATCGCCTCAACAAAGGCGCCGCATGCGATAAGAACGACACCCAAGGGAATGTTGGCGTCGGGCCCGCCTCCCTCATTCTTGCCGAGGGCGATGATAACGACGCCGACAAACGCAAACGTAACCCCGATAATCCGACGTATGCCGATGCGGTCGTTGAGGAAAATCACCGACAGTATGGTTGCAAACGGTACATGCAACTCGATGGCGATCGCCGCCGCTGAAGCAGTTGCATATTTAACGCCCGAAAACATAAACGCATAGTTGAGCGCGCCAAGGCACACGCCCGCCGCAAAAATCAACCGCATCTCTTTAGCGCGCCAGCGCAGAAACGGCGCCATGATCGCGGCGACCAGCGTCATCCGGATTGCAGCGTAAAACATCGGCTGCAGTTCCGTGACGGCAACCTTGATAACGACAAAGTGGAAGCCCCAGATCAGGCACATGCCGAGGAGGACGCTAAGTTCGCGCGCACTCACAGTGGGCTCCAACGGTCTGTGATAAACATAGCCCGCCCTACGCCGAAACGGCGGCGGTCTTCAAACGAAATTGCAAGGATGGCGGCGCGAGGCCGCAGCTCATAGTCGCCGGTTCAGGCGCGTGCGGGCCGCCAAGTGGAATGTGGCTTGTTTCCGGCGATAAGGCCAGTAATCGCCGCAAGGGCCAGTACGAAGGGCGTCGCCAGCGCGATTGCGGCAACAGCCGTCGCAGACAACAGGATTATCCCCCAAAACGAGGCGGCGTCGCTCACCTGTCCCATCAACCCGGAAGATGGGGTTTTCGAAACATCTGATCGCTGGCTGTTCTTATTCAACGTCACACACCACTCTCGCGCTGTAATACACCCCTGCGCGTTATCTTGTATCAAAGCAAAGGTCGGGCCGTTCGTCCAGCATATCGCTCAGAGGATTGGCGAAACTATGCCGGTTTCGCCTCAATTTCGGTTAAGATTCGCTCGTAAGCTGTATTGATCGCCGCCATTCGACCTTCGGCGATGCGCACGAGATCCCCTGGGACGCCCCGGGCGATCAACGCATCGGGATGGTGATCGCGGACGAGCGCGCGATAGGCGCGTTTGATTTCCGTGAGCGCAGCGCCGTGATCGAGTCCAAGAATCAGCCACGGATCATCATCGCCCAGCCCGAGATGCGCCGCTTTCAATCGGCGCCATGCATCAGCCGGCGTCGCGAAAGTCTTCGCCGCCTGTTCAAGCAGCTCCAACTCGCGCGGATGCGCCACGCCGTCCGCGGCGGCAACGTAGAAAAGACAATCCAGAACGTCTTCGAGGACCACCGGCGCGTGATCAAAGATTCGCGCGACCTTGCGCAAATACTCGTCAAACCCGGCTACATCCTGCTGCGCCAGATGAAATATCATTCTGACTTTGTCGGCCTCGGCGTCGGGAAACTTAAAAAAGTCCTGAAACGCAGCGATTTCGTCATCCGTGACGACGCCGTCAGCTTTCGCCATTTTCGCCGACAGGGCGATCAACGCAATCGAAAACGCCGCTTCGCCGCGCCGCTTCTTTTGCGCGGCAAGATTTTCGAGCACGGCGCCAAGCGTACGCTTGCGCGCACCCTCGAGAATATCCCCGATTCTGTCCCAAATGGTCATTACCCGGGTGTACCGCTCGATCGGCGCGAATAAAAGGCAGATTTGCGCATCGCGAATCGGTCCCGCGTTTCGTCTGTGGAAAACAATGGCCTAAAAAAGTTGTCCATAGTTTGTGAGTGTTTACGCCTAACCGAGCGCACGCAATGCGCAACTTAAGTAATTGACGTGTTTGCAAAACTTAATTTTTGCCGACACACTTTTTTCGCACGCAAAGTTCCATGTCGAAACAATCTTGCTGGGGCGCATTATGGGGTTTGACTTTGAGGAACTTGGCGTTCTCGTGAGCGGGCTCTTATGCGGCGCGGCGTTTATGGGCCTTGGCCTGATCATTCTCAACACATTTTTCTGAACGCTCAAGATGGCTCGTAATTGAGTATCGGCGCAAGCCAGCGCTCCGTTTCCGCCCGCTCCATCTTTTTTCGTTGCGCATAATCCTGCACTTGGTCGGCGTCTATTTTGCCAACGCCGAAATAGAGCGATTGCGGATGAGAGAAATAAAGTCCGCTGACCGAGGCCCCCGGCGACATAGCGAAACTCTCCGTCAGCCTGATCCCGGCGTTGTCTTCCGCGTTTAGCAGACGGAACAGCGTTTCTTTTTCCGTGTGATCCGGTTGCGCCGGGTAGCCCGCGGCCGGTCGAATGCCCCGATAGGTTTCCTTAATCAGTTCCTCCGTCGACAGATCTTCGTCCGGCGCATAGCCCCAAAGTTCGCGGCGGACTTTTTCATGCAGGCACTCGGCGAAAGCCTCAGCGAGGCGGTCCGCAAGCGCTTTTGAAAGAATAGAAGAATAGTTGTCATGGCGCGCGTCAAAAGAGTCGGCGAATTCGTCTTCACCGATCCCAGCCGTTACGGCGAAGGCGCCAATATAGTCTTGCAGGCCCGTTGCTTCAGGCGCGACGAAATCGGACAAGCAATAGTTGGCGCCACGATCCCGTTTTTTGATCTGCTGGCGCAGCCCGTGAAAGGTCGCGACTTCTTCGGTCCGGTTTTCATCGCAGAATAGCACAACGTCGTCACCGCGCGCATTCGCCGGCCAGAAACCGACGACGCCGTTGGCCCGGATTGGTTGTTCGTTGATGATGCGCGCCAGCATTTTCTGCGCGTCGTTGAAGAGCGCGCGCGCGGGCTCGCCGACAATCGGATCGTCAAGAATCTGTGGGTAGCGGCCCGCAAGCTCCCAGGTCTGGAAGAACGGGGTCCAGTCGATATAGCCCGCGAGCGTCTCAAGATCGAAATCTTCGAATACGCGCACGCCAGTGAATGACGGTTTCGGCGGGATATAAGTCGACCAGTCCGGCGCGAATGCGTTGGCCCGCGCATCGGCAATGGCGATACGCGGCGTTTTAGAGCCGCCCTCGCCATAGCTTGCGCGCACCTTTGCCTGATCTTCGGCAACTTTCTCCAGATAGGCGTCGCGCCGATCCGCCGATACGAGATCGCCGGCGACGCCGACAGCGCGGCTGGCGTCAGTTACATAGACAACGCCATGGTCATAGTTCGGCGCGATCTTTACGGCCGTGTGCGCCCGGCTGGTGGTGGCGCCGCCGATCAACAACGGAATATCGAATCCTTCGCGGGTCATTTCCGCTGCGAGGTGGCGCATTTCATCGAGGCTCGGCGTGATCAGGCCAGAGACGCCAACGATATCCACATTGTGCTTGCGAGCTTCATCGAGAATGGTCGCTGACGGGACCATGACGCCGAGATCAATAACCTGATAGTTGTTACATTGAAGAACGACGCCGACAATGTTCTTGCCGATGTCGTGGACGTCGCCCTTGACCGTCGCCATCAGAATGACGCCGTTTGGCTTGCCCTGATCAAGGCCCTGTTCTTCCTTTTCCTTTTCCATGAACGGCGTCAGATGTGCGACCGCCTGTTTCATGACGCGGGCTGATTTAACGACCTGGGGCAAGAACATTTTGCCCGACCCAAAGAGGTCGCCGACGATGTTCATGCCGTCCATGAGCGGGCCTTCGATCACATGAAGCGGACGGCCGAGCTTCACGCGGGCTTCTTCGGTATCTTCGATGATGTATTCCGTCACGCCCTTTACGAGAGCGTGGCGAAGGCGTTCCTCAACGCCGTCCTCGCGCCAGGACAGATCTTGTGCGTTGGTCTTGCCCGCCTCGCCGCGATACTTTTCCGCAACTTCAAGCAATCGCTCCGTCGCATCCTCGCGCCGGTTGAGGATCACATCTTCGACGGGCTCGCGGAGGTCCGGTTCTATTTCGTCATAGATCGCAAGCTGGCCGGCGTTGACGATGCCCATATCCATCCCGGCCCTGATGGCGTGATAGAGAAAGACCGAATGCATCGCCTCACGCACGGGCTCGTTGCCGCGAAACGAAAACGATATATTGGAAACCCCGCCCGACACTTTCGCGTGCGGCAGGTTCTCCTTGATACGCTGTGTGGCCTCGATGAAGTCGACGGCGTAATTATTGTGTTCCTCGATACCCGTCGCGACAGCGAAGATATTCGGGTCAAAGATGATGTCTTCCGGCGGAAATCCCGCTTCGGTCAGCAGGCGATAGGACCGTTCGCAGATTTCGAATTTTCGATCCGCCGTATCCGCCTGGCCCTCCTGGTCGAACGCCATGACAACGGTTGCTGCGCCATAGCGCATGATTTTTTTCGCCTGTTCAAGAAACGGCCCCTCGCCCTCTTTCAGAGAAATTGAATTGACGATGGCCTTGCCCTGCACGTTTTTGAGGCCCGCCTCAATCACTTCCCATTTCGAGGAATCGATCATGATCGGCACGCGCGAGATGTCGGGCTCTGACGCAATCAGACGCAAAAACGTCGTCATGGCGTCGACGCCGTCGAGCATCCCCTCATCCATATTGACATCGACAATCTGAGCACCGTTCTCAACCTGCTGACGCGCGACCGCGAGCGCGGCTTCATAATCGCCGTTCTTGATCAGCTTCCGGAACTTTGCGGACCCGGTGACATTGGTCCGCTCGCCGATATTGATGAACGTCGCGCGTGTTTGGGCGGTCACAGAGTTTTTTCCTAGTCGCGCGGCGCGCCGGTGAGCCCCGGAAGACCGTCGATCGACTGCGCGTTCGAGGCGTATCGTCGTTCCCGCCACTCTTCGAGCGGCTTATTGTCGGCCCAACGCCGAAGTTGATCGCGTTCACCCTTGAATTCGTAGAACGGCACGCCCCAGCCGCAACTGTCGGCGACGCGAGTGATATCGATGCGGATCACGGCGCGGGCGCGATCAAACCCTGGAAACGCCGCGAGCGCCCCATCAAAGTCCGGGTGATCGAAATCAATCGCGGACCCGCGCCCATAGATGCGCAGGATGTTCGCTGCGCCCTCAAAGGCGCAGAACATGAGTGTAATGCGCCCGTTTTCCTGCAAATGCGCCTGGGTTTCTATGCCGGAACCGCCAAGATCTACCCACTCGACGCAGCGATCGTTGACGATGCGCAAGCTGTCATAGCCCTTGGGTGAAACATTGACGTGACCGTCGTCGGACGTTGGCGCGGTTGCAACGAGAAACATCTTTTGTTTGCTGATAAACTCAACATGTTTTTCTTCAAGGCGATCGTAAGTCTTACTCATCCGGGTTCCTCAAATGTGTTGCCTTCAAAGGCCGCAAGCCGGGCTTCCAGTCCGGCGCGCACCGCCGGCCACTCGTCGCGAATAATGCTGAAATAGGCGGAATCGCGAATGCGCCCGTCCTGCATAACCATGTGCGCGCGATGGACGCCTTCATGCTTGGCGCCAAGCCGTTCCACGGCGCGCCAGGAGCGCGTGTTGGTCGCGTCAAGTTTGAATTCAATGCGGTTAAGGCCGAGCGCGTCAAATCCATGAGAAAGTAACGCTATCTTGCAGGCTGGATTGACGGCGCTCGCCCAAGCGGATTTTTCATACCACGTCCAGCCGATCTCAAGCCGTTTATGGCCGAGCGATACCATGAGATAGCTTGACGACCCGACAAACCGCTCTGACCGCTTTTCAAAAACGGCAAAAGTCAGGTCGCCGACCGCCGCCCCGTCAACGAGGCGATTGTCCATCCATGCGTCGAAATCTTCCCCATACTGATTGATGTAGGCGAATCGCCATAGATCCGGATCGTCGCCGGCGCGGCGCAATGGTTCGCGATGCGCCTCGTCTAAAGGTTCGAGACGGATGAATGCGTTTTCGAGAATTTCAGGAGACAGCGACATCGATCAGGCCGCGCTCGCCGCTGCGTTGGGCTTTGCGCGAATCCCGAGCATATGGCAGAGCGCATAGGCGAGCCGGTCGCGGTTCAGCGTATAGAAATGAAAATGCTCAACGCCCTCTTCGGCAAGATCTAGGCATTGCTGCGCGGCAACGGTTGCCGAGATTAACTCACGCGTTTGCGGATCCGTATCCAGATTCTGAAAGAGCTTTACAAGACGACCGGGCAATGTAGCCCCGCAGATATCCGCCATCTTGCGAACGCCAGCGAAATTGGTCACCGGCATCAGGCCCGGCACGATGGGGATTGTAACGCCGGCCTTCCGAACCGCTTCGAGGTACCGCAAATAAACGGTATTATCATAAAAGAACTGTGTAATCGCGCGCGTTGCGCCGGCGTCGATCTTTCGTTTCAGATGGTCGATATCGGCCGCAAGGGTCGGCGAGTCAGGATGTTTTTCCGGGTAGCAGCCGACCGTGATTTCAAATGGCGCAACCTGCCGCGCGCCGGCTGCAAGTTCTGCGGCGTTCGCATAACCGCCCGGATGCGGCGTGTAAGGCTCACCCGGCCCGCCCGGCGGATCGCCGCGCAACGCCACGATATGTTTTACGCCAGCCGCCCAATATTCCTTGAGCACGGCGTCAACTTCCTCGCGCGTCGCCGCGACGCAGGTCAAATGCGCTGCAACTGGCAGCGCCGTCTCTCGGATAATGCGCGCGACCGTTTCATGGGTGCGCGTCCGGGTCGATCCGCCGGCGCCGTAGGTGACTGACACAAAGTCCGGTCCCAGCGGCGCCAGTTTCTCAACTGTCGACCACAGGGTTTCCTGCATCTTGTCCGTCTTCGGCGGAAAAAATTCAAATGACACGTGCAAGGCTGACATTTCGAATTCCTCTTCAGGCGGCGCTGCGCGCGCGCAGCCGTTTAACGTCGGCGGGCGCGGTGCAAAGCCAGATTTTTACCGTCAGTTTCTGCCGGTCGCCCTTTTTCATTATCGCGGTCGATGGCGACAGTGTTTCCGTTCGCTCCAGATACAGATTAGCGGCGGCGCACCAGTTCCGCACTTCCTCGTCGGCGAAACCCAATCGGCGATGGGCGTGCTCCTCACGCAGGAATTCCAGATCATGCGGCGCAAAATCTGAAATGATCAGCCGGCCGCCAGGTTTGAGGAGTCTCGCCGCCTCACATACCGCCGCGTCCGGTTCTGCGAGATAATGCAGTACATGATGCACGCACACGATATCGGCCGATCCATTTTCAGCCGGCAGTGAAAAAAGATCGCCATGGCGCACCTGGGCGTTCGACACGCCAGCGGTTTCAAGATTTGTGCGCGCAATCGCCAGCATTTCGTGAGAGACGTCGTAGCCAACGCCTTGCGCGAAACGATCGGCGAAGAGTTCGAGCATACGCCCCGTGCCGGTGCCGAGATCGATAAAGACGTCAAACGGCCCTTCGCCAGCAATTTTGACCATGCGGGTTTCAATATCGGAGTCCGGCAGGTGTAACGCGCGCATCCGGTTCCATTCCGCAGCGTTGTCCTGAAAATACTGTGCTGCGAGGTCAGCCCTGGCCTGACGGCTTTGGGTAAAGCGCTCCGCATCGCGCGCAACGACGCGGTCGGTCCCTTCGCCAACCGCCGCAACAGCGTCAATCAACGCAGCGTGCGCTGGATTCGCAACGACTGCGCCGGAAATGCGATAGAACATCCACGCCCCTTCGCGGTGCCGCTCAATAAGGCCGGCGTCGGCGAGAATTTTGAGATGGCGGCTGACCCGAGGCTGGCTCTGGCCCAGAATCTGGGTGAGTTCGCTGACCGTGAGTTCGCCTCGAGCGAGCAGCGCCATGATGCGCAAGCGAGTTTCCTCGCCAATGGCGCGAAATACGCTGAGGGCGGCGTCAAGGGTCGACATTTGTCGTCAGGCCTCGTTTACGGCCCAAACACATATAAAGATATCTTTATATGATGGCAACCACGAAGAAAAAGGCCGGATTCCTGTAGAAATAGTTGATTGTGAACGCCGCGCGGCGGCCTATATCCTGACTTCGATTCGCCCATATTGCGGGCGAGGCTTGCGATGCAAGGGAGATCAAGCGGTGGGCAACAGGCCGATCAAATTGGGGGCGATGGCGGCGTCAGCGGCCGCCGTTTTGGTGACGGCGGCGCATGCGCAGCTCTCAGACATCGAAGACGCCGACGCGATTGTGGCGGACTCGGAAGCGGTAAGCGCCGAAGAAGGTGCGGCGGTCGACCCATGGGAAGGGTTCAATCGCAAGATGTTCGGGATCAACAACGCCATCGATGGCGTCGTGCTCGTACCCGCCGCCCAGCTATACCGCGCCGTGACGTTTAAAAAGCAGCGCAAGGGCATCCGCAATTTTCTCGACAATCTGAAAACGCCGCTCGTCCTGATCAACGACCTCCTGCAAGGCGAGTTCGAGCGCGCGGGCAATACGGCTAGCCGCTTCGTCATCAACACAACAGTCGGCTTCGGCGGCATGGGCGACCCGGCGGAACGCATCGGCATTCCTCAGCATTCTGAGGATTTCGGTCAGACACTCGCCGTTTGGGGCGTCGATGCTGGGCCCTATCTCGTGTTGCCCGTTTTTGGACCTAGCACGCTCCGGGACGGATTTGGCGCCGGCGTGGGCGTCGCCATGGACCCGGCGATCTGGATCCGCACGGACGCCGCGTCGTTGTTCCGATATTCACGCGCCGGCGTAACTGGCGTTTCCGTGCGCGAACCGTTGATCGAGCCGCTGGAAGAAATTCGCGCCAACTCGCTCGATCCTTATGCGTCTTTTCGCTCTTTTTACCTCCAGTCGCGCAAGCGCGAGATTGCGAACGGTCGAACCAATTTCGACGATCTGCCGGATATTGGCGACTTCGACGAGTTCGACGATCTCGAATAGAGCGCCGCATTGGGAGCATTTTTCATGAAATTTTTAGCGGCCTTCATGGCGGGCGTTGCGTCGCTGGGTCTGTTCACCTTAGCGGCGGCGGACGACGAAGCGGAGCGCTTCGTGCAGGGGATCCTTGATCAGGCCGAACCGCACCTTGCCGCGCCGACGGAAAAGGAGCGGTTTGACGGCATTGCGGACCTTGTTGACGAGCATGTCGATATGCGGCGCGTCAGCCGGTTTGTCCTGGGCCAGTATGCGCGAAAGCTCACCGATGAACAAAAAACCGCGTATGATCCGCTGTTTCGAAAATACGCGACGCAAGTTTATCAGAATGTCCTTTCCGAATACGCCGGCGAGAAACTCAGGGTAACGACGTCCATCGATCGTTCTGAGCGCGACATCATCGTCAATTCAAAAATTGTCAACGCCAGGCCGGGGACGAGCTTCGCCGATATTGTCGTTCACTGGCGCGTCTATCGCGGCCGCGACGGCAACCTTTCGGTTGTCGACGCCGGGGCCGACAATGTCTGGCTGGCGCTTGAACAGCGCTCGACCTTCACCTCGGTGATCGCCAACAATGGCGGACCGCCGGCCGGCGTTGACGCGCTGATTGCCGACCTTCGTGAAAAGACCGGCGGCTGAGCTATTTTCGTCCGGTCTACAAAAAAGGCCGCTCGATTGAGCGGCCTTTAATCATTCGAGCAGCGGCGTCAATTACGACGCATAGAATTCGACCACGAGGTTCGGCTCCATGGTGCAAGGGTAAGGCACCTCTGCAAATTCGGGCACGCGCAGATACGTCGCGGCCATTTTCTTCGGATCGACGTCAACGTAATCGGGAATGTCGCGCTCGGCGCTTTGCAGGGCTTCGAGAACCAGCGCCATGTTTTTAGACTTGTCTTTGATCTCGACAACGTCGCCGGGACGCAGCTGCATGGACGGAATGTTCGACTTAACGCCGTTCACTTTCACATGGCCGTGATTGACGAACTGCCGCGCAGCGAAAACCGTCGGCACGAACTTGGCGCGATAAACAATCGCATCGAGACGACTTTCCAGGAGACCGATCAGGTTCTCCGCCGTGTTGCCCTTCTTGCCCGACGCCTTGTCGTAAATGCGCGCGAACTGTTTTTCGGTAATGTTACCGTAATAGCCCTTGAGCTTTTGCTTCGCCATCAACTGAAGACCGAAGTCAGACGGTTTGCCCTTGCGGCGCTGCCCGTGCATGCCGGGTCCATAGTCGCGCTTGTTGATGGGAGATTTCGGCCGGCCCCAGACGTTTTCGCCGACCCGGCGGTCAAGCTTGTGCTTGACGCTGTCGCGTTTTGACATTGCTTCTCTCTTTGCGGCGCGGCCCGGCTCCGGGGCCCATCCCCGGCGCAGTTCTCAACGGCGGTCCACGCGCCATCCGTCGTAAGCGGCGGGCTATAGGCCCGCGGACAGGCGAAGTCAAACCTCACGGGGCGAGCTAAGACCGCACCGAAAACGGCGTGAAATCTGTCTCCGCATCGTAGACATCGACGCCCTCGGCTTTTTTCAGCGTGGCGACGACCTTGTACGTAACCGGCGTCAGGAAGGCCTCCCACAGAACTTTCAAGATATAGTTGGTGATGAGCACGGTGATGACCTGGCCCGTCGTCCATATCCCGAGAAAAGCGATCGGGTAGAACAGAAGGCTGTCAACGCCCTGCCCGACCACGGTGGAGCCAATCGTGCGCTGATAGAGGTGCTTGCCCGCGGACCAGACTTTCATGCGGGCCATGACATAGGCGTTGGCGAGTTCGCCGGCCCAAAAGGCGATGATCGAGGCGAAGACAATGCGCGGGGTCAGCCCAAAGACTTCCTCATAGGCCGCCTGCCCGCCCCAGCCCGGCGCCGGCGGCATGGCGACAACGACCCAGGACATAAAGGCCATGAACAAGACCGCTGCAAACCCCGCCCAGACGACGCGGCGCGCCCGCGCATAACCGTACACTTCGGTCAACACGTCGCCGAGCACATAGGACAGCGGAAAGAAAAGAATGCCGGCGCCGAAAACGCCAAGGTCGAGCGGGCCGACGCTGACCGGCTCAAAAAACTGCACCAGTTTCGCCGCGCCGATAAGATTGGAGCAAATCAGAATCGCGACGAACGCCGCCATCGCGAAGTCATAATACTTAAAACGATGGCCGCTCAGTGCGTCGGCATTGTCAATTTTCTGAACGCTTTTCTTCACGCGCCGTTTTCCTTTTTATCCAGAGCCTTTACGACGCCGCGCAAGGTTCGGACCTCGTTTTCCGTAAAGCCGGCGCGGGTCAGCGCAACACGCAGATTTCTGGTCATCGTCTCCCGCATTTGCGGCGGGAAGAAATAGCCGGCGCGATCGAGCGCCGCTTCGAGATGGTTATAAAGATGCACAATGTCGTCTCGCGAGGCCGGTCGTTCCGCGGCCAGCGGGTCTCCCGCCGGCGGCTCGACCGCGCCGCGCGCGCGCGACCATTCATAAGCAACGACAAGCGCCGCCTGGGCGAGGTTGATAGACGCAAAAGCGGGATTGACGGGGATTGAGAGTATAGCGTCGGCGCGCGCGACATCATCGCTCGAAAGGCCGTTTCGCTCACCGCCAAACAAAACGGCGCAACGTTCGCCGCGGCTCACCCGCGATTGCAGGGACGCGGCCGCTTCGCCCGGCGCTAACACAGGTAGCGAGAGTTCGCGTCGACGCGCCGTCGTCGCGAGGACATACGCGCAGTCCGCGAGCGCCGCATCAAGCGTTTCAAAAACCTGCGCGCCGTCGATAACAGCGCCCGCCCCTGACGCCATGGCGGCGGCCTTCGGATTTGGCCAGCCATCGCGCGGGTTGACCAAGCGCAAGCCGGAAACGCCGAAATTCAGCATGGCGCGTGCGGCCGCCCCGATATTCTCGCCCATTTGCGGCGCAACCAGCACGAAAATCGGCGCCGCGCCGACCAACTCTCCCGCTCGTGATCGGCTGATGCGCATTGCCGCCTTTCTTCTCCCTTCAATGCCCGGCGCGGCCCCTTTGACCGACGGGCGCCCGATGCTATAGGCGCGGTCGCCTCATTCATCCACCGGCGCCGCGTCCTCGCGCCGAACCGAAGTACAGGAAATTTCATGTCGAAAATCAAAGTCGAGAACCCGGTCGTTGAAATGGACGGGGATGAGATGACCCGCATCATCTGGCAGTTGATCAAAGACAAGCTGATCCACCCTTATCTCGACATCGACCTGAAGTACTTCGACCTCGGTATGGAAAGCCGCGACGCCACCGACGACCAGATCACGATCGATGCGGCCGAGGCGACCAAGAAACATGGCGTTGCTGTAAAATGTGCGACCATCACGCCGGACGAGGCGCGGGTCGAGGAATTCAAGCTCAAGAAAATGTGGCGGTCGCCCAACGGCACGATCCGGAACATTCTCGGCGGCGTCGTCTTCCGCGAGCCGATCATCATCCGCAACGTGCCGCGGCTTGTGCCGGGCTGGACGCAGCCGGTGATCATCGGACGTCACGCTTTTGGCGACCAGTATCGCGCGACCGACATGCTCTTCCCGGGCAAGGGCAAGCTGAGCCTTAAATGGGAAGGCGAAAATGGCGAAGTCGAAGAGCACGAGGTGTTCGATGCGCCATCCTCCGGCATCTATATGGGGATGTATAATCTCGACCAGTCGATCCGCGACTTTGCGCGCGCCAGTTTCAACTACGCGTTACAGCGCAAATATCCGCTTTATCTGTCGACCAAGAACACCATCATGAAAAAGTACGATGGCCGTTTCAAAGACCTTTTTCAGGAAATGTATGAAGCGGAATTCAAGGAGAAGTTCGACGAGCACGGCCTCACCTATGAGCACAGGTTGATCGACGACATGGTCGCGGCGTGTCTGAAATGGTCGGGCGGTTATGTCTGGGCCTGCAAAAACTACGATGGCGACGTGCAGTCCGACACCGTGGCGCAGGGTTTCGGGTCTCTCGGCCTGATGACCTCCGTCCTGATGTCGCCAGACGGGCGCACGGTGGAAGCCGAAGCCGCCCACGGCACGGTGACGCGCCACTACCGCCAGCACCAGAAGGGCGAGGAAACGTCCACCAATTCCATCGCATCGATCTACGCGTGGACGCGCGGGCTCGCCCATCGCGGCAAGCTGGATGGCAATGACGCCCTGATCAATTTCGCAACGACGCTGGAAGAAACCGTCATCAAAACGGTCGAGGGCGGCCACATGACCAAGGACCTCGCGCTCCTGATCGGGGCGGAGCAGAAATGGCTCACGACGACCGGATTCCTTGACAAAGTTGAGGAAAATTTCGCCAAGGCGCTGGCGACGTAACATCCTGTCCGCCGTGTCTCGCTGCGGAAAAATGCGTTAATTTCCGTCACATAGCGGGACAGTTCGCTAGTGATCACGCGTTTTCTCCCGGAATCCGGGCGTTTCGCCGCAAGCCAACTCGCAATCGGCCGAAACCCATGCCATTTAGGGTGACAACGTTGTTCGGAGACCGCCATGTATCGGCCCCTCAGATTCGCCGCCAGCATCCTCGTTGGCGCCGCCGCTGCGTTCAGTGCGGCGATTGCACAGGATGAACGCCAGTTCGATCTGGAAGAGTTCGATCGGATCGACGTATCCGCCGGCATTATCCTGGTGGCCGAAGCGGGCGCGCCGCAGTCGATTACGGTCAAGACCGACAATGGCGATTTCACGGATTTCGAGATCGGGGTAAAAAACGGCGCCCTTTATGTGTCGCGCGATTACAATCGCCTGCGTTGGCATTCGAAAAAATCCGCTTACAAAGTTTTGGTGACGGCGCCGAGCCTGCGCGGCCTCGACGCCTCGTCCGGCTCGCATGCAAAACTGACGAATATCGCGGCGCCGCGATTTGTAGTCGATCTTTCCAGTGGCGCGCACGCCAGCCTTGAAGGCGCATGCGAGGACTGTGTGATCGACCTGTCGAGCGGCGCTATGCTCGACGGCAAGCGCCTTGATTGCGAAACGGTGCGCATCGATGTGTCGTCAGGCGGCCATGGAAAAATATCTGCGCGCGGCGCGGTTGTCGCCGACGCGTCTAGCGGCGGACACGTGACCGTTTACGGCGATCCGGAACGCGTTAGCGTGGATAAGTCGTCCGGCGGGCGCATCTATGTCGCGTCAAACGAATAATCCGAAAACGCGAAGTTTCTCAATCGTCTGATTGTTGTTCGGATAGCGGCGCATCCTTGAATGGATCGGGCGCTTTGCGGACGCATTCGATTAGTTTGGCGTGGAGATGCGGCCTGGTGCGCCCGAGCGTCCGGAAGTCTTCCTGATCAAGCACGATCAAATCACAAGTGGACACCGCCATCGCGGTTTCGCCCTGCACGCCGGTCATGAGCGAGCGCGCTCCCCAATATTGGCCCTCGTCGAGAACAACAGGCGAAATCTCTGGCCGGTCGACGTCGCGGATCTCGACGGCGCCGGCGCCGATCATGAAGAGCGCCCCAGGGCGCTCGCCGTCCGTCGCAATCAGCGAACCAGGCGGCGCCGTGCGCGCCTTCAAAACGCGGAGAAGTTCGGCAATCTCACCCGGGTTCAAGCCCGAGAAGATCGGCGCGCGCGCCGCCATGCCCCAGGTCACGATAAAGTCCTGACGGCGAAATTCGTCCATGAAGGCGGAGGCGATAATCCCGATGGGTAGCGCGAAAAAACCAAGGCCGCAGACCATAACAACGCCGGCGAGCAATTTGCCGACCGCCGTGACCGGCGTGACGTCGCCATAGCCGACGGTCGTCAGTGTTGCGATGGCCCACCACATCGCTTCGGGTACGGTCGCAAACTGACTGTTTGGCCGATCGCCCTCTACGAGATAAAGGAGCGATGCGGCGATAATCACCATGCCGACCAACACGATTAACACGCCAAGCAGCGCGTCGCGTTCTCGCGCGAGAACGCGCAGCATTGTGTTAAACGCCGGCGAAAAACGCGCCAGTTTGAAAAAGCGGAGCAACCGCAGGATCCGCAACACGCGCAAATCCAATGCGAAAAGAAAACTTAAATAAAACGGCGCGATTGCCAGAAAATCGACAATCATCAACGGGCTGCGCGCGAATTTTAGGCGCGCCCGGGTTAGCGACAAACCGCGGAACGGCGGATGCTCCGTGCACACCCAAATGCGCGCTGCATATTCAATCGTGAAGACGCCTATCGAAAAAAGATCGAATACGAGAAAGAAGAATGCGTGTCTGTCATGGATCGAGGGAACGGTCTCCACGGTAAAGGCGACGACATTGAGGATGATCAGCGTCGCCATGGCGCCTTCAAAGACGCGGCTTTGCCAGTCATGGGAATGGCCGGCCTCAAGAATGCGATAGAGGCGCGCCTTTAGGCGGCGGTGCTTGCCGCCTGCGGAGGGCGCGTCGGTCGCGATTTCATGCGAAGTCGGCTGCGTCACGGGCGGCGTCCTCCTTTCAAGGGGATTATGCGCCGGGCGCCCCGATGACGGCAACGGGCGGGCTCAAGCGCCGGCGGTGGCCGCAATTTCCTGTTCAATCGCAGCAAGCGCCGCGTCCGCCTTCGACCCATCCGGCCCGCCTGCCTGGGCCATATCGGGGCGTCCGCCGCCGCCCTTGCCGCCGACCGCCGCCGCGCCGGCTTTCACGAGGTCGACCGCCGAAAGCCGTTTGGCGAGGTCTTCAGTGACGCCGACGGCAAGCGCAGCCTTGCCGTCATTGACGCCGATATAGGCAGCGACCCCGTCGCCCATTTTTTTCTTGGCTGCATCCACAAGCCCGCGCAGGTCCTTCGGCGCAACGCCGTCAACGACCTTGCCGGCGAATTTGACGCCCGCGATTTCACGCACCGGCTCGTCTGACGGCCCCGCGCCGCCGCCGAGCGCCAGCGCCTTTTTTGCTTCAGCCAGTTCCCGTTCCATCTTTTTTCGCTCAGCGATGAGCGCTTCAATCCGCGCAGGCAGATTGTCGGGCGTCGTCTTTAAAGCTTCAGCTGCGCGCCGCGCCGTCGCCGCCTGTTCATCAAGAAAGCGCCGGGCGGCCTCGCCGGTCATCACTTCTATGCGCCGGACGCCCGCAGAAACGGCGCCCTCGCCGACGATCTTGAAAAGAGCAATATCGCCGAGACGTTTGACATGGGTGCCGCCGCAAAGTTCGACGGAATAGGGCTTGCCCGAACCATCGAGCGCGTCGCCCATGGTGAGCACGCGCACATCATCGTCGTACTTCTCGCCAAAGAGCGCGATGGCGCCCGACTTAACCGCATCGTCATAGGGCATGATGCGCGTTTCGACGGCGCCGTTCTGGCGAATGACCGCGTTCACGCACCGTTCGATCTCGGCCGTATCTTCCGCTGACAGGGCCTTTGGATTGGTGAAATCGAAGCGCATACCGTCGTCAGCAACGCGGGAGCCCTTTTGTTGAACATGATCGCCAAGAACGTCACGCAAGGCGGCGTGCGCAAGATGGGTGACGGAGTGGTTAGCGCGGATCTTTTTGCGCCGATCAACATCGATCTTTAAGCGAACGGAATCGCCTACGGAAAACTGTCCTGAAGTTACGTCACCAATATGGCTATGCAGAGCACCTGCGCGCTTCTTTGTGTCTTTTATGAAGACGCGGTCGCTTCGCTCGTTGAGAATAACGCCGGCGTCGCCGATCTGGCCGCCGCTCTCGGCGTAAAACGGCGTCTGGTTGACAATGATCTCAACCGTTTCGCCGGCCTTTGCTTCGCTAACGGGCGCGCCGTCCCGGACGATTGCCTGAACGACGCCTTCGGCTTCATCGTGGATGTAACCAAGAAACTCCGTTGCGCCATTCTGTTCGCGCAGATCAAACCAGACGGACTCGTCCGCGGCGTCGCCGGAGCCGGCCCAGGCCGCCCGCGCCGCCGCTTTTTGCGCCGCCATCGCCTTGTCGAAACCGTCCGTATCAACGCCGCGTCCTTCGCGCCGCAAGGCGTCCTGCGTAAGATCGAGCGGAAATCCGTAGGTATCATAGAGCTTGAACGCCGCCGCGCCCGGCAGGTCGGCGCCGTCAGCGAGGCCAGTTGTTTCTTCCTCAAGCAGCTTGAGGCCGCGATCGAGGAGCGAGCGGAATTTTTCCTCCTCCGAGCGGAGGGTTTCCACAATCAGCGTCTCGGCGCGTACAAGTTCCGGGAAGGCCGCGCCCATTTCGCCGGTCAATGTCGGCGCAAGGCGCGCCAGAAGCGGCTCGCGGCTGCCGAGACCGTGCGCATAACGCATGGCGCGACGCATGATACGGCGCAACACGTAGCCGCGCCCTTCGTTTGACGGCGCGACGCCATCGGCGATGAGAAAACTGGTGGCGCGCAGATGGTCCGCAATGACGCGGTGAGCCGGCGCATCGTCGCCCGTCGCCTTGCGTCCCGTCAGTTCCTCCGATGCCGTAATCAGGGTACGAAATAAGTCGACGTCGTAATTGTCATGCACGCCCTGCAGAACCGCGGCGATGCGTTCGAGACCCATGCCGGTGTCGATCGACGGCTTCGGAAGGTCAAGCTGTTCCCCATCGCCATGCTTTTCGAACTGCATGAAGACAAGGTTCCAGATCTCGACAAACCGGTCGCCGTCCTCTTCGGGCGAACCCGGCGGTCCGCCAGGAATATGATCGCCATGATCATAAAAAATCTCCGAGCACGGCCCGCATGGCCCCGTATCGCCCATGGCCCAGAAATTGTCATGGGTCGGAATGCGGATGATGCGGCGCTCGGGAAGGCCGGAGATCTTTCGCCAGAGATCGAACGCCTCGTCATCAGTGTGATAGACGGTGACGGTGAGTCGGTCCGCGGCGAGGCCGAATTCCTTGTGAACGAGCGTCCACGCTGCGTCGATCGCCTCCTCCTTGAAGTAGTCGCCAAAGGAAAAGTTCCCGAGCATCTCAAAAAAAGTGTGGTGCCGCGCCGTGTACCCGACATTGTCGAGGTCGTTATGTTTGCCGCCGGCGCGCACGCATTTCTGCGAGGAAGCGGCGCGCACATAGTCCCGCCGCTCCGCGCCTGTAAAAATATTCTTGAACGGCACCATGCCGGCGTTGACGAACAGCAGCGTCGGGTCGTTTTGCGGCACCAGCGGCGCCGACGGCACAATCTCGTGGCCGCGGGCCGCGAAGTAGTCGAGGAAAGCGCTGCGAATGTCCTTGAGCGAAGTCATGACGGGTTCGGTTCTGGTTTCATGTTCATTGATATAGGAAACGCCGGAACGGAACCCCGCCCCGGCGCAAATCCTGCCTATTCAGTCTCTTAGCGGCTCGACTGCCCGTCCGTCCAGCCGAACGGGCGGCCCCCGCCTTACGTCATGCAGAAGAAATTGAGCTTGTTGCCATCCGGATCACGGAAGTAGCCGGCGTAGAACTTATCGCCGCGGGGGCCGGCCGGCCCCTCGTCCTGGGCGCCGAGGTCCATCGCTTTCTTGTACAGCTTGTCGACGGTCTCAGGCTTGTCGCAGGCGATAGCGACCATGGTTCCATTGCCGACAGTGGCGGCGTTGCCGTCATTGGGCTTGATCACTGAGATGCCCGGGCTCGTTGGACCGGTCGACCAGGCCACGAAACCGTCGGACTCCATAAAGCGCTTAGCGCCCATTTCGCCCAGGAGTTCATCGTAAAATTTTGCAGCGTTTTCGATATTGTTCGTGCCCAGCGTAACATATCCGATCATCGGGGTTTCTCCTTTTTTCTAAAACGCGTCGCGACCAGAGCTCGCCATGCGGATCGCCGCGACGCGGATATCTATCCTGCGCCGCGGTTCGCCGGCGGAAAAGAGCGGCGCGCAGCTTTGGCGCGCCAGCTCACTAATGATTGATCGTTCGCCGGCGGTTACGACGCTTCGGCCGTCGCGGCGTCGACGTCATCATCATCTTCGGCTTGCTCGCCAACGAGCATCTCTTCGGCCACCAGCCCGGCGTTTTCGCGGATTTTGCGTTCGATCTCGGCGGTCATGTCGGGATTGTCCTTGAGGAACTGCTTGGCGTTCTCCCGGCCCTGGCCGATGCGTTCGGAATTATAGGAAAACCAGGACCCGGCCTTTTCAACGACATTAGCCTTGACGCCGAGATCCAGGATCTCGCCGGTTTTAGAAACCCCTTCCCCGTACATGATGTCGAACTCAACCTGCTTGAATGGCGGCGCCACCTTGTTTTTGACGACCTTCACGCGGGTCTGGTTGCCGACCACTTCGTCGCGGTGCTTGATAGCGCCGATGCGGCGAATATCGAGGCGCACGGAGGAATAAAACTTCAGCGCATTACCGCCGGTGGTCGTTTCCGGCGAGCCGAACATGACGCCGATCTTCATGCGGATCTGATTGATAAAGATAACAAGGCAGTTTGATTTCGAAATCGAGCCCGTCAGCTTGCGTAGGGCCTGGCTCATCAGCCGCGCTTGCAATCCGGGCAGGGAATCCCCCATCTCCCCTTCAAGTTCGGCCCGCGGCGTCAACGCCGCCACGGAATCGATAATCAGCACGTCAACAGCGCCGGAACGCACCAGCGTGTCGGCAATCTCCAGCGCCTGCTCGCCTGTGTCGGGCTGGGAGATGAGCAGTTCGTCGAGATTGACCCCAAGTTTTTGCGCATAGACGGGATCAAGCGCGTGTTCGGCGTCGACAAAGGCCGCCGTGCCGCCCGATTTCTGTGTTTCGGCGGCGACATGAAGCGCCAGCGTCGTCTTGCCGGAGCTTTCCGGCCCGTAAATCTCAACCACCCGGCCCTTAGGCAAGCCGCCTATGCCAAGGGCGATATCAAGGCCCAAAGAACCGGTTGAAATAGCCTCGATATCGACAACCTCCCGGTCGCCGAGGCGCATCAGCGAGCCCTTGCCAAACGCCTTGTCGATTTGACTGATCGCCGCTTCCAGCGCCTTCGATTTGTCCACGCCCTCTATCTCCACCAGTTTGAGATTGCCTTTGATCACCGCCGCCTCCGTTGCCTGACCAGGGACCGCCCTGTCAACGAGCGCTCAATGTACGCGTTTTGTTCTGTTTTGGCAACAAGCACTATTGCATTGTTAAGATTAGTTATTTTATGAATGTTCTTTTTTTGTCCAACTCGTTCGTTTCCGGCTATATACCCTCAGGACATGCAGTCACGCGCCGGCGATTCGAATTTTAGAACCTGGCGACACGCATCGTTTTGCCGCGGCGGCGAACACCTGCAATAGACGGTCCGTCAAACAGGCCTGTTACACCGCTCGCGGCCGCTGAGTACTACGCCGCGCAAACAATATTGACAGTCGATATTGACGAAGCGACGGACTATCTTCACCGCGAACGGCGCCGCCGTATTCAACGTCAGACAAGTCACGGGATCCCTGCCCCTCATGAGCCGTATCATCTTTTTCATCCTCGCCCTGGTCGGCGTCACCCTCGCCGTCCTGCTGCTTGCGCCCGGCGTCATCCCGGCAGCCACCTACAAACCGCGCATTGAGGCGGCCGCCTCAAACGCCCTTGGCCGCGACGTCGCTATCGGCAACGACCTGTCGATCCGGATTTTCCCTAAAACGGCGTTTCGGGTGAAAGACCTGACCATCGCCAACGCCGAAGGGTTTGACGGAGAAACCCTTGCACGCGTCAAGGACGCCAGCGTCGGGGTTAAGCTATTCCCGCTCCTTTCCGGGTCGGTCGAAGTCGACCGGTTCGTGTTGACCGAACCGGCTATCAACCTCGTCCGCAAAAGCGACGGATCGGTAAACTGGAACCTGGCCGCCAGCGCAGGCGCTCAGGATACGGAAGGAAATGCGAACGGACGCCAGCCGCGCGACTTAAAGCTCGGCGACGTGCGGATCGTTGACGGCCGGGCCGCCTACAAGGACGAGCAGGCCGGCCGCACTTTTGCAGCGGAAGACATCGATGTGGGCGTCGTACTGACGTCATTGAAGGCGCCTTTGGAAGTTGACGGCGCCATGATCTTTCAGGGCGAGCCGACAAAGATCGATCTCATCCTAACCGACCTTTCGACGCTGATGGCCGGCGACGCGGCCAACTTAAAGCTCGATATGACAATCGGCGCGACAACCGCCGGCGCCGATCTGTCTATAGTTAATGCGGAAACGCTATCCTATTCCGGGCCGGTCGATTTCAACGCGCCCGACTTGCCGGCCTTTGCGGCGCTCACCGGAACGATCCTCGCCGATGCGCCGGGTTTCGACAGCCTGGCGCTCGCCGGCGATATTGAGGGCGGCGCCAGCGCCATGCGCCTCGACGGCGCAACGATCGGCTTTGACGAAATCGATGCGCAGGGCTCAATGACCCTTAACTGGTCGGACGCCAAACCGCGCGCCGCGGGCATTCTGTCAACGGAACTGCTCGACCTACGGCCCTATATGCCGCCGCCGGCGACAAGCGCTGAAGGGTTTCCCGAATGGTCCGGCGAAAAAATGGATTTTACCGGGCTCCGGAACATCGACGCCGATTTCGACATTTCCGCCGATGAGATCTTGCTCAACGATCTCAAAATTGGCGAAAGCCGGCTGAAGTTGACGGTCAATAACGGCCGCATGACGGCCGACATCCCCGAACTCGCCATGTATGGCGGCCTCGGTTCCGGCCGGCTTGTCGTCGATGCGCGCAACGCAACGCCGACGTTCGCGGGCAATTTCGACATGGAGGCGGTGAACGCCCAGCCTTTGTCGCTCGACCTGATGAAACATGACAATTTACTGGGTCTCGGCGCCTTCAAGCTCGATTTCACCGCTGTCGGCGATAGTCAGGCGGCGATCATGTCGTCGATTGACGGGTCCGGCGGTTTCGATCTTTCGAATGGCGCGCTGAAAGGCGTAAACATTGCGAAAATAGCGCAGGCGGCGAATTCCCTGCGAACCGGCGGCATTAATCCCGCCGCCCTCGCCAGTGCGGTGTCAACGGCGCGCGGCCCGCGCGAGGAAACGGACTTTTCAACGTTCCTGTCGAGTTTTTCGATTGCCGACGGTCTCGTCGATGCGCCGACGATCTCGATGACGGGGCCCTATCTCACCATGAACGGAACCGGCCAGGTCAATCTCGCAGCCCAAACGATCGATCTGCGTCTCGCGCCCCGTGCGACGACAACTGCTGACGGCGTTGAAGGCCAAGCAATCGCGATCCCGGTCCGGGTCGGCGGAACATTCTCCAAGCCCGTTATCGGCATCGATGGCGAGACGCTCGCCAAAGCCGCATTGCAGGAAACGCTTGGCGGCTTCCTTGGCGGTGCATCGGCGCCGACGTCGCCGGAAGATGCGTTGCGTGAAGGGCTTTCTAGTCTATTCGGGGCCGGCGACGACCCCGCGCCAGCGGCCGACGCGGAAGCCGCCGCTCCCGCCGAAGGCGAAGCAACGGCCGCGGATACGCCGGAAGAAGAACCGACGCCTGAAGAACAGCTCCTCCGTGACGGGCTCGGCGCGATTTTTGGAGGGCTCAGCGAAGAAGAAGAGCCAGAGACAGAAGAAGAGAGCGAATAATCCGCTATCGGATTATTCGCTCGTTGTTCGAACTAAAATTTTGATCCAGACTTATTAGTGCGCGTCCGGGTCCGGGCAGTCGCTACCGCGCGATCGCATCAATAGCACTAGTAGAACGATCGCGATGATCGGCGAGCCGATGATGAAAAGCGTCAGCGCCACAGCGCCGCCCGCGGCGACAAGGCCGATTAGCGCACCGAATAATCCGAGCACGACGCCGACAATAGCGCCAAAAAGACCAATGATAATGCCGGCGAGACCGCCGAAACCGGCGCCGATAGACTCGACAATCGTGAGATCGGGCTCGCCGAAAATATAAGCCGCAACGGAAAGCGCTGCGCCCAAAAAGATCAGGATGACCAGCGTCGTCAGGATTAGCCCGCCGCCGCCTCTACGTTCTTCGTATTCCGTGGAAGCCATTTTTACGCCCCTGCCGAACGGCGTTCCGCCGTTCGTCCTTTCCTTTTCTTGGTTCTATTCCGAACTCTTTACTGGTGCGATCTTCGCCGATGCGGGCGGGGCCGACAAGGGGCCCCGCCGCGTGAAAGCCGCGTCTCGTCGCTTGCTTGCGATGGTCTGTTCCCTCTGATAGGCGTCCGCCCTTCACACGAAAGGGAGAAAAATGCCGGCGCGCGCGCCCAAAAAACCCAAAGTCGGCGCGCCGCGGGCCTGGCAGCGCATGTTGTCAGGACGCCGGCTTGATCTTCTTGATCCCTCCCCCGTCGATATCGAAATTGCGGACATCGCCCACGGGCTCGCACGCGTCGCCCGCTGGAACGGCCAGACGAAAGGCGAGTTGCCCTTCAATGTGGCGCAGCATTCGCTGATCGTCGAAGAGTTTTGCACTATCCTGAAACCGGGTTGGCCGGCGAAATGGAAACTCGCCGCGCTCCTTCACGATGCGCCGGAATTCGTCATCGGCGACATGATCTCTCCGTTCAAGGCCCAACTCGGCGGCCAATATAAGGTTATCGAAAAGCGCCTGGCGCAAGCAGTTCATCTGCGGTTTTCGTTGCCGGCCGACCTTCCCGAAACGGTAGAAAAGACGATCAAGCGCGCCGACCGAGCCTCGGCGTATTTTGAGGCGACACAGCTCGCCGGATTCGAACCTGCGGAGGCGCGAAAGTTCTTTGGCGCCCCGCGCGGCGTCGCGCCCGTTACCCTGGAGACAATGTCTGCTATTGAGGCGCAAGAACAATATCTGGCGCGGTTCAAGAGGCTTTTCCGTGCGATCGAAGGTTAACGTGACCGCCACGCCGATAACAATGGCGCGATCTCAGTACCTCGTGAGGATTCGCGCCTTATCTTGTTTACATGCATTCGCTATTTCAAACGAGGCGCAGGCGAATGCGCGGCAAAGTGTGAAAGGACGGGGCGCGTAACTTTTGTGTCCAAGATTATTGTAAGTTGCTACGACAAGGCTGAGGCCGCGTTCAAAGAATATCGGCCGGCATATGTCGTTTCCATCCTTGGACAGGATGAGGGACCATCACGCTCCTTTGACGGCTTGCCGCGGGAGAACTTCATCGAATTGCGCGGTGATTGTTCGAGCATGAATGACAACGCGGCGCGCTGTCAGAAACTGATCGATCTCGCTCGAAACTGGGATCGTAAGGCCCCCATCCTTATTCACTGTCATCAGGGCGTCGCCCGGTCGATGGCGGCCGCTTACATTCTTCTGTGCGCCGCGCAAGAAGGCCGTTGCGAAGCCCAAATCGCCGGCGAGTTGAGGAAAGCGGCGCCGCACGCCGACCCGAACATTCTTCTCATTTCCGAAGCCGACGCCCTGATGGGCCGCGACGACCGCATGGTCGAGGCGATTCTCGATTTGTGTCCGTGCGCCGGCGCCGTATCCGATGAAGTCGTGATCTTGCCAGTCGCTGCGTAATCCCGTCATAGACGGCAGGATGAGCAAGGCGCCGCAAAACACGCCAATCGCCGCCAATGTCGCGATCACCCTGAATGCAGTTCTCGCTGCGATCGCCGACAACCGGCCGATGGCGCTTTGCGTCAATGTAAACGGCGCGCTCGGCCTGCCCTATGGGCCATTTGATCCGAAGCGCCATCGCACATTCGAGATCGGTATGCGCGAATGGGTGACGCGCCAAACGCATTTGTCGCTTGGTTATGTCGAACAGCTTTATACGTTCGGAGACAAAGGCCGCGAAGCGCCGCTTGCCGCCCTCGCTGACGCCGGCGCAGGCGACCGCGTCGTTTCCGTCGGGTATCTCGCACTCGCCCGCGAGCCAGCGCCGGTCAGCGCCGCCGACGCCGGCTGGCGCGATTGGTATGCGTTTTTTCCGTGGGAAGATTGGCGCAGCGGCGAGCCCGCCGCTCTCAAAGAGCGTATCAATCCCGCACTCGACGCCTGGAGCAGCGACGGCGGCGTGGACGAAGACGTTCGCCGCGCCCGCGTCGCCGCCGCTTTTGGGCGCGACGGCGCGGACTGGGACGAAGCGCGCACCCTTGATCGCTACGAACTCATGTACGAAGCCGGGCTCGTCGCCGAAGCTTTTCGTGACCGGCGTGATGCGGGACTGGAGCCGCCTGACGCCAACGAACCCGCGGGCGCTGAAACCGGCGTCGCCATGATTTCCGATCATCGACGTATTCTCGCCACCGCCGTCGGTCGCCTGCGCGGCAAATTGCGCTATCGCCCGGTTATATTCGAGCTGGCGCCGATAGAATTTACGCTACTGCAATTGCAGGAGATCACCGAAGCCATTGTCGGGTTCAGGTTTCACAAACAGAATTTCCGTCGCAGCATCGAAAAATCTGGTTTCATTGAACGCACCGGCCAGACGACGCAGCGGGCCGGCGGGCGGCCTGCCGCACTCTTCCGCGTCAGCGATGAGGGCTTGCGCGACGGCGCGGCCACCGGGCTTGCGATTCCGCGATTGCGCCGCGACATAGACGCGGTAAGCTAGCGATAAGTAATCGGGAACAGAATATGTCGCTGCGCGCCGCCGCTTTCCTGCTTTCACTGACGCCATCGATGGCCATCGCCCATGATCACGCGACCGCGCATTATCTCGGCAATGAAGGCGTGATGGTCGAACGCAGCGACACGAAGATCCTGTTCGACGCCTTTTATGCGGAAAGTTACGGACAGTATGCGCTGGTTCCGAACGACATCGGCGCCGCGATGCTGAAAGGCAAGCCGCCCTTCGACGGCGTCGATGCAATTTTTATCAGCCATGTCCATGGCGATCATTTTTCGCCAGAACCGGCAATCGCCTATATGCGCGCACAAACGAGCGTCGTCATGTTTGCGCCCGAGCAGGTTCGCGAAAAACTGCTAGAGGCTGGCGTCGGCGCAGACGATCCGATGATGGCGCGCGTGCGCGCCTTCACGCTTGCGCCGGACGACCAGGGCGAAACGATATCACTCGGCGCAATCGACATTGACGTTGTATCCGTGCCCCATGCAGGCAACCGGCCGCATATTCAGAACTATGCATGGCGCGTCAGCCTCGACGAAGATGCAACCGTGATTCACCTTGGAGACGCCGACCCCGTTGTCTCGAATTTTTCGCGTCATCAGGCCCATTTCGATGCAAAAGCAACGAACACCGCCTTTCCGCCATATTGGTTTCTCGGCGACGATGACGGCGAACTGATCATCTCCGATGTAATCAAAGCGAAACAGACAATCGGCGTTCATGTCCCGAAACGCGCGGCAGGCAATGGCGATAAGTGGCGCGCGCGCGCCGGCGGCGATCTCTTCACCGATCCCGGCGAAACACGCGCGGTTGCCGATTAATCAAGCGCCGTTCGGTACGCTTTGAGAACGCCGTCCCATCCGGCGTGATAGTTGTCGCGCCATGTTCGCCCGTCGGTGCGCTCGTCCCAGCCGCGATGGATGAGCGTCATTGTGCAGGCGTCATCGCCCGCCGCCTCGAAACGGACTTCGACTTCCGTCGCGTCGGCGGGTTTCTCAAGCACCCATGAAAAGACTAGGCGGCGCGGAGCTTCGCAGACGCCGACGCGGCCCCATTCCCGCTCCGTACCGGATTTTTCAATCTCAAAAATGCGGCCGCCCTTCTTCGCCTCGAACTTTACGGTTTCCGCATCAGCCTGACTGATTGAATGACTGGCAAGAGGCCACCAGACGTGGATATTGTCCGTAAAGTGACGAAACGCCTTTTCACAGGACGTCTTTAGCGAGAGTGTTTTGACAATCGGTTCGATGCTGGTTTGCGCTTCCATCGGCATTCTCCCGGCTATGCGTCGCGCGCTTCGAGCGAGCGTTTGTAGGAATCGAGCGCCTCGTCCCAGAAGCGGTCGAAATAGTCGCGCATCTCGGTGAGACCAGCGCGATCAATGCTGTAGATCCGGCGGACGCCCTCCCGGCGCTCCGCGACGAGGCCGGCGTCTTTCAAAACCTTAAGATGCTGGGATACCGCCGGACGCGAGACCGGCATGCCATCGGCCAAAACGCCGACGGAGGCAGCGCCGCCCCGCAGCTTTTCAAAGACGCTGCGCCGCGTTGGGCACGCCAGAGCCTCAAATTTCATTTCGTAAGCCATAGCTTACATATAAGCAAAGCCAATTTGTAAGTCAACACTTACGGAATGGCGTAGTGATTCCGTGAAACTTTCTTGACGGCGGGAGTCTTTGCGCTCATTTTGCGCGCCATCGCCCCTTGAGGGGCCCTTTTTTGAACCTATATATGCTCTGTTTGAGCATAATGCTTTGAGGATATTCAAACTCGGCGACTGCGTATCAAGACCGGGAATGCAAAGGAGGCGCAAGGATGCCTGCATTTGGAAACGAGTTCGATACCGAACAGCTCCCGTTCACCGACGCGGTTCGCGCGAAAACCGATCATCTGTATCCGAAGGTCGCGAAGTTTATTCCTGAAATCGAATGGCGCCTTCACGCGCCCTATATCGCCGCGATCAATGATCTCAAGCGCGAAAAGAACACCGTCATTCTGGCGCATAATTACATGACGCCGGAGATCTTTAACTGCGTCGGCGATTTCGCGGGCGACAGTCTGCAACTCGCCAAGGAGGCGGCGCGTACCGACGCCGACATTATCGTGCAGGCGGGCGTCCACTTCATGGCGGAAACGTCAAAAATTCTGTGTCCGGAAAAAACCGTGCTGATCCCCGATTTGCGCGCCGGCTGCTCGCTTGCCGCATCGATTACCGGCGACGACGTACGGCTTTTGAAGCAGAAATATCCCGGCGCGCCGGTCGTCACTTATGTGAACTCCACCGCTGACGTCAAAGCGGAGACGGATATCTGCTGCACATCGTCCAACGCGGTTGAGGTCGTCGAATACGCGGCGAAGGAATGGAATTCCGATACGGTGCTGTTCCTGCCCGACCAGTATCTTGCACGAAACGTCGCCGCCATGACCGATATAAAGATCGTCACCTGGGCCGGCGCCTGCGAAGTGCATGAACGCTTCACCGCGGAAGACATTCGCGAACTGCGCGAGGGAACGCCCGGCGTCATCGTTCTCGCCCACCCCGAATGTCCGCCGGATGTGCTGGCGGAAGCGGATTTCGCCGGCTCCACCAGCGGCATGTCGAATTACGTCAAGGACAACCAGCCGAAAAATGTCGTGCTGATTACCGAATGCTCAATGTCCGACAATGTCGCCAGCGAAAACCCGAATGTGAATTTCGTGAGGCCATGTAATCTCTGTCCGCATATGAAGCGGATCAGCCTGCCGAAGATCCTGCGCTCCTTGCAGACAATGGAACACAAAGTCGAAATCGACCCCGCTGTCATAGACAAAGCCCGCGAGGCCATCGAACGCATGATCGCCCTGCCCCTCACTCGGCAATCTATGTACACCCATGAGCGCGCGCCGGAAGTCGCGGCGGTCGAGGCGCGGGCGTAACATTTGAAATCCGACATCCTCATCATCGGCGCGGGCGTTGCGGGGCTCTATACGGCGCTGAAATTGGCGCCGCGCCCCGTCACCGTGATTACCGCGCGCCCGCTCGGCAAGGGCGGCGCAACGCCGTGGGCGCAAGGCGGCATGGCCGCCGCCGTTGGCCCGGACGACACGCCAAACCTTCATTTCGCCGATACGATGCAGGCCGGCGCCGGCCTCGTTGACGCAGAGGCGGCGAGTCTTCTTGTCGATGGCGGGAAAGCAGCAGTTGAAGATCTTATGCGTTTCGGCGTCCAGTTCGATCAGGACAAGGACGGAAACCTCGTGCTCGGCCGGGAAGCCGCCCATTGCCGCGACCGTATTGTCCATGCGACCGGCGATCAAGCCGGCGCCGCCATCATGGACGCCCTTGTTGCCGCTGCGCGGGCAAGCGAACACATCACCATTCTCGAAAGAATTGTCGCCGAGGATTTGCTCGTCGATGATAATGGCGCCGTTGGCGGCGCGTTGGTTTACGACGTCGCTGCGGGCGAACGGGCTGCGTTTGACGCGAGCGAAACGGTTCTGGCGACCGGCGGTCTCGGCGGGCTTTACGCCGTCACCACGAACCCGACCCCGGCGCAGGGCCACGGCCTCGCCTTCGCCGCCCGCGCCGGCGCGCTCATCCGCGACCCCGAGTTCGTACAGTTCCATCCCACCGCGCTCGATGTCGGCGCCGATCCGGCGCCGCTCGCCACTGAGGCGTTGCGCGGCGAAGGCGCACAACTCGTCAACAAGGACGGGCGCGCGTTCATGGAGGAGTATCACCCTGCCGGCGACCTTGCCCCCCGCGACGTCGTCGCCCGCGCCGTCGAGTCGGAGATCAAGGCGAAGCGCGGCGCCTTTCTCGACGCCCGCGCGGCGATCGGCGACGCCTTCCCGAAGGACTTTCCGACTGTGTTTGCCGCTTGTCAGAAGGCCGAGATCGATCCGAGAACGGACCTTATGCCGGTCGCGCCGGCGGCCCATTACCATATGGGCGGGGTCTACACTGATCTCGATGGGCGGACGACGCTCGACGGCTTATGGGCTATCGGTGAAGTCGCCTCCACGGGCGTCCACGGCGCCAATCGTCTGGCGTCCAATTCGCTCCTCGAAGCGGTTGTTTTCGGCGCGCGGATCGCAGACCAGTTGCGCGAAAAACAGATTGAAGAACGAGACGAAGCCGGCGCGCCCGCCGATCGCATGGATGTCCCGTCAAAACCCGCCGATCCCAAGGCGCTAAAAAAACTGCGCAAGGCGATGGCGACCGGATGCGCGCTGATCCGCTCGGAGGACGGGCTCTACGACGTGCTCGAAGCCCTCGCCGAACTGCATGAACACGAGGCGATGACCAGCGGGCTTAAGAGTGCATTGGTTACGGCCGAACTCATTGCGCAAGGCGCATTGGCGCGCGAAGAGTCCCGCGGCGCCCACTACCGCAGCGATTTTCCGGATGCCGAGGAAGAGGCGTTCCACACGGAAATTGCGGCGGAAATGGGTGACGTGGAATGACGCGCCAGCCCCTGCCCGCCCATCTTGTTCAAGCGGCCGTTAAACATGCGCTTGCCGAAGATCTCGGCGACGCAGGCGACATTACGACGGCGGCGACGATCCCCGCCGACCATCATGCGCAAGCAACGATCGGCGCCCGCAAACAAGGCGTCATCGCTGGCGTTGATCTTGCGGTCGCAACGTTTCAGCGGGTCGATCCCGCAATCAATATCGAAATTCTTCATGGCGACGGCGCGCGCGTCAGCGGCGGCGACAAAATCCTGTCGCTTCAAGGCCCGGCAGCGGGCATTCTCACCGCGGAACGTGTTGCGCTTAACTTTCTGGGTCACCTCTCCGGTGTCGCGACGGCGACGGCGGCGCTTGTCGACGCCATCAAAGGGACAAGCGCCAAAATCGCCTGCACGCGTAAAACAACGCCGGGTCTTCGCGCTTTTGAAAAATACGCGGTCCGTTGCGGCGGCGGCCGCAATCACCGCTTCGGTCTCTATGACGCCGTCATGATCAAAGACAACCATATCGCGGCGTCCGGATCTATAGAGGGCGCTGTTAAAGCCGCCCGTGCAGTGCTCGGTCATATGGTGAAGATCGAGGTCGAGGCCGACCGCTTCGATCAAGTTGAAGCCGCGCTTGGCGCCGGCGCCGATATCATCATGCTCGATAATATGCCGACCGATGAGATGAAAAAGGCAGTCGCTTTTGTTGGCGACCGCGCCGTTCTTGAAGCGTCAGGCAACGTCACTGTCGATACAGCCCGCGCGATTGCGGAAACCGGCGTTGATATCATCTCTTCCGGCTGGATCACCCAGTCGGCGCCTTCCTTAGACCTCGGCCTTGATTTTCACTGACATGTTGCGCAACCTTCGCGAAGAGCAGTTCGCGCTCACCAACATTTTTGATCTGCACCCAAATCGAATGCATACACATTACCCGATAAGTCGGCGGCGAAAAGGCCGCGGTCGTTCGCTATGGGCGACGCTGCAAAGCCGTATCGACCACCCCCTTCAGACGTTCTCGCAGCAATAGCCCACAATCTTTCACCTGTCTCGCGATCAAGCGCCACAAACCCGCCTTGACGCAGGCCAATATAGTCCTCAGAGCCAATCAGCGAGGCGATAACACATTGCTCACCGACAACCACCCTCGGCCACGACCATCCGGGAACGGATGCTTCCCAAATCATCTCGCCGTCGCGCACACTAAGAGATTTTACAATCAACGCGTCTGACGAACCGATAAATAGTAGAGAGTCTGATATCACGGGTGGCGAGTCGATCCACGAAAACCAAAAGTAATCCTTCCAAACCAACGCGCCAGACTCCAAGTCGAGCGCCAACAAGTCGTAAGAACGGCTATCTACAAACACCTTGCCGTCTGCTATGGAAAGATCACGGGGGATCGCGGCCTTGGCGTCATATCGCCAACGTTCTTCACCGCTCTTTGCTGAGAGAGCGTAGACAACGCCATCAAAACCCGCCGCAACGACATAGTCCCCGTGTAGGGCGGGCGTCGCGGTCAACAACGCGCCTAAGCACGCTTTCCATTCCAAATCGCCTGATCGCGCTTTCAACGCCCGGACGCACCCGTCTCGGCCCGCGACATAGGCGCGGCTCCCCTCGACGATAACCGACGCCCCATAGTGGTCCCATTGCGTGGCGGGGTCCGACAGGGGCAAGCGTGGGTGCAATTCCTCGTCAAGTTCTGAAGACCATTTGACGCTGCCATCTTTAGGATTGAGGGCGACAACCTTTCTATCAGTTGCAATATACGCCAATCCGTTTGCAAAACTGGGTTTAGACCGTATCGCGCGTTCCAAATTGGTTTCCCAAATCGTCTCGCCGTCATTTTGGTCCAGCGCAAAAACACGCCCATCCTCGCCCGCCACGAACAGAAGGTTGCTCGAAGGGTCTTCCGTCAGTTCCGCCCAAATAGGGACGCCAATATTTTTTTCCCATTTTGTGATGGTGGCAGGACTCGTTTCCAACGGAGCGATCGCATTTTTTACCGGTGCGTGTGAACGTTCAAAGCGAGCATTCAAACTATAAACTGGAACTAATTTGGGCGATATGACGCCGGTCAAAACCGCCCCGTTCTCTTCGATCTTCAACGACCAACCGACATTTGTAAACTCAACAGCGTCGCCTGAAACAGAAAACGATCCAATGTTCATATCATAACTTTGGATCGTCGGAATGGCGATCATTGCTGCCGGTTCGGACTTACTGGAAAGACTCAAAAAGACTTCAGACGTCTTGCCGGCATGCTCAAGCTCCGCTCGCCACCAGCCGTCAAGGCCGTCTTCGGGCTGAGCATTTGCAGTGGAGAGCGAAAGCAGGAGCGTAGCGAATGCTGGAAATAACTTTGAAAACATATCGCCCCACCATGATTTGCTAATATTTACGATAGGTGCGACTTTACGCGGCAGCCGCATTCATAATTTTTGCTTTTGCAACAGGCTATTCAAATTGCACTGCAACAACAATCACGGCTCGCCGTGCGAATGGCTCAAGTGAGCGAATGTCAGTCGGGATCATGCGCCATCGACAGCGCCTCGATTTCGTCGCCGAACGCCGTTAGAAGGTCGCTACAGTAAAATCAAAAATGGTGTTCCTTGCTTAAAGCATTGACAACGATTGCCGCGACAATGTCTGCCGCTGCTTTGATCAGCTGCGCCGAGCAGCAATCACCTTCGACGCCAGAAAACACTTGCGACGTATCGCTGCTCGCCCTAGGCGTCGCGCAGGACGCCGGCAAGCCGCAGATCGGCAATCCTGACGATCCCGCATGGGATGACCCTTCCCTGCGCCGCCTCGCGACATCGCTTGCGCTGATCGACCGTCGCGGCGAGAGAACGAAACGCTGGCTCTTTGAAGCAACACCAGACATTACCGAACAGCTTCAGCGCCTGGACGAAGCGGCGCCCGTTAATCGCCCGGTCGGTCTCGATGGAATTTTCCTGACGCACGCGCATATCGGCCACTATGCTGGGCTTATGATGCTCGGCCATGAAGGCGCGGGCGCGCAGAATGTGACGGTCTATGCGATGCCGCGCATGGCGGATTTTCTGACCGACAACGGCCCATGGAGCCAACTGGTGCGTCTTCACAACATCATCATCGCCATCATGGCGGAAGATGAGCCTGAACAGTTAGCCGAGGATCTGACGGTGACGCCGTTCCGGGTTCCGCATCGTCAGGAGTTCTCCGAAGTCGTCGGCTTCCGCATCGAGGGTCCTGAAAAATCTGTCCTATTCATCCCCGACATCGATAGCTGGGAAGATTGGGATGCAGAGGGAACGCGCATCGAAGACAAGATCGCCGAAGTCGACATCGCCTATCTTGACGCCACGTTCTACGCAAACGGCGAAATTCCGGGACGCGATATGTCTGGTTTTCCGCATCCTTTCGTCAGCCACTCCATGGCGCGCTTTTCGGATTTGCCGGCGCCCGAAAAATCAAAAATCCGTTTCATCCACATGAACCACACCAATCCGTTGCACAATTTAAATGCGCCGGAGCGAAAGGCTGTGTTGGAAAAAGGTTTTGCAATTGCTGAAGAAGGCGAGACAATCTGCCTCGCGCAATAACCCTTACATCGCTGCGGGCGCAGCTTCTGTGATGCGCCGGTTCGGGAACCGATAAAACTTGTGCGTTCCAATGGTCGCCGTCGGCGTCATGCGCGGCGCCCAATATGGGCTAACATAGTTCGCGTGATAATGGGTTGCATTGCGACTCACCGGCGCGCGAAGCCCGGCGAGAATAGCGCCGGCGAGTTCTTCCGACGCCGCCCATTTACGCTTGTTCAAACGGATATCCATCGAACCGTCACAGGTGAACGAGAACTGGCAACCCGTACGTCGTTCGGACCCCTGAAAAACAACGCCGCAAATTGTGTTGGGGTATAGCGGGCTTGCAACCCGGTTCAGCACAACATCAGCGACGGCGACCTGCCCGATCCGCCGTTCGGAACGCGCCTCGTAATAAATCGCCTGCGCGAGGCATCTACGTTCGGTCGCGTCCTCGCGAGCATTGTTAAGGGATGAAAAATCAAAATCCGCCAGATTGAGAACGGCGTCGTCGACTGACGCCAGCGCTGTCATCGGTTTCGCCGGCTTGAGCCGCGGCTCCGCAAGCGCGTTGCGCGTCGCCGCCGTCTCCGTCGCCAGATATTCCGCGAGTTCGGTGACAAGCGCCGCCTCCCGCGCAACCGCCGCCGCAGCTTCGCGTTCCTGGGCAGCCCTTTCAGCGTTGATTGTCGCGCTCATCGCCGTTGCGACCGCGCATACACTCAGAAGGCCTGCCGCCATCAGGCTGCGCAGGGTCCAACTCACCTCATGGGCGTTATGTTCAGACTTTCTCGTCAAGTCGTCCCAATCCATAACCCGCGGGGCTCCAGCATAGCATCTGAAACACCCGGATAGCTTAACGTGCAACCGGCGCGCCGACCGCCGGCGCGGAGCGCTATATGGCGCCGCAGCGACGCTCCTGCAATGGGATATCGATGTGATTACGCCTTTGTTATTAACACTGAAAAATAGGTAACCAGCTGTTATTAAATACTATTCCAGGTTTCGCCAAATTTGCGTTAACGATTTATCGTACTGACGGCGCTTGCTATTTCGCCAATCTTGCTTGCGCTGCAGCAAGACGTGCGATGGGCGCTCGGAAGGGCGAACAGGAGACATAATCGAGCCCGACCGTTTCGACAAAGCGAATGGAATCCGGGTCGCCGCCATGCTCGCCGCAAATCCCGAGCTTGATATCGGGCCGGGTTTTCCGGGCGCGCTCCGCTGCGATCTCCACCAGTGCGCCGACGCCGTCTTCGTCGATCGTCACAAACGGGTCGCGTTCGAAAATGTTCCGCCGCAGATAGTCCGGAAGGAAAGACGCTGAGTCGTCGCGACTTAAACCGAATGTCGTTTGCGTCAAATCATTGGTGCCGAAAGAAAAGAATGCAGCGTCATGGGCGACGTCATCGGCCGTGAGCGCCGCGCGCGGTAATTCGATCATTGTCCCGACATAATAGTCGATATCAGCGCCCTGCTCTTTTCGAACAGCGCCGACCGTTTCATCGATCCGCCCCTTCAGAAAGCTGAGCTCTTCGCGTTTTGCAACGAGTGGCACCATGATTTCCGGCGTAACCTCGCGGCCGGTTTCCTTAGCGACGGCGCAAGCCGCCTCCATGATCGCGCGCGCCTGCATCTCGTATATTTCAGGATAAGACACGCCAAGCCTGCAACCGCGATGCCCAAGCATCGGATTGAATTCGCGCAGCTTATGGGCGCGGTCCTTCAGCTTTTCCGCATCCATGCCTGACGCCTTCGCCACTTCTTCGATCTCATCATCGGAATGCGGAAGAAATTCATGCAGCGGCGGGTCAAGCAGTCTGATCGTGACCGGCAAACCGGCCATGACTTTGAAGATCGCCTCGAAATCTGAACGTTGCATGGGCAGCAGTTTATCAAGCGCCGCGCGGCGCCCGGCTTCATTGTCAGCGAGAATCATCTCGCGAACAGCGACAATGCGGTCGGCGTCAAAAAACATATGTTCAGTGCGGCATAGTCCGATACCCTCAGCGCCGAAGTCGCGGGCGACTTGAGCGTCATGGGGCGTTTCGGCGTTGGCGCGGACTTTCATGCGCCGGCTCTTATCGGCCCATTGCATCAGGTTGGCGAAGTCGCCGGAGAGTTCCGGCTGCAGGGTCGGCACTGCGCCGAAGAACACTTTGCCCGCAGCGCCGTCGACAGTGACGATGTCGCCTTTGTTGACCGTTCGGCCGGAAACGGAAAAATGGTCACCCGCCTTGTCGATACGCAGCTCTCCGGCACCGCAGACGCAAGGACGTCCCATGCCGCGCGCCACAACGGCGGCGTGGCTCGTCATGCCGCCGCGCGCGGTGACAATTGCCTGCGCCGCATGCATGCCGTGAATGTCTTCCGGGCTTGTTTCGACCCGTATTAGGATGACCTTGCGCCCTTCTTGGGCGAGACGCTCGGCCTCGTCGGAATTGAAGACGACTTCGCCCGACGCGGCGCCCGGCGAGGCCGGCAAACCGGTCAGCAAGAGGTCGCGCGGCGCATCGGGGTCGAGCGTCGGGTGCAGAAGCTGGTCGAGCGAATGCGCGTCGACGCGGCAAACCGCTTCCTCTTCAGAAATCACGCCGTCGTTACACATATCGACAGCGATCTTGAGCGCCGCCTTCGCCGTTCGTTTGCCGTTCCGCGTCTGCAGCATCCAGAGTTTCGTATCCTGGATGGTGAACTCGATATCCTGCATATCGCGGTAGTGATTTTCGAGCTTGTCGAACACGGCGATCAGTTCTTCGTAGGCGGCCGGCATCGCCTCTTCCAAGGACGGCGCGGTTTCACCCATTGCCTCCTTGGCGCGCAGCGTCAGCGGCTGCGGCGTTCTGATGCCGGCGACTACGTCCTCGCCCTGAGCGTTGATAAGGAACTCGCCGTAATATTCATTCTCGCCGGTCGAAGGATCGCGCGTAAACGCAACGCCAGTCGCCGATGTCTCGCCCATATTGCCGAACACCATGGCCTGCACGTTGACGGCGGTGCCCCAGCTCTCCGGAATATTGTGAAGGCGGCGATAGGTATTCGCCCGGTCATTGCGCCATGAGGAAAAAACTGCGCTGATCGCGCCCCATAATTGCTCTTGCGGGTCCTGCGGAAATGGTTTGCCCCAACCGGCTTCGACAACTTTCTTGTAGCCGTCGATGACCTGACGCCAGTCATTCGCCGACAACTCCGTATCCAGAATAAAGTCGTTTTCTTCCTTGTAGGTTTCGAGAATCTCCTCGAATTCGTGATGTTCAACCCCAAGAACAACATCGGAATACATCTGGATGAAACGGCGATAACTGTCGAAGGCGAACCGTTCGTCGCCCGCCAGCGCCGCTAGCCCCGCAACCGTTTCATCATTGAGCCCGAGATTGAGCACGGTATCCATCATGCCGGGCATCGATGCGCGCGCGCCCGACCGCACGGATACGAGCAGCGGTTTAGCGACGTCGCCGAAGCGGCGATCGACTGCGCCGCCGATTTTTGTCAGCGCCGTATCAACTTGTTCGTTAAGCCCGTCCGGAAAGTTCCGGTTGTTGTCGTAAAACGCCGTGCAAACGTCGGTCGTGATCGTAAAACCCGGCGGCACCGGCAAGCCGAGGCTCGCCATCTCCGCCAGATTGGCGCCCTTGCCGCCAAGCAGGTTTTTCATCGACACATCGCCCTCGGAGGCGCCGGCGCCGAAGCTAAATACCCATTTTTCGCCCGCCATCTTTCCTCGCTCGCATCGATTGTTCAGCGGCGGGCGCGTTAGCGCGCCCCCATGAATTATCAGGCGATTTGGCATAGGGCGCCGGCGAAGCCGCGCCAAGACAGAAATTGCCGCATCTGCGAACAAGGACGTCGCGATTTTTTTTATTTTCCACAAGCCCTGCCGCTCGACACCGGCGCCTCCCGTGTTACGGTCGCGCCGGGCGCCTGGACGCTGGCGTCGTATGAGGGAACGCCGCGAGAAAGCCGGCGACGGGGATATGGCGGGGCGATCTGCCGTTCATAGAACGATCGGGCTCGCTGCAGGCGTGCCTACGGCGGTTGCCGCATTTCCGGCGCACGCGCAGGACAGCCTCAATATTTCAGTCAGCGACCTGCCGGCGATTGGCGCGGTCGGCGTCGTTATCATCATTATGAGCGTCCTTGTCGGCTCGATCCTGACGTCAAGCCGCCTGCGCGGATCGTCACTCTTTAACCGGCTTTTTATTGTCGTTGCGGTGTCGTCCGGATTTTTCAGCGCCGTCAGTTCCGCCATCGGCTTCGCGCTGATTACATCCCAGGAAAACGAAGACTTCCTGCGCAACACAATCTTACCGCCGGCTTTCGGGTATTTCGTTTTTTTCCTGGCGGTGGCGATCTGGGTCGGTGGCGCGGAGCTGGTGCGGCACCGAGACTGGTTCCGCAATAAGGGAAGCGGCTTTTCCGGCGACATGCTGTTCTTTTTCGAACGTTGTCTCAAATTGTTCGTGGTGATTCCGATCCTCGGCGTTATTCTGTTTTTTGTATCGACCTGGACGACGGTTGTCGGCATGGGCGGCGTCGACGCGGTGCGCCACACCTATCTTTACGAAATCGACCGGCTGCAGGGAGAATGCGCCGGCATCACGAGTTATCGCCAGCGCGATTTTCTGTTCCTTCAGGATCTGCAGATTTCCGTCAGCGACTTAAGCCGCGTCGCCCGCAATGAGCGCCAGTCGGGCGCACAATCTGGCGCAGCCGGAGACGGTGCCGTGTCGGATTATTTCGACGGCCTTGCCGAGTGGTATGTATCGCTCGGTGAAAACGTCGCCGCAATCATCGAGGGCGAGGACCCATCCAGCGCCGATCCTTACGACCCCGCCATCTGCGCTGATCGCGTAGACGAACTGAAGACGCTTCTAAGCCGCAACGCCCATGATAATTACGATCTGTGGGCGCGGGAGTTTGAAACCAGCTACAATGCGTTCGCCAGTACTCTCAATCGCTGGCGCCAGGACCGGCGGATCGTAAATTTCGTCGACGCCCAGCTCGACAATTTCTATCGCGCCAACCCGAAGCCGGTGGGCCAGCGCATGAGCCAAGGCCAGCGCGACGCCATTGACCGCTATGCGGATGACGTTGAATCGGCGCTCGCCTCGCTGGTGCGCAGTCAGAAACTGGCCAAGCCGCCCGTGCCGATCAAATCCTACGCGGAACTCTATCCCGCCCGCGGTCTTCAAATCTTCGACGAGGTGTTCTCTCCGCCGGAAGAACCCATAGAAGAAGAACGCGTCTCACGCCGCATCGAAGTCGTGATGGCGGAGTTCATTCCAAGCCTTTCGACCATCACGCCGCGGGACGCGGTGTTAAAAAATGCCAACATATTCTCGGACATCTGGGCCCTTGCCGTCGCCTGGGACTATGCAGCTTATGTCCTGATGCTCGCCTATCTTTTCTTCCCGAGCGCCGAGCGCGCCGCCGGCTTCAAGGACATGCCGGTTCCGCAGCGCGTTTCTCTGGTCGCGCGTCTCTTCGGCGTCAGACGCCGGCGTGAGGACGAAGAATAGTCTTGCAGCGCTTTAATATGAACTCGCATTAATCCTTACACGTATTTTATTTGAATTTTAGCGATACGAAGCCGATGTGTTGCATCGCGCATCGCGATAAAGGAATGCGTGAAAAACGAGGGGATGCAGGAGATCCGCGCATTGCGGGCGCATATTTAGTAACCCTCGAAAGGAAATCGACATGTCTCGACGCTTCATCGCCCTCGCCGCCTCGGCGGGGTTCATCTCTTTCGCTGCATACGCGGCCGACTTTGACGCACTCGACGCCGACGGCTCCGGCGGTCTGTCCTTTGCGGAAATTCAAGCGGCGGCGCCGGGCGTCACGGCGGAGGAATTCGCCGCCGGCGATGTTGACGGTTCGGGCGAGCTGTCCCGGGCAGAATTCGAAGCCTGGAAATCAGCAAGCGCGGAACCAACGGAGTAATGACGCACGCCGTTCACGCCGGCGCAAGCCGGGGTGAGCGGTGATCATCACGAAGGCTCATAGCCGAATTTCGTCACCCATGGCTCCAACACCGGCAGAACGGGCTCCAGCCGATGCTTATAGTTGCGCCATTTACCCATGGATGACGTATAGAGCGGCTCGATCACCTGCTCTGCGCTTGGCGTTGTAATCCAGCGTTCGCGGGCTTCCTCACGGTAGTTCAAAATCTGGTCTTCCCACTCAAGTCCCAGGAACGACAAAATGTCGGAAACTGTGCTCTGCATATCGCCGACAACATCTTCATATCGGACCATGTGAATGTCGAGCGGCAAACGTTCGCGGCAAACCTCGCCGATCTTCATCACCTGATCGTAATACGCCGCCGCCGTATTGAGTTTAAGAAGCTGATACATGGCGACGTTTACGCCAAAACGTTGTTGAAAACAGCTGAGCACGACGTCCCGCGGGTCTCGCACCGCAAAGATGACTTTCGCCTCCGGAAACAACCGGTAAATCAGACCAAGAAGAATTGTATTAAGCGGCATCTTGTCGATGAAGAGGCCCCGCGTCGTGTCGCCGCTGAAATCCTCGCGAACACGCGCCCAATATTTTTTCCGGTAATGATTGACCTCATCGTCCGTCATCGTCGCTAATTTCTGAAGACCGTCTTCTGGCTTGACGAGCTCATTGCGCACGTCGATCAGGTTTTCGTTTTCCTCCAGCGTTTCAATAGCACTGTGCGTACTTAAGATTTGGTCGAGCAACGTTGTTCCGGAACGGGGAAAGCCGACAAAAAATACCGGCGTTGGTTCGTCTTTTTTATCGGAGGTCGTCCAAGCGGACACATCCTCAGCTTCGAAAAAGGCTTGTATCCGGCTCAGATATTTGGGCGCCAATATGGAGTCCATCGACGCGACGCTTGCGGCATACATTTGATGAAACGTGTCGTTCGCCGCATCGAACGCGACGAAGGCGTGATCATAATCGCCTCTTTTCTCAACGGCCTGTCCAATCAGATAGAGACATGATGCGATATCGAAATCGTTGAGGCTTGTACGTGTCAACAGACCATGCAATCGGTCCGCGACCTTTTGGGGATGGTCCAAACGAAGCTCAACGCGCGCAAGCGTAATGTTCGCTTGGCCATGGTCGGGCGCAAGCGCAACAGCGCGTTCGGCAAGAGCGTGTGCTTCGTCGAATTTATGTTCGCGCTCGCAAAGCGAGGCAAGGTTGACGAGAGCGCCGACCGAGTTTGGGTCGAGCGCAATGGCCTTCTCGTAACAAGCGCGCGCGGCGACTGTGTCTCGCGCCGCGAGATGCAGATTGCCGAGGTCCATATGGGGCGCAGGCGTCTGCGGGTTGAGGTCGATGGTTTTTTCCAGAAGGCGCTTCGCCTCGTCCCGATCGCCGGATTTCTGGTGTAGCCATCCGAGCATAGTCAGGACCTGAGCATTCGCAGGGTAGCCTTCGAGCGAGCGCGTTAAGTAGCGTTTTGCTTTGTCGACGTCGCCCAGCTGCGCGGTCACCGCGCCAAGACGCTGCAACAGGTCCGCATCATCGGGATGTTCGTCAAGCAACGGCTCAAGAATGGACGCCTCTTTTTTCAGATCGCCCTCATTATGCGCGTCGACCGCCGCCACGATGCGCGGATCATTCTGATCAATAGTCATCCTTCAAGCCTTGAAAAGTCTGCGACTTTTGCCGTGGCGGCGATCAAGCGCTGCAACAGCGCCAGCCGGTTGGCGCGGAGCGCCGCATCATCGGCATTGACCGTGACCTTGTCGAAGAAAGCGTCAAGCGGCGCGCGCAAGGCGCTGAGCGCGCCCATGGCCGCTTCGAAATTCTCAGCCTCCGCCGCTTTCCTGGCGTCGGTTTCCGCAATTTCCAACGACTTGAATAAGCTCTTCTCTTCCAATGCTTCCAGCGCCTTTGCGTCAACGGACAGATTTTCGGGAAGCGCCTTCTTCTTTTCCTCGGCTTTGAGAATGTTCGCCGCGCGCTTGTAGGCGGCGACGAGATTCTCGCCGTTGTCGGTTTTGAGGAAGGCTTCCAGCGCTTCTAGTCTTGAGACAATCAAAACCAGATCATCCTCAAGCTGGCCGTCCGCGCCAGCCAGCACCGCATCAATGTGATCGTGTTTGTGCCCCTTCTCGCGCAGGTAAACTTTCAGGCGGTCGTGGATGAAAGTGAGCAACTCAAAATTGACTAGAACAGGCGTTCGCCCTTGAGGAATTTTGTCCGCCAACCGCGTGATTTGGTCGGCGATTATTTCACGCAAATCCAATCGAGCCGTTGTCTCGTTTATGATGCCCGTGACGCCAAGAGCGTTCCGGCGGAGCGCAAATGGATCGCTTGATCCAGTTGGCTTCTTGTCGATGGTATAGAAAGCGGTAAGCGTATCGATCTTGTCGGCGAGCGCCACGGCGACGCTAACCGGCGCGGTCGGGACGTCGTCGTCTTGTCCGGCAGGCTTGTAGTGATTGCGGATGGCGTCGGCGATCTCCGCCGGCTCGCCCTGTTCCAGCGCATAGTACCGGCCCATCACCCCTTGCAGCTCGGGGAACTCGTAAACCATCTGGCTGACGAGATCGGCCTTGGCGAGCACGGCGGCCCGTTCCGCAGCCGCCGGATCGGCGTCGACCGCCGGCGCAATTTCTTTGGCGAGCGCCGCAACGCGGCGCGCCTTGTCGCCGACCGAGCCCAGACCTTCGAAGAACGTCACCTTGTCGAGATCGGCGATGCGGTCCTCAAGGCGCGTTTTCAAATCCTGATTATAAAGATACCACGCATCGGACAGTCGCGCGGTCAGAACACGTTCATAGCCGGTGCGCATGGCCGCGCCGCCATCAGGCGCCTCGATATTGGCGACGCATACGAACTTGCTGGCGAGGCCGTCCGTCTTCGGGTCCTTGACGGAAAAATATTTCTGGTGCCCGCGCATGGACGCGGTCAGCACTTCATCGGGCAGCTTCAGGAACTTTTCGTCAAACGAGCCCATCAGCGCGACCGGCCATTCGGCGAGCCCAGCGACTTCGTTTAACAGTCCCGGATCATCGACCAGTTCTAACCCTTGCGCCTTGCACAGGGTCGCAGCGTCGGCGGCGATAATCTCTTTGCGTTCTTCAGCGTCGAGAATGACATGGGCCGCGCGCAGCTTCGCCGAATAATCCTCAAACCTCCGCGTCTGGATGACGCCCGGCGCCATGAAGCGATGCCCCTCGGTTTCATCGCCCGCTGTCACGCCGCCCACGTCGAAGGCCACGGGTTCGTCGTTGAACACGCAGAGAATGCGATGCAGCGGGCGCACCCAGCGTAAATCGCCGTCTGACCAACGCATGGATTTTGGCCAGGAAAACCCGCGGATAATTTCTGGAACGAACTCCGCGATCACCGCCGCTGTATCTCGACCCTTCTGTTCGATCACGGCGACGTAATATTCGCCCTTCTTGTCGGATCGCGTCTCGCATTGATCGAGAGAAGAAAGCCCCGCCGATTTCAGGAACCCTTCGACCGCCTTTTCCGGCGCGCCGACGCGAGGGCCTTTCTTTTCCTCACGCCGGTCCGGCTGGCGCGCGGGCAGTCCGCCGGCGACGCAGACCAGCCGTCGCGGCCCAGCGAAACTTCTAACATTCTCGGGCATGAAACCGGCGTCGAGCAGCGCCTTGTTCACCGCGCGCGCAAGGTCCGCCGCAGCGCGGGACTGCATGCGCGCGGGGATTTCTTCAGAAAAGAGTTCCAGCAGAAGGTCCGGCATGGAGCGAGGGTTTAGGCAGGGTTCTCAGGCCGCGCAATAGAGCGCCCGTCCCATTTCATCTCCTCTGTTGACAGTCGTGCAAAAATACATAACCTTATGGTTATGAATCAAAACCAGCTGGATCTGGTGTTCGGCGCTCTTTCCGACGCAACCCGGCGCGGCATTCTCGCCCAGCTCGCGCAAGGCCAGACGAACGTCTCCGCTCTCGCTGCGCCCTACGCCATCTCGCAACCGGCGGTGTCGAAACACCTGCGCGTTCTGGAAAAGGCCGGTCTCATTCGCCGGGAAAAACGCGGCCGCGAAAATTACGTCGCCGTCAATCCGGCGCCAGCGCAGGCTGCAATCGACTGGGTTTCTTATTACGCGCAATTTTGGGCCACGCAGTTCGAAGCGGTTGACGCCTATCTCAAAAATACGAGGGAGAAAGAAAAATGAGCCTGACCACAAATTATTCAGGCGGCGTGCTGACCGTCAGCAAACTCTACGACGCGCCGCGCGAGGAGGTTTTCAACGCTTGGGTCGAGGCGGCGAAAGTGCAAGAATGGTGGGGGTGCGGCGACACAACCAAAACCGTCTCCGACATTGAAGCGAAAGAAGGCGGTAAGTTTAACCATACGATGACGATTCATGGAAACGACTTTCCGGCAAAAGCGTGTATCACCAAATACGAACCGCCGGCGCATCTTGCTTATGAAACGGAAGCGAATGACCTGTCGCCGAAAATGACGGTCGAAGTCGACTTCACCGAACAAGGCGGCCAGACGCGCGTTACGCTGACCCATTCAGGCATCCCTGCGCCGCTCAGCGACATCATCACCAGCGGATGGTCGGCGGCATTTGGCAAGCTCGAACAGTTTCTCTCGCGCGCAGCAGCTTAATTGATCATACGAATAAGCTGCGGCGTATTCATCGCCTAAAGACTATTATGCGTTCCGTCGCAGAGCGGCTGGCCGCCGGTATGCTTGCAGGCGCAGAAAAAGACCTTTTTCGATGCATCGGCCGTCCATTTCACCGGCGTGAACTGCGTTCCCTGATGCGAGCCGTCGCAAAAGGGCTGTTTCTTTGACCGCCCGCAGGCGCACCAGAAGTAAGACTTTCCCGCTTCGACCTCGACGGGGATTGGCTCTTTTTGCGGACAAACCGGTTCGTTCATGAATCAGTCCTCGCTAAATTCCACTGGCTCCAGCGGCGTGAACAAATCGTTGGCGCCCTCAACTTTGCCGATCGCCGTGTAGTCGCAGACCGCGCCGAAGCGCTCCCACATGGCGGCGACGGCGGCGTTTTCATGTGCGGCGGCAATCGCGTCTTCCGACTTCCAGCGGAAAACCTCAACAATTGTTCCGTCCTTTGCACGACCGGCGAGCGATGGCCCATCGCCGATAAGACCTTCCGCGCGCAAGGTCGGCAGATGGGTCTTCATTTCTGCGAGGAGTTCTTTCTCCTTGCCTTGTTTCGGCCGGTAGCAAGCGATGACCATCACTTCGCTCATCAGGAGGCTCCGTCTCTGGTAAGCGTGGAAGACAATGCGCGCCCGTTTATTCTGCGTCGCCGTAAAACACGTCGCGCGGACCGACAAAATCATCGATGTCGAGTATTGCGTCCATGGCGGCGACCATGGCCTCGAACCTTTCGCGCCCTTCGAAGCCCATACATCCTTCATATACGCGCACATTGCGCATCCGGTCGCCTTCCACAAATCCGACAATGACGCTCGGCGAATCCGTCGCCATGCGCGGACAGTTTGAGGCGTCTTTGTTGGGATAGGCATCGTCAAACCGTTCAAAGGCGTGGGCTTTAGCAATCGCCGCAAGTTTCTTGTAAGAACCGTCGGGCAGGCGTTTGGCGACAGCGCCGCCCTCTTCCGCAACGAACCGCGTGCCCTGGAACTGCAATACGTCGCGATCATCGACCGTGACCTTGTAAACGGGACAGACCCCGTAACAGGCCGTCCGTTCTAGGGTGAAATGATCGCGGACATCCGGCGTTTCGGAGTTAAGGCCGCGGGTTATCCAGGGTTCGTGGTCGCTCGACCCGCATCCCGCGGCGAACAAGAAGGCGGCGAAGGCGGCATACATAAGTTTTGACATGGGCCGCAATCTAGGGACTGACAACGCAGGCGTCGAGCCTTTCGCGCTGGACGACGTCCATGCGTTTGCGCACCGTTTGGACCCGACCGCGCACATAGGGACCGGGCGGATCGACGCGCCATTTATGCGGATTGGGCAGGACTGTCGCCAGCAGCGCGGCTTCTCTCTTGTTGAGATCGCGAGCGCGCTTATTGAACCGCGCCTGTGCTGCGGCTTCTGCGCCAAAATACCCGTCGCCCCATTCCGCGATATTGAGATAGATTTCCATCACGCGGCGCTTCGGCCAGAAAGTCTCAATCAGCGTTGTCATCCACGCCTCAGCCCCTTTCCGGAACCAGCCGCCGCCATTCCATAAAAAAGCGTTCTTCGCGGCTTGTTGCGAAATAGTGGAGGCGCCGCGCAGGCGTTTGCCGTTTTCCGCCTCCGTCATCGCCTCTTCGATCGCTTCAAAGTCAATGCCGTTGTGCAAACAGAAACGCGTGTCTTCCGCGGCGATCACAGCGGTGATGAGATACGGCGAGATGTCCTCAAGCGGCGTCCATGGATGAATAATGACATCGCCGGACATTTTCCGCTGCAGCATGGTCAGTGTGCCCGGCGGTGCGATGACCGCATATGCACCCGCCCAGAGGATCGATGCGACAACGAGCGCGACGCCGGCAAACGCAGCGCCACGCATGATAATTGTCAGCCGGTCGAGCGCGCCGCGCTCGGACCAGCCTTTGTTTGATGACTCTTTCTTCTGTGCCCGCACCATGCGGGGCACTATACAGGAATTGGCGCCCTGGCTCTACTTCATCGCTGCGAGAATGACCGCCGCCAACAACCATCCAATGAGCAGATGTGACGCGTCGATCAAAAACAGATTGAGCGAATGCGCCGGCGTGTAGGCAAGACCGTAAAGCGCCATGGTCAACCCGAAGGCCACCCAGATGATCAGTATTTTTTGAACGGCGTCGCCGATTGACTGCGCGTTGGTCCATTGCAGCACCTTGCCGATGCCAATGACCGTGAGTAACGAAATCAGAACGCCAAGGACCATCCAGGCTGGGCTGGATCCGTCAAAGTCGGCTTCTGTATATCCAGCCGTCGACATCCACATGTCCATGAACAAAACGCCGTACCAAAGAAAGCCAACAAAATAAAATGCGGCTGTGGCAAGGATCAGCGGCAACAGTTTGATTCCAAAAACGTTTGGCATGTATCGCCTCCCAGAGTTGATTCGACGATTCTAATCTGTTGGAGGGGGCATGAAAAGCGATGGGTGCGGATATTCCGTCATCGAAATATTATCGAGAACGACAAGAAACCTGCCGTTGTGCGGCGCAACAACATCCACAACTATTCGCGACAAAAACCAATCAGTCCGTGTAGCCCGCAAGCCGTCCGCCGATCGCATATTCGAGGATCTTGACGACCTCAGCCGGCGTTTCCGTAACGGCAAGCGCTGCAGCGTCGATTTCTTTTAATGCGTGCTGATGATCAGGCCCGTGCATCACTACCAATGGCTTGCTGAGCGCCGTTGCTATACCGGCGTCAAATGCGGCATTCCATTGTTTGTATTTTTCGCCAAAACGGACGACAACGATGTCGGCTCGACGAATCAGCGTCGACGTGCGGATAGCATTGATCTTGGCGCCCTTGTGATCGTGCCAGAACTTATTGTCTTCCGCCCCAAGGATCGCAACGCCGCAATCGTCGGACGCAGCGTGGTCAGTTATCGGCGAGGTAAACTCGACATCAAGTTTTCCGCGGGCTGCGCCTTCAGCGATTTCCTCGCGCCAGCTCGTATGAATTTCGCCGGATAGATAAACGGTCCAGGTCATAGGGCTTCTCACTGAATACGGGTTCACGTGAATGTAACCGATGCTTTAAAACGTTCAACGATCGGCGCGTAATCTGTGGGCTGCGCTTCCACGAGAATGTCGTCATCGGCGAATTTGATCCAGGGTTGCGCGCTTTTCGTCCAGGTATGGGCCGCAGGCGCAATCCAACTCGGATCGTCAAACGTTCCCGCGCGCACCGAGTAAACGCCAATGCTCGGCGTCTGTCCGTTGGCGATGCGGCTGCCACAATCACCGCAAAAGAGGCCGAAACGGTGATTGCCGGCGTCCGACGTCCACTCGGTTTTCGCCGGTTCGCCTTTTGTAAACACGAGGGCGTCTTCATATACGGTCGCCGACAACACAAAAGAGCCGCCTGTCTGTTTCTGACAATTGGCGCAGTGACAGCAGTAAATCATTGGGATCGGCTTGCTGATTTCATAGCGCAAGGCGCCGCACTGACACCCGCCTTCGATTGGTAACGACACCGTCGTCATCGCTCAGGCCTCCGCATAATCGACGACGCCGGCGCCTTCGGTCCTGCCCTGTGGGCTGTCGAGCCACGCCTTGCAGCAGCTTTGTGCAAGCGAACGCACGCGCAGGATGTAGGACTGACGTTCAGCCACAGAAATCACGCCCCGTGCATCAAGTAGATTAAAAACATGCGAGGCCTTGATGCATTGCTCGTAAGCCGGCAGCGGATAGGCGCGTCCCGCCTTCTCACCAGCTTCGAGGATGGCCGCGCAGGCGGCCTCGGCTTCTTTGAACTGTCGGAACAACACATCGGTGTCGGCGATTTCAAAATTGTAAGCTGACTGTTCGACCTCGTTCTGGTGGAAGACATCGCCATAAGTGAAGGGCGATCCATCCGGCCGCGCGCCGCCATAGACGAGGTCGAACCCGTTATCGACACCTTGCACATACATGGCGAGGCGTTCGAGCCCGTATGTGATTTCGCCCGTCACAGGCTTACAGTCAAAACCGCCGACCTGCTGGAAGTAGGTGAACTGCGACACCTCCATGCCGTCGCACCAAACTTCCCAGCCGAGGCCCCATGCGCCCAGCGTCGGGCTTTCCCAATCGTCTTCAACAAAGCGAATGTCGTGTACGGAACGATCGACGCCAATAGCGTCAAGGGAGCCGAGATAGAGATCCTGAATGTTCTGCGGCGACGGCTTCAGCACCACCTGAAACTGATAATAATGCTGGAAGCGGTTCGGATTGGCGCCGTACCGTCCGTCCGTTGGGCGCCGGCACGGCTGCACATAGGCGGCGTTCCACGGTTTCGGCCCGAGCGAGCGCAGCGTCGTCGCCGGGTGAAATGTCCCCGCGCCCATTTCCATGTCATAGGGTTGCAGGATGACGCAGCCATTCGCCGCCCAGTAATTCTGGAGGGTCAAAATAAGATCCTGAAACGTTTTCGCCTGCGCCATCGTATCGGTAACCACTTCTCAAATTCGGCGGGACGCTAGGGGCGCTCCTAGCCGCGGTCAAGCAGGGTGGGTCGGCGCCGGCTTTTTGCGCTCGCGACAAACCGGCAACGCGCGGCGCATCCGCTCAGCGAAATGGCGCAGCCCTATTTCATCTCGCGCAATCGGGCCCGGCGCCACGCCTGAGGCCATGCCGGCCTGTGTGCGCTCGATGATATTTTTGTCTTCCTGGTTCACGACCCGGTTGATGCGCCAGTTGAGATAGCGCGCCGCACGCATCTCGCGGCTGGTGTCGGGAAGCGCATATGAAATCTCACGTAAGAGCGTGCGGTCAGCGCCCAGCGGAATGAACTGCATGAAGTCGATCTGATCGGGGTAAATATCGAAGGCAATGTTGGGCCAGAGCATTACGTAACGCCACTGCCGGCGCCGTTCAGGCGGCAAATGGTCGGCGTCCGGCAGAAACTTGCGATAGGCGCGCGCCGAGGGCGTCTGGTCAGACGCGTCGTCAATATCCGCCGTGATCACGCAGGCGTTGTCTTCGACGGTGAGCGCATAGCTACTACCGACAAGACCATCGAGCCCGTTATGAGCAACCGGCAAGTGCAAATAATCAACGAAGTTCTCAACGGCGATCTTCCAGTTCACATTGCGTTCGCGCAGCGTGATGCGTCCGAGCGCACGCATCTCTTTCGTCTTGTAGCGATCAAACTCGTCCACCATCGGGCGGACAAAATCGTCGAACGACGCCGTGTCACCGCCCGCGTTGACGAACAGAAAACCGCCCGCTTCCCGCAGTTCGATTGACGCGAGACCGAAATTGTCGTTGTCGAATGCATCGTAACGTTCCCGTTGCGGCACGCCGACAAGACGGCCAGCAAGGTCATAGGTCCAGGCGTGATAGGGGCAAACGATACGCGACGAGCAGGCGCCGAAAGGTTCATCAAGGAGCCGAGCGGCGCGATGCCGGCAGACATTTCGGAAGGCGCGCAAGACGCCGTCGTCCCCGCGGATCACGACAATGAGCGTTCCGAGCAGATCAATCGTCGCATATTGGCCCCGCGCTGCGACATCGCTTTCATGGCAAATGATCTGCCAGCTCGGCGCGAAAATTTCCTTGCGCTCAAGCGCAAGGAAATCCGGATCGCTGTAGGTCCAGGCCGGCAATCCTGTTTCTCGGCGATCACTCACCGGTTCGCGCTCCGTCTTGCCGTCAGTCTGGAAAAGAAAAACACCGGCAACCCGACGCCGATCAGGACGAGGCCCCAAAGCAGCGTGCTGGCACCAGCGCCGGCCATCGCTACAATCGAATAAGCAAGCGCGACAAGCGCGATTGTGGCCCACGCCTTCGCGGCGCGGAACGACTGTTTGATTTCCGCCATCGCCGACAGAGCGTAGGGCAAGAGCGTGCCGAGCGTCGACATGGAAATCAGGAAGGTGAACGCGGCGACCAGGCCGTCGGCATAGTTGAGAACGATCAGCGCGGTCGCAAACGCTGACGACAGCAACAAGGCGCGCGAGGGGGCGCCGCCGGCGTTTTGAAACGCAAGGGCAGCCGGAACCCCGCCGTGTCGCGCGGCGGCCATAGGCATTTGCCCGGTGATGAAGACGTTGCCGTTGAGCGATCCCGATGTCGAGATGAGCGCCCCGATCGCAATGATGGGCGGTCCCAACGCGCCGAGCCGCGTCGCTGCATCTGAAAACGGCGCTTCGGAAACCGCCAGCTCCGCCGGCGGCAGGAGCAGCATCACCGCGGCTGTCGCCGCGATATAGAGCGCTGCAACGGAAAGAGTCGCCGTGATGATCGCACGTGGAATGGTGCGCTTTGCGTCACGCACGTCGCCGGCCGCGACCACGCCGGCCTCGAGCCCAACGAAGGCCCACATAGTCAGGAGCGCCGTCGCGGCGAGCGCCTGATAAGGCGGCAATTCCTGTGGATTAAACGCCGGCACGTTATCAGCGTCGCCCGCAAAAATCGCCAGACCGATAATCATCAGCAAGGGAATGATCTTCAGAACAGTCATAATGAGCTGCGTCGCGGCCGCCTCAGAAACGCCCCTGATGTTGACGCCCGTAATCAGCCAGATCATGATTGCGGCGACCGCGCCCTGAAGCACATTGTCGCCAGCAAGCGCTGGCACAAGCGCGCCGAGATAGCCCGCAAACGCGACGGATATTGCAGCGACCGCGAAGACAGTCGCCGCCCAGTAGCTCCAGCCAACAATAAAACCGGGCAGTTCGCCGAAGGCGTCACGAACGTAAACGTAAAAGCCGCCGCTCTCTTCCGTTCGCCCTGCGAGGCGTCCAAGGGTTAATGCAATCACGATGGCGCCCGCGCTTGTAAAGAGCCATCCAAGGAAACTGATCGACCCATAGGGCGCGAGCACCGCCGGCAGAAGAAAGACCCCGGATCCGATCATGACGCCGGCCGACATTGCCCAGCACTTCCAGAAACCCATGGGTTTTCCGGCGTCGCGCACTGATGCCTGGCGATGCGGGTCGGACATTAAGCGAGCCTGATGTGCATTGGCCGCGCCGTCAAGAAACCGGCCGGCGAGGCAAAATTATTTGCGTACGACCACAATATGCCCCAGCGTTTGATCGAACGGCCAGGGACGCGAACGGAGACAGTCTTGACGATTAATATGATCCCAACCTCGCGCGACGACGCGATGCAGCTGGACGCGGCCGACCCGCTGGGGCGTTTTCGCGATGCGTTCGATTTGCCGGCGGGCGTGATTTATCTCGACGGCAATTCGCTCGGGCCGCCGCCGAAGCCTGCGCAGGCTCGGCTTCAGCAAACCGTCGCTGACGAGTGGCACCGCGATCTGATCCGGTCGTGGAATTCGGCTGGCTGGTTCGATATGCCGACAACTTGCGGCGCCAAAATCGCAAAACTGATCGGCGCCTCGCCGGTGGACGTGGTTGTCGCTGATTCCGTATCCATCAACATTTTCAAACTCACTGCCGCCCTGCACAAAAAAGAAGGCCGCGCCATCGCCATATTCGAGAACGAATTTCCAACGAACGGCTACATCCTCCAGGGGCTTGCGTCTCTGACCGGCGCCGAATTGCGCGTGCTTAAACCGACCGATAATCCCTTTACGGATGATATCGGCCTGCTGGTGATCAGCGCTGTCGATTATAAGACGGCCGCCATCGCCGATATCGCAAAAATGGAAGCCAGGGCTGCAAGAGCGGGCGTCTCCATCATCTGGGACCTGAGCCATGCAACCGGGTTGTTGCCGCTAGATCTAACCCGGGATGGCGCGCGCTATGCGGTCGGTTGCGGATACAAATATCTCAATGGCGGACCCGGCGCGCCGGCGTTTGTCTATGCGCACGGCGAAGGCGCCGCGCTCGACCAACCGCTCACCGGATGGATGGGGCACGCCGACCCGTTCGCTTTCGACAAAACCTATCGGCCCGCTGACGGCGCCCGGCGTTTCGCCTGCGGCACGCCGCCGATCCTTTCCTTAAGCGCGCTTGACGCGGCGCTCGATATTTTCGATGGCGTTGATTTGAAAGGCGTCGCCGCAAAGGCGCAGACGCTCGGCGACCTCTTTCTGTCGCGCGCGCTTTCCGCCGGCCTTGAGACGGCTTCGCCGTTACCCGGCGAGCGCCGCGGCGGCCATGTCAGCCTCCGCTTCCATCATGGATACGAAGTCGTTCAATCGCTGATCGCGCGCGGCGTTGTCGGCGATTTTCGCACACCCGATTTGATGCGGTTCGGGTTCTCGCCGCTGTTCCTGTCCTACAAGGATGTATTGGACGCCGCCGACGTATTTGTTGACGTTCTGCAAACTGAAGACTGGCGTAAACCGGAATTTGCGCGGCGAGACAAAGTGACCTGATTGTCAGCTTATCGCCGCCATCGCCTCAACGATGCGGGCCGACTCCCTCACTGGCGGCGGTACGTTGAGCGCGTCCTGATAAAACCGTAAGGCCGCGCCGCGTTCGCCGGCAAGTTCCGCGATCACCGCTTTGCCGACGAGCGCTTCGTAATTGTCAGGCGCATATTCGAGCAGACGCGACAATATCGATTCCGCCTCTATCGCGTCGCCGCGCGCGCCGGCGCATAAGCCGACATCTACCATGGCGCCGAGAGCCCACGCATCGGTCTGCAACGTTGCTTCTGCGTTGTTGCAATAGGCCGGCGTCAGGGCCTTCCCCAGCAGCGTATCGATACGTCCCGCGAAGTCCCGCTCAACCTTTACGGCAAGCGACTCGCTCGGCCGCAAAGTCGGCGTGCCAACAGTGACCGATTTTTCAATAGGTTGAACCTTAGCAAGGATCGGTGGCGACAACCGTTCCGGCGCCGCCAGTTTGGCGAAGACGGTAAGGCGCTCGCTTGCAGCTTCCCTCAGCACGGGCTTCGCCAACACGGCCGCAGTACTGCTTTCTTGCGTCGTTGTTTCTCTGATCGGCGGCGGCGCGGCCGCGGCCAGCTCGTCCTGCAGATCCGCTTCTTCCTCGCCCGCTTCCTGAAAATATAGATCGAGACACGCGGCATCGCGTCCGCCCACCTTGCACGGCGTTGCATCGGTGTTCGCCAAGATCCCGTCATAATCGACTATTAGGGCCGAGCCGCCCTTCATGATGATGGACTCAAGCCGCAGCGCCCGGGCACCCGCATCCGATATATCAAGTTCAAACGCGTCGGCTGCGCCGGGCAAAAAATAGGCGCCGTCGCCCCGCGGCTCTGGCGAGCACGGCGTTTCGCAAAACAGGGCGATCCGGGTCTGCAACCCGCGTTCGCCGACGCGAATATCGGTGATAAGAGGCTGATCCGGCGCGTCATCCGTCAACGCCACCGCCCCCGCGCCAGCCAGCACGAAAAGGCTCGCCCCAAGCGCAGCCGAAACGAATATGCGGGAATGCCGTGTCATCTGCCCGTCGCCCGTATGAAGCGTCAATAGATGATCATCTTCAGAGTCGCGGGCTGCGGTCAACGCAATCGACTGAGACTGTTGAGAAATATAAGGCGCGCCCGAAACGGGCGCGCCTTACGCATTGGATCGCAGCAGATCAATAATTGCGATAGCTGCGGCGGCTTCCCGCCTTGATATAGGGATATCCGTAGGAGTCGTAGCAAAGTAGCGCGACTTCGGTGTAGCGGCCGCGACGGCGACTTTGCGATACGACTTGGCAGTCACCGATATAGCCCGATTTGAAGAGATCGTAGCCGAAGCTCACGACAAACCACCCGACCGGATCGTAGCCCGGATTGTAGTGGAACAGGTTATGAAGCGAGCAATAGTATCCATGACCGTGCCGCGGCCCTGATCCGTGGCCGTAATGCCGTCCGCCATAGTGGCGGGCGTGGCGACGGCGATCGCGGCGGTCATAGCGGCGATGATCGCGCCGGTGGTCGTAACGCCTGTAGTCACGCCGATAATCATAGCGGCGGTGGTCCCGCCGGTGGTTGTAGCGTCTGTGGTCGCGCCGATGATCATAGCGCCTGTGGTCGCGCCGGCGGTCGTAGCGCCTGTGGTCGCGCCGATGGTCATAACGCCTGTGGTCGCGCCGATGATCATAGCGGCGATGATCGCGGCGGTGATCATAGCGGCGGCGGTCGCGCCGGTTGTCATAGCGGCGGTGCTCACGGCGATGCTCCGCTCGCCGGTCACGATGATGCACTTCGCCTCTTCGGCCGTCGCCGCGCCGGCCGCGGCGGTCTCCACGATCGTCGCGCCGATTGCCACGATCACCGCGACGATCGCCGCGGTCCCGGTCGTCCAGCATGGCGATCTGGAATGTCTCGGAAAACTCAGGTGTCGTTTTGTCGCCCGATGACGATGTCGATGTCTCGGCCGCAGATGCCGCGCCGGCCATCACTGAAATACTGATACTGAGGACCGCACCGAAGGCGGCCCGCTTTATGTCCATCAAGGGCATTCGCTTCTCCTTGAAGTTTAAGCGAGGCCCCCTTGCGCCCGTGATGACTGTGCGCCCAATGATTAATCCGCGTCAATGATTCGAGAGAGATTAGTTACGCACAATTGCGCGATAATTCCTTGAAATATGGCGAAAACACGGCGAATGTGGCGCAATCATGTCATCCATGCTGCGTATACGGACAAATAAGGCGGAATTGCGGCGACCTGTGAGACTCAGCGATGCGAATCTCGATAGGCTCAAGAGATGATGATTCATCCGCGTTTCACGTTCCTGGAATTTTTCGCCGGCGGCGGCATGGCTCGACTCGGCCTTGGGGAAAACTGGCGCTGCCTGTTCGCCAACGACATCGATTCCATGAAATGCGCCGCGTATCGTGAGAATTTTGGCTGCGATGAATTGATCGAGATGTCGATCGCCGACCTTGGCGACGGCGATCTGCCTGATGAGCGCGCAGATCTCGCTTGGGCGTCGTTTCCCTGTCAGGATCTGTCCCTGGCCGGCGCCCGCGGCGGCATGACCGCTGCGCGCAGCGGTCTGTTTTTTGAATTCTGGCGGCTAATGGAGACGTTGCGTGTGAATGCACGCGCGCCCCGGATCGTCGTGCTTGAAAACGTGCCGGGTCTCCTCACGTCGAATGGCGGGCGTGATTTCGAGCATATTGTACGGTTGTTGCAAGGCGCCGGCTATCGCGCTGCAGCGGGGGTTTTGGACGCGGCGGCGTTCACGCCGCAGTCGCGACAAAGACTGTTTGTCGTCGGCTTTGCCGATGCCCTCGCCGAGCGGGTACGCCGCAACATTGCCCGAAGCGACGAGGCGCCGTGCTTTCCGACGATGGCGGAATGGGGCGCCGCGGATTTGCCGGCGCCGCATACCCGGCGCAACATTCATCTCGATGACATTATCGACTGGCTGCATCCCGAATGGGACAGCGACGCAAAAACCAAAACGCTGATCGCTCAAATGACGAACCTGCAGCGCAGCCGCCTCGAGGCCATCATCGCAAGCGGCGAGCGGCGAGCCGGCGCCGGCTTTCGCCGCACGCGGCGCGAAGGCGGCAAACCCGTGCAGCGGTTTGAAGCGCGCTTCGACGGCCTTGCCGGGTGTTTGCGCACGCCCGCTGGCGGTTCGTCGCGTCAAGTTTTAATCGCTGTTGAACACGGCGTCGTCAGAACAAGACTGATGTCGCCGCGAGAGGCGGCGCGCCTGATGGGCCTGCCGGAATCCTACAAGCTGCCCGACCGCGCCAATGCGGCGCTCAAGCTGTGCGGCGACGGCGTTTGCGCCCCCGTGGTGCGCTGGCTTGCAGAAAACATATTAGAGCCCGCCCTCGAACCGGCCCGTGCGGACGCTGCGTAATGAGCGCGAAATCGACGGACGTGTTCTCGCCGGAGAAGCGCTCGGCGGTGATGCGGGCGGTCAAGTCAAAGGACACACAGCCGGAATTGCGCCTACGCAGGGCGCTGCACGCGCTTGGGTTTCGCTATCGGCTGAATGTGAAAGACCTGCCGGGAAAACCGGATCTCGTCTTTCCGAAGCACAGGACGGCCCTATTCGTACACGGCTGCTTCTGGCACGGTCATCGCTGCAAGCGCGGCCGGCGCGTTCCGAAATCGAATGTGGATTACTGGCGTAATAAGATCCAAAAGAACCGCGCGCGCGATCGGAAAAACAAAAAGGCGCTGGAAGCGCTGGGCTGGCGGGTCATAACCGTCTGGGAGTGCGAAATCCCGACGCTGGACCCGGGCGCGCTGCCGATACGCAAAAGCTGATCTACTGCCTGTACGCAGAATGAACCGCGTGCCCGTGCGCCTCTGCGCCGATCACCGCCGCCGCCTCAGGCATCATTTCAAGGATCGACTTGGTGCGTTCCTGGGCCGACAAATTCGTGCAGCGCTGCGAGAACCGCTTCACGGACCTGCCGTCATCGTCGAGGATTTCAAAGAGATAGGTCGATTTCGTCATTTTTATCACCACTCAACTTTCATGTGCTGGCCGGCGCAACGCCGGAATACCGATGACTGTGTCTCGCGTGCGAATTTGGCCAAAATGTGTCTTGTTTCAATATGTTACACCAGTTTAACCGGCAATTTTATTTAAATTGCCGGCGCGTCGCTGCGAGATATGTTCTGTATACGGATGATTTACGTCAACCTTGATCAGTGACGCTCTGGCAACTACGTATTCACGCGCAAGGAAGGCTGCCAAAATGACACGGGAAGACATTAGTATCGGCCATGATTTCAATAATGACGGAGGGCGTTACTGGGCGGAGGTCCGGGGCGGGTCAGCGGAACTTACCTACAAAAACCGCGGCGACGGCGTGGTCGTGATCGACCACACCTATGTGCCGCCGGAATCGCGTGGAAAAAACGTTGCGCTGCGCCTCGTTGAGCACGCCGTCGCAGACGCGCGGGCGCGGAACCTCAAAATCGTCCCGCAATGCCCTTATGTGGCGAAACTATTTGAACGACGCGCGGACCTCGCTGAGCTCCGCGCGTCTTAATTCACGTCACGCCGATTTTGTCGTCGCGATCCAGGCGTCAATTCGACGTTCAAGAACAGCGAGCGGCAAGGCGCCGCCGCCCAGCACGATATCGTGAAACTCGCGTATATCGAAACCGTCGCCCAATTCGGCTTCCGCCTTCGCACGCAGCTCAAGGATTTTCAGCATGCCGACTTTATATGCCGTCGCCTGACCTGGTATCACGATATAGCGCTGCACTTCCGACTTGATCTGGCCGGCCGCAGCTGGCGAATTCGCAGTGAAATAGTCAATCGCCTGCTGTTCGGTCCAGCCTTTGGAGTGCAGACCGGTATCCACCACAAGGCGGATCGCGCGCCATATCTCCGTCGTCAGGCGTCCAAAATCGGAATAGGGATCCTGATAGGCCCCCATCTCTTTAGCCAGCAACTCCGAATAAAGCCCCCACCCTTCGCCGTAAGCCGTGAAGTTCGCCTGATTGCGAAATTCCGGGAGCCCCTCGACCTCTTGCGCAATCGAGTTCTGCATGTGGTGCCCGGGATTGCCCTCATGATAAGCGATCACTTCGAGTTGCGGGATCGGCATCGACTTCATATCGGAAAGGTGCGCGTAGAAAATGCCGGGGCGCGATCCATCCGGCGTGCCCGGGAAGTAATGCTGCGCGCCGCCGTCCCGCTCGCGAAACGCCTCAACGCGCTTGACGACAAGGTCAGCTTTCGGCAGCAGGCCGAAATAGTCAGGCAGCTTGGTGTTCAATAACTCGAGATGGTCGCGTGCCGCTTGAAGATAGGCTTCGCGGCCTTCATCAGTATTCGGATAGTAAAACTGGTCGTCCTCACGCACGAAGGTGAAAAACTCCTGAAGCGTGCCTTCAAAGCCGACTGCCTCCTTAATCGCCTCCATCTCGGCTCGGATGCGCGCGACTTCCGAAAGCCCAAGTTCGTGGACTTCGTCTGCGGTCATATCCGTGGTTGTCGAGGCCGCGAGCCGCTCCTTGTAGTAGGCTTCGCCGTCGGGCAACGAGCCGACGCCGGTCGCAATTTCCGCCGAATTGGCGATGTCGTCGTCAACCCAGGCAATCAGCGCATCGTAAGCGGGTTTGAAATCATTGATCAGCGCGTCCCGGGTTGCGCTCCGCATTTCGTCGGCGGTCGCATCGTCGATTTCTCCTGCTTCAAGCAGGGCCGCAATTTTTCGGTTGGCGTCGCCCCATAGCGGAGAGTCTCCCTCCCCTTCGAATGGCGCGCCTGAAATCAGCGCCTGCGACTGCTGCCTGACGCCTTCGTAAGCAAAGCGCGGCGCATGTACGCCTTCGCCTGCGGCCAGTTGCGCGCGCTCAAGCGCCTGACCGATCGCCCGCGAAACGCCGCCAATGCGGGTAACATAGGCGCGCATATCGTCGGCCGATTCCACCTTGTGAAAATTGATCATGAAGTTCGGCAGGAACGCGTGCGGCCCGCTCATCTGATGGAAAACATATCCGCGCCGCTGAAAGGGGTGCGCTGCCTCCTCCAGTTCGAGCTGATAAAGCCAGATATCGTAAGATATTTTTGCTTCCGGCGTCAGCAAGTCATAGTCGATACTGTCCTTGAGCTCCGCGGCGGTGGCGCGGCGCCATTCAAGCTGCTGCCCTGACGCCTCTTCGGAGAAATCATCAATTTCGGCGTAGTTGTCCTTGCGGCCGAGAAACGTCTTAAAGATGGGACTGAAGTCGAGCTCCTCCTCCCAGCGTTCGGCGAACCACTGATTGAGACGCTCCGTTTCGGCTTCGACCGCTTCCGCCGTCGGCGCGGCCGGCGCTTCCTGAACGGCGCCCTGCTGCTGTTGGGTCGCCGCGTCTTCGCCGCTGCAGGCGGTCAGTGCAGTTGCGCCCAGCAGCGCCAGAAGAATGGAGTTTTTCATATCGCCCTCGTCGTTGGTGTAGAATCCGGAGAAAATCGGGCCGACCCTATAGGACGCCGCCGCCTGAACAAGTTCGGTTTATCGCAAAATAAAGGCGGCAAACGGCATATTATTGTCCGTTCGCCGCCAATTTAGCACGGAATAAAAAGCCGGCGGGTTAGAAGGCTTCGGCCGACAGCGCCATCATGGTGTCGGCGCCGGTTTTGATCTTCTCGAGATGCGCAACGCTGTCCGGCAAAATACGCTCAAGGAAATACTGACCGGTGATCAGTTTGTTTTTGTAAAAGTCGCCCTCGCCTTGCTTTTCGATGGCTGATTTCGCGCTCATCGCCCAAGCGTAAGCAAGGCAGTTCAACGCGAACAGATTGAGGTAGTCCATCGACCCGGCGCCGGCGTGGTTGAAGTTCTGCATCGCGTTGGCGGCGAGCCATTGCGTGGCCTCTTGCGTGCGTTCCTTTGCAAGTTTCAGCCCCTGGAGAAACGGCGCTAATTCCTCATTACTTTGATTATCGGCGACGAACTCATCGATTTCGGCGAAGAAGCTTTGCCAGGCTCGGCCGCCATCCTTCATCAGTTTGCGGCCGACAAGATCGAGCGCCTGAATGCCGTTGGCGCCTTCATAGATCAGTGCGATGCGCGCATCGCGTACGAACTGTTCCATCCCCCACTCATGAATATAACCATGACCGCCGAGCACTTGCTGCGCGTTGGTGGCGTGCCAGTAGCCCTTCTCCGTTAGATAGGATTTCAGGATCGGCGTCATCAGGCCCATATAGTCGTCGGCCTTTTGGCGGGTTTCCTCGTCTTCTGCTTTGTCTTGCAGATCGCCGTGAAGCGCGGTCCAGTAGATCCATGCCCGGGCGCCTTCAGTAAAGGCGCGCTGATCCATCAGCATACGGCGTACGTCTGGGTGAACGATGATCGGATCGGCGGGTTTGTCCGGCTCGGCCGGACCCGTCAACGCGCGCCCCTGCAAACGATCTTTCGCATAAGCCGCACCGTTCTGGTAGGAAACTTCCGAAATCGCCATCCCCTGCATGGCGACGCCAAGTCGGGCTTCGTTCATCATCGTGAACATGGCTCGGAGGCCTTTGTTCTCTTCGCCAAGCAGGTAGCCGGTCGCCTCGTCATAATTCATGACGCATGTGGAATTGGCGTGAATGCCCATCTTCTCTTCGAGCGATCCGCAGAAAACACCGTTGCGCGCGCCCAGCGATCCGTCCTCATTGACGTGGAATTTAGGCACGATGAAGAGGGAAATCCCTTTGGTGCCTTCAGGCGCGCCTTCGATGCGCGCCAACACGAGATGAATAATGTTTTCGGTGAGATCGTGTTCGCCGGACGAAATAAAAATCTTTTGCCCGCTGATTTTGTATGACCCGTCACCGGCGGGAACCGCCTTTGACTTCAAGAGCCCCAAATCGGTGCCGCAATGGGGCTCGGTCAAATTCATGGTGCCGCCCCATTCGCCGGCGACCATTTTCGGCAGCCATTTCGATTTCTGCTCGTCCGTTCCATGGACGTGGATGGCGTTCGCCGCGCCGCGGGAGAGGCCCGGATACATAGCGAACGCCATATTCGCGGCCGACATCATTTCGCTAACTGCAAGGCCTAAGACATGCGGCAGCCCTTGCCCGCCATAATCGGGATCGAAGGAAAGCCCCTGCCAGCCTCCCTCGCGATAGGCGTTGTAGGCTTCAGGCATACCGCTCGGCGTTGTCACAGACCCATCGTCGTGACGGGTGCAGCCCTCCTTGTCGCCGGTTTGATTTATGGGATGCAGAACATTCGCCGCAAGTTTTCCACCTTCTTCAAGAATTGCATCAAGAAGCTCTTCAGAAACTTCTGAAAACCCTGGTAAATTCGAATACTTGGAAATCTGCAGGACATCGTTCAGCACAAATTTCATATCAGTCGTCGGAGCTGCGTATTGGGTCATGGACGTTCCTCAAATCGAGCCTTTCGGCCGCACTACTCGTTACTTCGTCATGTAGTGTCGCCGGTTAGAATGCGCACCCTACGGCCGCTGCGTCTCAATAGCGCCGCCGCCGCGAACCCGGCAATACGGGGAACTGCAATCCGTTCCGCGCCGCCGAATCACTGGCGTCTGGCGACAGTCGGGTATTTTTCCTCAGTCGCGCCAAAAACGGCCCAGATATGGGCGAATCGCCGTTAACGTTTTGTTGAAGTGTCTGGCGGGGAGACCGGAAACGGCTTTGCCGCCTGAACAAAGCAACGTAACGCAAGCCCATAATAGCGGAATGGGCGGCGTGGCGCCGAGGAACCAATAGGGCGGAACACTCCGCGGAAAACCGGTGACAGCGATGAAGTCAAATGCGCCCTGGAGCGTTAAAGGCATCGAAAGAGACGCTCGCGAAACGGCGAAAGAGGCAGCCAAGCGCGAGGGCATGACGGTTGGCGAATGGCTGAACCAGATGATCTACACCGCCGGCGATCCGGAAAGCTCCGGCGGCAATGTCGAAGGGTTGAAACTTCGCGACGTCGTCACCGCCATTGACCATCTGCACAAGCGCATCGCGGACAGTTCCACCGAGACAGGCGACGCCGTCACCGATCTCTCACGCAAGATGGGCGACGTTGTCGAGCGCGTGCAACGCCTTGAGCGAACGAAGCCTGACGGCGGAGATCGCGAACGCGTAGATGCGTTGAAAGCGCTTGAAAAGGCTGTCACCCAAGTCGCGGTCCAATTCAGCAATGCCCAGAAGACGACGCTCGAACGGCTCGATGCGTCAGAACAAAGCCTGCAGAAATTAACGGCCCGGATCGACACCGCCGGCGCCGGCGGCGAAGACGCGTCAGGCGTGGGGTTCCTGAAAGATGCTGTCGATGGGTTGCAGACGCGCGTCGCGCGTGCCGAACGGCTCGCCAGTGAAGCAGTGCACGGCCAGGGCGGCGATCCGGAGTTCATTGAAAGCACGAGCAATCGGCTGCGCGTGCTTGGCGATGAAATCAAACGCGGCGGAGATCAAATCCGCACGCTGGACGCAACGATCGGAAAACTCTCGGAGCAAATCGAAGCTGCAGAGCGGCGATCGTCTGAAGGCGTTCACAAAACCGCAGAGACGCTTGCGGAACTTCGCAAAAAATTTTCCGGCGAGCACTTTGACGCCGTAAACAAGGAAGACATCGCTGCTGTTGTTGCCGATCACACCCGCGACACCGTCGATCGCGTTGACCGGCTGCAGACGTCCCTTGAAAACATGATCTCCCGCCTTGACGCGGTGGGCGGCGTCGAAACGCCAACAGACGGCAATGACGAGGCCCAAGCAAACGACGCCGCGACGCAGGCGCCGTCAGCGTTCACTGAACCTGAAACGGCGAAGGACGAGAGCTTATCGGATGACCTGGCTGATCTCGAGTTAATCGGCGACGAACAGTTTATCGCGTCTGAGGAAACGCCTGCGACCGCCGCCGCCGATGATGACGATGATGATTTCTTTTCGTTTGCCGACGAAATAGACGCGTCGATTGAAGAAACCTCTTCATCGGAACGTGAGGACGGGTTTTCGTTCGAGCTGGACGGAGACGAGGCCGACAGCAGCGAGGACGACCCAGAAGGCGCCGCCATCCTGTCGGAAGTCCAGGATGCTTTCTCCGGAAAAACGACACAGCCGGATGATGCGCACGCGGACGACGCAAAGACGGACAGCGAGGGTTCGGAGGAAGAAAAGGGCTCTGTCGATTCGGAGCTCGACGAATTACTCGCCGGTCTCGATGACATCACCGAGACGACGCCGTCGGACGCCGTCGCCGATGACCCGCCGCCGGTTGCCGGGGCGGAGCCGGCGCCGGAAGTTGGAGACGGCGAACAGAGCAAAGAAGATTTGCTGAAATCCATCCGCCGAAAGGCGCGAGAAGATGCCGCGGCGCGCGCGACCAATGAAGAAAGCGGCCGGCCGACGCGGCGGAAACTGACGCCAAAGCAGAAGGCCATTCTTGCCGCGCGCGCGCGGCGCAAACGACTCTCAGAACAAGGCGCTGATGCGGCCGACGACGGACAGAAAGCGGCGGCGACGAAAAAGGCGCTTGCCGCAGGCGCACAGTCGGACACGCATGCCGACCTGTCTGGCGACGATATCGCCGACGCCGACGAGCCAGAAAGCAGCGGCAAGTTCGCGGCTCTTCGCAACAAGTTTCCGTTCTTCGGCGGCACAAAAGATGACGTTGCCGAAGACGGCGCGCGTTCGGCCGATCTTGATCACGAGGACGCCGATGGCGATCGCGAGGCGCTGGAAACGCTGAAGTCGACGGCGTCGGCGCGCCCCGTCACATTGGCGCTCGCCGTCGGCATATTCCTCGCTGTGGGCCTCCTCTTTTTTGTCGTGAAGGATTTTATCTTCTCGCCGAGCAGCGATGACGGCGTGCGGCCGCCGGCGGAAGCCGCAACGCCGACCCGCGATACGGTCGCCGAACCGACGCTCGAAGCGCCGGCCCCGCCGGCCATCGATCCAAAAACACTTTATCGCGACGCCATGACTGGCTTGAATGCGGCCGGCAACGAAGCGGAGACGAGCGTCGCCATCGAAAAACTCGAACAGGCCGCGCTCCTCGGGCATCCGCCGGCGCAATTGCAACTGGGAGAGTTATACAAGACTGGCCAGGGCGTGGATCAGGATCTTGCGCAGGCGCGGACATGGTTCCGGCGCGCCGCCAATGGCGGCAATGTGCTCGCCATGCATCGCGTGGGGGTTATGACGGCGCGCGGCGAAGGCGGCTCGGCGAATACGCCTGAGGCGATCGGATGGTTTGAACAAGCGGCCAACCGCGGTCTCGTCGATTCCCAGTACAATCTCGGCGCCATCTACCACCCGAGCGGCGATGGCGAGGCTGCGCCAGGCGGACTACAGGACGTTGGCAAGGCCTATTACTGGTACTCGCTTGCGTCCCAAAACGGCGACGAACAGGCGAGCCCCCTCGCGGCTGGCGTCGGCGCGGCGTTGAGCGAGACGCAACGCGCCGAACTCGACGAAGCGATCGGCGACTGGACTCCGCTGCCCGCCGATGTCGACGCAAATACGCTCGCCAGCGCCGGATAACGACCCGCGTCGCTTGCGCAGCGCATGACGTGGCCTATAAGCGGAACGCCCCGGGGCGTTCGACAGGCTAGCGCGCTTTATGCAGATTTATCTCCCAATTGCGGAGATCACCGTTGATCCGTTTGTCATCGTATTTCTCGGGGCGGCGGTGGGCTTTCTATCGGGCATGTTCGGCGTCGGCGGCGGTTTTTTAATGACGCCGCTGTTGATCTTTTACGGTGTTCCGCCGGCCGTCGCGGTCGGCACCGAAGCCTCGCAGATTGTCGCCTCTTCCGTGTCCGGCGTGCTGGCTCATCTACGCCGCAAGACGGTCGATCTGCATATCGGCGGGTTTTTGGTCGCCGGCGGCGGCGTCGGCGCAGTCGTTGGCATTTTTATCTTCCGGTATTTTCGCGCCATCGGCCAGATCGAGGTTTTTATCTCAATCGCTTATGTCGTCTTCCTTGGCGCCATTGGCTTGCTGATGCTGATGGAATCGTTGCGCGCGCTGCTGCGCGACCCAAATGCGCGCCGCCCGCGGCGCAAACACCGCAGCGCCGAATGGATGGCGGCGATGCCCTTCGCAACGCGTTTTCGGCGCTCGGGCCTCTATATCAGCCCGATCCCGCCGATCGTTCTCGGATTTCTGGTGGGTGTACTCGCGGCGATCATGGGCGTTGGCGGCGGGTTCATCATGGTGCCGGCGATGCTGTACATTCTGAACATGCCGACCAATGTCGTCGTCGGGACGTCGCTCTTTCAGATCATTTTCGTTACCGCCATAGCGACCGTGCTGCACGCCGCGGCGAACCAGACGGTCGATATTCTTCTGGCGCTCTTGCTTCTCACAGGCGGGGTTATCGGCGCGCAGATCGGCGTGCGCGCCGGACGCCGATTGAAAGGCGAACAACTGCGAGCACTGCTCGCGCTGATCGTGCTCGCCGTTTGTGCGCGACTCTTTTTCGGTCTTGCGCTGCCGCCGGCCGCGCTTTTTGTTGTCGAGCCAACACCATGAGGGCGCTGACAATCATCCTCGCAGCGATGCTATGGGGCAAGGCCGCGAATGCGGCGGACATCGCCGTCGCGCTCACCGACGATCGCGTCGAAGTCGACGCGGATTTTTCCGGCGCGGAGCTCACCTTGTTCGGGGCGGTGACCGGCGTTGAAGACGCCGCTGACGCCTTCGACATCATCGCTGTCGTCGCCGGACCGCCAGGCAATTTCAACGTTCGCCCCTTGGAACAGCGCGGCATTATCTGGTTGCCCGGCGACCCTGCAGTCATAGAAGATGCGCCGCGTTTTTACGCAAGCAATGCAACCCGCCCGATAAGCGACATCGCACCACTGCCGGACCAGGCGCAATTTGAACTTGGTGTTGAAAATATCGCCGCCGTCGATCTTTATGCAGACGGTGATTCGCTCCATCCTTTTAATGCGGCGTTTCTCGACGCACAGGAGACGAGCGGGCAGTATCGAGACCACGTCGGCGGTGTTTCATTTGTCAAAGGCGCGCTGTTTACGATCAACGCCGCCCTGCCGGCGAGCACCCCGGTAGGCGATTATACGGTCGCCGTTTATCTCTATCGCGATGGCGTCATGATCGATAGCGATACGGCCGCGTTGCGCGTAAACAAGGTCGGGCTGGAAAGGCGCATATATGACCTCGCGCATCAGCGTCCGGTACTCTATGGTCTCCTCTGCGTCGCCGTGTCGCTGTTGGCGGGGTGGATTGCGGGCCTTGCCTTTCGCAAATCATAAGAAGTTGCGTTTCATTCGCTTTTCAAAGGGAGATCGCCATGAGCGAAGCAGGCAACGAAGCGCACGCCGGACAGAACGGCCTTCCGCAACCCGCCGCCGTGCTCGCCTATGCCGGCGCGCTGCCGCCGATTATCGCTGCGCTTTTGATCTGGTTGCGCCCTGCCGATCTCGGCGCCAGCGCAACGCAATTAATGCTCATTTACGGCGGTGCGTTGATCGTCTTTTTCGGCGGCGTCAGATGGGGCGTCGCAGTCATGCGGCCCGGCGGGCCCAGCTTCTTTAGCCTTCTTGGCGGCGTTATTCCCTTATTGATGGCGTTCCCGGTATTCCTGCTGGATGATGCATTCACGCGTTTTCTCATCGTTGTTCTCGCGCTGCCGATACTGCTTTGGGACGATCTGCGCGCGACGCGACGCGGATCGGGCGCCCCGGACTGGTATCTCGGTGTTCGAACGCCGCTGACGATCCTGATGACGGTTTCGTTTCTGCTGGCGTTCTTGAAAACCGTTACTGCGTAATTGAACGGCGCGATCCTTGGCGTCTGAAACCCTCGACGGGCTAACCATCGCGCTCGACCCGGCGGCGCAGCGGCTTCTCGCGAGCGCCATCATGATCATGATGTTTGCGCTGGCGCTCGGCCTGAAGCCGGACCATTTCCGGTTTCTGAAACGTGACCCGAGGTTGTTTTTCGGCGGATTGGCGGCGCAGATTATCGCCCTACCGGCCGTTACGCTGGCGCTTGCATCCGCCGTCAACCCAGCGCCGTCCGTCGCCCTTGGCATGATCGTTGTCGCCGCCTGCCCCGGCGGCAATGTATCTAACTTCATGAGCTGGTCGGCGCGCGGCGACGTCGGATATTCCGTGTCGCTGACCGCGGGATCAAGCGTCATCGCCGCCTTGTGGACGCCGGCCGCGATACTCTTCTGGTCCGGGCTTTATCCGCCTACGGCGGATTTATTGAATGCGATTGAATTCAACCGTGTGGCATTTGTCGCGCAAACGACGCTGATGCTCGCCGCACCCCTTGCAGCCGGCATGACCGCGGCGCACTGGCGCCCGGCGTTGGCCGACCGTGTGCGCAAGCCGCTGGCGCTGTTCGGCGCCGGCGTTCTCGCATGGGTAATTGTCGCCGGGACAATTGATTTTCTACCTGTACTTTTGCCAGCCTGGGCGCTCATCCTGATCCCTGTCGCCTTGCATAACAGCGTCGCTTTCGCGACCGGCGCCCTTTCGGGCCGTTTGCTCGGCGCACCACCCGACAAGCGACGCGCCCTCACCTTCGAGGTTGGCATCCAGAACGCCGGGCTCGCGGTCGTTTTGCTACTGGCGCAGATGCAAGGGATCGGCGGCGCAGCGGCGATCGCCGCTGTATGGGGCGTTTGGCACTTCCTGTCCGGCGGTATTATGATTTTGCTGTTCCGAGCGATCGACAAACGAAAGGCGACGCCATGAGCTTTGACGTTATTATCAAGAACGGCGTCGTCTATGACGGCGACGGCGGCGCGCCGGCGCGCGTCGATATCGGCGTCAAAGACGGACGCATTTCGGAGATTGGAAAATGCTCCGGCGGCGCCAACAGGACAATCGACGCCGAAGGCGCGATCGTAACCCCAGGTTTTATTGATTTGCATACGCATTACGACGGACAGATTTCCTGGGACGAGGAGTTACGTCCGTCTGTCAATCACGGCGTCACAACGCTTCTTATGGGAAACTGCGGCATCGGTTTCGCGCCGGTTCATGACACGGATCACGACCGCCTCGTGCGCTTGATGGAGGGCGTTGAGGACATTCCCGGTTCAGCGCTCCATGAAGGGCTTACGTGGAACTGGGAGAGTTTCCCCGACTATATGAACGCCATCGACGGCGTTCCGCACACGGTCGACTTTGCCGTCATGATCGGTCACGACCCGGTTCGGGTCTACGTGATGGGCGAACGCGCAAGCGCTTTCGAGCAAGCGACCGATGACGACATTGCGAAGATGCGCAAGATTGTGCGCGAAGGGCTCGACGCCGGCGCAGCGGGGTTCTCGATCGGCCGTACCGATGTCCACCGCACCGCCGACGGCGACTGGACCCCGAGCGCCGAGGCGAGCGTGAAGGAACTGACCGGCATTGCGTCTGCGTTCGACGGCGTCGATCACGGCGTTCTTCAGATCGTCAACGACTTCAACCTCGAACGCGAAGGCGATGAGTTCGATGAAGAGTTTGCGATTGTCGAGGCCTTTGTTCGCGCCGGAGGACGGCCCGCCTCAATCTCGCTGATGCAGCGGGACATGGCGCCCGATGACTGGAAACGGATCCTGTCTGCAACCGAACGTCTTGGCGAAGAGGGCGTCCCCTTTCATGTGCAGGCCGCGCCGCGCGCCATCGGCGTTTTTCAGGGGCTGCAATGCACGTTCCATCCGATGATGGCGCAACCGTCCTATATCGAAATCAAGGACAAGCCGCTTGAGGAGCGCGTCCGCGTCATGCGCGATCCCGCCTTCAAAAAGAAATGCCTGGGCGAGCAACCGGTCAAACTCGCCGGCGAAGGATCTTCCGTGCCGCCGATCGCCGATACGATGATCGCCGCCATCGAACTTGTTGCGAACAAGTTTTTCCGCCTTGGCGAAAACCCGGATTACGAACAGCCACAGGAACGCTCGCTTGGCGCGGAGGCGCGGCAAGACGGCGTTTCCGCCATGGAGAAGCTTTACGACACGCTGCTCGAACTTGACGGCCGCCAGCTCATTTATTTCCCGATCTATAATTACACCGAGTTCAACTACGATAATGTCCGCACCATGATGACGCACCCGGCGGCCCTGCCCGGCCTTTCTGACGGCGGCGCTCACGTGGGCACCATCTGCGACGCGAGTTTTCCAACCTACTTGTTGACCCACTGGACGCGAGACCGGGCGGAAGGCCGCATACCGCTGACCCGCGCCGTGCAGATGCTGACGGCCAATGGCGCTGACTATCTGGGACTGAAAGATCGCGGTCGGCTGCGTGTCGGCATGCGCGCCGACATCAACGTGATCGATCATGAAAATCTACGCCTCGGCGCGCCGGAGATGGTACAGGATCTGCCCGCTGGCGGTCAGCGTCTCTTGCAACCAGTCTCGGGATACCGCGCAACGTTCGTCGCCGGCGAACAGGTGATCGCCAATGACGAAATCACCGATGCAAGGCCGGGACGGTTGGTGCGATTCGGATAACCTCGCGTCTTTTCACAAATAGAACAGCTCACGCGCGCGTTCGTTGAGCGTGATCGCGCGTTGCTTCATTGGCGAGATCGCAACACCAACAGGAGCACCGCCATGAAGTCAGTTGTCATCGCCGCCTCGTCCATTTTGTTCGCCGCCGCGGCGCACGCTCAGCCGGCGGCGTCCGATATCTCCTTCGCATCAATTGAAAACCGCGTTCAGGCCGACGTGAGGGGCGCCCTCGACGCCCTGGAGGAGGACGATTTTGCCCAAGCCGCCCTGCTCCTGCGCACGGCCGGCGCGAATGCCAATCGCCTATCCCTGCAATCGCTGACTCAGAAAATTGCCGGCGCAACGCCGTCATTCGCGCCAGAGAATGCGAATTTCGTACTGGCGCAATCGTCGACCGTCGCCTTCGAAGACTTGTTCGATCGTCGCGATACCGTGGAACGCCGCTTCCGGGATGATGACGGTCGCGTCGTTACCGTCCGCGTGTTCGGCGAAGGCCGCGATCTCGCCGACTTCATGTTTATTAAGGACGATGCAGCCATGCTAGAAAAGGGCGGTCTTGAGGTCGCGGAAATGCGCGGCGAGCCGGCGATCAAAAAACGCGGCGCGGATGGCGAGCTATCGGTTCTGATGATGTCGGAAGAAGACCACGTCTTGATTGAGGTTGAAGGCGACGACGAAAACGCGGTTATGGCCTTTATCGGCGACCTCGAAAAAGCAGATAAAAAGTAACGGGGCCCAGGTCCGTCGCTTGCCCTGAGAGGGGCCGCGGTTCATTCTGCGTCTTCGGCGTAATTCGGAGCGCAGAATGAACTTCACCTTTCACACAACCCCCGAAATAGTCTTTAGATCCGGATCGACAAAGGACCTTGGCGATCTCGTCAAAGGTCGCTTTCGGCGCCCGATCCTGCTTACCGACAAGGGCCTGATTGACGCCGGTTTGGTTGAGCCCGCCATTCAGAGCCTGGAAGCGGCCGGGGTTTCGATCCTTCTTTTTGACGACGTCGCCGCCGACCCGCCCGCTGAAAAAGTGAAACAGGCCGTCAACGCCGCGCGGGCCCACCGCGCCGACGGCGTCATTGGTCTTGGCGGCGGCTCATCCATGGACACGGCGAAGGTTGTCGCCGTGCTGATGAATTCCAAACAGGCATTGGAAGATATTTACGGGACCGACACGGTTACCGGCGCGCGCGCGCCGCTGGTTCTTTGCCCGACGACGTCAGGCACCGGATCGGAAGTCACCTCCATCTCCGTCATCACGACGGAAGAGGACACGAAAGTCGCCGTCGTCGATAACGCGCTTTATCCCGACCTCGCCGTGCTCGATCCCGAACTGACATTCGGGCTGCCGCGCCATGTGACGGCCGCAACGGGCATCGACGCCATGGTCCACGCCATCGAGGCATACACCAACATCCACCGCAAAAATCCCGTCTCCGACGCCCTCGCCCGCGAAGCGTTGCGGCTTCTATCGTCGAATATCGTAGCGGCTTGCGACAAACCCGGCGACCGCGACGCCCGCGAAGCCATGATGCTGGGGGCAATGCTCGCCGGACAGGCTTTCGCCAACTCGCCGGTCGGCGCTGTTCACGGCATGGCTTATCCGCTGGGCGGCATCTTCCATGTACCGCATGGGCTTTCGAATTCGCTGATGCTGGAGCCGGTTCTGAAATTCAACGCGCCCGAGGCCGATCATCACTATGCGGAGCTTGCCGACGTCATCGCGCCGGGTAGCCGCGGAAGCAATGAGCAGAAATGCGGCGCTTTTATCAGGCGAGTAGTAGAGATCATCAAAGCGACCGGCGTTGAGCGCCGCCTGTCACAGCTTGGGATATCCCACAATGACCTACCGCGGATGGCCGAGGACGCCATGAAGGGCCAGCGCGTCCTCCAAAACAACCCGCGCACTGTCACCTACGACGACGCCCTCGCCATGTATACGGAAGTGCTTTAGCGCCGGGCGCCTAGTAGATGCGGCAAGCCTCGCCGCAATCGGAGAGGTAGGCGTAAATGCGCGCCGGGAACGCCGCTTCGGCGGCGAGGGTGAACGACGCAAGCGCGATAATTGCCGGCACGATCACCAATGCAAGCAACGCAAACAACGCAAAGGCGGCGGGCCCGACGACGCCAAATCCGGCGATCGCCAGCAGTCCGATCGCGACTGCGGCCGGAATAAAGAACATAACGAAAAGGATCAAAACAACGCCCTGTAGAATTGAAAGGAACAGCGCGCCGGAAATAAGCAGCCTCCAGAAATTCCCCTTCGTCAGCGCCCAAGCGTCGCCGAAGGAAATCCGGTTTTCCACCGCCGCGATCGGCAAAACCGGTAACAGGCGCAACACGACCCAGAGCCATACCAGGAAAATCCAGATCGCGAGTACGGCGCCCGGCGCTACGATCAACGCTTTCGCCTGTCCATCAACAGCTTCCGACGCAACCGCCGTCAAGCCGATCGCTCCCGCAACAAAGGCCGCCATTACTACGGCCGTCACGCCAATGATGATTCCATACAGCAACTGCGTTACGAAATACCGCAGCTCGCGCGGACCCAATGCAAAATAGAAGGGCAGCGACGGCGGTTCGAAATCGGCAAAGGTCGAGGCCCGTATCACCGCAACGTAAACGCATGACAGAACGAGCATCGTCACAAACGGCATGATCATGGTCAGCAGAGCGTAGGTCGCGAGAAATCCGCTATTTTCGAAAGCGGCCTCGATGGCTTCCTCCGGATCACCCGATGTGAAATCGCCGGCGCTCAATCCTGCTCCAGCAAGCAAAGCAAACGAGCCGCCATAAAGCAAAATGACAATGACGATTGGCAGCCAGGCGATGCGGATCACCATGCCGATGCGCTCAAAGCCAAACAGAACCGCTTCAAGCGGCGGACGCAGAATTGGCGTTTTCATGATGCTTGACCCCGACCCAAATCTTCCCCAAGGCTCGAATGAAAAGATGCGGCGGCCAGCTTGTCAACGCGCCAGCGAAAAGCCGCCATAAACAGGAGATTAAGGGGTGCCACACGCGCCGAAACGGTCCCGCGCCGACTACAATTACTTCTCGCCGATCCAGACCCGCTGGATGGACAATGACGCCTACGCCCACGTCAACAATGTCATCTACTATAGTTTCTTCGATACGATCGTGAACGGCTATCTGGTTGCCGAAGGCGCGCTCGATATTAAAAAAAGCGAGGTCATCGGTCTCGTCGTAGAAACGCAATGCAATTATTTTGCGCCGGCGGCGTTTCCCGACGCGCTTGAGGGCGGCTTACGCGTTGCACATATGGGTAGTTCGTCCGTACGCTACGAACTCGGGATTTTTCGACAGAGCTCAGATGCGCCGTTGGCGGAAGGTCATTTTGTTCATGTCTATGTCGATCGCGCGCAGCGTCGTCCCGCGCCCATACCGGCTCGATTGCGCACCGCGCTTGAGAAAGTCTCCGCTTAAGCGTTTCCGCCGCCTTGTTCCTGTGTGCAAAGGTCTTTAGAAACCGGCGGAACCAACAATGATACGCTGAAGGCCGCATGACCATTATCGACTCCAAAATCGACACGCGTTCGGACGCCTTCGCCGCAAACAAGGCGGCGATGGAGAAGGCTGTCGCCGAGATGCGCGCTCGCGCCGATGTCATCGCGGCTGGCGGCGGCGATCGGTATAATGAGCGGCACAGGAAGCGCGGCAAGCTACTCGTGCGCGAGCGTGTTGCGCGGCTGCTCGATGGCGGCGCGCCATTTCTCGAAATTGGGCAATTCGCGGCCTGGGACATGTATTCGGGCGATGTCCACGCCGCTGGCGTTGTCGCAGGAATAGGCCGCATTTCCGGCGTTGAGTGCGCCATTGTCGCCAACGATCCAACCGTCAAAGGCGGCACCTATCACCCGATTACGGTGAAGAAACATCTACGCATGCAGGAGATCGCGCTCGAGAACCGGTTGCCGTGCGTCTATCTCGTCGAATCCGGCGGCGCCTTCCTGCCGATGCAGGACGAGGTTTTTCCGGATAAGGATGATTTTGGCCGCATCTTTTTCAACCAGGCGCAGATGTCGTCAAAAGGCATCCCGCAGATCGCTATTGTCCATGGCAGTTGCACCGCCGGCGGCGCCTATGTGCCGGCAATGTCCGACGAAGCCGTCATCGTTAAGAAACAGGGCACAATCTTTCTCGGCGGCCCGCCTCTCGTTAAAGCGGCCACGGGCGAAGTCGTTTCGGCGGAAGACCTCGGCGGCGGCGACACTCATACGCGAATATCCGGCGTCGCCGACCATCTTGCCGAGGATGATGATCATGCGCTTGGCCTCGCACGCCAGATCGTTTCACGCCTCAACTGGGAAAAGCTCGGCAACGTCACAAGAACAGAACCGACGCCGCCGGCATTCAATGTGGAAGAACTCTACGGCGTCGTGGAAACCGATGCGCGCAAGCCTTATGACGCCCGCGAAATCATCGCACGGATTGTCGATGGTTCAGACTTCGACGAGTTTAAACCGCTCTATGGATCGACGCTCGTTACAGGATTTGCGCGACTGCACGGTTTTCCCGTCGGTATTCTCGCCAATAACGGTATTCTTTTTTCAGAAAGCGCAAAAAAAGGCGCGCATTTCATCGAACTTTGTTGTCAACGAAAAATCCCGCTGATCTTTCTACAGAACATAACGGGTTTCATGGTTGGGCGCGCCGCCGAGGAAGGCGGCATCGCCAAAGACGGCGCGAAACTCGTCACCGCCGTCGCAACGGCGGGCGTGCCGAAATTCACGGTTGTTGTCGGCGGTTCTTATGGCGCAGGCAACTATGGCATGTGCGGGCGCGCTTACGGACCGCGCTTCATGTTCATGTGGCCGAATGCGCGGATCTCCGTCATGGGCGGCGAACAGGCGGCGAGCGTCCTCGCCACTGTCAAACGAGACGGCCTGAAAGAAGGCGAGAGCTGGTCCGCCGACGAAGAAGAAGAGTTCAAAAACGGCGTGCGCGCCAATTATGAAAAACAGGGCTCGCCTTACTATTCTTCCGCACGGCTTTGGGATGACGGCGTCATCGACCCGGCGCAGACGCGCGACGTTCTGGGCCTCTGCCTTTCCGCCTCACTGAACGCGCCCGTCGAAGCGACACGCTTCGGCGTGTTCCGAATGTAACGCTTGCAATGAATGTCGCTTTCGACCCTGAGGACTGATCACTGATGTTCAAAAAAATCCTCATCGCCAATCGCGGAGAAATCGCCGTTCGGGTCGCTCAAACGGCGCGGGAGATGGGCGTCAAGACAGTTGCGGTTTATTCAGAGGCGGACGCGTCGGCGCCCCATGTGGACGCATGCGATGAGGCCGTTCATATCGGGCCGGCGCCAGCAGCTGAAAGTTATTTGCGCGCCGAGAAAATTGTCGATGCCTGCAAACGCACGGGCGCAGAGGCAGTGCATCCCGGATACGGTTTTCTGTCCGAAAATGCTGACTTCGCAGACGCCCTGAAAGACGCCGGTATCGTTTTCATCGGCCCGACGGCGAAAACCATTCGCGCCATGGGATCGAAATCAGCCGCGAAAGACCTGATGGAGGCCGCGGGCGTACCGACGACGCCCGGGTATCAGGGCGAGGACCAGTCCGTCACGACATTTAAAAAAGAGGCCAAGCGCATCGGCTATCCGGTATTGCTCAAAGCGACCGCCGGCGGCGGCGGCAAGGGCATGCGCATGGTTGAACGGGAGGGCGATCTTGAGGACGCGCTGAAGTCGGCACAACGCGAAGCGAAATCTGCCTTTGGCGATGATCGTTTTTTGATCGAGAAGTATATTGCCCGCGCCCGCCACGTCGAAGTTCAGATCTTCGGCGACGGCGCAGGCGACGTTGTGCATATGTTTGAACGCGACTGTTCCGTGCAACGGCGGCATCAGAAAGTCATTGAGGAGGCCCCCGCGCCGAATATGCCGGGCCCGGTGCGTGAAAGACTGCTGCAAGCCGGCGTCGACGCCGGTCGCGCCGTCGACTATCGCGGCGCGGGAACGGTCGAGTTCCTCTATGACGGCGGCGATAATGTCTATTTCATGGAAATGAACACCCGCCTTCAGGTCGAACACCCGGTCTCGGAAATGATCACCGGGCTCGACTTCGTCGAATGGCAACTTCGCATCGCCGCAGGCGAAGGCTTGCCTCTGCCGCAGGATGAAATCGTTGAGTTCGGCCATGCATTCGAGGCCCGGCTTTACGCGGAGAATCCAGCACAGAACTTCGCGCCGTCGATTGGAACGCTGACGACGCTGCAATTGCCGGAATGGTCCGCGCGAATCGATTCCGGCGTCGTCGAAGGTCAGGAAATTACGCCATACTACGACCCGATGATCGCCAAGATCATCACCGACGGTGAAACCCGTGAGGAAGCGCTGGCCCAATTGCGCGCCGCGCTGGCCGACATCCGAGTCGCGGGGCTCGAAACCAACGCCGCGTTTCTCCATGCCATCGCTGCGCAGGATGGGTTTATTGAGGGCGACGTCTCAACGCGCTTTATCGAAGACCACGAAGACGCACTCTTCGCCAAAGCAAAGGCCGGCCCCAAAGTATGGGCCGCCGCGCTTTTCGCCATTCATTTTGCCTCGCGAGAGGACGGCAAGGATCCTTGGGACGTGGTGACAGGATTCCGGCTCAACCGGCCGGCGCGCGCCGTTTATTGGATCGGGATCGACGACAAGCCGGCGCTCGGCGTTCTTAACAATTCTGCGACCGGCGTCGACATTACGATTGAACCAAACGCTTCAGCCGCGGCGCGGCGAGCGGGCGAAGCGCCAGGCGAGCCGGTTCAGTTTTCGGTAACGCCGCCGGCGCGGCCGGATGCATCCATGCGCCTTACCATCGCCGGCGAAACGGTTGACGCATTCGCCGCGCCCCATGGGGACGGTTTGCGCGTCTGGGTCGGCGCCGACCATTGGGATGTCGCCCTGCCCGATCCGTTGAGCGGCGCATCCGATCATCATTCAAGCGAAGGCTCGCTGACCGCGCCGATGCCGGGCGTGGTAACCATCTTATCCGCCGCGCCCGGCGACGCCATCGAAGCCGGTAAGCCGCTGCTTGTCATGGAAGCCATGAAAATGGAACACGCCGTCAAGGCGCCCTATGACGGCGTGATCAAGGCGTACAAATTCAAGCCCGGCGATCAAGTCAAGGACGGCGACCTGCTCGTCGAGTTTGAAGAAACGGCTTAAGCGGCCTGAGCGGCGGCCGCATCAATGGCGTCGGCGATTTTTTCGATGTGGCGCACATCCGTTCCGCAGCAGCCGCCGAAAATTGTCAGCGTCGGCAACAGGCGCCTCAATGACGCGTATTCCCCGCCAAGCGTATCGGGATCGCCGTCATCGAGCGTTTCCGCCGCATCAAGTTCCGCATGGGAACATTTCGATGCATTGGCGCGGATGCCGCGCAGGCGCGAAAGCCACGGACCGCGCTGGCGCAGCACATCTTCGAAATGCGTTGGATGCGCACAGTTGATCATGTAATAGGCAGGCGCTTTTTTCACCTCGAAGTCCGTTTCCATGATCGCTTCGCCCAAAGGCTGACCCGACGGAAGTCGCCCATCGGTTTCGACTGTGAATGAGACGACCGCCGGCATCTCGGCCCGGGCGGCGGCGTTGACGAAACCGATGGCTTCAGGCGCGTTGGTCATTGTCATCGCGGTCACGAGGTCAGCGGCCGTGTCGGCGAACACCCCGACTTGCCAGCTATGAAAATTTTCGGCTTCGTCTGCGCTCATCATTTCGCCCGGATCGTAACCGTCGCCGCGAGGGCCGACATTGCCCGAGATGACGAACGGCTTGTCGAGCCGCACGGCGTCCGACACTTCCGATAGGAAGTTGACGGCGTCTCTATTTGAATCAGCAAGCGCATCGCGGCCATATCCCACCCTGGCGCCCCAGTCCGGACTCGCCCGCCAGGTCGGCGTTTCAAATACGACGCCGCGATTGTGGCGGCGCGCTACCTCGGCGTGCGCACAATAGAAATCGAACATCGCCTTACGCCCGACTTCGTCTCCTAACAGCACGAAGGAAGCGAATTCCGGCAGGTCGAAGCCTTTGTTGAATATCAGGTCGGTCTCAAGGCCGCTGTCGGTCAGAAACAGGTCGCGGCCCAATTGCGGCAGGCTTTTTCTATAACGCGCCATGGGAATCTCCTTTGCATTGAGCGCGGGAGATAGGGAGGCGCGCCAGGCAGTTTGACTGCCTAACGGCGACCGCATCCCCTGACTTTAGTCAGGGCGCCGCGGCGTTGAGCGCGGCAATGAGATCGGCGGAGAACCTTGCCAGATCAAACCCGCCGCCGTCGTCGAAGCCGCGCCGAACGATCAGCAAATCCCGATCCGGTATGATCATCAGATATTGTCCGCGATTGCCCCGCGCCGCATAGGACCCTTCAGGCAAACCGTGGCGTTCTCCGTAAAGCCAGAACTGCGCGCCGTAACCGGGCGCCTGCGATCCGTCAGCGCGCTCGCGGGGCGGTTGCGCCGGGGCCGGCGTTGCAACGTATTCCGCCCACCTCTCGGGCAAGATGCGCGCTCCGTCCCAGACGCCGTCATTGAGATAAAGCAGTCCGAGCCGGGCAAGGTCTCGCGCCGTCGTCCAAACCTGACTTGAAAGAATGAAATCGCCGTTCCAGTCGGTTTCGAGGAACGTCCGGTCCATCCCGAGGGGCAAGAGCACGGTCTCGAACGGATACCGCAAATATTCCGAGTCATCGTTCATTCGCTCGCGCAGGGCGCGCATAGCGGCCATGGTGTCATTGTTGGCGTAACGCCACCGGCTGCCCGGCGCCGCGACAAGTCTGTTCGTGATAGCGTGGTCAACAACGCGGCCGCCGCCGAAATAAACATCGTCCGTTCGGTTGCCTGCATGAGGCGACGTCAAACCGCTCGACATGTGAAGGAGGTTTGCGATCGTGATTTCGCCGCGAGGATCGCCGTCGGCCGACCACGCGGCAAGTCCCGCCGGGTCGGTCACTGAGAGAATGTCGTCTTCGACAGCAGCGCCAATAATGGTCGCAGCTATTGATTTCGCAACCGACCATGTGCGTTGCGGCGTTTCCGCATCAAATCCTTGCCGGTATTTTTCTGCGACAACGGCGCCGTTCTTTACAACAACGACCGCCGTCGTCTCCGTTCCCTCGCCATAGGTTTTGCGATCGAATGCGGCTGATACAATTGAAAGCAACTGCGGATCGTCGCTCATCGCCTCCGGCAAAGGGTCCGGCAGACGGCGTGGCTGACGCACTTTGGCGCGCGGCGGCGCAACGTCGCCGGCCGCGGCGCGCGTCGGCAACTGCACACATCCGAGATAAGGTCGCCATTGCGCAACTCGCGGCGGCATCCCATCCGTATATGTTACGGAGACGCGTTTTTGCTTGTCGTCGATGACAGCATCCGGCAGCGCCGCCATCGCTTCGCGATAACCGGAATAAATCCGGTGGAGTTCATCGCCAGCGATCTCCTCGCGCGTTCGACCAGCGTTGAAGACGCCGGAACATGTGAACGCAGCCTTGTAGCCCGCAACCAGCGACAAGTGCGCGGGATCGGATTGCGCCGACGCCATTGAAATGGATAGCGCCACCACAGCGGCGCCAGATATCGTTGTTAATGTTGATTTCCGCTTCACGTCGCTACAACCGTTCCAGATAAACGGGCTGAATATCGACCGGCAGGCCGGCGAGTGACGCGATCACGGCGTCGGCAGTGGCGTCGAGTTTAGCATATCTGTCGAGAAACGCCTTCGCTGCATCATAGTCGCCATCGCCCTGCACGATAACAATGTCACGGGTAAGATCCGAAATCGCCTGTTCGAGTGCGGCGAAGTCTAGCCGAAATCTCTGTTCGGCGTCGTCCCACGTAAAAGCGCCTGCTTCCTTGAAATATGAATACTGGAAGGCCGCCCCTTTTCCGTGGGCGGCATTGGTCCCGAAACGCATTGAGCGGAACAGTCCGACAAAATAGGTAGCAAGGAAGTTTTCTTTCTCGGCTATCGGCATTTCGCCGCGCTCCATCATGTATAGGACGTTATAGGCTCCTAACACATCGGCCTTGCCCTCTTCCGTGCCCGTATAGAGTTCCTTGAGTTCGGCGCCGACCGTGGTCTCCTCGCCATCTTTCGTAATCGTGCCTGGCCCGAGACTGTGGGCGAGTTCATGGAACAGGGTTCCGCCGGCCATATATTTCTTCATCAACAAAGAGGCCTGATCGGCGACGAGCACCTCCTCGGCCATGGGCGCGAGGATACGGTCGAACTTGGCCCCGAGAACGTTGGTAAGGATGACTTTCTTGGCGCCTTTCGCTTCGCGCACGCGTTCATCATTGGGAAGATTAAACGCAATCGTCTGTACGCCCGGCACATTGTCGCCGCCGCCATGGACCTGGTCCGCAACGACAATGGGGGATTCAAATCCACGGCGAAAATTCTTGTAGGATTCATCGACTGGAAGGTTCGCTTCCATATCGCGGAGGAAATCTTTGTATTTAGCCAGCGCAGCGGATTCTTCCGGGTTCTTGATGGTGATAAACGCCTCGAAAGCGGTTTTGTAGCCGAAGAGAGTGTCCGTATAGACCTCGTAAGGGCCAATCGCCGCCTCAATTGGCCCGTCGAGGTCCATCCATGCGATTTCGGATTCGTAGTAATCGTCGGTTAGGAACGCATCGGCGCGAAGACTGAGAAATTTCTTCAAGGACGCATTCGTTGTAAGTTCTGCGGCGTCGCGCATTAACGCAGCCGCCGGCTCAAGCCATTCGCGATAATGTTCGGAATAAGGAATTGCGACGAGGTCGTCGCCGTCCCGCCGGATAACCGTGTACCCGCTCCGAAAGGCGTCTTCATCTTCCGGGTGCGTCACAATCCAGTCTTCAAATTCCTGTTTCGTCATGTCCGCCGGATAGAATGCGGCGCCTTCCGGCATCGGCGTCGAACCGTAAAAAGGCCTGTTGTGATCCAGCGTGTCCCACGGACCGAAATGCAATTCGAAAAGTTGCAAAACGAGATCCTTGTCTTCGAGACTGCTTGACGCAATCTCGTCGCGCCAATCGGGGTTCATTTCCGAGCGCTGCCGAAAATAAATCTCCGACATAAAATTGCCAACCTGATTGAGCTTGTTCACGACCGCGGTCTCTTCCTCGCTCAAGAATGTCGCATCGACATTCATGTCCACGACGGCGAATTGCGCGCGCATGCGTTCAAGGTCGGCCCGAGCCGCGGCTTTTTTCGCGACGCCCTCATCGCCGGCAGACGACTCTGCGCCGGCGTCAGGCGCCGGAGAAGGCGCTTCCTCAGCGTTCTCGCCGGAACAGGCGGCAGCGAAGATCATAAACAAGGCGGCGGCGATTTTTTTCATTGGTTTCTCCCAAAACACCCCTGCGAACATTGACGGGCGGCGCCGAAACGCCTGATTTGGCTACGACATTACCGTGTTGCGCAGCGTCCATAAAGGTTGCTTGCGGCGCGTCGCCTTAATCCCGCCTTGCGCCGGCGTTATGCTTCACAGTAGGGGATGAAATGGCCGTTTGTCGCGTTCGCATGAGGGGAATTTGCATGAAACGACTATTTGCCGGGCTTGCCTCGCTGTGCGCCGCGGGGTCGGCGGCCAATGCGCAATCAAATGATTTTGCAAGCTGGCTGGACAGCTTTCGCGCAGAAGCTTCCGCCGCGGGGATCAGCGAAACGGTGCTCGATGAGGCCTTCGCGAACGTCACAGTCAATGAACGCGTGTTCGAGCTCAACGACAACCAGCCGGAGTTCTCCCGCGCGATCTGGGATTATCTCGACACTGCCGTTTCCGACGGCAAGATTGGCGACGGCCGCGCTGCGCTCGCGGAGAATCGTATCGTTCTCTCGTTGATCGAAGAAGCCTATGGCGTCGACGCCGAAACGATTGTCGCAATCTGGGGGCTTGAGTCCGCATACGGAAATATCCTTGGAAATTACGATACCATTCAGGCGCTGGCGACGCTGGGTTTTGAAGGGCGGCGCACGGCCTATGGGCGCGCGCAACTTATCGGCGCGCTTAAAATCATTCAGAACGGCTACGCAGATCGCGACCAGTTGAAAGGCTCCTGGGCCGGCGCGATGGGCCACACGCAATTCATTCCGACGACTTATCTCGCCTACGCCATCGATCACGACGGCGACGGACGGCGCAATATCTGGTCCGACCTTGGCGACGTCTTCGCGTCCACTGCCAACTACCTATCCGTTTCGGGCTATCGCGCGGATGAAGGCTGGGGGCTCGAGGTGCGATTACCCGGCGGCTTTGACTACGCTCTCGCCGACGCCTCGATCAGGAAACCAATTGTCGAATGGGCCTCGCTCGGCGTCGAAGGGGTTCGCGGCGACCTGCTCGCCAAATTCGATCCCAATCTGCGCGCCCGCCTAATCGTACCGGCCGGCGCCCGTGGACCAGCGTTTCTGGTATTCGAAAATTTCGAGGCGGTCCTTAAATACAACCGCTCCACGGCATACGCCCTTGCTGTCTCGATGCTGTCAGACGAGGTGGCGGGACGCACCGGTCGGGCCGTAACCCTCTGGCCACGAGAGGACCGGTCGCTCAGCCTGGACGAGCGCAAAGCACTTCAACGGGCGCTTGCCGATCTCGGCTATAACCCCGGCCCGGTCGACGGGATCGTCGGGGCCGGTACGCGGGCGGCCTTGAGGAAATGGCAGAAAAATACCGGCCGCCCGGCGGATGGCTATGCATCGGCGACGGCGCTTGAGGCGCTGCGCCGATAATATTTTCGCACGCCTCTTGTTGCACTGCACAAAATCGCTTATGTGCCCAACAATATTGCGCCGCACAATTGGTTGGCGCAGCCCAGATTATTGCAAACAGGAGGCCGTAATGGCGACTGCAACACCGACTAAGAAAGCTCCGGCGCAGACCGAAAACAATGCGGTTGAGACCGCCGACACATTCGCGGAAAACGCTCAGGAGTACTTCTCCGAGTTCGTAACGAAAATGTCCGATGCGGCGGAAGACATGCGCGAGCAGACGGAAGATTTCGCCGATGACATGCGCACGCGCTTTGAAAACCAGCAAAAATTGGCTGCCGACCTCAATGCGGAAATCGTCGAAGCGGCTAAATCGGAAGTTTCCGACGCCGTTCAATTCGCCAGCGACCTCGGTAAGGCGAAGACATTCGCCGACGCGCTCGAAATCCAGCAAGCCTACTGGACAAACCTGTTCGAAACGCGCGTTGCGCGCTCGCAGGACCTGACGGCCAAATCGGTCGACGCAGCGAAAGACGCCTTCGCGCCGTTCAAAGCCGATTTGCCCGCAATGTTTGATTCCTCTGCGTTCGAGAAGTTTTTTCGTTTTCCGGCGAAAGCTTAGCAGACGCGACATTTTCGTTTCTTGCGGCTAATCAAGGGCCGTGACCAAACGAATTGACTATGCGGAACTGGACTGGGACGGCCCTCATCAATCTGGAGGGACGCCCCGGTCCTTTTCTTTTGACGATGTCTATTTTTCCGGCGACGGCCCTGCCGAAAGCCGACATGTGTTTATCGCTGGGAATAACCTGCCCGCGCGGTTCGCGGCCGCACACCGGTTTACGATCGGCGAACTCGGCTTCGGAACGGGTCTCAATTTTCTGACAGCCTGGTCGGCCTGGTCGCAAGTCAAAAAACCCGCCGGCGCGAACTTGCATTTTCTTTCGGTCGAAAAGTTTCCGCTTACGAATGACGACCTTGCAAGAGCGCATGGGGCCTGGCCCGAACTTGCGGCTAAGGCGGCGCAATTGAGCGCGTCCTTGCCGCCGGCTTTCCCCGGCGTTCATGAACTGAAGATCGCCGATGACGTATTGCTAACGCTTCTCTATGGCGACGCGCTATCCGCATTGCAGCACGCCGAAGCCTCTGTTGACGCGTGGTTCCTTGACGGATTTTCGCCAGCGAAAAATCCAGAGATGTGGCGCCCTGAATTGATGGAAGAACTGGCGCGGTTGTCGGCGCCTGGCGCGACAATTGCGACCTTTACCGTCGCTGGCGCTGTCCGTCGCGCGCTCGCCGACGCCGGCTTTGAACTGGAGAAACGCGCCGGCTACGGACGCAAAAAGGAAATGCTCACGGGACGGCTGGCGCATTGGCAGCGCCGGCGCTCGGGCCGTGCACCGTGGTTCGATACGCGCCGCGACACGCCCCTCAATACATCTGCCCGCATCGCTATCATCGGCGCCGGGGTCGCCGGCGCGTCTCTCGCACAGGCGTTGCGGCGCGTCGGATACGCCCCGGTTGTGTATGAAATGGCCAGCCCAGCAAGTGGCGCATCAGGCAATCCCGCCGGCCTTATCATGCCGCGCCTCGACGTCGGCGATACGCCGGCCGGGCGATTTCACGCCGCCGCATATCTCCATACCATCCGCCTGCTGAATGGCTTGCCCCGCGGCGTTTTCAATCCGTGCGGCGTCAAACGCATTGTATCCTCGGACAAAGAACGCGCGCGCCAGGAGCAGCTCCTTGCGACGGGCGCTCTACCCGAGGAATGGTTAAAAGCGGACGATGATGGTGTCGCTTTTCCGCAAGGCGGCGTCGTAGATCCCGCCGCCTTCGTTACCGCCTTGATCGGGGAAACGCCCGTCGTGAATGCGAGCGTCATTTGCATCGAGCGCGACGAAGAAGTCTGGCGCCTTGAAACCACCGCTGACGACGACGCGTTCGACATCGTCATTATGGCCAACGCGCTTGACGCCATGCGCTTTTCTCAATTGCGCAGCGTGCCGCTCAGCGGTTCGGCCGGACAGATCGACTGGTTTCCTGACGCACCGCCGCTCGACACCGCGCTCGCCTTCGGGCCCTACGCAGCGCCGGCATCCAGCGGCGGCCTCGTCATCGGCGCCACATACGCGCCGGTATCCATTGGCGCGATCCCACGTTTTTCGCCGGAGGCGACGGAGACGAACATCGCAGCCATCGCAAAGGCGTTGCCCGCTCTCGCCGCGGGGCTGGACCCGGCCTCATCGCGCCCGCGGGTCTCAATCCGCTGCACCACGCCGGACCGTCTCCCCGTCGCCGGCCCCGTGCCGGACTGGGGCTATTACGCCGGCGCTTATGATGGGCTGAGGATCGGCCGCAAAACGGACTACCCCCGCGCCGAGACCCTGCCCGGCCTCTACGCCCTGACGGGCCTCGGTTCGCGCGGATTGGTCACGGCGCCGCTCTGCGCCGCCATGATCGCAGCCGAGATTTCCGGCGCGCCGGCGCCGGTTGAAGCCGATATCGCCGAGGCGCTGCACCCCGCTCGCTTTTACATTCGCGACCTCAAACGCAATCGATAGGTTGCCGGGGCCGCCGGCGTCGCGCTATGCCGGCCGCAAATCACGGAAAAGGACGCGCCATGAAGGAAACGCCCCACGGCCCCGTCTACGACAATGTTCTTGAAGGGATCGGCAACACGCCGATCGTCAGGGTCTCGAAAATTGATGCGGGGCCGTGCGAGCTCTTCCTGAAACTGGAATCGAACAATCCCGGCGGCTCGATCAAGGACCGCATCGGCGTCGCCATGATCGAGGCGGCCGAACGCGATGGCAAGCTGAAACCCGGCGGCACCATCATCGAAGCGACCGCCGGCAATACCGGCCTCGCGCTGGCGCTCGTCGCCGCGCAGAAGGGCTACAAAACCATCATCGTCGTACCCGACAAGATGGCGCAGGAGAAAATCTTTCACCTGAAAGCCCTCGGCGCTGACGTGCGCCTCACCCGTTCCGACGTCGGCAAGGGCCACCCGGAATATTATCAGGATATGGCCGAGCGCATCGCCGAGGAGACCGGCGCCTTTTACGTCAACCAGTTCGGCAACGCCGCGAACCCGAAAGCCCATGTGGACTCGACGGGGCCGGAAATTCTGGGGCAACTCGACGGCAAAGTCGACGCGATTGTCTGCGGCGTCGGTTCCGCGGGCACCATCACAGGGCTGTCGCAGTTCTACAAGGAAAATTCTCCGGATACGGAGATCATCCTTGCCGACCCGCAAGGTTCGATCCTCACTGACTATGTGAACACCGGCAAGATCCCGAACGAGCTCGGGTCCTGGCTGGTTGAAGGGATCGGCGAGGATTTCATCCCCGACATTGCCGATCTTTCCCACGTCAAGAAAGCCTATGCGATTACCGACAAGGAAAGTTTCGAAGCGGCGCGCGATCTCCTCAAAAAGGAAGGCATTCTCGGCGGATCGTCGTCCGGCACTATTCTCGCCGCCGCATTGAAATACTGCCGCGCGCAAAAAACGCCAAAACGCGTCGTCGCTTTTGTCTGTGATCGCGGCGACAAATATCTGTCCAAGATGTTCAACGACTACTGGATGTACGACCAGGGCTTCCTGAAGCGCCCGCCCAAAGGCGACCTCACTGATCTCATCTCTCGCCGGCACTCGGAGCGCGCGACAGTGACGGTAAAGCCCGACGACACGCTGATGCAGGCTTATGGCAAGATGAAACTCTACGACATCTCGCAACTGCCGGTGCTCGACGATGACGGCGCGGTGACCGGCCTGCTCGACGAGGAGGATCTGCTGTTTGCCGTCGTGCGCAATCGCGAAAAGTTTCAGGACCCTGTGAAGTCAGCCATGACTTATCGCGTCGAAACGGTCGAAGCGTCTCAGGAGATGGAGTCGCTCCTGCCGATCTTCGCGAAGGGCCATGTCGCCGTAGTTCTCGAAAACGGAAAATTCGAGGGCCTGATCACGCGCACGGACTTGCTCAACTATCTGCGACTGCAGGTGGCGTAAATGAACCTCTACGGCCTCAAAAACTGTGACACCTGCCGCAAGGCGAAGAAAGCCTTCGATACGGCAGGCGTTGAATACGTCTTTAAAGACGTGCGCGCGGACGGCGTGACGAAAGCGCAAGTCACTCGCTGGGCGAAACAGGTCGGCTGGGAAAAGCTGCTCAACAAATCCTCGACGACTTGGCGTGGACTTGCCGATGCGGAGAAGGACAGCGTCAACGAAAAAAGAGCCGTCGCGCTGATGACCGAACACCCGACGCTCATCAAACGGCCGGTCATCGAAAACGGACCGACGCAGGTTTTCGCCGGTTGGTCTAAGGACGTCCAGGACGCGGTGTTGGGGTGACGCTTCGCATTCTCGTCGACGCCGACGCCTGCCCCGTCAAGGAAGAGATTTATAAAGTCGCGTTCCGCACCGAAACGCCGGTGGTCATCGTCGCCAACCAACGTATCCGTATTCCCGATCACGACCTCATCTCCCGCATTGTCGTTGGCGACGCCATGGACGCAGCGGACGACTGGATCGCAGAAAACGCCGCGCTAAACACAATCGTGGTGACGGCGGATATATTGCTGGCCGACCGCGCGCTCAAAGCAGGCGCAACGGTCATCGCCCCAAACGGCAAGCCGTTCACCGGCGACTCGATTGGTTCGACGATCGCCACCCGCGCCATTATGGCGGATCTGCGCGCCGGAGCGACCGGCGACAATATCGGCGGACCTGCGCCGTTTCGCAAAGAGGATCGGTCGCGCTTTCTTTCGGCGCTCGATGAGGCGCTCGTGAAACTGAAACGCGATTTCAAATAGGTCGCGATTTCGTCGCACTTGAATGGCGCCTGCGCAAAACTACATCGGTTTTGTCAGCGGGCGCGTTGGCGCCCGTTTGACATTGTTTCGCAACGCGTGACTTGAGGAGGCAATGTCATGTTCAAACCCCTTAGTGTTTTTAACCGTCGTCGAAATGCGCCAGCGCTGCGCCAGAACGACGACGGCGACCCCTTCTATGCGTTTCATCGCGACATGAACCGCCTGTTCGAAGACTTCTTCTCCGATTTCGGCGCGCCGTCCTACTTCACCGGCGACGGCTCCGGCGATCTCAGGGGCGCCCATCGCGGCATCCATATCGACGTCAAGGACAAGGGCAAGGCCTTTGAACTTGAAGCGGAGTTGCCCGGCGTCGACGAAGACAACATCGATGTTGAAATCAACGACAATCTTCTAACCATCAGCGGCGAGAAAAAGGTGGAGGAAGAAAACGAAGACGGGACGCGCCGCGCCTATTCGTCGTTCCACAGATCCATGTCGCTGCCCTTCGATGTCGATCCGGACGCGATCGAAGCGACCTTCAAAAACGGAATTCTTAGATTGCACCTTCCAAAACCGCCGGAACTTGAGGCAAAGACCCGGAAAATATCAGTGCGAAAGGGCTAGGGGTTCCGCCACGGGGCGGCACGCGCTAACGGTCCGTTAAACCGCAAGCGAGCCTTGAATGACCGACAAGAAAAACCGCCCCGCCTTCGCCACCCGCGTGATCCACGCCGGTCAGGAGCACGACCCGACCACCGGCGCGGTGATGCAGCCGATTTATCAGACATCGACCTACGCCCAAGAAAGTCCGGGCGTTCACAAGGGCTTCGTCTACGCCCGCGGCGCGAACCCCACGCGCCACGCCTATGAGCGCTGTATCGCCGATCTTGAAAACGGATCGAGGGGCTTCGCTTTCGCCTCCGGCATGGCGGCCATCGGCACGATGCTGGAGTTGCTGCCCGCCGGGTCGAACGTCGTCGCCATGGATGACGTCTATGGCGGTACATTCCGCTTGTTTGAGCGCGTGCGAAAAGACTCAGCAGCGATGTCCTTTTCCTATGTCGATCTGACGACGCCGGACAACCTAGAAGCAGCGATCACCGACAAAACGAAAATGGTCTGGATCGAAACGCCGACCAATCCACTCCTGAAGATTGTCGATATCGAAGCGGTGTCGAAGATCGCGAAGGCGCGCGGCCTGCTCGTCGGTTGTGACAACACGTTTGCGTCGCCTTATTGCCAGCGCCCGCTGGATCTGGGCGCCGACATCGTCATGCATTCGGCGACCAAATATCTCGGCGGCCATTCTGACGTCATCGGCGGCGTGCTCGCCGTCAAGGACAAGGCCCTCGGCGAACGCCTCGCCTTCCTGCAAAATTCCGTTGGCGGCATACAGGGACCGTTCGATTCCTTCCTTGCGTTGCGCGGACTGAAGACCCTTGCGCTGCGGCTCGAGCGCTCGTCGCAGAATGCGATGGCGCTAACCGAATGGCTGGAGGCTCATCCCGCCATCTCGAAAGTCAATTATCCGGGTTTGAAATCCCACCCCGGCCACGAGGTCGCAGCACGCCAGATGGACGCCTTTGGCGGCATGGTCACCGTTTTCCTGAAGGGCGGTCTTGATGCGGCGAAAACCATGCTCGAACGGGTCGATCTCTTTACGCTGGCAGAATCCCTCGGCGGCGTTGAGAGCCTGATCGAACATCCGGGTATCATGACTCACGCCTCAATCCCGCCGGAACGGCGCGCCGAGCTTGGCGTCGACGACGCGCTGGTCCGTCTCTCCGTTGGCGTTGAGGCCTTCGACGACCTCAAAGCCGACCTCGATCAGGCGCTGTCCGGGCTCTAATTTGACGCAAGGTCGTTAACAGCGACGCAACATCAGTGACTTGCGCGCAAAGCCTGATAAGCTGGCGAGCCTTCCTTTGCCGGCGGCACGCGCGGCGACACTCGGGACATACCCATGGCCGACGGCGCTGCGCCCTCCCTCGCCGACCGCATTAACGACACGCTGACGCCGGTTTCGGACTGGGTCTCCTCCATCATCTTTTATTCCGTCGATGTGTTTGGCGTATCGCTACCACTCGTCGTCGTCTGGCTGATGGCGGCGGCGGTGATCCTCACCTTCGCCAACCGCTTCGTAAACCTCCGCGGCTTCACCCACGGCTGGTCGCTGATATTCAATCCGCAAAAGCATTTCGATTCGCCCGGCGCCATTTCGCATTTTCAGGCGCTGTCTGCGGCCCTTTCCGGTACGGTCGGGCTTGGCAACATAGCGTCGGTCCCGGTCGCCATTGCACTGGGCGGACCCGGCGCGATTTTCTGGATGATCCTAGCAGGCTTCTTCGGCATGTCGGCAAAATTCGCCGAGTGCTCCCTCGCTGTAAAATATCGAAAGGTCCAGCCAGATGGGCGCATCCTCGGCGGGCCGATGTATTATATCGAAGAGGTCTTTTCCCGCATCGGCCTCAAGACCCTCGGCAAGGCGGCGGCAATCTTCTTCGCTGTGATGGCGATGGGCGCCTCGGTCAGCGTCTTTCAGGTCAATCAGTCCCACGCACAATTCGCTAATGTCACGGGCATCTCCGCGCCCGTGACGTACGGGATTATTATCTCGACCGGCGTCGCCATTATCATTCTCGGCGGCATAAAACGCATTGGCTCCGCCATGCGTATTATCGTGCCGTCTATGGGCCTACTTTATGTCGGGGCGGCGCTTGTTATTCTCGCCATGAACATTCCGGCGATCCCCGCTGCGTTCGAAACGATCTTTCAAAGCGCCTTCGGCCTCGACGCCGCCGGCGGCGGCCTCGTCGGCGCCCTGATCAATGGCATGAAGCGCGCGACCTATTCGAGCGAGGCTGGCGTCGGATCTGCCGCAATTGCCCATGCGCAAGTCCGCACCAAGGAACCAATGACCGAAGGCTATGTCGCGCTGCTCGAGCCTTTTATCGACACGGTCGTTGTCTGCACGTTAACGGGCCTCGTTGTCGTGGTGACGGGCGTTTATGAACCGTTCCTCTTCAATCCGGATGTCGTGGGTATTGAAATTACGTCCGCGGCTTTTGAAAGCGCATTCGGGTGGTTCCCCTATCTGTTGCTCGTCGCGTCGGTGCTGTTTGCGTTCTCGACGCTGGTGGGTTGGGCGTTCTACGGCGCGCAGGCCGCCGCCTATCTCTTTGGGCCGTCGCGGACGACCGACATCGTATTTAAACTGACGCTGTGTTTCCTCTTGTCTACCGGCGCTGCGGTATCACTCTCCGCAATCCTCAACTTCATCGACTCCATGCTGTTTGGCATGGCGATCCCGAATATCATCGCGCTCTATCTATTGTTGCCGGAGTTAAGGCGCGACGTGAAGAACTACGAGAAGAGGCAGTTCGCCAAGCGCTAAACCAGCGCCGCAAGTTCCGCACGCAGTTCAGGAATGCCCTCGCCTTTTTCCGATGATGTGGCGCGCACGACGGGATGCGCCGCCGGGCGTTTCTTGATGGCGTCAGTAGTTTTTTCAATGAGCGTCGCCAGCGCCGTTGGTTTCACCTTGTCGGACTTGGTCAGGACGATCTGATAATTCACCGCCGCTTCGTCGAGCATATCCATGATGCCATGATCGCTGGCTTTAAGCCCGTGACGTGAATCGACGAGAACGCAGACGCGACGCAGAACAGACCGTCCCCGAAGGAAGTCGCGCGTCAAACGATTCCACACTTCGGATTCCTTCCGAGAGACTTTTGCATAGCCGTAACCGGGCAAATCAACGAGGCGCAACTTTCCGCCGAGATCAAAATAGTTGATTTCCCGCGTGCGGCCAGGCGTGTTCGACGCGCGCGCCAGACCACTTTGATTGGTCAAGGCATTCAGCAGCGTTGACTTTCCAACGTTCGACCGGCCGGCGAATGTGACTTCGACGGGCCCTTCGTCGGGCAGGTCGTCAAGCCTGACGACACCGAGCATGAACGTAGCCGCCTGTGCGAAGAGTTTACGGCCGGCTTCAATTTCCTGCGGCGAAAATTCCGCCGCGTCACTCACCGGGCGCCGGCGCCTTTTTCTTCGCTCTCATGAAGGGCAGCCGTTCGCCCCAATCCACTTCGACGCCGTTCTTTTTCATGATCAGCATCTGCTGAAGAATGCCGAGGAACGTATTCCAGAACCAGTAAAGAACGAGGCCCGCCGCGAAGGGCGCGAAGATAAAGACGAAGATAAAGGGCAGCATGGCGAAAACCTGCGCCTGCACCGGATCAGTGGGCGGCGGGTTGAGCTTCGTTTGGAACCACATGGAAACGCCCATGAGTATCGGCAGGACGCCGATGCCGAGAAATGCGCCGACCACAGGAACCACCGTCGGGTCGAATGGCAAGAGGCCAAAAAGATTGAAAATCGTCGTCGGGTCCGGCGCCGACAAATCCTTGATCCAAAAAATAAACGGCTCGTGCCGCATTTCTAAGGTGACGAACAGCGTCTTGTAGAGCGCATAGAAAATCGGCATCTGGATCAGAATCGGAAAACACCCGGCGAGCGGGTTCATTTTCTCTTTTTTATAGAGCGCCATCATCTCCTGCTGCATTTTCATGCGGTCGTCCGGATAGCGCTTGCGCAGGCCCTCGATCTCAGGCTGCAGCTTTTTCATCTTCGCCATGGACTCAAAGCCCTTATTGGCGATGGGAAAGAGGAGCCCTTTGACGATCAGCGTCAGGATCAGAATCGCGACGCCGAAATTACCGGTGAGATTGCCAAAGAAATTGAGCGTGTAGAAAATCGGCCGCGTCAGGATAAAGAGATGGCCCCAGTCAACGGCCTTGTCGAAATCATAAACGCCGAGACCGCCATTTTCCGGTGTCGCCTCGTATGACTGCAACAAATCGACATCCTTCGGCCCGCCGAAAATATGGGAGGTCAGCGTCAGGGTCTCGCCCGCTGCGAGCGCGCGTTGCGGCAGCGCGTACGTTGCGCGGAACACCGGCTCGTCGGCGCTGCCGATATTGTCGAGCGTGGCTTTCATGTCCTCGTCCTGCGGCGGCACCGCAGCGGCGAGCCAGTATTTGTTGGTGATGCCAACCCAGCCGCCGGCGCCGGATTCCTCGACCTTCTTGTCTGGGTTCTTGGCGAGCTTTTTGTACTTGCGCTCGTGAAGCGCCTTTCCAATGACGCCGAGCGGACCTTCATGCAGGATCATCCATCCTTTGAAATCTTCCGGGATGCCGCGCTGAATGACGAGGGCGTAGGGTGTCAGCAATTGCGCATCACCGCCGCCGTTGCGCACGGTCTGATCAACTTCGAACATGTAGTTTTCGTCGATCGAAATTGTCTTCTCAAAGACAAGGTCACCCTGACGCCGCGTCATGGTGACAGGCGTCTGCGGCGTCAGTTCGGCGCCGTCAGGGGCCGTCCACACAGCGGCCTGCGCGGCGTCGCCGCCGGCAATCCAGCCGAGCTGTACGTAGTGTCCGTGCTCCGCCGATCGCGGATTGAGCAGACGAATATTGGCGCTGTCCTCGTCGAGAGTCTCGCGATACTGCAGAAGCGTCAGGTCGTCGATGCGTCCGCCGGTGAGATTGATCGACCCTTCCAGCGTTTCGGTGCGGATCGGCACCCGCCCCACAGACTCGGCCAGCGCCTCCTCGAGAGACACCGCGGCGCCCTCCTCCGCGTTCCGCGTCAGCCCGGCAATATCAGCCTCGCCTACTTCCTCGTCTCGCTGAGCAGCGGCTTCGGCTTCCGCCGCCTCCTGGGCCTCCCGAACGGCTTCGCGTTGGGGGCCTGAAACGAATACGTCCCAAAAGAGAAGCACGCCCATGGAAAGAGCGATGGCGATGATCAGATTGCGGTCCATGGGCTGTCCTGAATGGTTCGGGTGTTCTGGGCGCGGCCTTCACGCCGGCGTTATTTAATGTCGCGGGCGAGCCTTAAAAGGCCCCGCTTCATATCGTCAAGGATGGCGGCGTAAGAACGGGTCTCTGCGGCGCTCCGCGCGATCAGGACATAGTCCGTTCCAGGCTGGGCCGATTCTGAAAAAACTTCCCTTACGGCGGCCCGCAGACGGCGGCGAATACGGTTCCGAACAACCGCGCCGCCCAGCTTTTTTGTCACAGTTAGACCAACGCGGGCCTTGTCTCCGGCCGCTTTATTCTCCCGCCCGGCAAGCAAAAACGTGGGAGTCCCGACTTTCGGCGCATTGCGTAACGCCAGAAAGTCCCGCCGTTTCTTGAGCGTGACCACGGTCAGCCTCGATTGATTACTGTTACCGGATTGATTTTCCGGCAATTTTCACGCCCCGCTCAAGCGGAGAGCTTCTTGCGGCCCTTGGAGCGGCGACGCGCCAAGACCTTGCGGCCGGCAGCGGTAGCCTTGCGCGCACGGAAACCGTGGCGGCGCTTACGTTTCAGCCGGCTCGGTTGAAAGGTCCGTTTCATGGGTCCGATCCTTATTTCAGATACGAATGCTCGCGCGAGCGCGCGGAGATATAGGGTAGATTATGCTCCGTCAACCGGCGGTGCGCCAATTTTCCGAGGATTTGGCCAGATATTCCTTTTCGCGCGTTTGTGAGCGAATAGCCGGAGAAGTTGACTTGGGCGCGTACGGCTCGGCAGCTAGGTAGCACTTTCCGGCGGGCGTTGAACGGGTCCCCGCATTAAAGGGAATATATGATGGCTGACGCCGGGAAATCGACGGTTAAAAGGCTCCTGCCCATTTTAGCGGTGGCCGTAGCCTTGGCCGCTTTTTTTGCCCTTGGGCTGCATCGCTACTTCACGCTCGATACGTTGCGGGAAAACCGGATCGCGCTGCAGGATTGGGTTGATGCCTCGCCCGTTCGCGCAATCGCCGTCTTCATCGCCGTTTACGCCGCCGCCGTCGCTATATCATTCCCGGGCGCGTCCATTCTGACGATTTTCGGCGGCTATTTGTTCGGGCTCGCCGTTGGCGTGCCGGCAATCGTATTTGCCGCGACGCTCGGCGCAACAGCAATTTTTCTCGCCGCCAAAACCGCCCTCGCCGACTTTCTTCATGATCGCGCAGGCGGCTTCGTGAAGAAGATGGAACAGGGCTTTCATGAAGACGAGCTCAATTACATGTTCGTACTCCGCCTCATTCCCGCGTTCCCGTTCTGGGCGATCAACATCGCCGCCGGACTTTTGGGCGTTTCGTTGCGCAACTTCGTTGTGGGCACCTTCTTCGGCATTATTCCGGGTACGTTCGTATATACCAGTATCGGCGCCGCAGCAGGCGCGGCGTTTGACGCCGGGGAAGACGTTACCCTGTCCGGGATTCTTCTTCAGCCCCAGACATTGCTGCCGATTGTCGGCCTTGCGTTGCTCGCATTGTTGCCCGTCGTCCTGAAGAGATTGAACAAGCAGGCGGCGACGCTGGGCGAGCGCGCCGAATGACGGATAAAATCAAAGCTGACATCTGCATCATCGGCGCCGGGTCCGGCGGGCTCTCGCTCGCCGCCGGCGCCGCACAGCTCGGCCGCAAAGTCGTTCTGTTCGAGAAGGGCGAGATGGGGGGCGACTGTCTGAATACCGGATGCGTGCCATCGAAAGCGCTCATCGCCGCCGCGACCCGCGCCCACGCTATGCGCACCGCCAAGAAATTCGGCGTTCGGTCGGTCGAACCGGATGTCGATTTCGCTGCGGTGATGGATCATGTTCACGGCGTCATTGCCGCTATCGCGCCACATGACAGCCAGGAACGATTTGAAGGCTTCGGCGTCAAGGTCATCCGCGCCCACGCTACATTTACCGGCGAACGATCTGTCGAAGGCGGCGGCGTCCGCGTCAGCGCCAAACACGTTGTCGTTGCAACAGGCTCGCGTCCCTTCGTTCCGCCGATCGAGGGCCTGGACGCAACGCCCTATCTTACCAACGAGACCATTTTTGATAATCGCAAACAGCCGAAACATCTCATCGTCATCGGCGGCGGTCCAATCGGCGTCGAACTGGCGCAGGCGCACGCCCGGCTCGGATCGGAAGCAACAATTGTCGAGGGCTTGCCAAGCATTCTCGGCAAGGACGATCCGGAGCTGGTCGACATCGTACGGTCGCAGTTGAAGGAAGACGGCGTACGCATCATCGAAGGCGCGATGGTCGATCACGTTGCCGGCGATGATGAAAATGTTACCGTACGCGCCGGGCAGCAAACGGTGTCGGGCACGCATTTACTGGTCGCCGTCGGACGAACGCCCACAGTGGACGGATTAAACCTCGAAGCAGCGGGCGTTGAGCATGATAAAAAAGGAATAAAGGTCGACAACAGCCTGCGCACGACCAACCGGCGGGTTTACGCCATGGGCGACGTTGCCGGCGGCCGGCAGTTCACGCACGTCGCCGGCTATCACGCGTCGGTTTTGGTGCGAAAAATTTTGTTCAAGACACCCGCGAAGAACAATGAACACCTCGCGCCATGGGTTACCTATTCGGACCCCGAACTGGCGCAGACGGGACTCACAGAGCGCGAGGCGAAAGAACGTCACGACGACGCAAAGACCGTTTACTGGCGCACGACCGACAATGACCGCGCCCAGGCCGAGCGGGACACGCGCGGCCTCATCAAGGTTGTCACCAAGAAGAACGGCGAGATCCTGGGGGCATCGATCGTCGGGAAGGACGCCGGCGATTTGATCCAGCCCTGGGCCTACGCGTTGGCGAACAGGCAAAAGATCAAATCCTTCACGAGTTATATTGCGCCCTACCCGACCCGCGGCGAAATCTCGAAACGCGCCGCCGGTCAATGGTACACGCCGACGCTCTTTTCCGACCGCACACGGAAACTCGTTTCTCTCCTCTCAGTTTTCGACTAAGCAAAGAGACGATGACCGCGCGCCCGACCATTCCGTCCCGATCGCTGACGACGCGGCTGCTTTTTCTCACGGTTCTTTTCGTCCTTCTGGCGGAAATCGTCGTGATGATCCCGTCCGTTTCAAAACGGCGCGTCGACTGGTTTACTGCGCGTATAGAGGCGGCTTATCTCGTCAGCGTCGCGCTTGAAGGGCCGCGCGGGCGAATGATCACGGAAGATGACGCCAAAATGTTGTTCGAAACTGCCGGCATCCGCGGCGTCACCGCAAAACGAGGCGACGTGCGCGTTTTAATACTGGCGCCGGAGATCGACCCACACGGCTCGCAGAAGATTCATCGCGTCGATATGAACAACATGCTGCCAACATCGCTGATTGCGAATGCCTGGGCGACGATCTTTTCAGATGGCGAGTCACTTATCCAGGTCTCCGCAAGACCGACGAAATCATCAGAAGAGACCTTAGACATCGTTGTCTCGCAAGCGGACCTTCGCGCTGACCTGCACATCTATGCGCGAAACATTCTTATCCTGTCGCTTATTATATCGTCGATGACGGCGGTCCTATTATTTTACGCTCTCAACCGCATGATCGTGCATCCGGTGCGCCGCCTGACGAGCAACATGTCTGCGTTTGAATCGGATCCCGATCGCGCGACGCTGATCCATGTACCGAGCGAACGCGACGATGAAATAGGCGCGGCCGAACGCAGCCTTGCAATGATGCAGCAGCGCATCAATGAACTTCTGGGTGAACGTCGGCGCCTAGCGGCGCTCGGCGCCGGCATCTCCAAAATCAGTCATGATTTGCGTAACATATTGGCATCTGCCCAGCTGATGTCCGATCGCCTTGCGAAGTCCGAGGACCCGGCGGTGCGCAAACTCAGCCCGCGCCTTATCAGCGCCCTCGACCGTGCAATCGCGCTGAGCCGCGACACGTTATCGTTCGGCGGCATGGAAGCGCGTAAACTTGATCGCGCACCTTTTCTCCTTCGCGACCTTGTCGATGAAATTCTGGAGGACACAGCATCGACTTATGTCGCCGCCCGCAATGAATGTCCGGATGATCTCACCATAGCAGCCGATCGTGCGCAGCTCTATCGATGTCTATTCAATCTTGCGCGCAACGCGGTGGAAGCAATAGCGCCGAAAGAGCCAGATGTGGCTGACGCGACCGTCGGCGAAATCAATATCCGGGCCGCGGCAAACGACGGTGATGTGGTGATTTATGTCGCCGACAGCGGTCCCGGCATTCCCGAACATGCGCGCGCGGATCTGTTTGAACCGTTCAAGGGATCGCAAAAGCCGGGCGGCTCCGGTCTCGGCGTCGCTATCGCCGCAGAAGTCGCCCGCGCGCATGGTGGGGAATTAAAGCTTGCGCGAAGCGACGCCGACGGGACGGAATTTCACATTTCGTTGCCCGACGCTCGCGCCTAATTCTCTAACTCGACAACGCCGGTCAGCCAAACGCCTTCGCGCCGCGGGTCGGCGGCCCCTTCAAATGATCCATCGCTGCGAACGCGTACGGCGTGAACGCCGCTCGTCAAGGCGCGCTCCAAAATCCCGTGCCCTTTGTCTTTGAGACCCGAGACTACCTGTTGATCAAGCGCGTCCTCCTCGATCACCGCCTGATCGCGCGGGTAAACGACGTTCGGGGCATTCACCGCATCCTGCAACGACATGTCCCAGTCAATAAGGGCAATGAGGGTCTTAACGACATACCCGATGATTGCCGGTCCACCAGGGGAACCAAGCGCTGCGTAGAAATCGCCCTCGTCGTCGAAAACGATAACAGGACTCATCGAACTGCGCGGTCGTTTCCCTGGGCCGACGGCGTTAGCGACCGGCCGGCCATCGCGTTCCGGGAGGAAGGAAAAATCCGTAAGCTGATTGTTTAAAATCATACCGCCGGCCATTAAATGACTGCCGAACGCAAACTCAACGGTCGCCGTCATCGAAACGACGCGGCCATCGCCATCGACAATGACGAAATGGCTGGTTGACGGCGGTTCCGGCGACGCATCCTTGCCCATGGGCCGCCAGACGCCGGCGCCCTGGTTAGCATATTGAGACGGATCTCCGGCCGCCACTTCGCTAGACGCCGTCGCGGGATCGATCAGCGCTGCGCGCATCGCCAGGTAGTCCGGGCTGAGCAAGCCGGAAATGACCTGCGCCGGGGTCAGGCCGCCGCCCTCGGCAAGTTGCTTATTGTCTGCGAGAAATTCGTTCCGGTCCGCGTAGGCAAGCCGGCTCGCTTCGAAAATAAGATGCAATGCGTCAACCGAGAACGCGCCGGCGCCGGCGAGATCGAACACCCCCAGCATTGACAGGATCTGTAAGGTCGTAACGCCGCCGGAACTGGGGGGCGCCATAGAACAAATCTGATAGCTGCGATAACCAGAACAAACCGGATCGACTTTTTCTGGCTGGTAAGCTGCAACGTCACTGAGCGTCATGCCACCAGGGTTTGGCGCCGAGTTGACCGCCTCGACAATCGTTTCGGCGATTGGCCCGGCATAGAATGCGTCCGCGCCCTCTTCAGCGATTGTCTTCAACGTCGCAGCGTAGGCAGGGTTTTTCAGAACATGGCCGACCGGCCATGGCGCGCCATTTTCATCATAAAAATACTCGGCCGCCGCTGGCATCGTTTTTACGCGCGGAAACCGCCCGAGCAACATGTTCAACCGGGGTGACACTTCAAAGCCGCTATCGGAAAGCGCAATCGCATCGGCAAACAGCACGTTCCACGGCAGGCGCCCATGCTCGCGATGGGCCAGATCAAGCATGCGAACCGCCCCCGGCACGCCGACCGACAAACCGCCGGCGACAGCGTCATAAAAGTTCATCGGCTGTCCGCTGGCGGTGAGGAAGCGATCCGGCGTCGCGGACGCCGGCGCCGTTTCCCGGCCGTTATACGTCACAAGCTCATTCGTCGTCGGGTCGTAATGGATCAGGAAACCGCCGCCGCCGAGACCCGACGATTGCGGCTCCACAAGGCCAAGGACGGCCTGCGTCGCGACGGCGGCATCAACGGCCGAGCCGCCGCGCCGTAGGATCGCGGCGCCCGCCTCGGCGGCGTAGGGGTTTGCGGCGGCGATAAACCAGGTTTTCTGCACACGCGATGCATCCGCCCCGACCGACGACGAGGGCTCCGTTGACGCGGCGTCGGCGTGTTCGATGGCTTCACCGCCGCAGGCGAATAGGAAGAAGGCGGCGGTTAGAATCAGATGTCGCATGAACCCCTCGGAGCGCTGACTGGCGGACTTCATAGGGTGATATGGACGAAGATGCGAGCCCGTGCATCAGCGTCACGGGCACGCTATTCGAGGCGCTTGCATTAGGCCGCGCCCATGGGGTAAACCCCGCGCTCCGGCGCTGGGCAGCCAGCGCATCTCGGCGCGCGCCCGTAGCTCAGTTGGATAGAGCACCAGACTACGAATCTGGGGGTCAGAGGTTCGAATCCTTTCGGGCGCGCCATTGCTGTGCAAAAGATGGTACCAATTCGCCGCGTGCGGCGAAGGCTGCCGTTTGCTGCATTAGGGCTGCGTTTGGCCCCTTAATCCGAACCTCTTCATCCGTGACGACCACTTCGCTAATGATGGTCTCCACATAAGCGCGGGCAAAGGCGGGATTGTCAGGATTACGCAACGCTGTTTTGACGGCTCTGCCAAATGACTCGACTTTGTCATCGCTAATTCGCTCAACGGGCAAGCTTCGTTCTTGATCGATGAAAGCAATTTGGCGCTTTAGGGTCTCGGCGCGATCCTGAAGACCTTTGAGGTGCTGCTGCAGGGTTGCATCCAGCACAACCGCACCTTCGCCAATACGGCTATATAACTCATTCAGGCTCATTATTGTCTTGCGTTTTTCGCCATCGAGCTTTTTGCGTCGTGCGGCTAACGCTTCGTTTTTCTCGCTTGCGCGAGCGACCAGTCCTTCCGTCATCCGCCGAAGGCGTTTCGCACTAAGAACCCTTTCTTCGACGGTCGAAAGGACAATATCGTCCAACTCGTTCACAGGGATGGAAACGCCCTTGCAAGCGATGGCTCCGGAATCGCATTTCTTTGAGCATCGATAGTAGTGATATCGGCCATTTTTGCCGGACTGTTTGCGCATCGGCGCGCCGCAAGCGCCGCATCTAGCAACAGAAGTCAAAAGTATTTCCGATTTTACGAGTCGCGGCGGTGTCTTTAGCGGATGCTGGCGATCAAGCTTTTCCTGAACTCGATAAAAGATCGCGTCATCTACAATGCGCGGCGTACGAAACAGAACCCAATCAGACTTTGGGCGATCGACGCCGCGGCGTGAGTCGCGCTTGTTGTAATAGTGCTCACCTACATAGGCGGTATTGCGAAGCACCTCGCTTATATACTGCAAGCGAAACGGTTTGTTTTGTCGATTGCGGTAGCCTTGTTCATTCAGGTGCGTTGTGATGTGCTTCACGCCCATCGGACCGCTACCTTCGGCCCCGAAGACGTAGAGCCGGAAGATTAGACGAACAATTTCCGCTTCGTGCTCGTCAATTTCGAGCTTTTTCTTAATGCGTGCGCCTCGCGTATCTGCTGCATAGGTTTTGTATCCATAAGGCGGCTTGGCGCCGTTCCAAAAACCTTGATTGGCGTTCTCGATCATGGATCGGGAAACGTGTTTTGCTGTTTCTTTGCTTTGGTATTCATCAAGCGCGCCGACAACTGTTCGGAGCACTTCAGCAGTTTCGCCTTCACCCAAGTCCTGCGTGATGGATAAAAGCGCAACGCCATTTTGTTCTAGCTTTTCTGCGTAAATTAGAAGGTCTTTTGTATTTCGTGCAAATCGTGACTGACTATGCACCACGATTGCATTGAACGGTCGGTGCGGCGCGCAAGCCAGAGTGATCATACGTTGGAATTCAGGACGGTTGTCGCTGCGTGCGCTCTTGCCTTCCTCAACAAAGACTTCGCCGACTTCGTATCCTTTGTCGATGGCGTAAGCTTCGCATTGGCGTTTTTGATCAGGCAATGAGAGATCGCCCGCCGCCTGCTTCGTGGTCGAAACCCTCAAATATATCGCAGCTTTTTTCATGGTTCGCTCCGCCTGTCGGGACCCGCTCTCGGCTCGTTGTCATTTGCCGCTTCATTCAGCATTTCGGCGATCATCGCTCCAAAATGCGTTTCAATCAAAGCCAATTCATGCTCGGTGATCGGCAATTCCGGAGGCATTTCCACAATTACCTTCCGGCATCGGGAACAGCGATTGTCATTCGCGGGACTTTTCGGCGTTTTCTCCGTCACTCGATACTCCACGCGCTCGGCAAGCGCCCCCATCGCCGCCTTTGCTAACTCCCCACGTTTCTGCCCGGACGCGGCCTGTAGTGTGTGTCCCAGTAAATGATGTGCCGTTTTTCGAAGAAGTATTCCCGCCCTGCGCGGCCTGCAGGCATCAGCTCATTTTCCGCCATCCAGCGATAGATGGTTCGCTTGGAAGCGCCCAAAATCAGACAAAGATCATCGGTATCGAGAAGCGCCTTGCCATCGAGCTTAGCGAAGGGAACGGCTCTGCGGGCCGCCACAACCTTCAACCCGCCGCCAATCGCCCGCTCCACCGATTTCGGGTGGATCGGCGTCCTGTTCTCAGAAATTGAAGGCTGCAGATACATAAGCTCACCGTATTATGTGATATTTACGCTAATAATGCTATTACTGTCAATTCTGCTATATATGCCAAGTTAATTTATGCGGAATGTTGAGACGGCGCGAGAATCAAAATCTGGGTGTGTGTGCGGCGTAGGCCAAAGCACTATGCAATAGGCGTTATGGCTACGCCCATACCCCACCCCAGACACCCCCTGAGATACCCTTGCGACACCCTTTTTACACTGTCCAAACAGTGAACATTGATACCCGGTACATACCCTGGAGATACTTTGGAGATACCTCGTCGATTCTAGACGTCTTCGATGCTTCGATAAACGCCTAGGAATCCCAAGGAAATCCCTAGACGTATCCGACGGAATCCCGAGAGGTATCCCAGGCGTTTTTCCCAGGGGACTTTGGAGCCCGGTCAGCTGCGTTCTTAACCGCGGATTCCCGGTTGATCCTCAAAGCGGACGTTAGCGTGCGCAAATCGTCTTATGCGTGGGTGCCAAAACGAAATTGTATTGTCAGCGCTTTAGCTTGTCGAACAAATCCACCAGCTCTGAGACTTTTTCCTGCTGAGCCTTTTTGTTGCCAGACGAAATCGCCTCGGCAACGCAACTAGCAGCGTGTTCTTTCAGGATTTCGCTTTCCGCCCGCGCCATAGCGGATTTTACCGCCTGCATCTGATGGAGAACATCAATGCAATAGCGGTCTTCTTCCAGCATGCGGGCAATGCCGCGAACCTGGCCTTCGATGCGTTTTAAGCGCTTGATTGTGGCTTCAGAATTGTTCATTGACTTATACCTACCAGGGGTATAGATAATGAGCGTTGAAAGGTTGGTCAAGCTCGTGACGCACGGACCTATCAAGACGGTTGTCATCGCGTTCCTCGCCCTGGTGTTGGGAACGAGCCACGCCGCGTGCGCCTGTCTTTCGCAAAGCCCGAACGCAGCTCATGCGGACGGCCATGACATTCATGCCGCTGATACGGAAACGGGACATCATATCCACAACGCCTCCGGCGACCCCCACGATCACGGCAAAAAAAACGCCCCTTGTATGTCAGGCGAAAGTGACTGTGATCATTGCGCCTCATCCGCGCTTTACAAGGCGTCAGCAAAGATTGACGCAATAGCATCGTTCGGGTTTGCGCCGGTCTCCAAGACGATCGTCGCTGATGCTGTTGAGGCGGTGACGCATGGCGGAAGTCGTACGACCAAGCTTGTCGCTTTCTTGTGGCGCGGTCCGCCCATCGCCACCCCTGTTTCTTTAAAAATACGCCTCCTGAATTGATTGCTTGAAACGCTCCGCGTTTGACGCGGCGCGAGCGCGTTGTTGTTGCGCCATTAGCGCAAAACTCACGCGATGACGCCCCCAAAGCATTGCCAATCAATTCGGGAAGATCTTCATGTTAAACAGACGAAAACTGATTCAAACCGCCAGCTTTGGCGGTCTCGCGCTTGGCGCAACAGGATTGCTGCCCGCCTGGGCTCGATCATCGAGCGACGGCAATTTCGGATTGTCAGTTTTATCGGGAACGTGCTTCGATCTCTCGATTTCGAAGTTTCCGGTGCGCATTGACGGGCGTGCAGGTGAAGCGGTCGGTGTTAATGGAACTGTGCCGGCGCCACTTATTCGCTTTCGCGAAGGCGACGACATCACCATCAACGTGAAAAACAACTTGATGAAGGACACGTCCATCCATTGGCATGGGCTTCTCGTGCCGTTTTACATGGACGGCGTCCCTGGCGTTTCCTTTCCCGGCATCAAACCGAAGGAAACTTTCACCTATCGCTTTGCTGTCCCTCAGAGCGGTACCTACTGGTATCATTCTCATTCAGGACTTCAGGAACAACTCGGCCACTATGGGCCACTGATCATCGATCCCAAAGACGCCGACCCGGTCAGCTATGACCGCGAATATGTGCTGGTGCTCTCCGATTGGAGTTTCGAGAATCCGCACCGGATTTTCGCGAAGCTGAAAAAGAACAGTGAGGTTTACAACTTTCAAGAACGCACCGTTTCCGATTTTGCTGAGGCGGCGGGCGAAATGGGTCTCGGCGGCGCAATCGAAGATCGCTCCATGTGGGGAACCATGCGTATGTCGCCAACCGACATCGCAGACGTAACAGGCGCAACCTATACCTACCTTATCAATGGCCACGCGCCGTCAGACAATTGGAATGGCGTCTTCAATGTCGGCGAGCGGGTGCGATTGAGGATCATCAACGCTTCGGCGATGACGATCTTCAATTTCCGCATTCCGGGTCTGCCGATGACTGTCGTGGCTTCGGACGGACTAAACGTTCGGCCGATTGAAACGGATGAGTTTCAAATCGGCGTTGCGGAAACCTATGACGTCATAGTCGAACCGCGCGAAGAGCGAGCTTACGCTATCGTTGCAGAGTCGATTGATCGTTCCGGGATGGGCGTTGCAACGCTTGGACCCCATCCGGGCATGCGCGCCGAAGCGCCGCAGCTGCGCGAGCGTCCGACGCTCACCATGCGCGATATGGGAATGGCGCATCATGGAAATCACGGCAGCGGCGATCAAGAAATGGATCATGCTTCAATGGACCACGACGCAATGGGCCATGGCAGCATGGACCAGGCGAACGCGCATGATGGTCACGACATGCATGACGGCCACAATATAGGCGGGGAAAAGGATGAGCATGAAGGCCACGGAGCGACAACCGCAGAACAGCGTCACAATCATAAACAAGGGCCAGGCGTTGATATGGTCGCAATGGCGCCGGTTTACAGGCTGAACGAGCCTGGATTGGGTTTGGAGGATGTTCCGCACCGAGCATTGACCTACGCCGATTTGCGCAGTCTCGACCCTAATCCAGATACGCGTCCGCCAGGCCGCGAAATCGAACTTCACCTAACCGGAAATATGGAACGCTATATGTGGTCGTTCGATGGCGTGAAGTTTTCCGAGGTTATCGACCCGATTGTATTTCATGAAGGCGAGCGGGTTCGGATGACCCTCGTTAACGATACAATGATGTCACATCCGATTCACCTGCACGGCATGTTCTTTGATCTCGTTAATGGCGGCGGAGACCATAAGCCGCGCAAACATACCGTCATCGTAAAGCCCGGCGAAAAACTGTCCTATGACGTGTCGGCAGAGCATGTCGGCGACTGGGCGTTTCACTGCCATCTTTTGATGCACATGCATGCCGGCATGATGCAGGTGGTTTCGATCCGCCCACGAATAGCCATGCGCGACCACGACGGTCACGATGCGATGGATCATAGGGCCGGCGACCATGACCACATGGACCACAAGAAAATGGAACACGACCAGGGCGACCATGAAAATATGGATCACAACACCATGGACCACGGAGGAAAGCACTAATGTCTTACTCTGTAGTCAAACTCGCCGCGATCTTTTCCACTGTCGCGCTAGCCATGTCTGCCGCTCCGGCGCATGCGCAGAACGCCGATAACCAACAAGAAAAGCGTGGCTGGTCAGCGGCTGACGAATATTGGGACTCAACCGCCATGGCCGAGGCGCGCCGCGCCGTTCAAGAAAAGCACGGCGCCGCCAATATGTTCTTCATACAAGGAGAGCGGCTTGAGTATCGCTCCAATGAAGGATCGCCGATTTTTCTTTGGGACGGACAAGGTTGGTATGGCGGCGATAAAAATAAATTGTGGATCAAGACGGAAGGCGAATACTCGTTCGATGAAGACGCGTTCGAGGATGCGGAAATTCAAGCTTTGTGGTCGCGCGCCGTCACGCGCTATTTCGATTTTCAGGCGGGCGTTCGACACGATTTTGCGCCTGGCAGCGACCGCACATTTGGCGTTATCGGCGTTCAGGGGCTCGCTCCTTATTGGTTTGAAGTCGACGCTGCCGCCTTTGTCAGCGACGACGGCGATGTCTCCGCGCGTGTCGAGCTAGAATATGAATTGTTGCTGACGCAGCGCCTTATTTTGCAGCCTCGTACCGAACTCAGCTTCGCCATTCAGGACGTTCCAGAAAACGGCGTCGGTTCGGGCTTATCGAAAGCGGAAGTCGGGGCGCGTTTGCGTTACGAAATCAAACGCGAAATCGCGCCTTATATCGGCGTTGAATGGGAACGCGCTGTTGGAGAAACGGCGGATTTTGTTCGCGCTGATGGCGAAGACCCATCGAGCGTTTCATTTATCGCCGGATTGCGAGTTTGGTTTTAGGGAGGAGACCCATGGAAAATTTGATTGAACCGAACATCCATCCAGTCTTGGTACACTTCGCATATGCGTTGACAGTAACTGGCGCGCTTAGCCTGTTCATCGTCTCATTGTTACCATCAGGCGGCTGGCGCGAAACGCTCAAACACGCCGGCGACTGGATGATTGCAATTGGCGCCGTTTCCCTCATTGCAACCGCGCTTGCAGGTTTTCAGGCGTATTACTCCGTAAATCACGATGGGCCGTCCCATACGGCGATGACCGTGCACCGTAACTGGGCTGTGCCGACAGCGATCGCCATCCTGCTGCTTTCCCTATGGCGCTGGACCAGACGCGCACACCGGCCTTCCTTTCTTTTTTCGGTTTTATTCCTGGCGGCGGCGGGTTCTTTGTCTGTAACAGCCTGGTGGGGCGGTAAGCTTGTCTATGGACATGGTCTCGGCGTCTCGCGCATGCCGGTTGTAACCGGAGAAGGTCACGGTCATGAGCATGCGCCCGGACAAGGCCATGGCGAAGAAAATAGAGTGGTTTCGAGCGATGATCATGAAGACGGTCACGATCTTGGCGACGCTGAAACAACGGACGACACTCAGGAAGCCACAGGCGATGAAACCGTCGTTGTTTTTGACGAAGGCGGTTATCCTGAAACGCCGGAGGCTGTCGTCAACGCCTATGGCGTCGCATTGAGAGCCAAAAACGAAGCGGCCGTACGCACGCTGTTAGCGCCGGATGTAGTTATTGCCGAAGGTGGCGGCGTTGAACGCTCTGTTGACGAATACGCCGGTCATCATATGCCAGCCGATATGGCGTTTACGGCAGCCGTCGATTTCTCATTGAAAAAAAGAGACGTGATTGCAGCGGATAATCTCGCGACGGTAATTTCTGAGTCGCAGGTTCACGGGACATTCCGCGACAGACAAGTGCACTCGCGTATGATGGAAACTATGGTCCTGCGTCGCGACGAAGACCGTTGGCGGATCGTTCACATTCATTGGTCATCTGCGCCGATCACGGGCGAACATGAGCACTAGTTCATAGAGCGTATTGACAATACCCTATAGGGGTATTATGTATGCGCCTTCCTTTATTGTTCGAAGCCCCCTACCCGGATTTCCCAATGTCAGAGCACACTCATCATCACGGTACAGGCGCCAATCAGGTCGTCACGTCCGCACAGGCAACGTTGCACTGCTTATCAGGTTGCATAATTGGCGAAGTTGCAGGACTAGCCACTGGCGTGACGTTGGGTCTGGGCATCTGGCCGACAATTTTTCTTGCGACGACGCTCGCATACATTTCGGGGTTTACGCTCGGCGTCCTTCCCGTGATGCGTCGCGAACAGAAAACGTTCTGGCAGGCCCTGAAATTAATCTGGATCGGCGAAGCCGTTTCCATCGGCGTCATGGAAATAGCGATGAACTACGCCGACTATCAAATGGGCGGCATGACCGCCGGTTCGGTTTTTGAGCCTGTTTTCTGGTACGGCATTATGGTCGCGGTTCCCGCCGGGTTCCTCGCCGCATGGCCTGTCAATTTGTGGCTCTTGCGGCGGAACTTGAAAAAATGCCATTGAACGAATGTCCGCTTTTGCGCGCAGAATCAACTTTCAGCAAAAGCGAAATTGCTTTCAACTACTTTATCAACGCATGTATTTGTCGTCGCAGAAACCGAAAAACCCGAATAGCTGATGGATTCCTAGGAAGTCTCGCAAGGAACCATTCGGCTGCGTCCTAATGGACGATTTCTTGCTAGGGTCATTGCTGGTAGCCTCTCCGCATCAACGTAAGGAGGATGCCGTTGCAGCGAGCCAGCACGCCCAAATACCTTGACCCGGAAAGCACGATGAGTTTGGCCGATGCGATCGCCGAGCTACGTGCGCTCGACCATGATGTTTCCGAAGAGGTCGTGAGCAGCGATCTTCAAAAAGCATTAGAAGCGCATGACGCTGTTCATGTGCTCTTTGGATGCGACATTTCCGATGACGATGAAATTCTCGCGCATGTTTGGATGGCGCTAGGCACAGACGTTTCGATGTCTGAAATGCATAATGCCGCTACTGATCGTGATCACGTTAGATATGCGAAGGGCTTCGCGCACGGGCGTCGCATCATGACCGTACTGAAGAACGTGCACCGCATTGCCCTGACGGCGAGCCGCGCCTTAAGGATGCGCAAAAGATGGCCCTTCTCTCAATACCAGCAGTTCCTGGACGAATCTTTGCTAGAGCTTCGACGGGATTACGGCATCATTATCAGCGATCATAAGCAGCGGTCAGAAATTCGCCGCGGTCCTCATCATCCGCCGACCACTACTGCGCCGGCCTGACAGATTTCGATTGCGCTGTTTCAAAGCACTTTCTTCATCTCCGTGTATTCGCCACGAGTGCGTAGTGTGATGGTCAGCGGTCCGCCGGAGCGGTTGCGCCAAAACCAACCATGGCTCCCGTCAAACGCGGCAGTCAGCGTTCCTTCCTGACGCGCCAGCGATCCTTTTTCGTAATTAAAGTACTTTAGACCGGGGCGGTCTCCATGCGTATCAAAATTCGACTTTGCGCCGTCAGTGAACCATTCAAATTCTGCAGCTTCGCCTTCCTTCATAGCGAGCTTGTATTCGGCCGCGGCGTCCGCTGCGAGCGTGAAGCTCACCTCATCGCGCCATTGCGGAGCCGCTTCCTCCGCCGGCGTCGCGGAAGAGATTGTCTCAAAGGATTCCTCTGGCGTTATGTTGGTCGAAATTTTGTTAGGCGGTGACGAGGCCGGCGTAGAATCGACGGTTTCCGCAACCGATTCCGTTTCCTCTGCGGCGGCTTCTTCCGCAAGCTGCATCTTGATCCGCCCCATCTCGGTCAGCCCTAAAACGGAACCTACGCGCGTTGGATCAACGCCATACTCCGCAGGCAGAACCACCGTCACAAGAATGATGAGCGCGGTTACCGCAGCGACTGCGGTAGACTTTAATAGCCGCGCAGTGGACGGCAATTCGGACGCGTCTGGCTTGTTTGCGTTGTACATTGATTGTCTCCGATCAAACCAAAAAGAAGCCGGCAAGCTGATAGCCGGTGAGAATGAAACCAAGGGTCATGAGAACGACGTTTGCCGTATATGCGTGTCGCCAGAAACTCTGGGTGCGCCGCCAGTAACCCATAGCGATGAGAATGGCGCCCAGTGCAAGCAGTTGACCGAATTCCACGCCAATATTGAAAGAAATGAGATTCAGAATCAGGCCGTCCGGCGCTAAATTGAAATCCTGAAGTTTAGTTGCGAGACCAAAGCCGTGAAAGAGACCGAAAATTAGCGTCGCAGCTTTGGTGTTTGGTTGGAATCCAAACCACCGCTGATAGGCGCCGAGATTATCGAGCGCTTTGTAAACAACCGAAAGTCCAATGATCGCATCAATTAGATAAGGGCTGACGGATATGTTGGCGAGGACGCCAAGTAAAAGCGTCAGCGAATGGCCAACCGCAAACATCGTCACGTAGATGCCGATGTCTTTCATCTTATAAAGAAAGAAGATAACACCGAACAGAAACAACAGGTGATCGTAACCGGTCACCATGTGTTTTGCGCCGAGATAGACAAAGGGCGCAAAAAGAAAGCCTGTCGTTTCTTGAATATATCCTTTATCGCCATCCGCAACGCCATGTGCTTCTGCGACTGAAAACAGCGACATAAAAGCGATGCATGCCGAAAGAAAAGCGAGTAAGGAAAGCGGTCGCTTAAGCGTTGCGCGAAGTTGATGGTCGAATATCCCCATTCGTTCCTCCGTGAGCGATAGCTATTTATTCCGCTGGCGCGGGTTGCATATTTGGTGATTCTGGCGAAACGCGACGGCTTCCATGCGTAATGCGGTAAAGCGCAGGCAGCACAAACAGCGTAAGCGCTGTCGATGACAGTATTCCGCCGATGACGACAGTTGCGAGCGGACGCTGCACTTCTGCGCCCGCGCCGACATTCAACGCCATTGGAATAAAACCGAGGCTGGCGACAAGCGCCGTCATCAACACAGGCCGAAGCCGCGTCAATGCCCCTTCGCGGATCGCTTCATCGACTGGCCTACCTTCCGCTGCAAGCGCGCGGATGAAGGTCAGCATGACAACGCCATTAAGAACGGCGACGCCCGAAAGCGCGATAAATCCAACTCCCGCTGAAATCGAAAGCGGCATATCACGCAGGATGAGTGCGAAAACGCCGCCGGTGAGCGCCAAAGGAACACCGGTAAACACAATCGCGGCGTCTCGCGCCGAGCGAAACAAAGCGAAGAGAATGCCGAAAATGAGAAGCAACGTCGCCGGCACGACCAGCGCCAGTCGCTGCGCGCCGGAGATTAGCTGTTCAAACGTGCCGCCGTAGGAGACCCAATAGCCCGCAGGCAATTCGACTTCCGCCTCAACTCGATTACGAAGGTCAGCCACAAATGAACCAAGATCGCGGCCGCGGACATTCGCTGTGATGACCGCGCGGCGCTTGCCATTTTCGCGACTAATCTGATTAGGGCCTACGACAAGCGACACGCTCGCCAATTCCTGTAACGGAACAAAGCCGCGCATGCCGTCTTCTCTATCCGGTAAAGGAACACGTAAGCGACCAATTTCGTCGACATTTTCGCGCAAGACTTCCGGCAGTCGCACGACAACGTCAAACCGACGATCGCCTTCAAATATCTGCCCTGCTGTCGCGCCGCCAAGCGATGTTTGCAGGACGGACTGTAGATCGGAAACGTTTAAGCCAAAGCGCGCAAGCGCAGCACGGTCAGGATCGATTTGCAGGACCGGCAGACCAGTGATTTGTTCCGATTGCGCGTCTTCAGCGCCGGGCGTCGCTGCGATAATCTCTTCAATCTGATGGCCGATATCCAATAGCTGATCGAGGTCATCGCCATAGACTTTTACGGCAGCATCCGCGCGCACGCCGGAAATCAACTCATTGAACCGCATCTGAATGGGCTGCGTGAATTCGTAATTATTGCCGGGAATCTCTTCCACGGCTCCCTGCAGTTCCGCCACAAGCTGCGTGCGCGGTTTGCGCGGATTTGGCCAGTCCTTCCGCTCACGCAAGAAAATAAACGTGTCGGCGACGCTTGGCGGTACAGGATCGGTTGCAATCTCCGGTGTCCCGATTTTTGAAACGACGCGTTCGACTTCAGGGAAATCTCGAACACGCGCCTCAAGCGCGGTTTGCATATCGACCGCTTGACTGAGACTCGTCCCCGGAATTCGCAATGCGTGCATTGCGATGTCGCCCTCCTCCAGGCTGGGAATAAATTCCGAGCCCATGCGGGATGCGGCCAAGCCTGTAATTCCAATAAGCGCGACCGCAGCGGCGATCACCGCGAAACGGAAACGCAGCGCAAACTCTAGAGCCGGCCCGTAAAGCGCTCGGGCGCCACGCATGACCCGACTTTCTTTCTCGGAGACTTTGCCAGTCACAAAAAGCGCGACAGCTGCCGGCACGAATGTGAGCGAGAGGATGAGCGCCGCCGTCAAGGCCATGACGACCGTAAACGCCATCGGATGGAACATTTTTCCTTCAATGCCCGTCAACGAAAAGATCGGCACATAAACAAGCGTGATGATCAGGACGCCAAAAATCGACGGCTTGATGACTTCGACTGTCGCTTCTTCCGCGACGCGGAACCGCTCATCGCGAGAAAGCAATCGCCCTAACCTCTTTTGTTCAAGGCCAAAGCGCCGCAAACAATTTTCAACGATTATAACGGCGCCGTCGACAATAAGACCAAAATCAAGCGCGCCGAGGCTCATCAAATTGCCGGAGATTTTGTTCTCCACCATACCGGTAATTGTCATCAACATGGAGAGAGGAATGACCGCTGCGGTGATGAGCGCCGCCCGAATGTTACCGAGCAGCAAAAACAGAACCACGATGACCAGCATAGCGCCAATGACGAGGTTTTCCTCAACCGTCGCAATCGTCCGATCTACAAGTTCGGTTCGATCATAGACGGGCTTGGCAACCACACCCGGCGGCAAAGCTTTGGCGGCTTCTTCGAGTTTTTCAGCCGCCGCACGCGCGACAACGCGGCTATTCTCGCCGATCAACATGAAGACAGTGCCGAGAACGATTTCTTTTCCATCTTCCGTCGCCGCGCCCGTACGCAGTTCTTCGCCCATTAAAACATCGGCAACATCTGCGATGCGCACGGGGACGCCGTCGCGATTGGCGACAATAATAGAATTGAGGTCGTCAATACCCTGGGCTTGTCCAGTTGACCGCACGAGTAATTGCTCGCCATAGCGCTCGACGTATCCGGCGCCGACATTTGCGTTGTTTGCGTGCAATGCCTCGATGACGTCGCTCATTGTGACGTTTGCCGCGGCAAGCCGGTCGGGCCACGGCGTCACATGATACTGACGGACATAACCGCCAACGGTGTTGACTTCTGTAACGCCGGGCGTCGTGCGCAATTGCGGGCGGATCACCCAATCCTGAAGCGTTCTGAGATCTTCAGGCGTCCATTCGGACCCGTCGGGCTTGCGCGCGCCTGGCTCCGGTTCAATGACATACATGAAGATTTCGCCGAGACCCGTCGCGATAGGGCCAAGTTCCGGCTCAACGCCTTGAGGCAATTGACTGCGCACCGATTGAAGGCGTTCGTTCACAAGCTGGCGCGCGAAATAAATGTCCGTTCCGTCTTCAAAAACAGCGGTCACTTGCGACAGCCCATAACGGGAAATCGAGCGCGTATAGGTGAGCCCCGGCAATCCTGCGATTCCGGTCTCAACGGGAAACGTTACGCGCTGTTCTGCTTCTAACGGAGAAAATCCCGGCGCTTCTGAATTGATCTGCACTTGAACATTGGTGATGTCCGGCGTTGCGTCGATCAGAAGGCGATTGAAATTCCAAACACCGAGACCAGCAAGCGCGAAGACAATCGCCAGCACAATCCAGCGATTGCGAATCGAAAAACGAATGATGTTATCGAGCATGATACGCCCCTAGTGATCGTGACTGGCGCCGGATTTCTCGACGTCCTGACGGATGAGAAAAGCATTTTCCGTGACGTATTCGACGCCGGGGTCGATACCGCCCAATACTTCCGTCCATTCGGGCGTCCGCCGTCCAAGTTCGAGCATGCGCACTTCGTAAGTTTCGCCAACGCGCGCATAGACGACGGTGAAATCGCGAAAACGCTGCAAGGCCTCGGTTTTAACCGCGAGCGGAACTTTTTCCTCGCCGACCACAACAACACCCTCTACGGCCTGACCGGGACGCCACGCTAAATCGTCATTGGGCAGTTCCACATGGGCGATGACGGTTTGTGTCATCATGTCAGCCGAAGGAAGAATGGTTTCGATGTCGGCATCGATAGACGTATCGCCGCTTAGGCTTTTGACCGTGACGACTTGCCCTGCGCGCAATCGTTCGGCATCGCGCGGATAGACATAAAATTCGGCGTGCACCTTTGTCGCGTCGGCAATCAAGTAGAGCGCGTGATCAGACGTTGCGACATCGCCGACATTGGCGAGGCGCTCCACGACAACGCCGGAAATCGGCGCCGGTATTTCGTAAGTTTGCAGGCTCTCGCTCGCCGTCACGCGGGCCAGCAATTCGCCCTCGTCAACGGCCTCACCAATTTTCTTCGTCATTTCGACAATGCGGCCGGGGAACCATGCGCCAACTTCTGCTCGCCCGTGGGGCTGCAATTCAACGCGACCCGCGAGCGTTACTGTTTCTATGATCTTGGCCGGGCCCGTTGGCTCGACAGCGACGCCCGCTGCATCCGCTTGCGCTTGGGCGATCGTGGTGCGGCCTTCATAAGAGTCGTAGGTCCACTCGTGGCGTTTGCCTTGATACGTAGCGTGCACTGAAACATCGAAACTGTGCGGCTCGGTGACAACGCCATCGCCCACGAGAAGATCATCCAGAGGTGCAAACGCGAAGGGATCGACTTGACCGCCCAGACGACCAAGTTCGATTGAAAGATCGACTGTCGAAGGGTCGACCGGACGGTCATTCTCGTAGGGATAAACGCGAAATTGCGGATCAACACCGTCTTCGAAGATCGTAATCTCCACGGCGAAGTCGCCATCGCGCAACATACGTCCGCGATGGGGTCCGCGTTCATACTCCTCGCCCTGCGCTTCGCCATGGGAGTCCGACGGCGCAGACCCCGCGCCGCCGCACGACGCCAGGAACATCAAAGACAGAAGGGCGGCGCCAATAAGCGCCGTTTTTTCAAATCTTATACTCACTGCAAATTCTCCAGAATATTGTCAGGGGCAAGAACGCCCTTACGGCGAGCGAGCCTCGCTTCCGCCCTGTGAAACGATAGAAGTGCTGTAATCTGACGTTCCCGCGCCTCGGCTAGCGAGCTCTGGGCGTCCAAAACCTCAATGTAGGAAAGCCCGCCTTGTCGGTAAGCGCGCAATGATTGCTCAAGAGCGCTTTCGCTCGCTGGAATGATGCGCTCAGCGTACGCTGTTATTTCGGCACGCGCCGCATCGGCTTGCGATGTCAGATAGGCGATTTCGCGAGCGAGCTCCCGCTCGCGCGCTGCAGCTTCGAACTCCGCACGTCGCTCGTCTGCACGGGCCGCCGCGATGGCACCTGAATTTCGATTCCAAACTGGCAATGGCACGCTCACGCCGACGACAAAAGCGGACTCATCTATGCCGCGCAGTTGTCTGAAGCCGGCGCGCACGCTTGGATCGGGAACGCGCTTCGCACGCTCGATCTCAACATTCGCAGAGGCGATATCACGCTCGGCTTGGACCAATGCGATATCCGGCGACGCCAGCGCCTCAGCGCCGCCGCGAGGGATAGGATTGAAGAAACTTACCGTCTCAATCGAAAAATCGGGGGCGCCAGCCCAATAGGTCGCGAGCGCAGCTTTCCCGGCGTTCGCACGGGCGAGCGCGGTTTCGAGGTCCGTTTCAGACTCAGCCAGTCGTGCGGCAACGCGCGAGCCTGCGGCCGCGGGATCGCGGGCCGCTCGAACGCGGGCTGCGACGGCGTTTGAGAATTCATCCGCGACCTCAACCCTTTCTTGCGCAACTTGCGCAAACGCGACCGCAGCTTGCGCTTCGACAAATGCGATTTCGACGGCCTCGCGCAAATCGAGTTCAGACAGACCAGCGCGAAGGCGCGCGGCGCCAGCCTGGCGTTCCGCCGCTTCGCGACGTGCTTTGCGATCTCCGCCCAATTCAAACTTTTGCGTCAGCGCGTAGGTTGTTTCGGCGCCTTGGGTCCCGCTCACAGGCCCGGCGCCGCCAAAATCTTCCAACTGTACATCTAACGTCGGATTGGGGCGCAACGCGGCTTGGCGCGCCGACGCTTCTGCCGCCCGTACGCCTTGCGCCGCCGCCGCCACGCCGGGATCGTCACCCAACGCTCGCGCGACAGCCGCTTCGCGCGTTAGAATTTCACCGGCTGTAAAATCTACATTGTCAGTCGACTGCGCCGCCGCTCCGCCGACCGATGCGAGCCCGATTAGGGCCGCAATACATAATCTCATCACGGAAAACCTCCTCCGTCACAAACATGGCTACGCCGCGCGATAAGCGCGAACGTCGGGCGTTTGGATCAGAGGATTGCGCGCGGAGGTTTGAACGGAGGCTTTTCCCGGTGTCGCTGTGTCAACGCGGCAGGGTCCAGCGGCTTAATCCGGTCTGTTTTCAGTACGAAAGCCAACGAAACAGTCGTATCCGTCGGACCGAATTGCGGCGTCGAATGCGAATGAAAACCGGTTTCAGAATGATCAGGCGTAGGGAATCCGGTGTCGGGATCAATTTTTTCGTGGTGGTGGTCCGATATGTCGTGATGGTGACCGTGATCGCCTTCTAACTCGACATGAAGCTGATGGAATCCTTGATGTTCATGGGAATGCACGGCGGTCGCCGCTACGCCGTAATTGGCGAAGGCGAGCACCAGAGTCAGCGCAACGAATTGCCTCAAAAACCCCATAGACCATGCTTATACGCCAAAAATTAGGAATCGATAAAGGGGCGCAATCGCCGCGGCGCCGTTGGCGTCCATCAAATCGATAGCTTAGTTGCGGGCTCCAACGCCCAGACTAAGCCACTTTCCGCCCCCTCGCCCTCACCGCCGACCAGTACTGTTTTTCACCCGCTCCGGTGCGCCATAAAATCAATGAATTAGTGGATCGCGAACTTCAACAGTTAGTTCTCGGGTAACGAACAGGGTAACAAATATCGACAACTCTCATTGACGCGCGATTACGCCGCGCAACATTAATCGGTCGATTGTTAACGTCTAAGCGACCTGCAAATGTTGAGAGATTTCGTCTGTCAGCAGACGGAGGTTATGGTGGGAATAAAATAGGCATTGCCTCGAAGGCGTTGCACGAATTTTGTTCAGTGTAAGCCTCCAGCCGACACAAAGAATCTTGCTCCACGGTCGAGGAGCTGGAGAGAAGATTTCAAACCGAGATAGGGAGGTCGCGGAAAGCATTCGACGACCTAATCAAGCTGCGGGCTACGATAGCATTGTGAGCTACTCGGATTATTCAAGATTTGTAGGTGTAGATAGAACGACTACTTTTCGCCAAAAGCGGACAATCGACGTACCCGGTCGCAACTAACGCTTGGACCTAAGTCGGCTAGACACACTCTGGTTCAATTATAATTTGTACAGAGATTAGACTAATTTGATTGACGACGGCTGCGCCGGTGTTTTTCCATTTCTCGCATCCGAGGGAGAGGGTAAACAGATTGGTGGCCGGCTCTTACCCACACCTCAAAGGCTATTTCAATAGATCGTTGATTTGAGTTGTTTTGCCGTCCCCATCAAAAATGTTTTGCGCGCTCAGTAATTTGCGAACAAAATTTTTCGATAGCTCCGTGGCTTGCTCCCCAGATATGCCATAAACCTTTTTCTCATTTTTAACGATCGGCGGAATCAAGATACGACAATAAAAAGCGTCACCTTTTTCATCTTTATACGGCCCATATATTTTGCAAATAAGCCTAACTCTACTACCGTCTTTGTTCAGATGGCCACTGATGTTCAAAATTTCATCTGTCATATTTGTTGTTCCATGTATCTAACGGCAGAAGCGGATCGCCGGCTATACATGCTGCGTATCATCGCGCCGCACTCTCATAACATCGAGCTCCTGCTGCGCCACCACGTTGACCTGCCGGGTTGTGGGAGAAGTCTACGTTCTGGTCGTGGGTCGTGCCGTTAAAGTCGTGATCCATGTCGGTGAGGCGAGACGCCCCGTCACCGACTACGCCTTTGACGGGGTCAGATTCGTGCGCCGACCGAGATCGTCATACGCATAGGTCGCGAGCACCCCGACGCCCGACGTCGCCCCGTTCGCGCGTATCTTGGTGACAGACATTGCTGCGCATCGTCCGCCCTACAAACGCAGTCAATCCCAGCTCAATTGTTTCATGGCTACCAAAAAAATAAATCAACCAAGAATATCAAGCCGATGATGATGGCGATAGAAATTGCCCCCAAAATGCACTGAAGGACAAATTCATTTACGACGTTGAATTTCTTCATTCTTTAATGCCTGCGCCTGTTCACGTTTCTCTCCGACGTTGCCGGCTAGAGGTGTCGTAAGTGTAGGAAGCATTCTCGCCCCTGATGAGCGCCGTCACCGGACCTAGATTGTCGAGGGTGTAGGTGAACGTCTGCCCCGGCGCGGTTGCGGAACACGTTAACTGCGTCGTTGAGAGCGTTTTGTGCGCCGTTTTAGCGATTCGCATTAACTTGTTGGTAGTTACTGTTGGCTCGACTCTGCTTTCTTAATTTCATCAAAAGCTAGCTTCGCTTCACTACACCGATAAAACGCTGTCGAAAAAATCTCACCGCCGATATGCGTGATATCCTGATATGCGATTATTCCTGAACCGGGCGAGTAAAGAACATCCGTGCCAACGTGCCAAGTCGCTCGCCCGCGCTTGGCTGCTTCGGGCGCAGTCGTTGCGTCTGAGTTGTCCGGCTTTTCAATTATTCGCGACCGCACCAAGACCCAACCGGTGTTCTCACTTACAGTGTAATCGACCGTAAATTTGTAACCCCGCAAATTCCAACCCAACGGCTGTTTTTTCTTCAGGGCGTCATCGGTCGGTGTAAGCAAGTGCATTGGCGAATATATGCCTACATAATCAGCCGTCGAAATCGTCCTTAAATCCGCATTGTATGCGTGGCCTTGCTCAACAAAAGCCTTTTTCTTCTCAAGGTCAAAATAGACCTTGTCGTCTTCTATTGGCGTCTGGCCAATCTCACAGAAAGCGGGCAGCTCGACGGGCGTCGTTTCTGCGGAACTGCAAGCAGTAAACAGGGAAGTTAAAGCGAATCCCGCCAAAATTTTTACAATCATTGTGTGGACCCCATAATCAATTTCTAATCGCATCCCGGATATGGCCCGATCGGCTGGCAGCCGCCGCCGCCCAAGCCGTACAGGGGCAGCAAGTGTCTAGCCCGTCTATCTATCGCTTGGTGAGGAGGCGTTCCAGGGCGCATATACCGACCACCACCGAGAACGTGCTCAAATTCATGAATGATACCTCGGGCGATATCGCTAGGGCTTTGTCTAAACACAACATCATTGGATCGAAAGTTGGGATTAAACACCATGGCAAAAAATGTTTCATCGCCCCTTTCTACGACATCCGTACGACCAAAACCCCTATCAACTGAGGGCACGTTTAGAAATCCGCCTGTCAGTTGTATAACGATATCGTAGCCTCCCCATCCTCCTCTTGCTGATCCCACAAATTGTGAGACCACACGAAATAGAACTTGGTCCATTCTAAACCCGCCTTCAACCACCAGCGCAAATTCGCCCAGATCGGCCCCCGCATTGGCGGCAATAAAATTGTGAAATGCGTCGCCGAGTCGGTTAATTTGAGTTTGCGTTAAATCGCCCAGATCGTCATCGGTGCTGGAGCCATCTCCGTCTCCATCGACATTCACACAGCGTGGGATTTTTGAACCTGTAATGATTGTGCAAACCCGGCCTAAACCGGATGGATCCACAAAGTTCACGGGGTCCCCTCCGACATAGGCGTATAGGTTCATGCCGTCGCCATAGCCGATGGGGTCTGTCTGCACGAAACGGCCGAGTTTGGGGTGATAGAAGCGGGCCTTGTAGTAATAAAGGCCAAGGCGGCCCCAATAGGTCTGGCCGGTGAACTGAAAGCGCAGGAACCCCGATCCGTCCCGATTGCCGTAAGCATCATAGGCGTTGAGGCTGGTGGCGTCGCCGCTGGCGTTGGTGATGGCGACGATGGAGCCGCGTTCATCGGGGATCAGCAAAAGCGGGGCGGACGTGCCGGTCCCTTCATACCAGACCAGCACTTCATCGACGGATGCGCCGTGTACGAAGCGCCGCTTCAGCGTACTGCCGAGATATTCCGCGATATGACGCGAGCCGGCGTAGAGGAAGTCGGGATTATTGGCCCCGCCGTCCACGTTGACGGCGGTCAGGCGGCCGGCCGCGTCATATTTGTTGGTGACGTCGTAGCCGCCATTGGAGTTGACGGCGCTGATGAGAAAGTTTTCAGCGTCATAAGTATAGGTGAACCCGTCATAGGCCGTGACGTTGCCCTTGTCGTCATAGGTAATCGGATCGCTGTCGACGGGTGTGGCCTGGTTAAGGCCGTTGACGATGGCGGCCGCGTCGATGTTCCAGTGATCAAGGTAAGCATAAAGATCGTTCGAACCGACCCGCTGCGTGATCTGTCCCGCCGGGTTGTAGGAGAAGTCGATGTTCTGGTCGTGGGTGGTTCCGTTGAAATCATCGTCCATGTCGGTGAGGCGAGACGCCCCGTCATAGACGTAATCGGTCACAACGCCATTACCGCGGGTCAGCTTCGTTCGCCGACCGAGATCGTCATACTCATATGTACCGAGAACCCCGACGCCCGACGTCGCCCCGTTCTCGCGCACCTTAGTCACGGCGGGCTGAAGTTCACCCTACGGCAGGGGGATGCTATTCGGCCAAGTTTTTCTCAACTATCTCCACGCCATTAATGCCAGCTAAGTCAGTAGAAATCGCGTTTACCAGCTGATTTAGAGTAGCATTGTCGGGCCGATTCTTTTCCCTTTTAGATTTATGGAAACCGATGTTTAGTCGGGTGCCATTTGGAACTGTTGTAGCTGAAATAAGTATGTCTTTCCGTTCAAGATAAATCGAAAAAACTTCGGGTGACGTTACCGCTATTTTTTGATCAATAAATTTGTATTTACGGTCCATCGCAAAATTAGAAAGATAGGTTTTGAGCGCCTCGTTTGAACTAACTTCCACATCCCCAATGATAGAGGCGTTTGCAACACGATCATACGTAAAATACCAAACGTATCCACACGCCACCAATAAGAAGCTAAGAGATATAATTGTAAAGTTTTTCATCATGCGAAGTCCCAAATTAACGACACTGTGAGTATTTGCTGGCTAAGCGCTCTGCGAATTCTCTATCGAGATCAGCGAAAATTCTCGGACCAAAAAGGGCATTCGCGGCGGCAAGAACAGGACTAAGATTTCCGCCAGATCCAGTCGTGGAAAGTACTAAGCCACCGCTGGAATTTCTAGTCAAGGTTCTTGTTGCAGTTCCGTTATAAAAGGCATGAAGTGGCGTAGTTGTATTTGTACCACTGAAAGGCCCGTCAAAAGTCGTTCGAACAACTCCACCAGGAAATTGTCTAAGCGGTGTCCCGGTCGTAACGAGGTTCAGAGAATTGTTTGCAGCGGGCGCAGGAAACACTCTCGGGACAACATAAGATGAGAATTCAGATGCTAATTCGCTATCCGATATTCCTGTGCCGTCAGCACAAACCGTACGTGCGGAATGATTTTCATGGCCAAAAGCGAATATTCCACGCCTTATATCAAAGGTTACGCGCGTAGTGTCATATTCCGTTTCCGTCCGGGTTCCCGTTACCAAGTGGCATCCTCCGGGCCCGCCACAGTTAAAACCTTCAAATGGGTCATACTGGCGTCCTGACGAAAAGTTCGCGCCAAGCGGTCTTCCGCCAAGTCCAATTCCGCCGCCGGATGAAGTTGGCAGCCTGCGTCCGGTTGTGCGAATCTCGTCGTCGCAGTCATATAGCGTACACCCTTCCAACCCACTCGGATCCGCAAAGTTCACGGGGTCCCCTCCGACATAGGCGTACATATTCATGCCGTCGCCATAGCCGATGGGATCTGTCTGCATGAAGCGGCCGAGTTTGGGGTGATAGAAGCGGGCCTTGTAGTAATAAAGACCAAGGCGGCCCCAATAGGTCTGGCCGGTGAACTGAAAGCGCAGGAACCCGGAGCCGTCCCGATTGCCGTAAGCGTCATAGGCATTGAGGCTGGTGGCGTCGCCGCTGGCGTTGGTGACAGCGACGATGGAGCCGCGTTCATCGGGGATCAGGAATAGCGGGGCGGACGTGCCGGCCCCTTCATACCAGACCAGCACTTCATCGACGGATGCGCCGTGTACGAAGCGACGCTTCAGCGTACTGCCGAGATATTCCGCGATATGACGTGAGCCGGCGTAGAGGAAGTCGGGATTATTGGCCCCGCCGTCCACGTTGACGGCGGTGAGACGGCCGGCCGCGTCATATTTGTTGGTGACGTTGTAGCCGCCATTGGAGTTGACGGCGCTGACCAGGAAGTTCTCTGCGTCGTATGTGTAAGTGAAGCCGTCATAGGAGGTGACGTTGCCCTTGTCGTCATAGGTAATCGGATCGCTGTCGACGGATGTGGCCTGGTTAAGGCCGTTGACGATGGCCGATGCATCAATGTTCCAATGGGCGAGATAGGCGAAGAGATCGTTCGATGCGACCCGCTGGGTGATCTGCCCTGCCGGGTTGTAGGAGAAGTCGATGTTCTGGTCGTGAGTGGTTCCGTTGAAATCATCGTCCATGTCGGTGAGGCGCGAGGCCCCGTCAAAGGCGTAGTCGGTGACGACGCCATTACCGCGGGTCAGCTTCGTCCTGCGGCCGAGATCGTCATATTCGTATGTACCGAGAACCCCGACGCCCGACGTCGCGCCATTCTCGCGCACTTTGGTGACGGCGCCCGAAACGTCGTAATCGTAGTTCACATAGAACGAGCCCGGATAGGTGACCTTGGTCTGGCGCCCCGCTGCGTCATAATCATAGGAGACCGTGCCTGTGGTCTGAACTTCGGTGAGCACTCGGCTGAGGGCGTCATAGGTATAGGAGACGGCCTCGCCGCCGGTGAGCGCCGTGACGCGACCCAAATTGTCGTAGGTCCTCGTGCGCGAGGTGGCGCCGGCGCCCGACGACGCGGTGACGCGACTCAGATTGTCGAGGGTGTAGGTGATGGTCTGGGCGGCGCGGTTCTTAAAACTCGTCACCGCGCCGTTGTTGTTGAAGGTATATTGTTCGTAATCGGTGGACGAACTCGTCCCCGCCGCCGTCTTTGACGGGAAACGGGTTTTAAAGCGCCGGTCATAGGCGTCATATTCGTAAGTGGTGAGATTGCCTTCGCCATCCTTCAAGGTCGCAACCTGGCCGTTGTCGGTATAAGTCGTGCGTATGGCGCTGGCGGCAACGCTGGTGCCTTTCGCGTCGATCACGTGAATGGGCCGGTGCAGCGCATCGTAAAGGGTCTGGGTGATGCGGTCCTCGCCGAAGGAACCGGTGGTTCCCAGAGCGCAACCGTTGGGCGTTGAACCGAAGACGCCGGGATTCATGCGTGTCGCGACGCAGTTCACGAGCCCGTTGTCGCCGCGATACTCGATTTGCTGAACCGCATAGGTGGTCCCGCCGGCCGCGAAGGTCGATTTGTTAGGCCGGCCGTACGTGTCGTAGCTGATCGTCGTTGACTGCAGAGCCGAGAAGGACGCCATGCTCGTGGCGCTGGTGGTCGTACCGACTTCCGTGAGGTAAGGCTGGTTGCGGGCGTTATAGGTGGTTCGGGTCGCGCGATATTTGAGCGCGCCGGCGCCATCCGGGTCGGGGCCGATGACGCCGGTGACGAGGCCGATGACGTTGTAAAAATAGCGGGTGCGGTCGACGGCGCCGGAGAGCGGGCCGTCTACGTAAAGCAATTGCCGCTGATACTGATACGCCATGGTCGTTGTTGAAGAGACCGAGCTGTTGCCGGCCTTTGTCGTTATCGATGTCAGGCGGCGGTCATTAACGCTGCCATGGACGAACTCGACCTTGGTTTCGGCCGCATTGCCGGCGCAGGTCGAAACGGTGGTCAGCGAGCACGTTGAAACGGTCACCGGTTTCCACGCCGAACCGGTATTCGTTGACTGCGAAGAATAGGTATACGTCGTCTGCGGCCTTGCGATGCCGGCGCCGGGACTTGGCGCCTTGACGGTGAGGACGCTCCCGTGGGTGCTGTCGTAGGTGTAGTCAGTCTGGTTCCCCAGCGCGTCCTTGGTCCAGGTGGGCTTGTTGCAGGTTTTTGCGTTGGTGCAGGTCGCCGGGTAGGACGCCCGGAAGGCGTAAACAAACGCCGTGTCCGATTTGTTATAGTTCCGGACTTCGGTCACGTTGCCTCGGGAATCGTACGCGTACTTGGCGTAGTTTCCTTCCGGCGCCTTCGCTTCGAGAAGGCGCCCGGCGCTGTCGTAAACAAGGCTGGTGGTTTTGTTGAGGGCGTTCTTGCTCGATGCGACGCGATTGGTCGACGTGTTGGACGTAACGACGGTGGTCGTGCTCCCCGGATGGGTGATGGTCGTCGTGCGCGTCGAGCCATTGTCCGAATAGCTGTAGGTTGTCGCAAGACCGAACCGCGTGACCGACGAAACCTCGCCGTCCAAATTATAGGCGATCGTGATGTCGTCGGACGCTGAACCGGGAAAGCGGACGCCGGTAATGTCGTTCGACCCATTGCGCGTGTATGTGTAAATGCCGCCATCGGCGTCGGTGATGTTGTTCCCAGAGAAGTCGAGCGTTTGCCACGCCCCCGGCGTTGAGAACGATGTCGATACCTCGACCTCCGTGGCGGAATACCAGTCCCCGTCGCAGTCCGGATCGCAAGTATCTGAAAGATAGTCATATGTGAGTTCGTAGCCGAGCGAGGTCGTGATGTTGTTGGGGCGCACATAGGTAATCTGAATGGCGCATGGATCGCCAAAAAGCTCGAAACATTCGGTTTCGAGGTCATAGACGTAGGTGTATTTCTCGCCGGTTGGCAGCGTGACCTCTGTGACCCGCGCATCCTTCGCCAGAGCCGGCGCGAACGCCGCATACGCCCCGTCATAGATCGCCACGGTGCCGTCGGGCGCCGTGTACGTAAAATCGCCATTGACGTCTTCCGACAGCGTCCCGCCCTGGCCTTCGGCAGGTGAATAGGTGCTGCCTGATTTCGTCCAGATCGTGGTCTGCCCGAACAGCGTCACGGAATATGTGGAGCCTGTGGACGTTACCCCGCCGAACAGAGAGTCGATATATTGGAAGCTGCGTTCGCGCGTATAAGCGAGCGATCCGGGCCCCGACCCGATCGAAATCGAGGGGTATGGCGGGTAATAATCACCGGTGATGACATCAACGCCGTTGCCGTCGAGTGACGTGGAGGAGGGCGGCGGCGCTTCGGACGGTTGCGCCAGAACCGCAGTCACGCTGAGAACTGACGAAAATAGTGCAATAGCAGCCGCTGCCGCGGCGCGCATAAACGCCCGGTTCATATGCCGGTTCCTCCGAAATGGGCCGGACGGGCGGCTAAACCGCGGCGCCGGCTGTCAAAATCAGCTACGCAAATACAAAACGCCGTCCATCAAGGCGGCGGGTTTGGCGATCCAGTGGTTTTCTCTTTGGTGCGATTGTCCGCGTGGTCGAATGTATATTCGGTGTCTACATTGTTATTGACGGTTCCAGACCGCTCAACTTTCACAAGACGTCCTTGCGCGTCGTACGTATAATCGACGGTCTCAGCAGCGCTCGCGGCGCCCGCAATGCCGGCGGTTAGCGCCAGAGCCGACGCCGTCAGCATGATTTGACGTTGATTCATTACCCTTCTCCGGTTGCATTCCGAACGCACGCCGCCTGTCTTCCGGCGGTGATCGGAAGTGCATTCACGCAGTGATATCGTTGATGCGTTTTCGGCGCGGCAGTCTCCGGTAAATTATGCGCCGCAAACGCGAGACGGATGATTAATCCGCAAGTACATCGTTAAATCGAGTTTTTGCTTTGTCAATGCAATTATTGAAAATTCACTTTGCAATACGAATTTTTTATGTTGTATTTTTGTTATACGCAATTCGTCTGTATACCGCATGAATATGCAATGTACATATTGTATGTACAAACTGTGCAAAATGGTCCCGCCGGATCTGGCGATCCAATTTACGGGTTGGGGCGCAGGTAGACTGGTTGGTGTTCGTTAAATTTGAAAGGAACTGATTGATGCTGTCATTTCTCGCCGCGGCCATGTTGCTTCAGGCAGGCCCGCAGCCGCCGAGCGGCGCCATGTGCGTGCAATCCAAGGCTGAGAACGGCGATTACATAACCTTTGTCGTGCCGAATGATCGATTTAACGCGCTGTCAGGCCGCGCGCAGGCGAAGCAGAAAGACTTCAAGATCATCGCCTGCAAGGCCGAATGGACGCCGGCGACGACACAGGCGTTGTGCAAACGGATCGAGGAGTTCAGCGACGACCTTAAAGCGGCAATGACCGAGGCCTACGCTATCTCCCCCGACGAGATGTGCGAGGCGGCGAAAGAAGTCGATACTTTGCAGAAGGGGTAAGCGCGAGGGTGCAGTTTATTTGTGGATGCGTTCGGCCGCCCCCTCCACAGCCGGACGGGTGTGACGCACGTCACACGACGCCCACTACGTTGGAAACAGAAACCAAAACCGGAGGATCGGCAGCGTCGTTGTTCGATGATTGCCCGTGAGAGTGGAATCTTCACCTTTCAGATGTGGATGCAAAGCCTGGCTGCCCGGCAGCCATGCTGATACCCCCTCGAATTGACGTGGCCGTCGAAAGGCGGCAATTTTTTGTCAGGTTTTTGCCATAAGTGGTTGTGGCGCGGATCGACTGGGATGTCAGATCCGCGCGCAAAAGCAGTCGTTAGAAATTGAGATTTTGACCGTGTACTTTTGGCCCAAACGAGACATTCACTGCTGCGCTAAGGCGTATCGACCGATGCCTTCCAATTGACGGAGGGATCTTTTTTCATGGTAGTTTCATTTCACTTAGGATGTGGATTTTACCGGGGCGCTTCTCAATGAAAATTAAGTTTCGTTGTTTGCTATTCGCATTTTCGCTTATGAGCTCGTCATTTGCTTTGGCGAATGACGCGGCAAACGTCGAACAAACAAACTTGCGGCAATTTACCGGATTCGGCGCGTATTACTCTGGCCCTGATCCTGACCTGATCGACGATCATTATCGTTTCTCGTCAATTGTCGATGATTTCGAACGTCCTATTGCGTTTCAACTTATTCTAAATGTGCGGCTTACGGATGACGAAGATATTGGTGAGTTGTCACTTTGCGGTCAGTCATTGAACGTCGAGGCGGCTGCCAAAGCTTTTCAAACAAGAGTGATAACCGCACCATTTCAGAGCTTTGCGGAGGAGTTAGCGGATGAGTTAAACGGTCAGGTTGTTTCAAATGGAAAAATGGTTCTATCTATTAGATCGGTCATTGTTGATGTAAGGTCCGCTCTATCGGAAGGTGCCCCGACCAGTTACTGCTTGGTTCGCACCAAAACGGAATTAGCTGAGCGCGGAATAGTTGATCCGTTGACAGGAAATGAATATCCGCTTGAGCCGGGCCGGGCTCGCTCCCTACCACCTGTTATCGATGCTTCGCTATTTACGGGTGAGCATATGTATTTCGTATCTCCGCAACATCTACGCGCAACTTTGGAGATCGAGTTTGCGGATTTTCTTCGCCAGATAATACCTACAATAAATGGCGAAATCGATGATGAGTGCGGATACTTCAAGCTTGATCCGGGCAAGCAATGCGCCCGGCATTATCGATTTGAATTGTTAGAAGCACGGGAAGCTCTTAGATGCGCGTCGGAAGAATCCGACCGGGCTGCGATTAGGAAGAAGATTGATGCAATAGAAGCCAAATTAACCGAGTTGCCGGCGCACGTTGAACAGTCCCGACACAAATCCAATTTGAGAGCTCGTCCACAATGTACTGAGTAGTATTCGGTGAGGAATGTGTATGAAATGAATGACCGCTTTTTTGGCGAAAAATAGTCATGCGCCGGTGTCGCGAAAGGGTTCGGCGACTATTTGGTATTCGTCTTCATATACTAGGTAGCCGGGCCTTTCTGTTTTCAGTTCCTCGACGAAATATCCATGCAACCGTAGTATTTCAGATATCTGCCTAGCCTGAGAGATATGGTCTGTGGCACTTGCCTTGAACCATGATATTCCCTTCGTCGCACGCCGATAATACCCTTTCGATTTTGTTCTATTAAAGCGGATTGGATCGGCTAGATTTTTCTCGAACCAGCTAAGTAGAGCACTCAATGCGTCCGCATCGTGAGCTGCAGTCTCAGGTTTATCTAGAAGAGTATAGGCCGCTGAGAAAAAGCCGTCTCGAGAGCCGCTTTCCTCATTTCGCCTCATCAAAACAAAGCGTATAAACATCAAAGCAATTTATCGTTCAATTTGCTCTCGCCGCAATGTCTGTTTTTTGGCGAATGGTGGGCATGAGTTGGGAATTGAAATGAAAGTCGTATACCCGATTAGAGTTGAAAAACTTAAAGAGTACGCGGTGACGGACGCGGGCAAGTTTCTTGACCAACGGAAACCAAAACGAGGCCTTGCTTTGTTTGCACACAATCTGTTTCGCAATTCACAATACTATGCTTTCGCGCCGCCCGGAAAATCACAACAGAGAATTAATTCCTTGTTCGAATATGACATTCACGAATCGTGGGACAGGTGTGAGCCCGAGTTGCTAAAAAAATTGAAAAGTATCGCAAACGGAAAGGACGAATGTACAATTTGTGTTCAAATGCTGATCGCGACCGAGCGCGACTTCCCAAGAGGAGAGTACTTCGAGATTGAATCAAGACCGTTTCGCAGCAATATTAATGGAGTTACCTACATATCCGCTCCTATCAAGGAGATCGAAGAGGACCAACTAAGAGCGTTTATAAATTTCGACATTGGCTTTGACACATTAATTGTACTCCTAAACCAGCCTATTACAACGAATTGGTTTGATCTTAACGATTCAGAAAAAAATCACGGCGTTTTGGCCATCGCATACGATATATACAATCAAGAAAGTTATATGTATGCAGCCGCAACACGCCGAATCTAGAGAACCACGAACGTCCGCTTTTGGCGAAATTCTGTCGTTCAGCGATTAAACGACGACATTTGGCCGGATTTACACTGCCGCAATGGTTCCAATAGCGAAGACGCCCTTTTTTTTGTTATGCGACCACCATAGATTGTTCGCCGTGAAGCTAAGCGGAGTGGGGCATTCTATGAAATCAATCTCGATTTTTCCGATTGTTGTAACACTCATTTTTCTTTCGACTAATGCGGCGAGTTTGGACCAACCTGCTCGCCCGATTGAACGAACGGCCCCAGAGTTTCCGGAAGAATGTGCACAAGACTCCAGCGAAGCTACTCAGCAATTCGTTGATGTGATTTATGACATCACACGCGAGGGAACGACCGAGAACGTTCGCATAGAACTATCCACAGACAGCTGTTTTGATGGCGCAGCTATCGAGGCGGTAAAACAGTGGCGTTTTGATCCACAAATCGTTGACGGACAGCCAAAACCACAACTGGACACTCGAACCAGGCTAGCGTTCGATATGCCAACGTTGCAGACAGCGCCACCCGTTGTCGCCGCATCTTATCCGGCGAAGTGCGCGAAAGACGCTAAAGAAGTTGAATATGTGACGCTCAGATATGACATTACGGCGGAAGGTACGACAAAAAATATCGAAGTCGTAGATTCATCGAGTTTTTGCTTTGAAGCTCATGCAAAGGGGAGTTTGGCTAGTTGGCAATACGAACCGAGAATAATTGACGGCCAAGCTGTCCAAAGAACGGGTATCGAGGTTACTCTTACGTATCGGCTTGAAAACTAAATCTTGAGAACGATCAAAACGATTTCAGCTGTGTACGCTAAAGCGAGTTTGCCCTTTTTCTGGGCAATTCGACGTGGCATCATTTGAATTTCCACCCTTGGCGAAATCCCGTCGCTCAAAGCGTTTTACCCGCAGACGATGGCTTTGGACTTAAAGCGGACATCAGAAACATGTTATTTCTTTGTCGATCCTTCTATAGTCAGCTGGCTTATGAAGGTAAGAACAAAAGATAAAATCGTAAACGTACTTACGTTTCTATGTGTTTCCGCTTTTTTGTCGGCTATGTTCACGGATCGTTATTGGGTCGCAGTTGGTATCATTGCTGTGTATGTGATCGTACTGTTTGCCGTTGGTTTTATCGACGGCACTTTTTCGACGCACGAATTTGCGACGGCGCAACGACGGCAGCTTTGGGTAATGACCCGTTTGGGATTACCAGCGATCTTAGGCCTAGCGTTCACCTACGTTTTCACCAAGTTTGTTGACGTTCCCGACTGGCTGACCACTCAGTTGATATTAAGAGCTATGCTAATATCGTGGGTACTATTCTTTTTCCTTGTCCCGCTGGCGTTGAATATGCATGCCGGCATGAAAATCCGGAAGCGTCGCTTATTTGAAGAGGAAGCAGACCTATAAGTTTGGCAGGAGCGAGCGATCCGAGGCAAATGTCCATTTTCTGGCGAGAAGATTCCGATGCACAAAAACAAAAAATTGAGCGTTAAGTGGTGCTCCATTGCGGGCGGGCTTCTTGGCGCATTAGGTGCTGCGTTCATCGTATATCAGCTCGAACAGCCTTTACTCATCACTGCGACATATATCGTATTCATGCCGCTTTTTTCAGCGCTGCAGTTTGCTTTAGCCGCCGCTCTGACTAACTGGTTCTTCCGGGCTTTAAGAAAGCGCTGAATGACCGCTTTGGGCGGTTTCCGTCACTCAAGGCTAGGCGGCGGTTTTTTTGACCCAAAGCGGACATTCACAAAACGAGATTTTTCGGAGAAATATGATATATTCAGGTTATGGCTGATCTTGTAGAAGTCACGCGATTTATTGATCCAGAGGAAGCATACGTCGCAAACTCTTTTCTAAATTCGCGCGGCATTAAGACAATAATTCAAAATGAACACCACCTAACGACAGCGCCTCATTTACGAATTGGTCTTGGTGGATACCGCATTTTATGTGGTTCCAGTGACTGTGAGGCCGCGAGAAATGCGCTGAATGCATGCAAAAAGAACGAGCCGTCCGAGACCAGAGCGGGAAGCGATGACACAAAAGACAATTTTAGTCCGCGTAAACGAAATTGGCCTTGGCTACCACTAGCGGCGTCGTTCTTCCCACCATTTATTCCTCGCTACCGTTCGGGATGGGAACAATATCTCCAAATTGGGTTTATGCTGATATTATTGGCGTTGCTGATGGTTTACATTGGTGGTGCCACGGGAATTATTCGTTGATGGTATGTCCGCTTTTGGCGACTTTCACAACCGTCGTTCCGGGATTTGCCGACAGCTATTGGCCCAAAACGGACGTTCGCGAATGCGTTCTTAGCACTGGATCACATCACCCGTCAGGCATTCCAGCGAATTGCGGCAATCCATCGTTGATTTCGATCCAAGGCTGTTTGGCCGCTGTGAAGATATGCATTTCAGGTTTGATCCGAGATGCATCATCCAAACCGCCCACCTTCACGAAGTAATAGTCCGGATCGGAGTCGCATTCTAAATACACGCCCGAACCGCATGCAGGACAGAAATGGCGCTTAACCGGCTTACCTGAATCGCCGGTTACTTCATACTGATTGGTCCGGCCGCTAAACTCTGTCGCCGACCTTTCAACCATTAGTTCCATCGAGAACGGGCTGCCCGACGTACGCTGACAATCGATGCAGTGGCAATAGAACGTATAAGCCGGCTTTGTCTGACATTTGTATCGTACCGCTCCGCAGTGACATCCGCCTTCAATCGAAACTGGCATGCTTCGCCTCTTTGTTGCTGCCGTACGCAGTAGTTTACCACGACAATCCAGCAGCTGCCATTTGGCCCAATGCGGACATTCGAAAATGTAAATTGAGAATATTGTCCCAGTAACTCTGGTTCAAAGTGGCGACTCTATAAAGCATCTAAGGTACACGGATTTCCACAATAAGATATTAATCGCAGTCACCGATATTTTGCTATTGGAGACGTGTCCCGCCCCAACTAAAACGCCTCCACCCAAGTCCACCCATCTTAAATGTTGGCCGAGTATTTCATAAGCTTTGGCGAAGGAGTCATGACGCACGATCCCGAAATCACTGTCTGCAGTAGACGGCTGCGGGAAGCCATGTATCTTGTAAAAGCAACACCGAAATATCTTATCGAGTACTCGGTCTAATCGCTCCTGTTTTATGGTTATTGCAAGTTCAGGTTTTTGCGCCGGTTTTGACAAGCCCTGAAGCCCGTTCGCCAAGATTTTAGAAGTTAATTCTGAACCGCTTAGTAATTCGTTATCTACACGTTTACGCGCTCGCGAACGCGCGGCCTGGTCCGCCGTTCCGTCACCGGCCTTCTCATTGATGCCACGAAAGACTCGTTCCCATATTTCCTTTCCATTCGGATCTGATACGTCAGCCGCTGTAATATATACTCTTCGTCTTTCGCATAACTGTGATTGCATTGTTTGTGGGCCGGAACAGTCCAACGATCTCGCGCACTCGTCGGGTTAACACTTTTCCCGTACCAAGACCGCGGCACGACATGTTCTTTGGTCAATTGTAGATCTGGTGATTCGGGCGTCGCCAAAATTTCATTGCCACATATGGCGCAGAATGTCGCTCGGTCCGAAGCTTTACTGTCTCTATCATTCATTTGCTCAGGTTACGCTAGAGCGGTCTAAATTGGGAGGATCAATTACGGCCGACTCTCACACCAATTTACGACATGACAATGCTGTCGAATTACAGACCTCTAACTGGAATTATTTGCGACCGATTGAAGCGTGCCGCGCTTGCACGCAGTCCGTTTGCCGTTTAATGCCGTCAATATCCGCGAATGACCGTTGTTGATCAGGCCTCCCATCTGGCCGTATCTGTGCGACCAAAAGACTCGCAATACTGCCACCGGACCGACCATTTGGAACCTACAGTTTTCGTCACATTGATACGCAGCAATTGTTTAACTCAAACGACCGGCCCAGCGATGATATCGAAACTTTCATCTTCAATGAGAAAGTGCGTATTCTTAATCATTTCTCTGGAAAGGCACGAAATAATACTCAACTATCTTAGCAACATGTGTTCATTATTTATTGACTCACGGTGTCAGCTGATAAGGCCCGCGCCAAAGCTCCCTTTCTACATCATTAAATCTAGCAACAAATTGCGCTACGTGACGAGTGGTTCCGGCACCGAATAAGTTTGTTTGTAGGCAACCACTCGGTATGGCGCCACTTTGAACAACAGTGAATTTGATGGAATATTCGGTGTGCTCGTCAATCGACAGATCTACATTGCAGCTAGCATTAGGCAAGCCAGAGAGCTTAAATTCAAATACAAGGCCATGAGTATTTGATGGTTTTAAGCCCCAACCCATCAATGAAATTTGTTGGCCGATCTTTATATCAGTGGGGGGCGTATTCAAAAACTGCGGGGCAATGAGAACCAATGGCTCGGCACTAACCACGCTTTGGCCATCCTTATTTACAGTTAAGTAGTTAGTGGTAGCGTGTGCAGGAACAAAAAGATTCCCATTTCGTCCGTGTGCCGATATTGACTGTATCAAATCTAATTCACCAATTTTAAAATCTGCTCGACGGAGATTCGTTCCTTCGATCCGAATAATATTACCGTTGGTCAGTTCGTATCCGCTCTCAAGGATTAAGAAATTGGGGATTGCGTCGCCCCAGCGCGGCGGCGATACGGAGGTGAGGGACAGCGTTACATCTGGCTTCCAAGTTACGGCTGGCCCGGCCACAAGGTAGCGGCCACCTGTAGAATTCGTAATTCTTGCGAACCGCAGCTGTCCTGACAGTTGCTGCGGTTGGGGAGCAGCGGGAGTTAATGGAAGGGAATCTACACTTCCTTCAAATATTGGGCCCGCACGAAAGGTAATCTGAGTCCCCTCCGAATTCATCGCCCACTCCTCAGCAGCCATAAATTCAGAGCCAGAATTGGAATTAGACGACGAAATCTTCACCGCTCGGGTTGTGAAATTAGAGGCAATCGTGAATTCGTGAATTCCGCCCAAATCCGTACCAGTAACAGTCACGATGTCGCCGCGAGTGATACTTGTCGGAGACACAGCCGTAATTACCGGGGGGCCAAATACAGTATAGTATTGTTCCAGCGCATGTTCACTGGTTGAAGTGCCATGGCTAACAAACAGCGAGCCTGTCAGACGCCGATCGGGTAACTCGGCTTCGATTAGGTTAGCCGTGCGACTTGTTATCTTAAGATATTCGGAACCTATGCGCGCGCAAAACTTGCTCGGCTGAAAATTAGCTCCGGATGGTCCAACAAAACTGATCTTTCCGCCCGAAGAGCCCCACAATAATGGGCTAAAGGAAGTGATTTGGGGAGGCGGCAAGACACCACTTTGTTGAGTGCAATACTGTGCGCTCAAGGTGGTTGGAAGGGCTCTTGCAACACGACGTCCCTCATCAACACGACGAAGACCTTCGCGGCGGAGCCCCGCGACAGCCGTTCGAGTTCCGCCTGCCACGGCCGCCGCCGACCGTTGAGGTGATGCAATAACTCGCGGTTTATATTGGGCAATTGCCCGCGGGATTGTGCTCGTCACCGTCGAAGTCCGGGCGGTAGCAGTTATAACAATTTCCAGCGTTCCAATCTGTTTGTCGTCCGCAATGAGCTGCATGCGATAGCGACCAATACGCAATGCGCTTTCGGCAGCAATTTCCATTTTAAGAGACGTGTTAGTTGTAGCCGTCCGCGTTGCACTTAAGCCTCGAACACTGGACAAACCTGGTCCCGTTGCTAGCCGCACTGATCTTAATGATGTGAGATCCACACCAGATATCTTTACCGTTGCCGGCGGACCTCCCGGAACCAGATCAAACTGATGCGGGGATATCGACGAAACCGACGGCTCGGCCCATGCATTGGCCGTTAGTGTGGATAGTGCGAGGCTTGCGCAGGCAACACATTTATACAATTGGGAAAAGGTCATGAGTTTCTCTCCAATCCAATTGTGTGACGGATATCGGACCGCTAAATGTAAAAAACAAACACTGAAGACCTTATACGCAGCCGATGATTAGAACATTCATCCGTCTAGGGTATATTGCAGTTCTGTTTGTTGAAAACGTGACCCATTGCTGGCTATTAAAGTGTCGAGCCTTGGCGGGTATTATTACATTGTTTTCTGCCCCCATATTCATATTGAATATGAGCGTTCTCGAACTGCTATATACGCAAAAATTTATTGGGCAGTCTTCGAAAATAATATGACATGTCAGCAAAGAGCCGTCTATCAAAATACATTCTTTTTGTTATTATTCTATTGAAGTAAGCTTCTTAACTTCCTAAGATTCTTCAGCTTTGAGGCGTTGAAACGAATACGAAGAAGAACGCAGCGCACATGACGACACACTAGCAACAAACCTATTTTGCATGCCACCTGCTTTATCCGAAGAATTACCGTGGCTCTTAGAATTCGAACGTCCGGATTCTCCTTAGGCCCTCATTCGCCCAGGAATTAGCCAACTTCCACTTCTGGCGAATAACAGCCGTACCTATGGGTTATGCAGGCTTCATAAGCCGCCCTCACCCCTTCCTGCTGCGCATCGACGTCTCTCGCCGCCTCGCACATCTCGTTAGAGGAAATAACGTACGCCTACGCCTCAGCCATCGCAACTTTGAGATCGTCACTAAACTCCTCGATCCGTTTGCACAAACTGTCGTTGGCACTTGAGGAGATATAAAATAGTTTACAGCCGCTATTCGTTGCTAATCAAACCCCATATGAACTGAAAAGCCGCAACCGACGCCTCCGCTGGTTTGGAGGATTTGTCTATGCCGCGCTGTGTACTCTTGAGTACAGTGATAACAAGTTCTCGATGTGCGTGATTGACATAATCGCGCTTTGCCTGCCTTACGGTTTTGCCGTCCTTTACTGCCGAAAGCATGTATGCGTTGTAATCCTTGTTGGCGTCCGCATACCACCGAATCCTTGATTGCTCGGTCGACTGCCCAGTAATCAACTCAAGCTGTTTTGGTGGGACAATATCTGAAAGGTCGTAAAGGCGACCCGTATCTTCGATCATCTCTGCGTATGCGCCAAACCGGCCGCCGTGAAATACAACTACTATGTCAGTTTGAATGGGACTATTGTCGCTATACCGCTTTATGCCTTCAAAAGAACTTGCTGAGAGTGCAAGCACGTCACGCCATACTTCTGTTGGTATCCAAGTTGGACGAGCGGTCATCTCTAGCGCGCGAAAGTTAGTTAAGGTCGGCGCGCGATCGCGTTGTTGTATGAAGGAGCCGTCCATTTGGGATTGAAACTGCGAATCATTGAAGCCGGGAATGTACTCTGCAAGCCACCAATGTGTATCGCCAACCTCAACTCTGATTTTTGACTCAGCCAGTACAAGATAGCCGTCGTTTGGATACAATTCAGAGTCCGTTGGATCATACTTGCCGCCCCAAATGTATTTTGAGACTTCATCGCGAAATGCTTCCCGATTGAACACAAGAAAACCATTGTCTAGCCCGATCAACGACAATTCGGCCTTGTCGTCTATTGCACGTTGAACGGATGACTCGTGGGCTTTGTTTTGAGAAAAAGGCGCCTCGGCCCACTCAGTTCGCTCCCAACATTTGGTACTGGGCGTCCAATCGTTCGATACGTTCTCAAATGCGGGTGCATCGCGCAGCAAATTCTTGACTGCGCGTGTACAACGGCTAACTGATGAATAGGAACCCGCGGTCGTACATATGTTCCAGTTGACCAATATATAGCGAGAATAAGCTTGCGCCGCATGTTCTCGGATACTTCGGACCTCAACTCCATTTCGCCGGTAGTTTTGACCTAGCCGCTCTATTCGCGTGCCAGGAGGGACCAACGCATGATACTCCTGCAACCCATGAGCCACTTCATGAAGAACTGAAAACAGAAATGATTTGCGCCGATCCTTTTCGAAAGCGGACTTAGTTACTGCAACAATTCCTACGGCGCCCTCGTCAATTTCCGATTGAATTAACTCATCAGAAACACCTGTAATGCTCTCTTTTCCAAACCATGCTTCAACATTTTCACCGGGGTTTGGATGTCGCGTTGTGTCGACAGGATAGAATCCCCCGCCAGTATTTCTTCCTCCGGGCAATGCCGGAACCACATAGATAGGTGGAATAAGTTTCTGGTGTTGCCGGGGCAAATTTGCAAGGCAATTTGCTACCTCCCTCGTCCTACTACGGTTCGTTGCGTTGGGAGTTGGCGCAACGCTACCGACGATCAAGAAGGGAACAAGTTCATCCTTTACGATTTCGAAAGTATAAGAAATTTCCTGCTGAGCTAGACTGCTCGGTGAATGCAATGCTACGCAGCATATTAGCAAGACAAAACGCAGATCTATCGGTTTGTATGAATCAATTACTGACTTTTGCATGACAACTACCCTTTAGGGCTTAGAATATGGGTATGGGTCCTTTACACTGTCGAGATCGTCGGCGCTGCCAATCGACACTTTTCCGTCCTTGAACCACGTATACACGCGATCATCTTTGGTGATCCCTATGTCAATGATATCAGATGGGGAATAACCCGGCGGTAATGTGTACTCATATGGCGCACGATACTCGTCCAACTTACTTGCTGTTCCGGACGACACGTATCCGTCTTTGTACCACGCATAGACATGATCGTTTGAACCGGCGATCGCAATAGCAACGATGTCTGATGAAGAGTACCTCGCCGGTAACGTGTATTCGCTTGGCGGGCTGTTTCTATTGAGGTTGTTACTGTATCCGACAGAAAATTTTTCGTTCCGATACCACGCATAAGAGAGATTTGAAGAACCTGCCGCCACCCCCATTGCAACGACGTCGCTTGCGGAATAACCGGGAGGAAAGCTTACGGCGTAGGGCTTATTGAAATAATCGAGATTGTTGCTGCGCCCCTTAGATGCTGTCCCATTTGCATACCAGACATAAGTTGCATCTTTAGACACACCCATTCCGACGATGGAATCGCTCGGTGTATTTGATTGCGATGACAAGGCTCCCGAAACTAATGGCGCCGTACGTATGTTGCGCCCGTGAATAATCCGGCCAATTGTCTTTGATTGGTTCACTTCCGCAACTTTTTTGACGTCAGGAAGCGGTGCAATCGGAACAGCCTGACTATCAAGGTAATTTACGATTGGCAGTAACGCGGGTTGAATTTTAATGGAGTCGCACGGTATGACCAGCTCCTTCCCGGAGGCATCTACTTTGCAAGTTATGCTCTTCAGGACGCTTGTCGAACTCTGTGCATCAAACTCGATAAAGTCGCCCGCCACTTGTTCCTTTGCCTTTTTGCTCTTTGATACTTCCTCGCGTATTTCGCCGACCAGTCCTCGCGTAAGGCCTTTGTCTTCTATTACACATTCACGATAGTCTACTTCGTTCGGCATCCCCTCTGCTGTGTCCAGATATTGAAGATCAATCGCCCAAAATCCATTTTCAGCATCTTCCCATATGTCACGACGGGATTGATTTCCCTCCGTTTCCACTATCCTCACTTTCAAGTCATGCACCAGCCTGGAATAAACGCCATTCCCAGAATCTTGGCGCCGTGCATATAGAAAGGCTTCCATACGCAATCCGGATCCGGCTTCTTTGTTTCCATTTTCGTTTTTTGATTTTAGTGTAAGTCCTTCATTTTGCTTCACACTAAAATCATAGTACGGAAAGAAAGGACGACACGCGTTTTGTTTCTCAATCGGAAGAACTTTCTCGACATCCAGCTCCAGCTTGCGTTCGAAGTTGTAAAATTCGGCAACTTCCTTGCAATGATCGGATACCCTTCTAAGTTCATCGCTTTCGATCGAATTTGCACAGTCAGCAGCAAATGGTTTGAGCAATTCAAATTCCGCTCGCCAACGATCCGCCTGAATTCGCAAATTTCCCACATACTTTGCGCGCGTCTCATTTGTCGCTCCGAGTGCGTAGGCGTCTGTATGCGATGCAGCGAATTCCGCGTCTTCGAACGCCCTTTCAAGTCCCCATAAAGCATCGACGAACCAAGCGAGGTAATCATCGGCATCGCGTTCGTCGAGATACCCGCCTTCGGTGGTAGGATAACCATCGATGAATCCCTCATACGGGGCGATGACGAAGTTAGTGACTTCTGGCGCTGAGGCGCTCACATGGTCGGGCCAGCGATTGACAAGCTCCTCAAAAAATAGAACTTTTTGAATACCGCGGTATTCGTCGAAGTCGACGCCATCAGGTATTTGTGTTGGATCAATTTTGCGAGCAGCCGATTCCCAAGGTTGCGGATCGTCAGTTCGAATAAATTCCAGCTCCAAAGAGTCTTCCGTTAATTTACTATAGTTGCCTTTCAGCATGTCTAGCGAAGCGCTTGCGTTAGTTGTGACTGACTTCACATTGACAGAGGATTTGACGTTTTTCCCCCATAGCGCCTCTTGGCCTTTTTGATTGAGCGAGAGCCGGCCAAAAAATTTATGGCCTACAATTTTTCCGACTACGAAACTGTTTCCACAGCGCTCTCTAAACTTAATCTTTCCCTCGGGGTCGCTCTCTCCTTCTTCGTTCAGGCCTCGCGCGTATTTGTCAAATGGGTGTGATAGACGAAACTTCGGCGTGTCTATGAAGTATGGGTCTACCATACGCCAATGCGCCATCACATTTACAGCGTGCGACGTCCTCTTTACGTCTCGAAATGTACCGACACCTGCTCCAGCACTTATTTTCGCAGTGCCCGCCAAAGTATTGAGCGCCGATCCAAAGGAAATTCCCAAACGCTTTACAATTTCAGATCCACGCGCATTTGAAACGTATCGATGAGACGTTCCCGTATCCTCTGCATATGTATGATCCCCAGTGACCAGCGTATCTTCAATTGACCGCCCAGAGCCCTCCTTCAGCTCAATGCACGGATTCCCTACGATATTCTTGCGCTGTGTGTCCCATCCTTGCCCGACAGACATTCCTGTTTCCGGAGGAATTACCGTTTGGTTTCTCAATTTGTCAGTCGCAGCTTTGGTATTTGATTGAATCATGATGGCGGAAGCCATCATGGCCACAGCTAGTAGCTGTCTTTTATTTGAATTGATCATGCGTTAACTCGGTGAGTCGGCGGTCATTCAAACAATGGAAAAAGAGACCAAACGCGCACGTAAAAGCCTGTGCTTCTTTCGTGCGAAATAATGAAAGGCGTAAAAAATAATTGCCGCAATACCCAAATAATTAGAGATTGACCGCTCAGATTTCACTACAGTGCGGGTCGGTAATATTCAGAAGTTCAATTGATTTTCACAATAGTTTCAATGTCGTACGCTGCCTTTTTGAATCGCATTTGTGATTAGACCAAACGGGCGCGAATTCGCTAATATGACTGACATCCAGCCAGTAGTTTTTCTGTGCCAGAGTCCCGGTTGTGTTTCGCTAGCAAGCAATGGGGGCGAGAATGAGCGGAAATCTAATCGATCACCGGAAACTTATGCAGTTCTCGTTCGAGACGGCGGCTGCTGCACTAAACGCGACAAGCGCTCGAGAAGCGTGGAAATGGCTTAGATCTCGATTAAACGCCATTGATGCAGATCACGTCAGCATGGTTTATAACTTCCCGACTCGGAAACTCTCCAAGCGATTTGCCGATCAAAGCGAAATATTGGGAACGATGATTTCCCCGCAGTGGCACGCTGCGATGAAAGATAATCCCGAGTGGGTTTTCGACGATCCGGTTTTGCCAAAGGCACTTTCTTCGGACAACGCAATCTTCACTGACACCGATCGTCCGGAAACCCTCGCGAAGAATGCATCGCAAAGAAGATACATACGGCGATTTCGCGATTTCGGAAAAAGGTTAGGCGTCGGAATTCCAATCCATAATCGCGTGGAAGGCAGCATGTCTGTTTTTTTGTTTGGTTGGCAGCTCGATGGTAAAGCGCCAAACGAACAGTACATAAAAGCGATCGAAGGACCAGTACGTCAGCTAGCGAATTACTTTAATGAAGGCTTATTGCTTCGCTCTCGAATTGATGACGCGTCGAATTTTTTAATTTCACGCCGTGAATCGGAATGTTTGTCCTGGGCTGCAATTGGAAAGTCTACGAGTGAAATTGCCGATATTCTTTCACTGGCCGATTCTACTGTTAACGCCTATATCACCAGCGCAACAAAAAAACTCGGAGCGTCGAACCGAACGCAGGCGTGTACACGGGCATTTCTTCTTTCAATTATTAGCCCATAGGACAAACCTTCCCTTTCTCAGTATTGGGGTATAGCTAAGTCTCTGAATAATTCACAGTGTTCTGATCGTTAAGGCGGTTCGCAATATGTCCTATGTCTGTTTGTCGCCAAAAGCGGACGTATCCCTATTTCAGCGCTGAATTATTCACGCGTATCTGTAGCGTCTCAATCCACTCATTTGTCGGCATGCTCAAAACATCCTGAAGCGGCCAACCCGGCGCAGATTCGATGAAATGAAGAAAAGTCCACGAGACGCCAAATCCATCATTCTGATTAAGGAGCGTAGCAATCGCGCGGGCTTCTTCGTCAGTCGCTTGATTGTCTAACCCGTCAAGATACTTTTCAGCTTCTTGGAGCCAAGTTTCAATATGCGGATCGTTGTCGGCGGGTACGCGCCCCAGCGCAAGGAGTTTTACTACTTCTGGCCTCATGCTTCTAAGATAGAAAAAACGCTCGCAATGTCCACTTTGGGCCATATGCTGCCCCCTAATACCGAAAGGCCAAAATTCGCCAAAAGCGGTCATTCGTTGGCTGTGCGGCAAAAGGCCGGTTTGAGCCCAAAGCGCGCAATGCTGCAGTGTGCACGACTATCTGCTTTTGCTAGCACCTCTCCGTATAAGAACTTGGTTCGAAGTCATGGAGCGAAGGGATGTCTTCCTTGCACCCATCCCAAGAACACCTCGTCAGATGACGGTTTTTCACCAGAAATAGCGCGCCCCAAGCCAGCTAGGGCAGGCGCAAAGCGTGCTTGATACTCTGTGGATTGATTACCAGCTGTTGTTTTGATGCTCTCGAATGCGACTCCCTGTTCTGCCGGGGGCAACTCGGACATGAACGCGATCATCTGGCGCCACGCGTAGGCGGTGTTCTTGGTCATCTGCAGTTTAGCGCGCCAATCGGTCAGCGGCGTCTGTTGGCGCCGGCAAATCCACTCGAAGCAACGGAACGCCATGTCCTCAAACTTGAGGTCGCTCAGGTCAAGCGCTGACAGAACTTGTGCCAGATTGTGGGACGTGATGATTTGTTGTTGTTCAAGTATCATCCCATTCGATGCGACCGACCAGTTGCGCGTGTTTCTCAAGCCAGCCCGTTGCGCGCAGATTTCGGCAAGCGGCGGGGATCTTTTTTGATCAGGTAGGCCGTAGTAGCGCGCGTAGAGGGTGCCAGCGTAGTAAGACAATCCTACATCCGCCGCCTTCGCAAACTGTTTTGAGAAAACACCCATGAAGATGTCAGCCGCGACCTCTTTTGTGAACGGAACATCCAAACCTGCCAGTCTTGCGAGCGTCGAGAACTCTTGGATCAGCGGATTTGGGAAGATCACATGGGGGAAATGAGTCAATGACAAGCGCACAAGTTCGGTCAAAGCTTGGCGTGGAATTCTCGCAGCATCGTGCCCACCATCGCGCCGCTGCAAAAGAGCCGGTGCCCACGGCAATTCTTCAAGCCGCAGTTGCGACTCCAAATTCAACAAAAGGAGAGACCGCCTGTTGCTGAACGCACGATATAGGGCGCGGCAGACCACAGCTTCAGCTTCCGTCGGAAGGCCTGATGTATAGATGCCGGATGTTATCTGCGGCAAAACCTTGGCCAGTACTTCAGGGGCTCCAATCTGCCCGCCCTCGACAAGCTTGTCGATAGAAGCCATTCTAGCAGATTGAATGCCTCGCTTGAAACTTCGCGGAAGCTGGGCGCCCGATGGACCTCCGATGATTTCCTCGTCTGATCCAATCGGGCCGGACACGCTGCTTGGATCGGCAATGCCGACATCGAGCGGTAGCTTAGCTAGGCGTGCTGTGACTATCTTTGCCACGGCATCGTGCCAGACTTTTACATCCTGCTCAGCTTGGGTTCGGCGGTATGCGCGTCTCTCCTCCGCATCGCCGTACTTTGACCTGTGTCGCTCGATGATTGTCTCGACATTATCGATGGGCTTGCCACCCGTCTTCAAGGCGAGCAGTGCGCGCCGAGCCCTTTGGAACTGTCCGGACTGCTTTTTCCAGCGTTGCGCTGTTGGTGCAGTAAGGGCCTGTTCGTAGTCGGCACACCAATCATCTGCGCGCATATCCCACCCATCTGACCCGTGGTCCGCGAGCAGATCGATCAGGCGGTCGTAGAGGGGAATCCATCGCGTAAGGGTGTTGTGTTGGACGACAATCTGTTCACGCGGAGCCTTGGCGCTGAGTTGGTCTCGAATTTCTCGAACGCTCCTTACAAACGTCCCCACCGGTTTTTGTGCTGTGCCGGGTTCTGGATAGAACCTTAATCGTTCAAAGAATGGGGTGATCTCAGCTAAGATTTCCTCCGCAGCGTCGGGATCATGCTCCAACAACAGACAGACCGTAATCAGCGCAGTTTCTTCGGGCGTCTGTGCTACAAACTCGCCTGATATTGCTTGCTGGTTGAGTTTTTTGAGGCCTTTGTCTGTCAGGTGCCAGTTGTTGAGCGCAAGGCGTGCGCGTGAGATACCAGATTTTGGCAAGCGCAACTCTTCCGCCATAGCGATTTCATGCTGTCTTAGTTTTCCGCCAGCAGAGTATGCTGTGGTTGCAAATCCACCTCGAACCACTTCGGGTGTTGCCCATTTCGGCATACCCGCCACGGGTGTCCGACTACCAACAGTGAGGGCGCCGGACTTCATCGCGGCAAGAACATCTCGCCATTGTCTGATCTTTTTGTTGCTTCCAGCGCTCAGGGCTTTGGCAAGATTAAGAAATGCGTATTTCTCGCCAGGTTGCTCGGCCATAGCTGTCTCGGCTAGGTCCGAGGGCGGGACTTGCACCCGCGCTCTCCGGGTCCAGAGCCCGGTGCTTTGCTACTAAGCTACCTCGGATCAAAGCCATAATTGGCATGCTTTTCATCGTGCACTTGATGTCCGGCATGCTCAAGTCAAAACTCAAAGGAAACTGCCAGTTGATATCCTTGTCTGTCACCAAAGCCAACATTCAGGTTGAGAAGTCCAATGGCCGCTTTGTCCCGCAAAGCAGCCGTAGGCATGATGCCAATTGAACGGCAGATTCGGGCCAAAAGCCGCCCTTAAACCTTGAATGGCGAGTATTGGCCCAAATCTGACATTCGCACGCCGTTATAAAATCACCTATAAGGGCCGAAACCGTCCAGCTTGAATTGCGACGACATCAATCGTGCACGAAGACATATTTTTGCAATCGTTGACTCATCTGCTCGCATTAGAGGAGCGGCAAGCGGCCGAGTCTGATTGGTACGCAGCGGCAAAAAAGGTATCCGGACTGCTGACTCAAACGAACTCAATAAAACTAACGGAAGACGATTTTCATCATCTGATGCATTATTTTTCAGACTACGACATTAGGTTACGTGACAACGAATATAGCGAGAAACAGTTGCGCGGTGTGAGAGAAATTCTAAGCGAGTTATCAATCAACAATTCTGATTGATAATATCGTTGACTGTCCGCTTTTGGCGAATAGTGGACGCTTGCACCTTTGCAAATGAACTTTAATGTAAGCCGCATGAAGAAGAAGAGCATCCGCTTAGAATGGACATGGCTCGTGGTTGGGTTCGCGATCACTGGCGTTGCCGTTGCGGTAAACTGGAATACCGTTAAGTTAGCGGTTGCAGTTGCTGCGTCAGAGCGGCGCCCAGCTTTACTAAATGATGCAGATTGGGATGAGCCGGCTTCGGCAAGCAAGTTTTTGACTCGCTTTCAAGCCGGAACTCGCGAAACCGCCCTCATTGAATGGCTGGATGCGAATGATTTTCGTGTAAATCGCGAAATCAGTCACGCCTCTCGCCTAGTTCGCAGTCTGCCATGCAACGAACGTATAGCCCGTCGCGGCTTGTTTCCCGAAACGACCGTTATGTGAAGCAGCGATGTGCAGATGAGCGGAGTGGCAGCTTTTTGAAGAGCCTCGATCTCGTCAAGGGTCGGCGGCGAACGCACGCCTGCGTTGCTGAGGAGCGTGCGCAAGGCCTTCGGGTTCGCTGTCGCGAGCTCCCGATATGTACGCGTCCCCACTTTCACAAGCGCCTGTGCAAGTTTCGCATCGACGCCGTCGACCTGCATTAGGCGCGCCTGCGGGACCATCTGACTTTGCACGTGTTTGGCCGTGATTCCACGGACAAGCTCGATAGCTTTTGCCACAACTTCCGGGGGGAAGGACAATAAGTCCTCTATGTAATGGAAATTCCGTTTTGCGAGACTCTCGGTTCTAGCCTTGGTGACGCCCTCGAGTACGTCAATTGGGTGGAGCGGCATGTCTACCTCCCGATCGAAGGAAAGAAAGAATCACAACCCCGCGTGCACACAGACAAGCCAGTTATCTCTGCATGCATGAAACAAGTGCATCTTGACGCATAAATACAACTTTTTATTGGTAATTATCCGAGTATAGGTAAGTTTGATGCTATTTTCTAGAGGGCACACCGATTGAGCAGGCACAGCTCCGCTTCTGACCCAGAGCCGCCCTTTGCCGCATCATTTGCGTAGTAGTTTGCGTGGCTGCTTCTGCCCCATTTCAGCCGTTCAACTGGTTCCGCACCAACATCCGATTTTTGCGACCAATAGACAGTTGCACATGCGCAACTGCCATAAAGTCCTTCAATTAGGCCGATTGCGGAGGCCTCGATCTCACCGCAGACCAGTACTGTTTTTCACCCGCTCCGGTGCGCCATTTTCAAAAAATTGAATCCGTGCAGTTTTTTCGATCACCATTGCGGAGACAAAGTGCCTTTGATGAATGTCTGCTATTGGCCCTTTTGTGACATAGCTACAAAAACTAATGTCTGAAATTGGCGTGGATTTGCCTTATTCTGAAATGTTCACTTCGGATACGGTCAGGCAATTTTATTGAAGCGATAGAAAGTCAAACGGAGAACGTTTGAAAGAAAGCGGTTGTGGGGAGCCACAACCGCTACTTATACTTAACCACAAGATGAACCAGACAGTTCAATGGTAAGCTCGATCAAAACCTAAGCCTATTTGACGACGGGCACATGCCCGCTATCGGAGCTTAGGCCAAAAAGTACTGCTCGTTGATGATCTTGCCGTCTTTCCACACCGAGCGAATAATTTCGTGCCAGTTGGTGTTGCTACCGTCCTGGTGATCGAAATTGAAAGTCCACTCCGTGAAAGAGACATTTCCGGTGACGGCTGTATGATGAAGCGTGATTTCATTTACTTTTACTATCGAACCGACGAAATCCTTCATCTTTCCGATCATTTCTTCGCGAGAACCTGTCTTACTCCCATTGTGATCCACGCTGGATGCATCGTCAGCGAAGTATCTTTCGGCTGCCTCCGCCATCTTTCCTTGCTTCATTAGCTCGCTTTTCGCGTTGACGATATCTTCAAGTGCCATTTTCTTTCTCCGAAATATTTTAAACATAGGTCCGTCCTTAGACATAGGTCCGTCCGTTGATGAGATACGATTTGTGATGCGATACGATTCGATCAATCGCCTGATAGGATTTCTGGAGAATCTGCATAGTCTGTTGGACGATCTGCAAAAGATTTCCAAAAAAGTAGAACTTTCGCCGATCACTAACGCTTATGCTATTGAGCCCGTTACTGTTGCGCTGCTCAGCACGCGGAGCTAGTCGCACTCTTGAAATCGACCGGGGCGATTTATGGAAGGCGATGGAAAGAAAGCAGATTGATAGCGGCGTAGGCAATGGCAAAAAGATATTGAACTCAGGTTCGCCTCAAAGTCGCGACCACTGCTCGATGGGGAAACGAGCGGATCGCTGAAGAGTATCTGTTCTGGGACAATGCCGACTGGAACCGCCAGATCGGATTGGGGCAGTAAGAAGACCGATAACTCTGCACATTTGCACGGCCAACTGCCGGCCGTGCAAAACCTGCTCAACTTGGACAAACGCTTTTAGCCCGAAGGCCCTCGGCGGACGCAAATTCCGAAGCCGAAACCAGTCCTGGCGGTTCAAAACCTAGCAATTACGTACTTTCAGCGCCCTCGCCCTTACCGCCGACCAGTACTGTTTTTCATCCGCTCCGGCGCGCCACTAACTTAATAATTTTGTTAATATGTTTTCCCGATACCATTCGTGCTTTGAGCCGTTTACAGTTCTCACGCGGGGTTGTTCTATTCCAGCGCTCTATCAATGTGTTCGCGATGGCCTTCCGGCTTACGTAACGTTTGTTGATTTGCCGTAGGCTCTCGCCACCCGCCAACAATGTCCACGACGGCGCGATTTGATATGCCTTCCGTATAACGATAAATAACAACGTCTCCGCATAGATCCTGAAACCGGAGAATCGAAATTTCCGCAGCTTTCTAATTTTTTGAAAGCCCTGCTCTTAAACCGCACGTCACATCCACTCGATTGAATGACTCATCTAACCGTGAAGGAGCCGCAGGCTCCGGTATACAAGCCAGCAAAATTGTCCAGCCCCTGAGACTCTTTCGAAATTTGATGCGTTGGGATGGGGCTGGACATTGTAGATCAATAAGGCGCTCAAAAACTGGCGCCAATGCCAAAAGTGGCGCGGACGTCGGTGTCGTTTTGAATGCCGTTGAGGTCTTCATAAACTGGAAAACCGACTGACAAAAAGCTGTTCCAGCCCATCGGTGATGAATAACGCAGCCCTGGTGAAACAAAAAGCTGCGTGCCGCCGCTGTGCGGGTCGAGCTCCGGGCCAATCCGCTCGCGTTCGCCCCACTCGCCGTTAAGCTCAACAACGAGGTCGAGCGCGTGATGGCGTTCGAACGTACCGTCGTCATGAGTATGCGCCCCTTTGCCGATACGATACGAGACGCCAAGGTTATAGGCGAAGTTGTCGCCAAGATCGGTTTCCTGGACGCCCTCAGTTGCGACAGTGTAGCGAACATTTCCGTCAACGGAGAACGGGCCGACATTGCCGCCAGCGGCAATCCCGAAATGGGGGTCCCATGAACCAGAACCAGGTTGAAATTCCGCCTCGAAGAGACCGTGCCCGTCGGTGCTTTCGCGCGTCTCGCCGGTCGGCGCTTTGACGCCGGCAAGGAAGGCGAGGCTTAAGCCGTCCTGCGTACGATTAAGCACGCGGTATTTCGCATTGATAACGAGGTCGCCGAAGCCACGCACATCGCCGAGAACGTCGGCATGGCCCTCGCCATCTTCAAGTTCGCCTTCGCGAATGCCGTAGCGCAGTACATAAGGGGCGACAATTCCAATGCTGAAATCGTCGGTGACGCCATATTGAACGGCCAGCGATGCGACATAGGCCGCGTCCGTATTATGAACGCCTTCAATACCGGCAGCGGCGAAGCCCTCCAGCCTTTCGTTTGAGAATTCATCGTAATTTTCAGTTTGCGATTGTATACTGAAGGCAATTGCGCCCTTCTTCAGCGTATCTGCGCTTTCAGTAATGATCGGCCCGGCCGCGCTTGCTGGAGTCGCGACCGTCACGTGGTGAGCATTCGCATTGGTTGTTGCGAGCGCCGTATAGAGCGCCGCCGTTATCAGGATAGACGGCGCCGAGTAACGTATTTGATTTTTCGAGTTTGACACAAAGTTCTCCTTTCGCCCCATTTCCAAGGGGTCAATTTTCTCAGTTCATTTGGTGTGAAAGAGCGTGCGGAACTTACGCGCCGCACGCGTTGTGTGAGGAATGGCTGGCGCCTTAGGCGTCAGTTGTTTCTAATTATCTGTGACGATAATCGTTCCCTTCATCGTCGGGTGGTAGGCGCAGATGTAATCTGTCTCGCCAGCAACGCCGGCAACAAGCGTCCACTCAGCGTCTTTATTTAGATTGCCGGAGTCCCACTGTTGCGCTTCAGCGCTCGCCGTATGCGGAACAACATCCAGGTTGCGCCAGATGATGACATCGCCCTTTTTCACAGTCAGCGTTTGTGGCACGAATTTAAACTGTCGGATCTCGACTACATGTGTCGTCGAGGTCGTTTCGACAGGCTGAAGCTCGGGCCGCGGCGTTTCCGCCGCACCGCAAGACGCGGCGGTCAGCGCGAAAAAGGCAGCGGCGGCCCCGATCAGGGGCCGGCCGCGCATGGGCGAAGGACTTTCGATGCTCATGATAACGATTTCCTTCCTGGCGTTCCCTATCGAAGGGATTTCACCATTTCTTCCGCATGGCCTTCGTGGACCTTGAAAACCGCGAGCGCTGAGCCAAGCAAAGACTTGAACTCTTCGTTGTCAGCGGCGGGAATGAACGCCGTTTCGACCGTTTCATTGACGAACTGATGATAGCCCAGTTCATTTTCAGCGTATGCGAGATCAAAGGCGGCGCCGTCGAGAGCGGAAAGCTCATCACGTTTCGCCTTTGCATTGGCGCTAAGCTGTTTGCTGGTCGCGTTATCCTGCGGGGTCGCGCCAAGCTTGGTCAACAAAGCAACCGCTTGTTCGTTCACCGAAGTGTGATCACGGATCATCAGCTCGGCAAACTCCCGGACCTTCGGATTTTCCGATTTGGCGAGCGCAAGATGGGCGTAACGGATGTCGAGATTGCCCGCGGTATAAGCGATGTGGGCGATTTCCATATCCGAAGGGCCGTCCTCTGCAGCAGCCGCGTTAAACGAGGCTGCGCCGACGAGCATTAGCGCAGCGAGGACGTTGGTGCGTTTGAAAAGCATTGTAAGTTCTCCATTTTGATCAAGGGCCAGTTTGCCCGGCGAGTGAGCGCTATCTACGGCTAATTTTTTGAGGCGCCAGCGCGCCAGCGGATTTCTGGACGACGCGCAACGCTTGCTGGACGATCGGCAAAGACCTGCATTGGTAGAGGGCTTTAACCGGGCCGGTTCTCGGCCGATAAGACATAAAACGGTCGGGCGCTCATTGCGCCGGCAATTATTCAGGAACGAGTTTTCATGGACGTCTTGAACGACATTATCGATACGCTGGACCTAAAAGGCGCGTTGTATTTTCGCACGGACTTTTCGCCTCCCTTTGCGATAGGCGTACCACGCTATGAACAGGCCGCGCGGTTTCATCATGTGGTGCAGGGCCGGTGTTTTGTGACGTTGCCGTCGGGCGCGGTCATCGAGCTGAGCGCGGGCGATCTGATTCTCATCCCGGCGGGCGCCGATCACACGCTGGCGAGCGGAACTAATGAATGCGCCGCACCGCTGGAAACGGTGATTGCTGATGTCGGCTACGATGGCTCCGGCGTCTTTTCAGTGGGCGAAGGCGACGCCACCGCATCAACGCAAATGATCTGTGGGCATTTTTCGTTTCGCGCTGGCGCCGACCATCCATTGCTACGTGCGCTGCCGGAGCACCTCATCGTGACCAACGCCGTCCGCGCGCAAAATCCGTGGCTAGATGACATTTTACGGTTGATGGTGAAACAAATATTTTCCGATCCTGACAATTCCGCCGCGACCATCTCACGGCTTTCGGAAGTAATATTTATTGAGACATTGCGCGCCGGCGCCTATCAGGCTCCGGACCTTGAAAGGGCAATGGGCGCCCTAAAACAGCGTCAAATCGGTGATGCCCTGCTATTGATGCATGAACGACTGAACGAGCCTTGGACCATGGAAAAACTCGCGGCGTCTGTCGGGATGTCGCGCAGTAAGTTTGCCGAGCAATTCAGAAACGCGGTCGGGTGCGCGCCAATGACGTATCTGACGGAATGGCGCATTCAAAAAGCTATTAGCCTGCTGACCGCTTCGCGATTGACTGTTCAGCAGGTCGCGGCGGAAACCGGCTATCAATCGCCAGCCGCATTTACGCGCGCCTTTTCACAAAAGATGGGGGTGTCTCCCAAAGAGTATCGCCGTCAAGATACTGCGATAATGCATTAGGCGTTTCCGCTGTCGGCCTATTTGCGCGCTAGGCGCAAAGATTTGCAGATCGTCCAAAGCAATTTGCCACCCGTCGATCACCGTTTTGCGCCTATGGATTTCTGTAAGCCAGGCCATATCTCATTGCCGCGGGCGCTTCCGCTCGATTCGCAATTCTGGAGATTAATATGTTCAACGCGAAAGCCGTTGCGCAGATATTTGGCGTAACTTTTATTCTCGTCGGTCTTTTGGGCTTTGTTCCGAACCCAATTGTTTCGCCGAACGGGCTGTTTGTCGTCAATGGCATGCACAACCTCGTGCATCTGTTGACAGGCGTAACGTTCCTCGCGGGCGTTCATTTCGCATACGCTCGCCAGACGATCATCGGCATTGGCCTATATTACGTCGCCGTTGCGATTATCGGTTTCCTGACCAAGGGCGATATGATGCTTGGTCTTATTCACATAAACGCCGCAGACCGATGGCTGCATCTGGGTCTCGCGGTCGCAATTCTGACTGCAGGCGGTATATCATCCGATCAACCCAAATCCGCCGAGTAAACCGCTTACCGAACAGGTCATTCAGGCGGTGTCGCCGAATGACCGTTCCTGGACATTTATTACCAGTCGGCTCTCGCTGAGCGAATGACAGGGCTTTGACATCCCGCATTCCGTGGTGCTGATGTCCCCGCCTCAGACACGTTAACGGCGTGAAAAGCGAATTCGCAGGAATTGTGCAAATGAGCTCAGATCGCGCATATAGGCCTTGCGTAGTATTGCAGAGTCGAAAAACGCCGTGCGCTCAACAGCAACACCGTCCTCGAATAGGAAACGATCCACATTAGCCCATGACACGTTGCGGCCCCCGATCGTAGTGTGAAAAGTCATCTCAATGAACAGAACGTCTTGAGAGGCATTCCATCGGATGACATCAGCCCGAAGATCTGGAAGGGCGCGAAACACCCGTTCAAAAGCGGCGCGCGCGGCCTTTTTTCCGTGTGTCACCGGCGGGTTTGTAGGCGCTCTTAAAACTACATCATCGCCTAACAAGGCCAGCAACCGATCAAGATTTTCACGGGGCGCATTCCACACATAGGCGAAAACGCGTACACAGTCGTCGGCGCGACCGCGCTGTCGGGTACGGACGTCATGGATGAACGCCGCTTGCGCTTCTACTGTTTCTTTATCTTGGATCATCATTGCCGTTGCTCCTTGATCGCCGCGCTATTCTGCAGGTCGCGCGCAAGCGCTTGCGCCGCTGCATGCGCATTGGTCACGGATGCGCGATGCCGCGCGTCGCCAAATTCCTGATATTCGATTCCGATATGATGGATTTCCTCGACTCCCAGATATTTCGAACACGTCCTGATATGCGGCACGAGATGATTGTTGCATTCATTGACGCCGCCATGGTTGAATCCGAATTCCCCGCTTACGGACAATATGATTAGAGTCTTGCCGCCGAAGATCGGCTCTAACGGACGGTCACCGCGGCCAAGGTCGAAGGTGAATGTCTTGTTTACGCGGATGACCTGATCGAACCACGCTTTGAGCGCCGACGGCATGCCATAATTGTACATGGGCGTAGCAATCACGATGATGTTGGCGCGGGAAACCTCATCAATAAGTTCGTCGGAGAGGGCGAGCGTAGCCCGCACGTCAGCATCGTCACTCTTCGAAAAGGCGGCGGCGATCCAGTCCTCCGAAACCGGCGGCGGCGGCGATTGGCCCACATCACGCAGTGTGATGCGGTCATGAGGACTGCTCGCGCGCCACGCGTTGAAAAATTCGTCGGCTAGAGCGCGGCTCAGCGACCTGTTTTGCCTGGCGCTGGCGTCAATTCTCAAGAGCTCGGTCATGATCGTCTATCCATTTTTTCTCAAATCAGGCGGTGACCGCCGTCGATCACAAGGGCCGTTCCATTGACAAAGCTGTTATCGATTAGAAACGCCGCAGCCTTCGCCACATCTTCCGGCGCGCCGACGCGGTTCACCGGCAAGGCGTTTGCCGTTTCTTCAAACTGCGACGCCGCGGCGTCCTCGCCCAGCATGCTCGCCCAGATTGAGGTGCGAATGACGCCGGGCACTATCGTGTTGATCCGGATTGGCGCATATTCCAGCGCCCAAATGCGCGCCGCCGCCTCAATCGCCGATCCCACTGCTGCGTAGGCGGAAGTTCCGGGCATCGGTTTCTGTGACACTGTACCGGAAAAAAGCGTGATCGATCCGGTATGCGCAATCTGCCGGGTTCCGTATTTGACCGCGAAGTATTGACCCCAGAATTTCGAGTCAACTAGCGCGCGCGTTTCCGCCGTCGGCGTATCAGCAAGCGCGCCAATCGCCGCCCCGGCGGCGGGCGTCACCAAGTGATCAAAAGGACCGACGCTATCGAAAAACGCAGCGACATCATCTTCGACTGTTACATCGAGCCTCTCCGTCGCAATCTCGCCTGAGAAATCTCTCACAGCGTCGCGCAGCGTATCTTCATTGCGGCTGGCGAGCACGAGGTTCGCGCCGGCGGCGTTTAGCAATTTCGCGGTCGCAAGCCCGATGCCGGCACTTGCGCCGATAATCACAATGCGCCGGTCTTTCATGGAGTAGTGCATCACTCGTTTCCTTCTTCGCGCACTCGCTTAGGCGTGGAGGTGAAAAACTTTGTTCATGATCTTCCACTCGCCATCGACTTTGAGGAGCGTGAACAAATCGGTGAAGCGGTTACCAGTCCAGTTTTTCAACTCGAGCCGCACCGTCGCGACGGAACTGGCGATGTCGATGCTTGCAATGCGCGCCTGAAGCTCCGTTGCTGGACCATTTTGATCGTTCCAGTCAAAAAGCAGCTGGATCGGTCCGGCGAGCAAATCATCACCCACGTAGCCGAAGACAGTCGCCGCCTCGTGAAAGGCGGGCTTCATGTCATCGCCCTTGCCCGCGATGGCGCCGTCAATATAGCGGTGAATGGTCCGAGCAATCGCGTCATAGTCTCTTAAATCGATGGCTGTGGTCATGGGGCCTGTTCCTTTTTGTTGCGCCGCTCGGGGCCAATTCCGATGCGACGCGGCGGGCCAAATAATCTTCACGACCAGCGATATAGGCTTGACCTACCTTTGTGATAATATGAAAAGAATGGAATATATTATTAGAATTATCGGAAAGATCGGATCATGGACAAACTCGCCGCCATGCAGGTTTTCGTTCGGGTAGTGGAAACCGGCGGCCTGTCGGCGGCGGGGCGCCAGCTGGGCCTGGCGCCGCCATCCGTATCGCGCCGGGTTAGCGAATTAGAGGCGCTCCTTGGCGTCAAACTTCTGCAACGGACAACGCGCAAACTGAGCCTTACGGAAGCGGGCGAGGCTTATTACGAACGCGCCCGCGATATTGTGCAGGCTGTGGACGAAGCCAATCTTGCGGCAGCCGAAAAACGTGCGACGCCAGCCGGCGCGTTGCGCATCTCCATGGCAGCCAGCATGGCGAAATTGCACATCATTCCCGCTATTGCCGCCTTCCATAAACTGCATCCGAATATTCGTGTCGTCCTGCGCGTCAGCGATCGCGTCGTCGATTTTATCGACGAAGGCCTCGACGTTGCACTGCGTATCGGACGGCTGGAGGATTCAAGCCTGATCGCTAAAAAGTTGGGTCAATGCAACCGCATCGTCTGCGCCAGCCCGGATTATTTAAAACGCGCAGGGCGCCCCAAACATCCCGAAGACTTAAGCGACCATGCGTGTCTTTCCTATCGCGCCCATGCGAGCGTTAGCCTGTGGCGGTTTCGCCGGGGCAAAAAAACATTTGCTGTTCGAACAACCGGCCCATTTTTTTCCGATGAAGGCGAAACGCTGGTCGCCGGCGCCTGCGCCGGGCTCGGCGTTGTTCTCGTGCCCGAGTGGCTTGCCGGCATCGATATCAGCAATGGCGGGCTTGAAGAATTGCTGCCGGCCTACACCGCCGAGCCGGCGCAAACGCCACTTTACGCGCTTTATTCGCCGGGGCCCTATATTGCGCCGAAAATTCGCGCGTTTATCGATTTCCTAGCGCAGCGCTTTTCAGACAATTATGACTGGCGCGCCATGCATTGATAGTGCGCCGAGCGTCGCTTTTTAAGGCTATTGAAAGAAAAGTTCGAACCGCACTTGATATTATGTATTGACATACATAAATTATCTCCATGCCTATTGCAACAGATCCATATCGCCCCAGAGACCGCGGCCGACCACGGTCATTCGATCCAGAGGAGGCCATTGAAGCAGCAATGAAAATCTTCTGGGCCCAAGGGTATGAAGCGACGACCTATCCTGATCTTGAGGAAGCAACGGGTCTGCGCCGTCAGAGCCTCCGATACGCCTTTGGCGACAAGCACTCTCTATTTGTGCAAGTCCTGAAGCACTACGCCACGCGGCGTGTCGATGCCGTTATCAAGCAGCTTTCGGCGGCGGGTTCGCCGATCAAGAACATTTATAAAGTCTTTAAGATGTGGCAGCGCGACGCAGAGGATATTGCTCATCCGGGCTGCCTCTTAGTAAACACCGCCGGCGAATTCGGCGCTTCGGAAACGCTCTTTGCCGAAATTGTAAATCGCGCCTCCGACCGTTTGGCCGCCGCCTTCGAAAAGGCGTTCCGGGCAGCACAAGACCGGAACGAAATATCCCGAGATTTAAAGCCGGCAGCGCTCGCGCGACTTGCAATTTCTGCCGGCGACGGCGCCCTGCTGCATGCCAGGGCTAGAGCGAACGCCAAACAATCTGCTCAAACATTTAGCGCACTCAAAAGCTTGTTGCGCTGATCTCTTGTGGGAAAGACGCCTATGGAAGTTTATGCACTAATTTATGACTATGTATATATAAAATATCGAAAGGAAACCCCAATGCCGATGAACATCAAAACCAGCAATCCACAACCAACGTTCAACATCTTCAAGCCCCATTGCCTCACGCTTGCAGTGAAGACGATGCGGATGCCGGAGCACAAGCGTGCCTGGCCAGCCCTAGGCGGCACGCAGCTCACGCGCGCCGGAAGCCAGGTCGAGGTCGACCTTGCCGCCGCCGTCCACGGTACGAAATAGGAGTGAGTTACTATGGCATGGTTGTTCCTCATACTCGCCGCCATTTTTGAAATTGCCTTCGCAACCTCAATGAAAGCTTCCAACGGATTTACGCAATTCTGGCCAAGCGTCGTTACTGTTATTGGGGTTATCGGCGGCATTACCTTTCTAACGCTCGCCCTCCGAACGCTGCCGGTCAGCATCGGCTACCCCATGTGGGTCGGCGTCGGCGCCTTGGGAACTGTGGTTCTAGGTAGTATTATGTTTGGCGAGAGCATTACGTTGATAAAAGTAGCCAGCATCGCCTTCATTGGCGTCGGTGTGGCGGGCTTGAAGGTTGCAGCAGGAGCATAAAAACAAACGATAGAAGGCGCACAATTCGAGACATCCGCGCCACACGGTGCGGATGTCTCAATTGGACGCGTTTGCGCAATCGCCATTGGCACATTTACTTGCTTGCCGACAACGCCTTGTTCGCAGCGATCGATTGCCATACGAACAGTCGTCGTTCGCCTTGGGCTTTCTCTCTCCGGTCCCGCGTTTCGGCGCCGAACCGCCTCATTTCGTTAGAAAAATGTTAACGGCGGCGAGCCACATTGCGCCGAAAAGGCGTGGTCGGATGGCAGTCGTTCAAGCTCAATATGAGGGCGCACAATCGCGGGCGATATGGCTCGGCCTACTCTCCAGCTTTATCGGCCGCAGCTTTCATCTCGTCGAACGCAACCTGACGGCAATCAGCCTCTGCGGGGCGGTCGGAATGCCGCTTTATTACGTTATCTGGAACGATCTTTTTCCCCAGCAATACGAAAGTCTGCTGTTGCGGCTGATCGGCGCCGGGTTATGCCTCCCTTTCCTATTTTTGCACGCTTGGCCGAAAAGTTTGCGCCGCCTCGCGCCAATCTATTGGTATGCGACGGTGCTATATGTTCTGCCCTTCTTCTTTACATTCATGACGCTGAAAAACGACTTCTCCGCCGTGTGGCTTGCGTCCTTTATCTCAGCGCTGTTCCTGCTGGTGATCCTCGTCGACTGGCTAAATCTTATCTTACTGACGACGCTCGGCATGGCGCTCGGCTGGGCAGCGTTCGTCCTCAGCGGCGGTGAAATCAGCAATCCAGCAGTCTATCTCCAACTGATGCCGATCGTATTCTTTGTCCTGATAGTTGGAACCGTGTTTGGGTATCGAAGCGAAATGCTGCGCCAGGAACGTTTGGACGCTATGCTGACAGCGGGCCGCAATCTTTCGCATGAGCTGCGATCGCCGTTACTTGGGATTCGAACAAGCACCATCAGCTTAAGTCAGTATCTGCCGCTGCTTCTTAATACATATGAAATGGCCGAATCACGCGGCTTGTGTCCCGATGAAATTCCGCAGGCGCACCGAAAAATATTGCGCCGTTGTCTCGACCGCCTACAGGATGAAACCCTGCACGCCAATACGATTGTCGAAATGTTGTTGCGCAATTCTGGCGGCGTCGAAATAAATCCCGCCGAATTCGGCGTCTTTTCAATGGCCGAATGCATTCGGACGGCGCTTCAGCGTTATCCATTTAGGTCCGAAAAAGAGCGCAAGCTCGTAAAGGCGCAGATCGTGTCTGACTTCACTTTCTATGGATCGGAAAGTGCAATGATATATGTTGTTCTATCGTTATTGAAGAACGCCCTGCTCTCTATTTCACGCCACGGACAGGGTGGAGTTTGCATCGCTCTGGAACGCGGGCCTAAACGCAACATACTACATATTTCCGAAACCAGCGGAGCAGCCTTCGTTAGCGATCGATCCGCACGCTTCTTTGGCGGCGACGCGATCTTGAATGCTGAAGGCGGCGCCGGACCAGCGCTTCGCTTTGTGCGTCGCGCCGTTCAGTCGTTCAGCGGCGAACTTACAATTCGCGCAACACGCGGGCGCCAAACAGAAATACTGATTAATTTGCCGTCGCCGAACGAAATAAAGGCGGCCGCTTAATCATTCGGGGCGATACATTCGGAAAACGGGACGCGGGTAATATGAAGAAGATGATTAAATGGGCCTTAGTCCTGGCGTTGACGCCGCTTTTCGGCGCCGCGTTTGCGAGCGTCAATGCTTCGGCTGAAACCGACCCGGTGAAAAAAGGTCATGCAATTGCAAAGGAAGCCGAACGGCGCGACGCTGGTTTCGGTGATTTTTCGGCGAATGTCGAAATGATCCTGAATAATAAACAAGGAACAGTGAGCAAGCGCGAGTTCAGCATCAACGTGCTCGAAGTCAACGGCGACGGCGATAAGAGCCTTGTCGTTTTTGACCGGCCGCGCGACATTGACGGCACCGCGCTTCTTACTTTTTCCCGTAAGACTCAAAACGACGATCAATGGATCTTTCTGCCAGCATTGAAGCGCGTTAAACGCATCAGTTCAACCAACCGATCCGGCCCGTTCGTCGGAAGTGAGTTTGCGTATGAGGATATGGTCTTGCCGGAAACGGAGAAATATTCCTGGCGATGGGTGAGAGACGAAAATCTGAACGACGTCGAGACCCACGTCGTGGAACGCACGCCAAATTACAAAAACTCCGGCTATTTGCGTCAGCTCGTTTGGTACAGCAGGGAAGACTTCTGTATAAAGAGAATTGAATTCTACGACCGTAAAGGCGAGTTATTGAAGATACTGTCGATCGACGGTTACGACCTTTATGATAAAAAATTCTGGCGCGCCCGCAATATGCTGATGATCAATGTCCAGACTGGCAAAAGCACGCGGCTTCGCTGGGACGACTATCATTTTGGCAATGAATTTTCCGACAAGGACTTCCAGCTGGGTCAATTGCAGCGGCTTCATTAAGGTTCGTACTGCGATTAACCATTTATCTTCCCGTAGCGAATACGATTCGCGACTGCAGCGGCAACCATTCGAAGTAGGCGTTTCTTAATTTTAATTACGCAATCTACCTCGAATTGACGTCAGGCCGTCTTCACGCCGGCAAAGGGGAGCAGGCGCCGAGAACCGCAAGCGGGGCTTTAATAAATGACGTTCGTGAGTACCCTCGGAGAGCAGGGAGCATCTTGGTCGCGCGAACAATTTGAGCGCATGAGCGATTTCTTAAATCGAAATCGCGCCGGCCTAATTCTTGAGCCCATCGCGTCTCTCGTTGTTGCTGTTATGCTATGGGGGCACGTCAGTGATCGAAACATTTTATTGTGGTTGCTGCTTGTATGGACCGGCGCGTTCCTGCGCGGGTTGTTTTGGCTCTACATCTCACGTTCGAAACCCTCAAAAGAGCGACTAAGTGAATGGGCGCTGGCCGCGAGCCTGATGTCAGGACTGGCGGGCGGATTATGGGCCAGCGGGTTGTGGTACATGTGGCCGACAAACTCCGGCGCGCATGCCGTCATTCTGGTTATTGCAACCAGCGTTGTAGCGGGCGCAGGCATCGTATCCGCCGCCCGGTATTCGCCAGCCGCTGTTCTGTACATTGTGTTTACTTTCTTGGTTGGCGTCTTGGGCGTCGCACTGCGTGGACAGGTTAACCTCGTCGTCGTCTTTTCCGTCGCAGGAATATTGCTGTGGGGTATCGTTCTGGCGGCCGCAGAAGCGATGCGCATCTATGCCAAACACGCGCGTCTTTGTGTAGAACTTGAAGCCGCGCATGAGGCCGCCCAGACCTCAGAGCGCGCGCGCTCAGAATTTGTGGCCAACATGAGTCATGAATTGCGCACGCCGCTAAACGCAATCAATGGGTTTTCGCAGGTTCTGGCCGATCAGAGCGCTGCCGCCTTAAGCACGGAAGAAAGGCTCGTTTACGCACGCAACATTCATCAAAGCGGCACGCGGCTGTTGGAGTTAGTGAACGACGTTCTGGAAATGTCGAAGCTCGAAACGGGCGATATGACCATTGAGGAGGAAGTCGTCGACATTGGCGGTATCGTTAATTCAGCGCTAAATCTAATTAGAGACGCCGCCGACAAGTCTGGCGTTACGGTAACGTTCACAGAAGACTCAAACCGACCGACGGAGATTATCGGCGATCGAAACCTTCTGAAACGGATATTGTCGAATCTGCTTTCGAACGCCGTAAAATTCACGCCATTAGGCGGCGTCGTCACTGTCGATGTCAAATACTCCGTCAGCCGGGATCTCCTGCTTATCGTTCGAGACAACGGCATCGGCATGTCGGCCGAGGACCTACCCGTGGTGCTCGCCGCGTTTGGCCAGGCGGATGCATCTCTGGCGCGCAGATGTGAAGGCGCCGGCCTCGGCCTGCCTATTGTCAATGCTCTTGTCCAGCTTCACGGCGGCAGCCTCCGCCTTGAAAGCGAACCGAGCATTGGCACGACGGCGGTAATTACCCTTCCAAGTAGTCGTATCAACGCATGAGGAGCAAGCAACAAATACCCGTGGATTCAGTGATCCAACCACAATCGATGACAACGCAGGACGTTAGCCGATGGGGCGAGACGCCCTCTCTTACTAGGCGCATTGAGACGGCGCAGAGCGAGGCCTTAACCGCGCGCGCTCCGTACAACTTAGGGCGCACGAAAAGTCTTGACCTTCGCTGTACGGATTATCTGCGCCTGCGCGGTCATCCCGCGATCGCTGACGCTGAAATCGGCGAGCTGAAAGGCGATGGCGCAAATATTTACATGTCGGCTGCGTTTCTCACCGATTCGACGATGCAACGCGCGGTCGAGCGGAAATTCGCGGCGTTTCTCGGCGCCGAAGACGCTGTGCTTTGTCAGTCCGGCTGGTGCGCGAATGTCGGCCTGATGCAAACAGTAACAGACGAATGCACACACGTTTATCTTGATGAACACGTTCACGCCGGCGTTTGGGACGGCGCAAAAAGCGCTGGCGCGATTGTTCATCCCTTTCAGCACAATGATCCTTGTCATCTCGAAAATCTCGTGAAATCGCTCGGCGCCGGGGTTATTGTGATCTCCTCGATCTACCCCGGCGATGGATCGATCGCGCCGCTCCGCGATATTGCCGGCGTCGCCGCGCGGCGCGGTTGTGAATTGGCGGTCGATGAATCCCATTCAATTGGGGTATTTGGCCGCCACGGCGAAGGATTGGTGTCGGCTCTCGGCCTCGCCGACAAAGTGAATTACCGGCTCTTTAGCCTCTCTAAAGCTATGGGAACGCGCGCGGGCATGGTCGCTGGCCCCGCGCGTATCGTCGACTTCTTCCGCTATGAGTCCCGTCCGGCGATCTTTAGTTCCGCTGTGCTGCAATTCGAAATCGCGGGACTCGCGGCCGCCTTGGATATTGTTCAGGAAGAAGACTGGCGCCGCGACCGCCTACACAGCAATACCGCAGCGCTGCGCACGGGATTGCGGGACGCGGGCTTCAAAATCACCGCCAAGGGTTCGCAGCTCATACAAATTTTCGACGGACCGCCGACAGAGGCGCAATTGTTATTCACTGACCTCGAGGAATGTAATTTGTTGACGTCGGTGATACCGACTGCGGCAGGACCGTCGCAAAAAACGTTCGTGCGTCTTGCGGCGAATTCCGCGCTTAACGTAAATGACATTGATCGCGTTATCGAGATTTGCGCCGCCGCCCGTGAGATTCCGGGGGCTGCCGCTTGATGTCACTCAACAGGATCATCGAGGCCTACACGGGCTGGATTTTGCGCTACCGGTGGTTCGTGATCATCGCGGCTGTCGCCATTTGCGGTGCGATTGGAGCCGGGGCGACGCAATTGCGTACGACGCCAGACAATCGCGTATTCTTTGGGCCCAACAATCCGGACCTAAAATCCTTTGAGGCGCTAGAAGCGTCTTACCGTGAGAATAACGACGTGCTGATTGCCGTATCGGGCGACACTGGCGATATGTTCACGGCGGAACGGCTGTCTTTATTGCGGCGCCTGACGGAGGAGTTGTGGACGACGCCGCACGCTTCGCGCGTCGATTCCCTCACTAACTATCAGTATTCTGAGGCGAAGAAAGATGAATTGATCGTCGACGACCTTGTGCCAGACAATTTAGCGATTGACCATGAAACTCTGAATCGTATTCGGAACATCGCCCTCTCAGAACCTGCGCTTGTCGGTTTGTTGATCTCACACGACGGTAAAGTTGCGGGGATATCGGCGAACTTTCAGCTTGACACGAAAAACCCTGAGTCGATCCGCACCCTCGTCGCCGCATTGCGTATGCTGATGACCGACATCGAACGAGAAAACCCGGACATCAACATCCACATGACCGGGAACATCATGTTGATGTCCGCCTTTGACGAAGCGAGCCAGCGGGATTTTAAAACGCTCGCGCCGCTGATGCTGCTCGTCATTGTTGTTTTAATGACAGCGATGTTTCGTTCGCTCGTGACCGTTTCAGCGATCATGCTTCTGGCCATGCTTTCCGCGGGTGTTGCGATGGGTGCGGCTGGCTGGTGCGGCGCCGTCATCAACGCCGGATCTTCGTCGGCGCCGCTCGTCATTCTCACGATCGCGCTCGCCTATGGCGTTCATATGGCGACGAAATTTCTTGGTGATTACGGCGTCGGGTGGTCGAAAGAGGAAGCGATAGGCAATGCACTTGAGTTCAACCTGTCGCCCATCGCGCTCACTAGCGTTACCAGTGCCATCGGTTTTTTGAGCATGAATGGTAGCGACGCTCCACCGTTTCACGATCTCGGCAACATCGTCGCTGGCGGGGTCACCGCTGCCTTCGTTTTGTCGTTTACATTTTTACCTGCATATCTGGGGGTCGTAAAAGTCAAAAAGCCGACTAGGCGGGTTCGCGGACAGCGGTTGCTCATGTGGCTCGGCGGCGCCGTTGTTTCGCATCGTAAGGCCGTATTCTGGTCTATGCTTCTCGTTATTCTCGGTTTGGCGACGGGTATTTCGCGTATTGAACTCAACGATGATTGGATAGGTTATTTCGACGAGCGCTATGAGTTCAACCGCGACACCAATTTTATTCTCGAAAATCTGACCGGCATCGACATTCTCGAATATTCGATTCCAAGCGATGGTGAAGACGGCATTTTTGAACCGTCATACTTGCGACATCTCGAACAGTTCACGACCTGGCTGCGCAGCCAGCCGGACGTCGTCAATGTGCAGTCCATCAGCGATGTCATGAAACGGTTGAACCGCGATCTTAATAACGGCGACCCGGCGGCCTACGCGTTGCCTGAAAGTCGTGAACTGGCGGCTCAGTATTTGCTTCTTTACGAGCTCTCGCTGCCGAACGGGCTCGACCTCAATGATCGTATCGTCGTTGACCGCTCTGCGACGCGCGTGACGGTTATCCTAAATCGCGCCGGAAAAAATCTGCCGTCGAAAGAACTGCAGCCTCTAGCAGGGCGGATTGATGCGTGGCTCGCGGAGAACAGCGTCGCTGAAACCGCCGCCAAGGGCACAGGCCTGTCGCTAATGTTCGCCTATCTGTCGGAGAACAACATCCGTGCGATGATTGCGAGCACTGGGTTCGCTCTTTTGTTAATTTCCGGCATTCTCGTATTTGCATTGCGTAGCGTGCCCATAGGGGTCGCCAGTCTGGTTCCCAATTTCGTGCCTGCAATTCTGGGATTCGGCTTTTGGGGCTTCACAGTGGGGGAAGCAGGCGTCCCCGTTTCAGTGGTTGGCGCGATGACGTTTGGAATCGTTGTCGACGACACAATTCACTTTCTTTCCAAATACCTTCGCGGCCGGCGCGAGCTTGGCAAAACCCCGCAAGAGGCAATACTTTACGCATTTCGTTCTGTTGGAACGGCGCTTACAGTGACGACCCTCGTGCTCGTGGTGGGCTTTTCTGTCCTTGCGATGTCGGGCTTCAAAGTCACGAGTACGCTCGGCATGCTGACGGCGATCATTCTGGGCTTTGCGCTGATTGCAGATTTCCTGTTTTTGCCTAGCCTTTTGCTGCAGTTTGACCGCACCACAAAGGACGTCGCCGGCGACGTAACGATCTTACGAAATGCCACGGCCTTCACCGAGCTGCCGGGGCTAACATGGAGGGTCGACAAATACCTCGAGCGTATTGAAGACGGCCATCCCTTACGCGGCAAGCCGCCGGGCGACGGCGCAATCGAGCTTTGGAGCAATGATTATCTGTCTCTCTCCGGGCACCCGAAAATCATACGTTCACAGATCGATGCCTTGCAGACTGGCCGCAATGCTGTGTGGGGCGCCACGTCGGCGTCTGATATCGACGTCCCCCGCCGCGACGTGGAAGACGAACTCGCGGAATTGATAGGGGTCGAAGATTTGGTTTTGTGCCAGTCCGGTTGGTGCGCAAATGTCGATCTGTTGCGTTTGCTGGGCGATCCGGAAACCCCAATTTATCTCGATATCTCTGTACACGCATCGCTTTGGGATGGCGCCCGCGCCTCGGGCGCGCCGATTCGGACGTTCCGCCATAACCGGCCGGAGAGCTTTGCGAAGTTGGCTGCGCGATACGGCCCGGGAGTCGTTGTCATGGACGCCGTCTACAGCGCCGATGGCAGTGTTTGTCCGCTTGCAGAAATCGCCGATGCGGCCGAGCGTTACGATTGCATCACGGTGGTAGACGAAAGCCATTCAATCGGCGTTTACGGCGACCGCGGCGAAGGGTTGATTGCAAGCCTCGGGCTCTCGAAGCGCAATCATTACCGCACAGCGAGCCTGTCAAAAGCGTTTGCAACGCGAGCCGGCTTTGTCGGCGGGCCGGCGCGGGTGATGGCGCATTTTCGCGATTTTGCGCCTTCGATGCGCCACAGCGCGCCGCTGTTGCCGCAAGAAGTCGCCGGTCTCTCCGCCACGCTCGCGGTCATTAAAAGAGAAAAATGGCGACGTGATAGGATGTGGAAAAACGCCAGATTTCTGCGTCGGCGATTGAGCGAACTCGGCTACAATGTCGACAATACGAATTCGCAAGTGATTGCGCTTGAAGCCGGGCCGGAAAGCCGCAGCATGCAGCTTCGCGACGTGCTTGAGGATCGCGATATTTTCGGCGCCGTATTCTGTGCCCCAGCGACGCCGCAGAACCGTTCATTGTTGCGGCTGTCCGTGAACTGCGCACTTGATGATGAAGCCTTGGAACGCATCGTCGAAGCGTGTCGGGATATTCGTGAAGACGTTGAGCTCGACAAGTGGCCTTCCACAGCGCGCAAACGCGCGCGCAACGACAAATCTGGGTTGCACGCTGGCAAAGAGGCGCCGCGGGCGGCTTGCTGAGTGACGCTCTGGCTGCGCCTTTCGAAGAAACTTAGAACGTCGCGAGCTGGGCACGCCATGATAAAAAGTTACACGGCCGGGGGCCCGTGGGCGCAGTCTGTGTCGGCAAAAAATGGCGTTTCGTTTGGAACGAAGCAATTACGAGAACTTTTCCGACCACGCCCTCACTACCGCTCAGTTCTTGGTTTCGCCCACTTCGGTGCGCCATTCCTGTGCAAAAGATGGTGCCAGTTCGTCGCGCGCCGCGAAGATTGCCGTTTGACCCAACAGCGTCGCCTTCGGCCGCGAAATCCGCACCTCACTATTATTCAATGTCACAACGCCGATAAACGTCCGGGCATAGGCGCGCGCAAAGCTCGGTTGTTCGGGTTTCTAAGAGCAGCGGGAACGGCCTCACCGAGTCCTTCGATCGCCGCGACGCCAGTGTTTTCAATCAGACTTCAAGGCACAAATACTTGGTCTCGAGGTACTCCTCGATCCCTTGCCGTCCGCCTTCGCGGCCAAGCCCGGACTGTTTGACCCCGCCAAAGGGCGCGAGTTCCGTAGAGATAATCCCTGTATTGACGCCCACCATGCCGGTTTCAATCGCTTCAGCTGTTTTGAAGGCGCGAGAGAGACTGTTTGTGAACAAGTAAGCTGCGAGCCCATACTCGGTGTCATTGGCGAGCGCTATCGCTTCATCATCAGTTTCAAACTTGATGATTGGCGCCAAGGGGCCAAATGTTTCTTCGCGGGCAATGCGCATCGATTGGGTCGCGTTCGCCAGTACGGTCGGTTCAAAGAACTGACCACCCTGGGCATGAGGTTTGCCGCCCGTTGTCACCATGGCGCCATTACGAAGCGCATCGTCTAGATGTGATTGTACCTTTTCGACAGCATCGTCATCGATAAGCGGGCCAACCTGAACGCCGTCCGAAAAGCCATCGCCGACCGTCAATTCCGACGTCAGCGCCGTCAACTTCTCCACGAACGCATCGTAAACGCCGGACTGTACATAGATCCGATTGGCGCACACGCAGGTTTGCCCGGCGTTTCGAAACTTGCAGAGGATCGCCGCCGCCGACGCCTTGTCGAGATCGGCGTCATCAAGAACGACGAACGGCGCGTTACCGCCGAGCTCAAGCGATATCTTTTTAACCGTTTCCGCGCTCTGGCGCATGAGTAGGCGACCGACTTCCGTAGAGCCGGTGAATGTGAGCTTCCTAACCAGATTGTTGCCCGTCAGTTCGCCGCCAATCTTAGCCGCATCGCCTGTAATCACCGAAAATACGCCCGGCGTCAGGCCGGCCTTTTCGCCGAGCGCCGCCAACGCCAGCGCCGACAGCGGCGTCTGCTCAGCCGGTTTGACAATCATCGCGCAACCGGCGGCAAGCGCCGCGCCAGCCTTTCGGGTGATCATCGCGTTCGGAAAGTTCCATGGCGTGATGGCGGCGGCAACGCCAACTGGCTGTTTAATGGTCATCAGCCGTTTGTCGCGCATGTGGCCGGGAATAGTTTCACCATAGGCGCGCTTCGCCTCTTCAGCGAACCATTCAATGAACGACGCGCCATAGGCGATCTCGCCGCGCGCTTCCACGAGCGGCTTTCCTTGCTCAAGCGTCAGAAGGCGCGCCAGCGGCTCCTGCTCGGCCATGATCAAGTCGTACCAGCGCCGCAGCACGGCGCCGCGCTCCTTGCCCGTTTTCTCGCGCCACTCAGTAAAGGCCCTCGCCGTGGCGTCAATCGCAGCGCGTGTCTCCGCCACGCCCATATTGGGTACACTAGCGATTTTCTCGCCCGTCGACGGATTGGTGACATCGAACGTCGAGCCATCATCAGCGTCACGCCATTCACCGCCGGTAAAGGCTTGCTCTCTGATTACAGGCGGTAAATTCATCTCTGGTCAATTCCCGTTTGTTGTTCCTGCGACGACAATCCGGAAAATACGACGCTTGGACCACTAATGCAAAGCAAATATTATACCGTATACAAACTATATGGCCGAAACCAGCGCCCCTGTATAGCGATCCGGCTCGAGCGCTGGCGTCCAGCGGTTCGAAACAATGCGCACTGGCCTGCCCCGCCTTCGAGGGGTCGGTTCATCACAACTGCCATTTCGCGACAATGGCTTCGCTTGGTTGCTTTCTAGAGTATAGCCACATCCGGACACTGCAGCCGATCCGATACAACGCACGTGAAACAATTGCCGTCAATTGGGCGACGGTTGTCGTTGTTTCAGAGCAGCGTTAATCCTTCAGGAGTCCTCTTTTAAGGGCCGCCTCCGCCTTCCGGCGTTCCTGCAGCGAATTGGACAACAATCCGAGTGCGTGCGGATCCATGCGTAAACGTGCAATCGGGAGAAGTGCGGCATTCTCAAGTGCGAGATGCGACTTAATGTGTTCGGCGAACGTACGCAGCGCTTCGCATTCTTCCTCTTTCAGGCGCCGTCCCCCTAACCGCGCCTTTAGAAGCTCGACGGCCTCAGCGCCGGCGGTTTCGTCATCCTTATGATCCTCAACCAGTTTATCCAGCAATGCGTCCATACCGTCTTCAGGCAGACAATTCTGACGCAACAGCGGAAAAAAACTGATTTCTTCATCAGCTACATGTCGTGTAAAGTCCGTTTCGAGAAAATCAATAAGCGCTTTGACGCCGCGTTCACTAAATTGGCCGTCCGCAATCATTAATATGATGTGCGCAGCCTGGCGTTGACGATGGTGGTCGGCGAAGAAGTACTCAAGGGGATCGCTCAGCAGCCCGACAGGAAGATCCTCAATTCTCCATAATGTGTCGTCTGATGAACTCGAACGGACATCTCCGCTGTTGGAGGAGCCGTTGAATGTCGCCGCTGCACTCATCATGGCCAATTACCTCTCAATACTGGAACCTTAACGCCGCCCAAACGATATTGCGGTCCGCGAAAGCGCCCTCGCCGTTGTAAACGGCGCCCTTAATGTCGGCGGACCAATGTTTGTCGATTTTCACTTTGACGCCGGCGTCTATTTCGTCGCCAAAATCGATGCCGCCGCTCTCGCTGCTAAAACCGTGGTAAGTCGCGAAGAACGTCAGGCCAACGCCGAACGGTGCGTTGTCGCACTTGTAACTCAACGTCCCATAGAGATCTTCAATTCCCGCCGCCGGCGTCACGAGAAATACGTCAGCGAAGCCTTGAAATTTGTGCAGCGTCGCGAGCGGGGTTTTGAACGAGGCAACACCGTCGCCGCCGAGGCTTTCGTAACCGATCTTTGCGTTGAACGGCGCGACCGACAGCGCGACCTCGCCGTGCAGATAGGCCTCGCGATAATCAACCGGATTGGCGGCGTAGTCGCGTTGTGAAGCATACTCGCCAACTACGCCAATTTTTACACCGGCGTCTTGATCGACGACAAAAGCGTTCTCGTAGCGAATGCCCCATGTAGCCGACGACAGGGCCGGCGCCTCCTCAAGGTCCAGCAGAACGCCATATCCTCTGAACACGCCGAACGTCCCGGCATCGTAGACCGCAGATATTACGTGGCTGTCGCTGTCGAACTCGCCGAGCGGATTGTCGTCGCCAAAAATGCGATGCACGCGGCTGATGTAGACATAATCGAGCGTGAGTTGATCGATCAGCGTCGTCGATATGCGCGCCGCGTCGAATGTCTGCTGATTCTGGCGAAAATCGACTGCGCCGACGAAGCGATGGTTATTCAGATTGTACCGCTGGCGTCCCACTGTAATCGGTGTCTTCTCAATGCCCGTAAATGTCACCTGCGCGCGGTTGATTTCCGTTGCGTCGGGATCTGCAATGACCGGAAACTGCGTTAACCCGTTGGTCGTTGAGTTGTAATGGTCCTCGCCAATGTTGAAGACATTTTCGAACTCCACGAGTACTTTGAAGTGATGAACTTCCCCCGTTTCATAGCCAAAACGCGTGCGCACGGTGTTGGCGAAGGCGTTTTCGGCAAACCCATCCTGGTCCTTGGTTTCAAAGCGATAGCGCACATCGAGAATGGGTTTTCCGTTCTTTATCGCAGCTATAATCGGACTGTCGTTGCTATCCGGCGACGCGGCCTCATCGTCCGTCGCGTGGGCTGCGGTTAGCAGCATTACTGTCACGGCCCCTAAGACTGATACTTCTCGAAACATCTCTTTGCTCCGGTTAAAAGTACGAAACGGTTATTCTGCAGCCTGCGCGGATCGTCCGCGCCTGCGCGTTCTTACGATCTGGTAGCCGCGGCGATTGAGGTACCAGACCGGTGCTGACAGCATGTGAACAAGACGCGTGAACGGAAAAATGAGAAAGATTGTTAAACCCAGGAATAGATGCGCCTTAAAGATTGGATGCGCGTCGGCGACGAGTGCCGCCGCACCGCCGCGGAACGTTAAAATTCGCTGCGCCCACTCCATGAACTTCACCATTTCATGACCGTCCAGATGCTGAAGGGAGACGAAGATCGTCGACAAACCGAGCAGCAATTGCGCGAACAGAATGAGCAGGATCGACGTATCGCCAAAATTTGACGTGGCGCGGATGCGCGCGTCGAAAAGGCGTCGATGAATGAGCAACAGCATACCGATCAGACACATGACGCCAGCCGCGCCGCCAACGACAATGGCAAGCAATTGTTTAGCGCCGTGAGAGATTCCCATCGCGTCAAATACCCAGATCGGCGTCAGCAACCCCACGAAATGTCCGAAGAAAATGATCAGAATGCCAACGTGAAAGAGGACGCTGCCCGCCATGAGCTGTTTGCGGCGCAACAGCTGGCTCGAGCCGGAACGCCAGGAGTATTGACCGTGATCGAACCGAAGGATGCATCCTATGACGAATACGGCGAGGCAAATATATGGATAGAAGCCAAAGAAGAACTGATTGATATATTCCGCCATCACGTTAGCTCCTTGCCGTTCGCGCAATGACGCCGGGCGCTTCGCCGGCGTTCATGCGATCAAGCATCTCGGAGACCTTCGGACAGTCCGCAGCGTCGCCAGGTCCGAATGTTACGGGCTGTTCTTCCCAAGCTGCGTCTAACGCCTTCAGATCGTTCGGATCATCGTCTGGGGCCTTGCGCAACTCATCCAACGCCTTCGGTTTCGGCGCGGTTCGCGCCATCGCCTCAAGCAACGCAAACACCGATCCATAGGCAGACTTACGCTTGGCGAGGCGCTCTTTCAGCGCCGCAATCACCGTTACCGGCTCAGCCAGCAATTGCCTCGCCTCGTCAGCTGGAATGAGGGACAGATATTCCAGAAACACCGGCAGGTAGTCGGGCAATTCCGAGGCGCCGATTTCCAGACCCGCGTCAGCGTAAAGCGTATTCAAATCGACCATCGCCTGGCCGCGATCACGGGATTCGCCGTGCACGTGCTCGAACAGATGCAGCGACAAAGACCGCGTGCGATCGAACAGGAAGACATAGCGTTCCTGCAACTCATAAAGATCAAGCGTTTTAAACTCGTCGATCAGGCGGCTGACCTTTTCGAGCGCCCAGATCGGGCCTTCGACATCATCGGCAATCGCGCGCCATAGGTCGTCCGCCGCATCTTTCGTATCCGCGGTCGGATAGGACAAAAGGAGGCTCAACGCTCTAAATGCATTTGTCATAGTTTGCTCCCTAAACTTTTTCCTTAACGGCGGATTTCGCGAACAGGCCGGTCCACTCGACGGCGCGGCGCGGCTCGCCGCACCCCTCACCGAATGAAAAGCCGCACTCGCCGCGGAGATCGTAAGCGTCTTCCGCATATTCCCGGTGCGATGTTGGGATGACGAAACGATCTTCGTAATTAGCGATCGCCATCAGCCGATACATGTCGTCAATTTGACCGGCCGTCATGCCGACTTTGCCCGGCAGCGACTCGTCGACGGCGCCTTCGTATGATTTCGACCGCATATAGGCGCGCATGGCGATGAGTTTTTCGAGCGCTTTCGCCACCGGTTCCTCGTCGCCCGCAGTCAGGAGGTTTGCGAGATACTGTATAGGGATGCGCAAGTTCCGAACGTTGGGCATCGCTCCCTTTTCGCCAAAGGCGCCCGCTTGCGCCATCGACTGAATGGGCGATAGCGGCGGCACGTACCAGACCATCGGCAACGTGCGGTATTCCGGATGCAGCGGAAACGCGATCTTCCACTCCATCGCCATCTTCCAGATGGGCGATTTCTTCGCCGCGTCGAGCCATGCATCCGGCACGCCGTCGGCGCGCGCCTGGCGTTGAATTTCTGGATCGTTCGGATCGAGAAAGATATCGAGATGGCTCTGATAGAGGTCGGTTTCTTTCTCGACACTCGCCGCCTCGCCGATCCGGTCCGCATCATAAAGAACAACGCCGAGGTAGCGGATGCGGCCAACACAGGTTTCCGAACACACCGTGGGCTGTCCCGCTTCAAGGCGCGGGTAACAAAGCGTGCATTTCTCCGACTTGCCGGTGTTCCAGTTGTAGTAGATCTTCTTGTACGGGCAGCCTGAGACGCACATGCGCCAGCCGCGGCATTTGTTCTGATCGATCAAAACGACGCCGTCTTCTTCACGTTTGTAGATGGCGCCGGAGGGACAAACCGCGACGCAGGCCGGGTTGAGGCAATGCTCGCACAGGCGCGGCAGGTACATCATGAAGGTATTTTCGAACTGGCCGTAAATTTCCTTTTCGACCTTTTCGAAATTGTAGTCCTTTGAGCGTTTCGAAAACTCGCCGCCAAGAATCTCTTCCCAGTTCGGACCTTTGTTAATCTTCTCCATGCGCTCGCCGGAAATGAGCGAACGGGGCCGCGCGGTCGGCGCGGTTTTCAGTTCCGGCGCCTTTTGCAGATGCTCGTAATCGAAAGTGAAGGGTTCGTAGTAATCGTCGATTTCCGGCAGGTCGGGATTAGCGAAGATTTTCGCCAGCACGCCAAGTTTTCCGCCCATCTTGGGCTGGATCTTGCCGTTCTTTTTGCGCTCCCAGCCGCCGTTCCAGCGCGCCTGATCTTCCCAGTCGTCAGGGTAGCCAATGCCCGGTTTCGTTTCGACATTATTGAACCAGGCGTATTCAACGCCTTCGCGGCTGGTCCAGACATTTTTACACGTCACTGAACAGGTGTGGCAGCCGATGCATTTGTCGAGGTTCAGGATCATCGATATTTGAGCGCGTATTTTCATGATGCCGTCTCCAGCTTTTTCACGCCGGGCGCTTTCGATGGTTCGTCCATCCAGTCGACCTTGTTCATTTTTCGGACAATGACGAACTCATCGCGATTGGAGCCAACTGTGCCGTAATAATTGAAGCCGTAAGATTGCTGGGCGTAGCCGCCAATCATATGTGTCGGCTTCAGAACCGCACGCGTCACTGAATTATGAATGCCGCCGCGCTGACCGGTGACTTCGGAACCCGGTACGTTCACTATTTTTTCCTGGGCGTGATACATCATGATCATGCCCGGCTTTACGCGTTGCGAAACGACCGCGCGCGCTGTTAACGCTCCATTCGTATTGTAGGCCTCGACCCAGTCATTGTCCTCAATACCAACGGATTTCGCATCGTCTTCTGAGAGCCAGACGATCGGCCCGCCGCGCGACAATGTCAGCATCAGAAGGTTATCCGTATAGGTGGAGTGAATGCCCCACTTCTGATGCGGCGTGATGAAGTTGAGAACGATCTGTTTGTTGCCGTTTTCCTTGGCGTTGATGATCGGCTCAATCGTTTTCGTATCGACCGGCGGACGATAGACGCACAGCGTCTCACCGAAAGCGCGCATCCAGAGATGGTCCTGGTAAAGTTGCTGGCGCCCGGTGAGCGTCCGCCATGGGATCAACTCATGTACATTGGTGTAGCCAGCGTTGTAGCAGACCTTTTCCGACTCAATACCAGACCAGGTAGGCGATGAAATGATCTTCCGCGGCTGCGCAACGACGTCCCGGAACCGGATTTTTTCATCTTCCTTCGGAACCGCCAGGTGCGCATGTTCGCGCCCGGTCGCTTTGGCCAGCGAATCCCACGCCTTCACCGCCACTTCGCCGTTGGTTTCCGGCGCAAGCGACAGGATTACTTCAGCCGCATCAATGGCGCTGTCGATGCGCGCCATGCCTTTGGTCGGGCCCTCCTCCGTCACCTCGCCATTGAGCGCTTTCAGGTGCTCAACTTCGTGCTCCGTATTCCACGTAATGCCTTTGCCGCCATTGCCGATTTTGGTCATCAGGGGGCCGAGCGCCGTGAAGCGTTTGTAGAGGTTGGGGTAGTCGCGCTCGACTACCGTAACGGCAGGCATGGTCTTACCGGGGATCGGTTCGACTTCGCCGCGCTTCCAATCTTTCACGTCGATCGCCTGCGAAAGTTCGCCCGGCGTGTCGTGCAGGGTCGGTGTCAGGACGACGTCCTGCTCTACGCCCAAGACTTCCGGCGCAACTTCGGAGAAAGCCTCCGCGATACCTTTAAAGATTTCCCAATCGCTTCTGCATTCCCAAAGCGGATCCACGGCGCTCGTCAGCGGGTGGATAAAGGGATGCATGTCCGACGTATTGAGGTCGTCTTTTTCGTACCATGTCGCCGTCGGCAGTGCGATGTCAGAATAAACGCAGGTCGTCGACATGCGGAAGTCGATGGTGACCAGAAGGTCGAGCTTTCCTTCCGGCGCCTCCTGACGCCAGACGACGTCATCGGGTTTTTGTCCGCCGGTTTCGCCAAGGTCTTTCCCCTGAACGCCATGGTTCGTTCCAAGAAGGTGTTTCAGGAAATATTCATGACCCTTGCCGGAGGAACCGAGCAGGTTCGACCGCCAGACAAAAAGATTGCGCGGCCAGTTGGCGGGATCGTCCGGGTCTTCGCAGGACATTTTGAGTGCGCCCGATTTCAACTCTCGCGCTACGTAATCCTTCGCTTCCAGTCCGGCGGCCTTCGCGTCTTGCGTTACCTTCAACGGATTGCGCTGTAATTGCGGGGCGGACGGAAGCCAGCCCATGCGTTCGGCGCGTGCGTTGAAATCGATAAGAGACCCGTTCCAGTGACCTTCGGGCGCGAGCGGCGATAGAATTTCGTTTATACCAAGCGTTTCATAACGCCATTGATCCGTATGCGCATAGAAAAATGAAGTGGAATTCATATGGCGCGGCGGGCGGCCCCAATCGAGACCGAACGCCAACGGCAGCCAGCCGGTTTGCGGACGCAATTTTTCCTGCCCCACATAGTGGGACCAACCGCCGCCGGACTGGCCGACGCACCCGCACATCACCAGCATGTTGATAATGCCGCGATAATTCATGTCCATGTGGTACCAGTGGTTCAATCCCGCACCGAGAATGACCATGGACTTGCCGCGGGTCTTCTCTGCATTGTCGGCAAAGCCCCGCGCAACGGCAATCACCTTGTCGCGGGAAACGCCGGTGATTTTCTCCTGCCACGCCGGCGTGTAGGGGCAGTCGTCGTCATAGGACGTGGCGACCCAGTCGCCGCCAAGCTCACGGTCGAGGCCGTAATTCGCCGCCATCAGGTCGAACACTGATGCAACAAACGTATCGCCTTCTTTCAGCTGAAGACGTTTTACCGGTACGTGGCGCTCAAGAACATCGGGATGGTCGGTTCCGTGGAAATGATCGTGCTCACGATTGCCGAAATAGGGAAACGCGACGGCGGCGGCGTCATCGCGATGATCGATCAGCGAAAGCGCAAGATCTGTTTCATCGCCTTGCCCTTCTTTTTCTTCGAGGTTCCATTTGCCCTGCTCGCCCCAGCGAAAGCCGATTGAGCCGCGCGGACAAACGACGCGATTGGCGCGCTTATCAAAAGCGACGGTCTTCCAATCGGGATTGTTATCTTCGTTGAGCGAGCTGTCGAAATCGGAGGCGCGCAGGAGTCGGTCCGGAACGAGCCGGCCGTCTTTTTTGACGAGCCGGACCAGCATCGGCATATCGGTGTATTTGCGCGCATATTCCTGGAAATAGTCTGCCTGCCGGTCGATATAAAATTCTTTCAGGATCACATGGCCAAACGCCATGGCGAGGGCCGCGTCCGTTCCCTGTTTCGGCGATAGCCAGATATCGCCGAATTTTGACGCTTCAGAATAATCCGGCGAGATGACGACGCTTTTGGCGCCCTTGTAACGAACTTCGGTATAGAAATGAGCGTCGGGGGTCCGCGTTTGCGGCACGTTCGAACCCCAGAGCATGAGGAAGCCGGAATTGTACCAGTCAGCACTTTCCGGCACATCCGTCTGTTCGCCCCAGGTCATGGGCGAGGCCGGCGGCAGGTCGCAATACCAGTCATAGAAACTCATGCACGTGCCGCCGAGGAGCGACAGATAGCGCGAACCGGCCGCATATGAGACCATGGACATGGCCGGGATTGGCGAGAAACCAATGACCCTGTCTGGTCCGTGTTTTTTCGCCGTGTAGGCGTTCGAGGACGCGATGATTTCGTTCACCTCCGCCCAGTCAGCGCGGACGAAACCGCCAAGACCCCGCTGACGCACATAGGAATTGCGCTTAGCGGGATCTTCGACGATTGACGCCCACGCGGCGACGGGAGGGAGTGTCGCTCGCGCAGCGCGCCAAGCCTTCAGCAACCGACTTCTAATCAGCGGATGCTTCAACCGGTTGCCGCTATAGAGGTACCAGCTATAGCTTGCGCCGCGCGAACAGCCGCGCGGTTCATGGTTCGGCAAATCGGGCCGCGTGCGCGGATAGTCCGTCTGCTGCGTTTCCCAAGTGACGATGCCGCCTTTGACGTAAATTTTCCAACTGCAGGAGCCGGTGCAGTTTACGCCGTGGGTGGAGCGTACGACTTTGTCGTGCTGCCAGCGTTTGCGGTAGGCGTCTTCCCAGTTGCGGTCTTCTTTGGTGAGAACACCGTGGCCGTTTGAATAGTCGCTGACGCGGTTTTTAAAATAAGTCAGTCGATCAAGAACGTGGCTCATGCCGGCTCTCCTTGCGGAACGCTTGGTTGGTCAGTGGGTTTTGAGCTACGGCCGCGTTCAATATCGTGCAGCATGCCGCCTTTGCGTGAATAGACGAACCAGGTCAACGCGGCGCAGGTAGCGTAGAAAATCAGGAACGCCCATAGCGCGCCCTCCGGCCCACCGGTCATGGAGATTGACGTACCGTAGGACTTTGGAATGAAGAACGCGCCATAAGCGGCGATTGCCGACGTAAAGCCGATGATCGCGGCGGCTTCTTTTTCCGCCTTGATGACGCGTTGCCCCGGCTCCATCTGCGGCAACAGACGCGGCATTTCTTCGCGCATAATGATCGGGATCATCTGGAAGGTCGACGCGTTGCCGACGCCTGTTGCAAAGAACAGGATCATGAACATCGCGAAGAAACCCCAGAAAGCACCCGGCTGGTCTTTGACGCCGAGGAAGTAAAGGACGCCGCCAACCGCCAGGATCATCAGAACAAAGACCCAGAAGGTGACGCGCGCGCCGCCCCACTTGTCGGACACCCATCCGGTCATTGACCGCGACAGCGCGCCGACCAGCGGACCGAGAAAAGCGAACTGCAGCGCGTTCACATCCGGAAACTGTGTTTTCATGAGCAGCGGAAAGCCCGCCGCATACCCGATGAACGAACCGAACGTACCGGTGTAGAGCCAGCACATGATCCAGTTATGCTTACGGGAAAAGATCGCCGCCATTTCAGAGAATGGCGCTTTCGCCGAGGCAATGTCATTCATGCCGAACCAGGCAAGTATGGTTGCGATAAGCAGGAACGGCACCCACACAAAACCGGCGTTCTGCAACCACAGCATCTGACCGTCAGAGGTGGTTTGCGCCTCGCCGCCGAGAGCGCCGAATACGCTTGCGGTAATAGCAATGGGCACGAGGAACTGCATGACGCTGACGCCAAGATTGCCAAGGCCGGCATTCAGGGCGAGCGCATTTCCCTTTTGCTTTTTCGGGAAGAAGAACGAGATGTTCGCCATCGAGGAGGCGAAGTTACCGCCGCCGAGACCGCAGAGAAGCGCCAGGACGAGGAACAGGAAATACGGCGTTTCAGGGTTCTGCACGGCGTAGCCGATCCCGAAAGCGGGAATAAGAAGCGACGCCGTTGTCGCCGTCGTCCATAAACGTCCGCCGAAGATTGGCACCATGAAAGAGTAGAATATGCGCAAGGTTGCGCCGGAAAGACCCGGCAACGCCGCCAGCCAGAAAAGCTGATCAGTCGTATATTCAAAGCCGATCGACGGCAGCTTGGCGACAACGACGGACCAAACCATCCAGACAGAGAACGCAAGTAGCAGTGCGGGGATCGAAATCCATAAATTTCGATTGGCGATGCGTTTTCCTTTTTCCTGCCAGAACGCTTCGTCATCCGGGCGCCAGTCCTCCAATACCGGGCTGACTTTTTCGCCTCGTTCCTTGGTGTGAATCTCATGCATTTCCGGGAACTGCGGCAGTTCTTCAAGCTGCGATCCAAGCGCCCGTTCCTCCATGCGGCGGATCGCGAAATGCATCCAGGCAAGCGACACAGCGGCGATCGCAAAGAGAAGCATGAAACTGCTCGTCCACACGCCGGTAAGGTCGTTCATCACCCCGAACAGAATCGGCAGAATGAAGCCGCCAAGCCCGCCGATCATGCCGACGAGGCCGCCGACAGCGCCTACATGCGCCGGATAATAGACAGGGATGTGTTTGTAGACCGCCGCTTTCCCGAACGACATGAAAAATCCGAGGATGAAGATCAGGATCACAAACGGGACGAGGCCCATCTGCGTCGAAAAGGTGATCGGGCCGTCAATGCCGTGAATAAGGTAGTCCGTATGCGGATATGATAGCATAAATGTCGCGATGACAGAAACGCCAAAAGTCCAATACATCACCTTGCGCGCGCCGATCTTGTCCGACAGATAGCCGCCATATGCGCGGAAAAGGCTCGCCGGCACTGCGTAGAAGGCGGCCAGTATGCCGGCTGTCTTGATGTCGAGGCCATAAACGCCGATGAGATACCGTGGCAGCCATAACGCCAAGGCGACGAATGCTCCGAATACAAAGAAATAATAAAGCGAGAACCGCCAGACCTGCAGATTTCTAAGCGGTTCCAGCTCCATCAGCGCGCTGCGCGGTTTTTCCCCACGCGCCTTACGCGCGAGCGTTGCGGGATCCTCTTTCGTAGCGAAGAAATAGACGACCGCCATAGCCAGCAGAATAATGGCGTAGATTTGCGCGGTCCGCTCCCAGCCAACAGCGACGAGGACGAACGGCGCGGCAAAATTAGTGATCGCTGCGCCGACATTGCCCATGCCGAAAATGCCGAGAGCCGTACCCTGATGATCAGCGTCAAACCACTTTGAGGTGTAAGCGATACCGACGGCAAATGACCCGCCAGCGAGGCCAACGCCAAGCGCAGCCAGCAGAAACATCGGATAGGTGCTGACCGTCGACAGCAGCCATACGGCGATCGCTGCAAAAAACATAACGGCGGCGAACACGCGACGTCCGCCGAACTGATCCGTCCAAATTCCCAGAAATATCCGGCTGACGGACCCCGTCAGAATCGGCGTCGCCACCAATAAGCCGAACTGAGTTTCGTTGAGCCCGAGATCTTCCTTTATCTGAACGCCGATGATCGAAAAGATCGTCCACACGGCGAAACAGCCGGTGAAAGCAATTGTGCTGGCCCAAAGCGCACGTTGCTGATCGAACGGGGTTACGCCTTTCAACTCATGCATGCCATCACCTCTTGGTTGGGCGAGTGTCTGAATTTCGGGCAATGTGATGCGAAACGCAGCGGCTTTAAATCGGGCGGCTCGTCACGGATTAGGCGTTTGCGCTGCCGCACTCGCCGGATTTATTTTGGGTTTCTTTCGATTGATGGAATAGCCGCAACGCTCGCGGACATCGCCCATTCGCCTTGACAAATGTCAAAGCAGGGCCAAAAGAACGGGCGCCTTCCATTTTTCAGATTGGCCTGAGGAGACACCTTTGCGCCCGGACGACAAGCACCTTGTACGCGAACTCGATTTGTTTCGCGAGATGGACGAAGCGCGCTTTGAGTCTCTCTTGAACGCCGCATATCTACAGCGATTTCCCGGGCACGTTGTGTTAATCAACGAGGGCGATCCGGCGGATTTTCTTCACGTCGTCATCGACGGCACAGTCGAGTTGTTTGCCACGCTCGACGGGCGGCACAGCACCATGACGGTGCTCTCGCCTATATCCACATTCATTCTGGCGGCGGTCCTTAAAGACGCCGTGTACCTGATGTCCGCTCAAACGCGGACATCAGCAAGTTTATTGATGATTCCGGCGACGAATGTTCGGGAGGCGATGGCGGAGGACGACGCCTTCGCCCGATCGATCGTCGGAGAGCTTGCCAGCTGTTATCGGGGCGTTGTGCGCAATCAAAAGAATTTGAAATTGCGCACAGGCGTTGAACGCCTTGCAAGCTATCTCGCGCACCAGCACCTCCGGCAGAACGCCGGTGCGACGATCAAACTACCGGTCGACAAAAAGACACTCGCAAGTATGTTGGGCATGACGGCCGAAAATCTGTCGCGTTCTTTTTCCGTATTACGCAAAAGCGGCGTTCATGTGGACGGACCAAATATAACAGTGGATTCAGTTGAAGCACTGAAAGAAACGGCCCGGCACGCGCCGCTCATCGACAACTTTCCGGACAGTACGCACGACGTAACGAGACGATAGGAAACCCAATGTCTGAAAAACTTCCAGCGGCCGCAGGAAATATCGCGAAGAGCCATCCCGAATTGTGGGAGGCGTACCGAAGTCTCGGCGAGGCGTCTTCTGCAGCAGGACCGCTGGGCGCGCGGGACGTAAGACTTGTCAAATTGGGATTGGCCATTGCGACCGGGTCCGAGGGCGCCGTTCATTCGCACACGAGGCGCGCGCTGCAGGAAGGGCTGTCGGCGGACGAGATCAAACACACTGCCCTTCTCGCGATTCCTACAATCGGGTTTCCGCATTCAATCGCTGCGCTGAGCTGGATCATGGACATCACGGACGCCGCTTAAACCGGGTCTCGTCTATATGCGCAAGGGAGTCAGGCGCCGGCGAAAAATGAATACGAAAAAGAGCGAACGCGCCGCCAGTATCGCAGCAGCGGACATTACGATTTGCCCGAAATAGTTAGACGCGTCAGGGGCCGGTAACGCACGACGACGCCAAACCAGGGAGGTTATGCATACACAAAAACTTCCGTTGGCGCGGTTATAAGACCACACCGGAGTTTTGGTTTCACAATCAGTCCAATTCGCGCAACGTGTTCCGAAACGTATTGACGCTGCGGAACACTAAACTGCGTTTCGCGACGCAATCGCGAGTTACAGCGGACAACTTTCCAGAGAAAATCGACCGACGCGGCAAATGGTGTGGGGGTGCCGCGTCGGTCAATCGAGCTCTTGGCTCTATCTTGTTCGCGCGAGGCTTAACGATAGAACTCGCCGTTGTCCGGCTAATGTTCTTTCGCGCAGTACACCAATATCGCGAAATTGGTTTATAGCGGGTTAATTACTGCGCTTTCCCGATGGCGTCTGGGGCGCGGTTTTGGCTTTGGATCTGGCGCGTCGGTTCATCAGAAATAAAATGCTCCAAGAATTCGGCCAGTGGATGCACGTCGTCTTCCTGCGCATTGGCGATAATCTTGATGCACGAGGATTTCGATTCGCCGAGATCTGACAAGTCCAGATATCGGGCCGCCAGCGGCCCGCGAACTTCAAGATCCGGCGTGATGCCGTCGAAAAAGAACTCTATCGGCGTATTCAACGCAAGCGAGTAAGAAAGCAGCCGCCCCGCACTGATGCGCACCGATCCGTTTTCGTGTTTTTGCACTTGCTGGAAAGACAATCCGACACACCGGCCCAACTCGGCCTGGGTCAGACCAGCGACTTTTCGAACCTGGCGAAGTTTTCGACCAATGAATTCGTCGAAGTATTGGCTCTTTCGCTTGCTGTCATTCGTCATTTTATTACGGAGCCATTACTAACGACTTACTTAATTTTCATAAGCTACTGTAACAGTAGTGTCGAATTACTTCGTCGTGAGGTTGAATTGTTCTCCGTCTTAACGCAGATGGAATTCTTGGCTTTGTACGTATTGTATGTACAATATCGCCGTTACGACATTTGTTGATTTTCGTCAATATGATGGCTAATCGGAGCTATGAGGCACTCTAGGCGATTTAACTTCCGTTGCGATCAAGCATTTCTTGACGCAGTTGACCGCTGGCGTGCAAAACAGCCGCGGATTCCTTCACAATCGGAAGCCATTCGCGTGCTCGCGCAACGCGGCGCGGCGTTTGACAACTATTTCCCGACCATTTTGAAGAATTCGATTTTTGAACTTATTTCCGCGGGTTTCTTTTCGGAGTCCCCGGAGCCGGAAATTTATGAACGTTTCCACGCGGTTGTGACCGCGAGTCTTGATAAGGCGGCTGATCTTGAGAAGATCCCTCGGCAGACTCGCGACTCGTCAAAAAATGCGCCTGGCGACGCCGGGCATGCAGCTCCGGAAACGCCCGCTCAAGATATATCCGCACCCAAGATGCAACGATATTCTCGTTAGAGTCATTTTCGTCTGCCATATTTGATTTCAATTCGCGCCCTTGACCTGTTTTTTTATAAACGCATACACCCAGCGGCAAGTTACTTTTGCACCACGTGGGGGAATATTATGGCTGTTTTCGTTCAACAAATGCGTCTTACGAAAACAAGAGCGCGGCGCGTATAGAAGCGCGGAACAAACCCTAAACACGGCTGATTTCTGTCAGACGGCATGAATTGTCGGTCGTTCTCAGCCGCCTATATTCGGAGAACGGATTTCAAGTCGGAAATTATTGAAAAGACTAATCTTTCATCCGCCGGCAGCTCATCAATGTCGCCTCCGGTTTCAGGCGCCAACGCCTGGTACAACGCCGCCTTTAGCCTGAGATCCTGCAAATCCGAAGACGGAGTCCGCGCAATTTCAGCGCTCAGGCTCGCAAGCTGATCCAGCAAGTCTTCGCTTTCCGCCTCTGCACGGGAAGAGTCGTTTCTTGACAGCGCCTTAAGCCGGTCAATCAGCAAATGAACCTTGTCGAAATAACCCGTTAGCGCCGAGTCGTGTCGCAAGGTGTTCATCATCGTTGCATTCTGCGATAGAATTTGTGGGCCATGTGTCGTTCCATTAACAAAACCAGGCCTTTACTGTTCCGTCACAAACTATTGGAAGGCCATTACACCGTTTGAACGCAACAGAGAATCTGCACACTGTAATTTAGCATTTTTACCCAAAATGTGAGAAATTCAAGGTGTTTTTCTATTTAATCTCGCATTTCCTGAGTTTGTCGTCGGCGCGTTACGATCTTTTTTCGGCAAAAGTCGGATCCAAAGCGTCGATCAGTTTTACTGCCTTGTTGGTTTTGTAAGCGCCCAATCGCCCCATTCCAACCAGGCGCACTCCCTCAGCGGTGTTCAGCATAATTTTGCTGATTTTTTCAGCATTGTCCGACAACGGGATAATCTCGCCAACCTGTAACTTCGTAAGCTGCGAAAGCCGCGCTTCGTACGTATCCAGAATAATATCGAGCTGAATCTCACTGTTTTCCACATTTGCTTTCAGTTCACGGCGCCAATGTGATTCCTCATCGCTTGGGATTTCACGTTTTCGACCTTTTTCAAGGAGTCCCTGGGATTCCAAATACTCCATCGGAAAGTGAAAAGTAATCGCGCCGGCCGCTTGCGCATTTCCAACACTCAAATCGAGGGAGATATTGCAAAGCGTCGTTTCTTCCATGCTAGTTGCGTCGTTGGACGTGAAGGAGATGGGAATGACGCGATCACCACCCTGCACTCTTTTTTGCACGGCTTTTGGAAACTCATAACCGCTCAGATGATTCAGTACTTTTTCCAGTGTTAGCGTCAGAATGGCGGCGTCGACTGACGTTGCGGAGCCTTCTGAATCGTCGAGCGCAAACTCTCCGCCCAGCATCGCTTCAGCGATGGCCCCGGCGACCTTCGATGAAACGCTAACAAGAACCGAACCGGTTTCCCGCGCTGACCTGCTAATGAAGAGAACGTAGTCGCTCTCCAGCCCCTCCAATGAGCGCTGGCCGCTCAATGCGCTGAACCTGACGCCTGAAACCTCAATTGCGGCGCCAATTTGCTCGTTCATCCGAGCGGCGATTTCCTTACCCAAATGCGTCGCAAAGTCTTCGAGGTGCGGATAGGCCGAAACCTCGAAATGAGCGCTTTTTATTTTCTGCAAAAGTACATTTGATTGATCATTTTGCATGTTTTTCACCACAGTCTTAGGTTAACGGATTGAATAGCGTGCAACTTGTTTCAGGAATGCTAATGATCTGCGAATTTCGCGTTAATGGTGTTAGCGCCAAATTAATGCGGTAGGGTTATCCCTTTTCTGCGATAAACGCTTGTTCCGTTGAGTAGTAAACCGTGGCCGCCGACCAGCAACCAATCATCAAAAAGGTGAAGAAGGTGTCGGCCGAGGGTCACCACGGCGGCGCCTGGAAGGTCGCCTATGCGGATTTTGTCACTGCGATGATGGCCTTCTTCCTACTGATGTGGCTTTTGAATGCGACGACGGAAGATCAGCGAAAAGGGATCGCCGACTACTTCAATCCGACGGTGCCGATAAGTCAGATATCGGGCGGCGGCACCGATGTTCTCAACGGATCGACAATTTTCGCTGAAAAAACGCTCGCGAAGGACGGCTCCGGCGGCGCTAAGACGACGCAGGGCGCGGCCGACGAGCAGGAAGAAACCGAAGGCGACGCCAAAGCGGCGTCTGACCTTGAGTCCATTGAAGAAAACCTTCGCGATCAGATTGAGGGAAACGACGCCGACGGCCTGGCGCGTCACATCCAAACGCATGTGACGCCCGAGGGTCTCGTTATCGAGCTCGTCGACGTCGATGGCAGTCCGTTGTTCGACGTCGGGTCGACAAACGCTTCGGCGACGCTTCACCTTTTATTAAAGGCTGTAACCTCGAGCTTATCGGTCGTTGAAAACGAGATCTCAATTGTCGGGCACACCGATAGCCTCGCATACTCAGGAGCAAGGAATTATTCCAACTGGGAGCTATCGACCGATCGCGCCAATGTGGCTCGCCGACTAATGGTTGAAGAGGGTTTCCCTCAGAACATGATAGACGAGGTTGCCGGCAAGGCGGACACCGAACCGCTGGTCGATGATCGGTACGCGCCACAAAACCGAAGAATATCGATAACCATTCTTCGGTCGTAACCGACACACCAATATGGTTATAAGAATTTTAAGAAAAACAAGACAAACTCTCACCCTAGTTCGTTAACATAATGGCAAGGGTGAGTTGCAGTCATGGGTCTTTCCTCCTCTCTTAATGCTGGCGTCATGGGGCTGGCGGTAAACGCGACGAAGCTCGCGACAATTTCTGATAACATCGCGAACTCCGAAACGTATGGATACAAACGCGTCGATACCGAATTCACGAACCTCGTACTACAGCAGGGCAATGGTTCGTATACTGCGGGCGGCGTACGCGTTGCGACGTTCAAGGATGTTGCGGCCCAGGGTGCGCTGATCTCAACGAACAACAGCACTGACATTTCTGTGGCCGGTCGCGGCATGCTCCCGGTCACAACCGCGGGCGGCGTAGCCGCGCCAGCAGGCGACCGCCCTTTGCTTTTCACGACAACCGGGTCGTTCGCTCCTGATCAGAACGGCTTTCTGCGCACGCAAGGCGGGTCGTATTTGCTGGGTTGGCCCGCAAACCCCGATGGCACCGTTACCGCGCCGGGCCGAAACAGCTCGTCGGGGCTGGAGCCGGTGCAAGTCACGGCCAATCAATTCATCGCATCGCCCACAACACGCGTCGATCTCGGCGTCAATATTCCCGCCTCGGCTACGCAGGCGGGTTCCGACGGCGCAAGCTTCGACTTGCCGGTCGAATATTTTGACACGCTTGGCAGCTCGCAGACACTGTCAATCTCCTTCACGCCGCAGGTGCCTGGCACGGGATCCAGCAATACATGGTCGGTATCCGTCGTCGATCAGGCTGGCGACCCGACAACGCCTATCGCGACATTTGACCTTGTGTTCGACGACGCAGCCGGAACGGCCGGATCGATCCTCACATTAACGCCGGGGGCCGGTGCGACATATGATTCTGCGACCGGCGTCGTCACTGTCTCCACGTCGACCGGACCAATCGATCTTGTTGTCGGCTCGCCTGGCGGCGGCGGCCCGCTCACCCAGCTGTCTTCGAGTTTCTCGCCCATTGGCGTCCGCGCTGATGGCGCGCCGATCGGCAACTTAAGCTCGATCGAGATTACCGATACGGGCTTTGTCGAGGCGATTTTTGACAATGGTTTCCGCCGCACGATCTATCAGGTGCCGCTTGGGGACGTGCCGAACGTTAATGGGCTAACCGCTTTCGATAATCAGACCTTCGGCGTGTCTCAGGCGAGCGGCGACTTCTTCCTGTGGGACGCAGGCACCGGTCCGGTTGGTACGACCATCGGCTTCACGTTGACTGAATCGACGACTGATATCGCCGAGGAACTCACGGACCTCATTCAGACGCAGCGCGCTTATGCGTCCAATGCCAAGATCATCCAAACCGTCGATGAAATGCTGCAGGAGACGACGAACCTTATTCGTTAACTCCTCAGCATGAATGCATAGCGACAGAACGTCATGAGCATTTCGTCAGCATTGTTAAATGCGACTTCGGGTTTGTCCGCCGCTTCCCGGCGCGCCGATATCGTATCGAATAATGTAGCTAACGCCCTCACGCCGGGCTTCGCGCGGCGGGATGTTCATGTCAGCGAAAACGTCGTGAACGGACGGGGCGCCGGCGTTCAGGTGAACGGCGTCACCCGCGCGACCGACCAGGCGATTACAACTGACCGTCGCCTCGCAGAAAGCGCGTCCAGCCGCGATCAGATCGTCGCGAACGCCCACGCCACTTTTAATAGCGCCCTGGGCGAACCCGACGACGCATTTAGTCTCTTTGCGCAATATCAAAACTTCGAATCGGCGCTGCGATCGCTGTCGCAAACGCCCGAATCTCAAGCGCTTCAATCTCAAACCCTGGATGGCGCAAGAGCGTTAGTATCGAACCTGCGCGACCTCACTGCGCAGACGCAATCAGCCCGGCTCCGCGCCGATGGGCAGATCGCCCAACAAGTCTCGGTCATCAATGATACGTTGAAACAGATTGAGGACTTAAATACGGCGATCAGTGCGGCAACGGCAGGCGGCCGAGACGCGACGGCGCTCGAAGATCAGCGCAAGGTTCTGATCGATCAGATTTCCGAAAGCATTCCGATCCGCGAAGTGCGCCGCGACCGCGGGAAAGTCGATCTTATCACGGATGAAGGCGTCTTCCTTATTGCGGGCAAGGCGCAGGAAATCGAATTTTCCGCGGCGAACACTGTCGGCCCCAACGAAACTCTTGCCGGCGGGGATCTCTCGGGGCTTGTTGTCAGCGGCGTGGCGATTACGCCGGGCGGCAGCGGGACATTCGCATTAAGACAGGGGTCTCTTGCAGGTCTTTTCGCTGTCCGCGACGAGATTGCGCCGGATTTTCAAAGCAAGCTCGATGGCCTCGCGCGCGATGTCATTGAACGTTTCCAGGACATCGACCCGACGCTTGCGCCTGGCGCGCCCGGTCTGTTCACCGACGCCGGGTCCGCATTCGACCCGACGGCGGAGACCGGGCTAGCGGAACGTATCTCAATCAACGCCGCCGTTGATCCTGAACAGGGCGGCGCCATATGGCGTCTTCGCGATGGCCTTGGCGCGACGGCGCAAGGCCCAGCCGGCAGCGCCAGCATCATTACGACCCTCCTCGACGCCCTCACCGCGCTTAAAGCGCCGCCGGCGGGGACAGGTGAAACCGGATTTCTGTCAGCCGCCAACATCGCCGCAAATGTCACGTCGTCAATTGGTCAGGCTCGGATTACGTCAGAGACAAAACTCGCCGCCTCCAGCGCCCGCGCGGAATCGTTGATTGACGCTGAACAACGGGCGACCGCGGTCGATTCTGACCTCGAATTGCAAAAACTTTTGTTGATCGAACAGGCCTTCGCCGCCAACGCGCGCGTAATTCAAACAGCGGACGAATTGTTGAGCCGGCTGATCGAGCTCTAAATGACCAATATCAACGCACCAGATCTTGTTTCGTTTACGCGCCTTTCACGCGCTATCGCCGACATCAAATCGCGCGCAGATATCGCGCGATCAGAGTCCGTTACCGGACGCCGCGAAGATGTCACGGCAGCCACCAATGGCGATGTGGGCAGCGCACACCTGCTCAAAAAAGCGATAGATGACGCGCGATCTTTCCAGCAGCTTCTGGTTGTCTCCCAAAACCGCGCGCAGCGAACACAGGCGTCGTTAGACGTCATTGGCGGCGACGCGGTACGCATCGGTACGGAAGCGTTGTCAGCAAACGGGCGCGATGATTCTTACGCCCTCAACACGCTCGCCGCTGACGCGCGGGCCGCTGTATTCAACGCGTTCAGCGCCCTGAATGTGTCAGAAGGCGGCCGCGCCCTCTTCAGCGGCGACGCCTCCGACAGATTGCCGTTCGGCGACCCGGAGCAACTGTTGACTGACGTCGGAGCAATCGTTGCCGGGGCGACGGACGCCGCCGACGCACAGGCGCAACTAGATACATACTTCAATGACCCGGCGGGCGGTTTCGCGACAAACATTTACCAGGGCGGAACAAACAAAGTGGCCCCGGTAGAGATCTCGCCGGGCGTCCGGATCGATGTTTCGGCTACGGCCGCCGACCAGCCGATCAGGGACCTTTTAAGAGGCCTTGCCGGGATCGCAGTTCAGCAATCCGCATCATTTGCCGACGCGAAGAGTTTCCTTGAAGACAGCGCCGCTACGACGATCGCGGCCGACGGCGACGTTACTCAACTTCGCGGCGTTATCGGGGTCGGGGAGGCGCAAATAGCCGCGGCAGTCACTCGCTATGAGGCCGAGGAAGCGATTCTGACGTCATTGTTTAACGACAAAACAGGCCGCGACCAGTTTGAAGCAGCGTCCGAGCTCCAACTTCTCGAGAGCCAGCTAGAGGCGTCCTACCTCCTGACGGCGCGATTGGCGCGCCTTAGCATCACCAATTTCATCCGGTAGTTCATCATGCGGATTTTTTCAGTCATCATCAGCGCATTGTCATTTCTGATCTTCATCACGGAGGCTTCCGCCGCCGTGAAGCTCAAAGATCTCGTTGAGGTCGAAGGGGTACGCGGCAACGATCTCGTCGGCTACGGCCTTGTGGTTGGCTTGGATGGGACAGGCGATGGTCTGCGCAACATACCCTACACGGAAGAAGCGCTTTCAAGCCTTCTCGAACGGCTGGGCGTCAATGTTCAGGGCGAAGAATTCCGCCCCAAAAACGTCGCGGCCGTTCTGGTGACGGCGACCCTTCCCCCCTTCGCACGAGCAGGCACGCGCATTGATGTTACCGTTTCAGCCATTGGCGACGCCACGAACCTTACCGGCGGCATGCTGGTGATGACGCCGCTCAACGCGGCCGACGGACAGATATACGCTGTCGCGCAGGGACCGGTGCTTGTTAGCGGCTTTTCCGCTGAAGGTGATGCGGCGTCCGTTACCGAGGGCGTTCCGACAGCCGCGACAATCCCCAATGGCGCACGCGTCGAACGTGAACTTGCGTTCGATTTCGCTGAAATGGAAAGCCTGCGCCTCACATTGCGGGCGCCCGACTTTACGACAGCGGCGCGAATTGAGACCGCGATAAACAGCCGGTTCGACAAACCGATTGCCTTGATGATCGACTCCGCTTCCGTTGATGTCGCCATCGATAGCCGATTTCGCTCGCCGGCGCATATGATCAGCGAAGTCGAAAATGTTGAGATCAATCCGGCGCAAAAGGCGCGGATCGTCATCGACCAGCGTTCCGGAACAATTGTCCTGGGATCCGAGGTGCGCATTTCCAGCGTCGCTGTCGCGCAGGGCAATTTGTCGATCCGGATACGGGAGGTTCCAGGCGTCTCGCAGCCCAACCCGTTCTCACGCAATGGCGAAACCATCGTCGTACCGCGTACGGATATCAGCGTTGATGATGCGGCTGATCAGAGGGTCGCGGTCATCGAGGAGAACCTGACCCTCGCAGATCTCGTTGACGGGTTGAACGCGCTGGGCGTCAGCCCGCGTGAGATGATTGACATTCTCAAAGCCATTAAGTCCGCCGGCGCGTTGCACGCGGAACTCGTCCTCCAGTAAAGCCTTGGCAACGGATGCGGCGTAACGGCTTGTCATGTCGCAGTCGGCCTATCGCAAGTCCGCTTCCACTCGCCTCGCATCAAGGCCGGTTTTTTATGTCCGGGGTTCCCATTCTGAATCCCGGACCTGCCCCGCCGCTCATTCCCGCGAAGGCGGGAGTCTATTTGAGCTTTGGTTTTCTGGATTCCCGCCTTCGCGGGAATGAGCGGGTTGCTAGGCGTGCGCCAGTAAAGATGTATCGCCCGGTGCTATAGGACGCGCAGATCCATCGGCGCCCGCGCGCCGGCGATGGGCGCCGCTAGATTATTCCGCAGGCGCTTCTTCTTCAGCGGGCTTTTCGCTATCCTCTTCGTCTTCTTCATCGCCGGACGATTCTTCTATTAGCGTTATTTCACCGCTCTTTGCGAGTTTGCGAATAACGGTCATGAAGGACGCCTGCGCAATTTCCGCATCTTTCACCGACGTCATCTTCAATTCTTCAAGTTGTTCCTCGTATTGCGCAGCCATGCGCTGAGAAATATTCTTGAAGATAAACTCGACCGAGGACGGCGCATTTTGCCGTCCGAATTTCACCGCAAGCAGGAAATCCTCGAGCTCGACTTCCTTAATCGCCATCGGGATAGCGTTTGGCGGCACCCGCGTCGGAATATCGGGAAACGTCAACATCGACTTGCGGACGTCTTTCAGGATATCAGGCGCTGATGTGGTGATAATCTCTAGAAGCGCCTCTCTTTTCTCAGTGATGACGTTGTTCATCATTGCGCCGATCATTTCGCCCGGATTTCGAGATTTTTTGGACGTACGCATTGGCGCAAGAAAATCGCGTTCTATTGTATCCATTAAGACGGTGAGCGCCTCAGGATTAATATTCAGCGGTTTTGAAAGGCACAGAATGACCTTACCGGCGATATCGGCGTCGATCTGATTCAGGACGTTCGAGGCTTTTTCCGTGTTCAGTTTTGACAATACTACCGCGATGATTTGCGGTCTTTGTCCCGCTAGATATTCTGCGAGTTGATCCTCATTTGCGCGCTCCAGCTTCGTCCAGACAGTTTCACCGTCGGGAATATCAATGTCGTCCATTAGTCGTATGATCTCATCGGATGTCTTGAACTGGCTGAGAAATTCCCGCGTCTCATCAAAGCCGCCACGAATTTCGTTGTCTTCCTGCGTCAGTTCGGAAACAAATTCCTCCACAATGGTTTTCAACGTCGCACGCGGCACGGTTTGCAAGTGAGCGTACGCTCGCGTGAAGGCGCGCAGATGCTTGTCGCCGATCCGTTCGATGATCGGGCCGGCGGCTTCCGGGCCCAGCGCCGCAACGATAAGCGCCGCTTTTTGCGGCGCCGTTAAGGTCAGGCGATCGCCTCCGCCCAATGCAGACGGCATTTTCGTCGATTGCGTGTTTGCAAGGGCGGTAGAGGTCATGATTTTAAGTCCCGTATCCTTTTACGACAGCGCTGGCGATTTCGACCCAGCCGTTCGCCAGAACAAAAAACGCGAGCTTGAACGGTAGGGCGACCAGTGAGGGCGGCACCATCATCATGCCCATCGCCATCAAGACTGAAGCAACAATGAGGTCGATAATCAGAAAGGGAAGGAAAATGATAAAGCCGATCTGAAACGCATGCTGAATCTCGGACAGCATGAAGGCCGGCACGAGAATGGAAAGCGGCGTTCGCTCGCCATCTGCAACCCTCGCCGTCGCTTCGCTCAGGCTATCAACGGCGACGGGCGAGACCCGTCCCTCCATAAACACGCGGAACGGTTCGACGGAGCGCTCGAACGCCTGCCCCTCGGTTATGTTGCCGTCCAACAAGGGCTGAACGCCGAGGCGCCACGCTTCGGTAAAGACAGGCTCCATCACAAAATAGGTGAGGAACAGGGCAAGGCTCATGATCAACATGTTGGGCGGCGATTGCTGCAAGCCGACCGCCTGCCGCAGGATCGAAAAGACGATCACCATGAAAGGCAAGCAAGTTACCATCATGGCGATGCCAGGCGCGAGGCTCAATACAGTCACCAGGAGGAAGAGCTGCACGACGCGAGCGCTCAGCGCGCCGTCGGCGAGCGCATCCGGCGTTGCTTCCTGCGCAAACGCAGGCCCTGCAACGAGGCAAACCGCGATCGCGGACACGAAGGCAATTACGGGTTTCATGACGCGCGGTGTTATTCCGATAAGGACGAGATGTTGACGACTTCAGTGAGCTTGACTGCAAGCTGGCCCTCAGCTTCTGGCGTCTGAACCAACTCGCCCTTTGCGATAACGCGATCCTTCACCATCAGCTCGACGGGATCTTCCAGCTTTGCATCAAGCGGCAACAGATGGTCGCGGCCCATGGTCAGTAGATCGCCGATCAGCGGGCGCGCCTTGCCAACAGAGACGACAACTTCGATCGGGACGTCGAAAATGACGCGTTTCAGACGATTATTGTCGGACGTTTCGCGACGCTCGAGAATCGGCGCTTCGGCGTCTGCTTCGGCTTCCTGATCGACAATAATCTCTTCCGGCTGTTCTTCCGGCGATTGATCGTCAGCACTCGATTGATCTGTCATTTTTTATTCTCGTCCCTCAGTTCTTGAGTTGCCTGTTCAAGCGCAGCGATAAAGAGCGCCGTTGCTTTTTCTGTATCGACCGAAATCCCGCCATGGTCCCACTCCGCGCAGACCTCAAAACCGGAAAGCGTATCATCCGACGCAACCGCTGATCGCTCAGCGAGCGACAAGGCGGCGATCGCGGCGCGAACGGTCTCTAGCCTCTCCGGCGCCGTTCTCACCGCGAGCGTCGCCTTGTCGCTTTTCTGGATAATGTCGTTCATGGCGGCGGCCGCTTCATGCGCAAATATCTTCTCGGCAAGGGCCGGAAAGATCTTTTCGACGGCGGCAACGAGCGCCTCGCAAAGGTGTCCTGCCGCCATATCGTCAAACATCGCCAGTTTTCGTTCGATGGCCTCTGCAGCGATCTGCAGTTGTTGGTTTTGTTCCATTGCGCGCGACAGCGCCGCCGCTTCCCCCGCAGCAAAGCCTTCGGCGTAGTCGGCGGCGCGCTTTTGCTGTGCGCGAACGCCGGCCGAGTCGAGCCCGCCCGCGGCGTCGTCAAATTGTTCAAGGATCAGGACGTTACCGCTCATGCCGTCTGTTCCGGTTCTTCAAGCCAGGATTGAATGAGCCCCGCCGTCTCGTCGGTTTTGTCCGATGCCAGCGTTCGCAATGCGTCTAGCGCGTCGGGCGGCGATGCGGCCATTTGCGGGGTAACCGCTGCAAGTTGCTCTATCGGGGCCGCCGCCGTATCGGCGGGCGTGACCGCCAGCAGCGGTTTTACCACGAATAGGCCGAGTACCAGCGTAACAATCGCCAGAACGATGACCTGTATGAATGTCATCAGGTAACGTTCCATCATCTCTGAAACGAGATTACGCTCCGCAACAACGCCATTATTGACAATCGGTTCGAATGACAGACTTTGAATTGTCAGCGTGTCGCCTCGCTGAACATTGACGCCGGCCGCCATTGTCACGAGTTCACGCAATGCGTTCAGCTCATCTTCAGAGCGCGGCGTCGATACGGGATCTCCGTTCGTGTCCAGCGTCTCGACGTCGTTTAGAAGGACCGCAACGCTCAACCGCTTGACGGAGCCGGGCAGTTTTTCACGCTCGCGACGAATTTCCGAAAGGTCGTAAGTCAGTCTTTCGTCGGTCTGTGTTCTTTCTGAATTCGATTGTGAGCCGCCGCCATTGACATCGCCTTCCGGCAGATTGCTGGCCACAGTCACTGCGCTGCTATTGGCGCCGGACGATGTTTCCGTAACTTCGGTCGTTTCCCTGCTTGAGACGACGCGTCCGGCCGGATCGATGACACGCTCGGTAACCGCTTCGCGTTCGGCGTCGATTTCCAGCGCAACCTGCACGCGCGCATTGCCAACGCCTACGCGCGCCTCCAGGAGATCAAGGATGTCCGCTTCCAGTTTCTGTTCACGCCCCAACGCGTCGGACTGGTTCATTGCGTCACGACCAATCTCGCCCGGGCTCAGTACGACACCCCGGTCTGAATCAAGAACCGCCACCTGCTCGGCGGTCAATCCCGGAACTGACGATGACAGGAGGAAACGCACGGCATTCGCTTGGCCTGTGCTTAGCTCGCCCCGGGCCATGCTAACAGTGACGACGGCCTTGGGCTTGGGCTTGTTTCGTGAAAACGCGCCGGAGCGTTCCTGCGCAATATGAACGCGCGCCGATCTGACGCCGGGCGTTGCAAGAATGGTGCGCGCCAGCTCGCCTTCCATGGCCCGCCAGTAGGTAACGTCAAAAATTTCCGACGTTGTCGAAAATCCATTCAATCCTTCAAAAAGTTCGTATCCGGCCTGCCCCTGCTGCGGGAGCCCATCGCGTGCGAGCTTCATACGGACGCTGTCGCGCTGCCCGGTCGGCACGTAAATCGATCCGCCGCGCACATCGATCGCAACGTCCATGCGCTCGAGCGCGTCGACGACTTCACCTGCGGCGCTCGAATCGAGGCCACTGTAAAGAAGCGCCATGCTCGGTTTTGACGCCGTTCGCGCCAGCATCGAAAATGCAAATATTGTCGCCGCCAATACGACTGCGAGCACAAGCTGTTTGGAAGCAGGAAGGCTGGTCCAGACTTTTACAATTCCAGGCATCATTCTAATACCATTAACGCGAATGCAAACGAAGCACTCTCAAAACGTGCATTTGCGTTTACCATTTGATCATTAAGAGGAGGTTACAACGCATAGAAATCTTCCGCCTTGATGCGCAAAGAAATTGAGCAACGACGATGAGCGAAGAAGAAGAAACTGAAGAAGTTGAAGAGGCGCCGAAAAAGCCGTCCCCTCTTAAAATCCTTATTCCAGCAGCAATTTCTGCTGTTGTGCTGGGTGGCGTCGCAGCGGGCGTCGCCTTTGTTATGTCCGGGCCGGGCGACGAATGCATCGCCGCCGGAGGTGACGCTGCATACGCCAAAAAGGAAACGAAAAGTTACGAAGATGTCGCTTTCGTTAATCTCGACCCGCTCGTCATCTCGCTAGGCCCTAACGCGAATTCAGAATATCTTAAGATTTCGATCACTCTTGAAACCACCGATCCGCAAAAAAAGGCGATCGAGCATCTCGTCCCCAAGTTTCGGGACGTTCTCAATACCTATCTGCGCGCCGTCGACGAGCGAGACATTGCAGAACCCGCAGCGATGATCCGCTTGCGCGCGCAAATGCTTCGGCGGATCCAGCTGGTCGCTCCACCGGATTCCATTGAGAACGTTCTGATCACTGATTTTGTCCTAAACTAGGAGCTTAGACGATGGCCCTGATAGTTGACTTTCTGCTGCTCGCTGCGTCCGGCGCGGCATGTTTTTACTGCTGGGTGCTGAGCACGCGCATCAAATCCGTCACCAACACAAAGGACGGGATTCACTCAGGGATTGTCGCACTGACGCAGTCCGCCGAAGAAATCCAGTCAGCCATAGCATCCACAAAAGACGCCGCAACGGAAAACTCCGCCGCGCTCGAGCAATTGCTCGCCGAAGCCGAAAAGAAAATTCCCGAACTTCGCGAACTGATGGCCCAGATCACGGATATCAGCCAGACGGCTGTGCGGGAAACGGAAACCGCAACAACAAATCTCATTGAAACGCTCTCTCCGCATATCAAGGAGGCGCAGGAAGTCTCCTATCAACTGCTCGACGCCCTTGAGGCGTCCTATACATCGGAGTCCGTTAAACTTGCGGAGGGTGGCTCAACGACGGAGAGGTCAGTTTCAGCCGGCGCAGCGGCGGCGGATTCTAATCTCTCCAATGATGAAATCGACGTTTCAGTGGTTGTCGATGGCGAAGTGTCAGTAAAGGGAGAAGCGGCGTGAAGATAAACCCGCTTGTCGTTATCGCGGTTATTTTTGCGTGTTCATTCGTCGGTCGCATGATCGGCGTTGCTGACGCGTCTTTGAATGCGCCGGACAAGGCGCTCGCTGAAAAACCATCTGCTGTAAAGGAGGTGGCGGCGAGCGCAGAAAAACCGATGGCGCCCGCTCCAAAGGCCGAAAACACTGCCATTGACGAGCGGACGGCGGGCCTCGCCCACGCGCTTAACGATCCGCTGGAGAAAGAACGGCTTTTGAAGGCTGTGCGAGAGCGACACGTTGCCCTCGACAAAAAAGAAAGCGACCTCGATGACAGACTCCGTTATCTTGAGGTCATCGAAGCGCGTGTCGATGAAAAACTCGTCGCATTGAAGCAAAGCAACGCTTCGCTGTCTGAACTCGTTTCTTTTGCAGACGAAGCGGCGCAAAACGACATCGACCTCCTGTCGAAAATGTATGAACAGATGAAACCGCAAAAGGCCGGGGAAATTTTCGACAAAATGGATCCGACCTTCGCCGCCGGATTCCTGACGCAGATGAACAGCGAGAACGCCGCGCTTATCTTAATGAATATGAATACCGATAAAGCGTACGAAACGAGTATGATTATCGCGAGCCGCAATGCCGCGGTACACCAGCAATAACTGCATACGCATTTTACGGCATATTAAGCATAAATCTTTACACACCAGGAACGCGCATACCGTCCGGGGCGCTCGTAAAGGTGTTGTTTCATGGGAGCCATTCTTGGCATTGTAATTACGCTGGCCATGGTCTGCGGCGGCTACATGATCGCCGGCGGCAAGTTCAGCATTATTCTCCATTCGTTACCGTACGAGATGATGATTATCGGCGGCGCCGCGGTTGGCGCCTTCATCGTCGGCAACAGCACAACTGTGATCAAACACACGCTTGGCGATCTCGCAAAAGTCTTCACCGGAGCGAAATGGAAGAAGAAGGACTATCAGGACTTGCTTTGCCTGATGTTTTCCCTTGTCAGGATCGCGAAAGAAAGCCCCGTCGAAATCGAACAACATATCGAGAGCCCCGACGATTCGACGATTTTCAATCAATATCCGAAGATTAAAAAAGACGGCGCCGCCATGGAGATGATCTGCGACACGATCCGTTCCATGATCATGAACTTCGACAATCCGCATCAGGTCGAAGAGCTGTTGGAAAAACAGATTGAGTCGCTGCACCACGACAGCCTTCATGGCGCGCACGCGTTGCAGAAAATGGCTGACGGACTGCCTGCGCTGGGCATCGTCGCCGCCGTTCTCGGCGTTATCAAAACCATGGCCTCGATCGATAAACCGCCGGAAGTATTGGGACAGATGATTGGCGGCGCGCTCGTCGGAACCTTTCTCGGCGTCTTCCTCGCATACGGTCTGGTTGGTCCGTTCGCCGATAAGGTAAAAGCGATCAATGAAGAAGAGCAGTACTTTTATACGCTCATTCGGGAGGCGCTTGTTGCGAGCCTGAACAAGCATACGCCGCAACTTTGTGTCGAGGTGGCACGCCGAAACGCGCCAAAAAAACACCGACCCAGCTTCTCGGAAGTCGAGGAAGCGCTGAAAGAGGTTCAGAAAGCGGCATGATACGGAGCATATTTTTCATAAGCGCGGCTGCTCTTGCGCCCTCTTCCGTTCTGGGAGCTGACCCGTCGATAGCGATTTCCGCTGGAGAACATGGCGACTTTTCACGCATCGTGATCGATGGCGACGATCCCGACTTGGCGATAGAAACATCGGGTCGGGTCATTCTGCTTCGAAACATCGACGATACAGGGCTGATCGACCTCGGCGATATTAACGACCGGCAAAAGGCGTTTCGCATCGACCATGCAAAACGCACCGGGGCGGATACAATCGAACTGCAGATGAATTGCGATTGTGCGGTTCGGACGCTGCGAGCGCCGGACGGCAAGACCGTCATCGACATTACGGGTTCAAGCCAACGAGCCTCCAACGCGAGCGCTGCTGAAGACCCAGTACGGCCTGCAGAGGCGCCGCCTAACGAGAAAAGGGTCACGCTCGAGGACACGCTGACCGTGGCGCAGGCGCACGACCGTATGATGGATCTGCTGCAACAGGCGGCCGACGATGGTCTCGTTATGTTGAAGGCAGCGCCAACAGCGCCGGCCAGCGATGACAGACATGATGCGAATAGTGCAGTTCTTCGTGAACCGCCTTCGAAAACAGCGAACGTCGAAAACAAAAAACCCGCTTACGACGCCGCAATACCCGCCGCGGCGCAATCAATCGTACAGGCCTCCGCCGTGGCGCCACCGGCCGTGGAGCCTGCTCCGCGTCAATGCCTGGAGGACCACGTATTGACGATCGATGGCGCGGATTTCGAGGACAACCCGCTTGTCGAAATAGAAGCATTGCAATTACGACTGGCCGAAACAACGGGTGCGGAGAAAGACGCCGTATCCCGGAAGCTCGCCAACGGCTTTCTGGCGATTGGCTTCGGTGAAGAAGCACTCGCTGTATTGAAGGACAAAAATGCGGACGCCGCGGCGTTATTTGAGGTCGCACAAGCGGTCGCTGAACGCACGCTTGACCCAAGCGGTGCATTGCTGGGCGCCACAAGTTGCTCGGGCGCTCATGCGTTGTGGCAGGCTGTTGCTGACACCGGCGCGGCGGCGCCGTCCCACTACGAACGGTCCGGCCGGGCGGTCGAAACGCTTCCAACGCGCTTGAAAATACTTATCGCCACCCGGCTGGCCGTGAAAATGGCGGACGTCGAAGCATGGGAACCCGCGCAGGACTTGTTTGAAATCGCTGCCGGAGACAGCGACAAACTCTCGCCGGAACTCAAATATGTTCGAACGCGGCTTGATGATCATGGCGCGAAGGACGCGGCATCTCGCGAATCCCTTCTCGAAGTTGCGACGAAAAACTCTTCAGCATCGGATGAAGCGCTGCTTGCCCTGGCGGAATCGTATGCGGAACAAGGCGGCATTCCCCATGATGGGTTTGTCGAAGACATTGGCGCGTTGGCGAAGATCGGCGGTTCGTCCCGCGCCGCCTTTTTCGAAGCCTACTCGTGGGCGGCGGCGGGAAATCTCGACGCAGCGATGTTGCTATTGAAAAACGAGGCGCCCAAGTCGCCAGACAACGCCGAAATGGCTGCAGCCTCCGCCAGCGCGATGATATCGCGCGCCTTGTCGGGCGAGGACTCCCTGTTAAAAGTCGCAGCGCTGGAAGCGTATCTCATTCACGAGAGCTGGATCGATCCAGACACTATGCGGCGCGACGTACGCGCGCTTGCCGCCGATGCCGCCTTTAGCGTCGGACTGCCAAATCTTTCATTTGACTTGCTGGTGAAAGCCGGCGCCGCGCCCGACCGTGAAACAGGTGAAAGACTTGCAACTGCCGCCCTCGCCGCCGGCGACGCAAACGCCGCGATCAGATTCGCCGCGCCTCACGCAACCGACCCCGCTTTCGGCGCACTCGTCGCGAAAGCAAACATTCAACAGATGAACTATCACGCCGCACTGGCGACCGCGGCGACCATAAGTGATGAGAAAGTCCGCGCGCATTTGAAGTCGCGCGCGGGATGGCTGTCGCGAAACTGGCGGGCGGCAACCGAGGGTTTTCGCGGCGTCGATCCGAGTGAATTCGATGATGCGGCCGCAATCCGTTATGGCCTCGCCGCCTATATGAGCGGCGACACATCATTGCCGGGCGCCGTCGACGCCGCTCTTTCGACGCAAGCGGCCGCCATCAAAGCCGGCCTCAACAGCTTATTTCAAAAGACCGCCGAAGGGCCGGCGCTGCAACGCGCCAGAGCGCTCTCTAGCGCCACCACAAACGAGATTTACGCGTTCGAGGAGATCCTGAACGATGGATAATGCTGGATATGTAGGCTTGTCACGGCAAATTGGACTGCAGCGCGAGCTCACCACAGTCGCGAATAACCTCGCCAATATGAACACAAACGGCTTTCGGCGCGAGGGCGCCATTTTCGCGGAGCATATCGAGGCGCTGCAAAACGAAAATCCTAGCCTATCAATGTCGACGCTCAGCCGGCGCTTCGTCGATCTCAGCGCTGGCGAACTGACCGTCACCAACGAACCGCTCGATGTCGCCATCGACGGCGACGGATTTTTTCTGGTTGAAACGCAGAACGGCGAACGCCTGACCCGGGACGGCGCGTTTTCACTCAATGCCGAGCGCGAACTTGTGAATTCCCAGCAGCTGCGGATTCTTGACGAAAGCGGCGGCGCAATCACAATACCGCAAGGTCAAAACAATATCACCGTCGCCGACGACGGATCTATTTTCGCTGGCGGCCAGCCGGTTGCAAAGCTCGGGGTTGTTAGCGCCGATCCAGCCGGCCTTGTCCGAGAAGGCCGAAATCTTTTTGAAGCGCAGGCCGGATATGCGGCGCTCGAAGACGCCCGCGTACGCCAGGGCGTTGTCGAAGGTTCGAATGTAAACGCCATCGAAGAAATGGCCCGCCTGATCGAGGTCCAGCGCACTTACGAAGCAAGCAAACGTTTCACGGAAGACGAAAACGAACGGATCACGCGTACGGTTCGCACTCTTGGACAGACGCAATAGGACGCGTCCTTAGAATGAGGAGGAAATAATGCGTGCATTAAGCATCGCCGCGACGGGCATGGACGCCCAGCAAAAAAGGGTCGAGGTCATTTCCAACAACCTCGCCAATATGAACACCACGGCCTATGGAACGCGGCGGGCAGAGTTCGCCGATCTCCATTATCAAATCGTTCGCGCCGCAGGGGCGTCCTCATCCGCCACCGGAGAGGTTGTTCCGGAAGGCGTTCAGCTCGGGCTTGGCGTTAAGACGTCGTCGATCTCCGTCGATATGTCGCAAGGAACGCTGAAAGCAACCGGCGGCGACCTTGATGTCGCCATTGAAGGCCGCGGATTTCTGGAGGTAACGCTTCCATCGGGAGAAACGGCGTATACGCGCGACGGCGCGCTGAAACGGTCGTCGGAAGGCGTTGTCGTCAACGCCGACGGGTTTCCGATCGCCGGCAATATTACTATTCCGCTCGATACGCGCCGGATAACCATCAACCCCGACGGCGAAATCTTTGCGCAACTCGCCGGCCAAGCGACGGAACAGTCCATCGGCGCATTCACGCTCGTATCATTCGCAAACGAAAAAGGGTTGGAGCCGCTCGGCGGCAATCTTTACCGTGAAACCGCAGCATCGGGCACGCCAACGCAGGGCCAACCCGGCCAGGACGGCCGCGGCACGCTTCGACAGGGTCATCTAGAGGAGTCCAACGTCGACGTCGTGCAGCAGATCGCCGAGCTGATCGAGGCCCAGCGCGGCTACGAACTAAACTCCAAAGTCATTTCCGCCGCCGATCAGATGATGGGCGCGACAACGCAGATCAGGTGATGTCATGAAAAAATTCGCCGGCGTAATCGCTATGTCCGTTCTCGGAACCAGTATCGAAGCAGCACTGGCCGAGGACATCGTTGCTGCAAGAAACATCCGCGCGGGATCTGTCATATCCGCGTCCGACATCATCACGCCCGGAGATCGTACTGCGCTGCGTCGCGCCGTCGATATAATCGGTATGGAGGCGAACCGCGCGTTCTATCAGGGTCAGCCGATTGACGAGTCTAAACTTCGGCCGCCAACGCTGATCAAACGTAACGCGATCGTACAAATGGAGTTCGCGCGCGGACCCATGACAATCTCGGCCGAAGGTCGCGCCCTCGATAATGGCGGGCTGGGCGATCGCATTCGCGTCATGAACCTTGGATCCAAACGTATTGTCACGGTGGTGGTCACCGGATCAGATTCCGTAAGGGCAAACTTATGAACAAGACAGTTTCCTGCGTGGCGGCGATCGCCGCATGTCAGCTTGCCACGGCATGCGTCGGACGGCTGGATCACGCCTTCACTGCGCCGCATATGTCGCCGCCGGGCGCGCCGAAACGGGAAGTGCCGACAGCATCGGCTGAGCGTCTCGCCCTTGCCGGCCTAACAACCCAGGAGGTTGATGAAGCCGCATCGGCAGGTTCGCTTTGGCAATCCGGGCCCACCTCGTTGTTCGGGGACCGACGCGCGCGCACGCTTGGCGATATTCTGACCGTCGTTATTGAGATCGACGATGAAGCGGAAATCAAAAATCGCACGGACCGCACGCGCGACGCGAATGAAGGCCTCTCAATTCCGAATTTCTTTGGTCTTTCCAGCCTCGCCGCTGACGTGTTGCCAAACGGTGCGACATTGGCGCCGGCTATCGACGCGTCCTCTTCTTCGGAATCAAATGGCGACGGCAACATCCGACGTGAAGAGAAGGTTACGCTGCGGGTCGCGGCGACGGTTACGCACATGCTGCCAAACGGGCACATGGTCATCACCGGCAGCCAGGAAGTGCGCGTCAACCACGAACTGCGCGATCTGCAGGTCGCCGGCATTATCCGGCCGGAAGATATCTCCCGGCAAAACACGATCACGTATGAGAAAATCGCTGACGCGCGTGTTGTTTACGGCGGGCGTGGGGTTATCAGCGACGTCCAGCAACCTCGCTACGGCCAGAAAATTCTTGACGCTATACTGCCCTATTAGAAATCATGATCAAAGTAATTGCCATCGCTATTCAAGCCATCGCTGTCGCCGGCGGCGCCTTTGTCGGCGTCACATTGAGCAGCGGATCTCTAAATCCGTCTCATGAACCGACGGACAACGGCGCCGATAAGCATGGCGACGATCACGGGGAAAAAAGCGACGCCAAGCCAAAAAAAGAAAAAGAGAAAAAGAAGAAGTCAAAGAAGGACGACAAACACGGCGGCGGTCACGATAAGGAAGGAGGCGAGACAACCGGGTTCATGAAATTCAGCAGACAATTCGTGGTGCCCATTGTGTCGCGCAATAATGTCGCCGCCCTGGTCATCATGGATATCAATCTGGAGCTGGACCCGTCGGCGACGGAGAACGCCTATTCGCGCGAGCCAAAGGTGCGCGACGCGCTCCTCAAAACGCTACTGCAGCTCTCCAATGAAGGCGCATTTGGCGGTGGTCTTCTCGAACAGGAAAATCTGGACGAAATTCGCGCCCGCCTTCTGGCGTCGGCCAAAACAGTATTGGGAGAGGACGTGGTTGGCGTTCTGATCCTAAACGTCGCCAGACAGGACGTCTGACGTATCACCTTCAGTGTTTGATGATGTCGGCGAGCTTCGCAGCGCCGCGATTTCCGACGGGCTCACGATGGCGCCGTTTTCGAGCACCAAGCTGACGCCGGTTTCTTCAAATCGGGCCTGAACGACGCGCGTAAATGCAATGGGTTGCGCGACTTCAACGAGCTCACCTTCGTCATACCGATTGATCGTGACGAAATAATCGCCATTTGGCGCGACCCCGCCCTCGCCGCTTTCTCCACGCCATGTGAACTCGCGGCGCTGATTATCGCTCTCTTCCCGATAGACAACATTGCCGGCGAGATCTGAGACGACAATTTCCGTCGCTGTGCCCGTCGCTCCCGCCGGGATCAAATACGACAACGCAGCGCCCTCAAAATGCGCCGCTCCGCTCGTTGCCTCGACGTCTTTTCCGATCCATTGCGAGGCTTCATCGATGGCGCTGACGCTCAGTCGTTCCGCCAATGCGTCAAGCTTGCTGTTTGTCTCGATCTGTTGTTCGACTGCCGAGAAGCTCGCCAACTGTTCAACGAATTGTGTTGAATCAAGCGGACTTAAGGGATCCTGGTTGCGCAATTGCGCTGTCAGGAGCAACAGAAAACTCTGAAAATCGGACGCCGCCGTGGCGGCGCTTTCATCTGTTGGCGTCGGCGCCAGAGAGGACTGGCCGGCGCCAGACGTGACATCGTTGATCGCTTGCATCGTTTTCTCCCGATGGATCTATAAGAGCAGGTCGAGCTGCGCATTCTCGCGCAGTGAAAGATAGATTTTATGTTGGATGTCGGCTGAGGCGGCATCGCCAGTATTCTCTGACGCTAATCCCAGAAAACTATCGTGGTCGTCAGCAAAACGCCGGTCCCCGCCATTGCGAAACTCAAAGCTGATTGATCCAAAGCCCGCCTGTTTGAGCTGCTGTTCGAGATCCGCGATGTTTCTTTTCAGGTGGTCGAGCGTTTCAGAACGCTCGGCACCCACGACAGCCTTAATCGTTTCGCCGTTTTCGACATTAAAATCGATGCGAACCCGCCCAAGGTCGGGAGGGTCGAGGCGTACTTCGACAAAATCGCGCCCGTTACGCGCAACCACAGCGGCTTGTATCTGAGGCAGCACGCCAGACATGGCGACAAAGGATTGCGCGGTAGAAGAGGCGACGAGCGTCGGTCCGCCGACGCTACTCACTGGTCCGCCTTGCGCCGACGCGATTGGGTCGAACAGGGGTCCGGCTTCCGCAAGCGTTATCGCGATAGGGCCGCCTTGCCCGGCGGCCGGCGACGCCAGAAGGCCGTGAGCGTCGTGAAAACTGACCGGGGCCTGCCGGGGCGCCGGAATATTGTGGTTGGCCCGGGGAAATGTGAGCGCCGGTTCGGTAACCGTCGGGCGCGATTCCAGGGTCCTCTCAGCACCGGGCGCAAACTCGGGATATGTTTGCTGGAATTGGGGCAGAGCGCCATGCGTATCAACACGGGTAACGACGCCCGGCGCCGCACCGTTGCGCGGGGGAAACGCCGGTGCGCCATCGCGGCGTAAGTCAAACACCGGCGCTTCTTCACCAGCATTCCCTGGCGGGCTTAACTTAATGGTTGTCAGCGGCGCATCGGTTTGCCGCGGCCTAGCACTTAATTCGTACGCACCAAGTCTATCCGACAAGGCCAACCGCTCGTTAATAGAGTCGATACTTGTATTAATGACGCGTTGCTCGGCGTAGTTCTCGTCGATGAAGAGATACTCGCCCCCATGCCGCCCTGAGCGGTTAGGCAGCTGCACGTTTATGACGCCATATTCAGGTGCAGGTGCATCAAACGCGGTATTCAACGGCGGCGTTTTCTCGACGAAAGACCGCTCGCTGGCGCTCGGGAGCCCAGCCTCCGGTGAAGGCGGCAATGTCAGTCCGATTTCCGACAGTTCGGAAGCAGGCCGCTTCTCGGCGTAGGCGGTTTCCTCAAAAACAGCGCCGAAGAGAGCTGGCGCCTTGTGTCCGCGGCCCAACAACGCGCTGGTGTCTGTTTCTGGTCGTTCTCCCGCAACGCTATTCGAAGTCTTCGAGAGCAACGCGCCGATTACGCCGACATTTCCAGATTCATTCATCAACCGGTATCCGATAAATATTTGTTAGGCACGTTATGTCAGAAATTGGTTACTAACTGTTTGCGTGCATTTTTCTTAACTTTTGCAAAGTGCAGGACGAAAGTGTTGAAGGTCGAGCAACTTATCACCGCGCCGCAGGCGGCTCGCGAGCGCACGACGCGGGACGACACGATCCTCGAACAGGCGAAGGAGTTTGAAGCCGTGTTCGTTGCTCAGATGCTAAAACACAGCGGCTTTGAGAAGGCGCTGTCCGCCGACAGCGGCTTCGGCGGCGAGAACTACGCCTCATTGCTGCTGAACCAATACGCTGCAAAGATCGTTGATAATGGGGGCTTTGGCCTCGCGGAAAAGATTTACGAACAATTGAAAGCTAAGGAAGCCGGCGATGCGCCCGAACGAACCGTTTAAAGATGTTGTTCATCGCCTGGTCGACGTTCTTAAGCAGGAACGCGCCCACATATTGTCCGGCGACTTCAGCGAACTCCCCGAATTCTCGGCCGCGAAGGAGCGCAGCCTCTTTTATATTGAACAACATCTATCTGGCCCCGATGCCCGCAATATCCTCTCTGTTCACGCGGGCTCCATAACAGCACTGAAAAAACTCGCATCGGAAAATGAAAAACTGCTCAATTCGTCAAGGGCCGGCGTAAAGTCCGCTCAGGAACGTCTAACGCACCTTAACAAGATCGATAGTGTTGTCGGAACGTATACTGAGAACGGCGGCCAATTGCGGCTTGAAGGTTCTGCAACGACCTGCAAAAAGATTGCATAATTTCAATTAACCGAAATTTATATCCTGAGTTGTATCGTGAATCTCGACAACCTGAAGTGGTTGTCGTGGGATGAAAGAACGCGTTCCACTTTCATCAGGATGATGCAGGACTTCAAGTCGGCGAAGCCCGATTTGGGATTACGCGTAAAACACGCATCAAAAAGTACAAGGGAACGTACACCATGCTTACAAACGAAAGTTCAATGATCGCGCTGACGACCTTGCGCCAAATCAACCGTGATTTGACGTCGGTCCAGCAAGAAATCTCAACCGGTAGAAGCATCTCGAACGCTCGCGACAATGCAGCGATCTGGGCTGTTTCAACGGTCATGCAATCTGATGTCGAGGGCTTTGAAACTATTTCCTCGTCGCTTGACCTTGGCGCGTCATCTGTCTCTGTTGCGCGCGGCGCAGCGGAAACGGTCACCGGCCTTCTGCAAAACATGAAAGAGCTCATCGTTAGTGCGCAGGAAGAAAATGTCGACCGGACGAAAATTCAAACTGACATTGACCAACTTGAAGCACAGATCACGACGATCGTAGACGCCGCTCAGTTCAATGGCCTGAACCTGTTGAAGGGGACGGATTCGATTAGCATTCTGGCTTCACTGAACCGCGCATCCGATGGCACGGTGACAACCTCTGACATCACGATCGCTCGTAACGATCTGTCGATCACTGGCGGCACAGTCGCAGCAGCTACCGGTACAATTACAGCAAGCCTGGCGCTCGCTGACGGTTCTTCTACGCCGACTACCGGCAACATTGTTGTTGGCGGCACCATCACTGCTGGTGAAGTCTTCACGATCGGTGATGGCACCAGTACGTTCACGTATACGGCGCAAGCAGGCGATGACGCCGATGCTGTTGGTGACGGACTCCGCGCTTCGATCGCGGCTGGCTCTCTTCCAGCTGGCGTAACGGTCACGGCCGGCACGGGCGCCACGATTGGCTTCCAGAACACGAACGCCGCGACGACGACGTTCACCAACACTGTTACTGGTGTTAGCACCTCTGGTCTTGCGTCCGTTGCAACTATCGACGTGACGACCACCGCTAACGCGACGGCAGCGTTGTCCAACATTGAAGGGTTGATCAACACTGGCATCGACGCCGCTGCGTCTTTCGGTTCGGCACAGAAGCGGATCGACATTCAAAACGAGTTCGTCAAAACACTCACGGACTCTCTGAAATCCGGCATTGGCGCCTTGGTTGAAGCTGACCTTGAAGAAGCTTCCGCCCGCCTGCAATCGTTGCAGGTGCAGCAGCAGCTTGGCGTTCAGGCCCTGTCGATCGCTAACCAGCGTCCGCAGGTTCTGCTCGGCCTCTTCCAGTAAGATCGTGAACCGAGGGCGGCGGCAGTCGCCCTCGGTTTATTTTAAACACAAAGGTCAGAAGGCCACTCATGATAGAAGCGTCATTAGCGAATACAGCATACGATTCATCCGTCCGGTCTATCGGCAGCAACCGCGGCGTCGAGTATCAGATTTTCTCCCAGGTTACGCGAGAACTGGCGGCCGTTCGCACCGGCGCCCACGACTACCACGCAAAACTCGCCGCTGCACTCCACAAGAACATGAAGCTCTGGACATTTCTCGCAGGTGAAGTTGCGATCGAAGCAAACAAACTGCCAGCCCAGCTTCGCGCCGGAATTTTTTATCTCGCCGAATTCACGCGGCATCAAACGACAAAGGTCCGCGCCGGCGAAGCAGATCCTGACGTTCTCGTAGAAATCAATACGATGATGATGCGCGGCCTTCGCGCTCGAGAAGAAAACAACGGGGCGGAGTGATGTCAGGCGGCCTAATTATCCGACTGCGACCATACGAAAAATTTCTCGTAAACGGCGTTGTTATCGAAAACGGCGACAAACGCACCCGGCTGCGCATTAAATCGCAGGACGCCAATATATTGCGCCTGCGCGACGCCATGCATCCAAGCGAAGCAACGACACCGGTAAAGCGGCTCTATTACGTAGCGCAGCTAATTGTGACTGGCGACGCGGACGCGGAGACAGCCCGCGTAGAGCTCATCCGCGGCCTTGAATCACTCTACGAAGCGCTGCCCGACCCCAGTCATCGCGAACACATCGAACAGGCGCAGCGCAGTCTCAACGACAAAGAGTATTACCGTGTGATGCGCGCCCTGCGTCCGCTCATAGCAGTAGAAGAGCAGCTCCTGCTCTTTGCACGGGCCCAAGAGCTTAAACACCTCAACAAAACTATTCCCTGATGTTATTTCAACCCGTCATCGGACTTGGCGGTTTGTCCGGTTGGATTATTCTGCAGCGGACGGAGACGCGTCAGCGCGAGATTTTCGACCAGTCGCCAGCTCTCGAACGGGACGTCGACTATTTTCGGGAGAATATTCAAACTGCCAAAAGCGCAAAAGATCTAGTTTCTGATCGACGTTTGCTCTCTGTCGCTCTCGGCGCCTTCGGCCTTGATGAAGAGATTGACAAACGAGCGTTTATTCAAAAGATTCTGGAAGACGGCACGGAAAATTCTGACGCTTTCGCAAATCGCCTCAATGAGCCGCGATATCTCGCCCTGGCGGAAGCCTTTAGCTATGGTAATATAGACGGCGGCTCGAAAATTTTTCTCAATGATTTTGCCGAAGACATCATCGCCCGACATAAAGTCCGCGCTTTTGACCGCGCCGTCGGCGAAGTCGACAATGACGCTCGGCTGGCGCTGAACTTTCGCCGTGAAATTTCCGATATCGCGTCGGAAGACTCATCCGAAGAGACGGTCTGGTTCCGGATTATGGGCCAGCAACCTATCCGGGAGGTCATCGCCACGGCCTTCAATCTTCCGCAAGAAGTCTCGCAATTGGATGTGGATCGACAGCGCGAGGTTTTTGAAGACAAGGCCGCGCGCGTTCTTGGCACGTCCGATCCCGCGATATTGGCGGATCCGGAAGTCATCGACGATGTGTTGCGCCGCTTCTTTCTCGTCCGCCAGACTCAAAACGGTCCAACCTCGTCAACGCCCGGCTTTTCCGCCCTGACGCTCCTACAAAACGCCGCTCTGGGCGCTGGGGCGACACAAAACCTCTTTCAATCCCAATTTTGATATTGGAAACTAGTCTTCGTCCCGCGCTAACGCCGCCTTCAACTTCTCGAAACTCTCCGCGCATGACGCACTTTCTTCAGAAATAAACTTGTCGAGCGCGGGCCACACCTCGATCGCTTCATCAATCTCAGAATCAGACCCAACGGCGTAAAGACCGGTCTGTATCATTGTCGCCGCGTCATCATAGGCTGCAATCAAACTTCGCGCGCGCGTAAGCAGCAAATTTTCTTCCTCGCTCGCCGCGTTTGGCAAGCTGCGCGAAACACTCCGGCGAATATCAATCGACGGAAATCGTCCGCGCTCGGCAATGGCCCGATCCATAACAACATGGCCGTCAAGAATGCTGCGCACCATGTCGGCGATCGGCTCATCCATATCCGACCCGGCTACCAAGACGCTGAAGATCGCAGTGATGTCGCCGGCCTCCCCTGCTCCCGGGCCGGTTCGTTCTGCGAGCGCGGCGATCGCGCGAAACGTCGAGGGCGGGTAAGCGCGTAGCGACGGTGTTTCACCCGCAGTCAGTGCAATTTCGCGATGCGCGTCAGCAAAGCGCGTGATCGAGTCAAACAACACCAAGACATGCAGTCCCATATCGCGGAAATATTCCGCCGTTGCGATCGCCATCATTGCGCAACGCCGTTTTAGAGGCGCCGGTTCATCGCATGTCGACACAAATACAATCGAACGGTCGCGTCCCTTCGATTCCAGTATTCCATCGACGAATTCACGTATTTCGCGACTGCGCTCACCGATCAACGCTACAATGACGATATCCGCCTCAATCCCCCTGGCAAGATCACCTACAAGTGTGGTTTTGCCGACCCCGGAGCCAGCGAATAGCCCGACGCGCTGACCCTTGCAGAGCGGCAGAAACGTATCGAACGGCGCCAGGCCGGTGTTCAATCGTGCGCCAAGGCCACGGCGATTGGTCATCGCCGCTTCTCCGGCGTTCAATGGCATCACCCGGTCGCCGCGCGGCGTTACCGCAGCGTTGATGGTTTCGCCAGCAGCGTTGATGACGCTCCCGAGCCATGCGATGGTGGGCCTGAACTCATTATCAGTACAAAGATATGCGCGGTCGCCAGGCGCCATGCCTGTCATGGATGCGTCCGGCAGCACGAACACCGCCTCTTCCCGCATCGCAACGATTTCGCCATGGGTCGAGTGAGCGCCGACGAACTCTAATCGGTCTCCGATCCTTGCCACGTCGTTCAGTCCTGCAATTTCGACAACGCCGTTTTCGACCGATACGACGTCTCCCCACAGGGCATGCGGCGCCGCGGCCGGTAATGAACCATTAACGATATGTTGGAACGTCGTCGTCACGTTTTGGCACACCAATTAAGTTTATTTTCAACTTTCACGATTAATTTCATACTCAGTAATCCTTAACAGGACGTCGGCGAATGCTCGAAAACTTGAACATTTTGAAGATGGCCTCAGCAATGGCGCGCTACGCCGCAGAACGGCATCAACAGCTGTCGGAGAACATCGCGAATGCGGATACGAGCAATTACCGCGCGAAGGACTTAGAGCCCTTCGCCGACGCCTACTCGCGCTTTGAAGCGAGCAATACGTCAGCCAATAACATCCCTTTTTCATCAAACGGAGCCGGGTCTTTCGCTAGACTTGTCGATATTCCGGGTGCTGAAACGCCCAACGGCAACAATGTTTCACTTGAAGAACAGTTGACGCGCACAATCGAAGCCCAGGCGGACCACAAAACGGCGACAATCCTCTACAAAAAGACAATCGACATGCTGCGCCTCACTCTTAACAGCGGAGCGTAGTGGACCGATGAACTCCTTCATGAATTCAATGGAAGCCGCCGCCAGCGGTATGCGCGCGCAAGGCTTTCGCATGCGGGTTGTCAGCGAAAACATCGCAAACGCGGATACGCCCGGCTATCAGCGCAAGCTCCTTTCCTTCAATACAGTACTTGATAGCGTCTCAAGAACAACGCTCGTCTCTGCGGACCGCATCTCACTTGACCAGAGCGCGCTGGAAGAGAAGTTCGATCCGTCGCATCCGATGGCCGATGAGAACGGCAATGTCGAAATGTCAAATGTCAAGCTTCTGGTGGAGATGGCCGACGGACGCGAGGCGAGCCAATCCTACGAAGCCAATCTCGCGACCTTTCAACAAGCGCGCGAAATGTATGCAAGCCTGCTGGACGTTCTGAAGAGGTAGAAAATCTCATGAATGTAAATGTCTTTAACGCCCTTAACTCGACAAACGTCGCGCAATCGCCGCTAAATGCGAAGAAACAAGCGGCGGATACTGGAAATGGCGCCGACTTCAAGCCAGTCGAAACAGCGAAAGAATTCGCGAATGCCGTCGCAAACAGCGAACGCGCCGCGTCCGCTTACATGATCGGCAAGGCGGATCCGCACTCAGTTGTAGAAGCGATCGCATCGGCGGAGCTTGCCGTTGAAACGGCCGTTACGGTCCGCAACCGCGTCGTAGAAGCCTATCAAGAACTGCTTCGGATGCCGATTTAGCCGTCTGCGTGAGATCATGACCGAAGCGGAAATCGTAGATCTACTGAGATCTTACTTGTGGACGGGCGTCTGGATTTCGGCGCCCCTACTCATCACGGCGCTCGTCGTCGGGATCGCCGTTGGTCTGTTTCAGGCGTTGACGTCTATCCAGGAAATGACGCTGACTTTTGTCCCGAAACTGATTGCGATGTTGATCGTCTTCACTCTGTGCATCGGCTTCTCCGCAAACCTGCTGCTTGGCGTGTTCGACGCCAGCGTCACACGCTTTATTGCGCAGTGAGCTATGCGTATCGTGTTCGTCATATTCCTGCTCAGCGCGTTCTCGCCGGGCGCAGCTGCCGGCGAAAGCGTGAGCGGGCGCACCGCCTGTATCGACGCGGCCGCCCGGGCCGAGGCGCGCCACGGCATACCAAGAAAATTACTGCAGGCGATCACGCTTGTTGAGACCGGACGCAACGAAGACGATGCATTCGTTGCCTGGCCATGGACGACGAATGTCGACGCCAGCGGACGATACTTTAAATCAAAAGGCGAAGTCACCCGATTTGTGCGCGACCGGCTTTACGCAGGCGAAACATCGATCGATATCGGGTGCTTTCAGATCAATACGAAGTGGCATGGTGAACATTTCGCGTCCATTGACGAAATGTTGGACCCTACATCAGCGGCCGAATACGCGGCGAAATTTCTTACTGACTTAAAAAATGAATTCGGCGACTGGGAGACAGCGGCGACAAAATATCATTCCCGCACGCCGGCCTACGCCAAGCGATACGGGCGGAAACTGGCGGCCATTCAAGACACGCTTCTTACGGCGCCCCGCGCTAATGCGCGCGTGCCAATTACGCGCACAGCGCCGACGCTCGTTGCCGCCAATGAGATCAACACCGGCGGTGTTGAAATATCAATCTTTATCGCCGCGAAGCCGCTCTTTGAACAACAACCGCGACAATCGCTTTTTCAGGACGCCAACAACCCGTGAATTTGAGTATTAAAACATTCTTTCAGCCGACAGTGATGCTCGCCATCGCGCTCATGGTGGTCATCGTGATGATGGTTCTGCCGGCGCCGGCCTGGGTCGTCGATATCGGTTTGACGGCGTCCTTCGCGCTCGCGATCTTGATTCTGACCATTACGCTGTTCATCGACCGCCCGCTCGACTTTTCATCGTTTCCGACCATCCTACTGTCTTCTCTATTACTGCGCTTATCGCTCAACGTTTCATCGACAAAGTTGATCATCAGCCAGGGGCACACAGGCGTCGATGCGGCGGGCGGCGTCATTCAGGGCTTCGCCATGTTCATCATGGGCGGCAATGTCTTTCTTGGCCTTGTCGTCTTCGTCGTTCTTCTGATCGTCAATTTCATGGTGATCACGAAAGGCGCCGGCCGGATGGCGGAAGTCGGCGCGCGGTTCGCCCTTGACGGCATGCCGGGCAAACAGCTCGCGATTGATTCTGACATCGCAGCGGGCGCAATCAGCCATGAAGAAGCCAAAGCCCGCAGGCAGCTTGAGCAAGAGGAGACAACGTTTTTTGGTTCGCTCGACGGCGCCTCAAAATTCGTGAAAGGCGATGCGATCGCCGGACTGCTCATCACCCTGCTCAACCTCGTCGTTGGCCTCGCCATCGGCATCGGCGTTCACGGCCTGACGTTTGGCGAGGCAATCTCCACTTATTCGATCTTAACCGTCGGCGACGGTCTCGTTTCGCAAATTCCCGCGGTCATTATATCCATCGCCGCTGCGCTTTTGCTCTCAAAGGGCGGCGTGCTCGGTTCAACCGACCGCGCGCTTTTTGACCAACTCGGCAAGTACCCGGCCGCCATGGGGACAGTCGCGTCAATGCTTTGTGTGTTCGCGCTCTTTCCTGGCATGCCGTTCCTGCCGTTTATGGCAGGCGCTGTACTGCTGGGATCACTCGCCTATTTCGCTCAGAAGCAACAGCAACGGGAAGAAATAGACAAAGCGAAGGCCGAAACCGCGGACGCAACCGAAGGGCCGACGGAAGTATCGCTCGGCGATATTCTCGATCTGGACGAGATTCATCTTGAGTTCTCGCCGAACATCATTCCGCTCTGCCTCGACGCGTCGAGCGGGCTCGATAAACGCATCTCTAAAATCCGCCGATACGTCGCGGGAGAATTCGGCTTTATCGTGCCCGCGACACGCCTTACGGATAACTCTGCATTACGAGAAAACGAATACGCCATTCGCATCCATGGCGTTGAAGTTGCGCGCAGTTGGCTTGACCCAAAAGGCGTGATGGTGCTGACGCGCGACGATGCGCCGCTCGATATTCCCGGCAAGGACGTAACGGAACCGGTTTACCAGGCGCCGGCGCGCTGGATCCCAGCCGATCAAAGTGAAAACGCTGTCGTTTTGGGCCTGCCGGTGATCGAACCCGTGGAAGTGATTGCAACGCATCTTCTTGAAGTGATCAAGGCAAACTTCGGCCGGCTGATGACCCGGCGCGCCTTGCGGCGAATTCTGGATGAATTTGTCTCAACGTCGGATTCGACAAAGGCGGAGGCCAACAAAAAGATCCTGGACGAGTTCATTACCGACGATACGCCGTTCGATCTCGTGCAAGCGGTATTTCGCCTATTGCTCGAAGAGCGCGTTTCTATTCGCAATCTGCCTGTCATCCTCGAATCGATCAGCGAAGGACGGTCGGTCCTGTCATCACCCGAACAAATCGCGGAATATGTGCGACAGCGCATCGGACTGCAGCTCACATCGAAACTCAGAAACGAAGAGGGCTACCTGCCCCTCATCCAGCTCGCGCCGGAATGGGAGGAGTTGTTCCAACAGCAGGAGCAAAAACAGGAAAACGGCGTCCGTGATATCGCCCTCTCGCCAACAGACTTCAATCGCCTTGCCGCATCCATACGCGACGGGATTGCCAACGCCGTCTCGAAAGGCGCATTTCCAGCGATCGTCACCAGCTCGCAGCGCCGAAGGTTCCTGACAACCGTCTTGTCGGCAAAGGGCATACGCAATCCTGTCATTTCCTACGAGGAAATAGACCCCACTGAGCGGCCGTCAATTCTCGGTGTCGCGTAGCGGGGCGACGATGGACTTCTTTCCTCTTGCCGCGCTTACGCCGCTTCGCGAACTCGCAGACGGCTACGTCGTCCTCGCCGTCGCGATCTTCACGCGACTGTCAGCGTTGCTGTTCTTTCTGCCGGGCATTGGCGAGCGCATGATGCCCGTTCGCGTGCGCTTGATTGTTGCGCTGGCGCTTATGCTTGTTCTGCTCCCCGCTTATGCCGGCGACTTCGAGGCGCCACAGCGTCCCTCGCTGATCGCATCAATGTTCGCGGCCGAGGCCGTGTGCGGTGCGCTGATCGGCTTCAGCATTCGCATCGCGGTGTTCGCTATTCAGACTGCCGGCGCGATCATGAGCCAAAGCCTGTCATTGGCGCAGCTCTTTGGATCGAACATATCGTTTGATCTTGAGACCCCTATTTCCACGCTCCTGATGTTCGCGGCGGTCGTGATGGCGGTCTCTGCGGGCATTCATTTCGAAGCCGTCAATGTCCTGATGATGTCATATGACATTATGCCGTTAGGCGTATTTCCAGGCGCTAGCGCGGCGGGCGAATGGGCGGCGGGCCGAACGGCGTTCGCCTTCTCCGCCGCCCTTTCATTGGCGTTCCCTTTTGTCATTTTGGGCTTCATCTACAATCTCACCATTGGCGCCGCAAACCGCGCCATGCCGCAGCTCATGGTCGCTTTTGTTGGGATTCCCGCCGTCACATTTGCGGGTTTCGTCCTTCTCGCCGCCAGCGCCCCCGTCATCTTGACGGTGTGGCTTGATATGACGCGCGACATTGTCGGCGAATTCCTTGCGGCGGCGCCATGAGCGATAACGAGCAGACGAGCGCCGACGACAAGACGCACGAACCAACTCCGCAAAAACTGCGTCAGTCGCGCGAAAAAGGCGATGTTCCTTATTCCATGGAAGCGACATCGGCGGCGACCTATACGGCGTTCTTCCTCGCAATTCTGATTATGTCAGGCTGGGTCGGCATGGATATCTTCGCCGCGCTGGCGCCGTTTTTGTCAAACCCCGAAGCCGTAAGCCTGGCTTTCGCCTCCCCCAATCACCAGGAAGTCGCCGGCGAGTTTGTTTTTCGCATATTCAGAGCGACACTCGCATTACTCTTCGTCCTCATCGTGGGCGTTCTTGCATCGGCCACCGTTCAACGCGCCTTCGCGTTTTCGTTGTCGAAGATAAAGCCGAAGCTCTCACGCATTTCATTTGTCGATAACGCAAAAAACAAATACGGGCCGGAGGGACTTTCCGAGTTCGTAAAAAAGGCCGTCAAGCTATGCGCCATCATGGCCATCGTCTTGTTTGCCGTGAAGGACCGCTTCTTTGAATTGCCAACACTCATCGGCAAGCCGGCGACGGCCTTGCCAACATATTTCTTTAAGGAGACGATATTCTTTGTCGGGTTGATTACGGGCGTCGCCGCGTTGATTGGATTTCTCGACTTGCCGTGGCGGCAATTTCAACATCGCAAGCGCCTCCGCATGACCCATGAGGAAGTCAAAAGGGAAAACAAGGAGACCGAAGGCGATCCGATGCTGAAGGGCGCGCGGCGCCAACGGGCCGAAGCGATCGCAACCAACCGTATGATGGCGGACGTCCCAGACGCGGACATCGTGATCGTCAATCCGACCCACTACGCGACGGCGCTGAAGTGGGAGCGCGATCGAGGCACAGCACCGATATGCGTCGCCAAGGGCGTCGATGAAGTCGCTGCACGCATCCGAAAAGCGGCTGCGGAGCACGGGGTCCCCATCAGACGCGACCCGCCGACGGCCCGCTCCATCTACTCCCTCGTTGAAGTTGGCAAAGAGATTAAGCGCGAGCACTTCGCCGCAGTCGCCGCCGCTATCCACTACGCCGATCAGGTTCGGAAGAAAAAAGTGCAGGCAAACCACTTATGAAGAGGCGCGACATATTACGGCTAAGCGAACTGCTTGCGCTCAAACAGCAGGCGGCATCCCTGAAATATCGGAAACAGCTTGCGGAGCAGCAGCGTCTCTACGACGAAGCGGCGCGTTATGCGCGCGATAGCCTTGCGCTCATTTTTGACGAAGACTCCGAGCCGACGGCGGCCGCCCTCGTCGCCGCCAACCGTTTCCGAAAAAGCCTGCGCAATAAGTCAGAACAATTGATTGCAGCCGCCCACAGCCTGGATGAAATGATCGATGGCCTGCGCACTAATACGCGCGAGGCGTTGACTCGCGAGGCCGCTCTGGAGAGCCTGTTAACCGAGCTTAAGAAGAAAATTCGAGCAGAGGCCAATAGCCGCGATGAAGAGCTGCGCGAGCAGAATACGCTTACCGACTATTGATTTGCGAGCGTGCCGACGATCTGGCGCACTTGGCTTTTGAGCGGCGGCGCAAGCTGGCGAAGCATTTCCAGGATTTCGACATCCTGATGTGAATACTCTTCAGGTTCCTTTAGCGGAAATTCCTTGGACAATAGGTCCTTGAACAAATCGTTTGGTGAAATATCCAACGCAAAGCAGATCATCAGCATCCGGCTTGCCGGCAGCCTGTTAAGACCCTTTTCATATTTCTGAATTTGCTGGAACGTTATGTCGAGCCGACTCGCAAGTTCTTTCTGCGAAATGTGCTTCTGATTGCGCAGCATTTTCAGCCGACGACCAACGTAAACATCAATAACGTTCTGCTCTACCGATCGCGGCTGACTGCTAGCCATGAACGCTCACCTATACGTTACACGCACCACCCGATTTTTCGGGACGGCGAGATAGGTAGGCTCAAATAGTTAATCGGTCCTTAACACTGAAATCAGCTAAATACACCAATAGAGCGAAACTTAGTTACCATAATGTTAACAACAAAAGGAATCTCAATTTTTGTTGCGCCGCACGCACTCGTTTCTGGGGAACTGTGAATTTTGGCGCGGCGCCGGCGTGGTGTCTTTCACGGGGGTTGTTTCCAATCAAACGAATCCCAACGCCACTCTCCCTCGTCCATTATTTCCGCGCCTCCTCGTCGGCAGATGTAGACTAAACATTATGCGTTTATTGAATTTCGTTTAAGCGTATAGATGTCAGTATCAAGATGACCCAGAAACGAACACATTACCAGGGCGACCATCGACGCCGGCGTTGCCCGCGCGGTCGCGCTTGAAGCGGTTGTCGCCACGACCGCGCAAACCCCATCACGCCGCGGCCCCGCCCTTTTGATCTGATTAACCATAATTCAATTCTATGGTGTTTTCATAACGGATGCTCTGCATCCGCCCGGGGGTTATTTTTTATGTCCGCATCCGTCGCCGCCATATCAAACACGCAGGAAATTGGCACCGAGGTCATTCGGGCGCTGAGCAGCATGAATATTCCGCCAAAACCGGAATATTATCAGGTCTGGTTTTCCCACCTTGAAAGCAGCAATGACGCGCTCTCAACGGAAATACAGTCACAAATGGAAGACGAAGGCGAAGTTGACGAGTTCTTCTTGAAGGCAATTCACGAACAGTACTTTGAGCTCGCACATCCTCCGAAGCAAATCGAGCGTTTTGCGGTAGAGGTTTTGAACGAAACAAATTCACTGCAAAAACTGTCGAAGGTTTTTAATTCGAATACAAAGCAGTTCAGCTCCGACCTCGCAGACGCTTCGCAAAACGCTGCAGATATTGTGGATGACGCCGGCGCGACAAACAAACTGCTGAATTCGCTTGTCGACATCGCGCAGAAAGCGATTTCCCGGAACAGTGAGCTCGAAAATGATCTCACAAATGCGTCCAAGAAAATAGACAAGCTACAATCCTCAATTGAATCGATCGCAAAGGACGCCAAGACAGATTTTCTGACCAAATTGAACAATCGTCGTTATTTCGACAACACGATTTCGCAGCTCATTAACGCGTCGCTCAGCGAAAATACGCCGCTCTGCATGATCATTGGCGACATCGATCACTTCAAAGCGTTCAACGATAGGTGGGGTCACCCAGTTGGAGATCAGGTATTGAAACTGGTTGCAGACGTTTTACAGGAAAACGTCAAAGGGCAAGATCTGTTGTCGCGCTATGGCGGCGAAGAGTTCGCTATCGCTCTTCCCAACACATCGCTGCGGGACGCGAAAACTGTGGCGGACAACATCCGCGTCGCCGTTTCGAAACGAAAACTCATCAATCGAGCGAATAACCAGAGCCTTGGACGAGTGTCGATGTCTTTCGGCGTTGCAGAGCTTCGCGACAACTGGCCAGCAGATGCGCTTTATAAAGCGGCGGACGCAGCGCTCTATGAAGCAAAGCAAAGCGGCCGCAATCGCGTCGCCTGCTGGATCCAGACAGATGCGGACGCCTAGGAGCGCCTAGTGCGCATCATTATACGGTTCGGTTTACCGCGCCTCTCGCCTGTCGGCACATAACCGCAAACTCGTAAACGCCGAAAGACGGCTGCTTGGCGAAAAACGGTGAACAAACGGCCACGGCACTTCAATAATTTGGCGAAGCAGTTTCCACCTATTGGTGTGGGGTAATTCGGCCCCGCCCCAAAAGGAGACTGTACAATGTCAAAGAAATCGTTGATTGACGAACACAAGCGCCTGCTGGTGTCCGAGAACATATTGAAAAATCAGGCAAAACGCCTTGCATCTGGCCGCGGCGTCAATATCGCAGCCGTCAACTCAGCCATCGCCGGCGTTGTCGCCATCAGCGCCGCCGTCGCATCAAAGCTAGGCAATGATTTGCCCGTCATCTATGCTGAGAAATTAATGGAGGCCAAAGGCTCTCTGGAAGGTCGCGAACTTGTCGTCGCGGCAGCGGATATTATGTCCGTCGGGCATGCGACGCTTGAGCGTCTGGCCGTAGATGGCGGTTTTCTGATTGCAGAAGCGAGCGGCGGAACGCCGAAGAGAGCAGTTTCGGAGGTAGTGAGATTTTCGCTGAATATTTAGCGGCGATATCGAATTCTAACTGGGCGGCGATCGTCATTGCCGTGCTGACATTGGCGCTCGCCTCCCAGTCAAAAAATATTATTGCGGCGGCGTTAATCGTTACGCTGCTGTGGCTCGGCGCGCTCGCCACCTATGTGTTTTTCTATCCCGACTACTTTATCCGCATCACGCTTGACGCCGGCGCGGCGGCGCTTTTTGTATGGCTTTGGCAGAAGACGCGCGAAGATATCCGAACGCTTTTCCGAGACCTTGCAATCCTGCATGGACTTTATGCGCTCATCGCCTTGCTGACGCCGATTGCGCGATCGACTGGCCAGGCGCCGGTGATTTTCGGAACGCCGTCCCAAAGCGAATTCTACCTGGTCGCCGGCGCGTCGGACGCCATCTTCGTCGTCGTTCTCATCTACATCTCAATCTACGCCGGCGGGAAGATTTTTCTGGACCTGCGCGCGAGCTTAAAAAGAGTCAAGAACGGACCTTCCAGCCTGCGGCGCCTTCGCGTCTCGTCGACACAGGACAAGCCGTTAATGTCGGAAAAAAAACGACCATCGCTTGAGGCGCAAGCCAAGCATCCTGTATCAAATGACGCGGGCAAAAATTAACCGGCGCGCCATGTCGGTGCAGGATTGGCGCGCCGGTTAATCGAGCATTTGCTCTGTCTTTTCGCGCGGGCTTGAGAGAGCGAGCTATTGCGTTGGAGGGCGCAGCTCTTACGCGCAAAACACCAATAGCGCGAAGTTGGTTAAAATCGCGTTAAATATAAACGCCGTTCAAACGCCGAAACCTGCGGCGAAACTGATCTCCGCCGGCGCCGCACATCACTGCAAAGCATCAAAAGCGCTGCGCGTCTTGTCTGAAACTTAAACAACGAAACGCGTCGACAGCGCCGTACATTTATTGCACGTCGATGAAGTCCGACGGCTTTGCGAGGACTTTCAGATCCGAAACTTTATCCAGCTGGATTTTCGAGCCGTCGACGATCACGCCATACGGTTTCAGCGTATTGAATGCGCGCGAAAGATTTTCCGGCGTCATCCCGAGCATCGACGCAAGCGTGCGCTTTTCTATGGGCAGCAGAAGCTCGCCATTTTCGCCCTGCCGCCGATTCTGCACGAGCAAATAATTCGCAAGTCGTTCGACAGCGGTGCGTAATTTGATGTTTTTGTAAGCGCGCACGACGCCATGGTAGCAAGCAGCAAGTTCTAACACCGCTTTTTGCGCAAAATCGCGATCCACAGCCATGGCGCGGCGAACGTTCTCCGCGGGGATCATCAGTATCTGCGAGGACTGAAGCGTCCGCGCCGACATCTGATACGCGCCGTCCGCAAGCGCCGACGCCAACACGAATGTCGCAACCGGTTTGATCAGCGTCATCGTGCCTTCGCGGTTATTAGCGCTCGCATAGAGTTCGACTTGCCCGTCGACTAGCACATGGAGGAAATCAGTGTGGTCGCTATCGGCAAACAAGACGACGGTGGCCGGAAAGCGCTGAAGAAAACTGCCCTTGAGCATGGCGTCGAAATTCTCTTCCAGCATGCCGGAAAACAGCGGCAAGGCGCGGGCTATGTCTTTCTCCGAATCACGCATGGCGCTCAGCCTCGTTCCGAACAGTCTGCCCGCCTAATGATGAGCGAATTGATAAATGTCAAGCAGCAAGTCGCCGCATGTTAAGTGCATGAAATATGGTTGGTAATTTGGCCGGCAGATTTTGACAGCCCACTGCTTATTTTCTCCCGCTGGCCCCAAAAAGATGCGGCGACATTGTTGCGCTGTGCTCGACAGGCGAACAGGTAAGGGCCGCAGCCGACCGTAATCGCCAATGCTCAATGCTTTCCCGTCGGAAACTGACCCGCATGCGTCAAGCAACGCCACGCGGGATGACGCCGAAGCTGTGGACAATTATCGTATTGCCCTCGCGGGCGACCAGCGCGACACCCTTAGCGAACCGTTGGTTTTCTTGCACAAAGGACTCCAACGTGAGCGGATTGCATCTGCTATGTTGATGAAGCTGACAACCGTAAAAGACAGCGCGAACGACGCTGCTTTGCTGTACGATTATTTCATCAACGGATTCAACGGTCTTCGACGTGATTTCCGCCAGGCGTTTTATCCGTTGCTGCGCGAATATTGTCTGCCAGATGACAGTATAGATCGGCTGTTAGCGCGAATCGAACGCGATATGCCGTCACAGAGTGCGTTGAATGAGAAAGCGAGCAAGGTGATCCTCTCAATCTCAAAAGGCTATGCGCCTAACCGCAGCGAAAAGAAACTGCTGGCGTCCTTCGCCCGCGAACTGCAGCGCCACGTCGCGATATCCAATGCCGCGATCTTTCCGATCGCAAGATTACGCCTCGACGACGCGGCGCGAGAACAGCTCTCGGCGCAGCTTCGCGCCATCCGGGCCGCGAGCGGCGAGACGTCTGAACAAAACGGGGAATGCTCATGAACACCATGACGACACGCCAGCGCGGCCTTGGAACGGACGGAGCGTTGATTGCCACATTGCTTGGCGTCGGCGTTTTCTATTGGATGTTTGTCGCCGCTCGCGCCCAGGACGGCATGATGGCGTTTCACGCCTACACTTTCATTCTTGCTTTTATAACTGGTTTGTTTGCATTGGTGGTCCGTGCGACAGAACCCGCGCCGGCGGACGAGACCGGATATGTTTCCGGCGTCATCAAGGCGGGGGTGTTTGCGTCGGTATTTTGGGGGATCGCCGGCTTTCTCGTCGGCGTTATTATCGCATTTCAACTGGCCTTCCCGGATCTTTTGTATTTTGAGAATATTCCGGCGTCGAGCTTTGGCCGGCTCCGGCCGCTGCACACATCGGCGGTGATTTTCGCATTTGGCGGCAATGTGCTGATTGCAACTTCCTTCTATGTTGTCCAACGCACTTGCAAGGCGCGCCTCGCCGGCGGTCTCGCGCCATGGTTCGTATTCTGGGGCTATCAACTATTCATCGTAATTGCGGCGACCGGTTATCTCATGGGCGTCACGCAATCGAAAGAATATGCAGAGCCGGAATGGTATGCCGATCTCTGGCTGACCATCGTGTGGGTGGTTTATCTGCTCGTCTTCCTTGGAACGATCTGGAAGCGCAAGGAACCGCACATCTATGTGGCGAACTGGTTCTACCTGTCCTTCATTGTCACCATCGCGATGCTGCACATTGTTAACAACCTTGCAGTGCCGGTTTCGCTTGCAAGCTCAAAAAGCTACTCGGCTTTCTCCGGGGTGCAAGATGCGTTGACCCAGTGGTGGTATGCGCACAACGCCGTCGGATTTTTCCTGACGACCGGTTTCCTCGCCATCATGTATTACTTCATTCCGAAGAGGGCGGAGCGGCCGGTCTATTCATATCGGCTTTCCATTGTTCATTTCTGGTCGTTGATTTTCATCTATATCTGGGCGGGGCCGCATCATCTTCATTACACGGCGTTGCCTGAATGGGCGCAGACCCTCGGCATGACGTTTTCCATCATGCTGTGGATGCCGAGCTGGGGCGGCATGATCAACGGGCTGATGACGCTGTCGGGCGCGTGGGACAAGCTCCGCACTGACCCTGTCCTTCGGATGATGGTGGTTTCGGTCGCATTTTACGGCATGTCGACCTTCGAAGGTCCGCTCATGTCCGTGCGTTACGTGAACGCCCTTTCCCACTATACGGACTGGACCATCGGCCACGTGCACTCCGGCGCCCTTGGCTGGGTCGGCTACATTTCCTTCGGCGCGCTTTATTGCCTGGTGCCGTGGCTGTGGAAGCGCAAGCAGCTCTATTCATCTGCGCTCGTCGAGTGGCACTTCTGGATTTCGACGGTCGGTATCTTGCTTTACATCACGTCGATGTGGGTTTCCGGCATCATGCAGGGGTTGATGTGGCGCGCCTACAACGAATTCGGTTTCCTGCAACACTCCTTCGTGGAGACCGTTCAGGCGATGCATCCTTACTACATTATCCGCGCGACAGGCGGAACGCTGTTCCTCGTCGGCGCACTGATCATGACGTACAATTTGTGGCGTACGGCCCGCGGCGACGTCTACTCCCCGAAATCAAAATCAGCCAGAACCGCATCTGCGGTTCCGGCGGAATAGGAGGCGGACGATGCTAGGCAAGCACCAATTCCTAGAAAAAAACGGCTTCATCCTGTCGATAGCGATCCTCGTGGCGGTTTCAATTGGCGGGATCGTCGAAATCGCGCCGCTCTTTTATCTTGAAAGCACGATCGAGGAAGTAGATGGCGTTCGTCCCTACTCGCCGCTCGAACTGGCGGGGCGAAAAATCTACATCCGCGAAGGCTGTTATACCTGCCACAGTCAGATGGTGCGACCGCTGCGGGATGAGGTTGAACGTTACGGTCACTACTCCCTCGCCGCCGAGAGCATGTACGATCATCCATTTCAGTGGGGATCGAAGCGCACAGGTCCTGACCTTGCACGCCTCGGCGGGAAGTACTCAGATGAATGGCACGTGCAACATATGATCGACCCCCGCAGTGTCGTACCGGAGTCAATCATGCCGCCCTACAAAATTCTTGTGGAACGGGCGCTGGACTACACCCATATCGAAAACGATCTGAAAGCGAACCGCGCCGTCGGCGTTCCTTACACGGACGAGATGATTGAAAATGCGAAATCGGACGTTGAAGCCCAGGTCGATCCGTTTTCAGACGGCTATGACGCGCTGCTTGCCCGCTATCCGAAGGCGCAAATCCGCGATTTCGACGGCAATCCCCGTGAGATCACGGAGATGGATGCCTTGATTGCCTATATGCAGGTGCTCGGCACGATGGTCGATTTCTCCACCTATGAAGCTGAAGAAAACTACCGGTGACGCAAGATGTATGAAATGCTCTCAAAAATCGCGCAGACATGGGGCCTTATCGCCTTCATCATCGCCTTCGCACTTGTGTTGATTTACGCGCTCGCGCCGTCACGCCGCAAAGAATTCGATCATGCGCGGCGCATTCCGATGGAAGATGACGAATTGGAAAACGGGGACGCAAACCGTGGCTGAAAAAGACATTGACGAACATTCGGGCGTTGAAACAACAGGTCACGAGTGGGATGGCATTAAGGAACTCAACAACCCGCTGCCGCGTTGGTGGCTGATTGTTTTCTATGTGTCTGTTATCTGGTCCGTCGCCTATTGGATCGCCATGCCGGCGTGGCCCGGCATTTCCGGATACACCAAAGGACTGCGCAACCATTCCGAGCGCGAGAATGTCGCTGTCGCGATTGCCGACCTCGAGGCCGGCCGCGAATCGCAAATGTCGCGGTTGCTCGACGTGAGCGCAATCGCCGAGATCGAGCGCGATCCGCAACTTCTGCAATATTCGCTGGCTGCCGGCGAGTCTCTTTTCGGCGACAACTGCGCGACATGTCACGGCGCGGGTGGCCAGGGCTTTCCCGGCTACCCAAGTCTTGTGGATGACGAATGGCTTTGGGGCGGATCTTTAGAGGATATACGTCAGACGCTCCATTACGGCATTCGTTCGACGCATCCCGAGACGCGCGTCAATCTGATGCAGGCGTTTGGCCGCGACGGCCTTCTCAACGCAGACCAGATTGACGATCTCGTCCATTATGTCGTTCACCTTTCCGGACAGGACGCAAACGACGAAGCGGTCGCCAGAGCCGCGCCATTGTTCGCGCAGCAATGTGCAACATGCCATGGACCGGCCGGAACGGGAGATCAGGCGCTCGGGGCGCCCGACCTCACCGACGCGATCTCGCTATATGGCAATAATCCGGAAACAATTCGTCAAACCATTTACGACGGGCGCAACGGCGTGATGCCATACTGGACAGACCGTCTTTCCGACGAACAGATCGTCGCGCTCGCGGTCTACGTACATACGCTTGGCGGCGGCGAGTAACGCATGGACGGTGTAGAAGCATCGAAGAGTAATGTGACGCTTACCGGCGGCGTTGAACGTCTTGAAGTCGAACCGGTTAATGCGCCGGAGCAACGCACGCTCTATAAAGCACGCGAGGCCATCTACCCGAAACGCGTCCATGGCAAGTTTCGGCGCCTAAAGTGGCTGATCATGGCGCTGACGCTCGGCGTTTACTATTTCTTGCCTTGGGTGCGATGGCCTCGCGCCGAAGGCGAACCGGATCAGGCGATCCTTGTCGACTTTGCCGGCTCGCGCTTCTACTTTTTCTTCATCGAAATTTGGTCAGACGAGCTTTATTACGTAACTGGCTTGTTAATCTTGGCGGCGCTCGGCCTCTTTCTCGCAACCGCGCTCTTCGGGCGGGTATGGTGCGGCTACACCTGCCCGCAAACAGTCTGGACGGATCTGTTTATCGCGGTCGAGCGATTTGTAGAGGGCGACCGAAACAAGCGCATCAAACTCGACAAAGCGCCCTGGACAGCGAACAAGATCGCAAAAAAAACCACCAAACACATTTTGTGGATCCTGATCGGTATGGCGACGGGGGGCGCGTGGATCCTGTATTTCCATGATGCGCCGATGATTGCACGCGCGTTTTTTGTCGGCGAGGCGCCGTTTTCCGCCTACTTCTACTTCGCCCTGCTCACGTTTACGACCTACGTGTTCGCCGGCTCCATGCGAGAACAGGTGTGCACGTACATGTGCCCATGGCCGCGCATTCAGGCATCGCTCACCGACGCCGATACGCTGGAAGTCACGTATCGTCGCGACCGCGGCGAGCCTCGCGGCCCGCACAAAAAGGGCGATCCGTGGGAGGGGCGCGGCGACTGCGTTTCCTGTCGCGCGTGTGTTGCGGCGTGTCCCATGGGTATTGATATTCGTGATGGCGCGCAGCTCGAATGCATAAACTGTGCGCTCTGCATCGACGCCTGCGACGATATCATGGACAAGGTCGGCCGGCCGCGCGGCCTGATCGCATACGACACTGACGCCAACATTGCGCGACGCGTCGCCGGCGAAAGACCTCGCTTTCGTTTGTTCCGTCCGCGCGTCTTTCTTTACGCCGGCGCGCTCGCAATTGTCGGCGCCATCATGCTCGTCACATATACGAGTCGCGCGACCGTGAATGTCAGCGTGCAGCGTGACCGCACGCCACCCTATGTACTGCTGTCTGATGGATCGGTGCGCAACGCCTATACCGTAAAAGTGACGAACCGCGAAAACGAACCGAAAGAGTTTTCCATTATGTTCGGCGGGCCGCCGGAGTTGACGATTGCAGGGGTCGGCGAGGACCTTTCGGGCGGCGCGCTGACGGTGACGCTCGCGGGCGATGAAACGAGGCCGCTACGCCTCTTTCTGACACTGCCGCAAAGTGCGATAAATGCGTCGAGCCTGCCAGTGACAATGACCGCGACAGCGCTCGACACTAATGAGTCCGCTTCCGTTGACACGGTGTTCTTGTCTGGAGGACCGCAATGACACACGAAAGGCGACTGACCGGCAGGCATGTTTTGTTTGCGTTGATTGCATTTTTCGGCGTGATGCTTGTAGCCAACGCGGCGTTCGTGACGTTCGCCGTTCGGAGTTTTCCCGGCGAATCCGAAAAGAAATCATATTTTCAGGGGCTGAATTATAATGAGACGCTGGCGGCGCGCGCGACACAGAACACGCTCGGATGGCAAGTGGTAGTCAGGCGCGTTGAACCCTCGATCGTCGAAATTGCGTTATACGATATAGAGGAAACAGGCGTCGCGGGCCTCGCCATCTCAGGCGATATTCGCAGACCAACCCATAGCGGCGGCGACCAGCAACTTGTTTTCGAGGAAATCGCGCACGGCGTTTATCAAGCTACAACAACCACGCTAAGTGATGGCGCGTGGGATCTTTCCGGTATTGCAAAAGACCTGCGCGGAAACCAGTTTGAATTCCATGCGCGGGTGTTCGTTCAATGACGGCGGCAGCCGTCATCGACGCGGCGCCAGGTTGCCCAAGCGGCCTTGAACCCCCGAGCGCCGCCGGCGTTTCTGATCCGGCGCCATTCGTGCAGCGTTCGGCCGACGGCGCATCGCGCCTCGAGTTGTCCGTATACGGCGCCCATTGTGGCGCCTGCATAGCCAAGATCGAAAATGGACTAAAGGAAATACCAGGCCTCGACATCGCCCGGCTGAATCTCTCAACCGGCAAGCTCGCGGTGGCGTGGCGCGATCAACGCGTTGAGCCCATCACCATCACGAAAAAGCTGGCTGCCCTTGGATATCGGTCACAAGCCTTTGACCCGGCGGCGCGCGCGGCGGAAACCGATGCGGAAGGCCGCTTCCTCCTGCGATGCATGGCGGTAGCCGGCTTTGCCATGGCGAATATCATGCTGCTTTCGGTTGCCGTTTGGGCCGGCCACGATGGCGAGATGGGGCCCGCAACCCGCGCCATGATGCATTGGGTCTCGGCGATAATCGCGCTGCCCGCAGCGGCGTTCGCCGCACGTCCGTTCTTTCGGTCTGCTTTTTCGGCCCTGAAAGTCGGCCGCGCAAATATGGATGTTCCTATTTCGCTTGCGGTTATTCTGGCCCTGGCTTTGAGCGTTTTTGAAACTATTAATCATGGACGTGACGCCTATTTCGACGCGGCCGTGATGCTGCTCTTCTTTCTGCTCATCGGCCGATATCTCGATCATCGTCTGCGCGCGCGCGCGCGCGCGGCCGCGCAGGACCTTTTGGCGCTACAGGCGACGACGGCCAATCGACTGCGCGACGACGGATCACTGGAGCAGATTTCGGCGCGCGAGGTCGCGCCGGGCGACCGGTTGCTCTTGTGGCCGGGAGACAGGGCCCCGGTGAACGGCGATATTGAAGACGGTTCATCGACGATAGACGTTTCGTTGGTCACAGGCGAAAGCGCGCCGGCGCGCATGTCGGTAGGCGACAAGTTGTACGCAGGCGTCGTCAATTTATCGGAACGCATCACGGTAAAAGCGACCGCGACAGTCGATGATTCATTGATCGCTGATCTCGCCCGCCTTATCGAAGCCGGCGAGCAAGGCAAAAGCAATTACATACGCCTCGCAGACCGAGCCGCCGCCCTGTATGTGCCGCTGGTCCATTCGCTGGCGCTCGCGACGTTGCTGGGTTGGCTATTCATCGGCGGCGCCGACTTGCGCGTTGCGGTTATGAACGCCGTCGCCGTACTGATTATCACTTGCCCCTGCGCGCTAGGGCTTGCAGCGCCGGCGGTGCAGGTCGTTGCGACCGGGCGTCTTTTCAAGGAAGGCGTGCTTGTTAAGTCCGGTGACGCGTTGGAGCGGCTAGCCGAAGTCGATACGTTTGTCTTCGACAAAACCGGAACGCTGACGCTCGGCCGGCTGAAACTCGCCAACAAATCATCGATTTCAGCGGAGGCGCTGAGACGCGCCGCCATGCTGGCGCGATCAAGTCGACATCCCCTCGCCCGCGCCGTCGTTGAAGCCGCGGGACCAGGGCCGGTCGCCGACGATGCAAGCGAACTTTCCGGCTATGGCGTCGAAGGAAAGATCGACGGACGCATCGCACGCTTCGGCCGCGCGGACTGGATTGGCGCACCGGAAACGAATGACAATCACGTCAGCGAAGCCTGGTTTAGATTCGGAGAGGACGCGCCGACGCGTTTTGTTTTCGAGGACGCGATCCGCAATGATGCAGCAGACACGGTGGCGACCCTCCAATCGCGAAATCTTAAGACTGAGATGTTGTCCGGCGACCGCGACGGCCCGGCTGCACGGATCGCGGCGCTAACGGGCGTAGAACACTGGCGCGCGAGGCTCACGCCGGCCGATAAAATTACTCGGCTTGAGGACCTCAAACAGTCCGGTCAAAAGGTCGCCATGGTTGGCGACGGGTTAAATGATGCGCCAGCGCTCGCGGCGGCGCACGCCTCGCTATCACCCGGCGCGGCGGCGGACGCAACCCAGGCGGCAGCGGACTTCGTCTATCAGGGCGACGGCCTCCGCGCGGTCGTTGTCGCTCATGACGTCGCTATGCAGGCGCGGCGCAGAATCATTGAGAATTTTTCCTTTGCAGCGCTATATAATATGTGTGCAATTCCTCTTGCTGTATTCGGTTTTGTAACGCCATTGATTGCAGCGCTTGCTATGTCCGGTTCGTCCATCGTCGTTACGCTGAATGCATTGCGTCTGCGCAGCGCAGCGCGAAAAGGAGTGCAATAATGACAGCGCTTTTTTTTCTTATCCCGATCGCCCTGTTGCTTGGCGGACTTGGTCTTGCGGCGTTCATTTGGTCGGTAAGGGCGGCGCAATATGAAGACCTAGACGGCGCCGCGGAACGCATCCTGTTTGACGATGAAGACCCCTAATTCGGCACAGACTCGTTGCCTTGCGAACGCTGCTTCGGCGAATATTGTTGAATGAACAGCCCGCAGGGACGTCCGATTTCGGTATCCGGCGCGCGCGCGGCGCCGCTATTCGAACAGGCGCGCGCCGCCAACCTTGACGTGCCTGAATTGCTGCGGTCGCTCGACCTTGATCCAGATATCGGCCAGGCATCCGCCACACGCACCATCTCGTTGGCCGACTACTATCGAATTCAAAATCGGCTATCGATTCTGTTTGGCGACGAGACGCTGCATATGTCGTCGCGGCAGTTGTTACAGGGTAGCACCGACTTTGTCCTGCAACATGTCAATGACTGCAAAAACCTATATGAGGCGATGCGCGTTATCGTCCGTTCCTACAACCTCCTCCATGGCGGACAATACAACTCTGTCGTCAAGAGACGGACATCTGTCGACTACATTATTGATGACAGAGATTTTACGTATGCGCCGAACCAGGAAGTCGAGTACCTGTACTTTTCGATCGAGTGCATTTTGATTTTCCTGCACTGTATGCTGATGATCATTTCGCCGATCGCCGAGAATGCAATCACGGCCTTGCATATCAGACGACCGTCCCCGGGCGGCGATTGCGCGCATCTTGCCTACTGGGATGCGCCGATCAAATTCGGGGCGGAGACGTATAAGGTGGTGTTCGCGAAGGACGCGGCGTTGTCGATGATCGCCCCGCCGGCGCCGGAAGCGCTGACGTCAAACGCAGTGTATCAGAAGATAGTCGACGTCGTTGCGGGCAAGCACGCAAAATATGAGCAGCTGAACTCAGCGGCGTCGCGCGTTCGCGACGCGCTCGCTCGCGGCATTGTCGAACAAGCCGAGGTCGCCGCGCAAATGGGAATCAGCGTCGCTACGTTGCGCCGCCGGCTTTCAACAGAGGGTGCGAGTTTTCGCGAGCTCCGCCGAAACGTCCTCAACGAAACCGCCAAGCGCCTCCTCCTCGAGAAACGATCCGTGGCGGACGTTTCTGAAACGCTGGGATTTTCCGAATTTCGGGCGTTCAACCGGGCGTTCAAGGACTGGAACGGGGTCACGCCAAGGGCCTTTTGTACGCAATCGCAAAAAACGTAACGGTTGGCGCAACTCGCACATTTTCGATCTTCGCAACGTCGCGATGAGCGATATTGTACACTAAATCTGAGCCAAGCGGTCATTATGCATTGCCGCAGCGGCGCGTAGCGTGGCTGAAAAATAAGATTTGCTGCTGCGGGAGAGGAAAAATGACCGGTCATCTGCATTCGATATTGTTAAGGGGCGTCAGCAACGCGGCGCTGGTTGCGTTCTGTGCAACGCTTCCGCTTTCTGTGGGCGGCGGCATTGCCGCCGCGCAGGACGACGCCGCATCTTCCGCCAGCGACGACGTCATTGTCGTCACGTCCCGGCGGCGCGAGGAATCCCTTCAGGATGTGCCCATCGCAGTTTCCGCTTTCAGCGCTGAAGAACTCGACAATCTCGGCGCCGTCGATCTCACCGACATTGAGGCAATCACGCCGAACGTTACGCTTGAAACGTCGCGCAGCACCAACACCACGCTGACGGCGTTCATTCGCGGCGTCGGCCAGCAGGACCCGGTGGCTGGTTTCGAAGCGGGTGTCGGCATTTATATCGATGACGTCTATCTCAATCGTCCGCAGGCGGCGCTTCTCGATATCTATGAAGTCGAACGCATCGAGGTGTTGCGCGGCCCGCAGGGGACGCTGTATGGGCGCAATACAATTGGCGGCGCGGTAAAATATGTGACCCGTCGGCTCAGTAATGAGGCATACGCCAAACTGCGTCTGACGGGCGGCACATACGGTCAGTTCGATGCGATCGGTTCGTTCAACCTGCCTCTTGCGACAGATTCGGGCGCAGGCGAGCTTTTGCTCGGCGGCTCCATCGCCTATCTGCGCCGCAACGGGTTCGGCGAAAATCTCGTCAACGACCTCGGCAATTACGACAAGGATTTGCTGGCGGGACGCCTGGCCCTGGAATGGAACCCGAACAGCAGCCTTTCGTTCCGCGTCACCGGCGATTGGACGGACGATAATTCAAGTCCCAAACAGGGCCACCGCATTCTGCCGTTTGGTCCTTTTCCGGTTCTCGAAAACGTCTTTGACACCCGCGCTGGCCTCAATACGCCGGAGCAGAGTGTTGTCGCAAAAGGCGTTTCCGGCGTTGTGGAATGGAACGTCAACGAAAACGTTACGGTGAAGAACATCCTCGCCTATCGTGAGGACCGTACAGAATCGCCGATCGACTTCGACAGCTTGCCAATCGTCGACCTCGACGTGCCGGTGATCTACGACAACAGTCAGTTCAGCGAAGAATTTCAGATACTCTATGAAAGCGATCGATTGAACGGTCTTGTCGGTTTCTACTATCTCGACGCCAACGCTCTGAACGTTTTTGACGTGGTTCTTGACGATCTCGCCGCATTTTTAATGCTGCCCGGCCTTAATGCCTTCACGTCAAGCGACGTCGATACATCCACATGGTCGATCTTCGGCGACTTTGCCTATGACCTTACCGACAATTTGTCGCTTTCGTTCGGCGGCCGATACACGGAAGACGACCGTACGATTGCGTTGTTGCGCCAGCGCTACTTCTCACCGGGCTTCACGCCAGCTTTCGGCGGTCCTGACCGGCCGCCGAGCCTAATTGACGCGGATATCAATGCGACGGCGAATTTCACGGATTTCAGTCCGCGCGCGAGCATCAGCTGGGAACCGTCGGTGGAGCATACGTTCTACGCCTCCTACTCCCAAGGCTTCAAAGGCGGCAGTTTCGATCCGCGATGCGGCGCCAACGCGGCACCCGACCTTGACGGCGACGGTCTCTTCGGCGCGGTCGATGTGGACGATCAAATCGCATTCTGTCGCTTTGAACCGGAGGAAATCGACACCTACGAAGTCGGCTGGAAAAATAATCTGTTTGATGGACGTTTCCGCTCCAGCCTGGCGTTGTTTTACAGCGACTATAAGGACGTGCAGGTGCCGGGTTCCGTCGGCGTCGATGCCGATATGGACGGCATTGCGGAAACCTTTGCCGGCGTCACCACGAACGCGGCCAAGGCGACGATTTACGGCCTCGAACTGGAAGGGGTCGCGACGCTCGCCGAGGATATGATGCGGCCTGGCGACTCCCTCAACTATCAGTTCTCGCTTGGTTACATTGAACCGGAGTTCGACGAGTTTATCGGCCGCACCGGCGCCAATATCGCCGACAGCATCGTGGTCTTTCAAAACACGCCGAAATTGACCGCGTTCAACCAGTTGACCTACGCGAAACCCAAAAGCCTCTTAGGGCGCGACGGCGATCTCGGCGTCTATACATCAGTCTCCTATCGCAGCCTGACGCATCAGTTCAGCTACGAAATTCCAGCGCTCGATCAGGAACAATTCGCGCTGCTGAACGCCGGCCTCTACTGGACCTCCGCGGACGGCGGGCTGAAACTGTCGGTGCATGGTACGAACCTGACCGATCAACGCTATATTGTTGCGGGATATGATTTCGTGACGTCGGTGCCGGAGCTCGGCAACAATCCGCTGGGGCTCAGCGGCGTACAAACAGCATTTTTCGGCGATCCGCGCCGCGTTATGGGCACGGTCGAAGTGCAGTTTTAGGATGCCTCCCATCCTAGAACCTGGGGCGGCGATTGCGTAAGTATCGCCGCCTCAACATTTGATCCGCGCACAAGAGCCTCGCCGTTATGAAAAAAGTCGTATCCGCATTCATATTGCTTCTATTGGCCGTCGCGCTCGGCGCCGGTTTTCTCTATTGGCGCGCTACGCAAGGGGCGCCCGCCTCCGATTTGGAAGCAACATATTTGACGCCGGCCGATCGCTTTGTTGACATTGCCGGCGCGCGGGTTCGCATTCGTGAGGAGGGCGACGCAACGGCGCAAGCTGTCCTTCTCGTTCATGGATTTTCGCACAGCCTGGAGACTTGGGACGGATGGGCGGACGCGATGAAGGAGAATTACCGCGTCATTCGATACGACCTGCTGGGCCACGGTCTAACCGGCCCGGATCCGCAAGAACGCTATGCGCCGGAAGAGCGGGCGGCGTTTGTCGGCGAAGTCTTGAGCGCGCTCGACGTCGAGCGCGCTGTGATTGCGGGAAACTCTCTAGGCGGTCTCGCAGCGTGGCGCTTCGCATCCAAAAACTCCGAACGGGTCAGCGCTCTTATCCTGATTTCCCCGGGCGCCTATCAATTGAACGGCGTCAGTGACGAACCGGCCGAGATTCCTGCCGCCATGAAAGCATATCTGCTAACGGCGCCGGAAGCGGGCGTGCGCGCAAGCGCCGAACTGATTTACGGTGACGATGCAAAAATCACTGACAAACGCGTGGCTACAATGCGCGACATGATTCGCCGCGAAGGAAATGGCGCGGCGATGATCAAGTCGCTAGAAGAGTTTACACTGCCTGACCCGACCGACGACCTCGCACGCATCGCCGCTCCGACCCTCATCATATGGGGCGAAAACGATATTCTTATCTCGCTAGAACAGGGCCGGAAGATCGAACGGACCGTACCTGACGCCCGACTTGTAACCTATCCCGGCGTCGGGCACGCCGCGCAGGAAGAAGCGCCAGCAGATACGGTTGCTGACGCGATCGCATTTATCGAGAGCGCTACGACGCCAGCAACGGACGATACTGAATAGATGGAGACGCGGTCGTCATCCGGTTTCTATCGCGCCTACGTCCTTTTCATTCTGGTTGTCGTTTATACCTTTAATTTCATTGATCGGCAGATTGTCGGCATCCTCGCAGTACCGATCAAAGCGGACCTTGCGCTTTCGGATACCCAACTGAGCTTGATGGGCGGTCTGGCGTTCGCGCTGTTTTACACTTTCCTCGGTATCCCTATCGCCATGCTCGCTGATCGAACGAGCCGGACATGGATTATGACATTTGCGCTCGCGATTTGGAGCGCCATGACGGCGCTGTGCGGTCTGGCGCAGAATTTTGTTCAACTGTTTCTCGCGCGGCTTGGCGTCGGCGTCGGAGAAGCAGGCGGCGTCGCACCTGCCTATTCGCTCATTTCCGATTACTTTCCGCCAGAAAAACGCGCGCGTGCGCTGTCGATCTACTCGTTCGGCATACCTATAGGGTCGGCGCTTGGCATCCTTCTCGGCGGCGTTCTGACGACCTATCTCGGATGGCGGTCTGCTTTCATCATTGTCGGACTCGCCGGCCTTGCAATTGCACCAGTGTTTCGACTTACCATGCGTGAGCCCAAGCGTGGCGGGCTCGACGGCGCCGGCGCGGTCACAGAAGCGGCGAGCGTGTCGGACGTCGCCGCGACGCTGGTACGCAAGTCGAGTTTTTGGGGGCTGTCATTTGGCGCGGCCAGCTCGTCGATGATGGGATACGGTCTCATTTTCTGGCTGCCGTCTTTTTTCGTCAGAAGTTTTGGGGACGCGCTGCCAGGGTTTTTTGCATGGATGCCGGATTTTCTCATCCCCGCTGAGCCGGGCCCTTTGCTATTTGCATCTTATTTTTACGCGACGATCTTGCTGGTCGGCGGCGTCGCCGGCATCTGGCTCGGCGGCGTCATCGCCGATCGCTACGGGCCGGATCGGAAGGCCGCATACGCGCTCGTTCCTGCTGGCGCCTTCCTTGCGACAATTCCATTTTTTGTCATCGGCGTATTGGCGCCATCGCTATGGGTCGCGTTTCCGGCGTTTCTCGTCTTGCAGGCGTTAAGCCTCGTCTGGCTCGGTCCGGTACTCTCTGCGTTCCAGCATCTCGTTCAACCGAATATGCGCGCAACGGCGTCGGCCATATTTCTCTTCATCAATAATCTGATCGGGATCGGCCTCGGCAATCTTGCCATCGGCGCTATTTCCGATGGGTTGAATGCGACGTTCGGCGACGAGTCGCTGCGCTATGCGATCCTTTCTGGGACGGTCTTTTACGTCATCGCCGCGGGATTGTTTATCTTTACCGCACCGCGCCTGAAACGCGACTGGGCTGCCTAGAATGCCTGCGCGCCAGTAATAAATTAAGGCGCCCGGTTCTTGGAATACGACTCGCGCTCGTTGCGATTTCCATCGCACATTGTTCGGACGCTACGGTTTGCCGTTTATTCGGTCGGACCCGGACATGGCATGCCGGCCGCCGTCCAGGCAATCATATCATCGAGATGATCCTGCATCGTGCCCGGCGCCGGCTCGCGCCCGCCACCTGGATTGAAGCCCCAGGTAATAAACGCCCTGATTTCCGCGTCGTGCAGGATATGCTCAACAAGACCTGCGCCGTCGCGTCCGCCGTTACGCTCCGGATCGCGTACCTGTTCGCAAATTGTCTGGCTGTCCTTGCCAAACCACGTGAACTGAACGGGCGCGAGCATCCAGGGATGACCGGTTACCGGCGGCGCATGCGGTGCAGTGTCAAAGTCCCGCGATTGCCCGTGGCACGTAAAACATGGAATTGATTCAAAGCCCATCCGGCTATCATCTGCATTGATATTCATACCGTGCGGTCTGGTTTCGCCATAAGCCGGCCCCGACCACATCGGGATGTTGCTCTCGTCAACATGACAATTTGAACAACGCGGATGAGAAAAGACCGCGTAAAGATTATCCCAGGCGGCACGGCCGTCCTCTGTGCTGACATCGTCCGTCGGCATATTGACGACCAGGTCGGTATCAGTCTCGTCGTCGCCAGAACCGTGCGATAGCGCGGCACCAGCCAAAACTGTTGCAGCCACGGCGATGATAGAAGCGGTGCGCAAATGTTTCCTCATACCCCCCTCACACGAAGTCTATATGTTTGTTGAACGGCATTTCGCGGATGCGTTTGCCCGTAGCCGCGAAAATGGCGTTCGCCAACGCCGGCGCGGCAGGCGGCACCGGCGGTTCGCCAATGCCGCGTATTTTCTCGTTGTTTTCTAGCCCGCGCACAATAATCTCCGGACATTGATAAAGGCGCATGCCTTCGTGCTGATGATAATTGGTTTGCTGCGCGACGCCGTCAGAATACGTAATCTCGCAATTCATGGCGTGGCCAAGCCCCCAGACCACGGCGCCTTTGACGTGATTGTCGAAGTTTATCGGATCGACAATCCTGCCGACGTCCGCAGCAACAAAAACCTTATCGATCTTGATGCCTTGCGATGTATTTGTGACTTCGATAACTTCCGCTATGGGAACGCCGAAAGACTCTACATAGGCAACACCGCGCCCGCGGTTTGGTCCAAGGTTAGAACCCCAATTCGATATTTCACCAACCGCTTCAAGGACTTTGCGCGGCGCGTCGTATTTCGTCATGCGTAACCGTTCTTCAAGCGGATCGGCGCCAGCCGCGTGAATGAGTTCATCGAGAAAACAGTCGGCGAAAAAGCCCGCGGTGGATGCGCCGACGGATCGCCAGGAACTTGTCGGCGCCAGTTCCGGCGCCTTGTAGCCGGCAACCCGAAAGTTCGGCAGATCGTAAGGCATGTTCCATGCGCCGGCGACGATCTGTCCGTCTGCGCCCGGTCGCGCGATACCGGCGCGCCCTCCTTGTGAATCTGATGACGAGACCGACGCGATCTCGAGATCGTAAGCGTCGATCTTTCCGGACCTGACGGCGCCCCGTCCGCGGCTCATGGCGATCTGCCGGGTGAAATCTTGCGTGAAGTCTTCTTCCCGGCTGAAAGTCAGCTTAACCGGAACGCCCTTCATTTGTTTGGCGACATGCGCCGCCAGATCCGTGTTTTCGAATTCGAGCCGATGCCCAAAACTGCCACCCACATATTGATTATGTAAATAGACGTCTTCAACATCGAAGCCGGTAATGTCGGCGACACGCTGTTCGGCGAAGCGCTGAAACTGATGGCCGGCCCAAATGTCGACACGGTCATCGCTGATTTTCACGACTGCGGAGAGCGGCTCCAGCGGTTGATGCGCGACGTAAGGCGCCCTGTATTCGGCTTCGACGACATTAGCGTCTTCTAGGGCTTTTTCTATATCGCCTTCGTTGCGCCACTCCTTGTCGAGTCTTTCAGCGGAAAAGGAGTTTTCAACCTCTTTCCAATGACCGTCCATTTCTGACGGATAAGTCGCGGATCCCCAATCGAACCGGATAGCGTCCAATGCCTTGAACGCCCGCCATGTGTTGTCCGCCACCACAGCAACGCCGTTCGGCACTTCGACGATCGCTTTGACGCCGCGCATATTCTGAGCGGCGCCGGCGTCATACGAGTGCATCACGCCCCTCTTGCGGGGGTTGGTTTTTACGGCGGCGTAAACCATGTCGTCAAACTCAAGATCAATCCCGTAAGTGATCGCGCCGGTTGACTTTGGAACGATATCAAGCCGCTGCATGGCTTTGCCGATCAAGCGCCACTCGCTCGGCGGGCGCAGTTCGACATCTTTGATAGGACGGATTCCTGCAGCCGTTTCGGCGAGGGACGTGTAAGCGATCTCAGTTCCGTCCGGCAGGCGCACGGCGCCATTTGTCGTCGTCAGTTGATCAACCGGCACGCCCGACTGTTCTGACGCCGCTTTTTTCAGCGTTTCGCGCGCGACGGCGCCCGCCAGCCGCAGTTTATCAAAACTGTCCGAAACCGAGCTTGAGCCGCCCGTTCCCTGCATACCCATGATCTTGGTGACGGTCGCGAAAATCCCGCGCATGGTTTCCGCTTGCAAGCTCTTGTCGGTCCCAAGGAACGGCGCCAGTTCTTCGCCAAGCGCGGTATTGTAGTAGGCCGGGCTTGGCGCGCCGGGGCTTATCTCAAAGCCGCCCCATTCAAGGTCCATCTCCTCCGCAATCAACGCCGCTTGCATGGAATACGCGCCCTGCCCCAAATCTGTATGCGGCGTGATCAGCGTGACGCCTTCGCCCGACACCTTCACCCATGGGTTAAAAGCCGCTTCGCCCTTCTTTAGGCCGTCAAGCAACGGATTTTTGTGAGGCTTGCGCGCCACATAATAACCGAACGCCACGCCGCCGGCGATTGCGACGGAACCGATCAGAAATGTCCTTCGTGCAATTTTTCCAAGGTTCGCCAAGGCTTATGCCTCCCGCAGTTTTGCAGCAGCCGACTTCACCGCTTCGCGAATGCGCGAATAGGTTCCGCAACGGCAAAGATTGGCGGACATCGCACGATCAATCTGCTCATCCGTCGGCGAGGGGTGCATGTTTAAGAAGGACGCAGCAGACATGATCTGGCCAGACTGGCAATATCCGCACTGGGCGACTTGATGCTCGATCCATGCTTCCTGCACCGCATGGAGCGCCTCAGGACTTCCAAGTCCTTCGATCGTTGTGATATCGGCGCCGTCCGCCTGCGCCGCTTTTATCGAACACGACCGCACTGCAATGCCGTTCAAGTGCACGGTGCAGGCGCCGCATTGCGCAATACCGCACCCATATTTCGGCCCCTTGATATTGAGCTCGTCCCTCAACACCCAGAGCAACGGCATGTCGTCTTCGACATCAGCTTCGTGGGCTTTCCCATCGATGGTTAGTTTCATCAACAATCTCCCTTAGCCGGTGGCGCCTGAGCGGCAATATTGTCCGCGGCCGATCAAAACATAATAAGCATTCGGGTTTTTTCATTTTACTATGAAGAGAAATCGCCATCAACAGGCAAGTAGCATTGATATTGACGAATTCTATGTTTGCCGGTAACCGAATATATGTTCGGAATGGAGTCAATGTTGAATGAAAGTAAATGGATAGAGGGGCTTCGCTGGGCTGAACCAACAGGCAAACAAACCCGAAGCCAAAAGACTAAGGAAGCACTGCTCAACTCCGCGGAGAAGCTGTTCGCAGAATTCGGCGTTGAGGCAAGCTCGGTTGCTGAAATTGCAAAAGGGGCGGATTGTTCAGTCGGCGCCTTTTACCACCATTTCACGGACAAGGACGCGTTGCTGACGGCAATCTATATGCGCATGGCCGAGCGCTACGAGACCGTCGGCGCGGCCGCAGTCGATCCAGAACGCTGGAAAGGCGCGCGCATTGAGGACCTTCTGCGCGGATATTTGGAGTTCGCCCTGAAAGCGGCTCGGGAAAACCCCGGCCACAAGGTCGCCGCGCTGGAGGCAATGAAGAGGAACCCGACGTTGCAACATCACTACGACGCCCTCGAAGTGGAATTCGGCGCGCGCCTGAGAAAACTGCTGATGGCGCGAAAAGCGGAGATCGGCCATCCCGATCCTGATTTGGCTGTCAGATTTGTGCTCGATCAAGTCGCGGCCATGGTGCGCGTACGCAAAGAATCGATGACCAGGCATACGCAAATGGGAAAGCGTTCGGAAAGACAATTCATTGAGCAAGCCGTGCGTTCGGCAAAGGCATACTTGGAAATCATATGATAGCGCGAGTTTCCAAGAGGATTTACAAGACGGAAAAAGTATTCGCCCAGCCTAACAACGACGGCCGCGCCTATAGTTGAGTACTCTACCTTTGCGCTGTTGATGGTTCTCCTTCCAATTCCACTAATATCCGCTTTTGTGGCGAGTTACAGTCGTCGCGTGATACGGTGATCTCTAAAGTCGGCGACCACTAACCCGGGACGATTCCCCGCGCGAAGAGCAGGTGACGCGCGCCGTGGTGATATGGTAGTATGCCGCCGGGCAGTCTTCGCTGTGTGCAGGCTTCGCTATGTATTGCACAAAAATCTGCGTTTCTTTTCTTGATGAGAGGAAAAACAATGGCCGAATTCACCGTAAACGGCGAAACGCACGTCATCGACGATGACGAGACAATGCCGCTCCTGTGGTATTTGCGCGATGTGCTGGGATTAACCGGCACAAAATTCGGGTGCGGCGTCGCGCAATGCGGCGCTTGCACTGTGCATCTTGACGGCGTCGCCGTCCGGTCGTGCGTCACACCTGCGACGGCCGCCGACGGGCGCGCGATCACAACCATCGAGGGCCTCAGCGAACAGGGCGATCACCCCGTTCAGTCGGCATGGAAAACCCATAACGTGCCGCAATGCGGCTACTGCCAGTCCGGTCAGATGATGCAGGCGGCTTCCCTATTAAACAGCAATTCTGATCCAAGCGACGATGATATAGACAACACGATGCGCGGGAATATCTGCCGCTGCGGCACCTATCCGCGCATTCGCGCAGCGATCAAGACAGCGGCGAAAGCGGGGAGCGCGTCATGATCGGAAGAATTGAAAATGTGTCGAGGCGTGACGTATTGCGCGCTGGCGCCGCGTCAGGCGTTTTTGTGCTCGCCACTACGTTGCCGGGCTGTGGCAGTCAGAAGGACGAGATTGCAGGAACCGCATCGCCCCTCAGTACGGAACTGGAGCCGCTCAACTTATTCGTCTCAATCAACGAAGAGGGCGCGGTTCGGGTGCTTTGTCACCGCGCGGAAATGGGTCAGCATGCACGCACTGGCATGGCCCGGGTAATTGCTGACGAACTCGACGCCGATTGGGATCAAATTCATGTCGTGCAAAGCGAGGGCGACGCCAAATACGGCGACCAAAATACAGATGGGTCGACAACAATTCGCGCTGACTTTATGCGCCTCAGGCGCATTGGCGCCAGCGCGCGCTTCATGCTGGAGCGCGCCGCCGCCGAACGCTGGGACGTCCCTCAAGCCGAATGCAAGGCCGTAATGCATGAGGTGGTGCACGAAGCCTCCAACCGACGCGCTGGATATGGCGAACTCGCCGCGGCCGCCGCAGCTTTTGATCCGCCCGCCTATGAAGGCGAGGACTTCGACCCGGATGCAACAACGTATAAACTAAAAAAACCGGAGGAGTGGCGCTATATTGGTAAGGCTGCGCCGACCGTAGACCTCGACGACATGCTTATGGGCAAAGCAGTCTATGGCCAAGACGTTACCTTGCCCGACATGAAGATTGCAGTAATCGAGCGAGCACCGGTTCTCTATGGCGCAATCAAGTCTTTTGACGCCAGCGCCGCAGAACAGGTGCCGGGCGTCCATCGTGTGCTTCCGTTGCCGATTGGCGATAGAAAAGGCGGCTTTAACCCGCTCGGCGGCGTCGCGATCGTCGCCGATAACACTTGGGCCGCGATCTCTGGACGCAATGTATTGAGCGTCGAATGGGAAGATGGCGACAACGCAGACTACGATTCGCAAGCATACCGCGCGGCGCTCGAAGACGTCGTGAAGCGACCGCAACGAGTTGTCCGCGAAAAGGGCGACGTGGACGGAGCCTTCGCCGCGGCGGCCAAAACCGTTACGGCGGATTACTACGTGCCACATATCGCTCATGCACAAATGGAGCCGCCGGCGGCGCTTGCGCAATTTAGTGACGGCAAGGTCGAAGTCTGGACATCAACACAAAATCCACAGCAAGCGCGGCTAGACCTCGCCGATATTCTCGGCATTGATTATGAAAATGTGCGGGTCAACAACGCCCTTCTCGGCGGCGCCTTCGGGCGCAAATCGAAACCTGACTTCGTCTATGAGGCGGCGCTTCTGTCGCGAGAGCTCGGCGTTCCCGTAAAAGTTATCTGGACGCGTGAGGATGATATTCATCACGATTATCTTCATTCGGTCAGCGCGCAGCGCGTTGAAGGCGCCCTTGATGAAAATGGCGAGCTTACCGCCTGGCGCCACCGCGTCGCCTTTCCATCAATCGGATCCACGTTTAATCCCGCGACGGAAGCCGGAAGCGACGGCGAATTGGGGCTTGGATTTTCTGACAATCCGTTCGCGGTTCCGAATATGCGCCTCGAAAATGGCGAGGCAAAAGGAAAAGTCCGGATCGGCTGGCTGCGGTCGGTCAACAATATTCAGCACGCGTTCGCGGTGCAGTCGTTCGCTGCCGAACTCGCCCATGCAGCGGGCCGCGATCCCAAAGATTATTTACTGGATCTGATTGGTCCCGATAGGGTGATCGATCTCACGGCCGAAGGACTGAATATCGACTACACCAACTACGGTCAGCCCTATGAGGACTATCCGATTGACACCGCGCGTTTAAAAAACGTCGTCAATCTTGCGGCGGACGGAATCGGTTGGCGCAGCGACCTTCCCGACGGGCGGGGCATGGGCATCGCCTGCCATCGCAGTTTCCTGACCTATGTCGCGACGGCGGTTGAAGTTGCGGTCGGTGACGACGGCGATCTTGAAATTTCTAATGTTCACGTTGCTTGCGATTGCGGCGTCGCGGTCAATCCGGAATCAGTACGCGCGCAAATGGAAGGCGGCTCGGTTTTCGCGCTGTCAAATATTCTTTCCAGCGCCATTACCCTTTCCGGTGGTCGGGTCGAACAAAGCAATTTCCACGATTATCAGATGGCCCGAATGCATCAGGCGCCGAAACAGATCGACGTAACGCTCGCTGAAAGCGACGCGCCGCCGGGCGGCGTCGGCGAGCCGGGCACGCCGCCATTCGCACCGGCGCTCGCAAACGCGATCTTCGCGGCGACGGGAAAACGTATTCGTGAATTTCCAATCGGCGATCAATTGAAGGCGTAGCCCGACCGACCTTTCTGCCGTGACGGTTGCGCCAATTGTTCGAGAGCGGACATTAATAGTAGCTTTTTTCAGGACGTAACAGTTGGTTACATCAAGCGAATGTCCGCTTGTTAAGCGCCGACATTGTCGCGGCGCGCGTCGCATTTGATTGAATTGCGTTCCAATCGCCGTCGGCAATCATTTTTTTCGTCGCAATCCAAGAACCGCCAACACAAGCGACATTCGGCAACGCCAGATATTCAGCGGGCGCTTCTGCGCTGATACCGCCCGTTGGGCAAAACATGATGTCCGGCAAAGGTCCTAAGAAGGATTTGAGATATGAAACGCCGCCGGCGGGCTCAGCGGGAAAGAATTTCAAAGCGTCAAAGCCCGCCTCATAGGCCGCCATTGCTTCGCTTGCCGTCGCAACGCCCGGCAGAGCTGCGGCGCCGCTTTTTCGCATAGCGTCGAGAAGCGACTGATTCGCGCCGGGGCTTACCAGAAACGCCGCCCCGTTTTTCAGGGAAAGATCAATGCCAGCGGCGCGGCCTGCTCAAGCTTTTCGATCATGATTTCCTTAATCTTCATTGTGCCCTTCAAACAGAGCCGCAGCGGCTCCGACATGAGCCGCACCCTCCTTCACAATCATTCGGACCGGCACGGCGTCGACATAGTCGCGCATCCGCCCCTTATCGAGAAAGCGCTCGACAAAGGCGCTTTTTAGGAAAATATCCTTGATCTTCGGCAAAATTCCGCCAGCCAGCACAACGCCGCCGCGGGCGCCAGTCGCGAGAACAGCATCGCCGGCGACGCGACCGAGCAATGCGCAGAACATATCCACGGCCGTGACTGCAACCGGATACTTGCCGGAAATCGCGGCATCGGTAATCTCATGAGCCTTGAGCGGAGCGCGCGAAATTCCCTCCATCGCGCATAGTGCGCGGTGAATATTGACGAGGCCGCGACCGGACAACAGCCTCTCCACCGAAACCCGCGGATGCTCACGCGCGATAAATTTCATAATTTCAATCTCTTCGTCCGTTCGCGGCGCAAATGACACGTGTCCGCCTTCGGTAGCGATGATTTTTGTACGCTTACCAAATCGTACGATAAGCGCTTGTCCAAGCCCTGTGCCCGGTCCGGTGACAAGCGTCGGCGCCTCAGGATCGCCTTCCGCTTCCTTGACTACGTGAAACGCATCATCAGCCAGATGATCGACGCTTGCCGCTAAAGCGTAATGATCATTTACGATGAGAAACTGATCTAGCGACAAGGCGGATTTGATTTCTTCACCGCATAACACCCAGCGGCTATTTGTGAATTTGATTTTATGGCCCTCGACAGGTCCGGCTGCGGCGAAACACGCACGCTTTGGCCGCTCATCAATAGACTCAAGATAGGCATCCGCAGCATCGCGAATGGTTTCAAAATCTTCCGCGCGGTAATTCTGAGGCTTGCGGATGGTTACTGCATGGGCTCCCCCGTCAGCGAGGGCGAACCGTGCATTTGTACCGCCGATATCCGCGACGAGAACAGAATCAGTCATTTTTTTCTTTCAACTTCAGCGTCATTGCCCCTCGCTCAGCAGAACCTACAAGAGTTCGCAGCCCGGCGAACAGCTCGCGGCCAAAAATAACGCTAGCAGCAAATTCCGATCAAACAGCGAAATTTTTATTCCGCAGCTAATTTTTATCGGGAAAACACCGGAGCAGGCGTCCAATCTAGTTCGTTTTCGCCGATGCAAGCAGCGTGAGCAAAGCCACCTTGCTCGACAACGCAGTTTGATCGTCTGTCCATGTTTCGGACAGCGAATGCGCACCGTCAGTTACGCCACCACGGCTGAGCGTTACCGCGGGGACGCCAAGTGAAATTGGAATGTTGGCGTCTGTCGATGATATACTGAGGTCGGGTTCCAGGCCGAACACTTCCATTGCCGCAATGCTTCGCATTACCAGTGGCGACGTTGGATCGCCCTTACCAGCCGGGCGTTCGCCAACATTTTTGAATTCAACGGTCAAGGCGTCGCCCTGCATCCGTGCTTTATTTTCTTCTCTAACAGCGCGTTCGACAGCCTTTTTGAAAACCGTATCAATTTCTGAAATCTTTGCCGGATCGCCGGAACGCATGTCGACTTCAAACCAAGATTCAAATGGCACGGAATTGATAGAGGTCCCGCCGCCGATACGGCCAACATTGTACGTGGTCTTATCCCCTTTTTTTGTCACCTTCGCTGCATCTTTCACAAACTCGGCGACCGCTCGTCCGAGTGCGTGATGCGGGTTGGCTGTTCCGAAAGCGCCCCACGAATGCCCGCCGGGGCCCGAGATTATTACGCGGTAGCGGTGTGATCCGACGCCGCCGTAAATCAGTCGATTTCGGCGACCACCGTCAATCGCAATAAAAGTATTAATAGGCTCGGCGCCTTCCCGAAACAAATGACGCACGCCTCGCAAATCGCCGAGCCCCTCCTCACCGACATTACCGATCAGGAGAATGTCAGCATCTGTTTCAATATTGTTCGCGGCAATCGCACGCGCTAACTCCAGGAGGAGAACGGCGCCGCGCGTATTGTCGCCAATGCCGGGCGCTTTATAAACATTCCCGTCGCGCTCAACAGTGACGTCTGTTTCAGGCGGGAAGACAGTATCGAGATGTGCGCCCATAGCCACAACGCGGCCGCCGACGCGGCCCTTTCGGCGCGCGACGACATTTCCGACTTCATCGATCGTCACCGGACCGAAGCCGGACTCTTCTAGCATCTCGGCAAATCGCGCGGCCCGGGTTTCCTCGCCAAATGGCGGCGCCGGAATTTCCGTTAGTTCAATAAGTTCCGCCAGGGCGCGATCATGACCCGCCTCAATCGTCGCGAAAGCTGCAAGTGTGCTTTGCTGCTCCAACAGCTCGCAGATATCGCCCGCGTGTTCATTTTCGCCAACCAAGGCTACGCAGTTTTGTTGAAGTTCGCTCGCCGTTGCGAGCGATCCGAACGTCATACATCCAAGCAACGCCTTAAAGAAAACCCCGGATCGACTTCGGGTTCCATATGTCAATTTCATCCGTGTCACGCCTCTGTTAAAGCCTCAAACGATTGCGAAGAGTCCGCCGCGCTACTGGGCCCCCGTCGTAAGCAGCGCCGCCGCAAAAGGCGCAATGTCTCTGTTGCTGTGCGCCACTTCCGGCGCGGCGTAGATGCGCCAACCGAATGGCGCATCATAAATTTTCGCTGTCTTCCTGCCTACGTCGAAAAAACTCTTACCGCGGGCTAAGCGATGCGGCCCCTGCGCGTTCGCCTCGTCCGTCTTGCGAAGCGAAGAGCTGGTCGTATCAGTGTCAGCCGTCCCCAAAAGAACAATCAGATTCTTTCCCAACGCGACTTTCACATCCTCAGCGTCGAGAAATGTATCGCCAAGACCGTAGGGCCATTTCGCAACAACAGACGGTAAAGTGTACCAACCGGCATTCGCCGCAATGGCGGTTTCATAGCGGGCGTCAGGCTTAAAATACACGAAGCGATGCACAAACTGCGCGCCAGCGGAATGCCCAAAGATGGAATATGTTTCAACATCAATGTCTACGCGCTGCTTGACCTCATCAAAGAGCGGTTCGATTGCCGAAAACGTCCAGTTTTTCTCCTTGATACGGCCATAGTTATTGCGACCGCGTTCTCTGTAAACATTGCCCTGATTGTAGGTCCGTGAACCGTCAAATTTCGATCGCGGAAACTCGGGCGCGACAAGCACAAAACCGTATTCATCTGCTTGCTCAATCCAGCTATTCAAATAACTCTCAGCATTACGGCGGTTGCCGTGCATTATAAAGAGCGCCTGCAGGTCTTCTTCAGCCACCTCTGGCTTGTACAAAAAGACATCTATCGACGGGCCGTCCCAACCTGTAAATTCGAACTTGTACGTTATCGCCGCAGGAAGATCGCCCGCAACGCCGGGAGCGGACGTCGCCGCGTTCGCCGCCTGCGAGTTAATCAAAACTGCGAAGATCAGACCCAGCGCAAACGTGCCGGCCCGGGCGTTTAGACAAATAGAATCTAACGCCGCTGCCGACCACTGGCGCACCTGATTTCCGCTACAACGTTTGTGCGCTCTAAACATCACGGCCGCTGATATCAGTTTTCACCAACGCTTGTATCAACTGACATCCCTACCGGCTGCAGTTCATTCACGTCGTCTTCTTTCGGGCTCGCCTCGTTGGGCAAATGAGGCTCGTAGGTTTCGTTCAGCGCGTGTTCCGCAAACCAGGACAACTCAGTGTTGATCTTGAACAATCGGTATGACGGACGTCGCCATCCATGCGGTTGCCCAGGCGCTTGGTAAAGCATGGTCTTGGCGCCTCCTGCCCTGACGCCACGATACATCATGATGGACTGCGTTGGCGGCACGCGTTCGTCATCAGCACCGACAAGAAACAACGTCGGCGTTTTTACTTTCCACGAATCTTTCAACATCGACTGTTTAGTATAACTTCGTAGCGGCGCCTTTTTCTCCCACGGCGCCCCGCCGAACCAAGGCGTCCGATTGTGACGCACGTCACTCTCACCGTACATGGAAATCCAGTCCGACGCGCCGGCGCCAGAGGAGGCTGCCTTAAATCGGTCGGTAACGGTAATGATTTTATTCGTCATATGCCCGCCGGCGCTCCAGCCCATCTTGATGAGACGATCTGGATCCGCAAGGCCGCGCGCAACGAGCGCATCAATTCCGTCAAGCACGTCATGATGCGCATTGGTAAAATAACCGCCCACCATGTCGCGCATGAACCTGTCGCCATACCCGGTGCCGCCTCGATGGTTTGGCAGAAGAACGCCGTATCCCTGCGCCGCCAGCACCGGAAGATATCGTGAATAATTCCATGAACCGAATTGCGAAGACGAACGCGGTCCGCCATGGGTTATTGTTACCAACGGAAAACGCTCACCGGGCTCATAGTCAAGCGGATAAACGAGCAGCCCTTCTATGGTGGCGCCTCGCCGACCACGCCAGGAAACCGCTTCCTGCGTCGGCAGTCTGAACTGTGCATTCCAGCGTTGGTATTCCGTCGTCGCCGCCTTGAATTCTTCGCCGTCACCGTTCTTCAAATATATTTCACCGGGGTTCGACGCGCTGGCGATGATTGCGATATGAGCGTTTATGGCGGGCAAATACGACCAATCATCCAGCACATGGTCGCCAGTCGTAAGACGCGTCAGGTCGTCGTCAGCAAAGGAATAGAAAAAAAGTTCAGTGCGCAGCCCAATATTTCCGAGAATGTAGACCCCCTCGCCGTCCTTCGCCCAAGCAAAATCAACAACTTCCATTGCTTCATGCGGCAGCAAAAGGCGCGGCGCCTGTTCGCCAACATTCTGAACGAATAAATTGTCCTCGTAATAAGGTTCGCCGTCTTCATTTACAGTCGCAATGTAGGCAAAGCGATTGCCTTTTGGAGACAACTTTGGGCTGCTCTCACGGTAATGGTTTTGGGTCAGCTGTGTTGTTTCGCCCGTTCTGATGTCCAGTGACCACAAGTCGCCATCGTGGCTATCGTCGAGCAAGGCGCCCGGCGCGCGCATATGGATAATTTTAGACCCGTTATCGGACAGACTGTAGCTTGAAACGGAAAAGTCTCCGCCGATGATCCGCTCGCTAGTTCTGGTTTCAAGCGTATAACGCCAAACCTCTCGAAATGACGGCGTGTCGTAAGGGTGTATCAGCCAGTCGTCATCTAGAAGTCGTTGTTCTTCGGGGGCGCGCAAGCGGGACGGGCGGAAATAGAAGCTCTTGCCATCGGGCGCCCATATAATGTCGCGGACGTCCGCCCCATGTTCGGTAAGGCGTCTTAATTCGCCGGTTTCGATGGAATAGAAATAAGCCTGTTTCGTATCGTCTTTGCTGTTGTCTTCCTTGTCTTCTTCTTCCGCCTCGCCGGCATCAGCCCCGCGATCAAGCACCGTAATAAAACCAGAGCCGTCTGGTGCCCAATACCCGCGGCCGAATGACTCCTCCTCATCTTCCGGCTCGAAAAGGGGGATGTCATCGCCAGACCTAAGATCGATCAGCCGATAACGGCGTATAGTTTTATTTTCCTTCCAGTTTACGTGCGACCGCAGGTAAAGCAGTTTAGAACCATCCGGCGAAAGCGCCGGCTCACTGAGGCGCGGCAACTCAACCATATCGACGGACGTCATCGCACGCGGCGGATCCTCAGCCGCGTAAACAGTTACACTAAATACTAGGCCCAGAAGTACGAGACTCACCGCACGCAGCATTTGTTCTCCTACATACAAAGGTAAGCTTAAATTGAATTGCCTGGAAAAAGTGACAAGCGGCGATGGACACCGCTTGTCCAGTTTAGGGTAAGTGAATCGCCGGCCTTTAGAAGCGAACGCGCGCGCCGACGTAAAACTCTCGTCCGATCGAGTCGTTCAGCTCTTCTTCGATATTTCGCGATCCGCCGTTGTCGAGACCTGTTGGCAATAACGGACCGAGATTGTCAAAGAGATTGTTGACGCCGCCGTAAATTCGATACTGATCATCCTCGCCAAACGTATAGCCGAGATAAATACGGTGGAAGGCTTCACCGCCAACCTGAAAGAAACGGTCAAACGTTGGGTCCGGATCGGCTTCGAGGTCGTCGATCCCGCCGTCCAGATATGTCACCGTGTAGGTCGCCCGGAAACCGCCATTGCGATATCCCGCCTTTGCGCGGAATTCGTCATTGCCGTCATTAATTTCACCAAGCGCAGATGTCGTAATAAGCGTTCCGCCAATTCCCTCGAACGTTACCTCCTGGTCAAAGTAGTGCGAGTATCGGAAGTCGACATCAAACTCTCCTGGTACGCCACCAAGTTCAAAATCATACAGAACTGTCGCGTCAATGCCAGAAACGAGTTCCTCGTTGAGGTTTTCTTGGAAATTGATAACCTGAAGAACCTCGCCGCTGAACTGGCTACGGGTGATCACATCACAGAATTTGTTGTTCGGAAAATCTGCCGCAGAGTAACAAAGATCGACGGTATCTTGCGTGCTGACCGATGTAATCGCATCGGCAATTTCAATGCGATAATAATCAGCGACCATGGTCAAGCCCGGAATAAACCGCGGCTGCAAAACAACGCCCACGGTGTAGGTATTCGCTGTCTCTTCTTGGACGTTCGGATTGCCGGAATTTGGTCCCTGCAACGAACCGTCAAATTCGAATGGTTCGCCAGCATTGTCCGGGTCGGCAAAAAAGGCTTGAATTCCGGGTTCGGAAAGGCAATTCGCCGCCACCAAAGCTAAATCTGCGTTTTCGCCGCCAACCCCTGAAGGCGTACTCAAACCGGTGCCGTCAGGAAACAGGCCATCGCAAGGGTCAGTTAAGTCATCTGAGTCAGGCCGAGGTGGTGAGAAAAGCTCCGTCAGGTTCGGCGCGCGCTGCGACCGAGAAAATTGTCCGCGAAGGCGAAAATCGTCGATCGGCTGCCAAACGAAACCTGCATTGTAACTGATGATGGTGCCGATTGTATTGTAGTGGCCTAGACGGGCCGCAGCTTGGAGATTGAACCCATCGAAAACCGGAATGTCTATTTCCGCAAAACCCTCTATCACGCTGTAGCTCGCTTCCAGATCCGGGAATGTTGCAAGCGATGTAATGTTGAAATCGTCGGTCGTCGGATCGCCATCGACGCCGCCGACATCATCGCCGTCAGGGTCGCCCTGCGTGCTTTGTGCTTCGTGGCGATACTCAATACCCGCCACCGCCTTTACGGCGCCGGCCGGCAGCTCAAAAATGGGTCCCGTTATGTACCCGCCGCCAGTATATTGCGTTCGCTTTTGCGTCGCATATCCATTGTAGCGGATGTAGTTTGCCGCCGCCTCACTAATCGTTCCTTCTCCAAACAGGTCTAATGGCACGCAGCCCGCCGCCCGCGCACCAGCGTCGACGCATTGAAAACCGCCAGCGCCGTCGGACTCGATATCCAGCGCAAATTGCGCCGCCAAGAAATTGACCTCATTGGGATTGTTTTGCTCCTGCGTAAAGCGGCCATATGTTCCGTATATTTCCCACTCGAAGTCTCTGCCGAGTTCTCCGGCAAGGTCAGCAACAATCCGCACGGTCTGGCGGTCGTTAATCCGCTGCTGTTCGCCAAGTTCCACGAGGCGCCGGTCAAACGAAACGCTTCCCGACCTTGTTTCCTCGACTTCGGGCGGAATAAACGGATGATCAGACGCGATATTGCCGATTTCCTCCGGGTTCACCGGATCGCCAAATTCGTCATCGTCGTTCAAGGTCTCAAAACCGCCCGCCGTTCGCGTATCGACGTCCGAATACATAACTGTCACCGAGCCGTCGATGGTCGGCGACAGCTCATATGTCGTGTGTCCCGCAATACTCAAAACACTGCGTTCGCTATGCAGCGTGCGGCCTGGACGGAAGTTAAAGCCGTCAGCATCGGAGAAGAAATCGCGCGTGGAGACCGTTCCATCAGGCAAAAATCTGCTCGGCGCGGTAAGCGATTGGTCATTAAACCATTGCCCATTGACGAACCAGGCATCCCCTTCGAAAACGCCGCCCGGCGTAGAGCCGCTGCGCGAGCCCAGAAAACAATGGCGCTCCTCATTGGCGGGATCGCATCCCGGCTGGTTAATTTCATCAGCGAAATCTTCAGCCGTGGATGGATCGTCAAATTCAACCGGCAAAATTGACAACGGCCGGGTATCGTCCGCACGCACCATCTGTTCGTCGCGGTAGCTGATGCCGAAAAGAAGGTATCCTCGGTCGTCGGCGTATTTGTGGCCCGCGGTGAAGTTAAGGCGAAACTCATCCCCACCGCTGGCTTCCGGCGTAGAAAACCGACCATCGAACTCGACGCCTTCGAAGTCATCCTCGAGAAGGAAATTCGCCACGCCTGCAATCGCGTCCGATCCATAAATCGCGGACGCTCCGCCAGTCGTAATCTCCGTACGCTCCACGAAGCCCGCTGGCAGCGTCGAGAGGCTGACGCGGTCTGAGTTGCCCGAATTCGATACGGCTCGTTTGCCATTGATCAAGACCAGCGTGCGGTCGTCGCCAAGGCGTCGGAGACTAACGGTCGAAAGCCCTGACGTCTGGATCAGATTGTTTGAGCTTTGCGGCGAAATGGATTCCGAAACGCCGGGAAGTTGAAGAAGCGCCTCTGCGAGGTCCGTTGTGCCGATCTCCTCGAGATCTTCTGTTCCAAAAATCTGAAGCGGCACGGCGGACGTCGCATTTTCCCGGCGGATCCGGGAGCCCGTTACGACAACAATGTCATCGCTTTGCTCCTGTGTCGTCGGTTGATCTGGCGTTGTCTCGACCTCCTGCGCCTGAACCGGAGTAAAAAACGCGGCTCCAGCAATACCGGTGAAGCAAAGCAGTTTCGTTCGCAGCCTGTAATCCATTGTTGTTCCCTCCCTTGCGCGGACGCGGAGTCGCGAACGCAGACGACGCAGAAGCCCGCAAGCCGATGGGCGCACCCCAACCTCTGCCTTCCTTTGAGACGTTTATTTGTCCCGTTTTGGGAACAGTTTGCCGGCGATTTAGAAATGCGTGTTAAAAATGCAACAGTATGTGCGGTATGCCGTTGTCGGGCACGACATCAATATCAGGGGCTATTGCAGAAATGGGTTCCCAACTATCGCTGCGAAGACGTCTAGGAGACGTAGCCAAATTCGCGAATTCAAGGCCAATGAAAGATACGCCTCGCAGCAAAGACGCGCCGCTCGCAGCGGAAAACAACCGGTCGAAGTTCGCCGAACTTGTTGCGGAGCAAAACGAGAAACTCGTAAAGTTTCTAACGGTGCGGCTGGGGAATGAGCAGGAGGCCCGTGACGTCGCGCAGGAAGCTTATGCGAAAGTCCTCGGGCTTGGTGAAGAAAAAGTCGTCAACTTCCACCGTGCATATCTTTATCGCACCGCGACTAATATCGCAATCGACCGGCTACGAGCGGAAAAGAGGCGCTCTCACGTTTCAACCGACCTGGTTGACGACTACAATAATCTTGCATCGGACGCTCCGAGCGCTGAACGGATTCTCGTCTCCCGAGAAAAACTCAAAGTGCTTAGGGCCGCTATCGAGAGCTTGCCGCCAAAATGCCGATACGCGTTCTTAGAGTATCGCATCAATTGCCGGTCATATGGCGACATCGCCGCGGAGTTGTCGATCAGCGAGAGCATGGTCCGGAAGTACGTTTTAAAAGCTCTGCGGCATTGCAACGCGCGACTTCACGACGAGGATCTGTAAATGTAATGGTAAAGCAAATGCATGTTTTTGGGCGAATAAAACGACTGTTTCTGTCAGAAAAGGCGCGTCGCGATTACGACGCCGCTGAAATATTTCTTCAGGCCAATGATAGCCCCGACACAGATGACGCTTTCAATGAATATTTCGAGTTTGTCGATGACGAGCCCGAAAATGCAGCGTCAATGCAACGCCTTAATGAAGTCTGGGACGGAACAGAAGCGTTAGTGAATCCGCCCTACCCGACGGCCTCGGAACTCTCTGGTGAGAACAGACGGCTGCCGTCTTTTCTTGGCGCGCATGCCGTAGTGGCGGCGGTCGGCTTTTCTTTGATAGCAGTTGCTGCGTCCGTTGTGTTTTTGGCTGTAGCGCCGCCGCAGCCCAACAACTCGTCGATCGCGTTCTCGACAGATCGCGGCGAGCGACGCTCAATCGTATTGGAAGACGGCTCGACCGTGACCCTTGGCGCAGCATCGCAAATTGAGGTTGCAATCGACGACACATCAAGACTGGTGGCGCTCGTAGCGGGCGATACCTATCTGGATGTCGCGCCGGATAAGAGCCGTGCTTTCGTTGTTCAGGCAGGGGCGGTAAAAGCACGCGCAGTCGGCACTGAATTCAGCGTCAACCGACGTCATGACACCGTCTCGGTCGCCGTGAGCGAAGGAATCGTTGAAGTCTTGCGTGGCGATCCAGAAAAGGTTTTCGCCCGCCTAACCGCTGGGCGGCAGATTCAGCTGAAACCGACCCGTGACGGTGATGATGTTGAGGCCATAAATATCAACAACATCGCCGCATGGCGTCGGGGCGTGCTTATCCTTGATGATGAAACGCTGCCCTATGCGATCGACACCATCAATCGATACTATAGCGGGAGTGTCACCATCGACAGCGCGCGGTTAAACAACATCCGCGCAAGCGGTGTCGTTGACATGTATAATCCGGGACCATGGTTAGAAAGCCTTCAGTCTGTCCTGCCGGTGCAGGTCCAGCAAACTGGCGAAAATACGTATGTTCTTAGCCATAAATCGAAGCCTTGATTTCTCATAAGGCGAAAGCTCTGACCGTCGAGAAACGCTGTTTGGCAGATTCCCTTGCACAATAAAGGACTATGGTCTTAACCTGTTTGTGGACGGAGAAGAGCAGACGTTTTGAGACTGTGCGTATTTACGACATGGGGAACAAGGGGAGTCGAAAACGGCCTAGAAAGTTCCTGAACTTTCTTCCGGACGATGGAGTTGTCTGCCTTCGACCTTTGGATATAGTTATACGCGCTGCCGCTTTCACTTGGGCCTTCTTTTCATTGTCGCTGGCGGAAGCGCAACCCACATATGAACAAGCGGGCATTGACGTTTCGGAACGCGCTAAAGAAGGGCTGGCAGGCCCGGTGCGACATTTTGATATACGTCGAGTCGCATTGCATAGCGCCCTCATAAAATTCGCGCGCCAGGCGGATATGCAAATTGCATGGCATGCGGACGATTTTCGCGGGCTAGAGGCCGGGCGTGTTATTGGCGAAATGTCGCCGGCAGAGGCGCTTGCAGAGCTTCTCGGTCCGTCAGGCGCAACGTTTTCAATGACGTCGCAGCGCGTGGTGACAATTCAGGCGCCGGACGCGCCTGCCGCCATTGAGCAGAAACAGGAAGCGCAGGTAGAAACACTTCGCGAGGCCAATACATATCAGCCGTATCGGCTGCCAGACCGGGACGAAATAACCGTAACGGGTACGCGCCTTAAGGCCTTGGAAGAGGACCGGCGATTTGCATCCCGGCACGCACTGACGACAAATGATGTTAGCCAGTCAGGCTACAATGATTTTCTCAATGCGATTGCGGACCTTCCGACTGTTAACGCGCCAACTACGCCAGAGAACACCCAAACCAGCATTCCATCCAGCGGCCAGTCGTTTATTGAAATGCGCGGCCTCGACGCAAACCGAACCCTCGTTCTCTTTGACGGTCGCCGTTCAGTCTCCAACTCGTACACATCCAACCGCGTCGACCTCAATACAGTTCCGCTGGATCTTGTTAAGCGCGTAGAATTCGTAAAAGGGGGGGCCTCCGCTGTATATGGCGTCGACGCGATCGCCGGCGCCGTAAACATTATTTTCAATGACGATTTTGAAGGCGTGAGATTAAGGACCCGCGGCGGCCTCGCTCAACAAGGCGGTGGAGAGGAGTTCGGTGCATCTTTACTGTATGGCGGAGACGTCGCTGATGGCGGCGGACGGATCGTCCTATACGCCGGCGTCGATAGGGAAAATCCCATTCGCGCAACTGATCGGGACTTCGCAACAATCTCTGCAGAATTCGACACGGATGAAAATCTGCTCGAAACGCCGGACTTTTCCGGGTCTGTCCCAGGCGGGCGATTTCCAAGACCGGGACCCGATTTCTTTTTTGACGAAACAGGACTGCGCGATGATTATTCGCTTGATCAAAACGGCTTCGCTTTTCGGCCGTTTTCAACGTTAAGCATACCACAGACGCGATACTATGCATCTGCATTGTTTGAACATGCGGTCACGCCTGCGATCGAGTTATTTAGCACGACCCACTGGACTACGATGGCAACGAAAAGCACGCGCGCGCCGGAAACGATCAGCGATCGCGATACCGGTCTCCTAATTCCGTTGAACAATCCCTTTCTACCAGACGCAATAAGAAACGACGCGCAAGCCCGCGCCGCCGAAGGCGTGCAATACCGTCGACGTCTGTCAGAACTTGGCAATCGCGGTCGCGAGGCGGACCGCTCGACGGTGCGTCACTGGACGGGGCTGCATGGAACATTGCCATACAGGAATTTCCGGTGGGAGGCCGTCGCAGGCTACAATCGTTATCGTCAGGATCAAATGCGCTTAGGACTGATTGTCGTGCCTAATTTCGTAAACGCCCTCAATGTGGAACCTGACCCTCAAAATACTGGATCGTTTCGTTGCGTCGACGCCAACGCGCGCGCTGACGGATGTGTACCGATAAATATTTTTGGCGTCGGCTCTATCGGTAAGGAAGCGGCGGATTATATACGCCATAACGATCACATCAACGCGTTGATTGAGCAGTACACCGTGTCGTTCTCCGCATCCGGAACAATGGCACAAATTCCATCCGGCTCAGTTGACGTCGCCGTTGGCGCCGACTGGCGCCGAAATAGCCTCCGGCTTGATACGGATCCTGTCAACGCGGCGGGAGCGACCTCGGCGAACCCCATCGTGCCATTTGAAGGGCAGCAAAGCGCTTACGACATATTCGGAGAGGCGCGCATACCGCTATTAACCGATCAACCCTTCGCGCAATCCCTATCGGTACAGGGAGCGTCACGGCTCACCTTTTTTAGTGAAGGTCCCAACAACCTCGGCGTCAGTTATAATATTAAGGCGGCGTGGACGCCAGCGTCGGCAATAAATTTTGTTGTTGGTTATGCGCAATCAATTCGCGAGGCTGATCTTACCGAACGTTTTTCGCCACCTCGGGGCGACAGTGATGACTTTGAAGATCCGTGCAACGGGGTCATGATTGCAACTGATATCGTTTCAACAAACTGTCTAATGGATGCTGGCATAAACGCCGCTGTTATTGCAAATGGCTCGTTTTTGCAGGAAGCAACGTCAATCTCAGGACCTAACGCCGGCAACCGCGACCTCACATTTGAAAAATCTCGCGCGTTATCGGCGCGGTTTGCGCTGGCGCCGGACATACAAGCAGCGCCGACGATTATTGTCGAATATTTCAACGTGGTTATTGATGATGCAATCGAAGCGTTCTCCAGCGACCAAATCGCCAGACAGTGTTATCTACGGACAGACTCAGGACGCCAAGAATTCTGCAATCTCATCACCCGAAACAATGCCGGACAGGTAACTGAAATATTAAACCAGCAGTTGAATCTAATTACCGTTGAAAGCGCCGGCATCGAGACCGAGCTATCTTGGGCGCTGCCAATAGACGTTTTTGATTTGTCAGGCGACATCAGCTTCTCGGCGCGCCACACAAGACTCTTCAAACTTGAAGAACGCTTTGACTCTCCGCTGAACGGCGGCGTAATCGATAACGACCGCGGCGAGCCAGGTTCTGCTAAGGACACGGCGCTGTTTATCGGCGAGGCCGCCTTGGGCGATTTCTCCGCGCGTTGGCGATCACAATATTTTAGTGCGACGATCGACAGCGATTCACGGACTGAGCTGTTTCGAGAACTTGGCGTTGAGGAGCCCCTATTCTTCAAAATCCCTGCAAGTTGGCGGCACGACATATACCTAGAGTGGCGCCAAAGCGATCACGAGTTCAAACTATTCGCGGGCGTGAATAATTTTCTAAATGACACCGGCCCATTTTTCCCTAGCGGCACGATACAAGGTGGATCCGACAATCATATCACAGAGTTTGATGTTGTAGGCCGTTACTTTTTTGCCGGCGTTGAAAAGTCATTTTGAAATGCCCTTAGATTCCACTGTCTTGATATATCGGACTTAAGGCTCGGTTTCATTCCGCTATTTGCTTCTACGGACAGCGTTAGGATTTCAAGGTGGTAGGGGATTTCCCTACGCAAAATATCAGGGAACATTTTCAGCAAAACAGGGAATCAAATTTCAAGAACAAGGAAATCAATTTGTTGGATCCTGATTGCAAAGAAAACTAGCCAACCATGGGGCATCTTGAGAGCATTTGACCCTAGCGCGTTTGTGCTGAGCGTTTGCTCAACGCCTCAAACATCGGATGGAAAGCAGGCCGCTTGACATAGCGCCCCGCTCCTTCTTTCGCGCGTAAATCGCCGTTTTGGTAGACGAGGTTGCCATGGCTTACCGTATGGGACGCCAGGCCGGCGACTTGCATTCCTTCGAAGATATTAAAATCGACGTTCTGATGGTGTGTTTTGGCCGAAATCGTTTTGGTCGCAGCGGGATCCCAGACGACGATGTCGGCGTCGGCGCCGACGGCGATCACGCCCTTGCGCGGATAAATGTTGAAAATTTTTGCTGCGTTCGTCGATGTGGCGGCGACAAACTCTTCAAGCGTCATACGGCCGGTTCCGACGCCGTGGGTCCAAAGAACGGCGAGCCTATCCTCGATGCCTGCCGTTCCGTTCGGTATCTGCGTGAAGTCGTCTTTGCCCATCGCTTTTTGGTCGTAGCAAAAACAGCAGTGATCGGTCGCCGTCGTTTGCAACACGCCTGATTGGAGACCCCGCCACAGGGCCTCTTGGTGATGTTTGGGACGGAACGGCGGCGACATCACATGCCCCGCCGCATATCCCCAATCTTCGTTTTGGTAGACAGAATCGTCGATAAGCAAATGACCGGCGAGGACTTCGCCGAACACCCGACTGCCGTCGGCGCGGGCGCGCGAAATGTGACCGAGCGCCTCTTCCGTCGAAACGTGGACAAGATAAATCGGCACGCCGATCACTTCGGCGAACTTGATGACGCGATGGGCGGCTTCGCCTTCGACCTTCGGCGGGCGCGATAATGGATGGCCGTCAGGTCCGGTAATGCCTTTCGCCAGCATTTCTTGCTGAAGCTGATAAACAAGCTCGCCATTCTCTGCATGCACGGTGACAATTGCGCCTAGCTCAAGCGCGCGTTTGAAACTGTGATAGATCGTTTCATCCGTCGCCATGATGGCGTTTTTATACGCCATGAAATGCTTGAAGCTGTTGACGCCTTCTTTTTCGACAAGCGTTTTCATATCGGCGTGAACGGTTTCGTCCCACCAGGTGACGGCGACGTGGAAGCTGTAATCGCCGGCGGCTTTCTCCGCCCAGCCGCGCCAGTCTTTATAAGCCTCCATTAAAGGCTGCTGTGGATTGGGAATAACAAAGTCGATGATCATCGTCGTGCCGCCCGCAAAGCCGGCGGCGGTGCCGGTGTAAAAATCTTCCGAGGCGACCGTTCCCATGAACGGCAGCTGCATGTGCGTGTGCGGATCGATGCCGCCGGGCATCACATATTGACCGCCGGCGTCGATAACTTCCGCACCGGCCGGAACGTCGATGTCGTCGCCGACCGCCTTGATGACGCCGTCTTCGCAATAAACGTCGGCGCGCATGCGCGCATCAGAGTTGACGACTGTTCCCCCGCGAATCAAAAGCGACATGTTTCGTCTCCTTTCGTCCTCGATGAGGCGGTCAGCGTTGCGCGCGCCCTCGCGTTAAAAGGTAATATACCGCGCCGGCGACGGCAAAGCCGACGAACCAAGCATAGGCGTATATGCCGTCGAAAACGGCTGGAACCGACTCTATTGTGCCTGCGGCATGCAAAAAGCCGGGCAGGTTCGGGACGACCCCGGCGGCGAATGCGGTTAGCCCTGCGTGATTCCATCCATTCTGGGCGCCATAAACGCCGTCATGCTTGAACAACTCATCGACGTTCAGCTCAACGCGCCGGAGGAGAAAATAGTCGACAATCAGAATTCCGGCAATGGGCCCAAGGAGAGCGGAATAGCCGACCAGCCAGGTAAAAATGTAGGCGCTAGCGTCTTCAACCAGTCTCCAGGGAAAAATTGCAATCCCGATGGCGGCGGTAATATACCCGCCAGTGCGAAAGGAAATCTTCGACGGCGCAAGGCTCGAAAACCCATATGCGGGCGCGACGATGTTCGCCGCAAGGTTTGTCGTCAGCGTCGCCACAACAAGCGCCGCCAGTGCAACAATGACGCTTGCACCGCCCATGCGGCCGGCGAGATCGACCGGATTCCAGATCGCCTCGCCATAGATCGTAACCGTCGCCGACGTAACGGCCACGGAAATGAATGCGAAAAGCGCCATAGGGATGGGCAGACCGATAGCCTGTCCGAGCATTTGCGCTTTTTGGTTTTTTGCAAACCGCGTGAAATCCGGAATGTTGAGCGCCATGGTCGCCCAGAAACCGACCATCCCGGTGAGGGAGAGGAAGAAGGTGGGCCAGAACTGTCCCTCTTTCGCGCCGCCTTCGACGAATTGCGACGGAGCGGACAGCATTTCGCCGAAACCGCCGGCCGTCACATACGCCCAGATCAGCAAAGCGAAAGCCATGATGAGAAGAAACGGCGCCGCCAGCACTTCAAGTACGCGGATGGATTCCGTGCCATGGCGGATAAAGTAGAGATGCATCGCCCAAAAGATCAGAAAGCAAATTGTTTGCGCCGGATCGATGCCCAAAATAGGCAGAGGGTCGCCGCGAAAAACGCCGCCGGTGAGCGCGTTCAGGATGACATAGATCGCGGATCCGCCGACCCAGGTGTTGATGCCGAACCATCCGCAAGCGACAAGTCCGCGCGCCACCGCGGGTATCTTGGCGCCTTGCGGGCCGAACGCCGAGCGCAACAGCACCGGAAACGGCACGCCGTATTTTGCGCCCATATGACCGATTGCAATCATCGGGACAAGGACGATTATATTGCCGAGAAAAACGGTCAACACCGCCTGCTGCCAGTTCATGCCCGCGGCGATGAGACCGCCTGCAAGCAAATAGGTCGGCACGCACGCCACCATTGCGACCCAAAGCGCTGCATAGCTTTGCACGTTCCATGTGCGGGCGGTTTTGGGGACAGGCGCGAGGTCTTCATTCCAGAGTCCCAGATCAAGACTGGGCTTGGCGCCGGGGGCCGGCGATGCGGCGGTTTGGCTCATAGCGTTCTGTCCCGTTTGGTTGCGCCGGTTTATTCGCCCGCAACGAGCGGCCCGTAGGCGTCGGGGCGACGGTCGCGGAAGAATTGCCAGAGATCGCGCACTTCGCGCACCATATCCATGTTCATATCGTGAACGATGAGTTCGTCCTTGTCGCGGCTCGCCTCCTTTTCGATCTGGCCGCGCGGATTGACGAAATAGCTTTGGCCGTAAAACTCGCCAATGCTCCACGGCTCTTCGACGCCAACCCGATTGATCGCGCCGATCCAGCAGCCGTTGGCGACCGCCGAGGCGGGTTGTTCAAGCTTCCAGAGATATTCCGACAATCCGGCGACGGTCGCCGACGGGTTGACGATATATTCCGCGCCGTTGAGCGCCAACGCCCGCCAGCCTTCCGGGAAGTGCCGGTCGTAACAGATGTAAACGCCGAGCTTGCAGTAGGCGGTTTTGAAAACCGGCCAGTCCGAGGCGCCGGGCTTGAAAAAGAACTTTTCCCAAAAACCGGCGACCTGAGGAATGTGAGTCTTGCGGTATTTGCCGAGATAGGAGCCGTCGGCGTCGAAAACCGCCGCCGTATTGTAATAGACGCCCGCTACATTCGTCCTCTCGTAAATCGGGACGACAATCACCATGCTGAATTTTTTTGCGTATTCCTGCATGAGCTTGCAGGTCGGGCCGTCAGGGATCTCTTCGGCCGCAGCGTACCACTTCGTATCCTGACTGGGACAGAAATAGGGTTGAGTGAAGACTTCCTGGAAACAAAGCACCTGAACGCCTTGCGCGCCCGCTTCTTCGATCAGGGGAGCATGAGCGTCGATCATCCCCTGGCGAATGTTCTCCGGCGCATCGTCCGTTGAGCCTTTCAGCCCCATCTGGATCAGGCCGCCGCGCAATGTGGTCATGATTGGTATCTCCTACAGAGCGGCGTGCGCCGCGCATCACTAGATTCAGGAATTCATGGTCGGAAATCTAAAATCGGCGCCAGCGCGGATGCCGGTCGGCCAACGCGTCGTCACCGTTTTCAGCCGGGTATAAAAATGAATCGCTTCAGGCCCGTAAATGCCATGGGCGCCGAAGATCGAGCGCTTCCATCCTCCGAAACTATGATATCCGACCGGCACGGGGATCGGCACGTTGACGCCGACCATGCCGACTTTGATGCGCGATGCGAAATCCCGCGCGGCGTCTCCGTCGCGCGTGAAAATGGCGGTTCCATTGGCGTATTGATTCGCATTGATCATATCGACTGCGTCCCCGTATGCGTCGGCGCGAACGACAGACAAAACGGGGCCGAAAATTTCTTCGTCATAAACGCTCATGCCGGGTCGAACATGATCGAGCAGCGTGCCGCCGAGCCAGTAACCGTCTTCATAGCCCTGCATTAATAAACCACGGCCGTCGACAACGACTTTCGCGCCTTCCTTTTCACCCTCGCCGACAAGGCGCGCGACGCGATCGCGATGGGCTTTCGAGATGAGCGGCCCCATTTCGGCGTCGCTGTCGGTGCTCGGTCCGATTTTTAGCGCCCGGACGCCGGGTTCGAGTTTTTCAACAAGGCGATCGGCGGTTTCCCGCCCGACGGGAACGGCGACCGAAATCGCCATGCAGCGTTCGCCGGCGGAACCAAAACCGGCGCCGAGCAGCGCGTCGGCGGCCTGATCGAGGTCGGCGTCCGGCATGACGATCATGTGGTTTTTGGCGCCGCCAAGGGCCTGGACGCGCTTTCCCGCCGCGCAGCCGCGCTGATAGACATATTCGGCGATGGGCGTTGACCCGACAAAACTCACTGCGGAGATTCCCGGATGATCGAGAACGCCGTCAACCGCTTCCTTGGCGCCGTGAACGACGTTAAGAACGCCCGCCGGCAATCCCGCTTCGGCAAAAAGCTCATGGATAAGGTTCGCGCTCGAAGGGTCTTTTTCAGACGGTTTCAATATAAATGCGTTGCCGCAGGCGAGCGCCATCGGGACCATCCATAACGGCACCATGGATGGAAAGTTAAACGGCGTAATCCCAGCGACGACGCCAAGCGGTTCGCGATCCGCATAAGTGTCGACGCCGTTCGCAACGTTGCGGGAGAAATTTCCTTTAATCAGATGCGGAACGCCGCTCGCGAATTCGACAATCTCAAGCGCGCGGGCGACTTCGCCTAATGCATCGTCATGGGTTTTTCCGTGCTCGGCGCTGATCGTTTCTGCAATTTCATCGCGTCGCGACTGCATGATTTCTCGCAACGCGAACATGACGCTTGCGCGCTTCGCCGGCGGGGTCGTCGACCATTCAGCTTGCGCTTCGCGCGCAGCGTCGACAGCTCTTGCGACTTCGTCAGCGCCGCCAAGCGACACCTCCGCGGTTTGCTGACCGGTCGCAGGGTTGAAAACAGGGCCTGTTGCGCCGCCGTTTGCAGCGTGTTCGCCTGCGATAATGTGGTCGATTTTTTTCATTGTGATCGCCGATTTTGTTTCGGTTGATTATTCTGCGGCGTTGCGCATGGGGTTTTTGGGATGCTCCGGCCATGTCACGTAGGGCCGGTCGACATCGACGGCCTCCATAGTGATGCAATCTTTCACCGGACACACATGCATGCATAAATTGCAGCCGACGCATTCTTCATCAACGACGGTGAATTTGCGGCCGCCTTCGTCTTTGGCGTCGATACTGATCGCCTGGTGCGATGCGTCCTCGCATGCGATGAAGCAGCGGCCGCATTCGATGCAGGCGTCTTCGTCAATGCGCGCTTTTAAGTCGTGATTCATATTAAGCGCATTCCAGTCGACAGCCTGGGCCGTCGCCGCGCCTTTAAAATCGTCAATGGCGCGATAGCCTTTCTCGCGCATGAAAGCGGCGAGGCCTTCGTTCATGTCCTCGACAATGCGGAAGCCGAAAAGCATGGCGGCTGTGCAAACTTGCACCCCGCTCGCGCCGAGCGCGATGAACTCGGCGGCGTCGCGCCAGGTTGTAATGCCGCCGATGGCGGATATTTCGAGGTCTTCGGTCTCCGCATTGCGCGCGATTTCCGCCGCCATATGAAGCGCGATCGGTTTTACGGCTTCGCCGCAATAGCCGCCATGGGTGCCGCGCCCGTCGACGGTCGGCGTCGGCGCCATGAGGTCAAGATCGACGCCGATGATCGAGTTTACCGTGTTGATCAATGAAACCGCATGAGCGCCGCCGGCTTTCGCAGCGCCGGCGGGAATCATAATGTCCGTGACGTTCGGCGTCAGCTTGGTGAAAACTGGCAGGTTCACCGCCTCGCGAACCCATTTTGTGGTTTTCTCGACAAACTCGGGCACCTGACCGACGGCCGATCCCATGCCGCGCTCGCACATGCCGTGCGGGCACCCGAGATTGAGTTCGATGCCTTGAACACCGGCATTGGCGACCTTAACGGCCAAAGCCTTCCAGGCGCCCTCATCCATCGGCGCCATGATCGACCCGATAATAACCCGGTCCGGCCACTCACGGCGCATTTCCTCTATTTCGCGCAAGTTCACATCAAGCGGACGGTCGGAAATCAACTCGATGTTGTTGAGGCCGATGATGCGGCGATCAAATGATCGATGTATGCCGTAGCGGCTGGTGACGTTGACGACCGGCGGGTCTTCGCCAAGAGTTTTCCAAACTGCGCCGCCCCAACCGTCTTTAAAAGCGCGCTCGACATTATATTTCTTGTCCGTCGGCGGGGCTGAGGCGAGCCAGAACGGATTGATGCTTTCAACGCCGGCAATGGTGCATGCGAGGTCTGTCATTGCGCGGCTCCTTTAGCCGTTTCGCGCAGGTGCGCATCGGCCCTAATAGCGGCTTGCTTGCCGTCTTCGACGGCCTGAACGGTGAGGTCTTCTCCCGACGCAATGCAGTCGCCGCCGGCGTAAACGCCCTCAAGCGATGTGCGGTAGCATTCGTCGACCCAAATTTTTCCGTTTTCGACTTTAAGCTGCGCGAAAACCGACTCATCGAGCGATTGGCCGATGGCTTTCAAAACCATGTCTGCAGACAGTTCAAAAGTCGCGCCTGTCGGCTCAAGCTTGCCTTTTTCATTTCTCATTTCAGCAAAAGCAGCCTTCTTAACCTTCGCTTCGCCGGAGAAAGATTGCGGCGTCGCCCAAAAGTGCATCGCAACACCGTTTGTCGTCGCCAGATCGTGCTCCCATTCGGTTGCGCTCATCGCTTCAGGCCCGCGGCGATAGATCAGCGTAACGTTGCGGGCGCCTAAGCATTTCGCCTGCACCGCGGCGTCGATGGCCGTGTTGCCGCCGCCTATGACGATGACGTTTTCGCCGACGCGCACTTTGGACTTGTCTTCGGCGCAACGCACCTCTTCGATAAACTCCAGCGCGTCGCGGACGCCGTCGAGCTCTTCGCCGGGAATGGAGAGCGCACGGGTTTTCGTTAAGCCGGCGCCGATAAAAACAGCGTCAAACGCGCGTCGAAGCTCCTCAAGCGACAAATTTTCGCCAAGCGCTTTATCGTGTTCTATTTGAATGCCGCCGACGCCTAACAGAAACTCGACTTCGCGTTGCGCAAAATCATTCGCCATTTTGTATGCTGCAAGCCCGTATTCGTTGAGTCCGCCCGGTTTTGGCTTCGCGTCAAACACGACGACTTCGTGACCTAACATGGCGGCGCGATGCGCAAAGGAAAGACCGGCGGGCCCCGCGCCAACGACAGCGAGCTTTTTGCCCGTTGCTGCGGCGCGCGCAAAAGGATGAACGTCGTTTTTACTGAATAGAAAGTCGACGGCAAAGCGCTGAAGCTCTCCGATTTTAACCGGCGCGCCTTCAGTATGATTGACGACGCAAACCTCTTCGCAAAGGACCTCGGTCGGGCAGGCGCGCGCGCACGTACCGCCCATGATATTCGCCGACAGAATAGTTTTCGCCGAACCGTCGACATTGCCAGAACGGATCTGATGAATGAACTTAGGGATGTCGATGCGCGTCGGGCAGGCGTTCAAGCACGGCGCATCGTAGCAATAAATGCATCGCGCGGCGTCGACGGCGGCCTGCGCGGGGTCGAGCGGGGGATGAAGGTCGGTGAAGTTATCGGCCACCTCATTCGGCGACAGCCCCGAGCCGTTGCTGTTGAGCTTGAAATGCCTCACCAAGTTGCTCCCTAGCTCTGCGAATTCGCCGCCGCGGGAGAGTCATATCTGCAACGCCTTAACCACGGCGTTTCAGAACGACTTAGCCGACGGATCGTATCAGTATAATCTTTTCGGGATTCGATCAAGAAAGTTGTTTCGGCTCAGGCCCTTACCGCTAGACGGCCGCACTGTGTGCGATGCTGGACGCATGGCTGAAATTGAGCGGCTGCTGTCGACAGTCCGCTTTAAGCGTTTTTGACGGCGTTAGCGAAGATTTCAAACCCCTCGTCGATTTCGGCTTCTGTCACTGATAAAGGCGGCGCCATACGAATAACATTCCCGTAAAATCCGCCGCGTCCGACCAGGAGGCCATTTTCTTTCGTTTCTTCCATGATTTTGCCGACGGCGTCGACATTCGGCTCTCGCCCATCGGCGCCGACAAGCTCGACCCCTATCATCAATCCCTTGCCGCGAACGTCGCCGATGATGGGGCGGTCCGCCGCGAAGTGCGACAGCTTTTTAAAAAAGCGGCTCCCTTGTTTTGCTGCGTTTTGCTGCAGGTTGTTTTCTCGAAGGTATTTTAAGTTCGCCAGCGCGCCGCGCGTCACGAGGGGATTTCCGCCGAACGTCGAAATCGAATTGGCGGTGAAGCAATCCATGATCTCTTTTCGCGCGACAACGCCGCCAATTGCGAGACCGTTTCCGAGGCCTTTTGCGAAAGTTATGATGTCGGGTTTGAACCCATGAGCCTCATAACCCCAAAAATGATCGCCGGTGCGCCCCCATCCAGTCTGCACTTCATCGGAGACAAAGAGAATGCCGTGTTTTTTGAGAACTTCATTGAAACGGGCATACATACCATCTGGCGGCATTCCGAAGCCTCCGACGCCCTGTATGGGTTCGGCGATGAGGCACGCGACATCCCCTGCGGTCGCCACCGCCAGAACATTTTCAAGATCATCGACGCTGGCTCGGATATAATCTTCATCCGAAAGCTCGCGAAACGGACTTCTATACCGATACGCGCCATGAACATACGAGACGTTAAAGGGCGATAATGACGACGGCGACCATGACGATGTTCCTGTTGTCGACACGGCAGAAAAAGAGCGCCCATGGTAGCTGTGCCGCATGGCGAGAATTTGATTGGATCGTCGATAAGCCGTCGCCAACATTAAAGCGGTGTCGTTCGCTTCACTGCCGGAGTTTGTAAAAAATACTTTCGCGTTTGGAATCCCTGATAAATCCGCAATTTCTTCGGCCAATTCAATTTGCGATTCAATCAAATACAGCGTCGACGTATGGAGCATTTGCTCCGCCTGCTGACGGAGTGCAGCAACGACGCTCGGAACGCCATACCCGGTCATGGTCGTTAAGATGCCGCCAAAAAAATCGAGATAGGCGCGATTATCTTGGTCCCAGACGCGCCGCCCCTCGCCGCGTACGATCTGAATGGGTTCTTCATAATAGAGGGCGAGCCATGAGGGCATTACCGAGCGATGCCGATCAAGAAGAGAGATATTCTGGCCTTTTTTTGTCATTTTGTTCACCGGAGCTTAGGGGCTCCCTTAATAGCAAATGTTCGCCGCGCTTCGCTAGTAATCAGCGACTCAGAAATTGGCGCGACAATACTTGTCCCTACCGAAAATTCGATTCTAACGATAGCTTGCGCGAACACGCATGCGGCGGCAAGCTCAAGTCGTGCTGGTATCGCTGAGGATCAGCATTCCTGAGTTCTGGGAACAGTTGACAGAAAAAAGAGAAGAAGAGCCGGTCATTCCGGCGTATGGGTAATTGACTCGGTGCGCGGCGTCTAAGAACAATTACCTGGCGCCGTGAGCGTCGAACTACGGTATTGAATAGCCTGGATACGCGCTCGGTGTGTATGGCTCCAGATCATACTGTTCCTGCAGAAATGTGACGATATTCGCCATTTCAGATACTGTCATCACATCGTTGTAGTTCCACATTCGCGAAACCCCGTTAAAGTCGACCGGTTCCTCCAGATATTGTTGAGAAATCCTGTGCAGCGGGTTGATAACGGACGTGACAAGCTCGCCATATGTTCGAACCAGGGTCGTTTTCCCGCCAAGCGTCACCGTCATGATCGGATCTATGTCGTTGCGTAAATCTTCGCGGCCGACGACCTCATGGCAGACGCCGCACCGAAAACGATTGTAGGCCGCCTCCCCCGCATCGATGTTGCCTTCCAATAAATCGCCAGATTCTAGTTTTCGGTAGGGACAGGCGAAATCCTCCTGTTCATCGTCTGTTTATCCTTGCGCGCGCGCACTTCAGCCAAGATCGACTCAAGCCCCGGGTCGCGACCGCTCAAGAGATCGGTAGATGATATCGGCGCGACGATGTGGGGAGCAAGCCAGCTGCGTCGATCGGTTGAATCCGAAGCGCCATGTTGGTGATAACGATCTGAGACACTGCACATCAATCCGCTGTTCGGCATTGTGAATATCCTGTTCTCGCCGATGAAGTTAATGCTAGCCCCAGTGGGCTCGCCGACAAAGACGGCGTTGGTGAAGTATTCTAGATCGGCGACAAAATTCATCGCCGCTGAATACGTCGCCGGTGATATTAAAACGAAGAGTCCGACATCGCGCTTGTCTTCAAGGGCGATCAACATCTTTGGGAGCGGTAGATAAAGGCTTGAATCGCCGCCCGTGTTCTGGCGCACATCAATAATTAGCGCATTCGCATCCTTGTCTTCGATGACGCCGCTCAATTCGTGGACAAAGTTTTGAAACAAAACGTCTTCTTTTTCATGAACTTGTTGATATTTGAAATAGACGACACCTTCGTCTTCGAGATAGTGATACCAATAAATATCATCCGGGTTAGAACGCCATAACGGCGCCTGTCTTTCGGCAAGGGAATCGATTGTCATCCAGCCTTCAGGCGGCGTGCCGCCGGCCGGCTCCGCCGGAAAAAACTTCATCGCCTTAAAATCCAACTCGCACGCCATCATAGCCTCGGACGCTGTAGCGACACCCGGCAACGTCGGTGCGCCAGAAGCACTGATGACCTTTAGCAATTCGGGGCTCGCGCCGGGGCTGACGAGAAACGCGGCGCCAGACCAAGATCACCTATCCTGGCTCGTTTTATGTGAACTACGATTACGACGTCTCGGGCGCCGTGACCAAAGTGCGGCGCCGATGGCCCATCGCCATGGAAAGAGTCTTCGGTTCTCGCTGACGGCCCATGCAATGAGCGCTAGAACGCCCAGTCCGAAAAGCGGCTGTAGAAAAGAAATCACGCCGATGCGTGTGTTTTGTCACGGCTACTGCATACCCGTTCACTCGCTAACCGTTCCAGCACCGGCGCTAATTCTTCCCGAAAAAACGCATCGCACCCGATGCAAAGATTGCTGCATGTTTTACCTGTCGGCATTGTTGCGGTTGATCGGACAATAAAGTAGTCGCGGCTCCATCCATAGGTTTCTCCCATGACAGCGGGGCCGCCTTTGTTGATGGCCTGCAGTGCAGGCTCAGTGGCTAGTGACCGTAACATGTCTATGAGCGGTTCCTGCGTGATATTGCCGAGCGGCGAAGCGGTTTTTAAGCAGCATGGATAAACGCTTCCATCGGGTTCAATGGATACCTCGCTACCGGCTTTGCCATATTCCAGAAACTTCAAGCCGCCCGACCAGGCATTGCAAAAATTGTCGGCAAGCGTCGCTGTCGTCAGACCGTTTTCCCACGCCCGCCCACGGGGCCATAATTTTCCAATCCAAGCGTCTTCTGACGCCCCGAACATATGATAAAAGGCGGTTGGCGTATCAGAGCTTGTTCTGACTGGGCCGCCGTCTTCCGTTTCACGCATACCGCGACTTTTAAAAAGCGCATGCAGTTTTTCAATCAAAGGCAGGCGTTTTTCGCCTTCGTGGCCAACATGATAGTCATCCATACCGGCCACAGAAACCATCCAGATATTGTGTGAAAGCAGATTGTCCAGGATCGATTCGGTAACAAGGTCGCCCGTTGTCTGAACAATAATGTTAGCCTCGTCGCCATATTTGGCGTTCAAACTCTCTAGTATCGGGTAAAGAAGCCGCTCACGTACGGGATCTACAAGAACTTCGCCGCCAGCGAGAATAATGCGGCCAGCATGTCGGCGCCCGTCGTCATCCGTATATCCTAGGGTATCGGGAAGGTTTTCTATTATTTTGGAAAAAACGCTTTCGCTTTCACGCACCCTTTCCTCTAGCGCACCGCGCACATAAGGACGAAACCGGTCATCATAGCAATGACGGCACTTTCGATGGCATGCATGATCAATAACCCAATAAATTGATTCCAAAGTCGATTCCTTTTTCAGGCTACGTCGTTTTTAGGCGTCAAAAGCTGGATATGTTAGGTGGGCGCATCTCGGACTTAACAAGTCGCGTTTCGGGAAATGCGGCGCGCCACCCGAACCAAAATGCGCGATGCGAGGGCAAGCGCGCGCGCCGTCGGCCGTCTTCAGAAACAAGAGCGTCCTCATCCAGACTCCATTTTGCGCCGTCTGAGTCGATAAGTGTCTTGTCGCGGTCATAACTGATAAAACTCACCGTGCCGGGGTCGTAGACGCGATTGGCGCCTGTCTTGTCAGTAACGACCAAAACGTCCTGAACGCCGACCGTATCGGTATAAAGAGGATTTTCGTTTAGGAATTCCGTATCAATCGCCACTTGATCATGAGGAGCGCCGGCAAACCGGAGCGCAACAATTTCTTGCTTGTTCTTTAACCGGGTATCATTAAAGGGCGTATTGAACATCAAACGGTCTGTGGCGAAATAATCCTGATAGGCGACGCCCTCGCCATAGTCGCGACGATGGCCTGTTCTCAGCGATAACACCGTCGTGTCCGGGTGGCGGCGCTTCCATTCGCGCCATGTGGTCGTTACGACGCTGAGGAATTCCAGCTTTATGCCCTCGCCAGCCAGCGGCCCGACAACGGGTTCGCCCGTAAGGGTATTCCAAAGCGACTGCGTTTCTGCATCATACATTAGTTTATTGGACCGATAGAGAAAGCCCGACGTGCCAAGAGCATGATTTTTACCGCCTTCACGTGTCTTGTAAGGAATGACGGTGCCGCAGAGCGTACAGTAGACGCCGGCGATTTTGACGCCGCCTATATCGTCTATGAACATTTCATGCCATGCGAGAATGCGCTTTGGGTAAGCGCGCGCGTCGCCATTGATTTCAATGCCAAATACGATGTTGTCGTCGTCAATGTAGGTCGCTTTGCGCGCCGGAATCATCTTCGGGTTGCGCAAGGGCGGAATACCGTCCTGAAGGACGCCTCCCCAGCGAATTTCATCGAGGCGGATGCGCGCTGTATTCTGCCGGCCCTTAAAGTAGAGTTCGAATATCGGGTCGATAGTGCGATAAAGGTCCGCTTTAAACGCTGCATAGTCTGGCGCCGTAGCTTCCGGCTGATTCCAGAGCCATTGATACCAGGCGTTTATATCCCGACCGAAATTCTGGTTTGTTTTTTCACTTAACATGACAAACAGCGCGTCGCGCGAGATATTGGAAACTGCGTAGTTCGCGGTTTCAATCGCCATAGAAATGAAAGCTGGCGTCCAGTTCCTATCGATTTCAGCAATGGCCAACGACAGTTCATTGCGGTCCGTTGAAAGCAAGAGAGTTCTGAAATGCGTTGACGCGGCTGCGGCGCTTGGGTTGTGGTCAAATACAGACCCTTCGCTACGAGCATGGGCGCCTATCCACACTGCTACGCCGATGACAATCGCAGCTGCCGCACTGACAGCTATCATCAAGGCGGATCGATAAAACATCACGAGTCAATCCTTGCCAACAACAGCAATCATGGAACCGCAATCGCGCTTAGTGCGCCAGTAAATCCCATTCACATATCTGGCAGCGATGGAGATATTTGCGGGGCTTAATTTGATGCTGACGCAGTCGTGTTGCCTCGCGATTTAAGTTCAATCGCTTTTTGCAAGACACACGTTAGAGACAACGGTGTCCGCTCTTAAACACTTCTCACAAGCAAACGGAGTTCCCATGCGTTCCACTAGTCTCGGCTTCCTATTGATGGCCGCAACATTAACAACAGCAAATGCAGGCGTTTTTGACACCGAGCCAGCCGAGAGCGGCGCCTACCTCTTCGGATTTGGCGGCGGCGTCTTTCCATCTGACAATAGTTTCAATGGCGTTTCAGATCCCGATGCCGGCGTGCCCGGCCCCACCGGCGTTGCCGGCGTGCCGCTAAATGTCGACGTTAGTTACGACGATGCTACTTTTTATGGCGGCGGCGTTGGCTATCAATTGCCATTTCGCTACTTGAAAGTATTCCACCCACGACTGGAGCTTGAGGTTAGCCGGTTCAGCGCCGACGTTTCAGGTGGTTCGTTTAACAACGGAACGCAGACATTCGCCGGCGAACAAGAGGCGACGCTATTTTACTTCAATAACTATTCCGACATCATATTCAGCCCGGACCAACCTCTGACGCCTTACATTGGCGGCGGCCTTGGGGTCGCGCTCGTGGACGTCAATACCCCTTATTTTCCGGCGAGCGCCGTAGGCCCTGTCTTCACGGTAGCAGGATCGGAAACCGCGTTTTCCAGCCACGCCACCATAGGCGTCACATACGATTTAACGCCGCATATCGACCTGTACACCGAGGGTCGCTACTTTCGCACTTACGGTCTTGACCTTGAACGTCGCTTTATCGGCGGTGGCGCGAATCTGCGTTCGGGTGATGTGAGCGATAATCTCGAAGGGTTCACCGCCACTGGCGGGCTTCGCTTCCGCTTTTGATACGGCCTAATGTCGCAAAGAAAGCCTCCGTGCGCCTGCAGTCACACGGAGGCTTTTGTTCGTGACAAATTTGGTTGCGTCATTCCTTATAGATTTCGCCCGGCATTATTATTCACGCGGCGTCTTACTCCACTAGCATCAGCCGACGCGCTGATGACATCATGGGCTACTTCGCGGGCGATTGTACCGAGGATGAAAAACCCTGCCATAATAACGCCCCTGACCGTTCCCGATATTTTTGAAATGCCGATACGGCGCCGGTAGCGAACCGGGACTTCGCAATACCGCAAGCCGCGTTTTATAGCACGCACTTGCATCTCAGCCGTCCACCCGAAGGTCGGCGCCGCCATTGAAAGTTTGTGATAGGCGTCCGCCCGGATTGCCCTGAATGGCCCGAGGTCCGTAAAACGACCGCCCCAGAAAAGGGCCATTAACGCACAAGCGAGCTTATTCCCGAACCGCTGCGTCAGTGTCAAACTGCCCTTTTCCACGAAACCGGAAAGGCGTGAGCCGATGACGAGATCGATGTCGCCATCCTCAATCGGCTTTAATATCGACGCAAGATCATTGGGGTCATCGGCCGCGTCGCCATCCATGAAGATGAAGACGTCGGCATACGACGCAGCGGCGACACCAGCAAGACAGCTCCGGCCGTAGCCTGGCGTCGGCTCAACGACGATCAGCGCACCAGCGTCTCGCGCGCGTCGCGCCGTCGCATCGGTCGATCCGTTGTCAACGACGATAACCGTATTGACCGCATCACGGACGCCGGTGACGACCGCGGCGATCGCATTTTCCTCGTTCAGCGCCGGAATAATGATCGCCGTGTTCAGGCGCGCCATGCCGGCCTCTTCCAGAGCTCGTAGAGAAGCACGGCGCCCGGCGCGCCGAATTCGATTGGTGTCAATCCGAAGTTAAAAAATGGCTCCCAACCATTTTCCGACATTAGAAATCGCAAATAGTAGATCGGCAGGGTGACGGCAAATAGAGCCACGCCGGTCATAGGCGCAAAAGGCGCAAACAATACAAACCACAGCGCGTACCAGGGGTATCCCGTGGGTGATACGACAAACAACAGTAGGATTGTTAGTGAGATCGCGACAGGCATGGGCGTCTCAGCGCCGCGGCGCGAAAAAGAAAACCATAGTGCGGTCGCACTGACAGCGGCGGCGCTGGCAAGTCGCAGCAAGCGATCGCTATTTTCAAACCAGACTGAGAGGCCGGCCGACGCATATGTAAAAAGAAATGAATTGGTAACCCACGTGGATGCATAGGCGCCGAGGCCACTAAACTGAGATTGCAGTGATAGAATGAGCGGTCCGACAAATAGAATCATCGCCGTTGCAAAAACAGACCCGGCGACAACAATTTCCTTGATGTCTTTACGCCAGGCGCGAAAAATGATCGGCGCCAACACAACCGGCCAGAGCTTGACGCCTGCGGCCGCCGCAAGCGCAATCGCCGCTAGCCTCGGGCGGCGACTTTCCGCAAAGGCAACTGCAGCGAGGAGAAATGGCGCAAGAAGAACGTCCATGTGGCCCCCATTGAACACTGCGACGATAACGATCGGATGCCACCAATATAAAACCGCCCACGCCGCGCCACGCCCATACGTGCGCAATAGATAAATCAGGATTGCAAGCGCGGCGGCGTCAGAAAGAAGAAGGATCGACCGAAAAGCGTCAAGATTAAATGGCGAAATCAGATGAGCGCCCGCGAAGGCGCCAAGTGCGAATGGCGGATAAATCGTTGTGACATACGGGTAGTTCACCCGTTCCGGAAAATGTGGGTGGTCCGCACCAACGGCTTGCAGTTGAGCAATTGTTGCATTCTCTGAACGCGCGACGGGATTGCCATCAAGATCGGTTTGCAAGCCTTGCGCAGGCGATCCCGCGTAAGGATTGACGCCCGCATTGACCACTGCGCCATCCCAGAGATAGCGATACCAGTCGTCTTCATAGATGGGCGTTGAGCCGAAAAACCCGAGGCGCGCAACGAAGCCGACCAAAATAATAGCGACGAGCAGCCCGTCGGAAGACTTAATGCGTGGCAATAACGCTGTCGAAATAACGTACAATACACCGGCCGCCGAAAGGAGACCAAAAAAAAGCAGTGTGTCGCCCCAGCTTGGGACCTGCCCATAGGCGAAAGCCGAGGATATGAGCGCAATTATAATCAACAGCGCACCGATCGCTGCGCCGATAAGGAGTAGCGCACCAGCGCCGCGGTCAGTTACGATACGCCGCACAGACTGATAAAACCCAACGCGAAATCCAGATCGCGTGACGAAAGGACCAGATCCAGCCATCACAAAATCAATCCGCGGCGATCGGTATTAGCTACCGTAACGACCGCCGCCGGCTGAGGATCGCGGTACTTGCTGGCGTTGCTGACGTATGACCACTTCGTCAAGATCATAGTCCATTTTTTTGAACTCAATCTTTTCTACGTTCGCAAGATCTGTGCTCAGATCGTCGCCCGCAAGATTTCGTATGTGGTCGAGCACCGCAACGTCGTCGCCACCGAAAAGGTTGGCCTTGTACCAGTCGTAAATGGCCGGCACAGTTACCTTTCCGCGCCGAGCGCGAATGACGCGGCGCGAATTCACAAAATGGCGGCCGCGTTCCGCAAGGTCTTCACGAACTTCTGCGCCGTTGAAGTTCTTTGGCGGATAAAACGCCACCCCGCCTTCCGAACCCTGATACAGGCCATAAATGACATTCGGGTTCGACCAGTTAGCGAGGATTATTTTCTTCTCAATATCATCAATCGATAACGAGACGCCATTTACCGAGAGCCTTTTGCGGGTCCACAACTCGCCTGGTTGATCGAAGTCGCCGCGCCCGCGCTTGAAGGCGCGTCCCGGTAAATCAGATGCGATACCGCGAATGACCAGCAAGTTCCGAAAGTTAAGCCAGTAAGCCAGCTGCTCTTCCTCGTTCATAGACGTAGGGTCAATATTAGCTAATGATTCTGCAAATGAATTAAGCGTGCCGAGTGCAGCTTGATTCAATACGCTGTAACGGAAGTCGTAGCGATCACCACTCTTTACGGTCGCTTGGTTATACAAGTTATCAATCGCGTCATAGTTGACGGTGCTGCTGCTCTCGCTGGTCACGGTTCGAAACTGGTCAAACGAATCCTGTGCGGCAGCGGCATTGAAACCAAGCGAAAATACGCCAAGAAGAAGCGCACCCGAAAGGCCTGCAAAACCAGTTTTTGTCATCGTTCGTGTACTCCAAAGTTTGAAGACCAAATATCCTCGTACGTTCCGATATCTGCCCATCCAAATTGCCGATTACCTTTACGAGAAACCATCACGCCTGGAACTTCAAATAAAGTTGGATGATATCTGCGTGATGTTCATTCCCGAGCGCCCGCCTTCAATACACATCTCTCCGATAGTATAGGCTGCTCAATCCACAACGCGGCTGATCGTTGAGTTGCGATAGGATTTCGCAAGTGTTTCTGCATTCACTCCAGCATAATATTGCGCCAAAAGAACACCGTTCATCACCTGCTGACGAAAGGCGCCGTTTTTCAGAAAACGCCTTGCCGATGTCTTCATGAACGACTGTGTTTTTGCGACCTTTCCAAGGCGACGTATACGCCTTCGTAACTCCACATCTTCAAAAAGCGCGCTTTCCGGGACGCCGCCGGCGCGCCGATAGTCCGAGCTGCGCAGAAAAAAACCTTGGTCACCGAAGGTCGATATCGGGCTGTCGAGTCGGCTTAGAATACTGTAAAAGCGCAAGAGCGGGTGGTTGGCGTCAAAAGAAATCGGAAATGCGCCCATTAGAACACCCTTCCTCGCCAGTGTTTCTTTAATCTCTTCAATTGCTGCGGACGGCGGCGTGCAATCGCAATGAACAATCCAGAAAATCTCCGCCGATGCACTCCGCGCGGCGCGCGCAATCTGGCGCCCCCTCCCCGGCGCGCTAGTAACGACCCTGTCCGCGACCGCACGCGCTATTTCGAGGCTGCCGTCTTCACTGCCGCCATCGGCAACCACGGTCTCGGTGACGCCGGTCTGGCGCAGCCGCTCTAAAAATGATGCTAGAATCTCCGCTTCATTGAGAACGGGAACGAGCGCTGAAACATCGCTGCCGTGTTTACCTGGCATGAGCACCATGCGCCGCAAATTCTGCCGTTTTCTTCAGTGTGTGGAATATTCTTGGCATGTCCTTGCGAATACTGCGCCTGATTAAAAACCGTGGGACAGGCCGACCAATCGCCAGGCGGGCGTGATAGATGACCCGCGTTCTAGATCGGTCCGCGCTCACGTTTTCCAACCGCCATGCGCCTTCCTGTGTTTTCAAGTCACCACCGACAAGATGAAACTGAATCTCCCGGTTTGGAATATAATCGGATCTGAAAATGTTCACGACGTCATTGAAGACAGGCCCAAATTTAATCCTGTGTTCTCTGATATCCCATCGACCATCCGGCCCACCCTCAACGACCTCGCACGATTTAAGGCCCGGGATCAAATCTGGCGCGCGGTCGCAGTCAACCATGATGTCCCAGATCACGGAGCGCGGCGCATCAATCTCAATCGACCCAAATACAAGAGCGGCTGCACCGCCGTCGCGGTCTCGCGAAACTCGAACGACGGGCCGGCCGCTCGCCAGTTGTGACAATTCATCATCGGTAAAGGCAGAAGCCAATCCATCTGTGAATTCCTCGCTTATGTTTGACGCGTGCGCAGCAACACCGCCAAATACAAGGACGAAAGCGCAGATAGCCATAGCGATAAAACGAATTGGCATTGTCGGTACGTGCCTCCGGATTGGATTGTTGGAGGTGATTGAAGCTCAGCGCTCATCTTGAGAAATTAAGCTGCTCAAGTCACATCACGTCCGCATCAATCACCTCAATGTTATGAGAGTTCAGTTCCGCGTAACAGAACTCGGACTTATAGGTTGGCGTGTCGAACCGTACGATCCGAAGAAACACAATTGTTAAATGAGCGCTGTTTTCGAACGGAGAAGAGCTTAGTAAAAAGGCCTGAATTCATGATTAGACGAATATTACGCGCAGCGCTCATCTCAACGACAATTACTATGATTTCCGTTCCAACGGCTATTGCCGGCCCTGACGCCTTTCACAAAACGACGGAGGCAAGCGTAACGCGTGTCAATCACTCTGCCTGGGACCGTATTCTTTCGACATATCTTTCGCGTACGTTTGATAACATTACCGTATTCGACTATTCTGCGGTGAGCGATGCCGACAGAGAAGCGTTGAAGGACTACATTACCTCGCTGGAACAGATTGATCCGACCGACCTCAACCGCAATGAAGCGTTCGCATTTTGGGCCAATCTCTATAACGCCGTTACCATTGACATCGTTCTCGATAGTTATCCGGTAAAGAGCATCTTGCGTATCCGCTCAGGACTGCGTCCGGGACCATGGAAGCGCAAGCTCGTTACTGTGAATGGCGAAGCGCTTTCGCTCGACAATATTGAGCATGACATCTTGCGGGAGCATTTTCGTGACGCTCGCGTCCACTATGCTGTTAACTGTGCGTCCTATGGGTGCCCCAATCTGGCCAAAAAAGCCTTCACTGGAGACAATCTCGAGGAGATGCTGGACGCCGGCGCCCTTGACTATGTCAACCATCCTCGCGGTGTCGCCATAGACGGAAAACGTGTCACCGCGTCATCGATCTACAAGTGGTTTCAGGAAGATTTCGGCGGTACCGATGCAGGCGTCATAGCGCATCTGAAGATATACGCCACTCCCGAACTGAAAGCAAAACTTGACGGCGTCTCAGCGATTGATCGGTTCAAGTATGACTGGAGTCTCAACGAGCCGCGTTGATCACCAACAAGGAGTTTGCAGTGACCGTGCAATAGCTTGCGCCTACCGAAAACCCGATTCCTGCGAAAGCTTGCGTGAGAATGATCATAGCGGCGAAAATGCTCAATACTCACGGTCGGAGTGTCGGATCCGCACAGCTAACGTAGATCTATAGTGTCGTGGCTTTTTGGCACTGTCCTGAATACCGGCCCAATCTTCGCGCGCAATGCATCGTATTGGTTATTTGTACTCATAAGCCCGGTTTATGGGGCATCTAGGTAATTAAAATAGCAACGAATCGAGCGTTGCCTCTCCTTTATTCGCAGTTACCGATACTCGCGTGTATCGGACTTTGGGTGTGCAAACTGCCGCGTCCGCAAAATCCTCGCAGCAGACATTACTATACGTCGGGATTTTGCTTGGCGGGGGATGCGACCGCGATCGAACGCGTCTCGGGCGAAATTCCCTATTTGCCGGCGATTTGTGGGGAATCCAGAATCGATAACAGGGAATTACTTTTGTCGGTTCCGACTTTTGGTAGGGACACCTATCGACCGCGAAACTCCTTGATCAAAAAATCGAGAAACGCGCGTACTTTCGACACGACGTAGCGTTTTGACGGGTAGACGGCGTAAAGAATGGTTTCATTCGCCGACCAGTCGTCAAGCACGCTCTGCAATCGTCCGCTCTTCAGGTCTTCTTGCACATAAACGCGCGGAATAAGGCTTACGCCAAACCCGTCACGCAACGCATCCCGCACAGCCAAGCTTGATGACACCTTGTAGCGACCGTTGATCGGGATCGAAACTTTCCGATCTGAATTCCTGAATGTGTATTCATTAGCGTGATCGGACAGCGAAAACTGTACGCAATTGTGTTTCGACAGATCTTCGGGATTATCGAGAGAGCCGTTGTGCTTGAAATATTCCGGCGAGCCGCACAACACGCGATCCATGGTCATCAGCTTGCGCGCGATCAACCCTGAATCCTCCAGGTTATCGCTGCCGCGAATGGCTACGTCGAACCCTTCTTCGACAATATTGACCCTCCGATCGTTCAGATTGAGATCAATAGAGACGTCCGGATATTTCTCTAAAAATCTTGGTATAGCTGACGACAGGCAAACGAGCGTCACCGTCAACGGTGCACTTACACGCAATACGCCCCTTGGCATATCGCGCATGGAGCTTAGCGTTGTGTCGGCCTCCTGCAAATCATCGAGTACCCGAGTGATGCGCTCATAATAAGTTGAGCCCGCTTCAGTAAGGCTCATTCGACGGGTGGTCCGATTTAGGAGGCCTACAGATAAATGCGCTTCCAATTCGTTTATGTTTTTGCTGATGGCGGCCGGTGAGAGACCCATTTTCCGCGCGGCGGACGCAAAGCTTCCTTGATCGACAACGCAGCGGAACACTTTGAGGGCGGTTAGATTATCCATTATTCGCTACCAATGGTAAATAGAGTCGCAATAATATACGATATTATCAACCGAAATCCAATCAATTACCTTCTCTCTAGCGTTAATCAGGGCGCGTTGATGCCCCCCTGACACGCGAAACGGAACGCGCAATCCGCGTGCGGATTGCAATCTAACCCCGAAAGGAGAAGCCCATGACCCGTCTTAATGTGGTCGATCCCAAAACTGCGGCGGAACCAGCCGCTGGTCTGCTAAAGACTGTTCAATCGAAATTCGGTTTTGCGCCGAATTTAACAAAAGTCATGGCGAACCAGCCGGTCGCGCTCGAAGCGTATCTCGATATTGGCGCGACACTCGCCAACGGAAATTTTGACCCAAGGACGAGAGGAGCGGTCGCTCTTACAGTCGCCGGCGCGAATGAATGTGACTATTGCGCGAAGGCGCACAGCGCAGTTTCTGCAAATTTGAAGGTCGATCCTTTGGAGATCAAGCGACACCTAAAAGGTGAATCCTCTGATTTCAAATTGAATGCCTTGCTCACCTTTACAACCGCGATCATCGAAAAACGCGGGCGGGTAAGTGACGCAGAGCTGTCAGCGGTTCGCGCATCCGGGTATACGGACAGCGATATTGTCGAGCTTGTCGCTACTATCACAGAGAATATTTTCACAAACTATATGAATCACGTAGCGGACACGGACGTGGACTTTCCAACTGTGCTGCCAAAACAAGCCGCATAGCGTGAATAGATCGGTCCGCGCTCTGAAACCGCGCGGGCCAGTCTCCGCGGTTTAAGCCGAAACGACTGCGCCTAGGAGCTGACGATGTCCCGCCAATATGACCTACTCATTACAGCCATCGCTCCCGCCATCTGGGGCAGCACCTATATTGTGACAACCGAATTCTTGCCGCCTAACTATCCTTTGACGGCGGCGATGCTGCGCGCATTGCCTGCAGGGTTGTTGTTGCTTCTAATTGTTCGCGAGTTGCCGTCTCGTTCGTGGGTACCCAAAGTCTTCGCGCTCGGGGCGCTCAATTTTACAATTTTCTGGGCGCTTCTTTTTGTTACAGCTTACCGATTGCCCGGCGGCGTCGCAGCGACCCTTGGCGCGACGCAAGCATTGGCGGTTATCTTTCTGGCGCGCATCGCCTTGGGTACGCCCATTCGAATTTTGTCCGTAACTGCCGCTGCACTCGGGATATTCGGCGTCGGCATGCTCATTCTCACCCCCAATGCGGCGCTTGATCCGATTGGCGTCGTCGCAGGCGTTGTAGGCGCATTATCAATGGCGGCGGGAACGGTGCTTAGCCGGAAGTGGCGCCCGCCGGTTTCGCTTTTAACGTTTACAGCATGGCAATTGACAGCGGGCGGCCTGATGCTTGTTCCACTCGCCATGATGTTCGAGCCCGCGCTTCCGCCGCTTTCTTTTTCGAACCTCGCGGGTCTCACCTATTTGGGTCTCATTGGCGCCGCTTTGACTTACGTCCTTTGGTTTAGAGGCATCACGCGATTGGAGCCGTCGGTGATTTCAACGCTTGGCTTTCTCAGCCCGGTTTCAGCCGTGGTTTTAGGATGGGTCGTCCTCGGGCAGGCGCTCAGCATCGGGCAGCTGTTTGGGGCAGCCGTTATTATTGGCTCTGTTTGGCTGAGCCAACGATCTGTTCAATCCGAAGGTCACGTAGTCCCTGAGCCCTTCAGTTCAACAAAAACGCGCAGACTGGCGTTCCTCTCTCGTATCAAAGCGCTGATCAACGGCAGCAAATCTCATTCACCCTCGACGAACGGCCGCAACTTACAAGGAGTAGAGCAATGAAAATGATTGTATTCGGATCAACGGGCGATGTTGGAAGCCGCATTGCAAATGAAGCACGCCGGCGCGGACACAAGGTCACCGGCATCGTGCGAGATGAGCAGAAGTTCCGCCACTTACCGGAAGGTGTCGCAGGTCGTTTGCTGGACGTAAACGATGCTCAAGGCGTTGCGGCCACGATTGCGGAAAGCGATATTGTGGTCAGCGCTTTGCGCCCGCCCGAAGGAGAAGAAGCAACGCTCCCTGCGCTAACCATGTCGATTCTTAATGGCGTGCGCCATTCAAACAAGCGCGCGCTCATCGTTGGCGGCGCCGCAAATCTGTTGATGCCCGATGACAGCGGCTACACTGTATTGACCGCGCCGAATTTTCTTCCCGATAGCGTCAAACCAATCGCGAAAGCTTGTTTTTCGCAGTTCATGATGTGCGGTGCGAATGAAGACGTCGATTGGGTCTATTTCAGCCCGCCCGCCTTATTACGCCCGGGAATGCGCACGGGGAAATACCGACGCGGATCGGACACCTTGATCATTGATGAATCGGGTGCGTCGCAAATTTCGATGGAGGATTTTGCCGTCGCCATCCTCGATGAAGCGGAAAATCCACGTGTAAATGTAAGGCGTGTAACAGTTGCTAGCTAAGCCGTCCGCCAATGAAATGGTTGGTTAAAACGTCCGCTAATTGGAACGTCAGTCTAGCAAGTTTGCTGATGCAATACGCAAAACTTGTAAGCGGCGCTGTTTTCAAAGTCTGGATTAATTTGCACCAACATCGCCTTGGCGGCGATCGCACCATCCAAATCACCTTTCCGTTCGTAAGCGAGGTATTTAAATATGTGGTTGGGTAGGAAGTTTGGGTTCCGGTCTATACCACGATCAAATACTTCGATGGCTTGATCAAACCTATCGCTCACAAAATGGACCCGCCCGATCGCGAAGATTGATGGCGCGCCATAGTTCGGATTTAACCGGTTACTGTGTTCGATCGCCGCCAACGCCTCATCTCCTTCGCCAGCCGTCGAAAGAATGAGGGACTGCCACAAAAACGCTTCAGCGCTGTTTGGATTTAGTTGCGTCGCTTTATCGATCAGGATCTGCGCTTCCTCAATTTCGCCGTTCCATCGTTTCGCCCACGCCAGATTCGCATGAGCTGAGGGAAGCGTCGCATCGATCTCGATGGCGTGTTCAGCAAGTCGAATGGCTTCTGAAACTGTTTCGTCTGGCGATGTGATAAATCCAGATATGTAGGCAAATACCAAAGCTTCCGACTTCCAGGCATACGCTTCGGCAAAATCCGGATCAAGCCGAGCAGCCAGCGAGAAAAGGTCTATCGATGCCAACACGCCTTGTTTGTTAAAGAGATAGAATTGTTCTTTTGCGCGCAAAAAGGCGTCATGGGCAACGACATTCTCCGTTGATTTTCGCCCCAATCGCTCAACTTCATTTTCGGTCAAAATTACGCTCAACGCGCTGATGATTTCGGTAACAACTTCATCTTGTAGATCAAAAATCTCTCCTACATTTCGATCGAAGCGCTGAGCCCAAACATGCGTGTCAGACTGAACTTCGATAAGCTGCGCTGTTATTCTAAGTCGGTCTCCCGACTTCCTCACGCTTCCTTCAAGGATGTGAGAAACGCCCAATTCATTCCCCAAGGCCCGCACATTCATCGACTTACCTTTGTATAAAAACGTCGAGTTCCTTGAAATCACATCCAGATCGGAAATGATCGATAAATCCGTGATGATGTCTTCTGTGATACCATCGCTGAAGTACTCTTGCTGGGGATCATCCGACATGTTCACAAAGGGCAAAACGCCAATCGATATTCTCGTCGCCGTGGGCAGCTCGCTGGGTTCCTGGATTTCAGTCCCACCTTGCTGCCTCGTTGCAAAGGAAAGCGCCACGATCGCGAGCGCGGCCACACATCCAAGGACGATAATCCAAGGCATTGACGTTGAGGAAGTTGGCGCCGTGGGATGAACATCGTTGGACGATTTGACCGGCCTTTCTATCGAAAGGACATAACCGCCTTTAGGCAAGCCGATGACGACCGGGTCGTCCGCTCCCGCCGTCGTGTAATATTCACTTAGCTTCGATCGCAGGCGACCGGCCTCTACGCGGACAATGGAATCTGTCGTCGGGTCAAATGACGTATCTCGGTCGAACACATCTTGCCCGATCCCGAATTGCGTTACTTTGTCGGCAGTGTCCGCAAGTCTCTTCTCAGTGAGGTAGGTAAGAAATCGTTTCTGCCGTTCGGCGTGCGCGAAAATCTCGGAAGACAGCAATCTTTCGAGTTGAGCACGGACCAGGGTGCTTTCGCTATCGGACAAAGAGGCAATGAAACCCTCCCTCACGTAGACGCGACAAGCTTAGTCGAAAGTCGCTTTAACTTCCATCATCTCGTTTATCGCAAGGCGTCGGCGACGTTCGCATGGCTCAGGCCGCGGGGCTGATCCCAGCCGCACAAAGCAAGACTTATCGTAAACTCTCGTTTGAAACGTCACCGCAAAAGTACTTACAAAACAAGCGTATATGAGCGTTACACGACGTTACTGACCGTTTGAAACTTCCCGTTCCAATCGACTGCACCCCAAATTCGATCTCGTGAGAACGCAAAGCTTACAGTCGAACGGTGGATTTTCCCCAAACCTGACGAAGCACAATGCGCCCAAATGCAATGCCGCTTTGCTTTCTCCAACAGACACTTGGACGACACGTTTGGAGAAAGAACAATGAACATGCTACCCGAATTACCGATCTTGGACGTCGAGCTGATATTTCTGACGCAGCTCATCTTTAGTATCATTGGTTTCACAATTGTGGCGCTTTGGCTGACGGGCCCCGCAATGGCTCAGCTTTCGCGCAGAACCGCCTTAATGATCCTGCTTGTGCCCCATGCATTTCGGCACATCGGCTTGTCCTTTCTCGTTCCGGGCCTCGTGACGACGAACATCCCGGAAGGATTTGCCACCGCCGCCGCCTATGGCGATCTCGTCTCCGCTGTCCTTGCCACGATCGCGATTGTTTCGCTGAAGGCAAAATGGATCATCGCCCTCCCGATTGTCTGGATATTCAGCATTGTGGGGATCGCAGATCTTATGAGCGCTCTACCGCAGGTGGAGGCCGTACCCCACTTCCGCGCCGCCTGGTACATCCCAACATACCTCGTTCCGCTTCTCATCGTGACACATGTGATGATCTTGGGCCGACTTATTCGTCGCGATGCAACTTCGACAACGTGAGGTGATGAAAATGTCCTTTAGCACTGGCAAAACGCACACGTATCACAGTTTTCGAATTGTGCAGAACTATAGCACTCTTACCTTGCGTCGCTTAATTCTCACGGCATGTGTTGCGATGCTATGTTTCCCTGCTCAAGCCTTCGGCCAAGGCGACGTCAGGCAATGGACATCAGACATCGCCGATTCGATATCTCCAGAGTTCCCGTTTGAGAAGCATTACACCGAAGTCAATGGCCATAAAATGGCATACATTGATGTCGGTGATGGGCCGGTTGTCCTGTTTCTCCACGGCAATCCGACATCATCCTATCTTTGGCGGAATATCATTCCTTATGTATCGGACGATCATCGTGCGGTCGCGCTTGATCTGATTGGCATGGGCGACAGCGATAAACCTGACATTGGCTATTCGTTTCAAGATCATGCCCATTATGTCGATGCTTTCATCGCTTCCATGAATCTCTCGGACATAACGTTGGTTGTGCATGACTGGGGGTCGGTGCTTGGAATACGGTATGCTCGACTGAATGAAAGCAATATCCGTGGTCTGGCGTTTATGGAGGCGATCGTTCCCCCCTCCACGCCCGCCCAAGATTATGAAAGTATGGGTGAGTTTACGGGAACAATGTTTAAGGCCCTTAGAACACCCGGCCTCGGCGAAGAACTGATCTTGCGCCATAATTTCTTCGTTGAATCCGTTCTCGGAACATTCGGTGCAGGCCGCCGACTCACTGAAGAAGAGCTTATCCACTACCGTCGGCCTTACTTGGAACCGAGCACACGAATCGTAACGCTGAAATGGCCAAGGGAAATTCCAATCGCAGGCTATCCGGAGGACACAACGCAAGTCGTATTAGCAAACGGAGAATGGCTTTACGCGACCGAAATCCCAAAGCTGTTCCTCCATGCAAATCCTGGAGCGCTGATTCCCCCGGCTGCTGCACAATATATCATTGAAAATTCGAGCAACGTCACAGCCGTAGATCTCGGTAACGGCTCTCATTTTTTGCAAGAGTCCAGCCCTCATCAAATTGGAAAGGCTCTGTCAGACTGGTTAGCTCAACTGCCCGACACCCCTTGAACGGACTGCTTACCACCCATTCAACACTGCCGGTAAACACTGACCATACGGATCAATCAATTCTCATCCATGGCGAGGAGCGTTATGGCTACTTCTGTCACCATTCATCTGGCCGAGGCAAAAATTCTCGCCGCAAAGAAGGAGGGAGAGAACTATGAACAGTTACAAATACATGGGCGAATCTCTGCCGAGCGCGCCGACGATTGAGCATTACAAACCCAAAAGCCTCAGTGATCGCACCGCTTTTGGCCTTGTCAAAATCTTGCGCATCTTTGCCGATCTCTTTTTTCAACGCCGATATGGTCACCGGGCAGTCGTGCTTGAAACCGTAGCCGCAGTACCCGGCATGGTTGGCGGCCTTCTTCAACATCTAAAGGCGCTGCGCCATATAAGAGATGATCAAGGCTGGATCAAAGAGCTCTTAGAGGAAGCTGACAACGAGCGCATGCATTTGATGACGTTTGTTGAAGTCTCGAAGCCCACGTTGATCGAGCGCGGCGTAATCATGATAACGCAAGCGATATTCTACAATTTTTATTTCTTCTTCTATTTGTTTTTCCCGAGAATTGCGCACCGTTTTGTCGGATATCTGGAAGAAGAAGCCGTGATCAGCTATACGCATTATCTTGAAGAGATCGACACCGGACGGCTTGATAATGGTGCAGCGCCGGCGATCGCAATTGACTATTGGGACTTGCCAAAAACCGCATCCTTGCGTGACGTGGTGTTGAAAGTGCGTGATGACGAGGCGGGTCACCGCGACCGGAATCACGCGTTCGCCGATGCGCTCGGCCAAAATCAAAAAGCGCCGCGCGAAGTGATTACAGTGAATTGATAAGACGCAGTCTGAGGGAAGACTGCAGATTATACTCCACCGCACTCAACGGTTGTTGGCCCGAGCGGTAATGCCGAAGTCATTGTTTGAGAGAGTTTGACATGCAGAACGTCCTTTTCACCGCAAGAATTATTGTCATTGCCATAGGTCTCAGCCCATCCGTCTCATCATGCGGTGAAAGTGAGACCGTCAGCGAATCCGCACCATTAGTCACGGAAGCTGAACTTCAAGCGGGTCTCGATGAACTTCAATCCAGTCGGCCAGATGTCTCGGGTTTTTCTGTAGCCGTCCAATTGCCCGATGGAACTCTTGTTTCTGCGGCGACTGGCCGGGCGGACGCCGACGGGCGTCCAATGACCCCTGATACGCCGGTTCGCGTGGCCTCCATAACGAAGACCTTTGTGGCTGCTTCGATTCTCCGTCTTTGGGAGGAAGACTTGATCGATCTCGATGCATCGGTCGTTGGACTGGTCAGTTCTGAACACAGCGAGATTTTGGAATCCGATGGGTACGATGTGGATTTGATCACCGTCCGTCACCTGCTCATGCACGCCAGCGGCCTCAACGACCATTTTTCTGGCGACGCCTTCAGAGGCATGGTTTTGAGCGAACCAAACCGTTTTTGGACTCGGACCGATCACCTCAAAGTCATGGTCGATACGACCGACCCTTTGGGAGGGCCTGGTGAGGCGTTTGTCTACTCCGATACCGGCTACATCCTTCTCGGAGAGATAATTGAACGCATAACCGAAGAGCCTCTCGGGAAAGCGGTGAGGCGATTAACACGACTCGACGCGATCGGCCTTGACTATGTTTGGTGGGATGTTGAGGAAGCGCCTTCGGAGAATGTTCCGCACCGCGCCCATCAATGGCTTGGTGAGATCGATACTTACGGCATCCACGGAAGCGTGGACTCATACGGCGGCGGCGGCATTGTCGCCAGTGTCGAAGATATTGCCCGCTTTTTTTCCGCGCTCTTCAATGGCCGCGTTTTTGCGAAGTCTGAAACGCTGACGCTCATGATTGAAGCCCCGGGCAACCTCGAGGACAGTCCTTACCGTATCGGACTATTTGAGAGCCGGCGCCAAGGCCACTTGGCATATGGACATGGCGGGTTCTGGGGAACCGACGTATTTGTCATACCAGAGATCGATGTGACGATTACTGGGGTCTCCCTGAATGCAACTGGTATCGACGAACTCAGGCAATTCGAAGCCCACCTCGTGGGCACATATTTTGTTGGAAATTAAAATTGTCAGTCATGGGCTAGGACTAAGCTACGTGATAATTCCGGCATTCGCCCTAGATGGCAAAATGCCCGCCTTCGGCGAAGGGCCGCCTTTCAATCTGATTCCGCTATTCGCGTGTATCGGACTTTGGGTGTGCAAACTGCCGCGTCCGCAAAATCCTCGCAGCAGACACTACTATACGTTGGGATTTTGCTTGGCGGTGGAAACGATCTCGATAGAATGGGTCTCCGGGCGAAATTCCCTGATTGCAGGAAGTTTACAGGGAATATTCGCGTTTTTGGCCCGATTTTGCCGGGCCACGTGCTCAATAGACGCAGTAATTCGTTATTTTAGCAGCAAATTCCCTAAACGATTTAACAGGGAATCATCTCTTCGTAACAGCGAAAAGGAATTCCATATCGGGGAAAAATAGACCCACTTATCACGGCGGTATGGAGGCGAAGGTCCCAACCTCTACGGACGGTTTTTAAATGAAGCTCTAAATGCTTCCGAAAAAACCATTTCGTTGCCGCCCTTCGGCACGGTGAATACTTGGATCGATAACTGATCACCGTCTATGCGTGCAATCATATGCCCCCAAACGTCGCCTGCCGCCCAATGATGAATCAGTTGTGGGTTTTCCGCCATCATCCGCTCAACATACCTTTCGTTGATGCTTCGCGATTTCGCAGCCGCACCTGATACGAAATGCGGCAGAGGCGTCAGATTCCCGTCCGTTCGCGAACATCGATTTTCGTGCACCTCAAGCGTATGCTGGTGCCCGGCAAAGTAAGCGTCCGCATAAGCGCACAGAACCGGCATCAGCAATTCGCGTAACCGTTCGGCCTGCGCATGCTTGCCGCCATTTGATTCCCACAAAGGGTGGTGAGCAACGACGAATTTCCATTGTGCGTCGGAAGACCGTAGCGCCTGTTCAAACCACTCTAGTTGCTTCGCCTCCTCAGCCATTTTCGGCCGTGCATTTTGCGACCCGCCCCGTTCCAATTCCTTACCATATTCAACAGCGCCGTCATGTTTGATCGACCGCAAATCTGGAATCATCTGCTCGGACAAAAGCATTTCGGTATCAATGACGAAGATCTCAATAGCGCCCTGCCCAGATGGCGGTCTTATGGAATAAAACGGACCATTCATATAAAACGGCGGCGTTTGTTCGTGAAATCCAATCTGCACGAAGGCGCCAGCCCGTGACGTGCGCCAATCATGATTGCCAAGGGTGGCGTAAATTCGAAAATCTTCATCGCTTTGACCAAGTGGACTGAACGGCGCGACAAACATGTTCTGAAACCGCCAAGCGTCCGCCGCGCTGTCAGGCAATCCGTCGGCGCCGTCTGGATATATGTTGTCACCGAGCATTACAGCAAAGGCGCAGCGCACCGACGCACATCGTTGTTGCATATCGGTTGAAACGACGCTGAGTCCACTGTCACTTTCATTTTCAGGCAAATAGCCGCTGTCGCCAAATGCCGCGAAATAAACGTTCAAATCCTCTTCGGTCACCGAATCTCTGGTTTCTATCGCCGCGCAGGCAACAAGGAGCAGAGCTGCAGTGAATGCAGCGACAATGTTAATGTTATGAACCGTCATTTCGGCTGCCTCTCAATGAAAATTTCGAAGTTTGTGCGGTGAAAAGGCGGGGCTTGGGCTTGCCCCGCCCTTCCGTGCTCCGAATTGACGCCGCTCGGGGCTTTAGAATCTTCCCCTAATGCCGAATTGGATCTCGCGACCGTTGAATGACGCTTCGTCGAAGGCTGTCCGGCTGCGACCCACGGTTTGCAAATCCGTCGGCTTTAAGCCGTTGTCGGTGACATCCGGCACCTCGACATAAATTTGATAAGCGCCTTTTTCTTTACCGATCGGCAAATCATATCCGACAAAGATGTCCATCTGATAATATCTGCCGTTGAACTGATCGAGGCCGAAATCATCGGTGAAGTCGAACTGCCGACTTTGATAGCTGGCCGACAGAGCCACCTCTAGCCCATGCGCCTCATAGTAGATCGAGCCGTTGGCGCTGATTGTCGGAGAGTTGAAGAAACTCGTCCGCCGGATCAGGCCGTCGCCCTCGCTAGCGAAACCCAACGCCACAAGCGCCTCGTCGTCCTCAAGCCCGGCGTCGGGGTTGGTCGCTGTCGCTGGCGCGACGACCTGATATTCGGCCTCGGAATCGGTATAGGTGATATTGCCGAAGAACCCGACATTGGACAGAAAACTCGGGGCCCAGGTGAATTCGTGAAACACGCCGAATTCAACGCCCTTCACTGTAGCGACATCGCCGTTCTGCGGCTGCGTAAGCGATATATCTCCGTCGATGCCGGCATTGAAGATGGCTTCGAGGCCGCCGACTCCACCTAACAGGGTCTGACCGTCGGCGGATAAAAAGGACTCCGCGAAATCGAAGTCAAGCGGACCTGAACCGGACTCCTGTCCAATGAAAATGAAATTCTTGATGCGCTTGTAAAACAGACCCACCGTCAGCGCTGTTCCCTGCACCGGGTAATATTCGAAACTTAGATCAGCGTTGAGGGATCTTGCATTCTCGAGATTGGGGTTACCGCGCGTAACAGTTATATCAGCTTCGGTGATCTGATTGAGGTTAATCCCGCCGGCGGCGTTTGCATCCGCCGCATTGTCGACGCCCGGTAGCACGGGCACGCCTGCGTCGGCAGCGTCGCCCACCAAACTGACATCGATAGTCGTCGACTCGCCAAGCTGTGAGAAGGTCGGCCGCGCCAGCGAATAGCCGAAACCGGCGCGCACCTGGAAGACGTCGTTGGCACGATAAAGAGCATTGAAGCGCGGCAAAACTTCGGTGTTTCGCGTCGACGTCTCGATTGTGTCGAGCAACTCCGTTGGACCAAGATTGATACTCTCTGTCACTTCCGAGCCTGCCGGCCCGTTTATTGTCGTAAGAAAAGCATTGAGGTCGAGCGGCGAGGCAAATTCGCCGTCGTAGTGCTCAATCCTGACGCCGCCGATGAGCTTGAGCTTACCCACTTCATAATCTGTCTGGAAGTATCCGGCGAATATCTCCTCGCGGCCATCGAAGAAATCAAAATCGCCGTCAAATGCCAAGACGCCCGCAGGGCCGTTATCCAAAACCCCCGCCGCAAGAAACGATTCCGTAAAGATCTGGTTGAGCTGTCGGAGCGCTGCCTCATTGTATACCGGCACGCCATCGATGCCGATCACGCTGAGAGGCGAGTCGATCGGCGCCAAACTCTCAAATCCGCCGAACAGGTCCGGAAACTCCTCCAGCAGCGCATCGGCGCCGGTGCCGTTGCCGGTTGGATCGAAGGTGCCGTCGAGATTGAGGAAGTCCATTTCGTTGGTCAGTTCGATAAAGTCTTCTCTGACATCCGAGCGTTCGAACTTGCCGCCGATTGAAACGGTATTGAAAACGCCGCCGAGCGCCTCCCAGTCGAGCTCATAATCGGCGTCAAATTTCGCCGCATAACGATCATTCACCTGGTCGTTCACGAGGTCGACCTCAAACTCGTCGAGCTCCTGAATGCCGGGCAGATCGGCGACAGCAGCCGCAAAGTCCGGGTCACTTACGCCTGCCAGGTTCGGCACCGGAAAATAGGTGTTCACAAAGCTGTACGGCTGAAATTGGAGCTGACCGTCATCGAGACGAGTTCCAGAATTGAACTCCACGTCCATTTGCGGCGCCCGCCCGACCGCGCGCGCATAGCTCACCTGATATTTGAGCGTTAATTTATCTAGCTCGGTTGTGCCTTTGAGGAAAGCATTGGCGTTAACATCAAACTGGTCCTCGAGCTGGCCTTCGACGTCAATTTCCTGATCGTCGAAAATCGTGAAGAGCTGGTCATTGATCAATTGAAAATCGTCGTCATCGTCGTCGAACGTAATCGAGAATTCAGTCGCGTCAGTGTCGCGGCGGCTGAGCCGACCGCCGAGCGTCAGCAACGTGTGTTGCGCCGGGCGCCAGTCGATGGCGCCGGACACCGTCAGCGTATCGCGCTGCTGCTGCTGCAGCTGGTAGGACTGCTCCTCAAAAACAATAACATCGGCGGGAATGAAACCCTCGAATACATTATCAAATGAATCGCCCGGATCATCGAGACCCAAGGCGAGAACATCGACGGGTGAAACGACATTGCCGGCCGCATCGCGAATTTCGGGCAGAACGAAAAGATTCGAAGATGTTGAGTCGATCTCAAAATTATGGATATGCCGTCGCCGGAAGGACGCCGCAATATTAATGCCGAACGTGTCTCCCCAAACCTTGGTGGCGCTGCCCCCTACTCTGTATCCAAATTTGTCGGCGAATTCTGCGTACCGCCCCTCCGCATCAAAGGTAAACTGATCTTCGCCGCGTCCCAGAGGAGTTTTGGCGATAATGTTCACGGCGCCGCCGATTCCTTCACCCTCATCCTGCGGAAGAAGCGATTTTGCAACACGAATCTCAGCGATATCGTCAGAACTGATTCCGTCAAGCGGCACACGTCGATTTCCGCCGCTCGCCAAACCGGAATTGACGCCATTGAACTGGACATTGTTGAGCGCCGAATCGAGGCCGCGAATGGAAATGAAATCGCCATTGCCCGACTCGCCGCTTCGCTGGAAACTAACGCCAGGAATCCGTCCCAACGATTCAGCGATGTTGTTATCTGGCAGGCGGCTTGATTGATCGGAGGAAAGCACGTCAACAACCTGATCGGCGTTACGTTTCGCTTCGATCGATAGCTGCGCGTCGCGGCGACGGCCGGTGACGATAATGATGTCTTCTTCGGCAGCGTCATCCGCCGCGGCACCATCTTGCGCCAACGCCGCCGGACTAACCGGCCCACATATAGCGCCGGCTGCGATGCTCAATGCAATGGCGGTTTTCGATTTCAGATTAGCTCTATTTGTTGATTTTGATAAAAAAACTCCAGACACGGCGTGATCCCTCCCGATTTTGCGCATGCGGAAAGGCAGGCGCAAAAACCTGCTTCCAAATAGAGTTACGCGTCAGGCTGGCGGCCCCGCCAAATTTTATTGATTTTTTGGAAAGAGCGAAGGCGGGCTAGAAGCGCGCCTCAACGCCAAGGCGAATTTCCCGGCCATTGAATTCGATATCGTCGAGCAACCGATCCGAACGGCCGATAGTTTCATGAGTTGTGGGTTTGCGCCCGCCGTCCAGCACATCGGAAGCAGCGAGATAGAGAATGTAGTTTTTTCCGTCCCGCTCGCCAAAACTATATTCGGCGCGAATATCGAGCGCCGAATAGGGTTGGACGAATTCATCTGGAAAGGTCCATTCAAGGCTGTTCAACTGGCTGCCCTGATGAGAATAAACAGCGTATGCGCTGAAGCCCCGGGTTTTGTACCACAGCCCTGCCGTGCCGGCGAAACGCGGTGCGTTTTCGAATTCGGAGTTCCGCGGCGATTCGAAACCATTATCGTAGACGAAATTTGTGTGTTGAATGCTTCCCGAAAGCCTCACGCCAAAGCCGTGCCAGGGCGCTGGCGCCTGATCGAAATTATAGAGATAGGAAAGATCGGCGCCGTAAGCCCGCGCATCGGCCGCATAGAAAGGGCGCGTTATTATGACGGAATCGATCGCATTTACATCAACGCCGAGGCTGTCTAGGGAAACCGGCGAAAACGATTCGAGGTCGGCAACAGAACCCGCGACAACTTCGGGGGCGAAACCGATATTTTTGATCTCTTTGAAATAGGCGTTGAGTTCAAAAAAACCGATGTCCTTTCCGAAATACTGGAAGCTGAGATCATAGCTGCGGGCGCGGATGTTTTCGCTCTGCGCATCGCCTGTCTCGATAAACGCCTCGCTGGCGTCGAGATCGATATCTATTTCAAGCGGCGCGGCGAGCTGGTCGAAACTAGGCCGCGCCAGCGATTCAAAGACGCTCGCCTTCACCAACACCGTATCATTCGGTCGATAAACGAGCGCGATGCGCGGCATCACCTCGAAAGCAACCTGATTACGCCATGGCGACGCCGTCCTATCAGTCACTTCTGCAACACTGTTTTCGACCGTCACGACGCTGCTGTTTCGATAATTCGCCTCAAACCGTTCAAGGCGCACGCCGCCTTCAAGATAGAGATCGCGGTTCAATTCCAGTCTGGCAGAGAGATAGCCGGCAAGCGCCCACTCGCGTGCATGAATCCATTCCTGCTCGAATGATGACACATCGTCCGCCGCTGATTGCAGTAGACGGTCCCGAAAGGACAAAACGCCCGCCCTGTTCGTCTGGCGCAAATCGGAAAGGCCTGGCAACAGACCATCGACAAGTCCGATTTCGATTATACCGTTTCCAAGAAGATTCGTATCAGAAAGAAAAAAGTCGTTATCTCCGTCGAAGGCGCCGTCTACTCCGACATCGCTTTCCAAAAAACGCCGCGTATCGAAGTTTTCATACAGACGATTACCGTAATGAAAACCCCATTTGACATCTTTCAGCGCGCCAATGTCCACGGGCGCATCAAAATTGAGGAATGCCGAAAATTGTCGGTCATCGGCCCGTCTGGTCTGCACGCGAATATCGTCGAAGCGGAAACGGTCAGGCGCGTCGAACAGTGCAAATCCTTCGTCAGTAAAAGCTGGCGCTGGTAAAAGAGGCTCGGAAATATCGAAGGCGATAAAACGGCGCCCCGTCGGCGCATCGACCGGAAGCGCCGGCGGCGAGGCAAGATCGAGATCATCGGCCTTGAAATCGATTTGCGTCGCCAACGGCAATTCTGTACGCCCTTTTGAAAAACCGGCGCCATAGCGGACATTCAGGTCGAGCAAAGCAGTCTCAGCGGCAAAGCTCGCCGCCAGCATTTCCCGGTCCTCATCCTCGACTTCCGTTCGCCATCGGGCAAACGGTCTATTGCCAAAAAAATGGAAGGCGCCGCCTGCGGCGTCGATCAGGTCGCCTGTTTCCACATTCCGATCGGTAAAACCTTCCTTCTGCTCAAAGCCAAGCGCGGATCGCGTCGTATCAATCGCGCGTGTGTTCACAGTCACGGAACCGAATAGGCGTGTATGCTCAGCGAGGCGCGCCGATAGCCCCGCCGACATTGAAAAAATATCGCGGCGATCATCGAAAACATTGAATCGCATGTCTTCAATGCGCCCGAGTGAAGCGGCGTTGAGACGCATGCCGGTAAGACCGTCGAGATTGTCGATCGGCGTCCCGCCGACGCCAACAGGCAATTGGTCAGGAAGCACAGCGCCGAGAACGTCAAGCTGATAGGTGCGAAGATATCGACGCCGGAATACGCCGGACACGAATACGCCAAGCTCATCATTAGCGCCAAAGTGCGTGCCATATTTTCCACCGACGAGAAAACCCGCCCTCTTGTTGAATTCGGAATAGCGAGCCTCGGCGATCAGCGAATTGCGCGTCAATGCGCTCTCCGCCGGCGGCGCGGTGATGATATCGACGACGCCGCCAAGCCCCACGGAAGGCTGGTGCGGCAACAGGGTTTTATGGACGACAATCTGCGAAATTCCATCCGCCTGAAAACTGTCAAGCGGCACGCGGCGATCGCCGTTGATGTTGATGAGCGGCGTTTCCTGTCCGTTGATTGTGACAAGGTTGAATGCTGCGTCGACCCCACGAATGGAAACGAACTCGCCTTCGCCGCCGCGTTCGGCGCGCTCAAAAGACAGGCCCGGGGCGCGGCGCAAGGCTTCCGCAATCGTATCGTCCGGATATTGCCCACTCAAATCGCTCGCCAGGATCGAAACAATATTCGACGATGATCGTTGCCGATTGACAGAATTATCATTGGCCGACCGCACGCCGGTCACGACAATTACGTCCGTCGTCCGGCCTCCCACTTTGATGATAATATCAGCTGCCTCGCTGGAATTGGCGACAACAGTCGTCGTTTCGGGAAGGCCGAAATAGGATACCCGCAAAACATATTCCCCCGGCGGCGCCCCTTCGAGGCGAAACTCGCCGTCCTCGCCCGCGACCGTTGAAAGATTATATTCATCGACGCTAACGACCGCGCCCGCAAGCGGCGCGCCGGCGTAAGCACTGACAACGCGCCCGGAAATAATGGCGCGCCGGTCGGCATTTGCACTGCGAGCGCCTCCAACCTGCCGTGTCAATGACGGGCCCGCATTAGCCGCCAATCCAGGCGCGCCCTCAAGGCCAACAACACGCGCTGGCTTGATCGCGATGAGGTCGCCAGTAACAAAAGACGCGGTAAGGTCAGTTCCATCAAGCACGAGTTGAACGGCCTCGAGAACGGGATATTCGCCTTTGATCGCTGGCGCCTCGAGCCCGCTCATTAATCGTGGCGAAAAAATGATTTGGACCTTGGCCTGCCGCGCCAATTCCCGCAGGGTCGCTCCGACCGGCGCAGGTTCAAGCGCAAATGCTATTGGTTCTTCTTGCCCCACCGGTTGCGCCGACGCGGTAGCACAACAAAATAACACACAAGCAAGCAGAACTGCTTTCGACATTCCCAACCGCAATGTCGTTACGATGACCATAGGACGCCGATTCCTGACATTCAGACCAAGATAGCCCGTTGTCCGTCAGCGGCATAGCGCGCCTGCGCGCGTTTCTCTCTTCGTCTTTTATGTGTTGCGGAAATAAGACGCCGGCACGATGCAGCTAGCGGCCGCCGCCGGAAGCGTCGACGTTTTTCCGTGCGTCGTGGAGCAAGATTCGTCCGCGGCTCTCGATTACCTTCACAGGAAACGCATCTTCCAGACCGTGCGCAAATTGTCGCGAGTGACCGATGGTGAAGGAGCCGCTGATCGTCAATGCGCCAATAGATGAGTCCGCAAGCGCTAACTCGACGTCGGAGTAGCGATTGAATTCCGCGATCGCTTCGGACAGCGGCGCCGATGCGAATTCAAGCCTGCCATCCCTCCATGCATTAATTCGTCTAGCGTCGGCGGGCTTTATGTCGCTGACATCGCCGTCACGCGCAACGGTAATCTGGCCGCCTTGGCTGAGTTGCGCCGCCGCCCCGGCCTCACCATTGCGCGAACCAACTTCGACGACGCCCTCAAGTACGTCCACTGTCACGCCCGCTACCGAGTTGAGAATATTGAATTCAGTTCCTACGGCGCGAATCTGCGCCTCCCCGGCAACGACGACAAAAGCCCGTCCCGCAGGGTCCGGCTCGATGTCAAAATATGCTTCGCCTGTCTCCAGTGCGATCAAACGTTGGTGATCGTCAAACTTCACTTGCAACCGCGTCGCCGTATTCATGCGCAGTAGCGAGCCGTCCTCAAGCGCAATCTCACGCTGTTCGCCGACGGCCGTGAAATACATCGTATCATTCAACCGAAGGGTAAAAAGTAAGGCAGGCAGGGCGATCAGCGCTAGAACCGCCGCCGCAATCGCCGCGAACCGTAACTGGGCGCCGCGTTTGTTTTCGTTCGCGGCAGATGTCGAGGTCGCCGCTACTTCGCGCATTATCGCCGAGGCTTGCTCCGCCTTCGCATAATCGACCTCGTTTTGCTCATCCGCATCGAGCCAGGCGAGAAAAGCCGTGTAATCGTCTTCATCGAGATCATCGCGCTGGTTGAAGACAAACCAGTCGTCTGCCGTCTTCGGATAAGAGGAAAAAGGACTATTACTCATTTCACCACTTCTTCTCTTCAAGCGCTTCGCGGCAGCGTTGCAGAGTCTGGCTAGCGTAGCGCTCAACCGTGCGAAGCGGTATGCCCGTCTGGCGCGAGATTTCAGGGAAAGTAAGACCTTCGCCCCAGTGCAGCCAAAAAATCCGAACATGGTCGGGATTTGTGTTGGCGAGCGCGCGACGAATAATGTTCGCGCCGTCGCGCCATATTAGCGCTGTCTCCGCCGTGGGGACAGGGTCCGGCGCGTCAAAAAAAGCGCCTCCGTCGCCCTCGCGCGCCCCGCTTTTCACGCGCACGGCCGCCCTGCGTCGCATATCACGTATTATGTTCGTTGCGATCATAAACAAATATGACCTCGGGAAATCCTCGATCCCACCTTTCTGGCTGCGCTGCAACAATCTGGCGTATGTTTCCTGCAGCACGTCATCCGCATCCTCGCCGTCACGCAAAGTTCGACGCAGAAACCGACGCAGAGGTGCGTCATGCGCGTCGATCGCCTGACGAACGAAAGACGCCTGGCCGTCCGCGTGATCGGTTTCATCACTCGCCATGAGGCGCGTTACCACTTCCTCTCCGTCCCCCACTATGACGGCCGAGGCAGGAATCACCGCCAAAATTCTTAAGACGTCCTTTCAATCCCCACGCTCAATTTCTGGTTAATATCAGTTAAATCGATCTTTTCTAAGCCACAGGAGCCAATAATCCAGGGCAATCTCTTATGACCGCTTTTGCACGCAACGCGGACGTCAGAATCAACCTCAAAGCAGATCTTAACTCGCAAAGCTTTGGTTATCGCGATTCCGCAAAGGCGCGCATGCAATTAACGCCGATAGTTTTTCCATATTCCACTGTCGCATCTGATCAACTGTAAGTCGCCTTCTGCCATGACGACAGCTGAGCGCCCGAGCGTTCATCGAACGAATTGAGGACCAATAACGCCATTCAGATGTTAAGCTCTGTGATGAAGGGCCCGCGGTTATTTGCCAATTGCCGAAAGCGCCTTTCGCTCAATGGCGCGCCCCATAATGATAACAACATCGATACTGTTAAGCGCTCCGCCATTCTCCAGCGGATTTTCGCGCAGAATCAACAAGTCGGCGCGTTTCCCGACCTCTACAGTGCCGATCTCGTCGTCCAATCCAAAAAATTCGGCGTTATCCAGTGTGGCCGCTTTAAACAGTTTTGCGGGCGATGCGCCGTTCTCTAGCCAGCGCTGCATTTCTCGCCACCCATTAAGGCCGTGCGGATTGGCGTAGGTAACATCACTCGGCGTGTCGGAACCAAACATGAGGCGGCCGTCATGTCTGTCCAAATATTGAAAGGCGGCGTTGACGCGTGCAATGGCCTCGCCGTCAATCTCATGCCAGCGACCGTCCTCGATCAGCTGTTTGACGTAGGGAATCTCGGCCATGGATTTGCTGTACCATTGCCCATCTTCGCTAGCGTACCAGTCGATGAGACTTTGCGGCGCAACGTCCTGTAGGTCGGGATGCGAAAGGTACTCCGGGTCATGTAAATCACGCTCGCCGTAAAGAACCTGGATGGTGGGTTGCCAGCGTATCTCCTTCTCCACGACGCCTTCCAGAATGGCTCGGACACTGTCCGTCAATTCGGTTGCGTGCGACTCATTCCATGTCCACATTCCGTGTACGAAAGCATCGGCGCCGATATTAACGCCGACGGATTGCGCTTGTTCAGAGTTGGCGTGCAGCACAAAGGGCAAACCGCGCTTATGCGCTTCGGATTTTATACGCAGTAAAATGTCTTCCGAGGGAGTTGGCCATAGGTTTCTCCCGCCAAAGCCGGCCTCGTAATACGATTTGACGCAGATCGCACCGTCGGCGGCGATTTTCTCAACCAGTTTTTCTGGCGAATGGTTGGCGCGGTTAAAGCCGTCAGGGAATTCATCGGGGCGCAACGGATCGAATATGAAGTTCGGCATGATCTCATAGCGCTGAGGTTTCGGAATGCGCGCGGTCGGATAGCCGTCCTGGATCGTGAGCGGTCCGCAAAAATGAACGCTGGGCCCGGTGTCAAAACTGTTCCAGTATTCTGCAAGGCGTGCATTCGCCGCCAGGTCGATCAGGGTAGTGAAGCCGTGATAGAGATAGCTGCGGGGAGCCTGTGCGCGGGCCTCAGCGCTGATGTCCTGATTGGCCTGCTCCTGATCATATCTCATCCCGGGGATCTCTCCCAAATGGACATGGGCGTCGATATAACCCGGCGTCAGGAAACGACCCTCGCCATCGATGATTTTTGCGTCCGTGTCAGATGACACAGTTCCAGCGCGTCGGATTTCAACGATCAGCCCGTCGCGGACAAAGACATTTGTCGGCTTTGATGGGGCGTCACGCTCTGCAGATACAATCACGATATTCTTGACGACCAGATCGGCGTATGCCTCGTCAGGTGATTGGGCGTTGCAGGCGCCGGTCAACAATGTCAGCCCGACGGCGGTGAGTCCGAATTTCATGAAACAGCTTCCTTTTGATTGGAAGCGCAGCATGGCGGCCCGCTCGAATCTGATCGACTGAGAACGCATTTTAGGTCATGTTTTCAGGGCTCAAAACGCGTATTCGGTCGCTTTTTTCGATTCAGGGCATCGATATGACTTCGGTTATGCAAAATCTCGCTTATGCGTCTTCGTTCGTATCATTCCTCCTCACCTGTCATCTCTGGATCGTTCGTCCGGCGCTGCGCGCAGGGTCCGTCATTTTGGGCGCATATTTCCTCGTGCTGTCCCTACAGCTAGCGCTGCTTAGCCTTACGCTGGAGTTTGGACGCGATCATTGGTGGATGTTCATAAGACCGACTTTGGCGATGACTATCGGGCCGGTCGCATGGATTTATTTTTCAAGCGCCGCCAGTGCTGACTTCAAAATCGGGCCGCGCCATGCCTTACATCTGCTGCCCGCCTTGTTCATCGCGTTCGAAATGCTTGCGGGAATTTACATTGTCGATATTGACCTCGCCATAATTGTGAGCTTTGGGGCTTACGCGGCGGCGATCGGGTGGAGGGCGCGCCTGGGGCGTGCGCAATTCTCTCATCTGGGCGCGCACGCTTCGGGACAGGTCTATCGCTGGCTTGTCGTTACAGCGGCTCTCCTCGCCCTATCTTTAGTCGGCGAAATGGCGATTGTCGCCGACATACAGCGCGGGAGAGAAATTGCACAATCACCCGCATTGCTTGCCTCGCTGATTCTCACCCTTTTCCTGGTCGGTTTCATTTTGTTGGCGACTTTGCGTCGCCCGTCCCTGTTTGATTGGATGTATGAAATCGGCAATGCGGCGTTTGCAGCCAAACTCAGTTCTTATTCGGAAGTGGAATACAAAAATTGTATCGCCCGTTTGGAAGCGCTCGTTGCGCATGAAAAACTGTATGCGGAGGATGGAGTGACAGTGCGTGTTGCTGCCAAAAAATTGGGTGTTCCAGCCCGGCTTTTATCGGAAGCCGTCAATCGCATATATGGCGAGAGCTATTCCCGCCATATGAATCGTTTACGCGTGGATGCCGCGAGGCGTTTGCTTTATGAGAACGCCGGCATATCGATCACCGAAGTTATGTTGGATGCTGGATTTCGCACCAAATCGAGCTTTAATAAGGAGTTTCGGGCCTTCACCGGAGAATCGCCGTCAGCCTTTCGGCAACGAGTGCGGCTAGATGGGGTTTAGAAAATGCGAGCAGACCACGGGTAAATGTTTGCCGCAGTCTGGACGTCAGGATCATGTTCGAAGCGGACATTAGCATTTCAATTCACTACTACGTATTTTGGCAGACGAGCGGAGATAAACCGAGCGGTAAGCTACCCGCCACCGTTCGTTCGAACGGAAGCTAGCGAAGAACGTATCTTCAGAAAATAGTGTGAGTCGATTTGAGGTACGCAAGGGGCATCAGGAATTGGTCGCGCCGCCTCGCCTTCTCCGCGCGAAAATCAATAAGAAGTCTAGCGCTACTAAGCCCGGGAGCACCAACGCGATGTACTTGTGTGCAGCTTCAAGCAGGTTGTGGATTAGGGGTAGTTTTTCGATTGGGTTCGGAATCACAAACCAGTCGAACACTTTAAGGTCTGATCCGTAGGTCCATACAACAACGGGGCCGGACAGGATTAGAAATACCACAGCTATAATCAGCATCCAGAATACAGTTTGCGAAATAGCGCGATGTTTCTGCTTTGTGCTTGCAGCCGTGCGACACCAAAGATATCCAACGAGAAGCGGTGTTACGACAATGCCGTGCCCAACATGAGTCCAAATTGCGGCGATTAGGTTTGTCCGGTCAGCCTGTAACCCGATCCGATAGCCGGTCCAAAATACCCATCCGAGAAGAAACGCTCCGGCTCCGATAAGTATCAATTGCGCAATGCCACGTTCGCTGATCGCAGATCCGCTTCCTGTCACGCAGCTCGCTCCCGTAGCTCATGAATGCACTCCGAAAGCCAAGCACGATGCTCTTCGAGCTTGCGCACAAACTCCACGTCAGAACTGGCGCTTCCAACGACTTCGTCGATCCACAAGCGCAAAACTTTCTCTTGACTGATGAGCCACGAAATAAGTGATCGCTGTTCACCGTATGTAATCATGGTATTTGCGCCTTGTCTGACCGCATTATGCATGGCCAGCGGTGTGAAAGACCCGAAGCGGCCTTACTACAGTCGGGGTCGAGATTTCCGCGGCTGGGGAATCGATTTCGAGTCCAGCACATTGAAAAAGCTCAGCGACCGCAATGGCCGCGTGAGCGGCATGCTCTTTTCCCTTGCCACACATCAGCCATGTGAGATGCGCCTCAAAAAGCATGGCGTCCCGTTTTTGACCGGCAGCGAGAGCAGCGACAATGCTGACTTCATCACATGTAACGTGACAGCAGCCCGATGGCGCGAGCGTTATCTTTCGACCGCCTGCGTTGCCGAGACACTGCGCAAAGCCCGCCATTGCGTTAAACGCCGCCAGACTGTCAGAGCCGAACGCCGTATCAAACCCTCGGATAACAGGGCACAAACACTGACCGGCGCCAGTAGCGATTGCCCGGAGCGACCACAGGGCGAAGCTTGCCCCATGGCCAAGATCAAACAACGTCATCGCGTTGACAAACGCCATATGGACTAAAACCCTTTCCTCCAGCTGATCGCCGCTTTGAAGTTTCGGCCGGGTTGGCTCACGCCTGCGGCGACGACTTCGTAATCCGCGTCCGAGATGTTATCGACGCCAAGGTCAACGCGCAGGCCTTCGAGGCTGCCGCGCATTGGCTCCCACACCAGATAAACGCCGCCAATGGTGTAGCTATCGCGTGCTTCGACCGGGTCATTCACTTCGTCAAAATCATCGGCGATGGTAACGCGCCCGCCGAGACGGATATCCGCCGCCGGCCACTTCACGCCCGCATCGATAAAGATCGTGTTTGGCGACAAAACGCCGACAAAATCGCCGCTGTCGATATCGCGTCCGTCAATCGCAGAAAAATTGGCACGCGTGTAAAAATACTCAGAGTCATAATACGCTTCCACTTCTACGCCATCGAGTTCGGCATTCGTAACATTTACGTTGCGGCTGAAATTGCCGAAGGCTTCACCCGATCCGCAAGGCGGCGCGAACGGCGTAAGCTGGGCTGGCGTCAGGAAGCACGTGAAGGGAATATTGACCTCAAGATCGATTAGGTTCGTTACGTCTGACCGATAGTAAGAACCCTTCGCTGTCAGCGTGTCGCCGTCAAAGAGAACGTTGGCGAGGTCGACACCTGCGCCCACTTCCCAGGTTTCCGACTCTTCCGGCACAAGATCGGGGTTCGGCACGAAAAAGTTTGTCACGAAGGCCGGCGGACCGAAGGGACCAAACGGCCCCGGGACAGAGAGGTTGGGAATCTGAAAATGGATGTTGTCGGCGTATATTTCATTGAACGACGGCGCACGGAATGCTTCCGCCCAATTGCCGAAGAAAATCAGTTCCTCAATTGGCTTATATGAAACGCCAATTTTTGGAGATGTCGCCTGATCGTCGGTCGGGGCCTCGCCGACCGCTTCGTTCTCAAACTTGTCCCAACGCACGCCGGGAATAATCGTCAATACGCCGGGCGCGCTTAGGGGATTATTCAGCGCCAATTCCGCCTGCGCGAATAGTCCGTAGAATTTTCCCGTCGCATCGGGCACGCCGCCGCGCGTTCCATCCACCGTCGTATTGTCCAGGCCGACCTGTTCGTCGCGATAATACTCACCGCCATAAGTCAGCGTTAAGTCAGCGAACGATCCGAGGGAAAATCTCGAGCGGTTGTCGAGCGACACGCCGATGGTTTCGACTTCCCGCGAGATTAGACGTGTTGTGTCAACTTCGTCTTCTTGGACGATGTTGCGCGTGTAGTAGCCAACGAGATTGGCGTCGATGAGGTTTGATCCAGCGGGCGCATAGTTGACCGCGCCACGTATCGTATTGCTGTCAATGTCGCGAGATACTTCACCGTTGCCCGGCCCAGCGACGTTGTTTCCTTGCGGGTTATTAGGGTCGAGACTGTCGCCAGCAAATCGAACCCATGATGCGGACAGCGTTAAGTTCTGTGATGGCCTGAACGTCGTTTTAAGGAGAGACGAAAGCACTTCGTCTTCGGATGGGAGCGTTAAGCCACTGCCAAGATCGATATCATCCGAGTTTCGCAATGTGAAATTGCCGATAACATCAAAACGGTTGTCGTCGCTGCGCCACGCGCCCGTACTGGTGATGCGCCATTCATCATTAACGCTCTGAAACCCGCCGCCCACTTTGACGCTAGCCGTTTCATCGTCATCCAATAGGTCGGCCGCCGTAACGGTCCGCAACGCGATAACGCCGCCAAGGGCGCCGGAACCGTAAAGCGCTGACGTGGGCCCGCGCACGACCTCTACCGCCTGAACAAGATCTGGATCGACAAAGAAACGTCCGTCATGCCCAGACAGAAAACTCTGCCGGGCGCCGTCAAAGAGCACCAGAACCCCCTCGCCGGCAAGCCCGCGCACATCGGGCGTTTGACCAGACCGGCGCGGACCGCCGCCGATGTTCGAGCCCGGCACGGCGTCAAAGATATCGGCGAGAGTTGACGGATTGAAATCGTCAATGACGTCCTTTTCGATCACCGTAACCTGACCGGGATAATCGAACGCCTCTATTGGATTGCGGGTCGCATAGACCGTAATTGTGTCGATCCCCGCTAGCAGGATCGCCTCCGCAACGACATCTTCTTCGTCTGCCTCCTGCGCAAGCGCCCCACCGCTCAACGCCGCCAAGGCTGCGCAGCTCATCAAAAATCGCCTCACGGAACCCCTCCATGCTTTTGAGAATGATTTGCAATTGCGATACGCATAACGCGACACTTTTGCGATTGCAACTCAGAATCATTCGCATTATGGAATTTTTTGAATTCAATAATGCGGGTGGGCAAAGCGCCCCTCGCCAATCCCGTGGGGACGAACAATGAAACTGAATGCCGCTTATTTCTGCTCTTTAGCCGCCGCCGGACTTATCGCGCTGGGCGGGTGCGTCACCGCCGTAGAAGTCGCGGAAGGCCCCCAGCAAATTAATGAGGTATCTCAAGAGAAGTTCGAGCAGGACCGACAGGCAATTCTGGCGATGGCCGGCAATTATCGAGTCACGTTCGACTTTATTGAATCAGTTTCCTTCGTTGACGGCTATGAGCTGAAAGATCGAAAACTCAGCGGCGGTGACGAAATTGTCCGCGTTCTCGAAGACCGCGGAAGCTATATCAGCCTGCAACATATTCTGGTTGTCGGCGACGACGACAAGTTCCCGGTCAAGCATTGGCGCCAGGATTGGTATTACGAACCGGAGAGCGTGCTTGTTTATATCGGCGGCAACGCCTGGGAAAAACGGGGGGTCGACCCCGCCAAAGCAAAGGGCAAGTGGTCGCAAATCGTCTACCAAGTCGATGACGCGCCGCGCTACGGCGCCTTAGGCGCGTGGACTCATGATGACGGCGTATCTCAGTGGACGCCGCCGGCGGAGTGGCGCCCCCTTCCCCGCCGAGACGCAACGACCCGCGACGACTATCAAGTCGTAAATGCCGTTAACCGCCATGCCATTACGCCGTTTGGATGGGTTCATGAGCAAGATAATTCGAAGCTAATTCTTACCGGCGAACCACAAACGCTCGTACGTGAAATTGCCATCAATACCTACAAGCATTTTGACGACTTCGAAGTCAGCGTTGGCAATGACTATTGGGCAGCGACGGAAGATTTCTGGAAAGCCGTACGCGCTGAATGGATGCAACTCGAAATCGAAAATGATCGTTTTGGTCTAACCGTCCAGGGAGAACCAGAAGAGGTTTACAATCAAATTCTCGGGTTCGCGAATTTTGTCGCCGACGGCGAAATGTCGACAGCGGAAGCGCTTGAAGAAGCGCGTACCGTTATCGCCGAATACACCACGTCCGACACAGGTACCTTGAGCGATAGAGTTTCACGAACAGCAATTGCGCAAAAAGAGTAGAAACGGGTTTAACAAACTCGCTTCACCCAAAATTCTTCGCGGATGTGGCCGTAATTGGCCCGAAACGGTCATACGTTGCTGGGTCGAGTGTGTTCGCTTAATGGTGCAATCAGCAAAGCGCGAGATCCCCTGTCTGGGCATTATGGGCGTCAAATCTTGGGCTTTTCGATAGTGGCGGGATAGGTGTTTAATTACTAACTTGGCAAACTCACATGCCGATCCCGACGTCACATTCGAAACAGAAGCTGTTTTGATCAAAGCCAGTCTGGAACACACGAGCCGTCGAAAATGTGCCGGTTGCTTTTCGCGGGTACTTCCGTTTTCGCCTAACTCATAGGTCGCTTCCGATAGATATCCTCATCCAATTCATTTTCCCATTTTGCGATAGTCGTCGCGACGGCTAGATCGCCCGTTACATTTACGACAGTGCGCATCATATCGAGAATTCGGTCGAAAGGCAGAGTGAAGCCGACAACGATAGCTGTTTGCGCGCCTGAAACGCCGATCGCTTCAAGGACGGCCGCCCGACGGTTGAAAATCTGCGTATTAAACGTCGCATATTGAACCTCAGATTTGATCCGAAATTGTCGACGTTTGTGGCTGCGCACTATGCCCGTGAGCAGCGCGTTTTTCTTACTCAACGCCTCGGCCGAGAGCCGAATTATGCGGAGTTGTATATAGCCCATTTTTTGGAGGCCAGTGGCGCGGCAAAACTCTTCATCGCGAACGAAAAGACGCCCACAGCTTCCGCTGTTGAATTGTTTCCTGCAGCCGCGCGCGCGAATAGACGTTTCTTTTACGATACCAAAAATGAGAGTGTTGAAATCGCCATGCTGTATGCGAACCTACTCAAACTGTGTGGTAATCTAATACCTCTGTCATAAAGTCTCAATTGCTCAGGAAGCGTCGGGCTGAAGCCGAGTAATTCTCTTCCAATCTAACGCCGAACCTCGTATTCCACTCCGCGCTGATCTTCGGTGACTAGTTTCATGCCCAGCTTCTCCATAATTGAAATTGAGGCATTGTTTCTGTGATCAGCGGTGGCGAAAACACAGTGCAGTTTTAAGTCCTCAAATCCGAATGTCAGGAGCGCAGATGCGGCCTCCGACCCTAATCCACGCCCCCAACACTGAGGCTCGAACATCCATGCGAGTTCGCCTGCGACACCCTTCGCTTCTTCTCGCGGTTCCAAACCGCAACGACCAATAACTCTTTTTTCGCACTTAGATATCGCTGCGCACAGCCCAAACGCATAATCTTCGTGCTGCTTTAAGTGAACTTGCAACCGCTCCCTTGTCCTTTCCTTCGTTCGGGGGGCGCCCGTTATGAACTGCATGACACGCTCATCACCATATAACCGGTGCAAATCCCCAAGATCTCCTTTGGTTAGGGGGCGTAGAATAATTCGTTCTGTCTCCAGAGCGCGCATACGCACAACATATTCCATTTAATGCCTATCGATCACGCAGTATTGCGGTTGTGACCGGCACGACATAATTGCTAAATCACCAGCTTCTTTAATGAGCACATCGCCAATGAAGGGCAAAACCCATCCAGCGACAAGTTTTACCTAATACTAGCATAATTTCTTGAATCACTTATCTGACTGGCATTGGTTATTGAGACTTCCTGGGCGCACCGAATTATGTCGAAGACCAGAGAATTAACAGAACTTGAAAATGAGCTGCTGGCGACAGTTTGGAAAGATCAGCCCTGCACTCGTTACTGGGTAAAAAAGGTTTATGAGTCATCACCCGTGGGCGCCAGGAGAGATAGCGCCGGCAGCGTCTACCCCGCAATCAATAGACTAGTGAAACGAGGGTATCTGAAGAAGAAACCCATACCTTCGGACCGCCGTCGATCATATGAACTGACCTGCACCGCTGATGGGCTAACAAACATTCGTAAATGGCTCCTCGATATATCTGCACTTCATTCCTTTCCTATTGATCCGTTGCGTAAAAAGTCGTTTTTTTTGGGCGCGATGACAAAAAAACAACGTCACGACTGGCTAAGACGTTCAATTCAAATTTGCGATGAACAACTGTTATCAATTCGACAATTCAATGAAGTGACAGCGGAAAAATCAACCGAATTTGCTGACTTAGGAAGCAACATTGCCTCCGAAGAAATTCGCGCGCGACGTCGAGTTATGCAAAAGTATTTGAAAAAGCAGGAAGAGTGAATTCTCTCGACAAGTTCTGCCTGCGACATCTGAGAGTTCGGAATTGCGATCCACAGGTTAGCAGTCTCATTTGTTGTATTTGTAGTGTTTATCCGGGATCTGATTACTAAATGGACTTTTTCGTTTCAATAACTCTAAATATTTGAGTTAAGTATCCCCGCTTGTGTCTACCTTTCGGATGAAATCAATTTTGATAACAGGGCGCCAATACGTTGCCCCTCCAAAATCTGACATCCAAGAAAATGAAAATTCGTCTAAAGTGTCTCCTGTAGCAAGCTCGAAACCTGCAGGAATAAATTCACCGTTCAATCCGCCCGGCCCGAATGTTTTGGTGTTTCGGTTGTCGGCTTTGAGAATGCCGTCTTGAATTCGCCCCTCATAGACGTCGAACAACGCCCATTGGTCGTCCATGAATGCCACTCGGTGAGTATCCTGATAGCGATCGAAGGAAAAAATAGACACCGTGCGCCACGAAAATCCCTGCGGAAATAGTGTATCCATTTCACATTGAATAAAAGCTCCGCTGAGAATTGCATGGCATGACGCCGATTGCGGCGCAGTTAATGTCCAAGAATCTTCAAAATTTCTTGGATTAATAAAGCTCGCACGCGTCTCCCACTCCCCTTGAAGAAACACTATTTGCTCCATTTGCATCGGCGCGCCGGTCTCGTCAGTGAATGAATATCGGGCCTGGTTGGCGAGACGTTCGACCTTTTGCGGACCAAGCTCGGAACATCCAACAAGAACGATCGACAACGAGGCAATCACGAACGCACCCATATCTGACTGACAGCTGCGCTTGCGCCAATATGCGTGGCGCTTCGATACCATCCCCGACTGCTCCATTGCCGTTCTAAACCCTCATCAATAATGCCCTCTTGAATTCTATTATTAAGATTCTTATTATTATTGTCAAATTCAATCAATCGCCCGCGGCATAGACACATGTCAGAAAATGGAACAATCGACGTTGAAGCACGCGACAAGGTGTTGCTGATCGGCATTAACCGCGAGCAGAAGAGAAATAGCTTGACGCCTGACATGTTGTTCGCACTGGCTGACGCACTGGACCGACTTGAGGACACCGCTGATCTCAATGTCGGCTTGATTTATGGCGTCGGTCCCAACTTCAGCGCTGGTCTCGACCTCGCCCGTTCGATCGGCATGATGACTGGCCGCGAGGGTAGGAGGCCAATTACCGGCATTGATCCATTACAGCTCAACCGGCGCTGTACCAAGCCGCTAGTCGCGGCTGTCCGCGGGTATGTGTTTACAGCTGCTCTCGAAATTGTCTTGAGCTGCGATATCGTTGTTGCTGCGAACAACGCTGAGTTCGGGCAACTAGAACCTACCCGAGGTATTATTCCGCAGGGCGGCGCAACTGTTCGATGGGTACAACGCACCGGTTGGGGAAACGCAATGTATCATCTATTGCGCTCCGACAAGTTTAATACAGACGAAGCTTATCGCATCGGGCTCGCTCAAGAAGTAGTCGAACCCGATGAAGTATTTGATAGAGCATTGGAACTGGCAAAAGAAATCGCCGAGAATGCGCCGATTGCTATTCGAGAAACCAAGAAGTCAGCGCTTAGGTATTTGGCTGAAGGAGAAGCAGCGACGTTCTCCGGATTGAATTGGACACAAGAAAGATTGTCGACAACGAAAGACGCAATGGAAGGGCTCCAGTCATTCTTAGAAAAAAGACCCCCAAAATTCACAGGCACTTAGTTATGCCGCCAACCATGTGCGAGGAGTATGTGCGCCCTTGCCAGCGCCCATTTTTGGAAATCCGGAAAACTGACGATCTTGGAGCTTCGAACAATGCAAATTCAGTCCAAAATCAGAATTAGCGCACCCGCCAGCGCCGTATTTCAACATCTAATTGAGCCCGACAAATTGAGACAGTGGCTTGGCGGATTTGTATCATCTCGTCCGCTAGATGGAATCGATCACAGGGTCGGTGCGCGAGCCGCGGTTACAATCGAAGAAAATGGTCGATCCCAGGAGATGATTAGTGAAATCCTAGAGATCGAACAAAACCGTTTTCTGAAGGTCGATGTCTCGGGTGGACCGATCAATACGGTGAGTGAATATCAAATTACGGCGCTGGCTGATGGCGAACTCGAATTCGAACACAGGATGGATGTGAAGTTTGGCGGCATGATGGGGCTGTTTTCTCCCTTCCTAAGAGGCGTCGTTAAAAAGAAAATGCAGAAAGACCTAGCATTTCTCAAGGCAGCAGTTGAAGCTTAATCGTCAAAAACTGATCGCGTAGTGCTTTCCAATGGACGGGGGCGCTAGCAGACAGATCTGGCGTACGTCTTAAGAAGCTGAAGACTGTCCCGAATCCCAAACGGAGATCCAAATGCAGGCTGTACTGAACATTTTAACAGTCAAATCTATGGTGTCACCGTTGGTTCTGCAGTTTCTATTTTGGACTGGCATCGGCGGCACGCTATACGGCGCTTATGTTCTGATCAAACTTGAGAATTGGGCATGGATATTCGCCGTCACAATTGGGCCCCTATTGGTCCACGTTATTTTTGAACGCGCAATTATAGCTTTTAGGACCTTTGACCGGCTTGGCGCTATTCAACACGAACTTGCCATTCTGAACGAGAGGGATCGCTGAATGGCCAGCACCCTGCGCATGGCCGCAAGCACTCTTGAATGTTGGCCCATGTCTACATAGTTATTTCAGCACAAAATTTCCCTGCAATTTGTGCTCACGTCACACATCCCGACGTCAGCGTGATCGCTTATCTGCAATTGTGAACGCGACATCTAATGACAGCTGAATTTCACGACGCTTCCTTCAAATACGCAATTACCGCGGCCCGCTCCTCCGGATCTTGGACACCATTAGGAAATAGCGTGCCCATCTTGTTGCCGGGAATGAAGCCCTTAACGTCAACGAGATGTGCGTCTAGTGTTTCCTCGTTCCAGATCACGTCAGAACTTTGCATGGCTTGCGAGTAACTGTAGCCCTCGGCCGAGCCCGCCTTTCTTAGGAACACGCCAGCAAGTGACGGGCCCAATCCATGCTGACCAGGCGTCAAGCTATGGCAAGCAGCGCATCGACCATAGACTTGTTCGCCTGCTTCAGCATCACCTGACGCGGCCGCCATTGAGGTCATTGCCGCCGCTGCAGCGCTCGCTGCTTCCTCTTCTTTAGGCGCATATTGCGCGACTTTACGACCGAGAACCGGATAGGCGTAGATATAAGTCCAATCCGTTTTTTCAGCAGGGATGTGGCAGCCCAAGCAGTCCTTCTTGTAATCCGTCGCAACCTGCCTATCGGGATTATCGCCGTTGTAGAGCGCCCAGCCCCAGCCGTCGCCCCAAAGCGGATTATCCGCAAACCGGCCTTGAGCGTCCTTGACCATTAGGAACCAAACCTGGATGCCCTCTCCCCAATGTGCATCGCCGGTTGTATGCGCTGCGCCCCGCGCTGCGCGCACTTCCTTCACCAGCATCGCGCCGTCGCGAAATTCCTGATGTTCACGGAAATGGGCGACCTCTTCCCGTGGCGCATATACATTGTGGATGCCCTCGACTCCGCCATCTTTCGCAACCGCCCAAGAGCCCAAATGCGCCCATTCGGTTGCAAAATTGTCTGGCAGAGAGATGTTTCCTTCCGCGTCAACAAATCGCCCGTACGCCCCGGGTTCAGACGCGTTTGTAGCGTCGTCAGCGCGCGCTGATGCATAAGGACTCGCTTGCGACAGCAAGACCGCGATGAGCGCAATTCCGACGGCCACGCAGGCAGTAAGTGATACTGACACAATAGATTTATTAGTCATGGCAAACTTTCTCCCTGCGCGGTTGATCGCCTGATCAATAATACCGCTATTCGGCCGGAAGCGGTTCCAGAATGGATTTGTAAAACTCTACAAACACCATGTCCTCGTCAGCAGAGTCGATATGGCACTGAGCGCAGGCCTCTTTCGGCGCTGCTGGCGCAGATGCGGCATATGGCGGCGCATGATGGCCAAAGTTAAAATATCCCCAGCCGTTTGTGTCGGCATAACGTTTTGAGTCCTTGACCGAGACATCCATACCGTTGACCGCTGCCGGGAAATATCCGCGTCCGGATGGCTCAAATCGCGATCCATCTTCGAAGTTGTCGTCGTCAGTTTTGACAAGCTGCAGCTCCTTAATCATCATCGTGCCTTCCGGCCATTTGCCCGTCGCACGATACGCGTCAAACGCTTTGGGTTGCGTGTATACGTTGTGGTATTCGGGGAATCCTGCAGCACCGTTATTCAAACCGTTCGGTGTCAATGGCGAGCCTATAAAGATCAGCCGGCGAAAGTCTTTCGGCAGTTCAAGCTCGCCATCGCCATTAAACAGCGGCTTATAGTCAAGATCAGGATAATTCGATTGGTTCTGAGCGACCGAAGTTGCCGCAACTGCGCCGAAAGCGAGCGCTGCAGCGCAGATAATAATTGTATTCTTCATAGAACAATCTCCTTTGGCGAGCCGATAATGCACATGGAAATCTATAAGACGCCTACTGAATACGAAACGCAGATTAGCGCGTGCCAAAACAACATATGGAGCAAGGCGCAATCGAAGCGCGCCTTCGGCGTTGGTGGATTGATTGTTGAACGCTCCGCTACAGGTCGGATTCTCTCAAGCTCATCCACCAGTACGCGCCGCGGTATGATACGTAAAACACTGACTTAACTCAACACAAATAGGACAAGTCGCACAAATCACTGAACCGAAGCGCCAATTTGAAGCGTCGACATTAGATGCGGCCGTCTCCGTTTCGACGATCACGTGATTGCGTCCACCGGTTCCTGAAACTATATGAGGAAATGGCCTATACGCTTGGGGCTGGACAGCCGCTGCAAGGGCGGCTTTGCGGCGCGCACCGTCTGGGTCCCCTCCCTCCCTAGACGGTGTGCGCAGCCCCCTTTTGCCAATGTCTGCAATGGGCCAAAGGCAGACATTCGAAGGTCAATCCGGCTCCCGATAGACTGAATGACCGTTGTTGCCGAAAGCGGACATTTGAGAGTTGCTTGATGAATGCTCGGTAATTGCCTGTGCTCGCTAGCCGAAGCAACTATGCTGGGCCTCGCGCCAGATAGCAGAGGTTATTGTAAGGCAGGTTCTGAGATTTGTGGTATTCCCTCATACACGAAGAGGGGACGCCATCATGAGACGCACATTTCTGATTTTAGCATTGGTGGTTGTAATTGGCGTCCTGATATTTGGCCCCTACGCCTTTTTCAATGATCGAGGTCGATTGACGACGGCGCCGGAGTTCACGGGGCTCGCAGGGGAAGTATCTGGCAGAACGATCCAGTATCCCGCAGACCCAGCGGTGCTGATCAGCTTTGCAGAGGAATTCAGCTACATTGGAGGACAGAAGTTTGTTCTCTACGGAACGGCGAACGTTGAGCAGCATTTTTTTGTCGCGACAAAGGCAAATGACGATCTGGAAAGCATATTCTGGATTCAGTTCGAGGGGGTCCGGCCCGGATTTGACTGGCAGTATGATTATTCAAGCTCGCCCTTGCGCACCCAAATCGGCGAATTTGATTTCTATACGGACACAGAGCCAGGCGTACGTAGTCCGGTTTTCGAATATGGCGAACCCGGAACAGACGGTTATCTCGCGCGCAAGTTCGCCGCCAACAAAGGGTTTCGCATCCCAAAGGACTTCGCATATGCGCGGCTGGTTCACTTGCCGACGGAGGACCGCCGAAAGGAACTCCTGATTATTTTCATGGATGATCTTGCGCCCACCGGTTTTTCGGGACGCGAGCTACAACCTGGCGGTTCGCATGAAGATGAATGGCCGGAGATTTCAAGAGCGCATCTCGAAAAGATCCAGCGGTTAATGTGCCTTTCCAGGCCAGATTAACGCCAGGCGCTTGGCGTCCGCTTTATCGGCGTTGGCTGCCTCACAAACATGGAGGTTTTGGCCGGATCTGCCTTCCGTCAGAGACGTTCTCATGGTTTCATGTAAATGGGCTGCACCACCGGGAACCCGTCATGAAGAAATCGGATATCCGTGAGTACCTTAAAGCCAATCAGGACCCGCGGGGAATTGCGAATTGGGTGAAACATCAGGAAGAGTCAGGGGGGCTCAAATCCTTTGGCGTCGGCCTAACAAAGCTACGCAAGTTCGCCAAAACCATAGGCAGAGATTCAAGGCTTGCTGAACAGCTTTGGCGAGAAAAAATCTATGAGATGAAAATTATTTCTCTACTCATCGATGACCCCAAGGCAATCACGATTGAACAAGCCGAGACGCAGGTAGAACAACTGAAAGGCGGCTATCTCACGCATGTATTTTCCTCGTGCGACGCCACTCTCGCTAAGGCGCCGTTCGTCGTCGAACTCGCTGACAAGTGTATCGATTCCAATGACCCGGTGCGTCGTGATTGCGGATATGGCCTGCTCTATGAAATCTCCAAAAATAACAAGAAAAGTGCACCGAAAGAGGAATATTTCCTCAACCATATCGCTCACATTGAAAATACGTATAAAGAGCAATCAACTGCAACGCTCATGTCAATGGCGACAGCGTTGATGGGCATGGGAAAGCGAAGCAAAGAACTCAACGCCGCTGCCCTCAGCGTCGCCAAAAAGATCGGCCCCATTGATTTTGACCCCGATGGGCGCTGTGAGCCCATGAATGTCGTCAAACATCTGACTGGCGACTACATTCAAAAAAAGCTTGGTCTGTAATTTCCTGGTGAGGATGACTCTTAGCTTACTAGGTTTCGGCCTCATTAGGTCAAAATTCTGTCTATTCAAATACGAACGACAGGTAATTGCCGGACGCCGACATTTAGGCTCGGGCACTAAACGCCTAAAGCCGCCCGCAATGAGTAGAAGGTTGCGGGCGGCTCATGACGCCTGATCCGAGACGTAGATCATAAGGCGGCGCCAATCGCTCTATGCGCAACGCTAGTGATGTTTTTTGATTACGACGCCGTGCTTATTGTGAAACCTCCTGCTCCCGTGGACTCCGTGGCGGCGAAAGCGGCGGTCATAATATCGCTGGTGATGAAATGATCTACGGTGAATCCTGCGTCCACTGTAATAGCCGCAATGGAAACCGTGAGGACGGTGAAACCCCCGCCGCGAATGGAAACCTCGGTGATGATATCCGCGCCGTGAGTGATACCGTACGTCACTATATAGATCTGTCTCGGCTACGTTAGCCGCAGCGCCGGACTCATAGATCGCTGGTGTTGGCGTCGACGCTGCATCAGCTGCCGCCGGCGTCAATACAAACCCCGCTGCAGCCGCCACGATGGCGAGTGAAAACGATCGGATACTCATCTTCTTCTCCTTTACCTGCTCACGGCGCAAAGATGCGAATACCGGCCATCACGTACAAACAACAAGCGCGTTATTGGCACTGAGCTGGGCGATCGCAATTGGCGAACAACGTATTTTCAGCCTGATTAGCGGCCGTCTCGCTATCGGATCACGAAACATCACGTGACCACCAACTGCTCTCCAACCAGCGTTCGTGGCGCACTAGCTACCAGGCATGCTCTTGAGGACCATTCTCATACTCGCGTTGGGCGGCGCCCTTATCTGGGATTTTTTCTCCGTCGGCGCCATGGAAGCGACGCTCACGCGCGCTAGTGCGGCGGCTATTCACGCAACGCGTGACGGCGCGGCTTGGGTGCAGGCCAAGGCGCACGACTTTGAAGTTCATAATCGATTGAGCAGGATGTCGACGGCTCAGGATGAGGCGATGCGTGAAATGCTCGCCTTGGAGCGTGCTGAGCTGGAAATCACGCCATCAGAAAACTTCGCGATTTTGCCCGCGCCTCACATAGCCGAAACAACGGATTTCGGCGACAGCGTGTTTTCGCGAGCCGCCATAAACACGTTTATCGGTGAGGCGTCCTCGCTCACCGGCATACCAGATCACTATCTCGCCCATTTGGCGGAGCGCGAAAGCTCGTTCGACCCTGTTGCAGCGGCTGGCACCTCGTCCGCAAAAGGCCTTTATCAATTTACTGAGGCAACCTGGCTCGACTTGTTTGCGCGCCACGGGCCCAATCACGGACAGGGAGAACTGGCTCGACATATCGAGCTGCCGACAAACGGCCGCCCGACGGTTGAAAATCTGCGTCTAAAACGACGAATACTAAACCTTAGGTTTGACCCAAAGTTGTCGACGTTTATGGCCGCGCATTATGCCCGCGAACAGCGCGTTTTTCTTACTCGACGCCTCGGACGAGAGCCGAACTATGCGGAGCTGTATATCGCCCATTTTTTGGGCGCTAGTGGCGCGGCGAAACTCTTCATCGCAAAAGAAAAGACGCCGAAAGCATCTGCCGTTGCGCTGTTTCCAGCCGCCGCGCGCGCGAACAGGCGCTTCTTTTACGATACCAGAAATGGGAGTGTTGATGTCGCTACGCTGCATGCGAACTTGCTCAAACTATGTGATGATCTATTGCCTCTATCATAAGATCTCAATTGTGCTGGAAGCGTCGCAATTGACGAAGGGAATTACGTGCCGTGATTCACTCCACTCCTAACAGGCATGAACAGGCCTAAAGTTATTGTTCGCTTTTGAGGTGACCACTCCCTAGCCGGCGACATTGCTGGTCAGTTACCGCGCAAACCTCAAAGAACGATAGTCACAGCAGTAACTGCATGCTATTGGAACGACCTCTGAAGCGCGGTCGGTTTTTCACTGTCCACATTCGGTAAAATCCCGGCAATTACTAGATGGGCTCCGCAACCGCAAAGTCCACGTCAGCGACCCGTATGCGTTTCTTTGGCTGCGGCTTTTTCATGCCGCTGGCCAATCAAGCAGCGGGTTCATAACGCCCGACTTTGCGCATTTGGCTACCGTCTCACCTTATGTCCTCTTTGAGGAGAACACGAGCACGCATTCTAACTCCGCAGAATGTCTGCAATGGAACAATAGGGAGCGGTTGGCGTAATTTATTCACTGTCGCTGCACTGAGCAACGGCTAATTAAAATTGAGTATGGCAAGCCTATTACGGACTCGACTAAACCGCTCTTAATTGAGAGAGCGTCGTGAATAAGTTAGAGCCTACACAAGAAGGTGTACGATCTATTTTTCACTAACCCTCCCGCTCATTCAAAGCGTAGGTCGTTTCCGATAAATGTCCTCATCTAATTCACTCTCCCATTTCGCGACGGTCGTCGCGACGGCTAGATCGCCCGTTACATTTACGACCGTACGCATCATATCGAGAATTCGGTCGAAAGGCAGAATGAAGCCGACAACGATAGCTGTTTGCGCGCCTGAAACGCCGATCGCTTCAAGGACGGCCGCCAGAAGAAACAGGGACGCAGAAGGCACGGAAGCTGTGCCGATGGAAACGAGTGTCGTTGTGAGGCCGATGATCAAATAGTCCGAGAAAGACAACGGCACGCCGAACGCCTGCGCGGCGAATAAGGCGACGATGCCAACATAAAGCGCCGTCCCGTCCATGTTGACGGTGGCGCCAAGGGGCAAAACCGACGACCGCACTGGTGCGCGGATGCCGAGATTCTCTTCTGCCGCCGCCATCGTCACGGGCAACGTAGCTGCGCTTGAGGACGTTGAGTAAGCTACCAGCTGCGGATCAGCAGCGCCGCGAACAAATGGTATTAGCGGCATATTAGCGAGAAACCGAATTACCCCGCCATGCACGATGATCATATGCAGCGCACACCCGACATAGACCGCAATCGCCAATGTGAAGACATTTAAGAGGGTCGCCGCGCCTTGGGTGCCCGCGACCCATGCAATCAGGGCGAACACGCCGATTGGCGCAAGTTCCATGACCAGGAAGGTCACTTTCAACATGGCTTCGGCGGCTGCATGAAACGCATCACCAAGAATCTTTGCCTGATCGCCCGCAAGAACAATGCCGACACCGAATAAAATAGCGAACACTATGATCGCCAGAATGTTGCCCTCTGCGAGCGCGGCCACTGGATTAAGTGGAATGATTGCATAGAGCCGCTCAAGTAGCGTCAATGGCGGGCCAAGATCCCGCGCTTCAGCGCCAGCAAGGTCGACGCCTGCGCCAGGCTGCAGGACTGCGCCCATGACAAGTCCGATCGTGATCGCCGCCGCTGTCGTGAACAGGTAAAGAAAAAAGGCTTTAAGCCCGATAGAGCCAAGACGTTTCGGGTCGCCCATGGCAACAACGCCAGAAACGAGCGTCGTAAAAATTAGGGGAACGACCAACATACGGATCAGCCGAACAAAAATATCGCCGATCCAGCGAATAGACGCTGCACCTTCACCCCAGATCAAACCGACGATGACGCCGGCAACTAACGCCGCGAATATCCGTTTCCACAGCTTAATTTCGAACCATTTCTTGAGCATCGTCGCTTCCTCGTCCCTAATCACACTGCGCACGCCGCAGAGGTCGCCCTGTCGGCGTGTCGTTCAATGTTCCATTTGAAATCGCTGCTGCACCGTTTACAAACAAGTGAACGACACCTGACGACATGCGCTTGGGTTCGGAAAAAGTTGCATTCTCGGCGAACCGTTGAGGATCGAATACGACAATATCCGCGATGAAGTTTTCGCGAATATATCCTCGGTCGCATAGACCGAAAATGTCAGCGACAAGGCCAGTGCTGCGACGGATAAATGCCGCCTGAGAGATTGTACCCTTTTTGACTACGTAGTGATGATACTTCCGCGGAAAACTGCCGAACTTTCGCGGATGACCGTCAGTTCCGTCAGAGCTTGTGGCGACCCAGGCTTGCGACATGAACGCTTCGATATCGCTTTCCTGCATATTGAACGACGCAACGCGCGCATCACCCTCAATAACGATATGAATTGCCGTTTCGACCGGTTCAGCCCCCCTATTTTGTGAAACTTCGAGAAGCGTCTTGCCAACCCACGCCTCTTCGCCGGCGACAATAAGCAATGCGTCGGCGCCGCCGCGTTTGCGAAGATTCTCTTCAATTTCCATAACCAGTTTCGGCTGCAGCGATGGATCGCGTAGCCGCGCATACAGCTCTTCTAAAGACCCCGCCTTCGCCCAATTGGGAATTAGCGCGTTAGAAATGTGTGTTCCCGACGCGGCCCATGGATATTGGTCGGCGGTGACCTGCTGGCCCGCGCGACGGGCGCTTTCAATACGTTCAATTACGTCGGCGCTTTGCCCCCAGACATCTACCCCAAGCGCCTTTATGTGAGCGATGTGGACGGGCGCGCTACTTCTCATTCCAATTTCAAGCGCTTCGTCCACGGCGGCAAAAAGCCCGACCGAATATGAACTTTCGTCTCGAATATGGCTTTCATAAACGCCGCCATATTCAGCTGCGACGCTCGCCAAAGCGACAAGCTCATCCGTCTTAGCAAATGAGCCAGGTGCATAATAAAGCCCCGACGACAGACCGAGCGCGCCTTCGGCCATGGCGGTGCGCACGATATCACGCATTCGCTCCATCTCCCGTTGCGTCGGCGATCGATCCGCCGCGCCAATAACCGACTTACGGACGGTATTGTGACCGGTGAACAGTCCGACATTCGTCCCAACGCCGTTATTTTCGAGTTCGTTTAACGTCGATGCAATCTCGGCCGGTCCGTCACCGTCATTCCCGGCAAGGACAGTAGTTACGCCTTGGGTCAGATAGTTGGCGTTGAGCCGCCCCGCTTCGGAAAGAAGGTCGCTCAAACTATGCGTATGTGGATCGATGAACCCCGGCGCGACAATAAGGTTTTCCGCATTGACTGTTACCTGCGCATTTACGCCCTCTGCATCTGCATCACCGACAAAGACGATGCGATTCGCCGTAATCCCAACATCTTGATGTTCGCCGCGATCGCCCACGGCGCCTGAATAAACAAGGCCAGCGGAAATCAACACATCAACGGTTCTCTCGGCTGTATCGCTTTGCGGAGAGCAAGATGACGCCACATACCATGCGATCATCATTAGAAAGTATTTTGGAGAGAATGCCACGCTATGCCGCCTTTCCTTGAATGACAGCGCCCTTGCCGGAAATGACTTCACGGACAATTTTCTCGGCGCTTGCAGCCGAAAGCGTCCAGCCGAACATGCCATGGCCGATATTGAGAAAAAGACGACGAACCTTGCTTTCGCCAACTATTGGCAAACTGTTCGGTGTAGATGGTCGAACGCCAACCCATTTTGACGAGATGCTCAAATAGTCCGCTGCTTGCGGAAGCGTGCTTTGCGCGCGATGCACAAGAGCCTGAATGCGCCCTTGTGCGATTTCGGGCGATTGGGGGCCTGCATCTGCGAAACCGGCGACGCGCATATTCGCACCGATGCGCGAGAAAACCATTTTGCGCCCGAGGTCTGTAATCGCGACCTGCGGGGCGCCGGACTTCGCCGGCGCGGTGATTGAGTAACCGCGAATGGGCTGAATCGGAGCGGCAACCCCCAACGGCCGCAGAAGTCGCGGCGCATTGACTCCCATGCAAACCACAATGGCGTCAACGTCCAAGTCGCCACCGTCAAAGCTGACGCCGCAAGCTATGCCTTTTCGGACCTGAATTGCGTTGACAGTTCTCCCCAAAACAAACTCGACGCCGTATCTCTTGCTTGCCAGAGCGCCGATAGCATTGGCGAATAGGCGCGCATCACCAACCTCGTCATTCGGCGCGTAAAGGCCGCCGACGAAAGACGCCCCGCGCCAACCCCGTAACGCCGGCTCCAGTTTCAGACATGCTGTTTTATCGAGCGGTATTAGATTACGGTCGCTACAATTTGTGCTTTGCGCGCGCTTCGCAGCCGCCGAGAATTCGCCAGCACTATCAAACAAAACAAGCTTACCGGATTTTCGGTAATCAAAACCAATCCCAGTCTCTTTTATCAGATGTTTGAGCGATTTTTCAGAATCCTGCGCCAGGCTTGCGAGGCGTTCGGCGTTGCGACGCGTATTAGACGGCAAGCAATTGGCGAGAAAACTGCAGCCCCAACTCAAAAAAGCCGGTTCAGCCGTGAGACTGATCTTGAACGCCTCGTCTCGTCCCAAGAGATAATCGGCCAACCGTCTCAGAACCCCCGGCGAACCCATCGGTGACGCAAAATCATATGATAGTTGCCCGCCATTCGCGTAACTCGCTTCCGCCGCGAGCTCGTTTCGGCGATCAATGACAGTGACTGCACAGCCATGGCGCGCCAGACAATATGCGGTCGTAATCCCGACGACGCCTGCGCCAAGGACGATGACTTTCATCTGCTACTCTTGTGCAGCCGGATTGGCCTTATCTTCCAGCGACGGATCACTGGCCAATAAGGTTTTCATCATTTCCTCGGCGAAAATGATCGCTGAGGCGCGTATCAGACGGCGGTCCGTCTGGTCACCGAGTTCGTAGGTGATTGCCGGCGCCCCGAACCGACGATGGATATAATTCTTGGATGTGGCGAGTTCTGTCGTTTCGCGTTCCGCGCGTTCAAACTCATAGCCTTCCAGCCGTTCACGAGCGCCCGCAATCCAATGATCGGTAAACTTAGCCGGAACCGTTTCAACATCTTTGAACTGCGTATAAAACACGTTTCTGTTTGTGGAGTGAAAGTCTAGCATCAGACGCAATTCACTATCTTTACCAGCCGCAATGTCGTCGACAATTCTTTTGATGGCTTGTGTTTCTGGTTGCGTGAACGGTCCCCAATCTCGGTTGAGATCAACGCCGTTCACATTGTGTCGCCAATTGCCGTTGACGACCCCGTCTGGATTCATCAGCGGAACCACGGTGAGGCGAAACCGATTGCGAAACTCCTGAGCAAGCGGCGTATCGGCGAAAACCGTTTCCAGAAACGGCAACATGGCGAACGCGCCTGTCAGTTCCGGCGGATGTTGACGCCCGACAAGCAGGACGTGTTCTTTTTTTTCGGTCTCGTTTTCAGGTTCCGAAATAATTGCGACAAGCGGGCGCCCCTGAACTGATTCGCCGATAGTTTCCGTGCGACGCCCGGCGCGTTCGACAATGTCGTCAGTCCATTTTTGGTAGGCGCCTGTCAGAAGCAGCTCCTGCGCCGCGACAATGAAGGGTGTATCCTCCATTTTCATGCGCAGCGTTACCTTCTTACCCTTTCGTCGTTCGCGAACACGGTCCAGGTCAACAAGGCGCCAATGCGTGGCATTGTCGCTTCGTTTTGGACGATAGCGGTGTTTGGAGTCGGAGTACCGCATGACGATTTTTAGCTCACCAGGCTGTTTCGGCGTTACCCGAAACGCGTACCAGGGGCTTGGATTGATAGGCTTATTCTCCGGGTCAATGCGAATATTGAAGCTGTTTTTTTTCGCAACGCATTCTGACATGCGCGCACCCTCAAAATCGGCGTCTAACGTTGCAAGTTCGTTTTCGCAAGCGTGTGCAAAACTGTAAGTCGCCGTCAGCAGGGCGACACACAGTGAAACCGTTAGTTTAATGCTCATCATTTATCCGGAAACGAGCTTATTGAAGGAATGAGTGCGCCGGGCGATGTAGAACGCAATCGCCCAGCGCATGGGAGGTTCAATTAAAATTCCTTACGGATTGAACCATACCAATAGCGACCACGACTGGAGTGGAGCTCTTCATAAAAACCGGTCGCGAACTCGTCCGCCAGCGGCGGCTCCTCATCAGTGATATTGCGCACGCCAAAGCGGAGCCGCGTGTTCGAAACCGGGCCGGCATTATCGATCGTGTATTGAACGTAAAGGTTGACGGACATCCAATCGTCAACGCGGAAGATTTCACCGCCCGGTCCTGTGACCGAGGTGTCAGTCACGGGACCGATATATCGACCAAATGCGCCGGCGCCGAATGGTCCGTTCCGCCACGTCAGGCCCGCGGTGCCGCGCCACTTCGGGCGACCGTTTTGTTCAACAAGCGACTCGCTGCCGCCAACGTCAACTTCGTCGCTGATCACGCCCGCATCGATTGCAGCGAGAATTTCAGCTCCCGGAGGCGACGGGTCCTGGAAAAAGTCGAGAAGGTGCGCAGCGTTCGCCGAAAAGCTAAAGTCGCCGATGTCTGTATCAATGTCGTAATATAGACCGAAGTCCAGCCCTGACGCTTCTCGGGGATTGAGGTTCACAAAATTATCGCGAACTTCAAGAATTTCGCCGGCCGGATCGAGACCGGCGGCGGTAAACAATGCAACCGTCGCCGCATCCGGGGTGTCGCGAACAACATTCGGATTCGAGCTTCCATTCACCCGCAACAAATAGTCCAGAGAAATTTGGTTCTGGTCGCCAAATATGCCAACGAGATCAGTCTGCTTAATTTTCCAGTAATCCACTGTGACGGTCAGACCAGACCCTTCGGGCTGGAACACGGCGCCGAGCGAGAAGTTCTGGTTGTTTTCAGGCATTAGATTGGGACCGGCAGCCCGAACACTCTCGACCGACGTACCGTCACAATCCCCGGTGCTAAATGCCGTCATGTTTGCACGCGCTGTCGCTTCACAAAGAATCCAGTCTTCGCGGCCGCCATTGACTCGGCGAATGCCTGTTGCGTTGATCTGCTCAAGGTTTGGCGCGCGGAAACCGCGGGCATAGGCCCCGCGGATTTGCAGCCATGACGCAGGATACCAGGAAACTGCGACTTTGGGTTTTGCAACTTCACCGACATCGGAATAACTCTCAAATCGGCCGGCCAGTTGTACGTCAAATCTTTCAACCAGCGGAATATTCATTTCTGGGCTGACAACAGGAATCACGGTTTCGACAAACGCGGAAAACACAGACCGAGAGCCGTCCGTATCTGGCGTCGGACTTGTGCCCATCACGTCGCTCAGGTTCGTTACGCCCGTGACGATATCAGTAAAGGTGATTGTCCCGTCGAGGCGGTCATCACGATCGTCGAGGAACGTTTCGCGGCGTGCTTCGACGCCAACCGCAACACCGACACCGCCGGCAGGAAACTCAAACAAGTTTGCGTTTGAAAACTTGATATCACCCTGTAAAATCGATGTTTTGCTTCGGCGGGAAACGTCAACGATGAAGCTGTCGATTGTGGCCTGCGAATTCAGCCCTGCGTTCGGGGCATCCGTATCGATAGGATTGCCGCCGATAAATGGGTTGTAGGCGTCCGGTGTTGAAAGCGCCAAGGCTTGTTGAAAAAGCGTGTTGCTGATCCGGTTCGTAACGCTTTCTGTGGTCGCTTCAGAATAGAAGAGAGCACTGTCTACGTCCCAGCCGCCGCCGATGTCGCCGCGAATGCCGCCCAGAATACGGTAGCTGTCATTGTCAACGTTAATGTTGCGCTGACCAGTATCGATCGGCCGCAGATCCCGGATTTCCAAGTCGTCGCCGAATACATTGTAAAAGTTCGTGGACGGCACAACAACGCGGTTGCTTGAGAGCATCTGCGCCGTCTCACGGCGACGATTGAAGCTTGAGCGATAGTATGAAACCTCGCCGAATAGTTCGAGATCATTGTTCAAGTCGTGATTAAGGAACAAGAATCCGTTGCCGCGCTTGGTATCGCCAATCAGGTCTCGATAACGTGCGCGATCGAGACGCAGCGCCGTATCAATTGAGCCGCCGTCGTCTGCACAGACACCGTTCGGCAGCGCGACCAGGCATCCAGACAACGTGTCCGGCTGAATATGAAAATCATCATCTCCGATAGCGGCGATAGGGCCGTTTAAGGCGCGGAACTCACCCCACGGTGTTTGCGTGGACAGGTTTCTGAGTTGCGTGTCGCCTTCAAAAGGCGTTCCGATAAAGAAATCACGCAAATCTTCCGTCGATGAATTCCGGAGATCAGTCGCCGGCATGCCATTCCGGTTCAGGAAGTTGCCGAAGAATGAGATATTCGTTCGGCCGTCATTGAATGTGTGACCGGCTTCGATAGTCGCGCTTAACTCGTCGAGAGCTGTTCCTTCTGATGTTCCATACTGTACGGATGCGGTAAATCCCTCGAAGTCGTCTTTCAGCACCGTGTTGATCACGCCAGCGACGGCGTCTGTACCATAAAGAGCCGCGGCGCCATCGCGTAGAACTTCTACGCGGGAGATGCCGGTAACGGGAAGCGCATTTGCGTTGACCGATTGCACCGGCACCAGGTTTTCAACTTGCGTTCCCGGGTGCAAAACCAAGCGACGCCCGTTCAACAGAACGAGCGTGTTGCCTGTTCCAATTGCACGTAAATTTATCGATGAAACGTCGCCCTGGGCGCCATTGACGCCGGTAAACCCAACACCATTAAATGTCGCCTGCCCGATCTGAGGAATTGAAGCCAAAAGTTCATCACCACTGACGGCTCCGGTGAGCGCGATTTCATCCTCACCCAGCACGGTCACGGGCAATGCGCCAGCAATGTCGGCGCCTTTGATCTGCGAACCGACGACAACAATGACGTCCTGATTTTCGCTGGCGGGCGTAGTATCTTGTGCAATCGCCGCTGTAGCAGCGAGCGACGAAAGCGCAGTCGTTAAAAAGAATCCTGATCGTTTCTTTGGCATGGGGCTATTCCCTCCCGACGTGTTTTCCACTTTGCGAAGCGACACGATAATCGCGCCGCTTCCCGTCAGGCCGCCCTCAAGGCTTGTGCCCTCAAACAGCTGGTCGAGAGCGTGTTGAAGAGAATATTCGCCCTTCAACGGGTTCGTCGTTACCGCCGCAACATCTTCCGTCTGGAATAGCGCCGAGCGCCGATTGGCGCGGGCCAGCGCCTTAACGGCATCTTCCGCATTCTGCGCTGGAATATCGAGAATGAGCCGATCGCTGCTCAGAGGCTGCGCCATTGCAACACCCGCCAACAATCCGCCAATTATCACCCATAACGCTATGCACCGAAGCGCCAACCGCATGTTTTCCAAACTCAATGTCATGGCGCTCGTCATCGTTTTGCGAGACGGCCATGTTAACCCGTCCGAGACAACAGAGAAAACCACCAGTGGCTGTGAATAATTTATTGTGAGAAGTCAGGGCTGTTGCAATAATACGTCACTGCACCGCAGCAAGCGCGCATCGAGCTCGATCACTGTAACCGGAATTAGCCGGCGTTCGATAATTGGAGTTGATAGACGTTATCGTCTTGTTTTTCGACGACGACGCCCAGCCCTTCAAGGGCGCTCAGCAATTGGTCGACATCGCCCGTGCGAAAAATGCCGCCGAATTTCAATTGTTTGAGCGCCGGATCCGCAATTTCAATTGATACGGCGTTGTGACGCGTCAATTCTTCGACCACTTCCTCCAACGGTGTTTCAGAAAACTCCAGAAAACCATCTGTCCAAGAAAGTTTGCGTTGCAAGTCACGCGCGGAGAGGACAGGAATTTCTGACGCCGCTTCTGACGTAGTCACGGTGGATAACTCTTTCGACGTCAGCGCTTGTCCCGCTCTGACGATAACCCGTGCGACAGGATCGGCCGCAGGCGGACGTTCCATGGCGCTTTCCGTTGTGTTCCGCATGGGCGTTATCTCAGTGGATAACGGCAGCTTCGAAAACGCGACAACGCCTTCGACGACGGCAAGCTCCGTCACCGCTTCACGCAATCGCACTACAAATGACGTGCCGACGGCCTCAGCAATCGCGGTATCGGAATATACAACAAATGGACGTTTTGGATTAGACGCCACGTCAAACAACGCTTCGCCGGCAACCAATCGCACCCGGCGCTCAATATCGTTGAAGTCAACTTCGATCTGACTCGCGGTATTAAGGGAGACGCTGGTGCCATCAGCAAGAACGATCGTCTGGTATTCGCCGACTGCGGTCTTATAAATCTTCGGTGTCGAGTCTACATTGACCAGCATTGCGAAAATCGCAATGCCGCAAACCATCACAAACGTAAACGCGCCCGCCAAAACTGGCGCTGGAATGCGCATGCTGTTGGACGACTTTCGCAGACTGTGACCGACGCCCGCCGTCGCATCGATCGCAGACGCAAGCTCCGTCAATACGGAAAGCTGCCCGGAAAGATCCGCGACATTGCGAATTTCGCGGGCATGGGCCGGGCTACGGCTCATCCATTCGCGCAAGGCAGCCATATCTGAGGCGGACATTTCGCCAGACTCGAGCTGGGCTATCCAGGCGCACGCCTCGGAAACAATCTCACCGCCAGTGTCTATGGTCGACTGGTTATTCATAACGCAACTTTTGCTTCATCGCCGATTGGCGTCTAACCCTAATACGTTCGTTTCAGGATGGTCGGCGTATTCCGCAGTTTGCTCCTTTAGCATTTGTTCCCGGCACCGTTTCAATCCAAGGGCTACATGCTTTTCAACCGTACTCAACGCGATGCCAAGCTTTTTGGCGATTTCCTTGTGCGACGCGCCGTATACGTGCTTCAGCAAAAACACTTTCTGACATTGCGGCGGCAGCGTTGCCATCGCAGCGCCAAACATTTTCATTCGACCCCGCGCATCGACAGCGTCATCGATGGCAGGCTCATCTGATACGTAAGAATCTGGATCAAAATCATCTAGTAGGCTGGTCGTTAATTTTGACCGACGATCGAGTTCGGCCTTGGCCACATTTTTTGCGATACCGACCAGAAAACGCCTTGGCTCCCTGATTTCTGTACGTTTTTCAGCCTCTAGCGCCCGCAATATCGTCTCTTGCGTAAGGTCTGCAATATCAATTTGGGACAAGCGAAATCGGCGCAAAACGCTGGCGATCAGGCCCTTGTTGGCCTGGAAAACACCGAAAACCTTCGAGTTGGAATCCGTCGTCACTGTAATCGCGCCGTTTGATGCGGTCCTTAGCGTAACAGAATATCCGATTTTCGCGAATTATTACAAACCGCGGTTTTACTGGTTCCAACACTCACGATGGACGTTGAATCAGCCGGTTTATATATCGACTGTCGGACGATTCCGATAATCGAATAAAAATTTATTACGTCCACTTTTGCGCGCAATCCGGAAGCGCGAAGACACCAGCCTCCCGTCAGCATTGAAATCGCCCGGCGCCTACGATCGCGATTTGGAACCGGCAATTTTGAAAAGAACGGCTGGCGGTGGATGCGATCGCGATCGAACGGCTCTCCGTGCGAAATTCCCTGATAAGCGGGAATTTACAGGGAAATTCTGTTGTTTTTGGCGCTTTTCGATGGATTACGGCAAATAAACCGCAGGAATTCGGGGAGTTAAGCGCGAAATCCCAGCGAAGATTATCAGGGTATTTTTTCGACTGAACAGGAAATATAAAAATGGCGGCAGGGAAGTTCGAAGGGAATCAATCTTTCTGTATGCGCTGGTCACAGCGGTGAAAAGCGCTGACGGCCTCAACCGATCTATGCAATTTCTCCAATCGCAACATTGCGCGCCTTATTAAATTCTCGCATGCGGCCAAGCACGTCGACATCAATTTGATTGTAGAGGTCTAATAGATCGACAAGCACCCAGTTCTCCCGGATCAAATCACCTTCAAGACGCCAAAAATCCAAGCTGCGTAATAATACTTCCTTCCCCGCCGGCGCGATTCCCATCCATCCGTCACTCGACAAGGTGAGCCGCATATTTGGCCAACCAGTTTCGCAGACATATGCGCCTTCGGATACCCAATGTGACTGCAGGTCGCCCATCGCGTCCAGTTTACGGTCCGGCATCGCGCGCAGGAATGGAATCTGGTGCCAATTGCGAAAGCCGGATATTCCACGCGCCGCGCCAATGCCAGCGGGTCCGTACCAGTTAAACTGTGGATGCCAGTATTTTTCGAGTTGCATCACTTTTGGATCAGGGTCGTCAGGATGACGGCAAAGATCCGTTAGCATGGAAACGACATGATCATGGGCGCCTCGGCCGTCGCCAGTTATGACAAGCCCATCCCCGCTCATTGGCGCGGGCGTACAAAGGAATGCCCCAAGTTGCGGCGCCATCGGCCAAGCGCGCGCCTGCATCATCAGTTCCGGCAAATCCCAGATCGCCTGCATTTCGATAACCTTGCCGCCATCGATCCTGAAAAACTCGTGGTAACGCATATGGGCAAGATGGCCGGTGGGTGGGATATCTAAGAAAGGAGCGGCGAACGTTCCCATATAATTGCCCATCGCGCCGACCCAGTCTTGTCCTTCCGGCGTCGTTCCCGCCATTACAATCATGTCCCGGCGTTCAAGATCGGGCATGGCGACATGCAAAGGAGCCAAACAGGTACCGAAATAGGCGTCTGCCCCCTCAAGGCAACCGAAAGGATGACACATCTTCAGCATCGCATCCGGCGCGAACAACTCAGATAGAGCGGTCCGTACGGCATCAGATTCAAAACCTGCTGTGGCGGCTCGAAAGGAAGCAAGCCTCGCCTTTAAATCAACGGGGCGCATTGAGAGTCTCCACCTCAAAAAAGGTACTACGACGCCAAATCAAAAGCTGTCTGCTTTTGCGTAATGGCATCATCATCAATCCAGTTCGGCGCCTTAGGAGCATCACCGCCGCGGACCACAAAGACAATCGCGCCTGCGTCATCAGTTGACCACCAGCTTCTCACAAGCCCCTTCGGCACGGTAATGGTGTCGCCCTTATGCAGTTCAATAAACTGATCGCCCCAGAACAGTGTTACAATGCCATGCTGAACGAACAGGACTTCTTCCTCGGCGCGCGAATGTGCCGGAATGCGCCCTTTGCCTTCGAAAATAATCTTGCGAAGATGGAACCCGTGCGGGCCGCTGACTTTGGCACCCTCGACATCCTCTGCAGAGTTTTCGGGGCCCAGAATCGGCATTTCACGAACGCCTTTTGAGTGGGCGGTTAGCACAGTTTCCTGTTCTGATAGCGCCTCGTCAGCGAGAATAACACAATCGCTCATTTCCGCTAGCGACATGTGTCGGAATTTCTTCAACTCCTCCTCGTCAATCGGGACATAAGGCTCATCATCATCCGGTATGATTTCTCCTTTTTTTGTATCGATTAACCTGCCCGATTTGGTGAGCACCAGGCCATGACCTTTTGCTTCTTCAAAGACATAAGGCGCCCAAGTTACGTGGCCGGGGTCATCTCCGCCCAAAATTGCGAAAAGAAAACTCTCGTCATCCGACACACATTCAAATCCACGAAAAACGTTGACCGGAATTGAAATCACATCGCCAGGCTTTAAAATGACTTCGCCGTCAGCGCCGTCATGCCCCCATCGAAACGCCCATGCGCCGGAATGGACGAGAAAAACCTCCTCCGTCTCGTGGCTGTGCTGTGAGTTGATGCAACCCTTCGGTTGCCGCGCCCCGCCAATATTAAAGCCATGCGCAATTTTGACATGCACATGTTGTCCAGGGTTCTCGGCAACCCCCGGTCCAATAATGCAGAAATTTTCCTTCATGTCGCTGCCTGGCGTGCGCGCATCAATGAATGCCGTCCTACAAGGAATTAGATCCCCGTAACGGACAGTCCGCCGTTCCATTTCCTCAAGCGATATCGACATTTTGCACGCAGCTGCCCCCGATAGTTCGGTCTTCATCATCCATTGCAGCAAATGTACTTCGAATGCAATTTTGGAGCAAGAAAAACCGAAACTCCCTATCCGCGCCCAATTTACACAGCATATTCTGCGTAGCGCCCCTTGTTATTCGATCAAAGAGAATGTCAATCTCGAGCTCGGGTTTACCGGCACCAATTTGGGGAGCTTGAGTTAGCGCTATAATTATCCCAATTTTTTCAATATCTTATGGTAAGGTTGGTAAATTCACGCCGGCACCATCCGCCATCTGTCCGCCCTCATACGCCACACCATTCGCGAACTCAGTCAACATTGGTATAAATCACTGGTTTTCCTGCTCTTTTGTTGGCGTGGTATAGCCAACTGGCAGCAGCCAGTGGACTTTTTTTGCATTCGCATGCAATTTGAGTCGAGATTTGAGGCTAAGGATTTTCAATGACCAACCAAAGCCCTCCCAAAGTGGCAATTACACAAGTAGCCACAACTGATATTAGCGACATGCTGTCCCCCGATCCGCCCGGTCGCCGCATGCCTATGCGCGGCTTCGACGATGAATTTGTCGATATTGCTGATTTTATTATCCGCATAACTGACCGCATCTGGCATGAACGCAAAGTCAATCTTTGCCTTAAGTATTATTCCCAAGACTGCGTCATTCACACGCTTGCAGGCGATATCGTCGGCGCAGCGACCGTAGAAGCCAATACTCACGCAACACTGGAAGCGTTTCCGGACAGAACCCTCGATGGTGACAATGTCATTTGGTCAGGAAACGAAGATGACGGCTATTATTCGTCACACCTTATCACTAGCCGCATGACTAACCATGGCGCGTCGGAATTTGGCGCGCCCACCGGCAGGCGCGCGCGCATCCGTACCATTGCCGATTGTCTGTGCAAAGAAAACCGCGTCATCGAAGAGTGGCTTGTGCGCGACAACGGAGCTCTTGTTCAGCAACTAGGTTTGGACATCAGGCGCACTGCGCAAAAACAGGCTGCCGATGATTTTGAATCAGGCAGAAACCTGATTTATACGTTGGCGCCATGGCGAAATGACACAATTACAAGAGCGGCGAGCAGCAAAACTGCTATTTTTCCGAAGAATCCCGAAGAAAATCCTGAAGCGTTGGCGGCCCTTGTATTTGGCGAGATTTATAACAGCAAAAATTTGGCTGAGCTCCCGAATGCATTTGACTTTCGCATTGGCGCACATTTGCCTTCGGGCCGAGACCTCTATGGAACCCTTGAATACAAGGAATATCTCGGTGCCTTGTTCGCGGCCGTTCCAGACCTCGCCTCTACTGTCGATCATGTAGCCTGCATTCCTTATCTTGGCGACGCAAAAGATATTGCTGTGCGCTGGTCAATCGCCGGAACCCATAATGGTGATGGCCTGTTCGGCAGCGCGTCGGGCGCGCCAATATACATCCTTGGTGCGACCCACTGGCGCGTCATTAATGGGCGGGTTCGCGAAGAATGGACCGTCTATGACGGGCTTGCTGTCCACCGACAGATCGAAACCCATCGCCTACAGAACCAGTGAAAGAAAAACGAAAAATCTTCGACGCCCATCATCACCTGTGGGATTTGGGTCATTGCCGTTATCCGTGGTTAATGACGAAAGGCGGAAAACGGTTCTTCGGCGATCCGGCGCCTATTCAGCGGAACTACCTCGTCGATAATTTTCTGAATGACGCCAGTGAGTTTGAGCTAGCGGGCTCAACCCACATCCAAGTCGGCGTCGATGAAAAGGACGTTGTCAAAGAAACATCATGGCTTCAAACTGTTTCTGAAAAAGCCAGGGGCATTCCGTCTGCTATTGTCAGTTTCGCTGATTTAACGCGAGATGATCTCGATGCGCATTTGAACTGGCATGCGCGCGCACAAAACTTCCGTGGCGTCCGACAAATTATCGGACGGCACCCGAGTGAGGATGCGAGCACAAATACGGGCGCGCTTCTGGAAACGCTAGAATTTCTGCGTGGTCTTACTGTGTTAGAAAAAAGAAAATACACATTCGACCTGCAATTGGTCGCGCCTCAATATGAGGTCGCAGCATCGCTTCTGTTGAATGTGCCAGACTTGGCTGTCGCGATCTGTCACTTTGCGTCTCCCTGGGATCTGACTCACGAAGGGTTCAAGAGCTGGCGATACAAAATGAAATCGTTCGCAGACCTTCCCAATATTGCTATAAAGTTTTCAGGCTTTGGTATGTTCAAACCAGACTGGAAAGCCGATGACATCAGACCTTATGTCGAAACTGCGCTGGAGCTGTTTGGCGACAACCGTTGCATGACGGGATCAAATTTTCCGGTCGATAAGCTCTATGGCGGATACAACCGAATTTGGCGCGCATTGGAAGAGTTGCTCGGCGATGAAGCCATCTTGACGAAAGTGACTCGAACAAACGCCCAAAGATTTTATTCGACTGCCCCCGACTGCTGATCAAATTGATCTCGCAGCGCCTTGGCACCGCTGAGAATAAATACATGATCTGACTTCAGGATAAAGAGGCTGGCTCCGGCCTTTTGCCATTTGGGAATCTCGTTCAGGTCGCCAACAAACATTCCAATTCGCCTTTTGTTGCGTACGCAAGCGGCGCATATCGTCTCAACCGCATCAATGACTGTTTTATCGTTTGGCGTTTTCGCACCGAGCGCGATGGTCAGGTCAATGCGGCCGATGAAAAGGCAATCAATGCCGTCAATCTTCACGATCTCATCAATCGCTTCCAGCCCTTCCAGATCTTCAATCTGTGCAATGACCGCAGTGTTCTCGTTGCCGCGTTTCAGATTCTCCGACATTGGCGACGTTGTATATCTCGCGGCGCGCGTCGAGCCGGCATAACCACGCCCGCCCGGACCATAGCGGCACATTTGGCTTAACGCTTCTGCATCGGCTGCTGATTTAACATGTGGTGCGACAATGCCGGTTGCGTCGCAATCGAGCGCGTTGAGCACATGCTCCGAAGACAGATGTGGGATTCGAACGAGCGCCGACATTCCTGCAGTCCGCAAAGCGCCGATAGAGGCGTCAATTGCCAAGCGGTCAAAAGGGGCATGCTCAGCATCCAGCGCTATGCAATCCAGCGCCGTCAAGCCAAGCACATCGGCTGCGATATGCGACGGCGTTTTCATCCAGGTGCCGATGAGCGGTTCGCCGTCTAGCAGTCGTTTGCGAAACCCGCCCATCACGCCGCCTTTGACCAGAGTTTCTCGCTGGCTAATTTAGCGCCTGCCGCCATCGCGCCTAACTTTGCGTAGACAATATCTTCGTCAACGGCGCCAAAACCCGCAAAGGTCGAGAAGCCGCAATCCGTACCAGCGATGATCCGTTCGCGCCCCACAATATCGGCAAATCGTAAGATCCGCTCAGCCACCAATTTCGGATGTTCAATAAAATTAGTGGTAGAATCGACCACGCCAGGCACAAGGATTTTATCATCCGGCAACTTCATATCACGGAATACCTCCCATTCATGAGCATGACGCGGGTTGGCGCTTTCAAACAAAAGCGCTTGTGGTTTCGCCTTAATCGCGATCGGCAACACCATTTCCATAGGTGCATCGCAATGATGCGGTCCCTCATAATTGCCCCAGCAAACATGAAGGCGCATTTTCTCGGCCGGTATGTTGCGCGTCGCATGATTGAGCGCTTCCACGTGAGTGTGTGCGAGCGCCTCATATTCAGCATCGTCCTTGTCCTTGAACATCATGTGACGTCCAAGACCCAAATCCGGGGAATCAAGTTGTAGAATGAACCCGGCCTCCACGATGGCCTCATATTCAAAGCGCATCGCCTCCGCCAATGCCTCAAGATAAGCTTCTTGCGATGAATAGAATTCGTTCGGCTGAAAGAGTGCGATGACGCCAGGTGACGCCGCGTTCATAAATCCTTCGGTTGACGCTGAAGCTTCTGTCGCCGCCTTGAAATTTGCGAGGTCTTCTTTCAACGGCCCCATGTCTTTGACAGCGATTTCACCAACACATTTCGGCCGGCGGTAAGTCGGCGTCCCGCCGCCTTTTGCCTGACGGTCTAGAAAGCCAGGAAACTCTTCCAGGTCCTTTGGCGCGTTGCGTGGGCTGTCGCCGTCGAAGCCTGAGATGCGATCCTTGATATAGGTCGCATAGGAAATCTTGCTCATTTCACCGTCACTGACGATGTCAACGCCCGCTTGCGTTTGCCGCGCCACTACGTTCAGCACAGCAGACGATATTGTTTTCTTAAACCCGTCAATGTCCGTAAGTTCGCCTTTTTCTTGAGCAAAAACGCCGTCAGACACGACCTTGGATCGCGGCAGGCTGCCCACATGAGTGGTTAGTATACGTTCCTTGCTTATTCGCATCTTAAAATTTTAGCCCCTTTTCTGCTTCCGGCACATGATTTTGCAATAACGCCGTTACTTCATCTGGCATTTCCATTGTCGATAGATGCCCGCAATTTGGAAGAACGTGTAATGCCGACCCAGAAATCCCACGGTGTATGATTTCATGTAGCTCAGCGGGACAGACTTCATCCTCTTCACCGGCTATAACAACCGTTGGGCATGTAATAGTCTGCAAAGTTTGCGTGCTGTCCGCACGCGCCATCAACGCCTTTGACTGCGCGACAAATACATCCGGACCCAACCGTTCGGCCATCGCATAAATTTCATCGAGAACGGCTTGATCCTTTCTTGTTTTCGCGCCTAGGTAATTCGGTTTCAATTCCTCCATGACGACAGTTCTTAATTGACCGTCGCCGACGCGTTTGACTTGGTCCAAACGCGTATCTCGGCGCGCAGGTGAATCCGCAAAAGCTGTGGTGTTCAACAGCGCCAGCCCCGCTATGCGCTCCGGCGCCTGGCGCCATGCTTCAAACGCAACGATTCCGCCCATGGAAAGCCCAGCAAGATAAAACTGCGGTGGCGCGTTTCTGAGCAACCGGCTCGCAATACCTGCAATGGTGTCGTCTTTAGAAAAATCTGCGACGAAAACCGGCCGTTCACCCGCCATCGCCGACGCCTGTTTTTCGAACAAACGGTCGTCGCACATCATTCCCGGCGCAAAGACAATCGGTAGCGGCGTCATTGAGACGACAATAATGTACTACGAAGTCAAAATCATCTCTAATCTTCGATCACAACTGCAAACGCATTGAATCTCCTTGAAATTCCAGCCACGAACAGGCGCCGCTCGTTTTGCTGCTGCGTGTGGTGGATTACTCTCTAACCGAAAACTTCGCAGACGTTCCGGGCTTCAACATTCCGGAAAAGACGCGTTTTTCGTTGGGTAGACCGGGCTCTTCGATCATCTGCATGAGCATGGAAACTGCAGCTTCCGTCATCCGCCGCACTGGCTGGCGAATTGTCGTAAGATTGTAGCTCTTCCAGCGCGCCGGCCCCACGCCGTCAAACCCAACGACTGAGATATCCGCTGGTGCATGCAAATTATGTTCTACCCGAAAACAATCCAGTGCGCCGATAGCGACAACGTCATTCGCGCATATCACCGCGTCAGGCGCACCATCGCTTAATTCGATCAAAGCGTTCGCGGCGTTAACGCCACTCTCATAAGAATAATCTTCACCAATTACCGGGACATTTTCGACGCCAAGCTCTTCAAGCCTTTCCAGTGCGGCGGTTTTTCTCTCTACGCCAACGACCGAATCCGGCGGACCTGCGATCACAGCAAACTTTCGATGCCCCGCATGATAAAGGCCGTCCACCAGCTGGCGGGCACCATCTTCTTGATCACAGCAAACAGAACTCACCGGCAGATTGTGAAGGTGCCGGTTGTAAAAAACTAGCGGCACGCCGCGCTTTTCAAACTCGGCGACATGGGCGGGAGAAAGTTGCGCCGAAGCAATCACGCCATCGACCCGATATGGCCAAACCTGCTGTAGCACATCGTCCGCTTCCGCTTCACGTGTCAGTGTGAACAGCAAGACGCGAACACCCGCTGCAGAAAAACGCTGCGTGAGTTCAGCAAGTACTTCCGGATAATAAAGGTTTGTCAAATTGGAGATTAAAACCGCAACAAGGTTCGAACGCCCGCTGATCAGGCTACGCGCGATAGCGTTGGGTTCATATCCTAATTCTTCAGCTGCTTTCATCACACGCTCGCGCATTTTTTTTGAAACGCTTGCGCCGGGTTTGAAGCAACGCGAGACCGCTGACTGCGATACGCCTGCATGTCGGGCGACGTCATAAGACGTCACCGGCTGTTTGCCGCTTTTAATCGATACGACTTTAGGCTGCGTTTTTTCCGCCATAGCGCCTCAACCGGATGTCCGCCTGTTCCTTATGCCCCGCGAAGCCTTCTAACGCACAAAGCCTTGAACAATATTCACCGACATGCACAGAAGCTTCTTTAGTAACTCGTTGATATGTGCAGGTTTTGATGAATTTGCCAACCCAAAGCCCGCCCGTATAACGTGCAGCCTTCTTCGTGGGCAGCGTATGATTGGTGCCGATAACCTTATCGCCATAGGAAACATTGGTTTCTTCACCAAGGAACAAGGCGCCGTAATTGGTCATATTCTCAAGAAAATAGTCCGGATCTTTAGTCATGACCTGGACATGTTCCGACGCGATATCATCAGCAACCTCGACCATTTCTTCGTAAGTATCGCACACGATTACCTGTCCATAATCGCGCCAGGCAGCGCCCGCGATCTCTCCGGTCGGCAGAATTGTTAGCTGACGCTCGACTTCCGCCATCGTTTCATTGGCGAGCTTTTCGGAGTTTGTAAGCAAGACCGCGGGTGAATTCGTTCCGTGCTCCGCCTGCCCCAAAAGGTCAGCTGCGCACAATTCCCCATCAACGGTTTCATCCGCAATCACGAGCGTTTCTGTTGGGCCGGCAAAGAGGTCGATACCCACGCGGCCAAATAGCTGACGTTTTGCCTCCGCTACGAAAGCATTACCTGGTCCGACGATCATATCGACGGGATCAATCGTCTGCGTTCCGAGCGCCATGGCTCCAACGGCCTGAACACCACCCATCGTATAAATCTCATCGGCGCCTGCCATATCCATCGCAACAATAATCGCCGGCGCCGGCTTTCCACCAAATGGCGGCGCCGCCGCGATCACGCGAGGTACGCCTGCAACCTTCGCCGTAACCACACTCATATGAGCGCTCGCAACAAGCGGATATTTTCCGCCAGGCACATAACATCCAACCGAGTTCATCGGGATATGCTTGTGGCCGAGAACAACGCCCGGCAACGTTTCAACCTCAACGTCTTTCATTGAGTCTCGCTGATGCTGCGCAAAGTTCCTGACCTGCTCCTGCGCAAAGCGAATATCGTCGATCGTCTGGGCGTCTAACTCATCGTAACAAGCCTGAATTTCATCTTTGGACAAGCGGAAAGAGGTTGGCGACCATTTGTCGAATTTTTCCGAAAGCGCTCGCACAGCGTCGTCGCCGCGCTTCTCAATATCAACCAGAATGCCCTCTACTGTGGCGCGCACCTGTGCATCGTCCGTTGCGGCCTTTTCCTCGGACACGCCCTCTTTCAAATAGCGGATCATTTCCGCATCTCCCTCACTTGCAATTTCCCGGGTCGCAGATAATCGTCAATCACGACGATTGAAATCTATGCATAACTCCTTCATTCTCATATTTTGCATTCGAATGCAATATTGCACGACCCGTGATACGAAGGCAGCATAAATATATGGAAAATCAACTACTTAATGGAAAAGTTGCGCTGGTGACAGGGGCCGGGCGCGGGCTCGGTCGCACAATCGCAGAGACCCTTCATGGCTCTGGCGCTGACGTTATCGCCGTGGCGCGAACCCAATCCGACCTCGATGATCTGTGCGCAAATCTGCGCGAACGGATTGAAATTTGGACGCACGATGTCACTGACGCAGCGTTCATTGACGCTATCGCCCGCCTCCGCCAGCTCGACATTCTGGTCAACAATGCCGGCTCGAACCGACCCGAACCGTTTGTCGATGTTTCAGACGAGAATCTCGATTTTGTTCTCGATCTGAACGTCCGCTCGATGTTCAAGACGGCACAAGCCGCCGTACGCGTCATGGCGAAGAATGGCGGCGGCGCCGTCGTCCATATATCATCACAAATGGGGCATGTGGGCTCGCCCAATCGTTCTGTGTATTGCATGACTAAGCACGCCGTCGAAGGGCTGACCAAAGCAATGGCGGTAGAGCTGGCGCCGCAGAATATTCGCGTGAACAGCGTTGCGCCGACCTTCATCGAAACGCCAATGACCAAGCCGATGCTCGCTAGCCCCAAATTCAAGGAGTTTGTCCATCGAATGATACCGATGCAGAAGATAGGACAACCCGAAGACGTCGCTAACGCCGTTCTCTATTTAGCGTCGCCCGCATCCTCGATGGTGACTGGCCATAGCCTCCTTGTCGATGGCGGCTGGACAGCACAGTAAAGAGAAACTTTTGAAAGACAAGAATGAGCGATCTTCAACAAGCAAAAAAAATAGTTCGTAACTACATAGACGAATTTGATGTTAGCAATGCGTCAGAAATCAGGTCTGTGTTGAAGAATTATGTCTCGCCTGACTACCGATGGCGGGGCATGCACCCCTTTCATGAAAAGTCTGGCGTCGAGGAAGTCATTGATTCATTCTGGGCGCCGTTGCGATCGAGCTTTACTGGTTGTCAGAGGCGCATGGACTTCTTTTTTGCCGGCACCAATGATTGCGATGACGACGCCACCATTTGGGTACTGAATGCCGGAAACTTCATGGGGCTCTTTGACAAAAATTGGCTCGGCATTCCCTCGACCGGCAAATTAGCGATGTTGCGCTACGCAGAATTTCATCGGGTCGAGAGCGGAAAGATCGCAGAGACGGCGTTTTTCTGCGATATCTTGTCCGTGATGCATCAGGCAGGCGTTTACCCGCTGGCTCCAATGACTGGCGCGCCTTTCATCTATTCCGGCCCGCGCCATCATGACGGTCTGCTTTTTGATGAGCAAAATTTCCAAGAGGGTTGGAAGACTCGTGATCTCGTCAATAGAATGATCGCCGATCTCAACACGCTAAACGTGGACAATATTGACGATTGCCTGCCGGAATTTTTGGCACGCACATGGCACGACGATATGTGCTGGTTTGGCCCTCATGGCATCGGTGCTACTTATACGATTGAGCGGTATCAGAAGCAGCATCAATATCCGTTTCGTAAGAACCTTGCCGACAAAATATATAATGGTCATGTCGCACGCATCGCAGAGGGCGCCTATTGCGGGTTTTTTGGCTGGCACAATCTGAATAACCGAAACACAGGCGGCTTCCTGGGCCTAACAGGTAGCAATGTACACGCTCCGATGCGCGTCGTTGATATATACCGGCGGGACGGCGACAAACTCGCCGAGAATTGGGTGTTCATCGACTTGCTGCATTATCTGAACGAACAGGGACTGGACGTGCTAGCACGGTCTCGGGAGATCAACCGGACCTGATACGATAATTATCTCTGTTCTTTATTCAGCGCCAACCGAACCACTACTTTTTCCAGGTTCTGATCGAATTCGTTTGCGCCCTTATAGGAAAAGCCAATTGGGGCGCCGCGATTCTGACCACAACGAACGCCTGCGTTGAGAGCTTGCACCTCCCACATTTGCGGCAAGGTCATTTGGCCTACGGTGTCGTCGTCAATAAACAAGCTAATATCAGTGCGCCCGTCGCCGACTTTCTTTCCACGCAATCCGATAACACGTCGCCCTTCGCCGGCGCGCATAGTGGATTTTAGAACGTGAACTGTTTCACGAACGAAAACGTAGGTGAACTCTAGCCGCCCGCGGTGCATAACCAATTCGTAGCCCGCGGCACTATCGCCTGACGCGAGCAACACGCCATTGGCGCGATTATCACGTAGGTCAACATATCCGCTGATCTCAAAATCAAACCCATGAATATCCGGCGCACTCAAACGATTAAGACGGGTCGCACCTGGGTAGAATACGTATTCAGGGCGCGGCTTAGGTGCAATCTTTGCATAGAGCCCGTCAAGGTCATCATCAAGCGGAAGAACATCATTTCGTTCCGCCTCTTTGTACCAAAGCGCGGCCATCTGTCTTAGTCGGTCTGGATGCTCATCGGAAAGATCATTGACTTCGGCAAAATCTTCCGATGCATGAAACAGCGCCCAGTCATCATCTTCAAAAGCGTCTCCAGATTGGTGTTTTGTCACTGCTTTCCATCCGTCAACCCAGATTGCACGATCGCCTGCGGTTTCATAATGCTGGATGGACTTTCTTGTCCGCGCTTCAGGGTTCAACAAACCATAGGCCATGCTGACGCCGTCAAGCGGTGTCGCATCCTTCGATCGGTCAGCCGACGTCGATCCGCCGATAACCTCAAGAAATGTCGGCGTCAGGTCAGTCACATGATGATACTGATTACTCACCGCGCCAGCAGCAATCCGCCCAGCTGGCCAATGCACGATCAGCGGCGCACGTATGCCGCCCTCATATGTGTCGCCCTTATGGTGTTTAAGCGGCGTATTGCCGACATGGCCCCAACCAGCAGCATAATAGGAACTGCTTTGCTCAGTGCCGATCTTGTCGATCTGGGATGCGATGACATCGACTGATTCATTATTGATATACGCAACGCGCCGAACATCGAGGGCACCCGCTCTGTGCCGTGATTTTCCCGCCCCGTTGTCCGACACGACGATAAGGATTGTATTTTCGAACTGCCCCCGCTCTTTTAGAAAATCGACAAACCGACTAAGTTGTGCATCGGTATGATCGAGCATTGCAGCAAACGCTTCTTGAGTGCGGGCGCTAAAACGCCGCTCGATATCCAGGAGGTCAGCCCAGGCTGGAACATCTTCGCCGCGCGGAGATAGCTGAGCGCTTTCCGGCGCAATCCCTTGTTTCTTTTGATTAGCGAAACGGCGCTCTCTGACTTCGTCCCATCCCTCATCATATTTGCCGCGATATTTTTCCATATACTCCTTGGGCGCATGAAATGGGAAATGACAGGCGCCAAACGCAAGGTAAAGGAAAAACGGATCGTCAGGTGAAGACACAAGGTGGTCGGTTACATAATTTATCGACTGATCGATGAGGTCTTCGGTTAGATGATACTCGTCCGACTTATCGGGATAGATGGCCGCCGAATTCTTGAACAATTCAGGGTACCAATGATCGACTGCAGATCCATGAAAGCCGTACCAATGATCAAAGCCACGCCCCGTCGGCCAATAATCAAAAGGTCCCATTGCGTCCTGGTCGTGGACCATGGATAAGTGCCATTTACCGACCGCCAGCGTGTTGTAACCTTCATCTTTCAACATCTCCGGCAGCATTTTCACATCTTTGCGGATATATCCTTTGTAGCCCGGTAAATCCCGGCCCCACTCCGCAATGTTGCCGACGCCGACCGCGTGTGCGTTCCGGCCAGTCATCAAGCAAGCGCGCGTCGGCGCGCACAACGCCGTGACATGAAAATTGTTGTAGCGAACGCCGTTCGCCGCCAGGTCATCAATGCAACTGGTAGAAATTTCCGATCCGTAGCAGCCAAGATCGCCGAATCCGACGTCGTCAAGAACTGCAACAATGATATTAGGTTTTTGCTTCCCGGATGCACCTTTCCATTGTTCTCCGGTGTGCGATAATTGTGCGGCTGCGCGCGGAATCACAGCGCTGGCCAGCACAGCGCCCGCCGAAGACTGAAATAATTCACGTCTTGAGATCTTCACAACGTCGCCCTCTCAATTAGCCGGTTAATTTTATCGACGAAGGCCAAAACTAAAATACGCGCTCTGATGACCGATATACCAACACAAAAAAGAAGGAGCCTTTGGGGCTCCTTCTATAGTTTCACACAATGCCCATACGGGAGGGAGGGGCTTAAAAGTCTGCGCGGAACCGAACACCGTAATTGCGCGGATAGTTGAAGCTATGTTGCACAATATCATTCCCGTTATTGTTGCCGCGGGCGAGCACGGCTTCATCTTCGACGTTTTCGACAAATGCCTCAAACGAGTAGTTTTCATCCGGTGAGTCCCAGATCAGGCGCAGATCGGTTTTCGTAAAGCTGCTCTGATCTTGAAGCGGATCAATCGAGAAGAGGTTCGACGTGTTATATCCGTCGCTGTAGTAGAACTGGGCATACGGCGTCAAAAAACCCAACTCGCCAAGATCGAACGTATAGGATCCATAGACTGCCGCCGTAAACTCAGGCGACCACGGCGTTGTTCGACCAGCAAGGTCGACAAAACCAACCACTTGCCCGTTGAATAGCTGGTACGGGTTTGATTGCCCAAATTGCGAGAACTCGGAATTCAGGTAAGACGCATTGACGCCGATCTGGAAATACTCGTTTGGAGCCCAAAGGGTTTCAAGCTCAACACCCCAGGCCTCAATCTCACCGCCATTATCGCTGACCGTAATCACTACGGGGTTTCCGCCAACGGTGATTTGTTCCTGCCGCTGCGCCAGAAGGTTGGTGTACTCTGTATAGTGCCCCGCCAGGTTGAACAGCAGCGTGCCGTCTATGAGCGTGCTCTTCACGCCTGCCTCGAACACACGGGACTTTTGGTTTTCCGTTGACGTGCCATTGTTGTTCAGCGCCCCGGAAAGAAAGCCAGTGCTGGCGGTGAAATACAACAGAGCGCTATCGCCGAGGTCATATTCAAGACCAGCTCGCCAAGAAATATTGTCGAAGTCGACGCTCGCATAAATGCCGTCGTCTGTATTGTCCCTAATCGTGAAAACGCCCAGGACGCCGTCAACGTCCGTCGGAAATTGTCCCGCGAACGGGCCGCCCGGCACGTTTACTGTGACCGGCCCCTCACCCGTGACTCCATCGCCATCTGTATCGCCGGTAAAGTTACTACCGCCGCCATTCAGGTCTTTGCTTTCGTCATTGTACCGAACGCCGCCAATAACGCGGAACCGATCGTTCAAAGAGAGTTCAAACTGACCATAAATACCGAAATAGTCGGTTTCGAGAGGCTGGTTGTTTGCAAAAAAACCGCCGATTACCTGATCGTTGTTAACCAGAGGGGTTCCGGAAAGAACCGGCAGCACGTCAGCGGCGTCGATTACACCATTTCCATCAATATCAACCGGGTTGCCTGCATTATCGAATACGGGCGTGGCCGGTCCACGCGCAGCAGCCGCGCGCTGGTTATAAATGTAGAATTGATAGTTGGTCTCGTCATGCGAGTAATAGGCGCCAGCCGTCCACTGTAGGGCGCTATCATAGTTTGAACTAAACTGAATTTCCTGAGCAAATGATTCTGCAATCTCGTTAAAGCCGCCAGCCTGGAATGGGCTTGGGCTGAAGTCGAAATCAAAACCAATATTATTTTCGAAATCAGTGTAGGCGCTGGTAGACTTAATAAGCACCGGCCCAAGGTCGAAATTAGCTTCCAATGAGACAACTTGTTCCGTGATATCATCATCCGGAACGAAGTCCTGATTCACCGTGTACGGCCCAATCGCCAGTGCGCTGGGTTGACCGTTTGATCCCGGCTGTGGATTGGCGCAGTCCTGCACCGAACCAAAGGGATCGGTGTGACCCGAGGGCGTCACATTACGGCAGAGGTGCGTGTAACCGAACAGACCAGCTTCACGCCCGTCTTCTTGAATATTGTGGTAGCGCAGCAGGAAATCGGCTTGATCGCTTGGGGCCCAAAGCGCGCTGATTCGAATGCCCTTATCATTCGGCGCGCCAAGATTGGGTCCGGCGAGATTCTCAACATAACCGTCGCCCTTGTCGAAGAAACCAGCGACGCGCAGAGCCAGCGTATCCGAAAGCGGCACGTTGGCGTAGCCTTCGACGCGCGTGCGATTAAACCGCTCATAGCTTGCGGTGAACCCGGCGGCGTAATCATCAAGATCTGGCGCATTTGTATAAACATTAATCGCGCCGGCGAAGGTATTGCGACCGTAGAGCGTACCCTGCGGGCCTTTCAGGAATTCCACCCGTTCTACGTCAAAAAACGCGCGCGTTTGTTGTGATGCGCGTAGCTTGTAAACGCCGTCCACGAACGCGCCGACAATAGATGAGTTATCGCCAAACGTATTGGTTGAGTTGGCGCCGCGAACATTGATCTTGGCGTCATTGCCAGCAAAGGCGAAGTTGACGCCGGAGACGAGAAATTCGAGGCGGGAAACGTCGTTGATGCCTGCTTTCGCCAAACCGTCTTCGTCAAACGCTTGAATGGAGAGGGATACGTCCTGGACATTTTCCTCTTTCTTTTCTGCAGTAACCACGATCGTATCGATCTGCGCGGAAGCGGTTGACGCTAACCCCATTGCCAATCCGAGGCAGGATGTGCCCATCAGAGCGCGGTTCAACATTTTTGCGGATGTCATTTTTTCAAGTCCCTCCCAGTTACGGCGCTCCGAAATCCTGCCGCCAATAAATTGAATCTCGCTGCCCGCACGAAGTGAGCTGCATAAAAAATGTACTTCGAATGCAAATTAAATGCAATAATTCCCAGAACCCCCCTCCATTCTAGCTTTTATCCTTTATTTTTCTGATGGTTGTGCGTTTATTGATGATGATTGCGAATGCGAAAAAGCATGTCTGTAACCTAAATACCACGGCAAAATCGATGTTGCAGGACAACAGAGAATGCATGCCTTACGCCTACAACCGGCATGAAATATCATTTTCACCGCCGCTAAGGTTGTCACAGTGTGAATTCGACAATTTATTGCATTCGAAGTACATTATGCTCAGTCCGGTCGCGTCTGCATTTCAAAAGCACACATGCAAGGAACACCAATGGAGACTTTCGGCGCGCTAAACTGGGCTATCGTCGTAATTTACCTTCTGGGTAATCTCGGGCTGGGTTACGTGCTGAGCAAGCGGATTGATTCAGCCGCTGACTATCAGCTTGGGACCCGGATGGCCCCCTGGTGGGCCATCGGCATTTCCGTGGTCGCCACTTATGTAAGCGCCCTTTCCTTTCTTGGCGGCCCTGCCTGGGCCTACGGCGACGGCATGGCGGCGCTCGCCATCCATATCAATTATCCGATCGTCATCTTCGTGGTGGTCGTTGTCTTCCTACCCTTTTTCTACAATAGCGGTGTTGCATCGATTTATGATTATCTGGAGCGTCGCTTTGGTGTAGCGTCGCGCTCTGTCATATCGTTGCTTTTTCTCATTACACAGACAATCACCTCAGCATCCATTCTAACTGCAACAGCCGTCGTCGTGACATTTGCTACTGGTCTTGATGTCCGGCTGAGCATCGTCCTCATGACTGTCATCGTCCTTGGCTATACAATGCTGGGCGGAATGAATGCAGTAATTTGGACGGATGTGTTGCAAGGCGTCGTCCTTTTTATCGGCGCGAGCATCATTTTGTGGAATGTGCTTGGCGCAACAGCGCCTTTGTCCGATGCGCTCGGCGCCCTCGCCAGTGAAGGCAAACTGAACCCGCTCAATACCGCTCTCGATTTTTCAATTGCGCCAACCGTCTGGTCAGGGATTTTCGCCATGACGCTTTTTCACATCACGGTCTACGGCGCCAACCAAATGATGGTGCAACGCGCACTCGCGGCGAAAAACATCGGCGACGCTAAAAAATCTTACCTCATGATGGGCTATGCCGCTTTCTTCATTTATTTTCTGTTCTTCTTCATCGGCGCGCTTTTGTTCGTCCACTTTGATGGAGAACCGTTTGATCAGCCCAATGCGATTATCCTGACATTCGCTCAGAGCCTCGCCATTCCAGGATTGCTCGGCATCCTCGCGGCGGCCGTCCTCTCAGCTTCCATGTCGAGCTTATCATCCGCGTTTAACTCGCTCGCCACGGCGTCTATTTCAGATTTTTACCAACGCTTTTTTTGCAAGAACGCTTCGGACGCGCACTATCTCCTCGTATCGCGCGGTTTCACGGTCTTTTGGGGGCTCGCGGCTATTCCAATAGCATTTGGATTCATCAATAGCGGCGGATCAATTCTTGAGCGGCTAACGCAGGTCGGTTCGTATTTTGTGGGGGCTAAACTTGCCATGTATTTCATGGGATTCTTCTCCAAGCATACGACTGAGCGCGGACTTTTGATTGGCGTCGTCGCTGGTTTTCTGGCGCTTGCCGGCGTTGTTAATGGCGTTCCATTGTTTAATATAAACCCTGTCAATGTCGCGTGGCCTTGGTACGTCGTGATCGGCGGTGTTGTGAATATCGCTGTCTCCTGGGTAGCCAGCGTTGTACTCGATGGCTTTAAACAGGAATGGCACGAACAAACTGTACCGGGACAGTTGAAACGGTTCCGCGAACAAGGCCTCAAAGAAAAAAGCGACGGTTGGTATTTAACGCCCGGCAAAGTCGACTTGGTTTGCTGGGGTTTGCCAATCTTCTTTGTCCTTACGATTCTATTTTTGATAGCCTTTGAGCGATTTGGTGCAGCAGGCGGCTGATATAGGTTTTCCGTTGTGCCGCAATACTTCTGCTATTCACGTGTATCGGACATTGAGTGTGCAAATTGCCGCGTCCGCAAAATCCTCGCAGCAGACACTACTATATGTCGGGATTTTGCTTGGCGGTGGATTCGGTCCCGATCGAACTCGTCTCGCGCGGATTTCCCTGATAAACGGGAATTTACAGGGAAATTTCGCGTTACTTACCCATTTCGTCGGCCTGTCCTCCTAGTTACCGCCAAAATTCAGTGCGTTAGAGGCAGATTCCCTAAGAAAATTATCAGGGATTTTTTCCGGCTAAACAGGGAAACTGGATTCTTCAACAGCAAATTGATTTTTCCGATCCGGATTTCGACAGGAGCAGTGGTCAACTTTGCATATCGGCCGCTAATTTGGCATTTGCCTGAATTCTCGCCCAATTCTCACGCGTGATATCGTCTTTCGAGGCAATCCATGAACCGCCGACGCAGGCGACGTTTGCGAGGGCGAGATATTCTGGTGCTTTATCAGCGCTTATCCCGCCTGTCGGACAAAATGCGATGTCAGGCAAGGGTCCAGCGAGAGACTTGAGATAAGAGACGCCGCCGGCCGGCTCCGCCGGGAAGAATTTCAACGCCTCAAAACCAAAATCGCGCGCGATCATCGCCTCAGAGGCTGTCGCAACTCCTGGCAAGGCCGCCGCGTCGGACGCGCGGAACACTTCTAACAATTCCAGGCTCGCGCCAGGGCTGACCAAGAACGCCGCGCCGGCTTTTAGTGATGCGTTGACGTCGCTGGCTGTTCGTACAGTGCCTACGCCTACAATTAGGTTCGGCGCGGAATCTTGCATGGCCTTGACTGCATCAAGAGCGCAGTCCGTCCGTAGAGTTATCTCCACAACGCGCAATCCGCCGTTGAAAAGCGCTGTCGCGAGCGGCGCGGCCGCATGAATCGCTTCAATCTCCAGCACCGGAATAACCGTTGCGGCGTCCAAGATGGCGTCAATGTCCATCGAACCGCTCCTCCATCATTATGGACATTGCGCCCTCTTCCGCGCTGCCAACGAGCGCGCGCAGCCCCGCAAAGAGCTCGCGACCCGCGCCCCAACGCTCGCCCGCCAAGTCTTGCTTGTCGGCGTTGCGTGTTGAGATATCAACGCCAATAATTTCGAGCGTTCCCGCTTCTGCATCAAGGCGGATCATGTCGCCAGATTTGATTTTTCCGATGGCGCCGCCGTCGAGCGCTTCTGGTGACAAATGGATCGCCGCCGGTACTTTGCCGGAAGCGCCCGACATGCGTCCGTCCGTCACGAGCGCGACTTTAAAGCCCTTGTCTTGCAGCACGCCCAAAGGCGGCGTGAGTTTATGCAACTCGGGCATGCCGTTCGCCTTCGGCCCCTGGAATGGTACAACGGCGACAAAATCTTTGTTGAGCTCGCCTGCCTTGAACCGATCCATCAAATCCTGTTGCGATAGAAAAACAATCGCCGGCGCCTCGACAATCCGATGTTCCGGTTTCACCGCCGAGACCTTTATGACGGCGCGACCAATATTGCCTTTAAGAAGAACAAGCCCGCCGGTCTCAGAGAAGGGATTGTTCGCAGAACGCAGTATCTCTTCATTGCCAGACGCCTCTGGCGGCGCACGCCAACCAAGTGCGCCATCGTCAAGGTGCGGTTCTGCAGCAAATTTCCCGAGCCCCTCTCCCATCGCCGTCGTTACATCGCCATGCATGATCCCGGCGTCAATCAACTCTCTAATGACAAAACCAAGCCCGCCCGCCGCATGGAAGTGATTCACATCAGCGGACCCGTTGGGATAGATACGCGAGAGCAATGGCGTGACGCCCGACAGTTCGCTGAAGTCATCCCAGTCAATCATGACGCCGACCGCCCGCGCCATCGCCACCAGATGAATGGTGTGATTGGTGGACCCGCCCGTGGCGTGCAAACCGATGATTGCATTGACGATGGCGCGCTCGTCGATGACATCGCAGAACGGAATGTAATCACCGCCCAGCGCCGTCGTTGCGGCAACGCGCTTTGCACTCTCCCTGACCATCGCGTCGCGCAAAGGCGTGCCTGGATTGACGAAGGCCGAGCCAGGAATGTGAAGGCCCATAGCCTCCATCATCATCTGGTTTGAGTTTGCCGTACCATAAAAGGTGCAGGTCCCGGGGGAGTGATAGCTCTCGCTTTCAGCGCGCAATAGCTCGTCGCGATCGACTTTTCCTTCCGCGTAAAGCTGACGGATGCGCGCTTTTTCGTCATTCGTCATGCCGGAGGTCATAGGACCGGCGGGAAGGAACATGATCGGCAAATGGCCAAAACGCGCCGCGCCAATAAAAAGGCCCGGCACGATTTTGTCGCAAACGCCGAGCAATAGCGCGCCGTCGAATACATTGTGAGACAGAGAGACTGCCGTCGCCATCGCAATCACATCACGGGAAAACAGCGACAGATCCATGCCCGGCTGGCCTTGCGTAACGCCGTCGCACATGGCGGGCACGCCGCCGGCGATCTGCGCCGTGGCGCCAATCTCCGAAAGCGTCTCTTTTATGATATCGGGATAGGCGCCGAGCGGCTGATGCGCCGAGAGCATGTCATTATAGGCGGTTACGATACCGATATTGGGGCCGTCGCCCTTTGCCAAGCGCTTCTTGTCAGCAGCCGAACACGCCGCCGCTGCATGAGCGAGGTTTCCGCAAGACACTTGCGACCTGTGCGGGCCCTGTCTCCCCGCCGCGCGCATCTGTTCCAGATAGGCGGCGCGCGTTTGCGCGCTGCGATTGATAATGCGGTCAGTAACGCGTGCGACAGTGGCGTTGATTTTTGTCACAACAAATTCCTTACGGCGCCCAACACGCCCAGAGATCCGGCCTGGCCCGGAGGATTGCGCGCACTGGCATGTCTTCCACCGCGCCATCGCCGCAAGCTTCTTCAAAAGCCGCCCGCTTGGCGCCGCCGGCGATCATCAGGGCAATAAAGTCAGCGCTTTCAACAGCGCCGAGCGTCAGTGTGAGCCGGTCGAGGTACGCGCCTGTAACATCGCTTTTGTTCGCGCAAATGTGCGTGACATTTTTTTCATCGCCGAGCGCGTCGTTGATCCCGAAGCAGCATGGAAACCAGCTTGCCGTATGGCCGTCCTCACCCATCCCAAGCACCACAACATCAAAGGGCAAAAGCGAGGCCTCATTTATTTCATGCTCAGCGGCCGCAGCGGCGTCTCGGGGAAAGGGCGTATCGGACCACAGTCCGACGAACCGGGCCTCCGCCGCTTTTCCTTGCAACAGCGTTGCAGACACAAAACTTTCGTTTGACCCATCTTCCCCGGGTCTAACCCAACGTTCATCGACCAGAACGACGGTCACCCTTGACCAATCAAGATCAGCACCGCTCAGTAATGAATAAAGCGCCGCCGGCGTTGAACCGCCCGATACCGCCAATCTCGCCCGGCCCGTTTCTGCAATCGCGCGCGCGAGGCGCGCAGCAATCTCAGAAGATAGCCGTGACGCCATCTCCTCCCGGCTTTCAAATATCGCAAGCCGCGGCCCTGCCGCCCGGTCAGCTTCCATCGAACCACTCGCGCCCGTCGCGGTCCAGAAGCATCGCCGATTGCACGGGGCCGTCCGTACCGGCCGCATAGGGATGCACTGGAATATTGTCCATCTTCCAGGCGGCGAGAATGCCATCGACCCAGGACCACGCCGCTTCCACTTCATCGCGGCGCATAAAGAGACCGAGATCTCCGCGAACAACCGCCATCAATAGGCGTTCATAAGCGTCCGGATAACGCGCCTCGAACTGATCCGCATAAGACAAGTTTAACGGAACATATCTGAGCCGCATGCCGCCCGGGCCCGGATCCTTGGTTACCAGCAATAGTTTGACGCCCTCGTCAGGCTGCAAGCGGATCACCAGTCTCGTCGGCGGCATCTCCCGCTTGCTTTCATTTGCAAGCGCATGGGCAACATCCTTGAACTGGATCACGATCTCCGAATAACGCCTGGTCATTCGCTTGCCCGTGCGCAAATAAAAAGGCGCGCCCTTCCAGCGCCAATTGTCGATGTTCGCTTTAATCGCGACGAAGGTCTCGTTGTTGCTTTCTGCGCCAAGTTCTTCTGAGTAGCCCGGCACAGCCTCCCCGCCCAATGCGCCCGGTCTATACTGTCCCCGCACAGTTTCATTGCGTGCCGTTTCCGGCGTGATCATACGTAATGCACGCAGAACTTTGATCTTTTCATCGCGCATCGTATCGGCTTGCAAATCAAGCGGCGGCTCCATCGCCACCAGGCACAAGAGCTGCAACAAATGATTTTGCACCATGTCTCGAAGCGCGCCCGCCGTATCATAGTATCCGGCCCTGCCGCCGACGCCGATATCTTCCGACACAGTGATCTCAACATGGTCGATGGCGTTGGCGTTCCACACCGGCTCAAAGAGGGAGTTCATAAAACGCAGAACGGTTAGGTTTTGTACTGTTTCCTTGCCGAGATAATGATCGATCCGAAAGATCGCCTCTTCATCAAACACGGCGCCAACCGCTTTATTGATTGCGCGCGCGGACGCTAAATCCTTGCCGATCGGTTTCTCAAGCACAATTCTCGCTCCGGCCGACTTCAGTCCCGCCCGATCGATATTGACGCTCACCGCCCCGTATAGAGACGGCGCCAGCGCCAGATAAAACACCCGTTGTTTGTCAGCCCCTTCTTCAAGATGCGCCGTCAATACTGACCAGTCCGCATCCTCGCTCACGGCATCAAGAGTGACGTAAAAGAGCTGTTCGGCAAAGCGCCCCCATTCACCGTTGTCGATTTCTTCTGCGGGATGAAACTCTTTAAAGCTTTTCAGCGCCAGCGCCCGGAAGGCTTCCGTTTCCATCGCCGAACGCGAGACGCCGATAATGTGCGAATTCCCCGGGATCTGCCCGTCCCGCCAGCGATGAAAAAGCGAAGGAATTAGCTTGCGCAAACTCAAATCACCAGCCGCCCCAAAGACAACCAGGTCAAAGGGCGAAACGGGGACGAAGTGCGATGAGCTCGTTTGCTTGTTGAATGCGCCGTCAGTCATTTTGTCCGTTGCGTCTTTTCGCTACCAAAGCAGCACATAGAGGCCGACAAGAATCAATACGACCGCTATCGCGAGCAAGTTTAAAATTGCACTTGTTGAAAACGATATGTCGCCCAGGACAACCGTTCGATCCGTCTTGGGGGGCGGCATAATTCGAGAAACCAGTACTGCCGCTACCAAACAAGTCAGAAACACAATCCAAATCCGAATGATAAACGGAACATCCGGCGCGCCAAGTTTCAACGCGATATTGACGCCTATTGATGCAAATAGAGCGGCAAACGCGCCGGATGAATTTGTTCGTCGCGAGAATAAGCCAAGAACAAAAACTGCAACAACTCCTGGCGCGATAAAGCCAGAGTATTCCTGCATTGTTGGAAACCACTGTCAAATCTCTGACGCCAGTCTCCTGCAGCGCATAGATCAGACTTTCCGGCATGCCGCAAAGTCCAAAACCGCCACACGCGACCAACATGCCATTACGGCAAATTCCCGCGAGCGCGTCGTTCGGGCTTTTGAATTCTTTCTGGACCAGCGTCATCAAATTGTCCCCAAGGCGGCGGAATTGCCATGTTTTAGATGCGGGCGATCAAGTGATCGCTTTCATTTAGGTAACTTAAACGCGGCGCTTAACTTTTGAGAGCAACAGCGAGTGCCGATTTGGTTAGTCCACAATTCAGACACCCGCCTTGACCACCATGGACCGATCGATTTCCGCGATCGATCGCGCGCCAAGAAGCGCCATGTCACGCTTTATTTCTGAGGTGATGATCTCCAATGCCCGGCGCACGCCGTCCTCGCCGCCGGCAGCCAGTCCATAAAGATAGGGGCGCGCAAAACTGACCGCTTTTGCTCCGAGCGCAAGCGCTGTTAAAACGTCGACGCCGCGCCGAATGCCGCCATCGAGAATTACGTCGCCGGCATCGGCGACAGTGTTTACAATGCGTTCTAGCGCATCGATCGGCGCGGCCGATCGATCCAGCTGCCGGCCGCCATGATTAGAAACCATGACGGCATTGAAGCCTGTTTTGATCGCGCGTTTTGCATCGTCGGTCCGTACAATGCCTTTTATAACAGCCGGTCCATTCCACTCGCCGAGGAGCCATTCCGCATCGGCCCAGGAGAATCCGGCATGCAATTGGTCCTCAACAAACTGGGCGAGGCTGACGGCTGGCGTTTCCGACGAAAGATTGGCGTACCGGATCGGCTCTTTCGACATGTAGTCCCAGGTCCATGCGGGGCTTTTCAACGCTTCAACCACGCTCGCGATCGACAGCTTCGGCGGTATCGTGAATCCGTTGCGGGCGTCGCGCTCGCGATTACCGGTAATTGGAAAGTCCACTGTCAGGACGAGCGCGGAAAAGCCCGCTGCCCTCGCCCGCGCTAGCATTTCTTTTACGAGCGCTCGATCTTTCCAGACGTAGAGCTGAAACCATTTTGGCCTAGTGGTCAGGGCCGCAATCTCCTCAATCGACACAGACGACAATGTCGACAGACAATAGATAATGCCACAATCGCCAGCCGCACGCGTCACGGCCCGTTCGCCTTCGGTGTGAAACAGACGGTTGCCTGCCGCCGGCGAGGTCAGAAACGGCGCATCCAATTTTTGACCGAGCAAGCTCGTTGACAGGTCAATGTCGTCGACGCCGACAAGTGTTTTGAATAGGAAGGAATAATCGGAGAACGCCGCGTTATTATTGGCGAGTGTAATTTCATCGCCTGCGGCGCCGTCAATATAATCGAACACCATTTTGTGGGCGCGCCGCCTCGCCGCGCGCCTGAGATCGTCGATATTCAAACACTTCCTGAATCGATTCATCATCCCGGCCTCAGCGTTACCTTACGTCGTCTACGCACTGCGCCGGACGGGACGTGCTTTTCCCACGGACAATCTCGTGTTTCATCACAATCACTTCGGGGGCTACCGGTTTCATCGCCGGGGCCGCAGCAGCAAGCTGCGCAAGAGCGCGAACGGCCCCCGCAGCCATGTCGCCTAGCGGCTGTTTCACGGTCGTCAGACGCGGATGCACGGCGTCGGCGATCGGCGAATCGTCAAAGCCCGCAATAGAAAGTCTTGCAGGAACCGTTAGATCTTTTGCGGCCGCCACCGCCATGACCGCCGCGGCCATATCATCGTTGCTGGCGAATATCGCTGTCGGCGCCGGGTTTGCGGTCAGGAGTTTTTCCGCCGCTGCAAGGCCGGACTTGTAAGTAAACCGGCCGGCGGCAAGGTGCTTTCTGTTGACGGTAAGCCCCGCGCCGGCCATCGCATCCTGAAATCCGCGTAAGCGCTCCACAGTGGCGGCCTGATTGGGATCGCCTTTGATAAATCCGATGCGGCGATGCCCAAGGCCGATCAGATATTGGGTCAGATCAAACGCCGCCTGATAATCATCAATTCGAATCGTCGCCGCGCCGGCCTGATCGCCCTCTCCCGAAAGAAAGACGGCGGGCGCTCTGAGCCGCCGCAAGGTCGCCCGAACAACATCCGAATCACTCAACGGCGGCGGCACGATGAGACCGTCATATTGCTCCGCCAGTGAGTGAAATATGGCGCGCGCATTTTCCGCCAGATCGTTTTCGTCAATCTTGTGAACGAGAAGCTGATGACCGTCGCGGCTTGTTTCCTCCAGCGCGCCGACGAGGAGTTCGCTGAGATAAAAAGTTGAGGGGTTAAAGTACAACAGTGCAAAACGCCGCGCGCGATTACCGGCGAGCGTACGCGCAGAGACATTTGGCGTATAATTCAGCTTTTCGATTGTCTTCAGGACGCGCTCTTTTGTATCAGAGCGCACATTGCTCTGATGATTGATGACTCGCGACACCGTCATTGGCGACACGCCCGCATGTCGGGCAACATCACCGAGCGTTGCCTTCTTCGCTTTTTCGCGAATTGCCGAGCGGATCATGCGTCGTCAAATTCCCTGTTTATACCCGTTCGTTTCCGCCGTGCAGGGTCAGATTTTCACCGCCTCGCCGGCGGTCTGGCGCCCCTGTACGAGCCGTCCGTTCGCAATTGACCGACACTAATGTTAGCGCTACCATATCTACAATCAAAGTGAAACACCCCTGCTGATAATGTTTCTGGGAATCGACATTGGAACCTCCGCCGTCAAAGCGGTGGTCGTTAATCACGACGGCGATGTTGTCGATCAGTCGTCAGCGGAGCTTTCCGTGTCGCGCCCGGCACCGTTGCATTCGGAGCAAAATCCCGCCGATTGGTGGGCGGCTGCAAACAAGGCGGTCGCAAATATCGGCGCAGCGGCGCGCCGGAACATTGCGGCGATCGGTCTGTCCGGTCAGATGCACGGTGCGACGCTGATCGACAAAAAAGGATCGGCGGTTCGCCCGGCAATCTTATGGAATGACGGACGCAGCCTTAGTGAATGCCGGGCGCTCGAAGCCGCCCTGCCCGCGCTTTCGGAGATTACAGGCAATCTCGCTATGCCGGGCTTTACGGCCCCGAAACTTCTATGGCTGCAAGAACACGAGCCGGATGCGTTTCAGGCCACACGAAAAATTCTTTTGCCCAAAGATTACGTTCGTCTACGGATGACTGGTGATTATGCGTCTGACATGTCGGACTCCGCCGGCACGCTGTGGATGAATACCAAAGAACGAACATGGTCAGACGCCGTTCTCGACGCGTGCTGTTTGACGGCCGATCAAATGCCGCGCCTTTACGAGGGAAACGAGGTCACAGGCGAACTTCGGCGCGAACTGGCTGAAGCATGGGGCATGAAGGTCGTTCCGGTCGCTGCTGGCGGCGGCGATAATGCGGCCGGCGCTGTCGGGTCCGGCGTCGTCAGACCGGGAGAAGCCTTTCTTTCGCTCGGAACGTCCGGCGTTACCTTTCTCGCAGACGATCAATACCGGCCGAATGTCGATGGCGGCGTTCACACATTCTGCCATGCCCTGCCGGGTCGCTGGCACCAGATGTCCGTCATGCTGAGCGCGGCGAGCGCCGTCGACTGGGTCGCGCGGATCGCCGGCTATAGTGCGCCTTCTGATCTTTATGCCGACGTTGAAGCGGCGGCGGAACCGTCGCAGCAAGCGGTGTTCCTGCCCTATCTCAGCGGCGAGCGCACGCCCCACAATGATCCCTTGGCGCAGGGCGTCTTTTTCGGGCTGACTTCAGACACCTCGCGCACCCAGCTCAGCCAAGCGTCGCTTGAGGGGGTCGCTTTCGGTCTCGCGGACGGGATCGATGCCCTGCACGATACAGGCGCCAAAATCGAAACGCTGAGCGTCATTGGCGGCGGCGCGCGCTCCAAATACTGGGGATCAATCCTGAGCTCGGTCTTTGGTCTTCCGCTGATCTATCGCGCGGGCGCGGAAGTCGGGCCCGCTTACGGTGCGGCGCGTCTGGCGCGGCTGGCGGTGACCGACGAGAAAATCGAGGACGTATGCGCGCCCCCACCGGTGCGCGAAGTGATCGAGCCGTCGGAAAAGCTGCGCGAACTTTATGCCGACCGCCGACATTTATTCCAACGCCTTTACAAAACGCTTCGCCCGCTCTTTCAGGAGAATTTGCCATGACCGCAAGTTATTTCGCCGATATCGCTCCGATTGAATTTAAAGGGCCGGACTCAGGTGATCCGCTGTCGTTTCAATATTACGACAAATCCCGCATCGTCCTCGGGAAGACTATGGAAGAGCATTTGCGGTTTGCGGTGTGCTATTGGCACAGCTTCTGCTGGGACGGTTTTGATATTTTTGGCGCCGGCACATTTAATCGCCCCTGGCATGGCGGCGACATCGACCAGGAGGCGGCCGAACACAAGCTTGACGAGGCTTTCGAATTTTTTACCCGGCTCGGCGCGCCCTATTTCTGCTTTCACGATGTGGATGTGATGGCCGCAGCTGCGAGCCCCAAAGAGCATGTCGAAAATCTTGGCGCCATAACGGACAAAATCGAAAAGAAAATGGCGCAGACCGGCGTCAAATTGCTTTGGGGAACCGCCAACCTTTTCAGCCATCCCCGCTATATGGCGGGCGCGGCGACCAATCCGGACCCGGACGTAGCCGCCTACGCCGCAATGCAGGTTGCCTCGGCGCTGGAGGCGACACATCGCCTAGGCGGCGAGAACTATGTGCTCTGGGGTGGGCGCGAAGGCTATGATTGTCTTCTCAACACGGACCTCGGCCGGGAACTGGACCAGTTCGGCCGTTTCCTGACCATGGTCGTCGAGCATAAGCACAAAATCGGCTTTCAGGGCACAATCCTGATCGAGCCGAAACCGCACGAGCCCACAAAACATCAGTACGATACGGATGTCGCAACGGTCTACGGCTTCTTAAAACGCTACGGCCTCGAAGAGGAAGTGCGCCTTAATATCGAGGCGAACCATGCGACGCTGGCGGGGCATTCCTTCGAGCATGAAATCGCGCTTGCTTGCGATTTAGGCGTGTTCGGCTCAATCGACATGAATCGCGGCGATCCGCAAAACGGCTGGGATACGGATCAGTTTCCAAATGATCTTCGCGAAATAACGCTTGGCGTTTATTACATTTTGAAAGCGGGCGGCTTCCGCGATGGCGGGTTTAATTTTGATGCGAAAGTTCGAAGGCAGAGTATTGATCCCGTCGATCTGTTCTACGGTCATATTGGCGCCATGGATCTGACGGCGCGCGCGCTCCTCAATGCCGCCGCCTTGATCGAGGACGGCGCCGTCGTTGATTTCGTCAATCAACGATATAGCGGATGGGAGACAGGCATCGGCAAACAGATTCTTGACAAAGACCTCAGCCTTCGGGACGTCGCCGCCTATGCCACTGAAAAAAACATCCAGCCGACACCGCGTTCTGGCCGACAGGAATATCTGGAGAACCACGTGACCCGGTTCGTAAAGTAGCGGCCAATCTCACAAGAGCTAGCACGTGCATTCTTGCGCTTTCTCGGTCGGCCACACTCCCTGGCGGCGCAGATAGCGCTCGATATTGTCATAGGCGCGGCGCGTCTGCGCCTCATTAAAAAGGCCATGGCCGCCGCCGCTTCAATGCGAATGAGCCGGTTGCGTCGCTCCGCCTCGTCCATTTTGCGCTGCATTCGCAAAGCGTGTTCGAAGGGAACCACCGGGTCTTCATCGCCGTGAATATTTATGATTGGCGGCGTCTGCGAGGAGACGTGATTGATCGGCGACAATCGCTCCGCCAACACTTTTTGATCCGCGTCCGGAACCTTCAAAAACCATCTGCGGGCGAACATGTGCGAATTATCGCCGAAGAGCACGCCAGAGACGTCTGATAGTCCGGAAATCGTGACCACTGCCGCGACCTTTCCGGGGCGATCTTGCCATGCACATTCATAACCCGACATCTCATCGACACCGCCGAAAGCGGCCATCATCGCGAGATGCCCGCCAGACGACGGACCGACTGTCACTATTTTTTCGAGATCGAGATTATACTGGTCCGTATGCGCATAGACCCATTGTAGCGCGCAACGCGCATCATAAACAGCAGCGGGCGCCGGGTGTTCCGGACCCAGACGAAAATTCACA
>CBDEVX010000014.1:0-771600 GCA_965243785.1 Hyphococcus sp. | reverse complement strand
TCAACGCCGGGAAAAGAATATCCCGTGCGGCGCCTTCGTCTGCTTCATCGGCGACAAAACGCGACGCCACCGAATACCGCGACCAGATAACGATGACAGAATTCGCCGCGCTCAGTGCTTCCGATATTTCCTGCCGAAAGCCCGCGCCTGTTTTGATTTTCGGGTCCCACCAGACATGGAGGCCCTTCTGGCCGAGCGCATTTGCGATCTTCTCGACCTTCGCGCGATCTTCGCGCGCATAGGAAATGAATACGTCGTGATGCCCCAATTGATCCCCGACATGCCCTTACGGCGCCAGCAAACCCCGCTCGCCGGCGCATCGACTTGTAAGCTGCGGCGCTCTCTCCCCGCTGCCGTTTCTAGCAATATCTACCAAATGGCGGCCTCAGCGGCAATTGCCGGGTGATGTTAGGCATCGTTTGGGAGAAAAAGTCGGCCGAAACGGTGCAAAAAAGGCTAGGTAATTGAACCTCGGCAAGGCTTGATGTTGCGCCGCACAACACCAAATCTGTATACACATGGCCCGTTTCAGCCCCGACTTTCTGGACGAACTGAAGAGCCGCCTGCGGCCCTCCGACGTGATCGGGCGCTATGTGAAGCTGCAAAAAAGGGGCAATGCGTGGTGGGGCCTGTCGCCGTTTAACAAGGAAAAAACCCCGTCATTTACAGTCAACGATGATCGCGGATCGTATCACTGTTTTTCGTCGCAAAATCACGGCGATATCATCACTTTCCTGATTGAAACGCAGGGCATGACGTTTCCCGAGGCAGTGGAAAGCCTCGCCGCCGACGCCGGCATGGAACTGCCGAGATCGTCGCCAGCCGACGCCGCGCGCGAACAACAGATCAAAGGACTTGCGGAAGCGTGTGACGCAGCGTCCGTTTTCTTTCAGAAGTCGCTTCACCGAAATCAGGGTCGCGGCGCGCTGGACTACCTAAAGGAGCGCGGCGTCACCGACGAACAGATCGACGAATTCAAGATCGGCTTTGCGCCGTCGGGAAGGACTGACCTCAAAGACCATTTGGTCAACAAAGGGTTTACGGAGGATGTGCTGATCGAAGCCGGGCTCGTCATCAAGCCCGATGATGGGGGGGCGACGTTCGATCGGTTCCGTGGACGGATCATGTTTCCGATACATGGGGCCCGTAACCGCGTGATTGCGTTTGGCGGGCGCGCGCTCGATCCGAATGCCCGCGCGAAGTACCTGAATTCGCCGGAAACGCCGCTCTTTCATAAGGGTTCGGTTCTTTATCGCCTCGATGCTGCGCGTCGCGCCGCTGCAGAGGAAAAGGCGCCGCTGGTCGTTTGCGAAGGCTATATGGATGTCATCGCGCTGTGGGACGCCGGTGTGAAACATGCGGTGGCGCCGTTAGGTACGGCGCTGACGGAAGACCAGCTTGGTCTCTTGTGGCGGGCGTCGGACGAACCGGTTCTTTGCTTTGATGGCGACAAAGCGGGGGTCGGCGCAGCACACCGGTCTATCGATCGGGCGCTGCCTTTGTTGAGGCCGGGCAAATCGCTCAACTTCGTCTTCCTGCCTGACGGTCAGGATCCGGACGATCTTGTCCGCGACGGCGGCCGCACTGCGTTCGACGCCGTCCTCGCGGAGGCGCGGCCGCTGGTGGACGTCCTCTGGGACCGGGAACGGGCGATCCGGCCGCTCGATACGCCGGAACGGCGGGCGGCCTTTCGTGCGCAGCTGCGTGACCTCGTCAAAGTCATTGCGGATAAAGATGTTCGAAGCGCCTATGGCGGCGAGCTGGCCGAACGCCTCGATGCGGAATTCGGACAGCGCCGACGGCAGGCCCCGGCGCGCCAAAATCCGTGGCGGGGCGGCGGCGCGGCGCGCGGTCGTCAGGGCTTTCGATACCAGGAGCCGCCGCGGCCGAGCCCGGGCTTGAAACGCCGCGGCCCGCCCGCCGCCTGGCGCCGTGAGGCGGCGCTGGTGCTGGCCGGGATCAACCATCCCTCGTTGATCGATCGGCGGGAATCGGCGTTTTTGGAGCTGGAACTCGCTGATCCGGCGCTTCAGTCCCTCTTGAGCGCCATTTTGACGGCGTTTTCGGCCAATCCCGGCCTTGACAGGGCCGGGTTGAAAAGCCATCTCACGGCTTCCGGCGCGGCAGGTTCATTGGAGCGGGTCCTGAATGACCCTGAGCTCTCGAAACATCGTTTCCTCCGCCCCGAAACTGAGATCGACGAGGCCGAGCAGGGATTTCTCAATGCTCTGGCCCATCACCTGTACGAATCGACGCTCAAGCAGGAGGTGGCGAGGTCGGCGTCTCGGATATTCACCAGCGGCGATGAAGGATGGAAAGCGGCAGCGGCGGCGCGCGAAGAATTGGTGAACGTCAACAGGGCGGGTGACGCGGACACCAAAGAGGGCGATGAACAGGATCGCCTCAATGCTGTGCGCGAGCGAATGAAACAAAGCGTCACGAAGAAATTCGGACGGTAAAAGGTATTCGAACAATGGCGAAAAAAGCGGCGGCGAAAAAACAGCAGCCCGAAACGACGGATGCGGCGGACGGCCCGATCCTGGATCTCTCTGATGCGGACGTCAAAAAGCTGATCAAGTCGGCGAAGTCGCGCGGCTATGTGACTTATGACGAGTTGAACAAAGTTCTGCCGTCTGAAGAAGTTTCCTCCGAACAAATCGAAGACATTATGGCCCAATTGTCTGAGATGGGCATCAACGTCGTCGAGCACGAAGAAGACGACGATGAGACGGAAAGCGAGGGTGATAAGCCCGCCGCGGCGTCAAAGACGAAGGCCGTCGCCACGAAGGACGCCGCCAAAGGCGGACAGGTTGTCACGACCAATACAAGCTCGTCCGCCGATCGGACCGATGATCCCGTGCGTATGTATTTGCGCGAAATGGGAACCGTTGAGCTCCTGTCGCGGGAAGGCGAAATCGCCATCGCCAAGCGTATCGAGGCGGGTCGCGAAACCATGATCCGGGCCTTGTGTGAGTCATCGCTCACCTTCGAAGCCATTACCGTCTGGCGCGAAGAGCTGATGGAAGGCCGCGTCCTCCTGCGAGATATTATCGATCTCGACGCGACCTATGGCGGCGGACCGGAATCGCGTCCCGACATGACGCAGCCGGAAGTCGCTGAACGCGTCCATAAGGAAGAGGCGGAAAAGGCTGAGGCCGCCACCGACGACGATGAAGACGATTTCGACGAAGGCGCCTTGTCGCTGTCGGCGATGGAAGCCGAACTGCGCGACGGCGTCATGGATCGGTTCGACGAAATCTCGTCGGACTACAAGAAATTGCGGCGGCTGCAAGACATCATGATTGAAGAACAGCGGCAGGGCGCGGACCTTACCGCCTCCCAGACGCGGCGCTTTAAAAAATTGCAGAAAGACATAGTTGAGCGCGTGCGTCGCGTGCGCCTAAATAACCAGCGGATCGAGGCGTTGGTTGAGCAGCTTTACGACATCAATCGCCGGCTGATGGCGCTTGAGGGCAAGCTGGTTCGTCTCGCTGACTCCTATGGCGTCAACCGGCAGGAATTCCTTTCGGAATATATCGGCGCCGAACTCGATCCGGAATGGTTCGACCGCATCGGCAAAAAGACCGGCAAGGGTTGGCAGAATTTTGTCACCAAGGCGGAACGTCAGATTTCGAATATCCGTGAGGAGATCGGCAATCTGGCGACTGAGACCGGCCTTACCGTCACCGACTTCCGCCGTATCGTTTCCATGGTGCAGAAGGGCGAGCGCGAGGCGCGCATTGCCAAGAAGGAAATGGTGGAAGCGAACCTTCGCCTCGTCATCTCCATTGCCAAGAAATACACCAACCGCGGCCTGCAGTTCCTCGATCTCATTCAGGAAGGCAATATCGGCCTCATGAAGGCGGTCGATAAATTCGAATATCGCCGCGGCTATAAATTTTCGACCTATGCGACCTGGTGGATCCGTCAGGCGATCACGCGGTCGATCGCCGACCAGGCGCGCACCATCCGCATTCCGGTGCACATGATCGAGACGATCAACAAGATCGTCCGAACCTCGCGCCAGATGCTCCATGAGATCGGCCGCGAGCCGACGCCGGAAGAACTGGCGGAAAAACTCTCTATGCCGCTCGAGAAAGTTCGCAAGGTGATGAAAATCGCCAAGGAACCGATCTCCCTCGAAACGCCGATTGGCGATGAGGAGGACTCCCACCTCGGCGACTTCATTGAGGATAAGAACACGATCTTGCCCATCGATGCAGCGATCCAGTCCAACTTGCGCGAAACAACGACGCGGGTGCTTGCTTCACTCACGCCGCGCGAAGAGCGCGTTTTACGGATGCGTTTCGGCATCGGCATGAACACCGACCACACGCTCGAAGAAGTCGGCCAGCAATTCTCGGTGACCCGCGAACGTATCCGCCAGATCGAGGCGAAGGCGCTCAGGAAACTGAAACATCCGAGTCGGTCAAGGAAGCTGCGGAGCTTCTTGGATAATTAACGACAAGCCCCGGCGACGCTGGGGCTTTTTTCAATCCAAGAGTCGTTGGCCGTACCACTCAACCAAAATATCCGCCTTGTCCCGCCACGTTGTTTCGCCGCTTTCGTCCGCGTAGGCGTCGAAGATCGTCTCGAACCGGTCGTCGCTGTGGCCAATGTTGGGGCGCACGATTAATGTCGCGGTTCCCGGGCGCAGGTGGTTGACCGTATCGACAATCACGTCGGCCCCATATTGCGCTTCAAACTGATCGAAGGCGTTGAAGATCACGAGGACGGGCGCGTCGATTTCCGCCCAGGCGGCGAGAAAGTTTTTCTTCGCCGCCTGCTGGTGCCAGGCGAAAGGGCGCCCGTACTGATCGTTCTCGCCAAGACCGCGGACATCGGCGCGCACGGCGGCCATCGCCGCGCTGTCTTTGGCGATGTCGTCCGGATGGCGATCGTTGATTAGATATTCGTATTGAAAGCGGATGCGGCCCACCATCTCATCGTGGATGTCCGCCGGGTCGACAGCGCCCGGCCGGCGTTCAAGATAAATCCGGTCGAAGGTGATCATGCGTTCGAGATAGGTTTCGCCGCCGCCGCCTTGCACGGCGATGCCGGCAATATCATAGCCTTTGTCCTGCAAGGCTCTTGCAACGAGCGGCGCCGTCGTCGAACCAAGGCTTGAGCCGTAAAGATAGACCTTCTCAGAATCGATCAGACCGTTTTCGAGAAGCGCAGTAAATGCTTCGATATAGTGCGTGATTTCTGTGTCGTAATCGAGTTCGTTGCAGGCAGGCCCGACGCTGTCGCCGTCGGTGGATCGTTCGACGCGCACCAATGCGAGACCGGTCTCGCGGGCGAGGGCGGCGAGCATTTCCCGCGACGGACTGCCCTCGCGATATTCTATCGAGCCGCAGGAGACCCATTGCGTGAACAGAAGCGGATTGAGCGGGCCATCGGCGTTTTCCGGCGTCGCGATAATCGTGCGCAGCTTGGCGCCGTCCGTTGTTTCGACCATGCCGTAATGGGACGTCACGCCGTCAATTTCTTCCAACGGGCGGTCGTCTGCGCGCGCGAGGCCCGCGACGATGCTCTCTGAAGCGAACGACGCGCCGCCGGCGGACATTGTTGCACAAAACGCCAATGCTCCAGCGACGGCGAGGTTTGAACGAAGCCGAGAGCGATATGAGGATGTCATAATATCTATCTTCCTTCTTGGTGTCGGGATGAGATCGGAATCTGCAATTCAGTCAGAAATTCGACGCGGTGACGGGCGAGCATTTTTGCGGGCAGCGAATAGTCTTCCTGATCGGCGCCGAAACGATGATAGACCTCCCGCAAAGGTCCGGCTGCGGACAGTCCGGCATTGGCGATTCTCGAAGACATTTCTGAAAACAGTTTTTCCGTTGTTTCGTACCCGCCTGCGTAAACGGTCGCGACAGCCAGCGGGGCGCCCGCGATCGTCGTCATGTCGTCAGCCGCCGTTTCGACGGGAATACAAACTTCGATCTCCAGGTCGATCTTCACTGTCGGCGGGTCGTGAAAGATCAGAAACGGCGCCCTGTCTGCGCGCGCATTGTTGGCTGCGACGGCCGCCTCGGCGGCTTCAAAAATTTCCGTTACGGGTTCGCCGAGATGCGGCACGCGTTTCCTGACGGCGCAGACCTGTTGTTCGGGAAGCGTTGTCAGGCGAAATGCGGTCGCCTTCTCCTGGTCGATCATCGCTGAGAGGATGTTCGCCGTCTTGATTTTGTCGGCCATTGAAGCCCTTTCGGCTTCGAGCGCTCCCTGTTTCATTTCAATGGCGCGAAGGAGGGACGCTGTCTCGGCAGGTCCGTTCCCTATGAGCGCGGTAATCTCCGCAATCGAAAAATCGATGGCGCGCAAATTCGTAATCATGGCGAGCGTTTGCGCCTGATCGGGCGTGTAGTGGCGATAGCCGGTTTGGGGGTCCACATGATCCGGGCGCAACAGTCCCTGTTCATCGTAAAATCGCAGGGCCTTGATGGAGACGCCGGTGAGGCGCGCCATGTCGCCGATTCGCAAAAGCCGCTTCATGTGAACGACCCTACGGTCTCCCCCAACGGGAGAGTCAAACCGGTTGGGCGCATCCGGCGTCCCGGTGGCCGTTTTCGGCGCCGCAAAAAGGGACTTCTAGGCGCCCTTTGGAACCGAAACCCAACCTGTTAGGTTCCAACCGGGTAACGCGGGAACGGGGACATGAAATCCAGACACACTATTATTCGGGCAATCGCGACAGGATTTGTTGCGGCGTTTCTTTTCGGCTGTGCGTCGACCGGCGGTCCGCTCGGCTTGTCGCCGGCGCAGGAACAGGCGCTCGGCGAGCAACAACATCCGCAAATTCTGGCGGCCTTTGGCGGCGAGGTCGATGACCCGCAACTGAAAGCCTACGTCAAAAACATCTTCAACCGGCTGATGGCGACGGATCCGACCCTGCCGGCGATGGAGGTTTATGTCCTCGACAGTCCAGTCGTTAACGCCATGGCGGTGCCCGGGCATGTTTACATTACGCGCGGGCTATTGGCGCTTGGTAATTCGGAAGCGGAAATCGCAGGCGTTATCGGTCACGAAATCGGCCACAATGAAAAACGTCACATCGCCAAACGCGTCAGCCGCTCTAACATTGCGCAGATTGGCACGGTACTCGGCGCCATTCTCACGGGCGACGCGGATACTGCGCAGCTTCTCGGGCAGGGCGCGCAGCTGTATCTCTTGCGCTTCTCGCGCCAGCAGGAATATGAGTCCGATCTAGTTGGCACGCGTTTGCTGGCGTCGGCCGGATATGAACCGCTTGGCGCTGCGCAGTTTCTGAACACGCTGGGGAACTGGACCAATCTTGAAGCGCAGATCGCCGGCGTGCAACAACCGCCGGAATATCTGAAAACACACCCGAACTCGTCCAACCGTGTCGCGCGCGCGGCGCAGGAAGCGAACGCCATCCGCCAGGACGGCGCCAATGAGACACGACGCAGCGCTTTCCTTAATGCGATTGACGGCATGCTCTATGGTGACGATCCGGTAGAGCAGGGCTTCATAAACGGCCGGGATTTTATTCATCCGCAATTGCGTTTCGCCTTTACCGTGCCGAACGGTTTTGAGTTGCGAAACTCATCGCGGGCGGTGTTGGCGCGATCGCCGTCCGGCGCGCAGATGCAATTTACGGGGGCGTCGTCGGAGCAGGGCCCGGCGGCGCTCATCAACGCCGCCAGCCAGTCGCTGAAAGTCAATCTTGGTACGCCGCAACGCTTGAACGTTAATGGACGCAACGCCGCCGCCGGCCGCGGCCGCGCCAACACGCAAAGCGGCGCCGTCGATGTGACCGCCTACGCTATTCAGTGGCAGGGCGCGTCGCACTGGGTGTTTCTCTGGGTGACGCCTGCGAACCAGACCGGCCAGCTGACCAGCGCCATCGACCAGTCGGTGCGCTCACTTCGCGATGTCAATCCGGGTTCGGTTACGATCCCACCGGCAACACGCGTCGATGTGGTCACGGCCCAGCGCGGCGACAGCGCGTCTGCGCTCGCGCAATATATGGCGTTTCCCTCCCACCGGCAGGAACGTTTTCTCATCATTAACGGGCTTGGCGCCGGCAGCGGCATAGCCGCCGGCGAGCGATACAAGCTTGTGCGTTAGCCGGTCGTTTGTCTGCGTCGCGCCCTTGCATGGGCGCCGGCAATCGGTAAGGTCCGCGCCGGATGTGAAACTGCGGCCTCGAGCGGGGTCGGCAAAGGAGGATTGAATGGCAGTCGACGGCAAATGGAATCTCGTCATCAAAACGCCCATGGGCGATCAGACGGGCGTTCTGACCCTGAAACAGGAAGGCGATGCCCTGACAGGCGAAATGACGGGCCCGGCGGGCGCCACGCCGATCGAAAATGGTCGCGTCGAAGGCGACACGCTGAAATGGGACGCCAAGGTCACAACGCCGATGCCCATCACACTCTCTTTTGAAGGCAAGGAAGAGGGCGATAACCTCAACGGTAATGTTCAGCTCGGCGCCTTCGGCGCATCGACCTTCACCGGCTCCGCCGCTTAAGGCGCGAAGGAACGCTCCCCGTGAAGTACCTGCTTGCCGCCGCTGCGTTTTTCTTTGCCGCGGCGTGCGGCGACCGCAGCGAGATCGCGCCTGAAGAGTCGGCGCAAAACGAAACCGTATCAGCGGCGCCGGCGGCAGATGCGTCGCCGGAACACGACGCTGCGGCCGCCACGCTCGATTCTGTCGCCGAAGACTTTGTAAAACTTGCGCTCGCCGCCGGCGTGCATGACCCGGCGTTCGTTGATGCCTATCATGGACCGGCGGAGTGGGCGGAAGACGCCAAGGACGAAGCCCGTCCGCTTGATTTGCTTGAGGCGGACGCCGAGGCGCTCCTTCAGCGCGCAAAATCTGCAGCAAAAACGGAACCCGGCGTTCGAGCCTCCATGCTGGAGAAGCTCGTGCGCGCGGCCCACGCCCGCATCCGAATTGCTGGCGGCGTTGAGTTCGACTTCGATGAGGAGACGCGCCGCCTCTATGACGCGGTCGCACCCAAATATGACGTACGCGATTTCCATGCGGCGCTTGCGGAGATCGAAACGTTGCTTCCGGGTGATGCGCCGCTGCATGAAAGGGTCGATGCGTTTCGCAATAGCCTCGCTATTCCGGAAGACAAGCTACGGGCTGTGTTTGACGCGGCGATTGCCGAATGCCGGGCGCGTACGCTTGCGCGTTACGAACTACCGGAGAATGAACGGTTTGAATTGGCGTTTGTCACGGACAAACCATGGAGCGGCTACAATTGGTATCAGGGCGAGTTTGAAAGTCTGATCGAGGTCAATACGGACTTTCCGATCATTATCGACCGCGCAGTCGATCTGGGCTGTCACGAAGGATATCCCGGTCACCATACCTGGAACGTCATGCTGGAGCGTGATCTGTTGCGGGAAAGGGGATGGATCGAATATTCCGTTTACCCCTTGTTCTCGCCGCTCTCCGTGACGGCCGAGGGCTCAGCCAACTATGGCATCGATCTCGCTTTTCCGGGCGAGGAAAAAATCGCCTTCGAGCGGGACGTACTGTTTCCGCTCGCAGGGCTTGATCCGGAAAAGGCGGCGAGCCTGGCGGCGCTCAATGAGGCCCGGCGCAAATTATCGCACGCCCGTAATCACGTGGCGCGGCTTTACCTCGACGGCGGTATCGACAGTGATGAGGCGGTCCGCATGTTGATGGAATTCGGCTTACAATCGCGCGAGCGCGCGGAGCAGGGCGTCGACTTCATCGATACCTATCGCGGCTATGTCATTAATTACAATCTCGGTCGCGATCTCGTTGCAAACTATATCGCTGCGGCCGAGCGAGACGGAACGGACCGTTGGGACGCTTTTGAAACACTGCTGACGACGCCGCTTGCCGCGTCTGATCTCGCATCGGTGAAATGACGCTTGTTCGACAATGTGATGGATCAAAAAAGATCGTCGGCGCCGAACTTTAAAAAGCAAACGCGCCGGGCGGGTTGCCGCGGCGCGCAATGCATCGTCGTTGTTCTGGAATCCTAGAATCCGAAATAGATCGGTTCAGGTCCCACCAGCGCTTTTTCTTCTTCGGGTTCCGCCTCAGCTTCGATGTCAGCGGTTTCTTCAGCCTCGCAACTCTCACTCTTCTGATAGTATCGAAGGGTGATGTCGTCTTCGTGCTTGTCGCCCGCTGTAAGGGCGAACCCAAGGGCGCTCGCAGTGGAATCGAGCACTGTCTCAATGAGGCCGCGAGAGTCCGCCTTCGCGTCGGCGCGATCGGTTTCGGATGACGCGCTGAACGAAAACGGAGATGCGGCCGCCGTTGCGCCCAATGACAACGCGGCGATGGCGGCGGTAATCGTAAGATTTCGCATAGCCAGTCTCTCCTCAATGCCTGTTATGCCCGGGCTGCGGGCGCGATTTCAAGTCGGTTCGTCGCAAACACTGGCGACAAAGCGTTACGAGGCGGTAACGAAGCGGTGACAGAAACTCATGCTGCAGTGCAAAAAACGCACCGGCCCCGTTACGCCAGGGCCGCCAACGGATCCTCGTAATCAACCCCAAGGGCGTCGGAGACAGCCTTGTAGGTCACTTTTCCGCGGTGAACGTTGAGACCGTTCCGAAGATGCTCGTGCGCCCGCAGCGCCTCGAGGCCCTGATTCGCGAGCATCAGCCCGTATTGCAGGGTCGCATTGTTAAGCGCGTGGGACGAGGTTAACGGAACCGCGCCGGGCATGTTCGCTACGCAGTAGTGCAGTACATCATCGACGACATAAGTCGGGTCTTCGTGGGTCGTCGCTTTTGACGTCTCGAAACACCCGCCCTGATCGATCGCGACGTCCACCAGGACGGAGCCTTCCTTCATGCCCGTCAGCATTTCGCGAGTAACGAGCTTCGGCGCGCTGGCGCCGGGAATGAGGACGGCGCCGACAACGACATCGGCTGTGTCTGTCTCCTCGTCGAGTGCTTCATAGGTCGAGTATCGGGTCTTGGCGCGGCCCTCGAAAAGCTCGTCGAGTTCGGCAAGGCGCCGCTGGCTGCGATCGAGGATGGTTACGTCCGCGCCGAGGCCGACCGCCATGCGCGCAGCATGGGTGCCGACAACGCCGCCGCCAATGATCAGGACTTTCGCTGGAAGGACGCCCGGTACGCCGCCCATTAAGAGGCCGCGACCGCCATGATGCGCGGTCAGCGAATAGGCCGCCGCTTGAATGGAAAGGCGGCCCGCAACCTCGCTCATGGGCGCCAGCAGCGGCAGACCGCCAAGTGGGTCTGTAACCGTTTCATAGGCGACCGCCGTAACGCCCGACTCCATCAATCCGCGCGTTTGGTCCGGATCGGGGGCGAGGTGCAGATAGGTGTAAAGAATCTGGCCTTCGCGCAGCTGTTTCCACTCGACGGCCTGCGGCTCTTTGACCTTCACGATCATATCCGATTCCGCGAAAACCGTTGCGGCGTCGGGTGCGATTTTCGCGCCCGCGGCTTCATAGTCTGCGTCGCTCACTTTAATGCCGGCGCCCGCGCCGGTCTCGACCAGAACCGAATGTCCGTTGGCGGCGTATTCGCGCACGCTTCCCGGCACGAGGCCGACGCGAAACTCAGAATTCTTGATTTCTTTTGGCACCCCGACGCGCATGGCTTCCTCCTATGACAGTGCTGGCTGAAGTATATCCATCGCGAGGCGAATATTTTTGACATTTTTTCCAGAAACATACAGATTTTTGCACAATGTTCGGAACGAAGAGGTGATTGAAGGATAATGTTCGGAGAAATTGATGATTTTGATAGAGCGATCCTGAAAATATTGCAGGCTAATGGACAAACGTCGTTTTCCGAGTTGGGCGAGCGGGTGGGCCTGTCGCCGTCCGCCTGTCACAAACGGGTCGCGGATTTGCGTGAAACGGGCGTCATTACCCAGACCGTGACGCTGATCGATGAGCGTCTCGCCGGGCTTGAAACTTCCGTTTTCGTGCAGGCGACGCTGAAGAACCAGCAACAGGCGACGTTGAAGGCGTTTGAAAAAGCGGTCGGGCGCCATGATGAGATCATGGAGTGTTATCTTATGGCCGGGTTATCGGATTATCTCTTGCGGATCCTGTGCCGCGACGGCGCTCACTACGAGCGCATACACAACGATATTCTGACGCGACTGCCCGGCGTCGACCGGGTCGTTACAAATTTCTCTATCCGCAAAGTGCTGCGCCGAACCGCTGTGCCGCTTTGAGGCGGTTTACGTCCAATTGAATCATTACGAATAGGTCAGCAACCGAAATTAGGCGCGGATTTCCGACGCTTTTGGACAATGCGATTCAATTTTCACGCGCCCGATTAAACGAACCGAAAAAGCATCGGCGCATCCTCTGCCTAGCTGGAGTTTTGGAGAGTAGATAATGTTGTCGACCGCCCGCGTTTCCATTCCCGTTCCGGTCGCCGCGAGGCTGAAAACCAACGCGGCGTTTAACGATAACGTGAACGACTATGCGCGCGAGGACCTTATTGGTTTCAGACGGCCGATAGCCGCCGCGTTCGCGTTGATTGCGCCGGTGGCGGTTGCGTTTGTCTATCAGGGCGCCGGCCTTGTGCCGGCTCTGCAGGTTGGCTTGGTCATTACACTGATCGTTGGCGCCGGCATCTATTTTGTCGGCAAGCAGGAGTGGCCGAACATAGTCGCCGAGTTTCAAAGCCACGCAATGGCGAAGAAAAAGGCGGTCGCTGATCTGCGCTGCGGTTTCGGCGAGTCCTCCTTTCTCAGCAACGGTCGCGCGCCGCGGTTTTTTGAACATGAACATGGCGCCCTTGTCCTCGCCGACGCCGGCGATTTGAAAACCCTCTTTTTCGACATCGCCAATGATGGCGAAGATCCCCGATGGGCGCTCTACGAGAACGGCGAAATGAACCGCCGTGTCTGGCGCTGGCTGCGCCTGCCGGTATCGCGAGAGCTCGTCAAATTTTCCGCCGAAGGCTCAAAGCTCAACCAGCGCGGACCGGCGCCGCGGATTTCATCAATTGATGCGTGGGAAGCGGTCAACGTGGCGCTCGGCGAGCCGCTCGACGGCGCCGTCATACATCGTAGCTTCGATGAGTTGGTTGAGACCGTCGAACGGCTTGTTTGATTAAGGATATTCCTGCAATGGGCGGCGCGGCTGAAAGGCCCGCCGCCTCTTACATTCCGGGGCGCCCGCCGCTATATGGGCGCCATGGCGACCCTCATCGATATCGCAAACGAACCGGCCCGGCCTGAACCCGCTAAGAAGTCCCGGCATCCGGAAAAACAGGCGCGGCCTGACAGCGAGATTCTGCGCAAACCGGCGTGGATTCGCGTTAAGGCGCCGTTGTCGAAGGGCTATCAGGAAACCCGCGCGATCGTACGCGCGAAAAACCTGACGACTGTTTGCGAAGAGGCCGCTTGTCCCAATATCGGCGAGTGCTGGGAACAAAAGCACGCCACCATGATGATCATGGGCGACACCTGCACCCGCGCCTGCGCGTTCTGCAATGTGAAGACAGGGCTGCCGGCTGCGCTTGATCCCGATGAACCGCGCCATGTGGGCGAGGCGGTTGCGGAGATGGGGTTGTCGCATGTCGTCATTACGTCGGTCGATCGGGATGATCTTACCGATGGCGGCGCGCAACATTTTGCCGACGTCGTCCAAGCGATTCGCGAAGCCGCTCCGCAGACGACAGTTGAAATTCTGACGCCGGATTTTCTGCGCAAGGACGGCGCGGCGGAAATCGTCATCGATTCCAAACCGGACGTCTTCAACCACAATCTCGAAACCGTGCCGCGGTTATATTTGTCGATCCGGCCCGGCGCGCGATATTTCCATTCGTTGCGCCTGCTCGAACGCGTCAAGGAACGCGATCCGGGGATGTTCACGAAATCCGGCATCATGGTTGGCCTCGGCGAGACCCGAGAGGAAGTGATGCAGATCATGGACGACATGCGCGTCGCCGGCGTCGATTTCATCACGATCGGACAATATCTGCAGCCGACGCGCAAACATGCGCCCATCGACCGCTTCGTTCATCCGGATGAATTCAAGGCCTATGAGACCATGGCGCGAGCCAAGGGATTTCTGATGGTATCGTCCTCGCCGCTGACGCGGTCATCGCATCACGCAGGCGACGACTTCGCGCGACTGAAGCAAGCGCGCAACAACACAGCCGGAAACGCTTAGGACCATTCATGAAACTTTACGACCTTGCGCTTGCAGACATTGACGTTCGCCCCAGCCCTTGGTGCTGGCTCGCGAAATTCGCCATGCTGCATAAAGGCGTGGCGTTCGAAACTGTGCCGGTGCGCTTCGAAGACAAGACGCACTATCCAGATCAGGAACATGGGCGCGTGCCGATATTGGTGACGGGGGAGGAAACGGTAGCGGACAGCGCGCGCATTGTTGCGTGGCTTGAAAAAAATGTCGCCGGCGAACCATTTACAACGACTGATGCGGAGCGGGCGGCGTCGGATTTCTATCAGGCGTGGATTGGCGCGCAGATTTTTCCGTTTCTCGGGCCAATGATGTTCGTTCGAGTCTGGGCGCACGCCCATGACGACGACAAGGACTATTTTCGAAGGACGCGTGAAGAACGCTTCGGTAAGACCTTGGAAGAGCTTGCTGCAACACCTGCCTTGAAGGAGAATCTGGAGACGTCGCTGCAGACGCTTGCGGCGCCGCTGGCGCGGCACAAGTTTCTCGGTGGCGAAAAGGCGAACCTTGCCGACTATCAGGTCATGAGTGTTTTTATGTGGCAGCGCGCCGTCACATCCGAAGCCCTTTACGAGGCGCCACAGGCGGTTGCGGCGTGGAAAGAACGCATGCTCGATCTGTTTGACGGTTACGCCCGCAAGGCGAAATCGGCTGAATGACATCTCGCCGTACGACAACGGATGTGCCGTTCAGTGCGCAACAGATGTTCAATCTTGTTGCTGATGTTGAGAAATATCCGGATTTTCTGCCCTGGTGCGTTGCGTTGCGCGTCGTTGATCGCGACATGCAAAACGACGCCGGAACGCTGCGCGCCGATATGGTCGTAGCGTACAAAGTTTTTCGCGAACGGTTCCGCAGCAAGGTCACGCTGGACCCGGAGTCGCACTCGATTGACGCTCACTATACGGAGGGGCCGTTTTCGGCGCTGCGCACGCGTTGGCGCTTTGCTGATTACGCCGAAGGGGGCTCCAACATCGATTTCTATATCGAGTTTCGGTTCCGCAGCGTATTGCTGCATACGACGGCGACCATGGTTTTTGAAAAAGCGTTTGCACGCATGACCGATGCCTTCGTTGCGCGGGCGTTTGAAATCTACGGCGACAACGGCTCAGGCGGCGAGCCCGTTCAGCAATAGCTGCAAACCTGTTTCAACGGCTTTGGTGCGAACATAATCTCGCGACCCGACGGGAAACACGCGCCGTTCAACGCGAGCATGGCCATCGCTTCCTGCAAGTCCAAACCAGACAAGGCCGACCGGTTTTTCAGCCGTGCCGCCGTCCGGACCGGCGATTCCAGTGACGGATACGGCGACGTTGGCCCGTGAATTCAAAACCGCTCCCCGCGCCATGGCGCGCGCGACTTCTGCGCTGACAGCGCCGAACCGTGAGATCAGAGCGGGTGAAACGGCGAGCATCTCTGTCTTCGCTTCGTTGGAGTAGGTGACGAAACCACGATCGACGACGGCTGAGGAGCCGGGGACATCGGTAAGCGCAGCGGCGATCATGCCGCCCGTGCAGGATTCCGCCGTCGCGGCCATCACCCCTTCGGCGCCCGCCTTGTCGATAACGCGTTGCGCCAGCGACCATATGCGATGGGTTTGGGTCATTTGCGTTGTCGTTTATTGTACGGCGACAATATTTTTTCCCGAAATCCGATCTCCATTAACAGATCGCATGTCGCGTCAACATCTTCGTCCGCCACGTGTAGATGTGATCCGTCGATGCTCGGATAATGCCGCTGCGAGATGTGATACTCAATACCGTGTGATTGCAAAACACTTTCCACAAACGCCATTGATGCGGCATCTTCGAATCTCATTAATTTGTTTACGGCCATTTCTTAACTACTCGGCAACGCCACCGTCGCCGTCGCCATGGCGGCGATGCCTTCGCCGCGCCCGGTGAAGCCGAGCTGTTCCGTTGTTGTCGCTTTTACGGAAATGCGTGTCGCATCGATGTTCAGGATTTCGGCTAGTGCGTTTCGCATTTTGTCGCGATGGGGTCCGATCTTCGGCGCCTCGCACATCAGCGTCACGTCGCAATGAGTGATTTTTCCGTCGCGATCTGCGACACGCTCTCTCGCGCGCTCAAGAAAGACGCGGCTGGCGGCGCCCTTCCATTGCGGGTCGGAAGGCGGAAAATGATCGCCGATATCGCCTTCGCCAAGGGCGCCGAATAGTGCGTCGGTGAGCGCATGCATGCCCACATCGGCGTCGGAATGGCCCTTCAGTTTTTTGTCATGGGCGATTTCGACGCCGCAGATAATGACAGCGTTTCCGTCTTCAAACGCATGCACGTCAAAACCGTGGCCGGTTCGATATTCCATATGCGACTTCTTCCGTTCAAGGATCAATTCCGCCATGCCGAAATCCTCGGCCTGGGTGATCTTCATATTGTCCGGCGAACCGGGAACGAGTTTTACGGTTAGGCCCGCCGCCTCGGCGACCGCTGCGTCGTCAGTCAGAATCTGCCCTTCGGCGGCGCGATGAGCGGCGAGGATCTTGTCATAGCGAAAGCCTTGCGGCGTTTGGGCCCGCCAAAGGGCGTCGCGCGGCACCGTCGTTTCGACGGCGTCGCCCGCCGCCCGTTTAATCGTGTCGTGGACGGGCAGGGCGGCGATGGTGCCGGCGCTATCGTTAAGGCTCTCAATGACGCGGGTGATGGTCGCCGCGTCGATGAAGGGCCGCGCGGCGTCGTGAATAAGAACGCGCGCGGGCCCATGTTCACCAACGCTCTCTAACCCAAGCCGGACCGAATCCTGGCGTTCGTCGCCGCCGGTTACGGGCGACAGAAGTTTGTCATGGGTGAGAAACGCGCCCATCGTCCTTTCATATTCATCGCGATCGGCACGGTGGATAATGACGCGAACGGCGTCGACTTGCGCATGGTCGAGAAACGCCTCGACCGTCCGGGCCAGAACGGCTTGTCCCGCGAGGTCGCGATATTGTTTCGGGCCCCCTGCGCCGGCGCGCGATCCACGACCTGCGGCGACAATAATGGCGATTGTCTCTTTTAGTTGAACCATCCGGAACTTGGCGTGTTTGTTTTCTTCACATCTAGCGGGTAAAGGCGATGCGCGCCAAGTCAAGCACGAGCCAAGAATGAAAATCGCCGCCACGCAACTGGTAAACGATGTCATCGTTGCGCCCATGTCGGGCATTTCCGATCTGCCGTTTCGACGGGCGGCGGCGCGATGCGGCGCTGGGCTTGTCGTCTCTGAAATGGTCGCGAGCGAGGAGTTGGCGCGGGCGCGGCCTGACGTTGTTCGGCGCGCCGCTGGCGACGGCGAGATCTTTCCATTCGTCGTTCAGCTTGCCGGCCGCGAAGCGCGCTGGATGGCCGAGGGCGCACGCCTCGCGGAAGCGGCCGGCGCGGACATCATCGACATCAATATGGGTTGCCCGTCGCGGCAGGTGACGGGCCAGCTTTCCGGGTCGGCGCTGATGCGCGACCTCGATCATGCACTGGGACTGATCGATGCGACGGTGGGCGCAACCGCCAAACCAGTGATGCTGAAAATGCGGCTGGGGTGGGATTGGTCGACGCTGAACGCGCCTGAGCTTGCGGCGCGGGCGGAGGCCGCTGGAGTTCAAATGTTTACCGTCCACGGCCGCACGCGGAGCGACTTCTTCGATGGCCGCGCGAATTGGGACGCCGTGCGGGCGGTCAGTGACGCCGTTTCCGTTCCGGTTGTGGTTAATGGCGATATCGTCGATGCGACAACAGCGCGCGACGCAATGAAACAATCCGGCGCCGATGGCGTGATGATCGGACGCGCCTCCTTAGGGCGGCCGTGGCTTGCGGGCGCCGTCGCGAAAGCGCTCGCCAATGGCGGCGATGAAATTCACCCGCCGGCACCCGAACAGCGTGACATTGCGCTCCATCATTATCGCGAGACGATCAACCATTACGGCGCGCCGCTGGGCGTGCGCATGGCTCGAAAACACCTGGCGGCGTATGTCGATCTGGCGCCGCTCGACATTGCGGAAGCGGAGCGCCGGGCGTTCCGCTCGGCCGTTTGTCGGCTGGCCTCGCCTGACGCTGTCGCCGACGCGCTCGCCAATTTCTATGACGGCCGGATTGAAATCGCCGTCCGTGACGCTGCGTGATAGAATCACGCCCTGTTTCGGACTGTTTCATTTTGGCAACATAACTGTTGATTTTCTGCAACAACCGTCCCATCGTGCGACCTTGCGCGGCTGAAAGCCGCTTGGTTTGGCGATTGCAGACGGAACTGTTGCTCTTCGACCACGCGGGAGATCGTTTCAGATTGGCGCAATTCGGGGGGTGCGAATGGTTGAGTTGAAATCCCGCTGGACGGCGTAAGTTGGGTAACGAACAGAGCGATACCTCAAATATGGATGACCCGGCTGCGCGTCTTAAACCGACGCGCCGGTTTCTGCCGCAATGGGCGCTGTCCAATACGACGGCCGCGGCCGCGCTGATCGGCGCCGCGGCGGTCGCTTTTTTTACAACCTGGTTTTTGATGTCGCCCCTGGTCGAGCGCGTCGACCGGACGTTCCTCATGTGGACAGTGATCGGCAATATCGTCATCGCGACGGGTTTTGCGGTCCTTATCGGCGTGCGCCTCTGGCATGTGCTCGCCGAGCGACGGCATCAGCTCGCCGGTTCCCGCACCCATTTGCAACTCGTTGGTCTCTTTTCATTGTTGGCGGTGATCCCCGCGATCATCGCTTTTCTTTTTGCGTTCAGCATTTTGCGGGCGAGCCTTAACGACGTTTTCAGCGAGCGGATCGATAACTATCAGAACACGGCGCGCGAACTCGCGAACGCTCTTTGGCAGAACGAAACCAACGCCGCGGGAATCAATCTCAATCAGATGGAACTGGACCTTGAGCGCGGCGCCGCTTTTGGCGTCACCGCGTCGACGCCGATCAGTTTTCGCCGCGCGCTTATGGAGCAGGCGCTAGTCCGCGATCTCGCTGCGGTCATCGTCCTCGACGGCGAACGTAACATTATCGCGCGGGTTAAGATTGTAGACGCCGCCTATGCACTGCCGCCGAACGAGGTTTTTAATCGAATAGATACGGCCGTCGCCGAAAACCAACCGAGAAAAGACTGGGGCAATTTCGACGCAAACAATGAACGGATCTTCGATCTTTATCGCGGGGTCTTGAAAATCAACGCCTATCAGGGCGGATACATCGTTACCTACAAAGTCATTCCGCCGGCGATATCCAAAGAGCTCCTTGCGGTGCGCAACATTCGCGATGACTGGGCCGAAGCGACCGCCAGCCGCGCACGGCTCGAGCGCGTGTTTTTCGCCGGCTACATTGTGCTTGCCGTTATCATCCTGTTCGGCGCGATCTGGGCGGCGATCTGGGCGGCGACGCGGCTCGTGCAGCCCATCGGGCGCCTCGTTAATATGGCCGAGCGCGTTTCGGGCGGCGAATTGGGCGCGCGCACCGAAGTGCTCAGAGAAGACGGCGAATTCGGCGTCCTCGCCCGCTCGATGAACCATATGACTGCGCAGTTGCAAACGCAGCGCGACGACCTCATCAGCACGAACCGGCAATTCGATGAACGCCGGCGCTTTACCGAGGCCGTACTGTCCGGCGTGTCCGCTGGCGTTATCGGGCTGGCGGCGAGCGGGCGCATTACGATCGCCAACAAATCTGCGGCGCTTCTCCTGAACGAGGAACCCGGCCAGCTTACTGGACGGTGGATTCAAGATGTCATGCCGGAACTGACGGATCTGTTGCAGCAAGCAGGCGCGTCTGTCGAAACTGAAATCGGCGATCAGATCGAACTGACGCGCGACGGGCAGGCGCAGACATTAAATGTCCGTATCGTGAAGGATCGCTTTAACAGCGAAGACCGGTTTGTCGCGACGTTTGACGATATTACGCAGCTTATTTCCGCACAACGCAATGCTGCTTGGGGCGACGTCGCGCGCCGTATCGCCCATGAAATCAAAAATCCGCTCACGCCGATCCAGCTTTCCGCAGAACGATTGCGCAGAAAATATCTCGGAGAAGTCGCCTCAACGCCCGAGGTTTTCGACAAATGCACCGAGACCATCATTCGGCAGGTCAATGATATTGGGCGTATGGTCGATGAGTTTTCATCGTTTGCGCGAATGCCCAAACCGGTGATCGGACGCGAGGATATACGCGAACTGGTGCGTGCGGCGGTATTCCCGCAGAAAGTTGCGTTCCCGGACATCGATTTCGAAATCAAAACGCCGGACGAAGCGAGTCTCGTCGATTGCGATGGGAGGCTGATCGTGCAGGCCCTGTCCAATCTGCTTAAAAACGCGGGCGAATCGATTTCGGCGCGCGCGGCGGAGCCTGGGTTCGGTTATCCCGGCCGCATCCGCATCGAAGTTACGAACAGCGCAAGTGATGCGGCGATCGATATTGTCGACAATGGTCTTGGCCTGCCGTCGAAGGAACGGCACCGATTGACCGAGCCCTATATGACCACGCGCGCGAAAGGAACGGGCCTTGGTCTCGCCATTGTCAAGAAAGTGGCGGAAGAGCATGGCGGTTCGCTTGTCTTTGCCGATGACGGCAGTCTTGGACCGAGCGGGGCGCGCATGACGCTGACATTGCCGCGCATTGACTCGGCTGAAATCGAAATGTCGAAAACGGCGGCTGCGGCGGAATAATTCTGAGTATAGAGGGAATGTAACGGATGAGCATCGACATACTGGTAGTGGACGACGAGGAAGACATCCGAGAGCTTGTGGCGGGTATTCTCGAGGATGAAGGCTTCGCGCCGCGCACGGCGCACGATGCCGGTTCTGCGCTGGCGGCGGTGCGCGAACGTGTCCCGGCGCTCGTTGTCCTCGACGTCTGGCTGCAGAACTCGGCCATGGACGGCATCGAAATCCTTGCGGAACTGAAAAAGGTGCATCCGGAACTGCCCGTGGTCATTATTTCGGGACATGGCACGATTGAAACGGCGGTCGCCGCAATCAAGAAAGGGGCGTACGACTTTGTTGAAAAACCTTTCAACGCCGATCGTCTGGTGCTTGTCGTCAATCGCGCGCTTGAAGCGACGCGGCTGAGACGCGAAAACACTGAATTACGCCAGCGCGCGCCGGACTGGGGCCTGATCGGATCGTCGCCTGCGGTTTCGTCGTTGCGCAGCGTTATTGAACGTGTCGCTGATGCACGCTCCCGTGTTTTGATTTCCGGCCCTCCGGGTTCCGGCAAGGAAGTCGTCGCGCGTCTCATTCATTCGACGTCAATCCGCGCCGAGCAGCCCTTCGTTGTCGTCAGTGCGGCAACGATTTTGCCGGAAAATATGGAAGAAGAACTTTTCGGTATTGAGGGCGACGACGGTGGCCCGCGCGCCGTCGGGCTGATGGAAAAGGCGCATGGCGGCACGCTGATGTTCGATGAGATCGGCGATATGCCGCTTGAAACGCAAAGCAAGATACTACGCGTGCTGATTGATCAACGTTTTAAACGCGTCGGCGGGCAGCGACCGGTAGCCGTTGATGTCAGGATTATATCCACGACGTCGCGCGATTTGCTGGCGGTGGCCGACGCTGGCGAATTTCGCGAAGATCTGTTTCATCGTCTCAATGTCGTTTCGATCGCAGCGCCGGGCCTTGATGAACGCCGCGAGGATATTCCGGCGCTATCCGCTTATTTTGTTGATCGCATTGCGCGCGCGTCGGGTTTGCCGAAGCGGCCGTTTTCCGCCGAGGCGATGGCTGCACTGCAAACCTATCATTGGCCCGGCAATGTCCGTCAGCTTCGTAACATTATTGAACGCACGCTGATTTTGATGCATCGCGATCCGGAGGTCGAAATTACGTGCGAAAAGCTGCCATCCGAGATTATGGATGCGGGGCTCTCGATTCCTGCAGGCGAGGGGTTGGAGCTTGTTATCTCGCTGCCGTTGCGTGACGCACGCGAGCGTTTCGAGCGAGAATATTTGATCGCGCAGATTAACCGTTTTGGCGGTAACATCTCACGTACGGCGGCGTTTATCGGCATGGAGCGGTCTGCGCTTCATCGCAAGCTGAAAGCGCTTGGCGTCAACGGTCAGGCGCGCGCCGAAAGCGCTTGATTAGACGCGGGATTCGTGAGATCGCGCGCGATATGAGGGCACCGTCTCCATGAGAATCGTCGTTTGCGGCGCCGGCCGCGTCGGCACCGGCATCGCGCGGCGCCTGTCGCGCGAAAAAAACGATGTGACGGTCATTGATCAGTCAAAGGAACTGATCCGCACTGTCGCGGAGCGTCTCGACGTCCGCGGCGTCGTCGGCAACGGGGCCTACCCTGAGACTCTGGAGGAGGCCGGCGCGCGCGAAGCGGATATGCTGATCGCGGTCACGTATTCCGATGAAGTCAACATGACAGCGTGTCAGATCGCCCATTCGCTGTTCAAGGTGCCGACGAAAATCGCACGCATTCGCGCGCAAGGCTATCTAGATCCTCGCTATTCTGATCTTTTTTCGCGCAATCACCTGCCGATTGATGTGGTGATTTCGCCCGAACGCGAGGTTTCCGAAGCAATTATACAGCGCATGTCTACGCCTGGCGCCTCCGAAGTGAAATCGTTCGCAGACGGACAAGTCTGGGCGATTGGCGTGAGGCTTCGTGAAGACTGCGCCATTATCAACACGCCATTGCGCCAGGTTGCGGAGCTGTTCCCCGACTTGAAGATCACGATTGTTGCGATCAAACGCGGAGAACGTCTGTGGCGCGCTCATTCCAACGACCAGTTGGAACCGGGCGATCAGATCTATTTTATCTCCGACCGCAATGATGTTCGGCGCGCGCTCGAGATCATGGGCGAAGCGGCGCGTCAGGCGCGTCGCGTCATCCTGATCGGCGGCGGCAATGTTGGACGGTTTGTCGCCAGGGGTCTTGAAAAACTCGGTTCCATGAAAATCCGTGTTGTCGAACGCAATCGCGCTAAGGCGGAGATTGCCGCGGAGGCGCTTGAACGGACGATTGTGCTGGAGGGCGATGGTCTGGATCGGGCAATCTTGCGCGAAGCCGGCGTGGCCGAGGCCGAAACCGTTGTCGCGGTCACGGAAAACGATCAGGTCAATATTCTTGCGTCCGTGGTCGCTAAGCGCGAGGGCGCCCGTCGCACCATGGCGCTGGTAAATGATCAGGACTACGGACCGATTTCTGAAGCCGTCGGCGTCGACCGGTTTGTCGATCCGCGCGCCACGACAATTTCGACAATCCTGCAGCATGTTCGCCGCGGTCGCATCAAGGGTGTTTATTCACTGAGTGATGGTGCCGCGGAGCTCGTCGATGCAATTGCGCTCGAAACTTCGTCGCTCGTCAACAAACCGCTGCGTGAGGCGCAGTTGCCCGAAGGCGTAATGATCGGCGCCGTCGTTCGCGATGGCGTTGTCCAGATGCCGACCGGCGAAACCGTGATCCAGGCTGGCGACCGCGTTGTGTTGATGTCCATGCGCGAAAACGTGAAAGATGTCGAACAGATGTTCCGTGTCAGCATTGAATATTTCTGACGACGCAGGAGGTTGGCGCGCGCCATGGGCCTAACGGCGATCCTGCGCGGCTTTGCCGGGATATTGATATGCGTCGCGCTGGCGATGCTGGCTCCCCTGCTGCTCGCCATGTCCGCCGGCGAGCCGTCGGCGGGCCCGTTTCTTTATGGCGCCATTGCGACGCTCATTGCGGGCGGCGGCGCCTGGGCGGCGAGTATCGGTCGGACGGCCCCTTCCGATTTTCGTGGCGCGCTGATTATCATTTTATTGTGGTGGGTTGTGGCGCCCGGATTTGCCGCGATCCCGTTCGCGCTCGGGCCGATGTCGTTCGCGGACGCTTACTTCGAGGCCGTTGCCGCTGTCACCACGACGGGCGGATGGCTGTCACGCGAGGCGGCGACGGTGTCGCCGTCGCTAATGCTGTGGCGCGCCGAGCTACAATGGCTGGGTGGATTGGCGTCGATTGCGATCGCTGCCGCGATTTTTATTCGGCCTGCCTTCATCGGGATCGACACATTGCTGCCGCCGTTTTCGCGTGGCGCCAAGAATGACTTCCTGCGTCCGCTGCGAAACGCCGTGCTCAGCTTCTGGTCGATCTATGCGGGCGCTACGTTCATAGCCTTTGCAGCATTCGCGATCGCCGGCGCACCGATATTGGATGCGGCGGTAATGGCGCTTTCCGGCGTCGCCAGTGGCGGGTTCCTGCCTGGCGTCGGCGAACCGGCGGGGCTGACGCCGTGGATAATCGTACTGCTCTTTTTGTTGATGACGTTCAGCGGGTCCAATTTTGTCGTCATTGCGCGCCTGGTGCGGGGAGCGAAGGAACGCGTGCGAGATATAGAAAACGGCGCCTATATCGCCATCATATTGTTCGCCGGTTTTTTCTTCTGGTTGCTAGCGGGCGCAGGAGATGTCGATCAAATCATCCCGCATCTCTTCAATGCAGCGTCGATATTGTCGACAAATGGTTTTACCATTGGCGAAGCGCCGCCATTACCGGTTGTTCTTGTGACGGCTATTATTGGCGGCGCCGCGGTTTCGACCGCTGGCGGGTTCAAAATTCTGCGTTGGCTGGTGATTATGCGTCGCGCCGGCGAAGAATTGCGACGGCTAATCGAACCGAGCGCCGTGTTCGGCAAACGAACTGTTTCCAATGAGCTTGGCGTCTGGATCCATTTCCTTGTCTTCACTATGACACTCGCGGGACTTGTCGTTATTCTGTCGTCAGGCGGACATTCATTTGACCTGTCTGCGGCGGCGGCGGTGTCGGCGCTCTCCAACGCCGGCCCCCTGATCTATCTTGCGGAAGGCGGCGGGAGCGGATACGCGGCTTTCAGCGAACCTTATCGCTGGGCCCTTGCGACGGCGATGATCCTTGGCCGGCTTGAAGCGGCTGTGGCGCTCGCGCTGATTAACCGGTGGTTCTGGAGGGCCTGACGCGACTGATGGCGACGATTGCATATGTAAACGGAAGTTTCGTCCCTATGCGTGATGCGCTCGTTCCGATCGAGGATCGCGGCTATCAATTCGCAGACGGAATATATGAAGTATGCCTCTATATTGCTGGGCGATATTGGGATCTTGACGGGCATCTGACGCGAATGGAACGATCCTTGAGCGAACTGCGCATGGATGCGCCGATGTCTCGCGGCGCGCTTCAAATCATAATGGCGGAACTGGTGCGGCGTAACGGTCTTAAGAACGCGCTCGTTTATATACAGGCGACACGAGGCGTTGCGCCGCGAGACCACGCCTTTCCACCGGCGCATACGCCGCTCTCTTTAGTGATGACGGCGAAACGATTTGATCTCAACGGGTCGGATGCTATCGCGGCGAAAGGCGTTAGCGTCATTACACAGCCCGATATCCGCTGGGGACGGGTGGATATCAAAACCGTATCATTGCTGCCGAATGTTCTCGCCAAACAGGCGGCGAAGGACGCAAACGCCGCCGAGGCCTGGCTTGTGCGTGATGGCGTCGTAACGGAGGGGTCTTCGTCCAATGCGTGGATCGTTGATCGCGATGGCGCACTTATTACGCACCCGAAAGGGTTTCAGATTCTGGGCGGAATCACACGGGAAACAGCACTTGCCTGCGCCGCGGAGCTGCAAATAAAGGTGCACGAACGCCCGTTTACTGCGGATGAGGCGAAATCGGCCGCCGAAGCGTTCATCACGTCGGCCACAAATCTGGTGACGCCGGTTATCGCCATAGATGGGACGCTCATCGGCGACGGCGCGCCGGGGCCGGTGGCGATGCGCTTACGTGAAGCGTACAAACTGCGCGCGGCGGGCGTGACAAACCGCGCGCCGTAATTGAGCCTTCTTTTCCTGTTTTTCGGTTGCCTATCGACCGGCCAGCGGCCAAAATGTTGCTGCACTGCAATAACGAGAAGAAAAGGCGGAGACGCGGCGCTCATGAGCGAAAAAAAACAAAATCTGCAGGACACATTTCTCAATCAGGTTCGAAAAAGCAAAACACCGGTGACGATATTCCTGGTCAACGGCGTTAAACTCCAGGGCGTCGTCAGTTGGTTCGATAATTTTTGCGTTCTCCTGCGCCGTGATGGACAATCTCAACTCGTCTATAAACACGCGATTTCCACGGTGATGCCGCAACAACCGGTGACGCTCTGGGAAAATGATGAGGGCGCCGAAGACGGCTGACCCGTTCGACAGGTAAAGATCCGCCATTGCCGCACGAAGAGACCGCTGTTGTTATCCATCCCGCGTTGCGCGGCGATGCGGGGCCGCGCGCGCCATCGGCGCGGCTGGATGAGGCTGTCGGTCTCGCCGCTGCGATCAACCTCGATGTCGTTCACGCAGATGTTGCGACCGTCAATACCCCGCGTGCGGCCACGCTGATCGGCGGCGGTAAAATTGATGAGATCCGCGCGCGACTCGACGCCACGGATCCACGTCCGGGCCTTGTCATCATCGATGGCGCACTTAGCCCGGTGCAGCATCGAAATCTCGAGAAGGCGTTTGACGCTAAGGTGCTCGACCGGACCGCGCTGATCCTAGAGATATTCGGCGCGCGCGCTCAGACGGCGGAAGGCCGGTTGCAGGTCGATCTCGCCCATCTCGACTATCAGCGATCCCGCCTTGTACGATCCTGGACGCACCTTGAACGGCAGCGCGGCGGCGCAGGATTTCTTGGCGGGCCCGGCGAGCGGCAGATCGAGTCCGATCGTCGCGCCCTTGATGACAAGATTGTCCGTCTCAAGAAAAAGCTAGAAGACGTGCGTCGAACGCGCACCCTTCAACGGGCCAAACGCAAACGAGCGCCGCATCCCGTTGTAGCGCTCGTCGGCTATACGAACGCCGGCAAATCGACGTTGTTCAATTTAATGACCAAATCGTCGGTGAAGGCGGAGGATCTTCTCTTCGCGACGTTGGATCCGACGATGCGGGCGATCGACTTGCCCAGCGGGTTGCGGATTATCCTATCCGACACGGTGGGCTTTATCTCCGATCTGCCAACAGAGCTCGTCGCCGCCTTTCGCGCGACGCTCGAAGAAGTTTTAGAGGCGGACGTGATTGTCCATGTTCGCGACGTTGCGCACGCAGACAGCGACGCCCAGCGCGCCGATGTTGTCGATGTCCTTTCTGAACTCGGCGTCGGCGAGGACGATGAGCGCCCTGTTATTGAGGCGCTGAACAAGATTGACTTGCTGGACGCAGAAGACCGCGCTGCCGTTGAAACGATTGCGCGAGCCGCGCCTGCGGTCGGCGCCATTGAAAAGCCGGCTCGTGTTGCGCTGTCCGCTGTTAGCGGCGAGGGCGCCGCGTTGCTTTTGTCAAAGATCGAAGAGACGCTGACGATCGCGCATGTTGTAACGCATGTTCGTGTTCCCGCCCATGACGGCGCGGCCCGGGCGTGGCTCTTTGCCCGGGCTGAAATACTCGACGAACGGGCAGCGGGCGTCGAAACCGCCATTACAGCGCGCATGTCTCGAAAAACAGAAGGTCAGTTTTTTAAAGAGTTTCCCGAAGCCAAGACCATCGAAGTCGCGAATGTCCACCGACAGCACGCATGATCGTCGATCCAGATAAAGTTGCGTCGATTATTGAAGAGATCGCCGAAATCGAAATCGCGATGCGTTTCGGCAAGCTCGCAAAAGGCGAGATCGACACAAAATCAGGTCCGAATGATTTCGTGACGGAAGCTGATCGTGCGGCGGAAATCGCGCTTCGGCGCGCGTTTGCTGGCATTTATCCGGACGTTGAATTTATTGGCGAGGAAAGCGCCGCCGCGGACACGTCGATATTGGAGGCGCTTCACGGTCGCGGCGCGTTTTGGGTCGTCGATCCCTTGGACGGAACGAGAAATTTTGTTCAAAAGCGCGATGAGTTTGCGACGATCGTTGCGCTCGTTGTCGATGGCGTGACGCGTGCCGGATGGATATACGCTATCCCCGACAAAGCGTTTGCGATTGCATCTGCGGGCGAGGGCGCAACGTTCAAAGGCGCGCAGCTTTCTCCTGTTCGAGAAAACAAGGGCGTCATCAGCGGATATCGAGCGATCGGCAATCTTGCCGAACCCTGGAATACGCAAATGGTTCCAAAACTGCGATCCCAGTTCGTTACACAAAGCGCGCGTTGCGCGGCGTACGCTTACCTTCATCTTTTGACCGGCAAGAAGGACTTCGCGATCTATTCCCGTTGCAGCCCCTGGGACCATGCGGCCGGCGTGCTGATGTTGAGTGAGATAGGCGGGCGCGCCTCCTATCTCGACGACGACGCCCCGTACAAACCCGTTGCAACGCAGGGCCGGCCGCTGCTGGTCGCCGGCAGCCAGCAAGGCTTTAACCGTGTTGCTGGCGTGCTTCGTTAGGCTTTGCCGGCCGCGAGGCCTGCAATTTGCGTAGAATTCAAGATAAATTTGACTATGCGGCCAGGCGCGGCCGGCTGCGCGCGCCTAGCGATGGACACAATCCTGTTGTAGATTTGGGTGCGGGGAGTTGTGTAATTACGGGGCGCATTGATGACCAGACGACACGCCGTTGCGACAAGGGCGACGCCTTTTTTTACAATTCTTGCGCTGCTGATCACCGCCGCCTGCAGCAATGGCGGCGGCGGAAGTACGGCCGCGCCGCCACCGCCGCCCCCGGCTGGTCCGACCTGGACGCCGGGCGTTTTTGCGGCGGCGAGCCAGTTCAAGGACCGCTGCGAAGTTGTTCGCACAGGCGTCGACATCGAAGGCAACCCATTTCCTGACATTGCAGGTTCGACGCTCGAAGAGAATTTCTGGCTCCGTTCCTGGACCAACGAAACCTATTTGTGGAATGACGAAGTCACCGATCAGAATCCGGCGAACTTCAGCGACCGGCTCGCATATTTTGATGTCCTGAGAACCCAAGAAATCACGCCGTCTGGAAAACCAAAGGACGAATTTCATTTCACGCAGCCGACCGACGAGTTTCTTGAAGCTCGAAATTCAACGCCAAGCGCAACATACGGCGCCAATCTGGTCGCCTTCTCCACGACGCCGCCGCGGGATTTTCGCATTCGTTATACCGAGCCGAATTCGCCCGCTTCGACCGTCGTCATGGGGCTTCCAAATTTTGTCCGCGGCGCCAGAATTTTGGAGGTTGACGGCGTCGATCTCGTCAATGCGTCGACGCAGTCTGAAGTTGATATGATTAATGCCGGTCTGTTCCCGGCGACCGCAGGCGAGACGCACACCTTTGAAGTACAAGACCCAGGTGCAGCAGCGTCGCGAACCGTGACGTTGATGTCGGTCGATCTGGCCCCCAAGCCGGTGAACCGTATGAAGACGATTAATACCGCAACAGGCCCCGTTGGTTACATGTTGCTCAATACGTTCAGCCCGTTTGCGAGCGAAAAAGACATCGCGGACGCCATTTCTGCCCTTAGAGCCGATGGCGTCAACGACCTCATTATTGATCTTCGTTACAATGGCGGCGGACTGCTGGCCGTTGCGGCGCAGCTCGGATACATGACTGCCGGTGCAGCGCGTACAAACGGCAAGGTGTTCGAAGACTTGCGCTTCAACGCCGACGCCGGCGGCGTCAACCCGGTGACCGGAGCGACCGACAATTCAATACCGTTTCATTCAACAGGCCTCGGGTTTTCACTGGCGAACGGAATCGCGCTTGAGAGCCTCGACCTGCCGCGTGTTTTTATTATTTCGACTGACCGCACCTGTAGCGCCAGTGAGTCCGTCGTGAACAGCTTGCGCGGAATCGACGTGGAGGTCATCCTCATCGGCACGACCACATGCGGCAAACCATTTGGCTTCTATCCGACGGACAATTGCGGTGAGACGTATTTCACCGTTCAGTTCCAGGGCATCAACGATAAAGGCTTTGGCGATTACGCAGACGGCTTCACGCCCGCAAATTCCGGCGAGGCGTTTCCCATTTCCGCCCCGGGCTGCGCCGTTGCCGACGATTTTGAGAACGAACTTGGCGACGAAACGGAAGCCATGCTCGCTGCTGCGCTGCAGTTCAGGGCGAACGGAACATGCCCCGCGCCGCCGCCCTCGCCAAAACCAGGCGCGGTTGCGAAAACGGCGGAAGGCTTCAAAGCGCCAATCGAAATCATGCCCCAACGGGACGTATTTCAGACGAACCGCGACATGACTTTGCCGGAATAGGAGCGCGCAAGATGCGAGTGATCACCACGCTATGCCTGTTGTTGACCGGCGCCGCGACCGTGATCGCCTGCCAAAGCCACAGCGCGCCGTCGCCCGCTGTCCTTGTTGACGCCGACGACGACGCCATGACTGTGCTGAATGCGACGCTTGCCGACGCGATGGGCCGTGCAAACGTCGAGCTGGGGCCCGGCGACCTCGCCGCGAACTCCGAGATTACCGTTCTGCCGCCTCCCGTCGGACCGGGCGAAGACCGCAGCCTCGCCACGCCGACGTACTTCGATCTGATGCTGGTTGGTGATCGGTGCGTCGTTGTGCATCGTGACACAGCAGCGCGCTACGCCCTTGACGGCGTTTCATGTCGGCCGCTTTAGGGTCGTTCAATTAGCCTTCAAGGTAACCACGGTCGCGCAGGAACTCTACAATGTGATCCGCGGCGTCTGCGGCCGCAATGTCAGATGTGTCGACGTCAATTTCCGCCAGTTGCGGCGGCTCATAAGGCGAATCGATACCTGTGAAGTTTTTGATCTCGCCGCGCCGCGCTTTGCCATAGAGACCTTTGATGTCGCGTTTTTCGCAGACCTCCAATGGCGTAGATATATAAACCTCGATGAACTCGCCATCGTCCATCAAACCCCGCGCCATGCGCCGTTCTGATTGAAACGGCGAAATGAATGAAACACATACGATAAGACCGGCGTCCGCCATGAGCTTTGCGGTTTCTGCGACGCGCCGGATGTTTTCGACCCTGTCAGCGTTTGTAAAACCAAGATCGTTATTCAATCCATGTCGGACATTGTCGCCGTCAAGCGTGTAGGTGTGCCGGCCGAGATCGTGCAAGCGCTTTTCAACGAGATTGGCGACGGTGGATTTGCCGGACCCCGAAAGGCCCGTGAACCAGAGCACGCAAGGACGCTGATGTTTAGCCGTCGCCCGCGCCTTCTTGTCAATATCGAGATCCTGCCAGTGCACGTTTTGCGCCCGGCGGAGAGAGAAATCAATTAGTCCTGCGCCAATCGTCGCGTTCGACCTCTTATCGATCAGTATGAATGATCCCGTTTTCCTGTTCTCTTTATACGGATCAAAGGCGATCGGCGCCGACAGGGAGAAGTTACAAAAGCCGACCTCGTTAAGCTCAAGCGTCTTGCCAGACATGTGCTCCAGCGTGTTGACGTTGACCTTGTGTTTGAGCTCAGTCGCCGTCGCCGAAACGATGCGGTTGGCGGTTTTTAAGAGGTACTGCCGGCCAGGATAGAGCTTGTCTTCGGCCATCCAAAGGATGTGGGCGGCGAACTGGTCGGTTTGTTCCGCCGGCGCTTTGCCCGCGCAGATGACGTCGCCGCGGGAGATATCGACTTCATCCTCGAGCGTGATGGTCACGGCCATGTCAGGGCCGGCCTCGGCAAGGTCGCCGTCCATAGTGGTGATCGATTTTACTTTGGACCGCTTTGCAGATGGGACGACGACGATTTCATCGCCGGGCTTTACCGATCCGGCGGCGACCGTCCCGGCGAACCCGCGAAAATCGAGATTAGGGCGGCTCACCCATTGAACAGGGAGCCGGAAGGGTTTTTCCGCGGCGTCCCCGCGCACTTCGATTGTTTCGAGATAGGGCAACAGGGCCGGGCCGTTGTTCCAGGATGTTTTGGCGCTTTTGGCGGTAATGTTGTCTCCCTCAAGCGCCGACATCGGAATGCAGACGATCGATTCAAACTCGAGCGCCTCGGCGAATTCCCGATACTCTGCCTCAATCGTGTTGAACGTATTTTCTGAATAATTGACGAGATCCATCTTGTTCACGGCGACGACGACGTGACGAATGCCGAGCAGAGACGCGATATAGGAGTGGCGGCGCGTTTGCGTGAGGACGCCCCTGCGTGCGTCAATAAGGATAATCGCGAGATCGGCCGTCGAGGCGCCGGTCGCCATGTTGCGGGTGTATTGTTCGTGACCTGGCGTGTCGGCGACGATGAACTTGCGTTTTTCTGTCGAGAAGAAGCGGTACGCGACGTCGATCGTGATCCCTTGCTCACGTTCCGCAGCGAGGCCGTCGACCAGTAGCGCAAAGTCGATTTTGTCGCCCTGAGTGCCGTGTTTCTTTGTGTCGCTCTCAAGCGCCGCCAGTTGATCGTCATAGATTAGTTTTGAGTCGTACAGGAGGCGGCCGATAAGCGTTGACTTTCCATCATCAACCGAGCCGCATGTGATAAAGCGCAACAGCCCCTTATTCTCATGGGCCTCAAGATACTCGATGACATCGTCGTTTTCGGTAAGGGCGATCTGCGACATTTAGAAATACCCTTCCTGTTTTTTCTTCTCCATCGACGCTGACTGGTCGTGGTCGATGACGCGCCCCTGACGCTCCGAAGAGCGCGAGATGAGCATCTCTTGAATAACTTCGGGCAACGTTGTGGCGTTAGATTCGACTGCGCCGGTCAGCGGATAACAGCCAAGCGTGCGGAACCGCACCATCTTTTCAGTCGGGATTTCCCCGTTTAGCGGCATGCGGTCGTCGTCGACCATAATGAGCGTGCCGTCGCGTTCAACGACAGGGCGCGTCGCCGCGAAATACAGAGACGGCAGCGCAATCTCTTCACGATAGATGTATTGCCAAATATCGAGCTCCGTCCAGTTCGAAAGCGGGAAGACGCGAATGGATTCGCCCTTGCTGATGCGCGTATTGTAAATTGACCAAAGTTCAGGGCGCTGATTTTTAGGATCCCACCGATGACTTGCGGATCGGAATGAAAAAATACGCTCCTTGGCGCGGGACTTTTCTTCATCGCGCCGCGCGCCGCCAAAGGCCGCGTCAAAGCCGTATTTGTCGAGCGCCTGCTTCAGCGCCTGCGTTTTCATGGTGTCTGTATGAACCTGACTCCCGTGAATAAACGGATTGATGCCTTGTTTGACGCCGTCTTCATTCGTGTATGTGATAAGATCGAGACCCAGGCGTCTTGCCATCTCATCGCGGAACTCGATCATCTCGCGAAATTTCCACGTCGTGTCCACGTGCATAAGCGGAAAGGGCGGCTTGGAGGGATGGAACGCCTTTAGTGCGATATGCAGCATGACCGCGGAATCTTTCCCGACGGAATAGAGCATCACCGGGTTTTCAGTTTCGGCTGCCACTTCGCGCATGATGTGGATCGCTTCAGCCTCCAGCCGATCGAGATGCGTCATCCTCTGCTTACTGATGATTTCGCCTGATCGCGTTGCAGAGGGCGCAGCGGTGGCGCTGGACGGCGACGGCGCTTCGGCCTCGAGCGCGGCGAGGCGCTCTTTCGCCGTCTCCAGCGTTTTGAGCGTACACTGGCCGCCATTTTCAAGCCGCGCGATCGCCTTGCCGTCGTTGAAGAGCTTGCGTGAAACCGTCGACACCGAGAGCCCGGTGGAATCGGCTGCAGACTTGGCCCGCTCAATTATGCTGTCAATTTCACTCATCGTGGGATTGTGCCCATATTGATTGCTAAAATCGTAAAATTCACCACCGAAATTGTGCTATAAGTAGGATGTGTGGCGTATTCAAGAGACAAATCGTGGGATTTATCCCAATTTTGGTTGAAAACGGGTTTGCATTCGACGCCGGATCAGCCATGACCGCCCCGTCGAGAGGGGCGTGTGATGGAAGTCGAACTCTGGAAAATCGGATTGCTGTTTGTCACCGGCGTTGTTTCCGGGTGGATAAACGTGCTTGCCGGCGGCGGGTCGATCCTGTCGGTGCCGGTGATGGTTTTTCTGGGCCTCCCGGGGCCCGTCGCCAACGGCACCAATCGCATCGGCATTATCGCCCAAAATATTTTTGCCGTCTGGGGCTTCTTTCGAAAGGGGTTTTCCGATTTCCGGCTCAGCGCGACGCTGGCCGTCTGCGCGTCGGTCGGCGCGTTTTTCGGGGCAATGCTTGGCGCGCGCCTTGCTGGCGTGTGGTTTGAGCGAACACTGGCTGTAATCATGCTCGCTGTTGTGGCCGTCATGATGACGGGCGCGGGGCAGAAAAAGTCCGACACAACGGGCCCGGCGCGCAATCTCGCGTTGGGCCATGTGCTGATGGTGGGCGCCGGATTTTGGGGCGGCTTTATCCAGATCGGCGTCGGCTTCATCCTGATGCCGATCCTGAACCGCGTCATGGGCCTCGATCTCGTGCGCACCAACATGCACAAGGTTTTCGTTGCGCTCAGTTTTTCATTGGTGGCGCTGACAGTCTTTGCAACGCAAGTCGAAATAGCGTGGGTGCTGGGCGTTGCACTCGCCGCTGGTTTCGCCGTTGGGGGTTGGCTGGGCGCCAACGCCGCCATCGCCAAGGGCGAAGCGCTGATAAAGCGCGTATTCTATGTGGCGCTGGCTGCGATGGCCATTAAGCTCCTGTTTTTCTAGCAAAAGTTTTCCAGAGGCGGTTTGCCGCCGGTTTTCCCCATGGACAGCCTGTCGCAGGCGGCCCATGTACGCGCCACCCCAGTAAGCAGCGAGGACAATGATGATCACCCACGACGTGCGCGCCCATCGGTCGAAGGACAATCTGAAACGGGAAGACCAGCTTGCCTGGAAGATCGCTGAAGTCGCTGCGGACCCCGTCGTCGTTGAGGACGATGTTACGGATATGATCATCAACCGCATCATCGACAATGCGTCGGTCGGTATTGCGTCGCTCAACCGTTCGCCCATCAAGTCCGCGCGAGCGATGGCGAATGCGCATCTGCGTAACGGCGGCGCCACTCTCTTTGGTCTGCCAGCTGATCATCGGGTATGCGCGGAATGGGCGGCCTGGGCCAACGGCACGGCTGTGCGCGAACTTGATTTTCATGACACATTTCTCGCTGCCGAATATTCGCACCCGGGCGATAACATTCCGCCGATCCTTGCAGTGGCGCAACAAATGGGTTGCAGCGGTGAGGCGCTCCTGCGCGGCATCGCCACGGGGTACGAAATTCAGGTCGATCTTGTGAAGTCGATCTGCCTGCACGAGCACAAGATCGACCACATCGCGCATATCGGTCCGTCAGCCGCCGCCGGCGTCGGCACATTGCTTGGTCTTGATACGGAGATTATCTACCAGTCGGTGCAGCAGGGTCTGCATACGACGGTAACTACGCGCCAGTCGCGCAAAGGCGAGATCTCCTCATGGAAAGCCTTTGCGCCGGCTTATGCGGGCAAGCAGGCGATTGAAGCCGTCGATCGCTGCATGCGCGGCGAGGGCGCGCCGTCGCCAATTTACGAAGGCGAAGACTCGGTCATCTCGTTCATTCTGAACGGTCGGACGGCGCGGGACAAAGGCGAAAGCCCTTACGAGCCGACCTATCATGTCCCGCTGCCGGGCAAGGGCGAGCCCAAGCGCGGGATCATGGACACCTACACGAAGGAACATTCGGCGGAGTATCAGTCCCAGGCCCTGATCGATCTCGCCTTCCGCATGGGGCAAAAGATCGACGATTTCGACAAGGTGAAATCGATCGTTCTGCATACGTCGCACCATACCCACTATGTTATCGGCACGGGCTCCGGCGATCCGCAGAAAATGGACCCGAACGCATCGCGCGAAACCCTCGATCACTCGATCATGTATATCTTCGCCGTCGCGCTGCAGGACGGCGAATGGCACCACGTTCGCTCCTATGCGCCGGAACGGGCTCAGCGCGCCGACACCGTGCGTCTCTGGCATAAGATCTCGACCATAGAAGATCCGGAATGGACGCGGCGCTATCACAGTCACGATCCGAACGAAAAAGCCTTCGGCGCCAAGGTTGTCATCACCATGGAAGACGGCTCGGAAATCGTTGACGAGCTGGGCATCGCCAATGCGCATCCCTTCGGCGCGCGTCCGTTCGGACGGCAGGAATATATCGGCAAGTTTAAAACACTGACCGACGATATTCTCGACAAGGCCGAGTCGGACCGTTTCCTCGATCTTGTGCAACGCCTGCCGAATCTCTCCGCCGAAGAAGTGCTGCACCTCAATCCCGTCGCGCCGAACGGGTATCTCACTGAGAACACGGCGAAGGGGATTTTCTAGCGATCCATGACAACACCGTCTGAAAGCACCGCAACGACAATTTCCCGTTGGCACGAGATAATCGCTTCGCGCGACTTATCGGGGCTACAAGAGATTATCCACGCGGACGCGGTGTTTCGGTCGCCTGTTGCCCACACGCCCTATCAAGGCCGCGATGCGCTGGTACTGGCGTTATCGACGGTGATCGATGTGTTTCAGGACTTTACCTATCACCGCGCGTTCTTTACCGACGACGGCAAGAATGCGACGCTTGAATTCAGCGCCCATGTGAACGGCAAACAACTAAAGGGCGTCGACCTGATCGAATTCGACGAAGCTGGATTGATTACCCAGTTCGAGGTGATGATCCGGCCGGCGTCGGGTCTGATGGCGCTCGGCGAGGAAATGGGCAAGCGCGTCGGCGCGAAACTGACAGAGTTCAAGCAATGAATGATCTGACGTCAGCGCAGATCGAAGCGCGCGTGCGGAAAAGTTTCGCACGCCAGGGCTTCATGAAAAAACTGGGGGTGGAATTTCGCACGATCGGCGAGGGCAGGTGCGAACTGGCCGTTGCGTTTGATCCCTCCATGACGCAGCAACATGGATTTTTTCATGCGGGCGTGACGGCGACCATCGCTGACAATGCCGCCGGCTACGCCGCCTATTCCGTGATGCCCGAAAACTCGACTGTCCTCACGACGGAATTCAAAATGAACATGCTGGCGCCTGCGCGGGGCGATGAATTGATCGCGCGGGCGGAAGTGATCAAGCCGGGGCGTACGCTCGTTGTCGTACGGTCGGACGTCTATGGCTGTACCGGCGGTGACGAAACCCACGTCGCAACGATGCTGGCGACGGCGATTTGCTTGATGGACAAGGAGGACGGTCCGGCGTCCTGACGGAAAGGAAATTTATGCTCTTTACTCAAAAATCCCCCGCGGAAAAACGCGCAGAGTTTCGCAAGGGCTTGGCGTCAGGAAAACTCCTCCAGTTTCCGGGCGCGTTCAACCCGCTCTGTGCACAGATGATTGAACGCAAAGGCTTTGATGGCGTTTATATTTCCGGGGCGGTGATGTCGGCCGATCTCTGCCTGCCTGATATCGGCATTGCGACGATGACTGAGTTTGCCGAACGCGGTCAGCAGATCGCGCGAGTCACCGACTTGCCGGCTTTCATCGATATCGATACCGGCTTTGGCGAGCCCATGGCGGCGGCGCGCACGGTGCGATCCATGGAGGAGGCCGGCCTCGCCGGATGTCACATCGAAGATCAGGTGATGCCGAAACGTTGCGGCCATCTGGACGGCAAGGAGACTGTGCCGACGGAAATCATGATCCAACGCGTCAAGGCCGCGGCGGAGGCAAAGCGCGATGAAAACTTCGTACTGATCGCGCGATCGGATGCGCGCGCGGTTGAGGGGCTCGACAAGGCAATCGACCGCATGAAGGCTTATGTTGATGCGGGCGCCGATATGATCTTTCCCGAGGCCATGAAATCCGAAAAAGAGTTCGAGACAGTGAGAAAGGCGCTCGACGTTCCCATTCTGGCCAATATGACGGAGTTTGGAAAAAGCCGTCTACTGAATAAAAAAGAACTCGAAGCATTAGGCTTCAACGTTGTCATTTATCCTGTCACGACATTGCGTCTCGCAATGGGCGCCTGTGACGTCGGTCTCGACAAGATTCTGGAGGACGGTGACCAGAACGGCATTCTGGACATCATGCAGCACCGGCGCGACCTCTATGATCTTCTTCGCTATCACGAATACAACAAATTCGATGAGTCGATCTATAATTTCCAGGTCGGCGACACGCCATTGGAGTAGCTCATGAGCGCACAGACAAATTATAATATTCGCACTGACGTAAAATATCCGGCGATGACAAAATTCGACATCGCTGATGTTATTGGAGCGAATAAAGACAAATGGTTTAACCAAACGCTTGTTGAAGTGAATGACAGCGTTGTGCGTCTCGGTGTGCTGGAAGGCGAGTTCCATTTTCACAAACACGATGACGAGGACGAGCTCTTTTATGTCGTCGATGGCAAGCTGCTTCTTGATGTAGACGGCGCGACCCATGAATTGACGCCCGGACAGGGCTATGTCGTGCCAAAAAGCGCCGTTCATCGAACCCGCGCGCCGGAAAGGGTTGTCGTTCTGATGATGGCGCTGGCGGGCGTCAAACCGACAGGGGACTGATGCGAAATGAGCGCCTCCTTCGCACCGTTCGTCGACCCGCCTTACTACGTGGTGATTTTTACAAATCAGCACAGGGCAGCGGACGACGCCGAGTACCACTCAATGGGCGCTGAAATGCAAGCGCTGGCGAAAACCATGCCGGGCTACCTCGGTTTCGAATCAGCGCGCGAAGAAGATGGTTTCGGATTTGCGATTTCTTACTGGGAGTCGGAGGAAGCGATAAAAAACTGGAAGCGGCAGGTCGATCATCTCGAAGCGCAGCGGCGCGGCCGGTCGGATTGGTATGAGAACTACGTTGTACGCGTCGCCAAAGTTGAGCGCGCCTATCAGATGAAAAACAAGACAAGATGACAGGAGACAAATAGATGGCCGACGAAAACGTTATGTATGGACTTGCGGGCGTGCTGGCGGACGACACGGCGGTGTCGAAAGTCATGCCGGAAATCAATTCCCTGACCTATCGCGGTTATAAGGTGCAAGACCTGGCGGCGCGGTGCCGCTTCGAGGAAGTCGCCTATCTGATCTGGAACGGCGAACTGCCGACACAATCGCAACTTGACGATTTCAACGCCCGGGAAAAAAGCGAACGCGGCCTGTCTGAAAATTTGATCGACGTGATGCGCCGTTTTCCGAAGGGCGCCCATCCGATGGCGACCCTGCGGACGGCGGTCAGTTTCCTTGGGATTGAGGACAAGGAAATCGACGACCACGCAACTGACAAACTCTACGAGCGGTCGATCAGCCTTTATGCGAAAATACCGCAAATCGTGGCGACTGATTTCCGGCTGCGTAACGGCAAGGAGCCAATTGCGCCAAATCCTGATTTGGCGTTTTCAGAAAACTTCTTCCACATGTGTTTTGGCGAGGTTCCGGCGCCGGAAGTCGTCAAGTGCTTCGATATCTCGATGACCCTTTACGCCGAGCATTCGTTCAATGCATCGACGTTCACGGCGCGCACGATCGCCAGCTCGCTATCAGGAATCTACTCCGCCGTGACCGGCGCTATCGGGTCTTTGAAAGGTCCGCTTCACGGCGGCGCCAATGAGGCGGTCATGCATATGATGATGGAAGTGGCGTCGCCCAAGAACGCCGAAAGCTGGATGCTGAACGCCTTCAAAGAGAAACGCAAGATTATGGGTTTTGGCCACCGCGTTTATAGATCAGGCGACAGCCGCGTGCCGACCATGACTGACGCTTACAAAAAGATGGTCGATATCATCGGTACGGACGAAGCGAAGAAATATTGGGAAATGTCGCGCATTCTCGACAAGACGATGGTCGAAAACAAGGGCATCTATCCCAATCTCGATTTCCCCGCTGGCCCCGCTTATTACCTGATGGGGTTTGAGATTCCGATGTTTACGCCGATCTTTGTTGTGAGCCGTATCACCGGCTGGACGGCGCATATCATCGAGCAACTCGGGGATAACAAGCTTGTTCGGCCGCTATCGAATTATACCGGGTCTGCGCAACGCGACGTACCTGCGATTGATGAGCGCTAAAAAAGCGCGATCCGCCGGATCGCGCTTTTATTTCTTTTCTTATTGTGAAGTACTACTGCGTCATTGACCGCAACATCCAGGCCGTTTTCTCGTGCGTCTGGATGCGGACGGTAAGGAGATCTGCGCTCGCCGCATCTCCTGCTTCCTCGGCGATGGCGAGGCCGTCGCGCGCGCGCTTGATCAACGTTTCATGGTCCGACAAAAGACGTTCCACCATCGTTGTCGCCGCAGGCGGGCTGGCGTCGGCGTTGTCAAGCGCGGTCAGCTCAGCGAACTGTTTGCCGCTGGTTGGCGCAAAAACACCGAGCGCCCGAACCCGTTCCGCAATTTCATCGAGGGCCGCCCACATTTCATTATACTGCTCCTCGAACATCACATGCAGCGTATGAAATTGCGGCCCCGTGACGTTCCAATGATAGGCGTGGGTCTTCATATAGAGCGTATAGGTGTCAGCAAGCGTATTATTGAGCGCAGTGGCGACGGATGCGCGTGCGTTGTCAGCGATTCCAATATCAACGGATGACATATGATCCTCTCCTTAAATCTTTTTCGTCCGTGTTACGCCCTCAATATAGGCGCGGATTAGTATCGATCAAATAGATAATACTAAAATCTACTATCTATTTTATCGATACAATTGCACCCAGCCGCGGGCCGCTAGTCGCCGAGGCTGGCGCAAAAGCGCTGTATGCGCCGGCAGGCGTCTTCCAGTTCGTCGGTCGCTGCGGCGTAGGAAATACGGAAGAATGGCGACAGGCCAAAGGCCGCCCCGAATACAACAGCGACGCCTTCCGCGTCCAACAATTCCTTTGCGAACGCCTCATCATTTTCGATGATCGCACCGCCCGACGTTTTCTTGCCGATTACGCCCTCACAGGACGGATAAACGTAAAAGGCGCCTTCGGGCGTCGAGCAAGTAATTCCATCGGCCTCGTTCAACATCTTGACGACGAGGTCGCGGCGTTCCTTGAAGACGGCGTTACGCTCCGCCAGAAATCCGTGATCGCCGTTGAGTGCGGCGACTGTCGCCCACTGGCTCACCGAGCAGGGGTTTGATGTCGATTGCGACATCACTTTCGCCATGGCTTTGGCGAGAGGCGCCGGGCCCGCTGCGTAGCCGATGCGCCAGCCGGTCATGGCGTAGGCTTTCGACGCGCCGTTGATTGTCAGCGTGCGCTCAATGAGTTGCGGCTCTACTTGCGCCGGCGTTGCAAACTCAAAACCGTCATAGACGATATGTTCATACATATCGTCAGACATGATCCAGACATTAGGATGACGCAGCAAGACATCCGTCAGCGCCTTTATTTCATCACGCGCATAAGCGGCGCCTGTTGGGTTGGACGGCGAATTGAAGATCAGCCACCGTGTTCTGTCGGTGATCGCCTGTTCGAGTGCGTCCGGAGTGAGCTTAAAATTGTTCTCCGCTGACGTTTTCACGACGACCGGCGTTCCGCCCGCCAGATACGTCATGTCCGGGTAGGAGACCCAATAGGGGGCCGGTATGATGACCTCGTCGTCGGCGTTCAATGTTGCGACCAGGGCGTTGTAAATGACGGCTTTGCCGCCGGGCGCAACTGTTATCTGATTGCGTTCGAACGAAAGGTCATTGTCGCGCTTGAATTTCGCAATGACGGCGTCCTTCAACTCGTCGATCCCGTCGACCGCGGTGTATTTCGTTTTGCCGTCGTCGATCGCCCGTTTCGCTGCGTCTTTGATATGTTGCGGCGTATCGAAGTCCGGTTCTCCGGCGCCGAGAGAAATAATGTCGCGGCCCGCGGCCTTTAATTCGCGGGCTCGCTGCGTGACCGCGAGCGTTGGCGATGGCTTGACCCGGGCGAGAGCTTCAGACGGCGAAAATCCTGACACTGGCGTTTCCTGCTGTAAGTGTGGGCGCAACGCTATCTACCAGCGCTTTGCTGCATTGCAAACAAAATGGCTTAACCGCGCGAACCACGCGCGAAATTCGCCAATTGGTGGAAAATCGGCGCGGGTATTGCTGAGAGAGTGTTTAGCTATGCTCTTCAATGGTTTGATTTCATTTAATTATTCTATGCGATAGCTCTTGCGGCCAAACAGCGGCTTTTCGTTTTTCGCCGCGCCTATATGTGGTTTGATAGCGGCTGAAGAGAAGACTTACGGATCTGCATGATCACGGAACTAAAGTCCGCGGTTACGACAGCGCCAAGCCGGCGTGCGCGGCTCAAAAATCTCAGCCGCGTCGAATCGGTGAAACTGAAGGTCGAGCGCTCGGCTCTGCTGTTTCGTGGCGCGCCGACGGCGATCGGCATAAGTATGGTTAATGCGGTGATTACTGGCGTCGTCGCCTGGTCAGCCGTTAATCACAGTGTCTTGCTTCCATGGATTGGCGCCGTTCTTTTGCTTGCGTCTATCCGTGCTGGCGTCTGGCTGCGCTTTCGATTCTCGCGCACGTCGGGGCGCGCCATGTCGCGCTTTGCCCGGCTGCACGTCCTGTTCATGGCGATCAATGGCGCGCTGTGGGGCGCGCTCGCACCGATATTTGCGGTCTACGGCGTGCTCGGCCACGCCTTTCTGCCATTTGTCATCGCCGGCATGGCGGCCGCCGCCGTCATTTCCGCCGGCGCGTCCTGGCGCGCCGTTCTCGCTTTCAATTTGCCGCTCCTTGCGCCGTTAGCAGCGACCTACGCACTCGCATGGGGGGAGAACGGGCTCGCCATCAGCGCTGTCGTCGTCCTGTTCGGCGGAGGGACAGCCTATCTCGCGCTCTCCGTGCAGAAGATGATCGACCGGTCAATTCTGCTGCACACGCACAACACCGCGTTGTTTGACGCTATTCAGCAGCAGGCGGATGAGGCGCATATCGCGGAACAGCGTTTTCGTGCGCTCGTTGAAGCCTCGCACGACGTCACCATTATATTCTCGCCAGAAGGGCGCGTGACCTATGCGAGCCCGTCGGTTGAGGCAGTGTTCAACGCGTCGCCGGAGCAGCTAATCGGCAAAACAACAAAGGAAATCGTGCATGCCGACGACATCTCTCAGTTCCGGGCCGTGGGAGAGAAATCGTTGTCCAAGCTCGGCGAGGCCGTGCAACTCGATCATGTTTGCATGAGGGGCGTCGATGGCGACTACAAAGCGCTCGCAGGACGGCTGACCAACATGCTTTACGTGCCAGGCGTCGAGGGATTTGTCTTTAACGGCGGCTTGTTGAAAGAAGAACCTCACAAGCACCTGCACGCCGTGCACTAGCCAACGCAGCTCATGACAAAAACAAAGGGCGATGCGCCGTTGCACAAACGATCGGCGAGCCCCCATTCAGTTATCGGCTGGCGCGAATGGGCGGCGTTTCCAGAGCTTGGCGCCGATCGCATTAATGCGAAAATCGATACCGGCGCCAAGACATCGGCAATTCACGCATTTCGCGTCAACGTTGTCGATTTGGGAGACCGGCCCATGGTTGAATTTTATCTCCATCCGCGCCGGCGGCGAAAGGTTCCGGAAATTTTCTGTCGTGCGCCATTAGTCGATAAGAGGGTTATCAGAAGTTCCAACGGCCAGGTGGAAGAACGCATTGTGATAAAGACGCCGCTGCGCCTGGGCGATCAAACCTGGCCGATAGAACTCACCCTGACAAACCGCGATGCAATGGGATACCGGTTGCTGATCGGTCGCAACGCGCTTGCTGACCGTTTTCTGATCCGGCCGGACGCGTCATACCTGCTTGAGAAATCTAACTGGCGCACCCGGGTCGAAAAACGAAATGGTGCGTCGCCGAATGACGCTTAGCGCGTGTCATGCATAATGGCCTTAAGGGCTGCAATGCGCGGTATGTCCTTTTCCCGGTTCATGAGGCGAAGTAGGGCGACCTGTTCCATGGGCTCGGAAATGAACAGCCCCTCGACATTGCGTCGCGTTGCAACGCGCACCGGCGCCCATTCGCCGTCGATGTGCATTTCGAAATTCGCCATTGCCTCCACCGGCAACGCTCGTTGAAACCGACAGAACGGATCAGATCGGAATTTTTTACTGGCCGCCGGCGAGGGCAGGCGGCATTCGCGCCATAGGGAAGCGAGAGATTGGGCGTCTTGCGCGCTCAGCAATAAGTCGACGTCGGTAACGGCGCCGGCGTCTGCGCCTGCAAGATGCGCGGCCGCGCTGCCAATAATCCACCAATCATCTCGAAATTCATGCGCAACACTACGGATATCGTTCAACGTTTCATGCAGCGCGGCGCTTGGCGTCATGTCCTGTCAGTCAAAAAGACTTGAAACTGATTCCTCATTGGCGATGCGCCGGATCGCTTCGGCGAGCAGCGTCGCGATAGAGACTTCCTCTATTTTCGGACAAGCGGCGACGTCTTTGGACGCCTCGATCGAGTCCGTAACGATGACCCGCGACAAGGCATCGGCTTTCATGATGCGCGCGGCGGCGTTGTCGGAGAGAACGCCATGGGTGATGCAAGCGGCGACGCTTTTTGCGCCTTTCTTGATCAGGGCGTCAGCAGCATTGCAGAGCGTGCCGCCGGAATCGACGATGTCGTCGAAGATCATACAATGGCGATCCTTGACGTCGCCGATAATGTTCATGACTTCGGATTTGCCCGGGCCTTCACGGCGTTTATCGACAATGGCGAGCGGTCGATCATTGAGCCGCTTTGCCAATGCGCGCGCGCGCACAACGCCGCCGACATCGGGCGAAACGATGGTTACCTGATCAAGCGCGCCATTGTGGATTTCACGCACGCGCCGCTCGAATTCCTTAACGGCATAAAGGTTGTCGGTCGGGATATCGAAAAACCCTTGAATCTGCCCGGCGTGAAGATCAACGGTCAGGACACGGTCCGCGCCGGCCGTGGTGATCAGGTTGGCGACGAGTTTTGCAGATATCGGCGTGCGGGGCCCGGCTTTGCGGTCCTGTCGCGCGTAGCCGAAATAGGGGATCACGGCAGTGACGCGGCTCGCCGAGGCGCGGGTCAGCGCGTCGATCGTGATCAGCAGCTCCATCAAATTGTTGTTCGCTGGGTTCGATGTCGATTGAAGGACAAAGACGTCCTCGCCGCGCACGTTTTCCTGAATTTCAACAAAGACTTCGCCGTCCTTGAACGTGCGAATATCGGCATGCGCCAATGTCGTCGCCAGATGTTTTGAGATGGCTTCGCTGAGCCGTCGGTTGGAATTCCCGGCGATCAGTTTCATGGCCTGTCCCCTAGCGATCTACGCATTCGGCGCCGGCTTCATGACGTTTTCTCGACAGCGACGCAACCCGTCAGCGGGTCGATTTTTCACAAAAGCGCTATCGCGGAAAGATTTCGCCCGTAATCGGCGTCGCCGCGGCGCGCCGAAGCGCGGTATGAGAAATAGCGAGCGCTTTCGCCAAGCGTGCAGACGTCGACGTCGTCAACCGTCTCGACGCCGACGGCGCGCAGTCTCCACGCGCCGAAGCCGACAAGGTCCAGCTGGCGCTTGTCGGCGCTGACGCCAGGCGCAAAAAACTGCCCTGCGTCGGCGTGCCTTTCCACAAATGCATCAATGAGCTCGAGGCCGACTTCAAAGTTTTGCTGGCGCAGGCAAGGACCCACCGCGGCGCGGACGCGGTTCGGCTCGGCGCCAAGACCCTCCATCGCCGCGACCGTGTTTTCGAGAACGCCGGCAAGGGCGCCGCGCCAGCCGGCGTGAGCGGCGCCGATGACTCGAGCCGTCGGGTCGAGGAAAAGCCACGGCATGCAATCGGCGGCGAGAACGCCGAGCGCAAGGCCGGGGGTTTTCGTCACCAGCGCATCGGCCTTGGGCGAATTATCCGCCCACGGGCGCTGCACATGAACAACGTCTGGCGAATGAACCTGATAGTTGGTCAGCAAGCGATCGGGCTCAACGCCGATCATTGCCGCGCACCGCCTTCTGTTTTCCGCTATCGCTCCGAAATCGTCTCGTGATCCGGGTCCAGTATTGAGCGACGCGTACACGCCCTCGGATACGCCGCCGGCGCGCGAGAAAAAGCCGTGGCGCACGGCGCCTATTTCGAGGCCGGCTGCGGTTAGACAGGGTAGCGCGGTCACAGATCGAAAAACCCTGGCGGCGCCGGCAGGTCTGGCGAAGCGATGCACATCACCTTGAAAATCTCGCCCATTTTGTCGGGCGCCGAAATCCGATCCGATCCGGCGCGGATTTTCCGCTGTTCCTCCTCCAGCTTGTCTTTGCAGAGCATCTCCGTTCTCAGGGCGAGCCCAAGCCGTTCCAGAAATCGCCCCTGTGATGTTGGACCGTAAACTGCCGCACTGGCGTCGACGGCGACGTCAGCAAGAGCGCCGAAGTCCACATGGGCGGTTAGGTCCGCCTCGCCGGGCGTCGACAGGGCGGGCCAGTAGCGGTGCTTACGGACCGCTTGCAACGTATCGCCGAGGCCCGAGGCGACATGACCGTAATCGATGATCAGCGCCGCGCCGCCATGGGCGACGAGGCCGGCGACGACTTCGGTCAGGAATTCGCGTGCTGCGAAATTGATTTCGAATATGTCTCCGGGCTCGCTGTCTTGATCGCCGGGGAGTTTGTAATCTGCAGGCGGCGGCGTCTTGCCGAGGCAAAAGGCAAGCCGGCCGTCGTCGTCGATGTCGACCATGCGTTCGCGCCAGCCGCGGTCGACGCGCTGAAACTGCCGGAGTGGCAGGCAATCGAAAAATTCATTCGCCACAATGAGGGTTGGCGCTGGAGGGATATCGGCGAATTCGTCGGCCCAAAGCGGTTTGACGCCGCTGGCGCGCAATCGCTTTTGCTGTTCGACGCGCAGACGCCCCGACGTTTCCAGCAGCCATAGGCAGGCCGCATTTGTAAATTCCGACCTGAGCCGCGTCGCGCGCAGTATATCCTCCATGAGGACGCCGCGACCGGGGCCGAATTCGACAAGATTGAAATCGCTCGGCGAACCAAGCGCGCGCCAGTTTTCCAAAAGCCAAAGCCCGATCAACTCGCCGAAGATCTGACTGATTTCCGGCGCTGTTGTGAAATCACCGTCTGCGCCAAACGGTGTTCGCGACATGTAGTAGCCGTCATGGGGGTGGCCGAGGGCGTCGGCCATATAGTCCGCGACCGTAATCGGCCCCTTAAGCCGAATGAGATCGACCAGCCGTTCTTCGAGAGGCGTGCGATTGGTGGCGTAACCGCCGCTCATGAAGAGGCGGCCGCGGGCTTATCCGTCCGTGTGCGCCATATCATCCACACGCCAAGCGCGAGCATCGGGAACGAGAGCATCATGCCCATTGTGAGGCCGAGTGGAAAATCCGGCATGTGGGCGTCGGGTTCGCGGAAATTTTCAACAATGATCCGCGAGACTGCATATCCGGCTAAAAACAATCCAATTGTTGCGCCGGGACGCTTCAGCAACTGAAACGAATGGGTCGCAATTCGAATGACCGCAAAGAGGACGAGGCCTTCAAGCGCGGCCTCGTATAGCTGACTTGGATGGCGGGCGACGCCCAGCGGATCGGTCGGGAAAACCATGGCCCAAGCGCCGTCCCAGGGACGGCCGTAAAGCTCGGCATTGATGAAGTTAGCAATGCGCCCAAAGAAAAGGCCGATCGGCGCGGCGGCGGCGAACAGATCCCCGATCGACAACGCGTTCAGCTTGTGGTGACGCGCGAAGAGCCAGCCGGCAAGCGTCACGCCGATCAGGCCGCCGTGAAACGACATACCGCCCTGCCACAGCATCAGCGCCGGCGGAAATGGCAGGAAGCCGAAAATCGGCTCCCACGGTTTGATCAGCAGCGACGGGTCGTAAAAAAACACATATCCGAGGCGCCCGCCGCCCATGACGCCGAGCGCCACCCAGAAGATAACGTCGTCGAGCTGCGCTTTGTTCATGGGCGCGCCGGCTTTCGACCAGATCGCCGCATTCTTGAGAAGCCGCGTCAAATAGAACCAACCGGCCGCCAGCCCACCGATATATGCGAGGGAATACCAGCGGATCGGGAGCGGGCCGATCTGGAGGGCGACGGGATCGATTTGCGGATAGGGTACGGTCATCGTTCTTGTTTGCTGCGAGCGTCCGTTAATTAGTAATGCGGTTCGGCAGGTCTGTCGCTTGGGCGCGGCGCTTCCTATATAGTCGAAAAGAGGAAAACGCCATGCAAACCCAAAGCGCAATATTTGATGAAATCGCCAAGCTTATGACCGAAGCGGCGGGCGCCGCCGACGGCGTCCGGCGCGAGGCGGAAACGGCCATGAAAAGCCAGTTGCAGCGGCTGATCGCGGATATGGAATTCGTGACCCGTGAGGAGTTCGAAGCCGTCCGCGACATGGCTCGGGCGGCGCGCGAAGAAAACGAGGCGCTGAAAGCGCGAATCGCTGCCCTTGAGGAAAATCCGTAAACACGTCTTCGCCCTTGCGGAAAACCAGCGAGATCGAATCATTTCGCCGCCCCCCGAATCGCAGCGTCATAGGCCCTAGTTGCGGTGGAGATTCGCGCCGCCGGATGAGGGTTCATGCATGTCAATCGAAATTGTCCGCAAGTCAGAGAAAGTCGCTGACCCGATGTCCGCCATAGAGGCGGCGGCCGATCACCTGGACTTTGAAAAAGAGCGGGTCGCGGAAGCGGAAATCCATGTCATGCTGCCCTGCGTTTGGCGCGATATTGGCCTGTGGTTCACTTGGCGCGACGATTTATCGACCTTGCAGATGGGCGCGCCGATCGACCTAAAGGCGCCCGCCGGCCGCGAAGACGACGCCAGTCGCCTGATCACGATGGTGAACGAACGGCTCTGGTCCGGTCACTTTGATCTGTGGACAGAAGACCAGTCGATTGTATATCGCAACGCAGCCATTCTCCCCGAGAGCGGCGTGCTCGACGCGGGGCAGGCCGAAATGCTGATCCGCGCGGCGGCCGAAGCGGTGGACCGGTTCTATCCAGCGTTCAATTTCCTTGTCTGGGGGGGTAAAAACCCGGCGGACGCGCTCAAAGCCTCGTTGTTTGAAACTGCTGGAAGCGCATAAGGACCGGTCTTCTTCAAACGGCGGTTCCGGCGTAGTCTTTCACTATGACCGATAAACCATCCGTTGCGCTTGTTGGCGCAGGCGCTATGGGCGGCGCGCTTTTTCGCGGCTGGCTCGCAGCGCACTCGATCGATAGGGCGGGCTCCGCAATTTTTGATCCGGGTGCGTCCGACGAGATCGCGACGCTTGCGAAGGCGAAGGGCGTTCGAATGAACCCGGAGATCGGCGCTGGGTTTGATGTCCTGATCGCGGCGGTGAAACCACAAATGGCGGCGAGGGTGCTGCCGGCCTATGCGCCTGCGGCTGAAGGCGCCGTCGTGCTCTCTGTGATGGCCGGCGCGACCATGGCGACGCTCTCGAAATTGTTGTCGGGACCGACGAAAATCGTGCGCGCTATGCCGAACCTGCCGGCGGCGATCGGCGCCGGTGTCTCGGGGCTGTTCGCGAGCGGGGCTGTCACCGCAGACGAGCGCGCGGTGGTGGAGCAGTTGATGGCCGCGGCCGGCGCGTCAATATGGGTTGATCGGGAAAGCGACATAGACTTGGTTACGGCCGTTTCCGGTTCAGGGCCCGCATATTTCTTCCTCCTTGCGGAGGCGCTGGCGGACGCCGGCGCCGCGGCCGGCCTGACGCGCGAGGCTGCAACGCGTCTCGCCGAAGCAACGCTTGCCGGCGCCGGCGCATTGATGGCGGCGGACGGGCGTAGCGCACGTGAGATCAGGCAGGCCGTGACGTCGCCAGGCGGCACAACCGCGGCGGCCTTGGACGTCCTTGACGGCGATCAGGAAGCTCTTCGCGCGCTGATGAAGCGGGCGGTCGCCGCAGCGGCGAAAAGGGCGGGCGAACTCGCCGACTAGACCGGTAACTCAATCGTTGCGCGCAATCCGCCGCGGGGGGATTCCGAAAGCATGACGTCGCCGCCATGGGAGCGGGCGACATCGCGAACGATGGTTAATCCCATGCCGACGCCGCTTTCGCTCAAGGAACGGGCCTCATCGAGCCGCGTGAAGGGTTTGAAGACGTCCTCATATCGAGCTGGGTCGACGCCGGGGCCGTCATCTTCGACATGAATCTGGATTTTCCGATCGCTTGCGGTTGCGTCAATCCAGGCGGCCTCGCCGTGTCGCAGCGCATTATTGATGAGGTTGCCGACGGCGCGCGTAAGCGCGGATCGCCGGGCGGAAATATTAGTGTTGTCGGGCGCGCGTACGTGAACAACGCCGCCGGCGCGTTGGGCGTTGTCGGCGACTTCCCTCAACAACGCCGCGAGGTCGAAAGGCTCGGGATCCTCGTCCGCTGCTTCGTTGCGGGCGAAATCGAGATATGCCTCGACCATTCGTTCCATTTCGAGAACGTCACTGCGGAGCGCCTCAATTTCCGGCGAATCATTTTCCATCGCCAGGCCGAGCTTGATGCGTGTCAGCGGCGTTCTGAGGTCGTGACTGACGCCGGCGAGCATCGATGCGCGCTGATCAAGATGGCGTTTTATGCGCTCGCGCATGGCGATGAAGGCGTAGCCGGCCTTGCGCACTTCCGTTGCGCCGCCGGGACGGAAATCCGGCGCATCACGGCCTCGGCCGAACGCTTCCGCGGCTCGCGCAAGCCGCAGGATCGACTTCACCTGGTTGCGCATAAAGACGGTGGCGACCCAACCAAGCAGGAAGGACGTTCCGATCAGCCAGAACAGAAAGATCGGGCCGGTTGTCGCAAAGGCGCGCTCACGCAGCACAAGAAAAACCAATACGCCTTCCTCTAACTGCACGCGTACTTCGACGTAATCGCGCCAGCTTTGCGTATCGAACCGGTAAGGCTGATCGATCCTGCTGCGTAAACGGTTGTTGAGAACGACATTGTAGACGTTGAAGGGTGAAAGACGGTCGTCGGTCGGGATCTTATTCCCTTCGTCCATACGCACCTGAACGTTGAGATCATCGAGCGCCCATTCGATCAGGCGGTTGCGCTCGTCGGCGTCCGGATATTCGGAATACAACCGTGTGATGAGCGCGATTTGCCCAGCGACATTGTTGGATAGGTTGGCGGATACGCGGTCCCAATGACGGTCAAAGAAAATGTAGGTAATGACCGCCTGCATAAGAAAGATCGGAAGGATAACGATCAGCAGCACGCGCTGGTAGAGGCTTTTCGGCGTATAGCGACGAAACATGAGGCGTTAGTCCGCCATCAGAACGTAACCGACGCCGCGGACGGTCTGAAGATAAATGGGCGCGCGCGGATCTTCCTCGATCTTCTTGCGCAGGCGCGTCACCTGAACATCGACCGACCGCTCCATCGTGGTGTCGGTCTGCTCGGCCAGCGCGTGGCGCGAGATAGCCTCGCCCGGTTTTTTTGCGAGTGCTTTCAACAGACTTGTCTCGCCTGCGGTGAGCTTTACGAGGTCGCCGCCGCGCCGCAACTCGCCGCGACCAATGGCGAATGTGCAACTGCCGAAGGTCAGTTCCTGCTTGTTGAGGCCTGCCGAACGCGCGCGTCGTAAAAGCGCGTTGATGCGCAAGAGAAGCTCGCGCGGCTCGAACGGCTTCGATAAATAATCGTCCGCGCCCCGTTCAAGACCCTTGATGCGGTCCTCCGGCAGGCCGCGCGCCGTCAGCAACAGGATCGGCACGTTGGACGCGCCGCGAACAGACTTCGTGAGATCAAAACCGGACTCGCCAGGCATCATCACATCCACCACCAGCACGTCGAAATCGACGCTATTCATCACGCGCCGCGCTTCGGCGGCGTTTTGTGCGACTGACGTCCGATAGCCGTTTTCACTTAAGTACTTCTTCAGGAGCGTGCGAATGCGGTCGTCGTCGTCGACGATCAGGACATGTCCGGCGTCTTCGGTGATATGTTGTATGTCCGCCATGGCGTGGTCAGCCTTTTCGCTCGTGCAAAAGCCGCGCTGCGCCGACAGAATAGGCCGCGCCCGTCCAAATTGTAAGGATAGCAGCGAGCCATAGCGCGCCGACGCCGATGGGCCGGTATTCTTCGCCGATAAGGCCTTGCGGGGCGGTTGCAAGCAGAAAGCCCGCAGCGATGATCTGCGCAGCGGTTTTCCACTTTGCCATAGGGGTGACCGGCAAGGCGCCGCCCCGCGCCGACACCGCCTCGCGCAAGCCGCTGACAAGAATTTCACGTAAGATGATCGCGATAGTCGCGACGACGCTCAAGCCGCCGATGACGCCGTTGCGAACTAGCAAAATGAGCGCGGCGGCGATCAGTAATTTATCCGCCAGCGGATCAATCGCGGCGCCAAGAGCGGAGACTTCGTTACGCGCGCGCGCCACTCTGCCGTCCAGAAAGTCGGTCAGCGAGGCGAGGACAAACACTGCAAAGGCCGCAGTCATATTCCATGGCGCGTTGGCCATGAATAGTGCGACGAAAGGAATGATCAGGGCGATCCGGGCGAGAGTAATGACGTTGGCCATGGTCCCGGTACATAGGCCGCGTCGCCGGGTTTCGCCAGCGACGCGGGTCAGAAACGACAGTTGAGGAGAAGGATCAGCCTTCCTTTTCGTCGCCGCCCCAGATGCGCCGCCACCACGGGTCTTGCGCAGGCTCTTTGAAGGACTGACCGGTTTCGCCCATCTTGTTGCGTATCTTTTCGATGTCCCATCCGGTCAGGCTGGCGAGGGTCTGGGCTTCTTTTTCGAATCGCTTCGGCAAACCGGCCTTGTAGTTTTCGGCGGCGTCGCATTGCGAATCGCCTTGCCAGGGATGGCGCAGAACATAACGGCCCTGATAATTCGACCGGTCGCCTGTTTCCTTGAACATCAAATCTTCCGGAAAAGTCTTCGCGTCGTAGGAGACGTGAAGCCGCGTGACGAATACGTCCTGCGCCTGCGGCGCCGGTCTTCGCAGCTGGGCGGCGTCCGCGCCGCCGCCGACCCAGTAAACGCCAAGCTCGCGCAGTTCGCTCTGGCTCAGGGGATCAGCTGCGCATGGGTCGCACCAGTTCATGTCCCAGGCATACTCAAGAAAAACCGCGCGCTCGTTTTCCTTTTTAACCTGGGTCGCAAACATGTCTTTATAGAAGTCGCCGAATTCCGCTTTGACGTAGGTCGGCACTTCCGATCCGGTTGGCAATTTCACGGTGCGATAATTGGTCGTTTCGATGCGCCCCGTTCGCGTTAGGGCAAAAACGAACAACTCCTGTTTGCCGTCTGCGTTCACCGTGCCAAGCCGGATCGGCAGCATGAATTTCGGGCTTTCGAATGCAATCTGTAACGGCCGCAGATATTTAAGGCCCGTTTTCGTCTGTTCTTCGAGGTTGACCTTCGCTACAAAAAACTTGGTGTTCTGTTTGATGTAGCTGCCGAGAACGGTCTCCGCGCCCTCCGGGAGCTTGTAGCCGTTCTGTTTCAGCCAGGTTGCCAGACCGTCCGACTGATCGGCGGACAGGATTTGAATGTCGTATTCGCCGACGGTGTATTCGGCTTCCACTGTAACGCCAAGGCCTTTGCGAAGTCGCGGGCTCGCGTCCTCAACAGCCGCCGCCATCGGCATCGCGAGGTCCATCTCCCGGCGCTCATACATGAGACAGGGGTCTTCGTCGAAATATTCGACGAGCCGCGGGGCCGTGTAAGCATCTAGGTGGTCGATGATGGCGTTTTCCGTGACGTGGATCTGCTCTTCCTGCAGAACCACCGGCACAGGGATCACCATGGCGAATTCTTTCAGTTCGCCTTGATAGTCGTTCGCCATGGTAATGACGGTGCGGTCGTCGTCGCGCATGATCGCGACCTTGGACGCTTTGTTGAACAGTTTGGTATCGGCCTTGGCGACGTAAAAGCCGCAAAAGGCGACGGCGCCGCCGGTAAGGGCGACAGCAGATACGCCGGCGAAGGCGGCGGCAAGGGTTTTCTTCAGTGAACGGTTCATCTTAACGGTCTCTCTTGTTGGAGGAAATTTTCTACTCGGCAGGGGCGGGATGGTTCTGCGCCGGCGCCCGCCGCGCCTTCAGGCGCTTCAGGATTGGCGGCGCGCGAACCGGATCGCCCCAGCGATAATGTGGTGCGGGATCGGCCCATTCGAGCGCCGGACGGACCAGGCACATGATCACGAGGGAATAAAAAAGCCCGTCCGTCACGAAGAAATGCCAGATCAATATGTAAGTGAGGATCGCGGCGCCGGCGGCGAAAAGGCCCCGCGCGATCGATCCGTCAGGCGTTGTCTTCGGGTCGGAGATCATGAAAAACGCGAACAGGATCAGCGCGCCGTTTTGCAATCGCAGAACCGGAATGGAGAGCGGATCGCCGAGCCACAGCGCTCGCGCGAAAAGAAGCGCCGCAAAGACGCCGAGGAATATCAGCGGCGTGTCGAAGCGCGCGGCGCGGTACGTGACGAACAGGCCCGCGCCAGCAAGCAGCGCGGCGAACCAGATCGCCGTTCCCCATTGTCCCGGCGTTGTCCAGACCGCGTCCGTCGCCAGCAACATGGCGACGATGGCGAAATTGGCAGGGTTGAAAATGTGCTTGTCGCCAAGGCGCAGCGCGAATTTTGACGCAATTGCAAGGGCCGCGGCAAGGGCGAGAGGCCAGATCGCGTCAGCGCGCAGCAAGAGCGACAGGGAGAGCGCAGTTATCAATGCGCTACGAAAATCGGGCTTGACCGCGATCAGAAACGAACCGACGGCCTGTGCAGCGCAGGCGGCGGCGATGATAGCGAGGAATTGTCCAGAGCTGATCTCAAAGGCGCCGCTCAGCCAACCGAAAACGAGGAGCCCGGACAGCGTCAGGATCTGATAGTGCCTTGGATCTCGGAAAATTCCCGAGAAGGGAAGGCGCGCCCGCATGGCGTCCTCTTTTCATTCCTCGCTCCCCGGTGGGCACTATGACCTTAAACAAGGCCGAATGACGGCGCTCGCCGGGAAGTTTGGAGGCGTTTCACGCCATTGCCGCCGCCAATTCCTTTGCAAGGCGCGCCGCCACGTGGGCGGTTATTAGACCGACATCGCGCTCGGGATTGTATTCAACAATATCGGCGCCCACTGGCGCCGCCGGTAGGCGTTTCAGTATCGACAGCGCCTCGCGCGTCGATAGTCCGCCAGGCTCGGGATGGGAAACGCCCGGCGCGAAGGCTGGATCAAGACCGTCGAGATCGATGGAGACGTAAAGCGGCGCTGTCAGCCTTTCGAACGGAATGGCCTCCAGTTCGTCGGCGCCGAGCATGACGACGTCATGGCGCTCGCCAAAGTCTCGCTCATTGGGACCAACGCTGCGCAGACCAACTTGAACGAGCGATCTGACGCATTCGTCCTCGACCGCGCGGGCGAAGGGCGAGGCATGGGAATAGCGGTCTCCATCAAACTCGTCATAAAGATCTGTATGCGCATCGATATGCAGGATATTGAGCGCCCCGTGCCGCTCACGCATCGCGCGCAAAATGGGGTAGGTGACCGAGTGATCGCCGCCAAGGCTCAGCGGCGCGCCAGCGGCGAGAGCTTTCCTTGTCCTCGCTTCAATTGCGGCGCGGGCGTTTGCCGGGTCCTCGGGCAGGGCGGCAAAGTCCTCCGTAACAATAACGTCGTGAATGTTTATACCGTTGAGCGTGTAGGGGCTCGACGCTGCCGACCCGATCAGCGAATGAATGACGGAAGGCCCATGAGCCGGCCCGCGCGCATAGGAGGAGCTCGCGTCCCAGGGAAAGCCAAGCAGTGCAACAGGCATTGGTTTTTCTTCCTCCGGCGGTCAAACTTTTTTGCCGCCTCAGCGACGGATAAAGCGTTAATGCGTCGAAAGAACCGGCGCGGGCGCGATTATTGCACATTTCAAGACGACTTCGACCCACGGTAGCCGAAGATGGACCATGAAGCCCCGATAGACGTCACGAATTGCGTAGACCTGTGCGATTTGATCGCCCTTTATCGCGCGCTCGATCACGCACGCACCGCATTCGACGGGGCCGGCGTTAACTCTAAACGGAGCGGTTCGAGACCCCGACCTGAAATCAAACAGGCCCTCATCCGGGAAGAGCGGACGGACATAAACGCGCGCATGGACGCGCTGCGAAACGAGATAGAGTCTGCACCGGTGCGGTCGCGCATGGACGCCGTCCAGCTTCTGCGCTTCCGTCTCGCCGAGTTCGGCGATGAACCGGCGTCTGCTGAAACAGCTATCGACGAATTCCTCAGTACGCATCAGGCGGCGCCTGTCACGGCTGACCGTGACCTGGAACTCCGCCTCTTAGACATCGAGAACCAGATTGCCCTGATTGCCCTTGCATTGTCCGTTGAGGTTGAGACACAGGGACGACGCAGTCATTTGCTCAATGCGACGGATATGCTTGCCGAGCAGCTTGTCGATATGCGTCGCGATTTACCGACGCCGCGCCGGCTCAACACCGCGGCTTAGGCCCGCGCGCCAGCCGCTCATCATCCCCCGTGAAAGTGATCGTAAATGGCTTGCGCTAAGGCGCCCGATACGCCTTCGACCGCGGCGAGATCGGCCGGCTTGGCGCGCGCGACTTCTTTAGCGGAACCGAAATGATTGAGCAGGGCGCGTTTTCGTTTGGCGCCGACGCCCGGCACGTCATCGAGCGGATTGGCGCTAATCGCTTTCTTCCGTTTCGCGCGATGAGCCCCGATGGCGAAGCGGTGCGCTTCGTCCCGCAAGCGCTGGAGAAAATATAATCCCTGATCGCGCGGCGGCAGCAAGAACGGTTCTTTGCCCGACATGACAATCTGATCGTCGCCCGTCCCCATGGTGCGGTCGATGCGCTTGGCGCCAGCCTCCGTCATGCGTCGCGCTTTTGAGACGCCGATGACCGCGACGCCTTCCGACTCCGGTTCAACGCCAAGGTCCGCAAATACGGAAAGCGCCGCCGTTAAATGACCTTTGCCGCCATCGATGATCACAAGATCAGGCCGCTCGGCGTTTTCGTCTTTCAACATGCGTGAGAAACGCCGCGTCAGCACTTCGCGCATCATGGCGTAGTCGTCGCCTGCCGCGAGATTCTCCGATTTGATGTTGAATTTGCGATACTGGTTTTTGATGAAGCCATCCGGCCCCGCGACGATCATGGCGCCGACGGCGTTCGCGCCCTGGATGTGAGAATTGTCGTAGACTTCGATTCGTTCCGGCGCTGCGTCGAGACCGAGAACCGACGCAAGCGCGTCGAGGCCTTTGCGCTGGGTCGCCGATTCCGCCATGCGCCGCGACAGCGCTTCGCGGGCGTTCATTGTCGCCGCCGCTACAAGATCGCGCTTCTCGCCGCGTTGCGGCCGGCGCACAGTCACGGCGCGCCGTGCTTTGAGCGACAGGGCTTCTTCGAGGAGCGCCGACTGCGCCAGATCGTGCGAGACAAGCACGGAGCGCGGCGGTTCGCGCCCGTCGTAAAACTGGGCGATGAATGTTTCGAGGATGTCTTCCGGCGAGGCGTCCTGCGTCTGACGGGGAAAAAACGCATGATTGCCCCAGTTCTGTCCGGCGCGGAAAAAGAAAACCTGCACACAGGCCTGCCCGCTTTCGTGGTGTAGGGCGAATATGTCCGCTTCGCCCACGGTCGCGGCGTTGATGTCCTGGGTCCCCTGCACATGCGTGAGTGCGCGGATGCGATCGCGCAGGGCGGCGGCGCGTTCAAAATCCAGCGCGCTCGACGCCGCTTCCATTTCGTTTGAAAGCGCGCGCTGAATGTCGCCGCTTTTACCGTCGAGAAAGATCTTCGCCTCGTCGACGAGCGCCGAATACTGTTCACGGCTGATTAAATCGACACATGGTGCGGAACAGCGCTTGATTTGATGGAGGAGACAGGGTCGGGTCCGGCTTTCGTATACGCTATCGGAACAGGAGCGTAAGAGAAACGCCTTTTGTAGCGTGTTCAGCGTGCGGTTGACGGCGCCCGCCGATGCGAAGGGGCCGTAATATACGCCTTTCCGTTTGCGCGCGCCGCGGTGTTTTAGAATCTGCGGCGCGGTGTGATCTTCTGCAACAAGAATGTAAGGAAACGATTTGTCGTCACGCAAAATCACATTGTATCGCGGGCGTAGCTGTTTGATGAGGTTGGCTTCAAGCAGCAGCGCTTCGATCTCAGTCGCGGTGACGACAAATTCCATGGCGTGCGTTTCGCCAATCATTCGCATGATGCGGTTCGAATGACCGCCGGATTTTGCATATGACGACACGCGGGCCTTCAGGCTCTTCGCCTTGCCAACGTACAGGACTTCGTTTTTTGCGCCGATCATCCGGTAAACGCCCGGCTTGGCCGGCAGGCGGGTGACCTGATCTGCAATCAGCGCCGCGCCCTTAAGGGCGTGATTCGTTTTTTCGGCGTCGGCGACGGTGTCCATAGGGCTGAAATTTCTCGGAAAACGCGGTTAACCGCGCGTTCACTATTTGGCATAAAGTGTGCAACATAAGCGTGCATAGGAGAGCTACTGCGCCCAGCGGGGCCGGTCAAACCGCCGCGACGGAATGTGCTCAGCGTGGAGAAATGACGACAGTCGTAAAAAGCCGATCGGAAGTCACATTCGTGCTTTTGTTTTTCACCGCGCTGGCGATCATCGGGATACTAGCCGGCAGTTTCTTTGTACGCGATTTTGCCCGCGCCCGGGCGAGCGCCGCATGGCCGACGGCGGACGGGGTTGTGCTGTCGCATCTCGATGAAGACGGCGATCATGTGCGATATGCTTATTCGTTCGCCGGGCGCAGCCACCAGTCGACCCGCGACCGTGTTTTTATTGCGCGCATATTGAAACCGTCGTCGCAGGAATATGTTCCGGGTCAAACCGTCGCCGTATATGTGGATCCGAAAGATCCGTCCTTTTCCGTCCTTCAGCCGGGCGGCGCGGGTCTCGCCTTTGTCTTCCTGACCGTCATGTCGGGTATTTGCATTTTCTTCGGCGTCGGCGGCGTTATCTGGACGTTTTCAGAAGGCGTTGATCCCGACGCGATGCGCGAAGACTTGTATCCTAACAACGCCTAGCGCTTGTATCGGACGATTTCGATGCCGGCCGCGGCCGCTTCCTCTATGGCGCGCGGTTTTTCAACGCGCACGCGAACCGACAACGCCATGGGGTGGGCGAGAACCAGGCTTGCGATCCGTTCGGCTAGCGTTTCTACAAGCTTTATGTGGCCGCCGGCGATGATGTCTTTGACGCCCTGCGTCAAGCGATTGTAGCACATGACGTCTTCAAGGCGATCGGCGTCCGGCGCACTCGGTTCCGTAACCTCGACCTCCATATCGATCCGCACCGGCTGAGAGACGCCTTGTTCTTCGTCATAAACGCCGATGAACGCATCGAGAACAAGTTCTCGCACAAAAATGTAACGTCGCGGCGCGGTTTCGCTCCGCGGTATCGCCGTTACCTTCGCCGATGTGGTCTGTTTGTCTGATCCGCTCATTCATTCACCAGAACATCCGGCGTTTGCCAGACTAGATGCTGGCCGCCATCGACCGTAATCATCTGCCCGGTTACCGCCTTTGCGGACGCAAGATAAAGGACTGCGTCGCAAATGTCGGCCGGTTCGGCCCCGTGGCCCAGAACGGTCGCGGCGTTTTGGCGGCGCCAGTCCTCTTCGGATTGTCTCGGATTTTTGAGCGTTGGACCGGGGCCGATTGCGTTGACCCGGACGCCGTCCGGTCCCAGCGCCTGTGCGAGCGTTATGGTCAGCGTGAACAGCGCCGCCTTCGAGGTTGTGTAGGAAAGGAACTGCGGGGTCAGTTTTTTGACCCGCTGATCGATGATGTTGATGACCGAGCCGCCGGCAGGCGCTTGCTCGGCAAAGTCCTGGATGAGTTTCAGGGGCGCGCGCAGATTGGTTTCCATGTGGCGGTCCCAGCTTTCGCGGGACATTGACGCGATGTCGTCAACCTCAAAAACTGAAGCGGAGTTGACGAGAAGGCTAATCGGGCTAAGGGCGGCGCTCGCTGCGCCGACCAGCGCGGCGGTTTCAGCCTCTTTCGATAGATCAGCTTTCACGGTGGCGGCGCTTGCGCCCTTTCGGCGAATCTCCTCGGCGACTGCGTCAGCTTCGGCGCGCGATGACCGATAGTGTACAGCGACGTCGTAGCCATTGTCTGCAAGCGCCAGCGCAATCGCCTTTCCAACGCGTTTGCCTGCGCCGGTAACAAGCGCGGTCTTGATGGCGCCCGCCATCGACTAGAACGCGCCCGTTGATTGCGCGAGGAAATACATGAACGCGCCATAGGCGACGATCATTCCCGCGCCGACGAAGCGGCCGATGTCGCGGCGCGTAAAAACAAACGCCGCAAGAATGATCGCCGCGGCGACCATCACAGGAATGTCGATGCGAAGCGAGTCCGGGTCGAACACGGCCGTGCCTGCAAGGCCTGCTGCGCCGCCGACCGCAAAGATATTGAAAATATTCGACCCGATGATACCGCCAATGGCGACGTCGGACTTTTTGTGCACCGCTGCGGCAATCACAGTCGCCAGTTCCGGCAGCGACGTTCCGAATGCGATAATTGTAAGCCCGATGACCTCCTCGCGGACGCCAAGACCGGCCGCCAGAATGGACCCGTTTGTGACGAGGAGATGCGCGCCGAGCGGCAGGCCGATCAAACCGGCGATGATAAAAACAATCGTTTTGGCGCTGATTTTGTCGTCGGCGATATATTCCTCGACTTCGTCGATCACCGGTTCGCGTTCCGGCGACTGCAGCGCCCGGATAAACATGTAGAGCACGTAGGCGATGATGCTGCAGAAAAGGGCGGCGCCGATCGGCGTGTTGATGTGTCCCGGCGGCGTATAGGCGGCGGCGCAAAACGCCGCTGTCGCCATCAGCATAAACAGCGCATGACGGCGCAGACCGAGGACGTGGGTCGTAACGGGATAAATGATCGCCGGCAGTCCGAGCACTAGCAGGACGTTCGCGATATTCGATCCAATGATGTTGCCGAGGGCGATCCCGTCATTGCCGGTAATCACCGCCTGTACGGTGACCACGAGTTCGGGCGCGGACGTCCCGAATGCGACAATCGTCAGGCTGATGAACAGCGCCGGAATCTTCATCGCCGCCGCAAGGCCGACCGCGCCGCGCACCAGCAGGTCGCCGGCGATCAGCAAAATGGCGAGGCCCGAAACGACCAGTAAAACCTCGGTAAGCATGCGATCCCTTATGAAATATCGTTGTGCGCGAAGCGGCGGTTTCGGCGCCCGCGACAATCAGGCCCGCGTCGCGGCGGGCCCGTTACGCGGCATGTGCGAATTCGGGATCGTTCAGTCAATGCTGCCTTTTTCGAGAATGTTTAAAATTGCGAGCACGATGATAAACGCTGCAATTGTGGAAACGGCGATCCAGCCTGGCGCCATGATATACCCCTCTATTCTGGCCTCTCGGGCTCTTATAGGCAGGCTCGCATTGGCCGTCACCCCTGCCTAGCGCAGGAGGGATTTGCACAAATTGCCTCAAATTGCGCCGCGCCGCCTAAGGCCCCTGATACGACCGTGACCGTATTGTCACGAAATGCAGGGTTTTCAGGGGATCGGGCGGCATGCTGAGCGATGTTTCCGAGCTATTTGACGCGCCCATCACGGCGCCGGCGAAAGACCGTCGCCTCACGAGGCGCGTAGTCGATATCTGGGCGCGCGCCGCGCGCGGTCAATTCCCCAGCTGGGAGGCGATGCAGGCCGCGGGTCTTGGCGATGACGTTGATTGGATGTTCGTCGTTGATTGCGAGAAAAGCGTCGGATTTCCATATTTCGTTTTCGTTGGCGATCGTATTGCGAAACTGGCCGATGTTTTTTTATGCGACGCCGATGAACTCGGCTTGTCTTTGCTCGACAAGGCGACTGCGGACATTGCCGCTGCGCGTGAGCGTGAAGCGCCCCACTTCCGGGAAGAAACGCTCGTACTTTGCGACGGCCGCCGCGTCCTGATGCGGGCCGTTACGGCGCCGCTCGCCGATGACGGGCAGACGGTGTCCCATGTCGTCGTCGCCGTAAACGGTCGATTTGCGACCGACGCCAGCGCTCAATTCGCCTGAGAGAAATAAGGTCGCATTGCATTGTTCGCCAGCCGGCTTGTCGCAGCGGGTGCGCGCGTCTAGGTTTCGCGCAACACGCACAAAACGAGGAGCGGTGGCGACGTCCGTGGTGCAGGAACTCATTTCATAGGCCGGTCGACGGGGCAAGCGGGCGGCTTCGCGACGTCTTTAGTCCGGCCACCGGTGCGGTTCAGCGACAAGTCGTGTTGACGAGCCGGGACGAGGTATCCGCTGTAATCAGCGCCAGGGAGAGAGCTTTTCCGGCCTGGGCCGCGATGAACCCACAGCGCCGAATCATTGAAGAGACAATTCAGGAGATCAATGATTCAGGTGTGCTTCACAGTATGACAATTATGACTTTACCGGTAAATTAAGCGAACCATGGCCTTCCTCCTTCAACTGATTATTCTGGGCATTATCGTTCTTATCGGCTTTCACGTCTGGAACGCCATAAAAGGCGGGAATGCGCGCGTCGAAAAACGCGGCGCAAAAACCATCGAGGGGACGGCGCAGGACGTTTCGTCCCCCGGCAAGACCGCCGCCGATACGCTCAAAGAGTTCGAGAACGCCCGCGCTGAATTGAAGTCCCGTTATCCGGCTGTGTTCGCCATGCTTGGCGGCTATCTGAACAGCCACACCATCGGCGAAACCGGGTCGCTCGAAGCGGCGGTCACGGAGATGATCGCGGACTGGAAAGCGCGGTCGGACGAAATCTCGCGCGAGCTGACGAAACTTCTCGCTAACAACGATACTGAAGAGGAATGCCGGGCAATCGTCCTCGCCGCCTGCGACGCGACCTTCGAAGAGGAAGGCTATCGGGCCTGGCTGACCTGGCTTTTGGGGCGGTTCAATTCGATCGGCTGAGAGGCTTCTATGCGCATCTTATTGATAGTCATCGCTGTCGGTTATGCGATCAACGGCCTTTACATGCTTGTCAGCCCCTATGGCTGGTATGAGGCCGTGCCGGGCGTCTCCATGTTAGGCCCCTACAACACCCATTTCATTCGCGACATTGGCATCCTTTACGGCGTTACGGCGGCTCTGTTCGTCTGGGGCGCGCGCGCCGGGCGCAGCCCTGCATTGATGGCTGCGGCGGCGTGGCCCGCGCTCCACGCGGTTTATCATTTGCAGATGTGGGCGGCGCGCGGCTTTGCCTTGGATCTGGTCGCCTTCGTCAACGTTTCCATGATCCAGGCGCCAGCCTGGGCGGGGCTTTATGCAGCATGGCGGCTCTATGAGCAGGAGCGGCGCGGGAATGGGTAAGCGTCTTGTCGGCAAGTGCCTGTGCCGCGCGGTGGCGTTCTCAATCGATGCGGACGCATTTGACGATCGCACGGCCTGTCACTGTTCCCAGTGCCGGCGCTGGTCCGGACATTTCTGGGCGAGCGTCAGCGGGCCGAAAGAAAAATTCGCGATCGACAGCGGTGAAGACAAAGTAAAATGGCATCACGCGTCGGATTTTGCACGTCGCGGGTTTTGTTCCGAATGCGGTTCGTCGCTCTTCTGGCACGCACACAAACTCAACGATCATAAAGACAGGATCGCCGTCGCCTTTGGCGCCCTCGACAGTCCGACCGGCATAGCGCTCAAGGAGCACATATTTGTCGCCGATAAGGCCGATTACTACGATATTGCCGACGGCCTGCCGCAGCTCGATCGTGAATAGCGAGACGCCGGCCTCGTGGGCAGCGAATTCGCGACACGTGCGTTGAGAGATGAACAAGGCGGAAGAGCGGGTCTTATAATTGAGCTCGTTATTCGCTATCACCGCGCCTTTGGGGTATCTCGTGTTTAGGCGCCTGCGGATGTTCAGACCCGCAGCGGGGGCGGAGACGTAAAAGTAGATGTTTGGATTTGAAGCGGGCGACGCGGCGCTGATGAGCGGATGGATGCTTTACGCCATCATTCTTTTGCTCCCGTTCTGGCAGGAAGATTTAGCTGTCATCGCAGCAGCGACCGCCTCGATTAGCAATGCAGCCCCGACGCCCTTGCTCGCCGCGGCAATCATTACGGGGCTCGTCGCCAGCGACGCGTGGAAATACTGGATCGGGCGCCTGGCGCGGCGCTATGAGTGGGCGCACAAATTCGCCGAGAAACCCGGCGTCTCTATCGCCGGCGATTTAATCCGCAAGGAATTCATGCAAACCATGCTGACGGCGCGTTTCGTACCGGGCACGCGCATACCGACCTATGTGGCCGCGGGGTTCTTCAAGGCGCACTACCTGCGATATGTCCTGACGTTAGTACTCACCGCCGCGCTTTATGTTAGCATTATGTTCGCGTTGTTCCACGCGCTTGGCGCCATAGCCGGCGAGCAAGCGAAATTCTGGCTGCCGATCGGCGCGGTGATTTTGCTCATCGGGTATATTTTGTTCCGATGGCTCAATCATGTGGCGAAACATGAAGGGCCGATGACGCCGTTGACGAAGGAATTCGATCACCCCATGCCGGATATGCCGGGTTTTGATGGTAACCCGTATGAAACGGACGACAGCGACAACAAAGAAGACGAAAAATTTGATGATGCGCCGGCGCTAACGCCGGGCTTCATGGCGTCCGGGAGGAATGAAAATGACCAAGCGATCGACAAGTCGTCAGATCAAAGCGCCGGTGGCGGCCGTATTTGACGCGGTTACGAATATTGAAAAGTTTCCCGAAAAGAGCGCCGATATTGTCAGTGCGGAACTTCTGACAGAACAGAAAAAGGGCGTTGGAACGCGCTTCCGTGAGACACGGCGCATGGGCAAGCGCGAAGGAACGACAGAGCTTGAGTGCACCGAATATGTCGAGAACGAACGCGTTCGGTTCGTCACGGACCAGGGCGGCGCGGTCTGGGATTCCGTCTACACGACAGAACAGAGCGGAGGTGGCACGTTGTTGACGCTGGAAATGGATGCGCGCCCGCACAAATTTATGGCGAAAATTGTCGTGCCGATGATTCTCGGCATGATCTCCAAGGCGGTCGAAAAGGATATGGACGCCGTAAAGGACTATTGCGAAGGCAATGCGGGCGGCGGGTGGTAGGCATAGACGGCGCTGTGAAATTTGTACTGACGGAAATGCGAGGCCCGTGCCGGAAACTGCGATCATCGTCGCGCGATTTCTTAGGGGACTATCAGGCTTAGAGGAACAAAGCCCATGCCCAAAGGCTACTGGATCGGTCATGTAGACGTGACCAACGCGGAAAATTACCCGGGCTACTTGAAGGCCGCACAGCCGGCTTACGAAAAATACGGCGCCAAGTTCATTATCCGCGGCGGCAAATACGAGGCAATGGAGGGCTCAGCGCGTAGCCGTCATGTCGTCATAGAGTTTGAGAGTTACGAACAGGCGCTCGCCTGTTATAATTCACCGGAATACGCCGCCGCGCGCGAAATACGCCGAGCGAATGCTGACGGCGAGATATTGATTGTTGAGGGCGCTCCCTAACGGCGCGTACATCCATGCGCATCGTCATTTCGATTTTGGCGTTTATTGTCGGCTTCGGCTGTATCGCATATTCCTACGTTGGCACGGTCTTTCGCCTCGCCAATGATGCGGGTCAATCGGTGGAGCAGGGCGACGAGATCGGCGCAATCTCGATGATTATTGATTTCATCATGCGCGGCGAGATTCCCCAGCTCACCGGCTACCTTTATGGCGGCGCGCTTTTAATCGTGCTTGCGGTCGTCAATTTGATCCTCAATAATCCGAAGGATGATGACCGAGAAGATTCTGTTTGAGCGGTGCGGCGATTGGGGTGTCGTCACGCTGAACAACGAAAAATCATTGAACGCGCTTGATTGGGATATGGTGAAAGCCATGTACGCAGAGCTCTCTGATTGGGCGGCGCGCAACGACGTTAAAGCGGTTCTCGTCAAATCGAATGGCGAAAAGGCCTTTTGCGCCGGCGGCGACATTCGCTGGCTCTATGAAAACGGCCGCGGCGACCCGGCGGGGACGTCCGAGTTTTATCGCGATGAATACACCAATAATGCGCTCATCTATCATTATCCGAAGCCTTATGTAGCGGTGATCGACGGTATCGTGATGGGCGGCGGCGTCGGCATATCCGTACACGGAGACTTCCGTGTCGCCGGCGATGCGACTTTGTTTGCAATGCCCGAAACTGGTATTGGTCTCTTCCCCGATGTTGGTGGGGGACATTTCATGCCGCGGCTTCACGATGGGCTTGGGCTTTATTACGCGCTTACCGGCGCGCGGGCGAAGGCCGCCGATTGCATGGCGGCGGGCCTCGCAACGCACTACGTGCCCTCCGAGAAACAGGGCGAGTTGGTCAGCGCGCTTGTTGAAACATCGCTTGGCGCGCACGCCCACGCTGACATTGAGGCTGTGCTCGATATATTCGCCGCTGATCCCGGTCATGCCGGCATCAACGACAGCCGCGGCGACGTTGCACGCCTGTTTGAGGCACGGGAAACGCTAGAAGATCTTATTTCGGGGTTTCGATCGGACGCCAGCGCGTTCGCCGGTGATATGTTAAAGACGCTGAGCCGCATGTCGCCGACGTCACTGGCGATTACATTCGAACAAATGAAGCGAGGCCATACGCTCGACTTTGACGACAATATGAAAATGGAATTCCGGATCGTTCGCCGCGTCATGGAAGGCCACGATTTCTACGAAGGCGTGCGCGCACAAATCATCGACAAGGATAGAGAGCCGCAATGGTCGCCCGCGACATTGGACGATGTTCGCGAAAACGAGATTGCGGCCTATTTTGCGCCGCTGGGGGACACAGAACTGCGGTTGCCGTAATGGCCGCATCCCATGTGACCGATGCCACACGCACGGAGACCAGCATGAAAATCGGGTTTATCGGGCTGGGTAATATGGGCGGGCCGATGGCGGTCAATCTCGCCAGGGCGGGTTTTGAGGTTACGGCGACGGATCTTTCGATCGGTGCCATCGATCGTGCAGTAGCGGCGGGTTGTAAGCGTGGTGAAACGGTCACCGCGACGGTTGGCGACGCGGATGTCGTCGTTTCCATGTTGCCTGCCGGCGCTCACGTCCGCTCGGTCTATACGGATAATTACGGCGTTATCGCCAACGCGAATAAGGCTGCATTGCTCATCGATTCCTCGACGATTGATGTGGCTACGGCGCGCGACGTCGCCTCCTTCGCCGAGGAAAGGGGTTTCGCCATGGTGGATGCGCCGGTCTCCGGCGGCGTCGCGGCCGCAAACGCCGCTACGCTGACCTTTATGGTTGGTGGCGACGAGGAGGCGTTTGAGCGTGCAAAACCTGTTCTTGAAAAAATGGGCGAGAACATTTTTCACGCAGGCGACGTCGGGAATGGTCAGGCAGCCAAGATAGCGAACAACATGTTGCTCGGAACTACGATGATCGCGACATGCGAGGCGTTCAATCTGGCCGAGAAACTTGGCCTTGATGCGCAGACGTTTTTCGACATTGCCTCGACCGCGTCGGGTCAGTCGTGGTCGATGACGAGTTATTGTCCTGCGCCCGGCCCCGTGCCCGGCGCGCCGTCGAACAACGATTACCAGCCTGGCTTCGCCGCGGGCATGATGTTGAAAGATATGCGACTCGCACAAGAGGCTGCGCACAAGGCGAAAGCGGCGACGCCTCTGGGGGCGCAGGCCGAGGCGCTCTACGCGCTCATGGAGTCCGCCGGCAAAGACGATCTCGACTTTTCCGGCGTCATGAAGCTGATCCGTGGGGATCTGCTGTAGCCGGCCTGGATCGCGGGGCGGTCGGTGTTAATTCTACCCGTCAAGACTGGCGTTCGACCCCGGAAAGGGCCATTTAGCAAAAATGCAGCCCGATCAGACAGACGATATTGAAAGCAAAGGCGAGGCTGCGCCGTTCGGACGTTCGGTGGGGCGGATGTTCGCGGTGCTCTTTCGGCCGGAGATGGCGCGGTGGCGATTTCGCATCGGGCTCGCCTTTTTTCTGACGGTTGGCGCCAAGGGCCTTTCTGTTCTCGCGCCGGTGTTGATGGGCGAGGGCATCAATGCGCTGACCGGGGACGCTAACGCGGGCGCTCGCCTTGGCCTTGCCGGTCTTTCGTTCGTTGCGCTACTCGCGTTATTCGCATTGGCGCGGTTTCTTGCTGCCGGTTTGCCAATGATCCGGGACGCGTTTTTTTCAACGGTGACGCAAGACGCGCAGCGTCTGATCGCAGTCGATGCGTTTCGCCATGCGCAACACCTTGATCTGCAGTTTCATCTGACGCGTCGATCGGGCGCGCTTAACCGCATCATCGAACGCGGCGTCACGGCGATGGAGTATCTGCTGCGATTCCTAGCGTTTAATATCGGCCCGACAATTGTAGAGCTTGGGTTCGCGGCTGTCGTGCTGGCGTTGCTGTACGGCTTTCAGTTTTCACTGGCGGCTATCGTGACCGTTGGCGTTTACGCCATTTTCACGATTGTTGTTACGGAATGGCGCAACAAGCAGCGGCGTATTCTAAACGAGGCTGATACGCGTCTGCGCGGTATTTCCGTCGACACGCTGACCAATTTTGAAACCGTCAAGTCATTCGCCGCGGAGGATCGCGAGGCGGGCAGATATGACGGCGCATTGCGCGATTATAACCGCCACTATGTCACGATCATGAAATCGCTGGCGGCGCTCAACGGCGGGCAGGAATTCATTATGACCGGCGGCCTGCTCGCGGTCGCGATCATGGCGGGCTATGGCGCGGTGAACGGCAATATGCAGGTCGGTGATGTCACCGCCATTATCCTGATGCTGTTCAATATTTACCGGCCGCTCAATATTCTTGGCTGGGCGTGGCGTGAAATTAAACAGGGTACTGTCGACATAGAAAAGCTCTTTCAGTTGATGGACCGAAAATCCGAAGTCGCCGATGCGCCGGACGCAACGGTGTTTGAGTCGCGCGACGGCGCCATTCGTTTTGAAAGTGTGCGTTTTTCTCACGAAGGGCGCGCGAGCGGGCTGAAGAACGTGTCTTTCGACATCCCTGGCGGCGCCTTCGTCGGCATTGTCGGGCCGTCGGGCGCCGGCAAGTCAACAATCTTGAAACTCCTGTTCCGTTTTTACGATCCGCATGAAGGCCGCATTTCGATCGATGGTCGAGAGCTGCCGGCGGTAACGCAATTCTCGTTACGAAAGGCGTTAGGTCTCGTGCCGCAGGAAGTGGTGCTGTTCAACGACACGCTTCGCTTCAATATCGCCTACGCGCATCCGGACGCTTCGGACGAAGAGATTATGATCGCTGCGCGACGCGCTCAGCTTGGCGACTTTATCAGGAGTCTGCCAGCCGGCCTTGATACACGCGTCGGAGAACGTGGATTAAAACTTTCCGGCGGTGAAAAGCAACGCGTCGGCGTCGCCCGCGCCATTCTTAGCGATCCGCCGATCCTGATCCTTGATGAGGCGACATCGTCTCTTGATTCAAGCACAGAGGAAGAAGTGCAGGCTGCCTTGCGAGAGGCGGCGCGCGGGCGCACAACTTTGGCGGTGGCTCATCGTCTGTCGACCATTGCTGGCGCGGACTTCATTCTGGTGCTGGATGACGGCAGGATCATAGAGCGCGGCTCTCATGACGAGTTGATTGCATTGAACGGCGTTTACGCGGAACTTTGGCGCCGACAATCCGGTGGCGAACCCCATGCGCACCCACATCCGGCGTTTGCACCGCAATTTGCTAGATAATTATTTCGCCGCTGCAACAGGCGCCGTTTCGGTCCACTTTAGGATGGTCTCAAAGAGCGGGCCCTCTTTGACCGGTTTCGGCAGGTAATCGTCCATCCCTGCATCGAGACAGCGTTGACGGTCTTCGCGCATCGCATGCGCTGTGACGCCGATAATCGGCGTGTGACCGCCGGCGCTCGCCTGCCGACGGCGAATCTCAGCTGTCGCGGCGGCGCCGTCCATGACCGGCATTGAAACGTCCATCAGAACGACATCAAAATCGCCATCTTCGTGCATCTCCACCGCTTCGACGCCGTCGCTGGCGATCATTGTGTCGCAGCCGAGTTTTTGCAGCATGGCTTTGATGACCATCTGGTTGACCAGGTTGTCTTCGGCGACGAGGACTTTTAACGCCCCGCCGGACGCATTAGCGAGCTGTTTGCCGCGGCAGAATTTTCGATTTTGCGATTGTAAGTTGCCGGCGGCGCCCTTCACTGCGTCGATAGCCGCATCGCCGACTGCGGATACGATTGCGTCAAGAAGCATGGATGCGCGCGCTGGTTTTACGAGATAGCCCGAAAAAAGACCGCCTGCCAGCCCGGATGGATCGCCTTTGCGTCCCGCCGAGGTAAGGAGGATCATCGGCGTCTCGACGATCGCGCTGTCACTCCGGATACGCATTGCGAGCTTAACGCCGTCCATATCCGGCATCTGATAGTCTAGTATGGCGATTGTATAAGGATCATCCGCCGGACGCTTGCGCATGGCGGTTATCGCGTCGTCAGGGCGCTCGAACGCGTCCGAAGCGAGCCCCCACGACGCTAGTTGTTCGGTCAAAATCTTGCGGTTGACTTCGTTGTCGTCGACGATCAGTGCGCGCTTCGTTTCGAAGAAGCCAGCTGGCGGCTTGACGTCTGCAAGCTTTCTTTCGTCGACTCTCAGCGGCAATCGTACAACGAATGTCGATCCTTCGCCCAATTTACTCTTTACACTAACTTTGCCGCCCATCGCCTCAACCATCCGTTTGCTGATAGCGAGACCAAGGCCGGCGCCGTCGTGTCGGCGAACGGCGGACCCGTCGACTTGCTCGAATTCGTCGAAAATGGCGTGCAGTTTTGCATCGGGGATACCGCAGCCGGTGTCTGTGACGGATATCTCCACGTCGGCGATTTCGCCGCGGGGTCGGCCGGCGATCTCGATCAGTACGTGGCCTTCATCGGTAAACTTGACAGCGTTTCCGACGAGATTCGTAATGACCTGACGTACGCGCCCAGGATCGCCGATATATCCGCGTTGGAGGTCCGGCTGGAACCGCACCAGCATTTCCAGGCCTTTTTCTTCGACACGCAACGACAACAGACTTGCGACATCTTCAATCGTTGCGCGAAGGTCGAAGTGTTCATCGACAACACGGAATTTACCGGCCTCAAGGCGCGAAAAATCGAGGATGTCATTGATAATCTTCAAGAGTGCGTCGCCGGAACTGACAATCACTCGCGCCATTTCCTTCTGCTTAGTATCAAGTTCGGAGTCGAGAAGTAGCGACGCCATGCCGACGACGCCATTCATTGGCGTACGGATTTCATGGCTCATGTTGGCGAGGAATTCAGATTTTGCTCGATTCGCCGCTTCGGCGGCGTCCTTGGAAATTGTAAGCTCTTCGGTAAGCCGGCGAAGCTCGTCTTGCCGGTTCATGGACTCTGTGACGTCGCTATAGGTTACGACCATGCCGCCGCTCGGGCGATCGCGAATGCTTTCTTCTACGGCGCGACCATCCTTCTGACGCCGGATTGTGCGAAACGTTCTGCCTTCGGCCAGCTTACGCCGGCAGTCCTCAAAGAATGCATCGGCGGTTTCGTATTCATAGACACCGTGTTTGATGCCGATTGCGAGCACGTCGCGAATGTCAGCGCCGATCGACCAAAGCGCCGCCGGCAGGCCTGACATACCATGCGCCTTGTCGTTGGTTTCAGCAATCTTGAAATCATTGTCGATGACGACAAGGCCCTGTTCCATAGACTGCAGAACTTCTGATAAGACTTGCCGCCGTTGTTCGATATCCGCTGTACGTTCGAGCACAATTTCCTCAAGGCGCGCGTTTGCCGCGACAAGCGCGCGCTGCGCCTCGACGCGCTCGGTAACGTCGCGCGCGGTGCCTCTGTAGCCAATAAATTTCCCGGCATTGTTAAAAACAGGCTTTGCGCTGCGCTCGAGCCAGAGCGTTGAGCCATCCTCGCGTTCATAGGCGTTTACAAAACCGGAGAATGACTCCCGTTTTTCGAGGCGCGCGCGAAACGCAGCCCAGTCGGTAATATCGCTGTCTGGACCATCGACGGTCATTTTCATGCCGATAACCGTGCTGTGATCGAAGCCGGTCACCATGGAAGCCCGCTCGGAAATGAAGACATAAACAAGGTCGCGGTCTACTTCCCACTCCCAGTCGCTGGCGGATTCCGCGAGATCGCGATGGCGCTGTTCGCTCTCCTTCAGTTGTTCCTCAGAGCGCACTTGTTTTGTAATGTCGCGCGTCCAGCCGATGTATCCTTTGTAAGCACCGTCTTCGCCCCATTTCGGCTGACCCGTCATGGAAAGGTAGAGCGTTTCCCCATCCGCCCCGTCCAAGTGATATCTGATGTCGCGAAAGGCCTGGCGGCGCGCCACAAGATCGCGCGTGAGGGCCAGTACGCCCGCATTTTTGTCAGAACGGCTCAAAAAATCGTAGCCGCCTGTTCCCATAAATTCCTCGCGGCGCAAGCCGGTTATTAATTCAAAATTCTCAGACAGATAAGTCAGAACGCCATTCGCGTCGCGTTCCCAGGCCCAGTCCGAAGCAGTTTCGATGAATGATCGCAGGCTGTTTCGCGCCTCGTCGGCAGTGACCGCGACTTTTTGCTCTTGATGAATGAGTTCGATGATCATTTCGCCATAACGACGGAGCAAAAGCGATCCAAATATCGCGCCAAGAACGAGAACGGCGCCAAAGACGAACCGTGTTCCGTCGCCCTGCGCCATCATCATCAGACCATATGGAGTCATGCAGAAAATCATCGCCGCCATTGACGCGCGCGGCGCGGACGCTAGCGCGAAGGCGCCGGAAATGCCGCAAAACGCCGCCCACAAACCGATGATCATGGCGCGGTCGAATGTAGCGCCAATGGAAAGATACATCGCTGTGAGCGAACACGCCGCCGACATGCCGACAATCAGCGGCAACGTTTCGGCGACCTTCGCCCGCTTTTCCGACCCGGTGAGGACATCGACGTCAAGTTTGCGCCAATAGATTATGCGGCGCGCCAGAAAAATGAGTAGAATGGCGAATCCTAGGAACGGCCAAAGGGCCGCGTCACGCTGTGTCTGAGTGAGCGTCAATGTGCTGCAGAGGCCGATGGCGGTCAGCGCAATCGGGATCTGCCTTTGAAATTCGCGCAATTGTCGGTCGATCAACGCATCAGGCGCGCGCGACGCGCTAATCGCCGCCTTCAACGATTTCAAAAGACTTCGCACGCGCAAAGACTCCGCAAGGGTTGATCGACGCGAAATGATTAAGGACCAGGGTTAATTCCGCGTATAAATCGCGCAAATGTTCAGTCTGCGACATTAAATTCGACGTTTGGGGCGGCGGAGCTGTTAAGGAATTGGCGCCAATTCGTTTGCTAGGTATTACCGTCGAACAAAAAGCGGGCTGACGTTGCAATTATCGCCGCCATCTTCACGCGCCATCTTCGCGACCGCGCCGGCGTATTACGACCGAACGATCACGCCGATGATCGTCCTCGCAGAGCGGCGCCGGCGTCGCGCCGTGCGTGACGCGGGGCTCATTGTCGGCGTGGCAACCCTCATTGTCGCCTTCTTCCTCTACATTGGCGGCGACGGCGGGGTGATCGCTGCCATGGCGGCGGGCATGATCGGGTTGGCGGCCGCCGGCGCGCGCGTCAACCGAACCCGCGGCGAGATTACGAATGAACTCATTGGTCGCTTCAGCGAACATTTCGGGTTCGATTATCAGCGATCGCGTTCACGACCAGAGTATTGCGATCCGTTTGTCCGTTTTGGTTTGCTGCGCCGTTTCAATCGGGAAATTTGGGAGGACGAGATTGTGGGCGACCATGACGGCGTAGGCTTCTCCGTCATCGAGGTCCATCTGAAATACAGGACCGGCGGACGCAAGAAACGCACGCGAACCGTCTTTCACGGACAGCTCATTGTTATTGATTACCCCCGCTCCTTTGCGGGAACGACGATCATAAAACGGGACGCCAATGTCTTCAACGCGTTGGCGAAACCCGGCAGGAACTTCAAGCGCGTCGGGTTGGCCTCGTCGAAGTTTGAAAAGGCGTTTGAAGCGTGGTCGACGGATCAGGTTGAAGCGCGAGCGTTGCTTGATCCGGTGATGCTTGAACGGTTTGAGGAACTCGAGCGTCTGTTCGATGGGGCGAAGTTGCGCGCGGCGTTCACCGAAGGAAAACTGTATATTGCGCTGGAAGTTGGCGATCGGTTGAATGTCGGCACGATGTTTCGGCCGATTAACGGGCCGATGCGGGCGGGGCGTTTGCTCAAGGAACTCGATCTCATTTTCGACCTGATAGACGTCGCGACCCGCCGTGCGAGCGCGCCGCTCAATGCAGCGCTTTCCATAGAGGACGTCCGCACGGGGTAGGGGCGACAGCGCGACGCAGCTCACTCGTGGCGATTGCCATTACATAACACATGGCGAAACGGGGCCAGCACAATGCGCGACGGCGAGCGACAGTCAGGACCTATCATTGTCTTTGACGGCGACTGCAATATCTGCTCGCGTTGGGTGCGCTTTTTGATGTCGCGCGATGGCGCTGCGCCGTTTCGGTTTGCCGCGATGCAGGGCGCAGCCGGCCGCGGACTGTTAGAAAAAAATGGCCTCAACCCCGACGATCCGGAGACGTTCATCCTTGTGACCGAGACCGGCGTACGCCAGCAAACGGACGCCATTGCTGCGATCCTGAGAATGCTGCCTGGTCCATGGCCGGCTATGGGCGCGGCAATACTGACCCTGCCGCAACCGCTTCGGGATTGGGCGTATCGCCGACTGGCGCGCAATCGTTATCGATGGTTCGGGAAGCGTGACGTCTGCTACGCGCCGGCGCCGAATGAGCGCTGGCGCTTCTTATCGTGACACGCATCCTCATTCTTGGGGGCGGCGGCGTTTTCGGCGCTCGCCTCGCTCGCGTCCTCGCTGCGGATACGCGGTTTGAACTTATCCTCGCTGGCCGCGGCCTGGATAAAGTGCGCGCGATCATGGAGACATTGCCGGCGGGCGCTGCAGTTTCGTGCGCGCAAATCGACGCGCTGCAAATTGATGAGGGTCTTGTCGGAACGTTGCACCCCGATTTGATCGTTCATTGCGCCGGTCCGTTTCAGGGACAGGACTACGCCGTCGCCAAGGCCGCAATTGAAGCGGGAGTTCCTTATGCCGATTTTTCAGACGGGCGCGCCTTTTGCAAAAATTTCGAAATGCTTGACGAGGCGGCCACACGCGCCGGCGTCTTTGCGCTCACGGCTTTATCGACGACAACAGCTTTATCGACGGCAGCCGCGACGTCGCTGGCTGATGCATTCTCCGCGGTTCGCTCGGTATCCGTTGGCGTGACGCCCGGCAATCGCGCGCCGCGCGGGAAGGCCGTTGTGAAGGCGATCCTCTCTTATGTCGGCGAGCCGATACCGCAAACTCGCGCCGGTGCGTTGGTTGACGTCTGTGGGTGGGGCGCGCTCAAGCGTGTCGATATCAAGGGGCTTGGGTCCCGATTGTTCAGCCCATGCGACACGCCCGACGCGATCGCCATGAGGCGACTTTTTCCGCAGGCGGAACGAATAATGTTCTCCGCGGGGCTCGAATTGCCGATCCTGCATCTGCCGTTGTTCGTGCTGGCGCAGTTAAGACGGTGGCGGTTGACGCCAAACCTTGCCGGCGGCGCGCAATTCTTTCATGCGGTTGCGGAAATGTTCGAGCGGTTCGGGTCCGATCGCGGCGGCATGTTTGTGGAGCTTGGCGGGACGGGCCGCGACGGGGCGCCGTTGCGACGCCGCTGGTCGCTTGTCGCCGGCGCCGGCGACGGCCCGAATATCCCCGTTCTCGGCGCAGTGGCGCTCGCACGCAGGCTGGCAGTCGGAGAGCGCCCGCCGCCCGGCGCCCGAATTTGTGTTGGCGAAATACCGCTTCAAGACTTCGATAGGGAATTCGCCGCCTTCGATATTCACACACAAACAGAAACGATGTGATGGCCCAATCATTGTTCGAAACAGTTTTCGGCGACGATTTTGAAAAGACGCCGGCTGAAATCCAGGCGATGCATAACGGCGTTTGTGAGGCCGCAGGGCGCGTCGTCGTTGCGCGTGGGAAGTCGATGCTTGCTCAATTGATTTGCGCGGTCGCGCGCATGCCGAAATCGGCAGAAGATGCGCCGGCCTCCGTTCGGTTCGACGCCATAAAAGACGGCGAGTGTTGGGTCCGCGACTTCGGCGGACGACGCTTTCAAACGACGTTAAAGGCAATCCGCTACCGCGGTGCGATGCAATTGACCGAGCGCTTCGGTCTAATTCTCTTTCATCTCGACGCAAACGCCCGTCGGGAGGGGATCGACCTTATTCCGGTCGGGGCCTATCTCTTTGGCTTGCCGTTGCCGGCATTTCTGCGACCGGCGGCGGCCGGTCGCGTTCGTGCCGAGGGCGGAAAATACCGATTTGACGTGACGGTGCGCGCGCCGCTGGCCGGCGACGTGATTACCTATCGCGGCTGGTTAACGCCCGTCCGTTAGGCGGCCGGCGCCTGCGGACCCTCGCCGTACTGGTTCGGACCATCTGACGGTTTGGTCAGGAAGATCAGCGCGACGATCAACCCAACGATCGGTATAATGAGCAAGATCGCCCACCAGGCTTCTTTGCCGATATCATGAAAGCGACGAATCGCGACGGCCGCGCTTGGGACAATCAACGCGAGCCAGTAGATGTATCCCAAAAAGCCCAATCCGACGGCGCCGGCGACAAAGTTTATAACGATTGCGCCGACGAAGTACGCGAGCGCCCACCACCAGAATTCGGCGCGCCCCGATCGGCCGGCAAACTGGGCGTAGTTGTTTAGCACCGTTTTTACGGATTGCATGATGTCCATGGATGGTCTCCCGCGTTATTTCTGCAAGAGTACGGTTGTTCGGAATATGGCGCAAATCGGCGCTATCGCACCAGAGTCAGGCGCTCCGCAGCTCGGGTGACGCCCGTATAGAGCCAGCGCGCGGCGTGGTCGCGAAACATGTAGCTTTCGTCGAATAGGACGACATTGTCCCATTGCGAGCCTTGCGCCTTGTGGACGGTGAGGGCGTAGCCGTAGTCGAATTCATCGGCGCTTTTTCGCTGCGTCCAGGGTACGCTTTCGGGCCCGTCGAGAAAGAAGCCTCGCGGCACGGACACCGTCACCGATTTACCGCCTTCCTCGGGCGTCACGGCGAACCGCACGCGCGCGCCCCGCGGGCTCATCTGGCGCGCCACGGTCCAGACGCCGCCATTGAGGAGGCCCTTTTTCTTGTTGTTCCGCAGGCAGACAAGTTTTTCACCAGCCTCAGGAGTGGGGCCGGTAAACCCGTGCAATTCCCGCAGGCGGTCATTGTAGCGTTTGCGGGTCTTGTTGGCGCCGACAAGGATCTGGTCGGCGGCCATGATATCGTCCGTCGAGATATCGCGACGGGAAATCACCCGGCATGCCTCCGACTGCTCGTCGAATTCCCCGCCTTCGCGGATCGCCATGGAGAGGCGAATGATCGGATTGTCCGCCGCCTGGCGATGGATTTCCGTCAGCATGAAATCCGGTTCGTGGTCGGTGAAGAACCCGCCGCCTTTGACCGGGGGCAACTGCGCCGGATCGCCAAGCACCAGCACCGGCTTGCCGAAGGAAAGAAGATCGCGGCCCAGATCCTCGTCCACCATAGAACATTCGTCGATGATGATGAGGTCCGCTTTGGAGGCCGGGGCGTCATGGCGCAAAGCGAATGAAGGTTCGCCGTCTTCATCAGCCGCCGACGGGCGGTAGATGAGGGCGTGGATGGTTGTCGCCCCGACGCACCCCTTTTGACGCATCACGTGGGCGGCTTTGCCGGTGAATGCCGCAAACGCGACATCGCCGCCGGCGTTTTCAGCGAAATGCCGCGCCAGCGTCGTCTTGCCGGCGCCGGCATAGCCAAACAGGCGAAAGACCGGCGCCGTTCCATCGCGCAACCACCGGTCAACGGCCTTAAGCGCGTCGTCCTGTTCGGGCGACCATTCCATAAAGTGTCCGCGTTTTAGAGCGAGGCCGTTATTACGGGCGTTGAAGGCAATGACCAGTCTTGACGGCGGCGGAATATTGCAAGCCGCTGCGACGCCTCCTATATACCGTCCGTTCGGTACAAAGGAAGCGCAGATGCCAGCAGTCAAAACATCCCGGGAAGATGCGGTCGCGGCGATCGCCGGCGCGTTTCGGCAATTCGGATATGACGGCGCGAGCCTCAGCCGACTGTCGGCGGCGACAGGTCTCGGCCGTTCAAGCCTCTATCATTATTTCCCGAATGGTAAGGAAGATATGGCCGCCGCTGCAGTCGAGCATATTTCGGCGGAGGCGGCGCGCATGGTGCTGGCGCCATTGCAAGAAACTGGCGATCCGGCGAAGCGCGTCAGAGCGGCGGCGTCAGGTCTTGCAAAGTTTTACGATGGCGGGCGCGCGAACTGCCTTGTTAATCTCTTTTCCGTCGGTGACGCAGCGGACGCTGCGCCGGGCGCCGCCAGGGCGATGGCGGGCGCGCTTGAGACCACATTTGAGCGCGTCGCCGTCGAGGCGGGGGCTGCCGCCAAAGAAGCGCGGTTACGCGCCGAGCAGGCGATCGTTGAAATCGAAGGATCGCTTGTGGTCTCGCGGGCCGCCGGCGCCAACGCGCCCTTCCAGCGTGCGCTTGCGCGCCTGCCCGAAATACTGACCGGCGCGTAATTCTCCTTCACAGAGACAGGAGGCGCGGCTGCGGGGCGCGCATAACGTTGTTGCGGACGGCTGGCGCGTACGCGCCGAACCGTTGGTGACCGCTGACGGGCTCGCAACGCACACTATGGATGGGTCCCCTGCATCACGCCGATGTGACAACGAACATTCTTGCCGGTGGCCGGGTGATGTATTATGTACCGAACAATCGGTACAATAAAAGGAGAAACCCCGATGCCTTGGAATAATAATTTGAAGTCCTTCAAGGATGCAGTGCGTATTGTCGCCGCCGTGTGGATTATGGCAATGGGCGCGCTTTTCTGGACCGCCGGCGACGTCGCGGCGCAGGAAACAAGCCGTGGCGCGCTCGCGCCGACCGCGCAGGTCGCCCACCGGACAATCGACATCGACGGCGTCGATGTCTTCTACCGTGAGGCGGGGAACCCGTCGCGGCCTACTGTCCTGCTGCTGCACGGCTTTCCAACATCATCGCAGATGTTTCGCAACCTTATCCCGGCCCTGTCAGAGAAATACCATGTGCTGGCGCCGGATTATCCAGGCTACGGCGCATCGGAAATGCCGGCGCGCGACGCGTTCGACTACACATTCGCGAATTACGCCGACATCGTCGAAAAGTTCGTCGATGCGAAGGGCGTTGATCGCTTCGCCGTTTATCTCATGGATTATGGTGCGCCGGTCGGATATCGTGTTTTCGCCAGAAACCCGGAGCGCGTTACCGCTTTCATCATCCAGAACGGCAACGCCTATGAAGAAGGTCTTGAGAAATTCTGGGACCCGATCAAAGCCTATTGGAAATCGGGCGGCGAAGACGAACGCAACGCGTTGCGTCAGTTTCTGACCATCGAAGCGACCGAATGGCAATATACCCACGGACAGCCTGATCCGGCGCTGATCAGTCCAGATACATGGCATACGGATCAATACCTGCTGGACCGTGCGGGCAACAAGGAAATCCAGCTTGATCTCTTCTACGACTATCGCACCAATGTCGTTGAATATCCGGGCTGGCAAAAACTCTTCCGCGAACACCAGCCCCCGGCATTGATCGTCTGGGGCAAAAACGACTTTATCTTCCCGGAGGCGGGCGCCCATCCCTACAAGCGCGATCTTAAAAACCCGGAGTTCCATCTGCTGGACGGCGGGCATTTCGTCCTCGAAAGCCACGGGCAGATCATCGCCTACGAAATCCTCGACTTTCTGGATCGGGAAGTCCGTTAGTTTGTTTAAGGCGGGGCTGGCTTAGGCCAGCTCCGCCCAAACCGGCACATGGTCCGAAGGTTTTTCCTTGCCGCGTTCGGATCGATCGACACCGGCGTCCTTGAAGCGGTCGGCGGCCTGCGGGCTCATCAATAAGTGATCGATGCGGATGCCGTGGTCTTTTTCCCAGGCGCCGCGCTGATAGTCCCAGAAAGTATAGCGTACGCCCGTTGGATCAGCCTGCCGGAGCGCATCGGTAAGCCCGAGATTTACAATCTGCCGGAACGCATCGAGCGTTTCCCGCCTATAGAGCGCATCGCCCCACCATCCCGTCGGGTCATGAACATCCTCCGCCTGCGGAATGACGTTATAGTCGCCGGCGAGCACAAACGCCTCCTCATAGCCGAGAAGCGTTTCGGCGCGTTTTTTAAGGCGCTTCATCCATTTTAGTTTGTAGTCATATTTCGGCCCTGGCGCCGGATTGCCATTCGGTAAGTACAGGCCGCCGATACGAACCGGGTCGGCGTCATCCGGCATGACCAGCGCTTCGATGTACCGAGCCTGTTCATCATCCTTGTCGCCGGGAAGACCGCGCATGACGTCGTCCATCGTGAACTTCGAAAGCATTGCGACGCCATTATAGGTTTTCTGCCCGTGCACCCCAACATTGTAGCCGCGGTCTTCGAAATCGCCCGCCGGGAACTTCTCATCGATGCATTTGATTTCCTGCAGCACCGCGACGTCGGGTTTAGCCTTGTCGAACCATTCGAGGATGCGCGGCAGGCGCGCGTTGATTGAATTGACATTAAACGTAGCGATTTTCATCAGGGGCAATATCCGAATGCGACGACATGGCCGTCTGGATCGTTGATTTCGATTTCTGTGCAGTCATACGGCGTCTTTTCCGGTCCGCGCGTGATTGGGACATTGTTCGACGATAGCATGGTCTCGACCGCGTTAAGATCGCGCACCCAGAGATAGACATCCCACATGCCGCTCAGCGATTGCGCGTTGGGCCGCGGGCCGCCTGTCGATTGCTTCAGCATGATCGTTGTGTTTCCAGCGTTGACCATGGCGAATGAAGGCGGCTCGCCGTAGAGTCGGTCAACGACGAAACCGAGCTTTTTCGTATAAAAGGCGACGGCTTTGTGAATATCGTTGACCAGCAGTACTGGCGCGGCGTTGATGATGTTGTGGGCGTCGGCTTCGGGCATGCGGGCTCCGTCATCTGAGTCCGCCGGTCCGGCGGCGCTCCGGGATAGCGCGGCCCGCTTGAGCGGGCAATCTTAAAGCCTTCGTTGTCAATGTTAGGTAGAACGGGCGGGGTAGGAGAGGCCGACCGATTAGATGAACGCCCGCTTAACACCATTACTCATATTCGCGCTCTTTGCCGCTGCCTTCTTCCTGTTGCGGTCCAATGAACGAAAATTCACGGCGGACGAAGGTCGCCTAGCGATTCGCGAAGATCCGTCGCGCGACGCCGTTGTATTGTCTTGGTCGAGTGAAATCGCCGCGCCCATGTCTCGCCGCTTCGAGGAGGCCTATACCGAGTACGGAGACAGCGCATCGATGTTCATCATAGAGTTGAATTCTCCCGGCGGGGCCATTGCTGAAGGCAAGCGCGTCGTCCAGCTTCTGGATCGAATGACGCGCACCCATGATGTTGAAACGCGTGTTGGTCGCGGCGGTTATTGCCTGTCCATGTGCGTGCCAATTTTCCTGAAAGGCGAAACCCGGATCGCCGCCGCGGACGCGCGGTTCATGTTTCATGAACCAGCATCCTACGATTCCTTCACTGGCGAACGCGCAAACGAGCCGGCGTTCGAACGTCGCTTCGTCGCGGACCGGTTCTTTGACCGCTATTTTGAAAACTCGCCCATGACGCCGGCTTGGCGCGCCCAGCTGGAACGCGAGTGGGTGGGACGGGACGTCTGGAAGTCGGGCGAGGATCTGTGGCGAGAAAGTTCCGGCGTGCTGACGGCGCTCGCCGAGTAGTCAGCCCGTTTTCATGCGCTGCTTGAGGCGCGCAATGCTGCGTGCGCTCCAGTCGGCGTAAACTTTCGCGATATTGATGCCGAGATCAAAGGTCAGATGGCGATAAAATTCGTCATCGGGAAAGCCGTCAGGGTAAGCGGCTCCGAATTCCTCGCGCCACCCCGTTTCGATCTCGGCGAGCTGTTCGTAGCGCGCCTCCATGATCGAGCGTAAGTCTTCCAGAAAGACCAACGCCTTCTCCGGGTCGCCGACCTCGCTCAGAAAATAGAGTTGCGCGAGATAGTGCCGCCGCTCACCGCCGAAGATCGGGCCCTCGAGCAGCCAGTCGACCAGGGCTTCTTTCCCTTTCGCCGTGCGTTTGTAGACGCGCCGCGGCGGCCCGGCTTGGGAGGCCTTCATTTTGCTGGTGACAAAACCGTCTTCTTCCATGCGCCGCAGCGTCGGATAAATTTGCGGCAATTGCACGGACCAGAAATGGGAAAGCGCCTTGTCGATTTCCTTCTGAAGGTCATAACCGCTCGCCGGCTTCGCCAGGCATCCGAGCAGAATGTTCTGAAGACTCATCAGGCCGTTTTCGCGCGCGCTTCACCCATCACTTTTCGCTTCCAGATCACGCCGGCCGGCACGCCGATGAGCGTCGGCAGAATCCACGGCAGAAGTTTCAATGGTGAGTCGCCGATGAGTGGATTGAAGAAAGAACTTGCGCCAAACACGAAGAACGCCGTGTGAAATGCGATGCCGGCGCCGAGCATGCCGTCGAGATGTTCGACGATCCACCGTTGCGGATAGGTGTTGCCCTGCCGCTGGAAATTCATCGTTTCAAGAAAGATCAGAATCCCGAGCGGGCTGAGCGCGAAGAGCAGGATGGCGTTCGACGGCCGAAACGTCAGTGCATAGGCGATCAGCGACAGGCTGGCGATGAGTGCGAAGAAAGCACGCGCATAGGCGAACATCGCCCGCGCGCCGGGACTTGGGCCGTGAAACCGGATGGCTGACCGGCCTTTTTCAAGAATGGCGAATGTAATAATCGCGAGATAGCCGAGGAAAAAAATGGCGGCGGCGCGCGCGTCGTTTAACGCGACCTCATGATCGCCCTCGAAGGCGTCCAACAATACGGCCGTCACGCCAAAGAGCGCGGTGGCGACGATAATCATGCCTGACCAGTAAAACGCCTTGCCGGCGCGGATATGCCATTGGCTGCCCTTCTTCGAAAAGATCTGTACCCAAAACAATGTCAGGACAAAAAACCCGAAGCCTATGTGCAGCGGCCTCGAGATCTCGCGGAAATCGTTTAACGACTCAAACATTCATCGCCCCGAAGCTATGTAATCGCCACTATATAAAAAATTATATAGCTGTCAAGAGGTAGCAAAATGCGATTTCTGTGTGTGCGCGGCGCGAAATGATCGGTTTTATGCAAGGCGCAGGAAGAGAAATATGCGCGGAAACTATTTGAAATTTCGTTTTCTAACGCCAGTTGTTTTATTCTCAGACGCCAAATTAGCAGTAAGTTGCTTCCGGCACTGTAAATTCACACTTGATGCATATGTTATTTGTATTTTTCATTCGTCAATCCGATATTTTGTTACACGCGCCACCAGCGAAAGCATGATCGCCGGAATCTTTTGGTCGGTTTGGCTGACAAACCTCTAACTCGACCTAGTAGTGATTAAATTCATTTAGTTGGGAGAAGTGTCATGAACGCCACCATTGAAAAAAAACCGTTTATTTATGTTCTGATGCCGTTCGGTGGACAACGTGGTTACGAAGGCGGTCAAGTCGAATCAAAACATGTTTTCCAAATGATTGAAGACGCTGCTGATGAAGTGTTTGGGAAAGGAAGATACACTCTGCGGCGTGAACTCGAAATGACAAATACCGGAAGTATCGCAAGCAGCATAGTCGAGAACATCGCGACGGCCGATTACGTCATCGCTGATATAACAGGCGCAAACCCCAATGTTTGCTTCGAACTTGGAATTCGGCATTCACTCAAGCAAAATGGTACGATTCTCATCTGCCAAGATACTTCAAAGCCGCTGCCCTTCGATGTTAGCCATCACCGATTTTTCTTCTATTCACAAAAGCTGTTCGAGCAAGAGTCAATGAGTTTGTTCAATGGCCTTTGTAAATACCTGAAAAAGCTTAAGGATGAAATCGGGACAGAACGAGACGGACTCGATAGTCCGGTCTATGAAGCGTTTCGAACCCGCAATATTCTTCGCAGGCCTGACCCTTTGAATCCAGTGAGACAAGATACATTCCAGGACATAACCGAAGCGCGACCGAAAATCCGAGAAGTTTCGCGAGCAGCGCTAGAACACGGTGAATCGGTTCATATTAAATATATCGGAATGACCATGTTCAATGCTTGGGAACAACTGAAGTGGGTGTTTGAGAAACTTAAGCAAGACTGTGAATCAGAAGACCTCGCAAACCAAGAAGTGAAGTTTGAAGTGGCCATGTTGTGCCCAGAATGGTTGGACAGGGCGAAAATTCGCGACACGTGGACTCGTGATCAGGCAATTCGATTCAAGAATGAGATTACGGATTATTTCGACGAAGCGCCCGAACGCTGGCGCGGCACAGTAGCATTATACGAACACATGCCGTGTATACATGGCGCATTAGTGAATGAGCACCATTTGTTTTGGGGTGTTAGCCGTTGGGAACAAAAGGGGATGCATGCCGGTGACAAACATTTTGATTATGTAACCGGAAGCACGCGTTTAGGGAAGGATACGATTGCCGTCTTCCAAAGCTGGTTCGATAGGTGCTTTAGCGGGCAAGATCACAAATATCCTTCCTTGCATCTGGCGACGGCAAGTTAGAAGGAGCACATTGCGTTTCAAATTTGCGGTGTTCTTTATATTTATTTAAAGCGAAAAGCTCGTGCCGCAGCCGCACCCAGATGTGGCGTTCGGGTTGTCGATCTTGAAGGCCGCGCCGATCAGCTCGTCGGAGAAGTCGATGACGGACCCGGCCATGTAGTCGACGGATACGGTATCGACGAGGACCGAATGGCCGTTCGCGTCGAGGACAAGGTCGTCGTCCTCGCGGTCCCTGACGATATCGAATTTGTATTGAAAGCCGGAACAGCCGCCGCCCTCGACGGCAACGCGCAGCATCGCCCCCGCGGGCTCCTTCGAGAGGATCGCGGCGATCTTCTCGGCGGCGCGTTCGGAAACAGAAACAGGGGTGTTTGAGGGTACGCTCATCACTGACCTAAACTTCGACCAACCCTATTTAAGGGGCATTGGATGCAATTTCGAGGTAGGAAATAGCGGAATCGCGTCAATTAACCGTAATCAGTAGAAGGCGCTCCATGGCAACCGCATTTCCCGCCCCTCTGGCGGCTTACGCTGCGCGCGCGGATGAAACCCGCGGCCGCCTGTGGCCGGAGGCGGAAAGCGCCGAACGCACGCCCTTCCAGCGCGACCGCGACAGGGTGATCCACGCCGTCGCCTTTCGCCGGCTCAAGCACAAGACGCAGGTTTTTATTTCCCATGAGGGGGACCATTACCGCACGCGGCTGACCCATTCGCTGGAAGTGGCGCAAATCGCCCGGACGCTCGCCCGGTCGCTGAAGCTCGACGAGGATCTCGCGGAATGTCTAGCGCTGGCTCATGATCTCGGCCACCCGCCCTTCGGGCACACGGGCGAGGACGTGCTTCAGGAATGCATGGCCGAATACAACGGCTTCGACCACAATGCTCAGACGCTGCGCATCCTGACGAAGCTGGAGCGCCGCCATGCCGGCTTTGACGGGCTCAATCTCACCTGGGAGACGCTGGAAGGGGTCGTCAAACATAACGGCCCGCTCTCCGGGTCGCTGGCGAGAAAGACCGAAGCGTTGCCTGCTGCGATCACGGAATACGCGAGAATCCACGACCTCTGGCTTGATACGTTTCCGTCGCTCGAAGCCCAGGTCGCGGCGATCGCAGATGATATCGCCTACAACAATCATGACGTTGACGATGGCCTCCGGGCCGGCCTGTTTACCTTTGACGATGCACGGGCGCAGCCGCTGATCGGCCCGGCGCTTGAAGCGGCCGAGCGGCGGCACCCCGACGCGCCGGCCGATATACTGATCGCCGAGGCGGTCTCAGATCTTATCGGGGCGATGGTGAGCGATGTCCTTGCAGAAACACGGTCGCAGCTCGCGAGTTTTTCTCCCCAAGACGCGGATGCTGTGCGTCGCCGCGGTCGGCAGACCTGTTCTTTTTCCCCTGACGTCGCGGCGGATCTGAAGGGGCTGCGCGCCTTTCTCTATGCAAACATGTATCGCCATGAGAAGGTAAATCACGCCCGTAGACAGGCGGGCCGGATCGTTAAATCTTTGTTTGAATTGTTCTTTTCTGCGTCGGAGGCCTTGCCGCCGGAGTGGCGCGAGCGCTATGAGGGCAAGGACAAGCAGGGGCAGGCCCGGGTCGTATGCGACTATATCGCAGGTATGACGGATCGCTACGCCATGCGTGAGTATCGCCGCCTCTTTGGCGTCGAAATTGAGGACTAAGCCTCTCGATCTCCCCCGACCGATGCTAAAATGCGTGATCGGGTTGATTCGGCGGTGAAAATTGACGACGAGCATCTGCGGAGGGCTATCCGCTCGCGAGCGACGAGAATGATGGTGACGACATGACGACGGCTGACGACAACTACGAAGACGAATATTCCGAATACGACGCGTTGGACGATGATGAAGATGAGGGCGGACTGTCAGGTTTTTCCGTCCTGATGATCGGCCTCGTGATGTTCGGCGCGTTCGCTGCGACGACGTATGTCTTTTATCAAAAAGGCATTAAACAAGGCGAACGTCGCGCCGGTATTGAAACGCCTTATGTCGCCGCCGATCCGGAGCCGATCAAAATCGAAACCGCTGACGCCGGCGCCAGCGTTGAGGACCGGGAAGTCTACGACGTTTTCGACGGTGAAGAACCGGCGCCGGTTACCGTGATCGATGAGGCCCCGGAAGAACCGGTCGACCGCAATCCAGAAGATACCATCGGCGAATTGACTGCCGAGATAGCGGATGATGCTGAGACGGTGATCGCCAATCTCGAAGAAGAAGATGCGGCCGCGTTTGATCAGGCGCCGGCGCCCGAACCTGAACCCGTTGCTGTTACCGAACCGACCCCGGTCAATGCGATTCCGGCGGAAACAGCCCCCGCAGTATCGTTGCGGTCAGCGGTTTCGGGAAGTCACGTCGTGCAGGTCGGCGCCTTTCGTTCCAACGACGAAGCGCTTGCGAAATGGAGCAGCATGCAATCAAAAATTGGCGGCGTGATTGGCGATAAGTCGTTTGACATTGAGGAAGCCGATCTGGGCGCCAGAGGCGTTTATCACCGACTGCGCATTGGCCCGTTTTCGTCGTCGGATGCGGCGAACGCCTATTGCGCATCGCTCAAACAGAACGGTCAGGATTGCCTGCCCAAGAGACTCTAACCGCTGCCCAGCTCCGTTGTATTTGATACCGAAGGCCCGCGGCTGAACGCCGAGGAAAAAGCGTTTTTCCGTGATGCTGACCCGTGGGGTTTTATCGTCTTCGCGCGACATTGCGCGTCTGCGCCTGAACTCAGCGCCCACGCCGCCGAACTGCGCGAAACGGTTGGTCGTGACGCGCCGATTTTGATTGACCAGGAAGGCGGGCGCGTCGCCCGTATGAAACCGCCGACGTTTCCTGCGCACCCGGCGCCGGGCCTTTTCGGCGAGCTCTATCGGCTTGATCCGAAAAAAGCGGTCGAGGCCTCGCGCCTTAATGGCTGGTTGCTCGGTCGTCTCGTTTCATCCTGCGGCGTCAATATAAATTGCGTCCCGATGCTCGATGTGCCGCAGGCGGACGCCGATCCGACCGTCATCGGAGACCGCGCCTATGCGAAACATGGCGACGTCATCGTAGAACTTGCCCGCGCCGCCGCGGCCGGGTCGGAGGCGGGCGGGGCCCTTCCGGTGATCAAGCATATGCCGGGACACGGGCGGGCGCTCTGCGACAGTCATCGCGATTTGCCGCGCGTCGACGCGCGAAAAGAGGATCTAATCGCCGTCGACTTTGCACCATTCAAGCAGTTTCGCGACGCAAAAATGGGCATGACCGCCCACGTCGTGTACGAGGCTTATGACGCCGACCGACCGGGCACCTTGTCGCCGACCATTATTGACGATGTGATTCGTGGTGAAATCGGCTTCGACGGGCTGCTGTTCACGGACGATCTAAAAATGAAGGCGCTTGGCGGGCCAATGCATCAGCGCGTGTCGAACAGTTTGGGCGCCGGCTGCGATATCGCCCTATGCTGCAATTTCGACATGGCCGAGAAACAGGCGGCGATGAAGGGCGCGCGGGCGCTCGACGGCAAATCCGCCGAGCGAGCGGCGGCGGCGCTTGCAAACCCTAGCGCGGTGGAAGAAGACGACATCGACGCGGCCTATCGACGGCTCACGGAGTTTCTGAAGCCCGTCGCACTGACCGCTTGATCGGCGGGGATAAATCTCGGTTTTCGACGTAAAGAATCGCGTGAAAAGTGCTATCTATGGCGGATGGTGAAAATATCAGAGCGTTACCGGTGACGGATCCGACGAGCGACGTTGACGACTTCGATGCGCCGGCTCGCGTAGACGCCGACATTGATGCGCTGATCGTCAATATCGACGGATATGAGGGTCCGCTCGACGTCCTGTTGGATCTCGCGCGCAGCCAGAAAGTCGATATCCGTCGCATCTCCATGGTCGCGCTGGTCGACCAGTATCTGGAATTTGTCGGTGAGGCGAAAAAGCGCGATCTCGAACTCGCGGCCGATTATCTTGTTATGGCTGCATGGCTCGCTTACCTCAAATCGCGGCTGCTGCTGCCGGCCGACGATGAGGATGGCGACGAGCCCACGGCCGACGAAATGGCTGCGCGCCTCGCCTTCCAATTGCAGCGCCTCGAGGCGATGCGAAACGCGGTTGAAACGCTCCAGGGGCGTTCGCAATTCATGATCGACTTCTTCCCGCGCGGAAACCCGGACGGCGTGCGGGTTGTGCGGACCGCCGATTGGCAGGACACGCTTTACGACCTCCTCAAAGCCTATGCGACGCAGCGTATCTCCAAGCTCGATCGCGATTATCACGTCGATCCGCCACGGGTTTACACGATCGAAATGGCGCGCCTCCGCCTTGAGCGTATTCTGGGATCGATCCCTGAGTGGACCGAGTTGCGTGCGCTTGTGCACGCCGAAGACGTCGACGCGCCGGAAACGTCAAAGATCGCCAGCGCGTTCAACGCGGCGCTCGAATTCGCCAAGGATGGACGCATCGACATGCGTCAGCTCGGCGCCTTTGAACCGGTCTATATCAAATCGCGCCCCGACGAAGACGAAAGGAACCCGTCATGACCGAACTTGACGAAGACGGCGGGCGCGACTTCAAAGGCCTTGACGCCCATGAGGCGCAGCAAGCGCTCGCCGAGGAACTCGGCGCAGAAACGGATGAACAGGATACAGTGAGCGAAGATCAGGACGACGAGGCGGAGATCGAGACTATTGCCGAATGGTCAGAGGAAGATATCGCTGAACATTGCCGCATGGCCGAGGCGCTTTTGTTCGCCGCCGCCGAGCCGCTCGATCACCGCACCATTGCGGCCAGACTGCCAGCTGGCGCAGATATCGCGACGATCATTGATCGGCTTACGGAGGATTATGCTGATCGCGGTATGACATTGCAGAAGATCGACAAGAAATGGCGGTTCGTAACGGCCAGCGATGTCTCCCATGTTTTGGAAATTGAGAAGATGGCGCCGCGACGGCTATCCCGCGCCGCCCTGGAGACCCTTGCGATCATCGCCTACCACCAGCCTTGCACGCGCGCCGACATTGAAGATGTGCGCGGCGTTCAGGTGGCGAAGGGCTCGCTCGACCAGCTTCTCGAAATCGGTTGGGTCAAGATGCGCGGCAAGCGCAAGGACGTCCCGGGCCGGCCAACGCTTTACGGCACAACGGAAGAATTCCTGCAGCATTTTGGCATTGAGACGGTGACCGATTTGCCGGGTCTGGCCGATCTAAAGGCCGCCGGGCTTCTCGATGCGCGTTTGCCGCCCGGCTTTGCCGTGCCGTCGCCGGTGGACGGCGATGACGCCGAGGCCGTCGATGACGACGAAGAAGACGAATTTGTTCAGGATTTTCATGAGGAAAGCGACGGCGAATCCGCTGACGCGTAAGGAAGTATTCATGGCGTTGCGGTTTGCTAATGAAGCCGCCGATGACTACATTCCGGCTGCGTAAATCAAAAGGCACCACCCATGGGCGCTATCGGACCCTGGCAGATCGTCATTATCCTCATCCTCGCCCTCTTGCTGTTCGGCGGCGGCGGCAAAATCTCCTCATTGATGGGGGATTTTGCGAAAGGCATCAAATCCTTCCGCAAAGGCCTTCAGGAAGAAGAGGAGAAATCGCTCGACGAACGCAGCGACGAGGCGGTGGACGTGACCCCTGCCGAGGACAAGGCAAAGGCGGAGTAATCCGCCCCCGGGGTTTTGAAGGACCCCATCGCGCATGAATCTCGTTCCGCAATTCGGTTTTCTGGAGCTGATCTTGATCGCGGTCATCGCGCTGATTGTGGTCGGCCCGCGCGATCTGCCGCGCATGATGCGTCAGGCCGGGCGCATGGTCGCTAAGGCGAAATCCATGGCCGCCGAATTTACGACGGCGTTCGATCAGATGGCGCGCGAAACCGAGATGGAAGAACTGCGCAAGGAGATTGACGCGCTGAAGAACGATAACGTCGTGGCGAAAGCCAAGCGCGAACTCGACGAGACTATCAAACCGGTCAACGAAGAGTTGCGAAAAGAGGTTCCGGCGTCGGTGCCGGTCGCTGACGATGATGCCGGCGCCGCCAGTAAAACAAGCGAAGCGGTGGCGAAACCATGACACGGGCGCCGGCGAAGATTAACCCTTCCGACGACGAGGAGATTGAGGCCTCGGCGGCGCCGCTGCTCGATCATCTGACGGAACTACGCTCGCGTCTGATTGTTTCCTTCTGCGCCATTGGCGCTGCGTTTGTTGTCTGTTTCATCTTTTCGGTGCCGCTATACGAATTTCTCGTCGTGCCGTTTAGGAATGCGGTGACGGCGACGGGCGCCGAGCCGACGCTCTATTTTGCGCCGCTCGAATTTTTCTTCACCCGCGTAAAACTGGCCATGCTGGCCGGCGTCGCTATCGCGTTCCCGGTGGTGGCGTATCAGCTTTATCAGTTTGTTGCGCCCGGCCTTTACCGCAAGGAGCGCGCGGCGGTGCTGCCGTTCCTACTCGCCATGCCGATATTGTTCACCGCTGGTGCGGCGCTTGTTTATTACGTGCTGATGCCGTTCGTGATGCAGTTCGCCGTGGGGATGGAGCAAGATGCAGTCGAGGGTTCTGGCGTTGCGATCGAGTTGTTGACCCGTGTCGGCGATTATCTCGCCCTGACAACAACGCTGATTATGGCGTTCGGTTTCGCGTTTCAACTGCCGGTTTTTTTAACCCTGCTGGCGCGCGCCGGGCTGGTTGATACGCCCTTCCTGAAACGCAACCGAAAATACGCTATTGTCGGCATCTTCATTGTCGCCGCCTTCCTGACGCCGCCCGATCCCGTCAGCCAACTTGTGCTTGGGTGCTCGATTATTGCGCTCTATGAGATTTCGGTGATCGCCGTCGGCATGGCGGGTCGGAAGCAAGAGGAAGATGAAGACGAGGCGGAAGAACCTGTCGCTGGACCGGCTGAATAAACCCCGCTACATCGCGCCTCATGTTTGACATGAAATTCATCCGTGAAGCGCCCGACGCGTTTGACGCCGGCTTGGCGCGACGGGGCCAAGCGCCCCGCGCCGGAGAGATCCTTGCGCTTGACGAAGAGGCGCGGAAATACACCCATGCCCTCAATGAGTTGCAATCGCGTCGTAACGCGGCGTCGAAAGAGATCGGGCAGGCGAAGGCCAAGGGCGACGAAGACCGCTTCAACGAACTGCGCTCGGAAGTGGACCGCATCAAGCAGCAAATCCCGGCCGCGGAGGCGGAAAAACAGCGCGCCCTCGATCAGATTAACGAGATCCTCTCAGGCCTGCCGAACATGCCCGCGGAGGACGTGCCCGAAGGGGAAGACGAAGACGCGAATGTCGAGATCAGAAAGTGGGGCGAGCCGAAGCGCTTGAATAAAGCGAAAGAGCATTTCGATCTCGGCGAGGCGCTGGGACAAATGGATTTTGAAACCGCCGTCAAGATGTCCGGCTCGCGGTTTGTGCTGCTGAAAGGCCAGCTCGCGCGTCTTGAGCGGGCCCTCGCCAGTTTCATGCTGGATCTGCATACGAATGAGTTCGGTTATACGGAATGCCAGCCGCCGCTGCTGGTGCGCGATGAGGCGCTCTATGGCACGGGGCAATTGCCCAAATTTGCTGAGGACCAGTTTGTCACCACCGCCGGCGTAACGCTGATCCCAACAGCGGAAGTCTCGCTCACCAACATCGTGCGCGAAGAAATCCTGAACGCCGCGGACTTACCGCTGCGTTTTACGGCCTGGACGCCGTGTTTCCGGTCCGAAGCGGGCGCCGCCGGCAAGGATACGCGCGGCATGATCCGCCTGCACCAGTTCTCGAAAGTCGAACTCGTGTCGATTGTGGCGCCGGACCAGTCGGTCGCGGAGCACGAACGCATGACGGAATGCGCCGAGGAAGTCCTGAAGCGGCTCGAATTGCCGTATCGCACTATGGTTCTCTCGACCGGCGATATGGGTTTTTCGGCGCGCAAGACCTACGACATCGAGGTCTGGCTCCCTGGTCAGGCGCGCTATCGCGAGATTTCGTCCTGCTCCAATTGCGGAGACTTTCAGGCCCGGCGTATGAATACACGGTTCCGCACAGCGGGCGAAAAGCAAACGCATTTCGTCAATACGCTGAACGGCTCCGGTCTTGCGGTCGGGCGAACGCTGGTGGCGGTGCTGGAAAATTATCAGGAGCCTGACGGTTCGATTGCGATCCCCGAGCCGTTGCAACCCTATATGGGCGGCGTAACAAAAATTGAGGCGGTCAAGTAAATGCGTATTCTCTGCACCAATGATGACGGCATCTACGCCCGCGGGCTCGTAGCGCTTGAGAAGATCGCGCGAGAAATCTCCGACGACGTCTGGGTGGTTGCCCCGCAGGAAGAGCAGTCGGGCGCGGCGCGGGCGCTGACGCTGGCTCATCCGATCCGACTTCGTCAGTATGAGGCGCGCCGCTTTGCTGTTTCCGGCACGCCGTCGGATGCGGTGCTGATGGCCGTCGATAAAATCATGGACGGCAAGCCGGATTTGATCCTGTCCGGCGTCAACAATGGTCAAAACCTCGCTGAAGACGTCACCGTTTCCGGCACCATCGCCGCGGCGTTTCAGGGCATGTCCATGCGCATCCCGTCGATCGCGCTGTCGCTTGCTCGGCTCGATCGCGCCAAGGCGAAGTGGCAAACGCCGGAGGCCCACGGAAGTCGCGTCGTTAAAAAACTTCTCGATACCGGCTGGCCAACTGACGCCGTCGTCAACGTCAACTTTCCCGACCGCGAGCCGGACGATATCGCCGGAACTGAAGTGACGCGGCAAGGCCATCGCGACGCCGTCCAACTCTTCGCTGAGGAGCGGAGAGATCTCCGCGGCGGCTCTTATTACTGGTATGGTTATACCGGCGAGCTTTCCGATCCCGCCAACGGCACCGACCTGCGCGCCATATATGACGGTCGGATTTCGGTCACCCCGCTACATCTTGCGTTGACGCATGACGAGGCTCTAACGCCGCTTTCGGCCGCCTTCGCCGAGTAGCCGGTCGCCGGATTGGCCGGCGCAGCCTATGTGATAGTATCGTTAATGGTCTATTAACCAAACTTTCGAAAGTATTGCGGCGAATCGGTAACGGGTAGCCCGCGGGAAGGGGTGAGATGACATCTATGCGGATTATGGTGGCGACGGCGTCAATGCTGGCGATCGGCGCTTGCGGCACGCACAAAAGCGTCGCGCCGGTGGCGTATGAAACAGATCCGGCCTCAACATCACGGGTTTATAACTCACCGCAGGAATCAACGGCTGCAAATGCGCGTCTCAACGCGCTCTATCAGGCGCCGCCTCCGCCGCCAGCACGCGCTCATCCGTCGGCCGATATCGAACCGGTAACGTTGAAGCCTGTCTCAGCGATCTATCTCTCCGACGACGAGCGCGCTCGGGTGCAGCAGGCGAATTATCAGGCGACAGACGCGACGTCCCACAGCGCCGCCAACGGGCGCGTTGTCACCGTGGTGAAAGGCGACACAGTTTATGCGTTGGGCCGTCGATATAATGTCGCACCGAAAGCGATTATTGCAGAAAACAATTTGCGCGCGCCATACCGTCTGGAGATCGGACAGATGATACGTTTGCCGGGTGCCGCCGCTGCGACGCAAACGCAGGTTGCGACGTCACAGCCGCCGGTGCGCGACATACGCTACCACGTCGAACGGGGCGACACGCTCTACGCCATCAGTCGCAAGACCGGCGTATCTGTGGCCAAACTCGCACAAGCGAATGGATTGCGCCCGCCTTATACGCTGAGTCCCGGTCAGGAAGTCCTGGCGCCGGCCGCGCAACTTGGCGCTACAACGCCGACGCACGTGGCGACAACGACCCCTGCGACGCCCCAACCGGTTCTGCAGCGCCGTGAAGAAAAGCAGCTCGCAGCTGCGTCAGCGCCGACGCCAGAGCCCCAGCCGGACGTCGCCGATTTGGCGCAACAGGTCTCATTTACGACGCCGGATGATCCCAACGCGCTCTTTGTCTGGCCGGTGCGCGGCGCCGTTATTTCCGAATACGGCGTTGGCGATCTCGGTAAACGAAATGACGGGATCAATATAGCGGCGCCCGCTGGAACGCCGGTGCGCGCCTCGGCCGACGGCGAAGTTGTTTATCGAGGTTCGGAGCTCGAGGGCTTCGGCAACCTTCTGCTTGTGAAGCATACGGACGGATTCGTTACCGCATACGCCCACAATGACGCCATGTTGGTCAAAAAGGGCGATGTCGTGCGTAAAGGCCAGGTCATCGCAAAGGTCGGCCAGACCGGGTCGGTAACGACGCCGCAACTGCATTTTGAAATTCGCCAGAAATTGAAATCGGTTGATCCGATTTCACTTCTGCAGTCACAGTAAGGTTTGCGCCGGGGAAATTAAGAGAACAATAAAGTAGCGTTAGTTGCGTCTTGTTGCGTTTTGGCGGGCCTCATTCCATCCGTGAATGGGCCCGTTTTTGTTTATCCAACTTTGCCAGGGCGGCTTGCAATCAGGCGGCGGGCCAAAAATTCAGGCGTCGCAGGCAGCAGACCCTCCGATATAAACGGCGTTTCAGAGAAGTGGGCGAGGGCCAACCCGCCTTCATAGGCTGCGCACAGGCCGGCGCCGACGCGTTTCGTGGCGTCGAATTTCGTCAGTATGCAGCGCGTGACGCCGATCTCACGAAAAGCGTGCGCCCAGTCGACATATTCCGCGGCGTCGCCGCTCGCCGGCAGGACAAGCACCGGTTCGGCTGCGGCAGCTTCCTGATAACTTCTGAGCGCCGCTATGTCGCCGCCGTCATAGGGCGAAACGCCCGGCGTATCGAGCAGGACCGCGCCCGCCGGGCGCTCACTACGCGTCACTTGCGCTGCGTCCAATGGCGATTCCAGAATGAAATACGCCGCGTTTAGCGCCTCGGAGTAAGCGCGGATCTGATCCACGGCTCCGGCGCGGCCTACATCGGCTGTCATCATCAGCGGTTTTCCACCGTCCCGCGATGCAGTCGCAGCAAGCTTTGCCGCGCAGGACGTTTTACCGGCGCCGGTGGGACCGACAAGCATGATCGGCGACGTCGGTGCAAAGTGTAGCGGCGCGAATTGAAATGTCTTTTCAAACGCTGTTTCGAGACGATAGAGGTCTTCGTCAATTGCAGACTGCCGAGCGCCCTCAATCAGCGCGGCCAACAGTTTCTCGCCGACACCGTGAGGCGCCAGGATTTCCGCCATGGATTTGACGGCGCTGTCGCTCATGTCGAGGAAGGTGCCGCCCTTGCCGCCGGCAAGGGCGCCGGTAACGCGGGCGAGCGCGTCTTCGGAAAAGCGATGCTCGATTGATTCATTCAGCCGGGCGCCGGCGGCCATTTTGAAGGGGCCTTCGTCAACCGCATCGCGTGCGGCACCGGCGAACTGCGCCTTGGGCGCCGGCTCGGGCGCGGCGGGCGCCGGCTTGTCCGACGCCGTCACCTCAACATCGCCGCTCGGCAATTCGCGCACGGAGACGATGGTCGCTTTTTTCCCGAGCGCGCGCCGGGCCTTCGCTTTTCCCGCCTCAAGACTGGAGGCGATGAATTTCATCATGAGGTTACGCCGCCAAACTAGATCGTACCAAGGGTCTTGAGCCTAGTATGGGGGTGAATTTCGTTTTGTGAAAGGACCAGTGTTTGCGGCCGGACCCGTTCGATGACCGACCGGACGAAAGGCCGTACAGTGGCGCTTGTCACAATCGCTGCGGAGTAGCCTTCCTGAGCGGCGGATTCTAGCTTCGCCATCGCTGCGGCGACGAACTCCTGCAGCGCCGACGGCGCCATGGCGAGTTGTCTCGTCTCGTTGTCGCCGGTCAGCGCCTCGGCGAAGGCGTCCTCCCAGGAGGAGGAGAGTGTGACGATGGGCGCTGCGCCATCGGCGCCCCTGAGCGCGCCGCAAATCTGGCGCGCGAGGCGGGCGCGCACATGCTCGACAAGCTGCGCCGTCCCTTGCGCCCGCGGCGCCGCCTCCGAGATCGCCTCCAGAATGGTTGGCAGATCGCGGATGGAAATCTTTTCATTGAGCAGCGCTTGCAACACGCGTTGAACTGTCGTTACCGGCGCCACCGATGGAATAAGATCGGAGACAAGTTGCTTGTGTTTTGCCGGCAACGCGTCGATGAGCTTTTTCGTCTCCGCATATGAAAGAAGTTCTGGTGCTTCCGACTTGATGATTTCGGTCAGGTGCGTCGTTAGCACGGTCGCGGCGTCAACCACGGTGAGACCTTTAAGCGAGGCCTCTTCGCGTTGGCTTTCGTCGATCCACATGGCGTCGAGACCGAAGGCCGGTTCTTTTGTTGGCTCGCCCACAAGATTGATGGACTTGCCGCCAGCATCCATGACGAGGAAAAAGCCGGGCCGTAGGTCCCCCCGGGCGACTTCCTGTTCCTTCATGCGAATGACATACGCATTTGCTTCCAGTTGCATATTGTCGAGGATGCGCACTTTCGGCGTGACGAAGCCGAGGTCCTGTGCGATCGCCCGGCGCACGGCCCTGACCTGATCGGTAAGGCGCGGACCCTTGTCGGTGCTGATCAGCGGCAGTAGCCCATATCCCAGCTCAATACGGAGATCATCGATCGCGAGCATCGCCTGTGGGTCTTCATCCGCCTGCGTCGGCGTCGCCGCCGCATCGGTTTTAGCGATGGCGGAGGCGGCCTTTCGTTTCTGCAAGATGAACGCGCCGGCGCCGATGGCGAGCGATAGCATCATAAAGGGTAGAAACGGCAGGCCCGGTAGAAGCGCCATGATGAAAAGTACGCCCGCCACGAGGCCTAACGCTTTCGGGTGCTCGCCGAATTGCGCGGCAAGGGCTTTGTCCGCCGCGCCGTCGACGCCAGCCTTGGAAACAAGAAGACCGGCCGCGATGGAAACGATCAGCGCCGGGATCTGACTGACGAGGCCGTCGCCAATCGTCAACAGTGTGTAAGATGCGCCGGCCGCCGACAGGGTCATGCCCATCTGGGCGACGCCGATGATGATGCCGCCGATAATGTTGATTAGGGTAATGAGCAGGCTGGCGATGGCGTCACCGCGTACGAATTTCGAAGCGCCGTCCATGGCGCCGAAGAAGTTCGATTCCGCTTCCAGCTCCTTGCGCCGTTCCTTTGCTTCGACCTCAGTGATGAGGCCCGAGGAGAGGTCGGCGTCAATCGCCATCTGTTTGCCGGGCATGGCGTCGAGGGAGAAGCGCGCCGCAACCTCGGCGATGCGGCCGGAACCGCGGGTAATCACGACGAAGTTCACGATCACCAGGATCGCGAAAACAATCATCCCGATGACGTAGTTGCCCTGCATGACAAACCCGCCAAAGGCTTCAATGACACGGCCGGCTGCATCCGGGCCTTCGTGGCCGCGCGACAGGATCAGCCGGGTCGAGGCAATGTTCAGGCCAAGACGCAGCATCGTCGCGATGAGCAGGATCGCCGGGAAGGTCGAGAAGTCGAGCGCTTTGCGCGTGAACAACGCCGTCATCAGGATGGTGACGGAGAAGGTGATCGAACCGGCTAGCAGGATGTCCAGCAGCCATCGCGGCGTCGGCAAGATTAACAGCGCCAAGATTGCGATGATGCCGACGGCGAGCATGACGTCGGTGCGCAGCATCGACTTGAATGATGCGGTCGAGAAAATATTTGCGGGTTTGAGGGCGGTGTCAGACATAAACACCCCGCTCATCCCGGCGCAGGCCGGGCTCTTGAGCAACACATCGGGAGATGCCGGCCTGCGCCGGCATGAGCGGAATCATGGGTCACCCCGTTGCGCGTTCGGCGCCTGGCGCTGGAACCGGCACGCCATCTTCCGTGTACTGTTTCAATTTGTTGCGTAGGGTGCGAATGGAAATACCGAGAATATTCGCCGCGTGGGTGCGATTGCCCAGGCAGTGATCGAGGGTTTGCAGGATCAGGTCCTGTTCCACCTGCGCCACCGTGCGGCCAACGAGCTTTTCTTCCGCATCGCCTTTCGCAGACGAGCGCGTCATCGGTTCGCCGTCCGGCAAACGGATGGCTTCGGCTTCGATTTCATCACCCTTCGCCAGCAACACCGCGCGGTGGATGGCGTTTTCCAGTTCGCGCACATTGCCCGGCCACGCCGATGAGGCGATCGCACGCTGCGCGCCTTCCGACAGGGCGCGCTCCTCGACGCTGTTAAGGGCTGCGTATTTTTTTGCGAAGTGCTTGGCGAGCGCGACGACGTCAGATGGGCGTTGACGCAGCGGCGGAATATCGAGATTGACGACGTTAAGGCGGAAGAACAGGTCTTCACGGAACGCCTTGTTTTTGACTTCCTGTTTGAGGTCACGGTTCGATGTCGCGATAATACGGATATCGACCTTAATCGGTTTGTTGCCGCCGACGCGATCGACCACCCGCTCTTGCAGCACGCGCAGAAGTTTCGCCTGCAAGCGGATGTCCATTTCGGATATTTCGTCGAGGAGGAGCGTGCCGCCATTGGCTTCCTCGAATTTGCCAATGCGACGGGCGACGGCGCCGGTGAAGGCGCCTTTCTCGTGACCGAAAAGTTCGGACTCCAAAAGATTTTCAGGAATGGCGGCGCAGTTGATCGAAATAAACGGTTTTGATTCCCGCTTCGACTTCGAGTGAACATATTTGGCGATCACTTCCTTGCCGACCCCGGATTCGCCGGTGATCAGGATTGAGGCTTCGGATGGCGCGATCTGATCGGCGAGGGCGATTACTTTCTTCATCGCCGGATCGACAGCGATCATGTCGGATGTGTCCTCGACGACCGCTTCGAGGATGGCCGCAATCAAGTCAGCGTCCGGGGGCAGCGGCACATATTCCTTGGCGCCTGCGCGAATAGCGGCGACCGCGGCATCAGCGTCTGTCTTAATGCCGCAGGCGACAACCGGCGCGGCGATGCGTTCGCCGTCGAGGGCCGTGATCAGCGCTTTCACGTCGAGGCGAACGTCGATCATCAGGAGATCGGCGCCATCGCCTTTACGCAGGCTTGCAAGGCCGGACTCGATAGAAGGCGCGAACGCAACCTTGGCGCCGCGGTCCATGGCCATCTTGGCCGCGCTTGAAAGCTCGCTTGAATGTTCGCCGATAATCAAAAGCCGCATGGCGAGTTTTCCCTTAAATATCGTCTTCGCGAACAATTTCAGTCATGGTGACGCCCAAGACGCCATCTTTCATGACAAGCTCGCCGCGGGCGATCAGCCGATCATTGACATAAAGATCGATTGGCTCGCCGACCTTGCGGTCTAGTTCGATAACAGCGCCGTCGCCAAGGGTCTTCAGCTTGGCGACGTCAATTTTGGTTTTGCCGAGTACGGCGGCAATCTTGACCGGCACGTCCTCGATCGCGGGCGCCTGATTTAGTGCTTCCGGCGCGTCGTCCGCGGCCGGCGTCAGTTCCGTTGACTGCGCCGTCTTCTTTTTGGCTAGGGCGCTCATGAGTTCGTTTCCTTCTTGGTGGAACGCCCCGATCGGCTGACTTTCGTCGCGGCGAAGATCGCCTCGATCTGGGCGTTGATATCGTCGTGATTGCGCGCCATAGCGCCGCCGCGCCATTCAAGGCGTATCTCGCCGGGCGACAACGCGGCATCCGTCGTGACGGTCACTTGATCGCCGGCGCGCTCGGCGATGGCTTTTTTGATGCGGGCTAGTCCACGCTTCGCCGTTTTGGCGGGCAGAACAATCGTCGCGCCTGCGGCGTCATCGGTAGCGCGCAGGAATCTGTCCACCATGGCCAGCGCCGCCTCTGACTGTTGCGCGGCCGCGCTTGTGATGCAGAACTCTTTGACAATCGTTTCGGCGACATCAGTTAGCATGTCGATGTGCTCTGCGACGCGATCGATCTCTGCGACCGTAGTCTCCGTTAGCCGGCTCGAAATGCTCTCTAGCAGGGCGGTCTGATTGAGCGCTTCGCGGGCGGCGATGCTTTTGACGGCGTCTTTGCGTGCTTGCGCGACCGCTTCGTCGAGTTCGGCTTGCGTATAGGACGTCGCCGGTTCGGGCTCCGACGCAACAGGTGTTGGCGTGAGCGGCGCTGGCGCGTCGAAGGCGCTGAAGTCGAACGGTCTCGCTGCGGCGGCCATCAGTAGATCACCTCATCGCCATTGGTTTTGGAGAGGTAAATTTCACCATCCTCTGCAAGGCGCTTGGCGACATTGACAATATTCTGTTGGGCCTGATCGACCTCGCGCACGCGCACGGGCCCCATAATTTCTATGTCGTCTTTCAGGATCGTCGACGCACGCTCGGACATGTTCGAAAAGAACACCGTCTTCATCGTTTCATCCGCGCCTTTGAGCGCCGTAGCCAGGATAGACTTGTCGATATGGCGCAGCAGTGTCTGGACGTCGCCGCTGTCGAGCCGCGCCAGATCTTCGAAGACGAACATCAGCGCCTTCACGCGTTCAGCGGCGGACGGGTTTTTGGTCTCGAGCGTTTCCATGAACTTTCGTTCGATGGCGCGGTCGAAATTGTTGAAAATTTCCGCCATCGCTTCGTAGCTGTCTTTTTCCGGCGCGCGGGCAAGGCTCGCCATGAATTCGGTTTTCAGCGTCTGTTCGATGCGGTCGAGGACTTCTTTTTGTACAGGCCCAAGCGCCAGCATGCGGTTCATGATTTCCTCGGCATCCCGTTCGGGAAGGGCGGCGATCACTTTTGCGGCGTGTTCCGGCTTGATGCGCGACAGGATCACCGCAACGGTCTGCGGGTGCTCGTTGCGCAAATAACCGGCGAGGGTGCGCTCGTTCACATTGGCGAGCTTGTCCCACATGGTGCGCCCCGCCGGACCTTTGATGTCTTCAAGGATCGTGTTGACCCGGTCGGCCGGCAGAACATTTTTCAAAAGACGCCGCGCGGAGTCCATCGACCCGGTGATCGATCCGGTTGAAGAAAGATTGCGCACGAAATCGAACAACAGGCTTTCAACAACCTCTGAAGTGACGGCGCCGAGATTGGTGATCGCAAGTGAAAGCTCGCGCAATTCGTCTTCGCCGAACGTCTCCCAAAGCGGCTTACTGTTTTCCTCGCCGAGGGCGAGCATCACAACTGCGGCGCGTTCTGCGCCGGAGAGTTGTTCGGGATCAGTGACGGTTTTCGTGCTCACGACGCCTCCCGCATCCACGACCGCAACAGTCCCGCAGACTCATCCGCATGGGCTTTCACGATCTCGGAAACCTTATTGATGGAGGACGCGCGGACTTGGCCCTGCACTTGTGCGAGATCGATATGCTGGTCAATCGCGCTCGGTTCGCCCTGGAAGGCGATAGCCGCGTTTTCTGCGACATCCGTTGCTGCGGCCGGCGCGGCGATCGCGGTCTGAGGCGCCGGCGTCGGAATGCGAGCAGGCGTCTTGTCGCCAGCGAGCATCGGCCGCAACACGAACCAGACGAGTGCGAGGGCGATAATTGCGAGGGCCGCAAGTTCAGCGATGCGCATCATGTCCGCAGGCGCGAGCTGGCTTGGCGAGGCTGCAGCGACGGCGCCGATTGGCGCCGCGGTCAGGGGCGAGAAGCGGATATCGACGACGGAGACCTGATCGCCGCGCGCCTCGTTGAAGCCGATAGCAGATTTAACCAGCGTCTCGATGCGTCCGAGTTCGGCTTCATCGCGCGGTGCATAAACGCTCGCGCCGTCGGGGCCCGCCGCGGTGGCGCCGTTGAGCGCCACAGCGACAGAAAGCCGTTTTACGACGAGGCCTTCCTCGCGCACAGCGTTGCGTACTGTTTTCGTAATCTCGTAGTTGGTGGTTTCTTCGATGCGTTGTGTTGAATTCGTAGAGGGTTGTCCCGACGCGTCGAACGCCGCCCCGCCAGGTAGGGCGTTGGCGACCGAAACGCCGTTCGCATTATTTGGGTCGACGCGGTTCGACGTTTCCTCCACCGTCGTTTCCGAAAGAACGGTTTGACTGTCCGGATCAACGATCTCGCTCGACTCCGTGATGCGGCTGAAATCCATATCGGCTTTCACTTCGACGCGGACATTTTCTGCGCCGACAATCCGGCCGACCATCTCTTCAACGGCGCGTCGCAGGCGCGCCTCAGCCGCTGATTTTTTCTCCTCGACAGAACCTGCGACGGCGTCCGGGCTTTCGCTATCGACGCCTGCAGCGAGGAGCTGGCCCTGTGCGTCGAGTACAGTCACGTGCGCTGGATCGAGGGACGGCACGGCGGACGCCGCGAGATTGACAATGGCACGCACAGATCTGGCGTTGAGCCCGCCAGGCGCGTCGACGACGATGGATGCGCTTGCGGTTTGTTTGTCGCGGGCAAAGAGTTCACGCTCAGGCAGCACGAGATGAACCCGCGCAGAGCGCACGCCGTTGATAGTCGCAAGCGTGCGCGCCAGCTCCCCTTCAAGCGCCCGCAGGCGATTGATGTTTTGCTGAAAAGACGTTGCACCAAGCGTCTGATTGTCATCGAATATTTCATAGCCAACGCCTTCGCCGACCGCATAACCATCCGCAGCGAGATCGAGGCGCAGTCTGCTGGCGTCTTTGCGCGGGACAAGAATCGAAACGCGACCGCCTTGGTCGCGCAGCTTGTGATCAACACCGTCCTGATCCAGGCGGGCGATCACGCTTTGCGCTTCCGCATAGGTCGCGTCGGCGTAAAGAACGCTCATGGAAGGCGCACCAACCCGCGCCATGATCAAGGCAAGCGCCACAGCGACGCCGAAGCTGACGCCGACAATGGCGCCGAGGCGCGTCAGCCCGAAAGATTGAATGAATTTTGCCAGTTCGTTCACGACACTTCGCCAGTTACCTGCACGCCGCAACGCAGGTCGCGGCGGCTTACCCGGCAAAATTTGCCCTATGTGTCGTAAAGAAAGCGTTGCGCGCTGACCCATCGCGAAGAAAAACCCGCGAAGGCTGAGCCCGCGCGGGTCTTCAAACAAGTGAAGAAGTTAAGGAGGGGTTACCGATATTGCTGAACGCGTGTGGCGCGCAGCCCCGGCAAACCATGTTGATCAATGGCTTTCTGCCAGGACAAAAACTCTTCCACCGTCAGGGTATAGCGCTCGCACGCTTCTTCGAGCGTCAGAAGCCCGCCGCGGACAGCCGCGACAACTTCCGCTTTGCGACGGATCACCCACCGTTTCGTCGACGGCGGAGGTAAATCTTTTAATGTGAGCGGCGTGCCGTCCGGTCCGATGACATACGGATCTTTTTTGAGCGGCGTCGCTGCTGAGTTGGCAACGGCATTCATGCGGAACAAATCCCCTGGAAACGCAACTGGTCGTCAGGAGAGATTACGGAAGTGGCTTTAAAGAACGCCTAAGCGTCAAGGTAAAAGCTTCGCTAAGTGGTTGATTATTAGTGAATTTCAGCGCCGAGCGAATCTGTTTCAAAAAGGCGCAGAAAGGCGCTTATCGCGCCGTTTGCGTTAGGGTTTGCCAAAGCTCATCCGCAATTGAAATAATGCGCGTGTTCGCCGCGTAGGCGCGCTGCGTTTCGATAAGCGTTGAAAATTCCTGACCTATTTCGACCGTGGAGATTTCAAGCGCGCTTCCTTCAAGGGCGCCGGCTCGTCCCGTTTGGGGATTGTCGAGGGACAAGGCGCCGGCCGCAGTCGTTAATTGATAAGTTGATGACGCGCCGATTTCCAACCCCTCCGCATTGGTAAAGTTTGCGATGGCGATCTGATAGAGGTCGCGGGTGAGGCCATTGGAATATTGGGCGATAACGCGGCCGTTGCTTGAGATCTCGACGCCGGTTAGGGTGCCCGAAGCGGCGCCGTTGGCCGTCGACGTGGTAAACTGCGTGGCTCCCGGTCCCAACGTCAGTGAACTGATATTAAGGTCAATCGTTTGGGAAGAATTTGCCGAAAATGACAGGGGCAGCGTTGACGCTGCTGCATCAAGGCGGCCATCGGCGCCAAAGGCCAGCGTTCCCGATGCGACGGTCTCCTGTGCGCCGTCAGCAAAAGCGGCGATGGCGTCGAATGCGCCGCCGCTCGTCGATGTTAGCGTCAGCGACAGCGTGCGCGGCGTTCCGTCGGCGTCAAAGACCTGAAAGTGCTGCGCCACGACGGCGCCAGCAGGTACGTTTGATGAGAGATTGCCGGCCAGCGTCAGCTGGTCGGTCGCTGCTGCAATCGTTGGAAACTGGTTGACGTCGACCGCCTGAAGAGAGGCGAGGGCGCCAGCCGCCGCGCCGCCGGCGCCATTCACGGGCGCGGCGCGGAGGAAATAGCCCGCTTCGTTTACGAGCAGGCCGTCCTCGCGAGCGGAAAAGCCGCCGGATCGCGTGAAGGAAACCGGCGCGCTGGCGTCAGGGGTCTCCGACACCACGAAAAACCCGTCCCCTGCAATGGCGATGTCCGTCGACGAGCCGGTGCGCGTGATTGCGCCCTGTTCGCCAAACAAAGTGCGTGCCGTCGCGCCGACGCCGCCGCCTTCGATCCCGCCTTCCGGCGACAGGCTGGTGACGAGTGTCGAAAAATCGACGCGTTCGCGCTTGTAGCCGGTGGTTTGCGTATTCGCGATATTCTGCGAGACCGCTTCAAGGCTTGCGGCGTGCGCGTTAACGCCGGAAAGACCGATGGCGAAGAGACCAGAGAAAGCCATGTTCGTTACTCCGTATACGACTTACGACGCCGCGTCGACGCGGCGAACGAGATCAAGCGCGAAGCTGATCCCGGTGATTTCAATTTCCGGCGCGCCACTGGCGAAGGAGACGGCGCTGACGAGGCCGCGCGTTGAAACATCAGCGGCGATGGTTTGTTCTTCAGCGTCGGTCGCTACTACAGCAAGGCGATAGGCGCCGTCGGCGGCGCGCGCGCCATTTGCAAGCGCGCCGTTCCAGGAAATTTCATGAGATCCGGCGCCGCTTGCGGCTGGAAACGTTGCGACGCGTGCGCCGCTGGCGTCAAATATCTGGGCTTCGGCGCTGGCCGCGGCCCGCGGCAGTGAATAGGTCCATTGCGCCGCGCCATCCGCCAACGCTGCGACATCACTCTCAACGGTCGCTACGCGCCCGACCATGGCGAGCGCCGTTTCATTGTTCGATGAGCTTTGCAGGGCCAGCAACGCTTCAAGATGCTGGTTCGTCTGGATTGACTGCTCGACCCCGGCAAACTGCACCAGTTGCTCGGTGAATTTTTCCGTATCGAGCGGCGCCAGCGGGTCCTGATTGCGAAGCTGCGTCGTCAGCAACGTCAAAAACGTGTCGAAGTTCGCTGTGAGTTGTGACGTCGCGCGGGTGGATGCGGTCTGCGCGGCGGTGATTGTTGAGATGTCCATGGGGCGTCTCCTAAATGCTTATGTCGACGGCGCCCGAAGACCAGGGCGCGGCGTAAAAGGGTTCGTATATTGTTGTTGGCCGGGCGTTTGCGGCCGCCGTATCCGCTTCATCAGCGAGCTCGAAAACAACATTCTCGTTGTCGAACGCAAACCCGGAGGAGTTGAGCGTATTGCGCAGCGCAGCTTTATCATTAGCGAAAAGGTCGAGCGCCGCCTGATGTTCAAATTTCAGCGCCAGAACGTTTTCGCCGTCATCGGTAAGTCTTAGATGCGCCTCGACCCGGCCGAGGGCTGGCGGATCGAGGCGCAGTTCGAACTGCGTTGCGCCCGTATCAAGGCGTCGCGCCAGGAGTTTAGCAAAATCGTGTGTCGGCGCTTCCGGTTTGTGAGCCGGTGCGGACGCCTTGGCTTCTTTCGGCGCGCTCGCTTTGGCAATGTCGGCGGCGCGGATCGCAGCGGCGTCGGCCTTGGCCGTCATTGCGGCGCCTTGCGCCATCGCGGGCGCCGCGGCGGCTTGCGCCGCGGATACGACTGCGCTCGCCGGCGCTTGAGGCGTCGGCGCTTCTGCGGCGCGAGCCGGCGAAGAGTGCAGTTGCATTGTCCCTGCGGGCGAAGACGGCTCCGATCTGGCCGATGGAGCTGGTTCTGATGTTTGCGCGGCAGGTCGGTCCGTCGCCGCATATGCTGTGCGTCGCGCTTGCTGCGGCTGTGATCCCGTTTCGCCGATCGCCGCGCCTTTGTCGGGCGTTGCGCCATAGGCTTCCAGAGACCGCGTCGCCTGCGTTTCCATCGTGCTCACCGCAGAAGCGAAAGAAAAGGCGGGCGCATCCTCGCCCCTTGGGGGCGATGGTTCGGCGCGGGGCGGCGCTGTTCCTATGGCGGCGGCTTCGATCATATCTCACGCATCACTTTGCGCGCGATTCATCGCAAGCGCTGCGCCATGCCGTTATTCAAGCAAGCATGCGCCTTGCCATGCCTAACGAAACGTAAACCCGGCCGTATACGGAAAAAAACGCCTGCAGAATTTGCCGTTGGCGGCGTAATCTGCCGACCGCTGCGCGCTTGGCAAACCTGTTGCAATTTTATTCCCGTGTTTTCGCGTGATCGGAATGAGCGAATGAAGAACGCCGCGCAAAGTCTCGGGTTTTTGACCCGTGCGCCCGACATACCGGCAAGAACTGCCCGGAGCGATTTTCCTGAACGGCAATTATTGCCGACCGCAGGAGACCCGCAATGAGTCTGAGCGTCGCTCTAAACACGGCCGTTTCCGGCCTCTTCGCCAACCAGGCGGCGATTGCGGCGACGTCGGAAAACATCGCCAACGTCAATACGCCGGATTTTTCCCGCCGCGACGTCAATTTCTTCACGGACGCCATTCCCGGCCAGTTCGCCGGTGTTTCCGTCGAGATCACCCGCGCCGGCGCCAATCGGTTTCTGCAAAGCGCTGGTTTTGCAAGCCAGTCGGATGCTGCGTCGCTTTCCGCAATCGCTGATGCGCTGTCCCGCGTCGAGGCCTCCCTCGGTACGCCGGGCGACAACGCAGATTTCGCGACTGCCCTCAGTGAAGCCTATGCGTCCTTCGCGGAGCTTTCCGCCGCGCCCAATTCGGTCGCCGCGAAAGCGGTCGCTATTTCGAAACTTGAAGCAGCGTTCGCCGCGTTCTCTCGCACCATCGGCGCAATCGATGCGGAGGCGACGGCCGCCGATGCGCGACTCGATGCGCAAACCGCCCGCGCCAACCAGTTGTTGGAGGACATTTTCAATCTCAATCAGATTGTGGCGGAATCCAACGGCGCCGGCGATGAGATCGATGCGCGTCTGAAGGAACTTTCAACCCTGATCAACATCTCCGTTTCCCGCGCCGACGACGGCCGCGTGACGGTTTCCACCGGCGACGGGCGGTTGCTGGCGAACGCCGGCGGCTATTCGGCGCTGACCTATACAGGCGGCGCGACCGCCACGGTCGGGCTCGCAACCGTTGATCCTGCGTCGGGCGCGCAAACGATATCCGCCGCGGATATAAACGCCTCCGTCAGCGCCGGCGAGATCGGCGGGCTCTTACAGTTGCGCAATGCGGAGCTGCCAACGTTGCGCGCAATCGTTGACAACGCGGCGCGCGCCGCCGCTACCGAGATCAACGCTGCCTATGCGCTCAACGCATCAGTCGGCCAAACCGGGCCGGCGACCACGCCCTTGATCGTCGAGGCGAACGGGACGTTTTCCGTAAATGCCGCTATTGTTGGCGACCCAGCCCAGTTGGCGATTGCGCGTCCCTCAGCTGGCCAGCCCGGCGGCGCCAATGACGGGGCTGGCGCGGGCGCGATCGCGGCGCTTGGCAATGACGCATCAACGCAGGCTGTCGCCGAGGTTGTCACGCAAATTGGCGCGGCCGCGCGCATAGCGGCGGAGCAGGGCGCTACGGCGGAGCGTTTCGCCGAGGAAATCGAAATCCGGCGCCTGTCGGAAGGCGGCGTCAATCTCGATGAAGAACTGTCGAACCTCATTTTGTTCCAGCGGTCCTACAACGCCAATGCGCGGGTCATTGCGGCGGTCGACGAGCTTTATCAATCCCTGTTGAGTATCCTTTAGCGAGATTGGATCATGCGCATCTCTGACCTCGGCATGCAGCAACTCCTCCTTCAGGGGTTTCAGAACGCACAAGCGTCTGCACAAACGCGACAGATCCAGTTGTCGTCCGGCGACAAGTTTCAGACCTATGGCGAATACGGCGCCGACGCGTTACGCCTCGTTTCCGCCGACGGCGTTGTCGCGCGCGCCGGCGCCTTTGAAAATGCGGCGTCGATCGCGTTGACGCGACTGGAAACGCAAGGGTCAAGCCTTGAAATTATTGCCGGCGCTGTTGAGCAATCCCGCGCCGGTTTCGTCAGAACGCTTGCTGTCGGCAATGCGGAGCGACTGCTGCCCGATCTCGAGGTCGCGGCGCAACGAATCATCACGGCGCTGAATGTCGACCTTGGCGGCGTTTTTGTCTTTGGCGGAACCGACGGCGCACGTCCGCCGGTGAACGCGTCATCGTTGAGCGATATCGCATCGGTAGGTTCAGTAGATGCACTGTTTAACGAAGGCGAACGCACGACGCTCGCCGTGGAGGAGGGCGTCTTCGTCGACGGCGGCGCGCTCGCCAGCGAGATCGCCCGGGATCTCTTCGTCGAACTCCAGGAACTCGGCAACGCCGAAGCGACGCTAGGCCCGTTCCAGGGCGAACTGACCGCCGCCCAGCGAGACTTCCTGATCGAGAAATCTGCGCGATTCGCAGAACTTGCTGACGCGCTCTATCAGGAACAGGGCCTCTCGGCGGTTTCCCAGGGGCAGGCGTCAGACGCCGTGACGCGCAATGTCCGCGCCCGGGAGTTGGCGGAAATTGTCGCCGCGGAGATCGAAGACGTTGATATTGCTGAAGCTCTTTCGGGTCTTAATCAGGACCAGCTCGTGATTCAGGCCTCCGCCCGGGCGCTCGCAGACGCCACCCAACTCTCCCTTTTGAACTTTATTTAATGATCGCGAAAGGCGACTTGGCCCCGGAATCTGGCTATCAGGCTGTTACCCGGGTGCAACATTTCGCGTTTATTGCGCTATTGTAGCCGGCGGCCGTATACCGGCTCTTGCATTGCGGGGGGCGCTCATCCATGTCGCGCGCTCGCCCGTTGACGGGGAAATTAGTTCGAACTCGGAGTGTTCGCAGATATGAAATATATTGCAATCGTCGCCGGTCTTGCGCTTGTCGCTGGCTGCGCCACCACGGAAGAAACCGCCGCAATCGATACGACCGAACCAGTGATGGAAAAGGTCGGCTTTGAAGCGGGCAGCCAACAGGACCTGGAAGCCAATGCGGGCCACCGCGTGTTCTTCGGTTATGACCAATACAGCCTGACGCCGCAGGCGCAGGCGACCCTGCGCCAGCAGGCCGAATGGTTGATCGCCAACCCAACCGTCGCCGTTCAACTCGCAGGCAACGCCGATGAACGCGGTACGCGGGAATACAACCTCGCCCTCGGCGCGCGCCGCGCAGAAGCTGCGAAGGCGTATCTTGTCAGCCTCGGCGTCGCCGCCAGCCGGCTCGACACAGTTTCGCACGGCAAAGAACGTCCGATTGCGCAAGGTGCGAACGAATCGGCTTGGGCGCAGAACCGGAATTCGACCACGTCTGTGATGGCGGTCTCCGGCTAAGCTGCGGTTAAAAAAGCAAGTTACCAGAAGCGCGCCCTTGCGGCGCGCTTTTTTGTGATTTCGCGTTACGGTCGCCGCACTCGATTTCGGGCGATCCGACCGCTATCTTCTCTGCGCAAAACACGTCGACATGAAAGACCCGAGATGGCTGCGGAACCACGAGAGCGAACCCCGGAGGAGCGTGAACGGGCGCTTCATGCGGTGAAGGAATTGATCCGTTGGATTGGCGATGACCCGGATCGCGAGGGCCTGAGAGACACCCCGCGACGGGTCGTTGATGCCTATCTCGAATACTTTAAGGGGTATGAGGAATGTCCCGAAACGTTCCTTAAGCGGACGTTCGAACAGGTTGGCGGTTATGATGAAATCGTGCTCCTGAAGGACATTCCGTTCCATTCCCATTGCGAGCATCACATGGCGCCGATTGTTGGAAAGGCTCATGTGGCCTATCTGCCGACAGACAAGGTCGTCGGCATTTCAAAGCTTGCGCGCGTCGTGAAGTCGTTCGCCAAACGGTTGCAGGTTCAGGAGCGCCTGACGGCGGAAATCGCCGACTGCATTCAAAAGGTTCTTGAACCGCAAGGGGTCGCCGTCGTTATCGAAGCGACGCATGCCTGCATGACGGCGCGAGGCGTTGAAACCCCGGGCGTTTCCATGACGACGAGCCGGATGATGGGCGTGTTTCGAGATGACGAAAAAACGCGCCAGGAAGTCATTCGCCTGATCGGATTAATCTAGCCGGTCGCCTGCTGTCATAAACCATTGAAATTACTAGCTGCTCTCGGTGATCGGCTGAGCCCCAACGGGTCCGGCGCGTACCGGCGCCGGTGTTGACGTCAGCGCTTTCGCTTTCGCCGCCATCAGACTACAAGGCGGTCGCATTGGGTGCGCAATTGATACGAAGCGGCGCCAAAAGAGGGACGTAACAAATGTCATATGAATGCATTTTGACCGAAATAGACGGCGCGGTTGGCGTCATCACGCTAAATCGGCCCGATGCATTGAACGCGTTCAACAACCAGCTGATGGACGAGGTGACGGACGCGATCCTCAAACTCGATGCTGACGATTCGGTCGGGTGCCTCATCATCACCGGTTCGGACAAGGCGTTTGCGGCGGGGGCCGATATCAAGGAGATATCGGACAAAAACTATGTCGACGCGATGCGCGACGGGTTGGTTACAAAGAACTGGGAAGAGGCGACGCGCGCCAAAAAACCGGTAATTGCCGCAGTCGCCGGATATGCGCTCGGCGGCGGTTGCGAGCTTGCTTTGATGTGCGACTTCATAATTGCTGCGGACAACGCCAAATTTGGCCAGCCGGAAATTTCGATCGGCGCCATGCCGGGTGCAGGCGGCACCCAGCGGCTGGCAAGATTTATTGGCAAATCCAAGGCGATGGAGATGTGCCTGACAGGTCGCATGATGGAAGCCGAGGAAGCCGAGCGATGCGGGCTTGTCAGCCGTATCGTGCCGAAGGGCGAATTAAGGAATGAAGCGATCCGGGTCGCTAAACAGATCGCCGGCTTTTCGCGGCCCATCATTCGCCTGACCAAAGACTCCGTCAATCGCGCCTATGAGACGACTCTCTCCGAAGGCGTGCGTTTTGAGCGGCGCCTTTTCCATTCGGTCTTTGCCTTTGAAGATCAGAAAGAAGGCATGGCCGCTTTTGTTGAAAAACGAAAACCGGCATTCAAGCATAAATAGATACGCAGATCGGCGCCGTCATGGAAAACCTTGTTTTCGCTTGCGCGATCATTGGCGTCCTAGGCATCGGCGCGCAATGGCTTGCCTGGCGGACAAATTCGCCGGCCATCGTTTTGATGGCCATCGCCGGCGTCATCGCGGGACCGATCCTTGGCGTATTCACGCCAGCTGATGCGCCGCCCGGCGCGCCGCCGATGGAAGCGCTGTTCGGTGAGTTTTATCGGCCGATTATCGCCATTGCGGTGGCTGTAATCCTGTTCGAGGGCGGCCTGCAGCTCAATTTTTCAGAGATCCGCGGGCTGAAGCAGGGCGTGCAGCGGCTGGTGCTGCCCGGCGTGCCGATCGCATGGGGTCTTGGCGCGCTTGCCGCACATCACATTGCGGGTCTTTCCTGGCCGGTGGCGCTTCTCTTTGGCGGCGTGATGGTGGTGACGGGACCGACTGTCATCATTCCGCTGTTGCGGCAATCAAAACTCAACCCACGTCCGGCGGCGCTCTTAAAATGGGAAGGGATCGTAAACGATCCCGTTGGCGCGCTGCTTGCCGTCCTGGTGTTTGAATTTGTCGCCTTTGGCGGCGCCCACGGAACGTTGACTGAGATCATCTGGTCAATTCTTTTGGCGTCGATTCTGTCAGGCGCGCTCGGATACGCCATCGGACGGTTCGCGGCAATTTCGTTCCGGCGCGGCTGGGTGCCTGAATACCTAAAACCGCCTGCGCTGTTGACGATGGTGCTCGTTTGTTTCGAGCTCGCCAATCTATTGCAGCATGAGGCGGGCCTGCTCGCTGTCACGGCCATGGGCGTCACCATGGCGAATTCGAAAATCGCCAGCATCAACGAGCTTCGCCTGTTTAAGGAAAACATCGCCATCATACTCGTTTCAGGCGTTTTCATCATTCTAACGGCGAACCTTACCTTTGACACGATACAGGCGCTCGGCTGGTCGGACCTTTTGTTCATTCTTGCCATGTTGTTTGTTGTCCGCCCCCTGACGGTCTTCGTTTCGACGATTGGCGCCGGCTTGCCCATAAAGGAACGCCTGCTCGTCGGATGGATAGCGCCCCGCGGTATCGTGGCCGTAGCCGTTTCGAGCTTCTTCGGCGCCGCGCTTGCGGAAGCGGGATACGTGGACGGCGAGAAACTCATCCCGCTCGCCTTCGCCATGGTTTTCGCGACCGTTATCGCCCACGGATTTACGATCGGTCCGCTTGCAAAGGCGTTGGGCCTCGCCGCCACCGAACGCCCCGGGGTGTTGATCGCCGGCGCCTCGCCCTGGTCGATCGCGCTTGCCGCCAAGCTGAAGGAAATGGAAATTCCGGTGATGGTCGCCGATTCCAGTTGGCGAAGACTAAAGCCGGCGCGCCTCGCCGATGTACCGACTTACTACGGCGAAATCCTGTCGGAGGTCACGGAACACCATCTCGATCTCAATCGCTTCGGTTATCTGCTTGCCGTTAGCGGCAACGAAGCGCACAACGCCCTCGTCTCAACCGATCTCGCGCCCGAGCTCGGCCGCGCGGCGATCTATCAGGTCAATGCCCGCGGCAAGGACGAGGAAGATCGCCAAGCGTTGTCGTACACATTGCAGGGTCGAACGTTCCTCCACTCCGGCGCGCCGCTCGACGAATTGCTGCGCCGGCACTACTCAGGTTGGATCTACCAGAAGACCAGACTCTCGGAAGAGTACCCGCCGGAGCAATACAAGAAAGATCTCGTCAAAGAGCACGAGATCGTCGTCATTATCCGCAAAGGCGTGATGGCCTTCGCGTCCCAGGAAGCGCCGCTAAAACCGGAGATCGGCGACACGGTGCTCGCTTATATTCCGAAACCGCAGGAGGCGGCGCCGGAAAAGGCGAAAGGGGATCGTGAAAAGACCGCTGACCGACCGGCAAACGAGATCCCGCAGGGCGCATAAACACCGCATTTTCGGGTGTGTTCAACGCACCGTAAATCAGACGTTAATGCGTTCGCGCGCTTTCTAACCTTAACGCCGCATTAGCGCTTCAAAGGCTAGTTTTTCCGCGAGGAAAAGCCATGCGCGCGCTGCAATTGTTTCATCTTTCGGAAGGATCGCTCCTAGCCGACTACACCTCTTTGATGAGCGAACAGCTCTTGCGCCGCCGCGCCGACCTAGAAGTCCGCGCGGCGCGCGCAGCAGCAGAAAACGCCATCAAAGCGCGATCGGAATTTCTGGCGAACATGAACCATGAGCTCAGAACGCCGCTCAACGCCATTATCGGCTTCGCGACGATGCTCAAGGAGGCCGATGAATTCAGCATCGACGACGAGCGCACTGCTGAATACGCCCAGTATATTTTGCAATCCGCGGATCTTCTTCTCGGTCATATCAACACCATTCTGGAAGTTGCGGCCTTTGAAAGCGGCGGCATTGAACTATCGAACTGCGAACTCGACCTTGATGTGCTTCTTAGCGAGGCGATTGCGCGCGCCAACATCCGCGCTGACGCCGCCGGCGTGACCATTGTGCGTCGGGGTGAAGACGACCCCGTCCTCGCATGGGGTGATGAAGCGCGGGTCGCGCAGGCGATTGATCATGTCCTGCAATGCGCGTTGAAAGCGTGCGAGGAGGGCGGCCGCATTCTAGCGCGTGCGGCGTATGACGAAGACGGTCGACCGGAGATCGCCGTGCGTGATGAAGGCGAAGGGCTGACGGACGAGGAAGTCAAGGAAGCGCTCACCGCGTTCAATGAAGTTCATCGCGGACTTGATCGCGCATTCTCCGGTCCCGGCGTTGGCTATGCGATCGCTAAAACCTTTATCGAGATGCAGGGCGGCCAGTTTTTTATCAAAAGCCGCAAAGATCGGGGAACGTTCGTCCGTATCGTTTTACCGGAACCCGAGTTCGATGCAGACGCCATCGACGACGTATTGAATGAAACACAAGAGCCGTTCGACGTGGAGAAAAGCCATGCAGCCTAACGCCGCCAAAAAATCACCGATCGTTCGAAAGGGGGCAGCTGCGCCGAGCGCTGAAGCGTATGATACCGCCTTTCAGGACAAACCGCGCGTCGGCGCTGTTGTGTCCGTCACTGGCTCCCACGCGCTCGTACTGCTCGAACCGGACAAGCATGACGAGGAACGCGACTTCAAACCACAGCTCGGCGCCATCATGTCGATTGACGCGGGCCACGCCGTGGTGCTTGGCCTCGTTTCGGCGATGAGCGTGCCGGCGCCCTCTCATGACAGCGCCGTACAGACGATCCGCATTGTCGAGATGGAACTCATTGGCGAGTTTACGAAGCCGACAATCAATGCGCCCGCGCGGTTTAAGCGCGGCGTGTCGTCCTTCCCGACACTCGGCGATGGCGTCCATGTCGCGACGCGGGACGAACTGACGGCGTTGTTCGCGATCAATGGCGCATCAAGCGTGCGCATCGGCGTTGTCAAACAGGATGCGCAGATCCCTGCGACGGTTAATGTCGATGAATTGTTCTCGCGCCACTGCGCCGTGCTCGGCACGACCGGCGCCGGCAAATCCTGCGCGCTTGCGTTGCTGCTCCGGTCGGTGCTCGAGCGATTTCCTCACGGCCATATCGTCATTCTCGACCCGCATAACGAATACTCGAAGAGCTTCGAAGATCGTGCTGTCGTCTTTGATCCAACGACACTGACGCTGCCATATTGGTTGCTCACTTTCGATGAGCTCGTCGAAGTTCTGTACCCCGGAAAAGAAGGGTATACGGAAGAAATAGAATTGCTGGCCGATCTCGTGCCTGCCGCGAAGAAGCTCAATATCTCCGGTCTCAGCCGTTCGCAGTCGCGGCTGCGCGCCGATCTGACAGCGATCACTGTCGATACGCCGACGCCTTATCGGATATCGGAACTGCTCGGCCTTATCGACAAGGACCTAGGCGGTCTCGATTCCACGCGCAACACCGGGCCTTACAAACGTCTGCGCAATCGCATTTCAACGATCAGTCAGGACGCGCGCTATTCGTTTATGTTTGGCAGCCTGACAATCCAGGACAACCTGACGGATTTCCTCGGACAGATATTCCGTATTCCTGTCGACGGCCAGCCGGTTTCCGTCGTCGAACTTGGCGGCTTGCCGAGCGAGGTCGTGCAGGTCGTTGTTTCGGTCGTGACGCGGCTTGCTTTCGAGTTTGGTCTCTGGAGCAACGGTGCCGCGCCGATCGCACTCGTCTGCGAAGATGCGCACCGCTATGCGCCCGCTGATCCGAAGGAAGGGTTCGGACCGACGCGTCGATCAATCATTCGTCTCGCCAAGGAGGGCCGCAAGGTCGGCGTTTCGCTGTGGGTTGCCTCGCAGCGGCCGACCGAACTCGATCCGACGGTCTTGTCTCAATGCAACACGATCTTTGCCATGCGGCTCGCCAACCAGGCTGACCAGGAAGCGCTGCGCGCCGCGGTGCCCGACGCTTCAACAAGCCTCCTTTCGTGTCTGCCATCGCTCGGTCTTGGCGAAGCGATCGCCGTGGGCGAAGGCGTTCCGATGCCGACACGCATTCGGTTCGATGCCCTGTCGCGCGACGCCGTGCCGCGCAGTCTGACAGCCAGCTTCTCCGACGGCTGGTCCGTCGAAATGGAGGATTCCGGTTTTATCGAGCGCATTGTCGAGCAGTGGCGCGCCCAGCGCATGCTACTGCCGGAGATAGAATAAGGCGGCTCCCGACGTGACTTGATCCGCGACTTTCCTTCGCCGATGGTAATGGGGCGAAGGAGACGATTCTATGAGAATGCTGATCATTGCAGGCGCGCTTATTAGCTGGTGCGCGGCGCATGCCGCCGATAATCCCGTTGCCATTGTTATTCACGGCGGCGCTGGCGCCATGGAGCGCGGCAGGTACACCGCTGAGGAAGAAGCGGCCTTCAAGGAGAAACTGAGCGAAGCGCTCGATGTCGGTTATGCGGTGCTCGATGATGGCGGCGCAGCGCTCGACGCCGTTGAGGCGGCGATTGTGATTATGGAGGACTCGCCCCTCTTCAACGCCGGCAAGGGCGCCGTGTTTACGAGCGACGGCGCGAATGAACTCGATGCCGCGATCATGGACGGCGCGACAAAAAATGCGGGCGCTGTTGCCGGCGTCAAATCCGTCAAGAACCCGATCAAGCTCGCCCGCGCCGTGATGGAAAAATCGCGCCACGTAATGTTTGCCCGCGAGGGAGCTGAGACATTCGCGCAGGAAGAGGGGCTTGAGATCGTCGCGCCTGACTATTTTTATACGGACCGTCGCTGGCGGGCGCTGCAGAAGGCGCTTGAAGCCGAAAAGAAGGGCGACAAGGAAACAGCGCTGCCGATTGATACGAAATACGGCACCGTTGGCGCCGTCGCGCTCGACAATGACGGCAATCTCGCCGCCGGCACGTCCACCGGCGGCATGACCATGAAGCAGTGGGGCAGGGTCGGCGATTCGCCGATCATCGGCGCCGGGACCTATGCGGACAACAAGTCGTGCGCTGTTTCATCGACTGGTCACGGCGAGTTCTTTATTCGGCTGACGATCGCCCGCGATATCTGCGCTCAGGTTGAGTATGGCGGCAAGTCCGTCGACGAAGCGACCCGCGACATGATCCACAACCGGCTCACGGCAATGGAGGCGGACGGCGGCGTGATCGTTCTTGGCAAGGACGGCGATTACGCGATGGCTTTCAACTCAAAGGGCATGTTCCGCGGCGTCAAGACAGCGTCCGAACAGCGCGTCGCGATTTACGGGAACGAGTAACAATGCCCAGCTTCGCAGAAGGCGTCGTCAAGTTTCAGCGGGAGGTTTTCCCGCAAAAGAAGGCGTTGTTTGAAAAGCTGAGCCACGGTCAGGTGCCCGAAGCGCTGTTCATTACGTGTTCTGACAGCCGCATCGCCACCAATATGATCACCCAGACCGAGCCAGGCGAGCTGTTTGTGTGTCGCAATCCCGGCAATATCGTACCGCCTTACAAAGCCAATGCCGGAGGCGTTACGGCGTCGATCGAGTACGCTGTGGACGTATTGAAGGTCGATCATATCGTGGTTTGCGGCCATACCGACTGCGGCGCCATCAGAGGGGCCGAGCATCCAGACGCGGTCGCCCATTTGCCTCACGTCTCCGAATGGCTGTCCTTTGCCGATGAAGCGGTTCGTCGTGTCCATGCCGTAGACGGCGACGCGCCAGAGGATGAAGCAAAGCGCTTGAAGCATATCACCCAGGAAAATGTCGTTCTGCAGCTCGAAAACCTCGCGGATTATCCGGCCGTCAGGAGGCGTATGGTGGACGGAACGCTGAAGATTCACGGCTGGGTCTATGATATTGCATCAGGGCACGTCTATGTTCGCGATGAGAACAAGAAAACGTTCATTCCCATCGAAGAAAAATACGCCGAACGGCTCGCTGCTGCGGCTAAAACCGATCGGGCCTGAGCACGTCTACGGTAGAGACACTCAAAACGCCGATCTGCGCTTCGAGCAGTTTGTGCAGCTCGGTCAGCGCGCGCTGGATTTTTTCATCGTCACCAATTGCGATAACAACCGTCATTTCCTCCGCTGTCGAAAGATCGCCACGGCGCCAACGCCGACTACCGCCGAAACCCGCCATAGCGCTCAGCACCGTGTAGCCCGTAAGGCCGGCGTCTTCGAGGATGTCGCGGGCGCGAGCCAGCGCCATGCGTTCGATAATAAGTTCAAGTCGTTTTTTCTCGTGCATGGGGTTGTCTCAACTGGCGATATACTGGGCGATTAGAATGTAAATCGGAATGCCGACCGTCAGGTTGAACGGAAAGGTCACGCCGAGGGAAAGTGTAAGGTAGATCGACGGCTTCGCCGACGGCAAGGCGAGACGCATGGCGGCGGGCACGGCGATATAAGATGCTGAAGCGGCCAGCGTCATAAAGAGCGCTGCATCGTCTGCGGGCAGCCGCAAGGCGAAAGACGCCAGGGCCGCAATCGCCGCAGAAACGAGGGGCATGTAGATGCCGAAGCCGATGGTCGCCGGTTGCAGCACGCGCCAGCCATTGCGCAAGCCCCTGCCGGCGGAGAGACCCATATCCAAAAGGAACAGGCAGAGTACGCCCTGAAGCGGCGAAATGAAGACGCCCCCGACCTGCGCCTTACCGGCTTCGCCAGTAATCCAGCCGATGATCAATGCGCCGACCAGCACGACGACCGAAGCGTTCAGGGCGATCTCGCGGATCAATCCGGTCGGCGCCGCGTCAGTCTTTGGCGCTTTGTTTCGGCCCGCGAGCAGGAGCGCGGTGACGATGGCCGGCGTTTCCATCAGAGCAGCGACGGCGACGAGATAGCCCGCGCTTTCAAGACCGGAAAGATCGATGGCTTGCGTCGCGGCGACAAAGGTGACGATAGAAATGGAGCCGTAATGAGCCGCGGTCGCGGCGGCGTCGATGGAAGGCAGCCTTGTTGTCGTGCGCAGGAAAAAGAACGCCACCGCCGGCAGGACGAACGACAGCAAGATCCCGCAAAGCATAACGGCGATGATGGTCCCCGTAAGCCCGCTGGCGGCCATTTCGAAACCGCCTTTGAGGCCGATCGCCATCATCAGATAGATGGCGAGCCCCTTTGAGACCGCCTCCGGGATGGTGATGTCCGACTTCGCGAGGCCGGCGAAAAGGCCCAGCACAAAGAACAAAACGACCGGTGAGAGCAGGGTGGCGAGCGCCAAGTCGAACATCAAAAGCGCCTTTTCTGTCTGAAGGCTTCGCAATGGGCCATACGGCGAGCCCGTCGCCGACGGCCTCGCGATCGGGCAATAATTCTGCGCCGAACAGACTTGAAACCGGCGCCGGGATCGGCCTATACATGCAAATTCCGATATCTGCAAAGATATGAAGATATAAAACATTCACAATCCCGCGGCGACCGCCGCGGGCGCGCCGCATCGCGGAGAGCAAAGATGCCGAGCCGGACATTGGTCGCGAAAGAACTCGCAGACATCTTCAAGATGCTCGCAAACGCGGATCGCGTGCGATTGATCGAGGAATTGCGCGCCAGAGAACTGGACGTCAATACGCTTGCAAAGCGGCTCGACCTGCCGGGGCCGCGCGTATCCCAGCATCTTTCGCTGTTGCGGGCGCATCGTTTTGTCGAGGAACGGCGCGATGGGCGCCATCACTTTTATCATCTGACGCAGCCAGAGATCGCCGACTGGATCATCGATGGGCTCGATTTTGTTGAGGCGCGATCGGGGGTTGTTCCGAAATCGAAAATCAACGCTGCGCGACGTTTGTGGACGACAGAACCGAGGCCGACGGCCAGGACGTAATGTGCCGTGGCCGCGCGTGAAGAGGACGCCTCAGGTTTAAGCCAACGCCGCGCGACGCAACTGCCGCCGCGGGACGAACACCGGAAAGGAAGAAGAAATGCTGAAGAAGACACTCCTTGTGGGAGCAATATCGGTCGCCGCCGCGGCCTGTGGCGGTCAAGAAGCAAGTGACACTGCGTCAGGGACGCAAGAAGGCGCTGCCGAAACTGCTGCAACCGAAACCGGTGACGCCGCGATGGAAAAAGCGGACAAGACGCAAAACGCCGACGCCGGTATCTGCGTCGATTTCGGACCGCAGACGCCGCGCGATATCACCAACACGGCCGGCCTCAATATGGCGGATTTCCCGTTCGCGCCGCCGTCATCACAAATGAACCTCTGCAACATCCACACGCACACCAACGCCGAACACAAAGGCCCGGGCTTCAGCATCTTTGTGAATGATACGGACAGCGGCGGCTATGCGTGCAACGCTACGGCCGATCTGACCGAGGCCGAGCTGGCGCCGGCGCCGGGCGCCTATCAGGGCGTCAAGCCGGGCGATACGATCGAGGTGCATTGGGTCCACACGACTTGCGAGACCGCTCCGGGCGAGGGGCTTGGTGCCTGCGTGCCGGAAAGCTGCGCCGATCCGCTGCTCCGAGTTGAGGCGCAAACCTTCCTCGTCGTGAACGATGCGGGCGCGCTCGACTTTACCGAAATGGCTTACGGCGGAAATGTTGTTGACGGATTGCATCAGGCGAAAATGATTCCGTCTGACACCGGCGAACCGGTCGTCTTCCGCGGCTCGACGACGGGCCCGTCCTACACGCAGGCGGTCTGCTCGCCGGCGCAGGTAACGTGGAGCGTGCGTCCACAATGCACGAAGCTCGACATCAACTCGCTGCACCGCTGGGCGGAGGACGGCAATGCATTCAACGAAACGAAGAGTCACGGCGTTCGCCAACTGGTGACGGCGCCGGAATTATTGTCGCCCATCGAGTAAAGGCTGAGACGACGATCAGGCGCGACGCTTTTCAGCGGGCGTTTCGATCAGGCTGAATTAGGCGTTGTTGCGGGCCTGAGTGTAAAGCCGTTCCACATCTTCAGCGCGGAACAGCGCCGTGCCGGGCGTCATGCGCGTCGCCGCCGCCGCCGCTGCGCCGCGCCATATGCATTCAAGATCGTCGGCTTCGTTGAGCATTGCGTTCGTCACTGCCGCAACAAATGAATCACCAGCGCCGACGGCGCTTTCCGCTTTGACCTTGATAACCGGCGTGCGTGCAACGCCGTCGGCAGACGCCATAATTGTGCCGTCGCCGCCATGCGTTACCGCAACGCGTTCGGCGCCTCCGGATTTGACGATCTCTTTCGCAAAGGCGATCATTTCGTCGGGCCACTGAAGCTCGCCGCCCGACAGATCCAAATATTCAAATTTATTGAGCCGCAGAAGGTAGATGCCTTCGTCGAGCGCAAAGCGCACGCCGTGAATTGAGTCAAGCACGAACCGTCCGCCCTTTTCCTTTGCAGTGCGTGCTGCGCGCGCCCAGAAATCAATCGGTTCGCCAGCGGGCAGCGAGCCTGATCCGACGACATAGTCGCCTTGGCGTGTCTCTTCGCGCACCGCGCTCAGCATCGCTTCGACTTCCGCCTCCGTCATCGCAGCGCCGGGGAGATTGAAGCGATATTCGTGATCGTTATTAAGATCTTGTACGTGAAAGGCGATGCGAGTTTCACCGCGCACCGGGATGGCCCGGATAGGAATCAATTCTTCGCCCAAAAGACCTTTGACCGCGTCGCCATAGAGTCCGCCTGCGGTGATGATAGCGAGAACGTCGGCGCCAAGCCTATGCGCGGCGCGGGCCACATTAACGCCGCCGCCGCCGGGATGGGACTGCGCATTCTTGCAACGCAGCTTGCGGTTTGGTTCGACGAAGTTTGCATCGACCGCAAAGTCGTAAGTCGGGTTTGGCGTCAGCGTGATAATGCGAGGCATCAGAGGAGTCCCAGTGATTTGAAACTTGCGTCGCGTTTATGGCCGATGATCAAATGATCATGGACGCGAATGTTGAGGGCTGCGGCCGCCTTGACGATTTGATTGGTCATGTCGACATCCGCCTTCGATGGCGTCGGATCGCCGGACGGATGATTATGCACCAGAATGATCGCCGATGCGCCAAGTTCCAACGCCCGTTTGACGACTTCGCGCGGATAGACCGGCGTGTGATCGACCGTGCCGCGCTGCTGCACTTCGTCGGAAATCAGAATGTTTTTCTTGTCGAGAAACAGAACACGGAAGAGTTCTGTTTTTTCATCCGCCATCGCCGCACGGCAATAGGCGAGGAGGCTGTCCCATGAGGAGATGACGGGACGGTCAAGAATGCGCGCCTGGGACAATTTGATCGACGCGGCCTGAATAATTTTCATTTCTATGGCGACGGCTTCCGAAACACCCTTTACTTCCATCAGGCGTTCGACTGGCGCGGACAACGCCTCGGCAAAGCCCCCGAATTTGGCGATAATGTCTTTCGCCAGCGGCTTAACGTCCCGGCGCGGGATGGCGCGAAAGAGGATCAACTCCATCAGCTCGTAGTCCTGAACCCCGTCGACGCCGGCCTTGCGAAACCGGTCGCGCAGGCGTTCGCGGTGACCGCTTGCGTGGTTTTTGGCGCCCGTCGATTTAGGGGCGCCGTCAGGCATATGGCGGTTTGTGGAGCCCAGCGGGCGACGTCGTGAAGATCTCGACGCCGTCCTCGGTGACGGCGATCGAGTGTTCGAACTGCGCTGATAGCGACTTGTCCCGCGCGACGGCGGTCCAGCCGTCTTTGAGCAGTTTTACGTCGGGCCGGCCCTCATTGATCATGGGCTCGACCGTGAAGAACATGCCGGCTTCAAGTCTGGTATCAGGCGCCTGATGCAGGGCGCCGAAGCGATCTTTGTACTCTGCGTAATGAACGACGTTGGGCGCATCGTGAAAAAGCCGGCCCAGGCCGTGACCGCAAAAGTCGCGCACCACCGAAAATCCTTCCGCCTCGGCACGCGTCTGTATCGCGCGGCCAATATCGCGGAGCGTGGCGCCCGGTTTGATCGTATTGATGCCGGCCATCATGGCGTCGTAGGTCGTATCGACCAACCGGCGCGCTTTCACTTTCGGCTCGCCGGCGTAAAACATGCGGCTCGTATCGCCGTGCCAGCCATCGACGATGACGGTAACGTCGATGTTCAGGATATCGCCTTTCTTAAGCGCCTTTGGCCCCGGTATGCCGTGACAGATTACATGATTGAGGGAGATACAGCTGGCGTGCCGATAACCGCGGTAGCCGATTGTCGCCGACAGGGCTTTATGATCGAAAACAAAGGCGCGGATCAGATCGTCAAGGGCTTGCGTCGTGACGCCCGGCGCTACATGGGCGGAAATCATGTCGAGACATTCCGCCGCCAGCCGTCCGGCTGTGCGCATACCCTCGAACGCTTCAGGGGGATGGCGTTTGATGGCGCCGGTGCGCACCGCCGGCTCGTCCTCAAGAATGATTTCCGTCATGGGTCCAGATCGATTTTCAACGCCCGTCGCAGACCTACCTCAGCGGTGGTCACTTCGCAATCATAGCATAGTAACTCAACCCCCGCCGCAACGGCCGCGCCCAACGCTTCGGCGTAGGCGGGATCGAGATCGACGGCGGGGCGAAACCGGTGGCAATCGGCGCGCTGCACGACAAACATCATCACGGCCCGGGCGCCCTCTTCTTTGACGGTCATCAGCTCCCGTAAGTGCTTGGCGCCGCGGATGGTCACCGAATCAGGAAACTCGGCAAGGCCGGGCGATCGCGACAGGTGGACGTTTTTCACCTCCACATAACAGGGCGCCTTGCGCGGGTCTTCCAGCAGAAAGTCGATGCGGCTTTTCTCGCCATACTTCACCTCTCGGCGGAACGCGGCGTAGCCTGTCAGTTCGGGGATGACGCCGTCGTTGATCGCCTCATTAATAATACGGTTGGGGTTTGTCGTATTGATAGGGATAAGAACGCCATCGATCTCCGTAAGCTGCCAGGAAAATGGGAGCTTCCGTTTGCCGTCATTGTGCTCGCTGACCCAGACCGGCGCGCCTTCCGCCGCGACCCCGAGCATTGAGCCCGGATTGGCGCAATGGGCGGTGATCTCGCGACCGTCGTCGAGCACGATATCCGCCAAGAATCTCTTATAGCGCCGCGCCAAATGGCCGCGAAGCAGGGGTGTCGGAAATCGCATGATAAGTGATTGTCCTTTTGGCGTTTGCCGGTTTTACACGGCGCGGGTCCTAACGAGCGAGAGTAAAGCATTGGCGCGCCGCCCGCCCGACGTCTAGATTGAGTCTTATGAAGCAGGATCAAAAACGGAAAACCGCCGCGATACTCGCGATTGGCGATGAATTGCTGTCGGGCCGGACGCGTGACGCCAATATTCATTATCTTGCCGGCTGGTTGACCGAGCGCGCCGTCGCCCTTGTTGAGGCGCGCATCGTGCCTGACGAACAGGGGGCGATCGCCGAAGGTTTGAACGCCTTGCGCGCACGCTACGATTACGTCTTTACGTCGGGCGGCATTGGCCCGACGCACGACGACATCACCGTTGACGCGATTGCCGCGGCGTTCGGGGTTTCGGTTATCGAGCACCCTCAGGCGATTGCTATGATCGAAGCCTGGTATGCCGCCCGCGGCGAGGAAGTGACGCCCGCGCGGCGGCGCATGGGGCGTACGCCAGAAGGCGCCGTCCTGATCGAAAATCCGGTTTCCGGCGCGCCCGGCGTTCGCATTGCCAACGTGTTTGTGATGGCGGGCGTGCCGCGCATCTTTCAGGGCATGCTTAACGCCATCGAAGGGGCGCTGGAGCGTGGCGTTCAAATGCATTCGCGCGCCGTTACGGCGGCCGGACTTCCGGAATCGCGAATCGCCGATGATCTGCGTGAGATCCAGTCGGCCATGCACGGCGTAGCGCTGGGCAGCTATCCCATTGACGGAGACATTAAGGGCGTTACCGTCATTGCGCGCGCTGAAGAAGTAACCCCGGCGGAGAAGGCGATCGCCGCCGTCAAATCCGCCATGCGCGCGCTCGGTTTTGAACCGGTAGACGCGGACCGAAAATAATTGGGCCATTGAGCAATGCTTTCGAGCAGTGCTTTAGCACTTAGGAGAGTAATAAGTGGACAGTAGGATTATTAGGAGCTTGGTCGCCGGGTTGCTGTTCGCGATCATCGGTCCGGGCGCGACGATGGCGCAGGATGCGTCAGCCGCGGATCCGCTTGCAGAGAAGGCGAAGGAGCTCTTTGAGTATGAGATCGGCGTATGGCGATCGCGATGGGAGCGCCTCGATGCCGAGGGCAACGTTGTTATGACCTTCGAAGGGACGGAGTCCTTCTCGTGGTATCTCGATGAGACCGTTGTGGAGCTTGTGACGGAAATCCCGGAGCTTGATCAGAAAAGTAAGGCGTTGCGATTCTACAGTCCGCGCGAAAAGCAGATTGTCTTTTGGTCAGTCGATCAGCAGGCGGACCATTGGCTGATGACACAGGATGTCGAGACGGAGATCGTTCAATCAGCGCCGCATCCAACATCAGCGGGCGGCGACATGATTATCCGTTTTACAACCTTGCGGAAGGCGCCCGATGCGGTGGATGTTGTCATGCACTATTCCCTCGACGATGGCGAAAGCTGGACAAAGGGCGCGATGCAATATCTTGAACGCGCCGACGGATAGCATCCTGCAGTCACCGATGGTCATACGCTAAGATGCTGAGCATATTCGACATTTTTAAAATTGGCATTGGGCCGTCATCGTCTCATACAGTGGGCCCCATGCGCATTGGCGTGCGATTTTTGAAAGACGCGGCCGATGCGGGCGTGCTCAGTGATGCAAAACGCGTTAACATATCATTGCACGGATCGCTCGCGTTAACGGGCGTCGGTCACGGCACCGACAAGGCAACCATTCTAGGGTTGTTGGGATTTGAACCCGACACGACGGATCCAGACGAAGCCGACGCCGCCTTTGCGCTCGCCAAGGAAACAAGGCGCCTGCGCCTCGCAAACGGCCCCAATATCGCTTTTGATCCTGCCTCTGATATGGATTTTCGCGGCGACATTATCCCGAACATTCACCCCAATGAGATGGCGTTGCGGCTGCTCAATGAGGTTGGCGATGAGATATTTGCGCAAACTTACTATTCCGTCGGTGGCGGGTTTATCGCTACTGAAAAACAATTGTCCGCCAAATCGGATAATGATCTGATTGCCCTCCCGCGGACGGGACGGTTTGAGTTTACTTCGGCAAAGGAACTGCTCTCCCATTGCCGCGATCAGGACATGCAACTGCACGACGTCATTCTGGCCAACGAATACGCCGTTCGCCCGCGCGCCGAAACCGAGGCGAGGCTGGACAAGATCTGGGCGGCGATGCGCGACTGCGTCGAGCGCGGCCTGAAGACCTCCGGCGAATTGCCCGGCGGGTTGGAGGTGAAACGGCGTGCGCCAATGCTGTTTAAAAAGTTGCAGGAAGCCCCGCTCGCCAATGAACGTGAACAGTTGTTCGACTGGCTGAACGTCTACGCCATGGCGGTGAATGAGGAAAACGCAGCAGGCGGCCGGGTTGTGACGGCGCCTACAAACGGCGCCGCCGGGATCATTCCGTCTGTTGTGAAACATTATTGCGATGACGGCGATGGGCGGGAAGGGCGCATACGGACGTTCCTCGCAACGGCGGCCGGCATCGGCATGCTCTACAAACAGCGCGCGTCGATTTCAGGGGCGGAAATGGGATGCCAGGGCGAAGTCGGGGTCGCCTGTTCCATGGCCGCCGCCGGGCTTGCTGCCGTCTGGGGCGCGACGCCGGCGCAAGTTGAGCGCGCCGCCGAGATCGCCATGGAACATAATCTTGGCCTCACCTGCGACCCCGTTAAAGGGTTGGTCCAGATCCCGTGCATCGAACGCAACGCCATCGGCGCAGTGAAAGCTGTGAACGCGGCCCGGCTTGCCATGCGGGCGGCGGAGAACCCGAAAGTGTCGCTCGATCAGGTGATCGAGACCATGCGTCAGACGGGACTCGATATGTCGCGAAAATACAAGGAAACGAGCGAAGGCGGCCTCGCCGTTAATGTCGTTGAATGTTGAGGATGAGAATTTGCCGGCGCGGCGATGCGTGTTAAGGAGCGCCGCCTATCCCCGCGGGCGTGGCGGAACAGGTAGACGCAACAGACTTAAAATCTGTCGGGAGCAATCCCGTGCCGGTTCGAGTCCGGCCGCCCGCACCATCAGCCGCACCGGTTTTCCGAACAAACGCCGGAGACGTGTCGCTGCTATAAAAACCGCGCTACCACATCCTTGTAGGACCGAGACAGTTTCAATTCCTGTCCGTTATCAAGGATAAGAAAATACTCGCCGTTGGAGTGCGGGTGAAGCTCCTTCACCTTGCCCACATTCACGATGGCGGAGCGATGCACGCGTTGGAAGCGTGACGGGTCAAGGCGCTGCGTCAACGCCTTCATCGTTTCGCGGATGATATGGGTTTTTCCGCCAGCATGGATACACATATAGTCACCGGCTGCATCGATCCACTCGATTTCGTCCGCGTCAAGAACGACAACCTTTGACCCGTCCTTGAATGAAAGCCGTTCCGAATACCGCTCTTTTTCCGTCCAATCCGGGTCGGCGATCAGCTCCTTGATACGATCCCTTTCGTCTTCCGAAAGCGAGGCGAGCAGCTCGACGAGTTTTGATTCGCGGGTGAGGGCGGCCTTTGAATGGAGCGCTTCCCTGATCCGATGGATCGCATCTTTGAGGCGCTCCTCCTCAACCGGTTTCACAATATAGTCGAGGGCGTTCGCTTCAAACGCATCGATGGCGAATTTGTCGTAGGCGGTGACGAAAATAAACAGCGGCGCCGGCGCCCCGATCAAGGCGCGAACGACGCCAAAACCGTCAAGGCCCGGCATCTGAATGTCGAGAAATACAACCTCAGGCGACTTGGCGCGGATTTCCTTGACCGCTTCACGGCCATTCGCGCATTCACCGACAATTTCGACCTCCGGAAACTCCGAAAGTCGCATTTTAAGGCCGCGCAATGCCAGCGGTTCGTCGTCAACGAGGATCGCCCTTATCTTCTCGTCGGTCATAATATTTCCCCGTCTTCTTCCTTCAATCTTTTGCTTCAAACGGTATGCGGATCGATACACATAGTCCCTGTGGATCGACGTGGCATAAACTAAATTCACACCGGTCCTGATACAGATATGCGAGGCGGTCGCGCATATTGACAAGGCCTACGCCGGCCTTCGCGTCGCGTAAAAGCGAGGCCGGATCTTCAGGCGCATTTGGACCGTTATCACAGACTTTCATCAACAGCGACTTACCGTCGCGCTCGGCGGAGACTGAAATCTCGCCGCCGGATTCCATATGCGCGATCGCATATTTGATCGCGTTTTCGATCGCCGGCTGCAGAATCAGGGACGGAACGCGCGCATCGAGGAGATCGTCGTCAATATCGAAGTTAAGTTTGAGGCGATCGGCAAATCGCGTCTTCTCAATTTCAAGATACAGTTTCAATGCGCGCACTTCTTCGGCGAGCGACGTTTTCAATAAGGGATCGCTGTCGAGTGAGTAACGCAAAAACGCTGACAACTGCGAAATCATCTTGTTCGCTTGCTTGCCGTCCTGCTCAAGCACCAGCGTCGAAATGGCGTTCAGTGTGTTAAATAGGAAATGCGGATTGAGCTGATAGCGCAGCATCTTCAATTGCGCTTGATCGGCGAGCCGCGCCGAGAGAACAACGCGCTCCATTTCGTTGCGCAAATTGAGGTAGTAGTTGATGCCGAAATAAAATCCCGCCCAGGAGCCGAGCAGAAACAGATTGGCCTGAATGTCGGGCAGAAGCAGTAAGAGCTGATTGCCGACGCCGAACGGCATATTGCGCGTGTCGAGCCATTCGGGTCCGAAAATATAGCTGAAGATCTTGGTCTTCATCGCCGCCATGGCGACCGCCATCAAAATCGTCGACGGAATGGCGATGAGGAAGATGAACATCGGCTTCTGGCCGCGCGCGTAATGATAGATCGGCCGCGCCAGAATGCTCGTCGTCAGAAATCCAACCAGGGATGATGCAAGGGAATAAAGCAGCGCCTCCGGCGTCCGGCCGGCGACAAAAGTCGATACACTCGAGACGTGCAGGATGAAAAAGCCGAGCCAGCCGGCGATCTGGAGCACCCAGAACATCCGGTTCTTGTCGGCGAACAGCCAATTCATCCAGTGCCGGGAACGCCCGGGCGCGTCAATGAATGGCCCGCCCCGGGGGCGCGATACTTCAGCTGTTGTCATTTGTGGTTGTCGCGAGTCATCCATGGCTATCAACGCGGCTCCTTCACAATGCGCAACCGTGGCTGCGGCGAAGCGAGCCCGCCCCGCGACAAACGTCGCGCTGCTTGCATCAGGACGGTCATTCGCTTAGCGACAGCAGGCGAACGTCACCGCCCGCCGCCGTCGTATTGATGGTTAACGTGCGTTCCGCGCAATATCGCCATGCGGCGTCGTTTGTCGAAACGACCGGTATAATCGGACCGGTCCGGTCCGCGAGAATTTTTTCGACTATTGCACGGCCTTCCTCGCCGCCGTCGAAGCAAATGAGTCGCACCCCATCATGCAGAAGAGCATGACGTGACGGCGGCCCATCGAACAGTGCTAGCAAGCCCGTCGGCGCGCCGGCGTCTTTGAGCGCTGTCATCAGCACGTCTGAGTTTCGAGATCGTCCGCAGACAGCGATATTGCCGGCGGCGATCGCCAGCAAGGCCTGCGCCGCGCTATCCGCGTCGCCGCCAAGGCACAGCACGGCGCCCCGGCCGCGTAATTTCAGCGTGTTTGCTTCGCCGGTGGGGCCGGGCAATTCGCTATTGCCGGCGGCGACCGTCGCGATATTCCTGATTTCCTCGCGAAGGGCACCCGACGCGAAGTCCACCGTTTTCAATGCGGCGTCAATAACTGTCCCGCGATCACATTGGCTCCATGCAGCATATATTCGCGCGGCGTTGCTCAGATGGGTCGCCAGTTCTTTGTCGATCACGCCATCGCTAAGAGAGGGCGCCGTCTGCGACTCTTTATATGCTCGTTTTACAAGCGCTTTCAGATAATGCGGCCCGCCGGCCTTCGGCCCGGTGCCGGAAAGGCCCTCGCCGCCAAAGGGTTGAACGCCCACGACCGCGCCGATCTGGTTCCGGTTGACGTAAACATTCCCAATACGCGCGCGCCGGGCGATGATATCCATTGTTTCGTCAATACGCGTATGAACGCCCATGGTCAGGCCATAGCCGAGGGCGTTTATGGAATCGATGAGATCCGTCAGTTCGTCTGCCGAATAGCGCAGCACATGCAGAACGGGACCAAAGATCTCCTCGTTAAGATCGCCGAGAGCGTCGATTTCAAAAGCGACAGGTCGTATGAACGTTCCGTCGCCGTCGCTAATCTCGGGGGCGCGGGCGACGAGCCGCGCTTCCGCTTCCAGGCGCGACAGATGTCGTTCGATATTTTCCCGAGCCTCGCCATCGATGACGGGTCCCACATCTGTGTTGAGCCGGGCGGGGTCACCGACGCGCAGTTCCGCCATTGCGCCGGCGAGCATCTCTTCGAAACGACCGAAGATGTCATCCTGCACGCATACGACGCGGCAGGCCGAACAACGCTGACCGGCGCTCTGAAATGCGGAGGCAATCGTGTCGGTCACCGCCTGTTCCAGAAGCGCGGTGGAATCGATGATCATGGCGTTGATGCCGCCGGTTTCGGCGATCAGCGCCACGTTGCTTCGCTCCGTATCGACGAGCGTTTTTTTGATCGCACGCGCCGTCGCTGTCGATCCTGTAAAAACGACGCCATTAACGTGATCGTTTGCGACGAGCGGCGCGCCCACCGTCGGACCGTCGCCCGGCGCATAATGAAGGGCGCCGACCGGTATCCCAGCCTCATGCAAAAGCCTGACGGCTTCGAAAGCGATGAGCGGGGTTTGTTCCGCCGGTTTGGCGATGACGCAGTTGCCGGCGGCGAGCGCGGCGCTTACCTGACCAAGAAAAATCGCGAGCGGAAAATTCCATGGAGAAATACACGCGACGACGCCTAGTGGCGCGCCGTCGAGAGTTTCGCATTCATCTGCATAGTAACGAAGGAAATCGACAGCCTCGCGGACTTCTGCGATAGCGTCAGGCCATGTCTTGCCCGCTTCTGCAACCGCAAAGGCCATGAACTGTTCGCCGCGTTCTTCAAGAAGCGCGGCGGCCTTCCGCAGCGTGTAGGCGCGCGTCTTCGCCGGCGTCGCCGCCCATTTCGGCGCGAACCGGGCGGCTGCTGCGCACGCCCGTTCAATTTCCTTCTCGGAACCGGCCACAACGGCGCCGACCGCTGATTCGGCGAAGGTCGGATTAACGACAGGCTGCGCGGCGTCGTCTGCCGCTTCCCCGTTGACGATTGGCGTTGCGATACAATCCGGCGCGCGGGTCGCAACCAGCCGGTCCGCGGTTTCCGGATCAGTTTCATCCCAGCCCTTTGCTGCAAGTCGCCCGCCGAGATGGTCGCGCGGCGCGGGGATGTGCGGATTGGAAATCGTCTCCAGCGTTTCGATTTCATCGAGCGGGTCGGCCACAATGTCATCCACGGACAAGTCGGGGTCGATCAACTGATTGACGAAAGAGGAATTGGCGCCGTTTTCCAAAAGCCGGCGAACGAGATAGGGCAACAGTTCCTTGTGGCCGCCCACCGGCGCATAGATCCGCGACGCGCCGCCCTTTTCGATGAGGCTATCATGTAGCGCTTCCCCCATCCCGTGCAGGCGCTGAAATTCGTAGTCTGAATAATCGCCCGCCATTTCCATAACCGTGGTCGCCGTGAGCGCATTATGAGTCGCAAATTGCGGATACATGGCGTCGGTCGACGACAGGATCTTCCGGGCGCAGGCGACGTAGGAAAGATCGGTCAACGTCTTGCGCGTGAACACAGGGTAACTCTCAAGGCCCATCACCTGTGCACGTTTGATCTCGGCGTCCCAGTAGGCGCCTTTGACGAGGCGGACCATGATCCGCCGGTCCGTTTCGCGCGCCAGCGCCGCCAGCCAGTCAAGAACATCTATAGCGCGGCGTTGGTAAGCCTGGACGACGACGCCGAAACCGCGCCAATCGGCGAGGGATGGATCACGCATCAATTGTTCGATGATATCGAGCGACAGATCCAGGCGGTCGGCTTCTTCCGCATCGATATTGAAGCCCATATTGGCGGCTTTCGCCTGGCGCGCCAGTTTTGCGACGCGCGCGCCGAGCTCAGTCAATATGCGGTCTTTTTTACCGTATTCGTAGCGGGGATGAAGCGCGGACAGTTTGACGGAAATGCCGGGATTGTCGACGGCGTGTTCTGCGTTGGCGTGTTCGCTGATCGCGGCAATGGCGGTTTCGTAATTGTTGAAGTAACGGTCGGCGTCGGCCGCGGTGTGTGCGGCTTCCCCCAGCATGTCAAAGGAGAAGCGATATCCCTTTGATTCGAACTTGCGACCGCGCCGCATCGCCTCGTCAATTGTCTCACCGAGCACGAAGTGTTCACCCATCACCCGCATGGCTTGAGCAACCGATGCGCGGATAACGGGTTCGCCCAACCGGTCGAGAGCGTCCTTAGTCGCCTTCGCCATTCGGCCCAGCGGGTCTTTCGCCTCGACGTCGTCGAGCCAAGCCGCAGTCAGCATCAAGGCGCGGGTCGAAAAATTTACCAGCGGGAAGGGGCTTTTGCCCTTATGGGCGCCCCAGTCGCCGGCCTCGATCTTGTCTTCAATCAGTGAATTGGCGGTCGCGGCATCGGGCGTTCTGAGCAACGCTTCGGCAAGGCGCATCAGCGTCACACCCTCCGCGGTCGACAGCCCGTATTCTTGCAAAAATTTGTCGATCAACCCGGAGCGCATGGCGCCGGCGCGCGCTAGTGCGACGAATTCCGCGGCGCGGCGTTGAACCTGCTTGCGCGCGTCTTCGTCGAGGTTGGCGATCGATATCAGCGCGCGAACATGGGTCTCTTCCTGCACGAGCGTGTGATGTCGAATCATCCCGCGCAGGGCGGCCAGATTGTCGGTATTGTCGCTCATTGGGTGTCCGCGCAAGTGTTTGAACATCCATCGCAATAGCCGTTTCGTGAGGACCTGTCATCCTAAGCCTCGGCGGTTCATATTGACATTCTAAACGGGCGGGCCGGCACTGCATTGCGGCATTGCGAAAGGCCCATCGAACGAATACCTAACAGGCCGTCGCCGCCGCGCCGGCGCGGCGCGAAACCCCAGCCGGAACAACGCCGAAAGGACCCCAATTTCATGACCGATGCATTTATTTACGACGCGGTGCGAACACCCCGGGGAAAAGGCAAGGCGGACGGGTCACTTCACGAGATCACGCCGGTGTCTCTCGCTACGCAGGTTCTCGAAGCGATCCGCGACCGCAATGAGATTGATACAGCGGAAATCGACGACGTCGCGTTTGGTTGCGTTTCTCCGGTCGGGGAACAGGGCGCAGTGGTTACGCGGTCGGCGATCCTGAATGCAGGGTTTTCCGACACGACGGCCGGTATTCACGTCAATCGGTTCTGTGCTTCCGGCCTTGAGTCGGTAAACATCGCGGCGTCCAAGGTGAAAGCCGGCGAAGCGGATCTGACTATCGGCGGCGGCGTCGAATCGATGAGCCGCGTACCCATGGGATCGGACGGCGGCGCCATGGCGACAGACCCTGCTGTCGCGTTTAAGTCCTATTTTGTGCCGCAGGGCATCTCCGCCGATTTGATCGCGACGAAATACGGTCTCTCTCGCGACGACGTCGATGCATACGCGGTCGAGAGTCAAAAACGCGCGGCGAAATCCTGGGAAGAAAAACGCTTCGCCAAATCTATCGTGCCGGTAAAGGATGTCATGGGCGAAGCGGTGCTCGGCCATGACGAAACCGTACGGGCCAATACAGACATGCAGAGCCTGGGCGCGCTCAATCCTTCTTTCGCGATGTTGGGCGAGCAGTTCGGTTTCAATGCAGTTGCGATTCAAAAATACCCGGAAGTCGAGAAAATCAACCACGTCCATCACGCCGGCAATTCCTCCGGCATTGTCGACGGCGCTGCGGCGGTGCTGATTGGTAATGAAGAGATCGGCAAGAAACTCGGTTTGAAGCCGCGCGCGCGCATTCGCGCCGCTGCGTCAATCGGGTCAGAGCCGACGATTATGCTTACCGGCCCAGAGTTCGCGGCGAAAAAAGTCCTCGCCCGCGCCGGCATGGACAAGAAAGACATCGATCTTTGGGAGCTCAACGAAGCGTTTGCGTCAGTCGTGCTTCGCTTCATGCAGGCTCTCGACATCGATCACAGCGAAATCAACGTCAATGGCGGCGCCATCGCCATGGGCCATCCGCTGGGTGCGACGGGCGCCATGATCCTCGGAACCATGGTCGATGAGCTGGAACGCTCGAACAAGGAAACCGCGCTCGTTACCCTGTGCATCGGCGGCGGCATGGGTACGGCGACGATCATTGAACGCGTGAACTAAGTAGAGGCGATTGAAAACATGACCTACAAAACACTTTCTTTTGAAGTCGACAGCGACGGCATCGCCTTGGTCACCATCGACGTTCCGGGCGAGACGATGAATGTCTGGAATGCGGACCTGATCGAAGACTTTCCCGCGGTTGTCGATCGGATTGTCGAGGACGACGACATCAAGGGCGCCGTCATTACGTCGGGCAAGACGACTGGCTTTATGGCTGGCGCCGACCTCAACATGCTGGGCGGGGTTGAAGCGACGTCCATGAAAGACGCGTTTGAACAAGCCTTCCGCCTGAACGCGACGCTTCGCAAGCTAGAGACAAGCGGCAAGTCGGCGAAAGAACTGAAAAAAGGTCTCGCCCACGCAAAACCGATTGCAGCCGCGGTGAACGGGCTGGCGCTTGGCGGCGGGCTTGAGCTTGTTCTCGCCTGTCACTATCGCGTCGTTGCGGATCATCCGAAGCTGCAACTCGGCGTGCCGGAATCACAAGTGGGCCTGTTGCCGGGCGGCGGCGGCACCCAGCGTCTGCCGCGGCTGATCGGATTGCAAAATGCGGCGATGATGGCGACCAGCGGCAAACCGACCGATCCGGCGACGGCTAAGAGCCAGGGCATGATCCATGATATCGCGCCGGCGGAAGATCTTGTCGCGAAGGCAAAAGAATGGGTGAAAGCGAACCCGAAAACCGCCCAACCCTGGGACAAGCAAGGGTTCAAATTCCCGGGCGGCGGCGGCGCCATGGATCCGCGCAGCGTGCAGTTCTTCATGGCGGCGAACGCCATGGCGCAGAAACAGACAAACCACAACTATCCGGCAATCCAGTATATCCTTTCTTGCATGTATGAGGGCTCGATTGTGCCGATCGATACGGCGCTGCGTATAGAGTCGAAATACTTTACGAAACTGCTGTCGAGCGACCAGACGCGCAACATGATCCGCACGCTTTTCGTCAACAAGCAGGCGGCGGAAAAAGGCGCGGCGCGCCCCAAAGACGTGCCGGCGTCCGACATCAAAACTGTCGGCGTCCTTGGCGCTGGTCTCATGGGTTCGGGTATCACCCACGTGACTGTGCAGGGCGGCATGAACGTCATCGTGCTCGACCGTGATATGGAATCTGCCGAGAACGCGATCGCATACTCGAAGAAGATTCTCGACAAAAAAATCTCCCGCGGCAAGACGACAAAAGAAAAGGCTGAGGCGTTCCTCGCCAAGATCAAGCCGACGGCGGACTACAACGATCTCAAAGACGTGGATCTGATTATTGAAGCCGTATTTGAGGACCCGGACGTCAAGGCGGACGTCATCAAGAAAACCGAGGCGGTGATCGGCGAGGACGTTATCTTTGCGTCGAACACATCGACGTTGCCGATTACGGGGCTCGCAAAACACTCCGTGCGTCCTGACCAGTTCATCGGCATGCACTTTTTCTCACCGGTCGAGAGAATGCCGCTGCTTGAAATCATCCCAGGCGAGAAGTCGGGCGACAAGGCGCTCGCCGTTGCGCTCGACTACAACAAAAAGATTCGCAAGACGCCGATCGTCGTTCAAGATGTGCGCGGCTTTTACACCAACAGAGTCGTGCCGCCCTATCTCAATGAGGCGATGCTGCTCGTTAAAGAAGGCGTCAAGCCGGCGCTTATTGAAAACGCGGCAGCGAGCCTCGGCATGCCGGTGGGACCGCTCGCGCTTACTGACGAAACGTCGCTGTCGCTTGGTTGGATGCTGGTGCAGTCCACCAAGAAAGAATTGGGCGCCGACTATAAACCGACCGGCGTTGAGGACTTTCTCGAAACCATGGTCGAAAAGCTCGGCCGGCACGGACGCAAATCCGGCGGCGGCTATTATGAGTATCCCGAGGGCGGCAAGAAATATCTGTGGCCCGGCCTTTCGGAATATTTTCCGCTAGCGGAGGAACAGCCGTCGGTGGATGAAGTCAAGGACCGACTGCTCTATGCGCAGCTCATTCCGGCGTCGCATTGCCTCGCAGACGGCATCGTGCCCGATCCGAAGTCAGCCGATCTCGGCGCCATCTTCGGCTGGGGCTTCGCTCCCTGGACCGGCGGTCCTGCGAGCTACATTGACACGATCGGCCTTGAATCCTTCGTTTCAAAAGCCGACAGCCTTGCGCAACGTTATGGCGAACGGTTCCATCCGCCATCATCGTTCCGCGACAAGGCGAAATCGGGCGAAAAACTCTACGCCAACGCCGCGTAGATATTTGTCTAAATCGGTTTGGACGCGCTGAGTGGCTTGCCGGGCTTGATTGAGGAACAATCGAGGCCCGGCAATGACGCTTTTTAACTTGTCGCATGCGAAAGAAAGACGCCGCCGGCGGTCCTTTCTACGGGCTATTCATCATATAGACTTCCCAAGGACCGAAGCGGTCCAATGGCGCTGTGGTTGGCGCGTGGTAGATATGCGAGAAGACCGGGCCCAGGCGGGACCGTTTACAAATATAAGGATCTGATATGAGCGACGTCATGACATTTGCGGTTGAGGACAATGTTGCGATTGTTACGCTGAATTCCCCGCCCGTGAACGCGCTCGGGTTCGATGTTCGAGACGCGATCGTTCGCGGCTTTACCACGGCCAATGAGCGCGACGACGTCGATGCGATCGTGCTGACCTGCGCCGGCCGCACTTTCTTCGCCGGCGCTGATATATCCGAATTTGGCAAGCCCATGAAAAGTCCTGACCTTCGCGAGGTGCTCGATGTCATCGAGGCGTCGGGGAAGCTCTCGGTTGCAGCGATTCACGGCACAGCGCTTGGCGGCGGACTGGAGACGGCGCTTTGCTGTCATTACCGGGTCGCAGTTCCGTCAGCAAAGCTCGGCCTTCCGGAGGTCGCTCTTGGCATTTTGCCGGGTGCCGGCGGCACGCAGCGTCTGCCACGCATTGTCGGCGTGCCTGTTGCGCTCGATATAATTACAAGCGGCAAACCGATTAGCGCCAAACAGGCTCTAGAATACGGCGTCGTCGACAAGCTCGCCGACGAGAACGATCTGCGCGGCGACGCCATCGCATACGTAAAGAAGCTGCTCGCCGATGGCGCGCCCCTCGTTAAAGTACGGGACCGCGACGATAAAATTGCGGAGTATAAGGGCGACGACGGCGTCTTCACGGAGTTCCGCAGAAAGAATGCGCGCAAATTTCGAGGCTTCAAGGCGCCGGAAAATATCATCAAATGCGTCGAGGCCGCGGTCTCTCTGCCCTTCGATGAGGGAATGAAGCGCGAGCGCGAGTTATTTATGGAGCTCATGATGAGTTCGGAGTCAGCGGCGCAACGCTACGCCTTCTTTGCGGAGCGCCAGACCGCAAAAATACCTGACGTGCCAAAAGACACGCCGGCGCGCGAGATAAAGTCTGTGGGTGTTATTGGCGCCGGCACGATGGGCGGCGGCATTACCATGAATTTCCTGAACGCCGGTACGCCGGTCACGCTGGTCGAGCAGACCCAGGAAGCGCTCGATCGTGGCGTCGGCGTCATTCGTCGCAACTACGAGACTTCCGCGAAGAAAGGGCGCATGACCCCCGAACAGGTGGAACGGGCAATGTCGCTGATCACGCCGACGACGGATATGAGCGAACTGGCGAACGCTGATCTGATTATCGAAGCGGTGTTCGAGCAGATGTCCGTGAAAAAGGACATCTTCGCCAAGCTCGACAAGATTGCGAAACCCGGCGCAATTCTCGCGTCGAATACGTCATATCTTGATCTCGACGAGATCGCCGCCTCCACGGCGCGCCCGCAGGACGTTATCGGTTTGCATTTCTTTTCGCCCGCCAATGTCATGCCGCTGCTGGAAATCGTCCGCGGCGAGAAAACCGGCGCCGACCTCATCAATACGGCGATGCAACTGGCGAAGAAAATTCGAAAGACGTCGGTGCTCTCGCGGGTCGGACATGGGTTCATTGCGAACCGCGTCATGACGGTGCGCGGAAGGCAGGCGAACATGATGGCGCTGCAGGGCGTGAGCCCGGCGGATATTGATCGTGTCATTTATGACTATGGTTTTGCGATGGGGCCGTTCCAGATGTTCGATTTGGTCGGCCTCGATGTCATTGGACGCGACGTCAACGAAAAAACCGTCGCATCGGAGCTTGTTGCGCGCGATCGGCTCGGCCAAAAGAAAAACGGCGGCTATTATGACTACGACGAAAAGCGAAAAGCGACGCTATCGCCGGTCGCCGTGGAGATCATCGGGCAGGTTGCCGCGGAAAAAGGCGTCGAACAGGTCCCGGCGGATGATGAGGAAATCCTCGCGCGGCTCCTCTATCCGGTGGTGAATGAAGGCGCAAAGGTGCTTGACGAGAAAATCGCCATTCGCGGTTCCGATATCGATATCGCCTGTATCAAGGGATACAACTGGCCGGTTTATCGCGGCGGGCCGATGTTTTGGGCCGACAGCGTCGGCCTCGACCGTGTTGTCGCGGCGCTTGAAGGTTTCGAAGCCCGTTTTGGCGAGGCGTTCAAGCCGTCGCCCTTGCTTGTTGATTACGCGAGGAGCGGCAAGCGGCTTAGCGATGCTGTGGTCGAATAGATATCCGCCGATCAGCCGGCGCGCTAGGTCGATCCGAGGACAAGCTCCGCCGCCATGTCGGCGAGTCCGTCGCGGGTAACCGCGCCCTTGGGACTGAACCAGGTATGCGTCCAGTTTAGCATACCAAAATAAAGCATGGTTTTGGCGCGCAGTTTGGCGCGGTCTTTTTTCAGCGATGGTTTTGCGGCGGTTAGGATATCCTCGACGCGTGAAATGATCTTGCGTTGCTTTGATACGATTTCTGATTTGCGGTCGCGCGGTAATGAGTCGAGTTCGTAAAGCAGAACTTTCTGCTTGTCGGCGGCGCCCACATAGTGCTGCAACAAACCCCTGGTCAGATCGCGGAATGATCGTTCCGGTCGGCGTTCGTCGACGGTTATCGATTCCACGACCTCCAGCAACTCGTCGATGTGCTCATTCGTGACGTCAAAGAGAATTGCTTCCTTTGATGCATAGTAGTGATAGATCAGCGATTTAGAGACCTTGCACCGCTCAGCGAGGTCGGAAAGGGACGCCGCCGCGAAACCCTTACGCGCGAACAGACGCGCCGCATGCTCGGTGATCGCGTCGCGCTTTGCGTCGTAATCGGCAGCCTGCGTTCGCGCCATTGAAAGCTCCCAGACCTCGCGTGAACTACCTGGTAATCGCGTTCATCGTCAGCAATTCATAGGTGGCGGCGATTTCATCGTCCTGATTGGTGACGCGCACGTCCCACCGGACTTCGCCATATTCGTCATTGCGCTTCTTCTTGGATTTTGCTGTCAGGCGCACCTTGATGGAGTCCCCTGGCGATATCGGTTTCAGGAATCGCAATTCGTCGAGCCCGTAATTGGCGAGCACCGGGCCAGGCGCCGGATCGACAAAGAGACCTGCGGCGAACGACAGGATCAGGTAGCCATGGGCGACGCGCCCGGGGAAGAACGGGTTCGCTTCCGCCGCCGCCTCATCCATATGGGCGTAGAAATTATCACCCGTGAACTCGGCGAAATGTTCGATGTCTTCAAGGGTGATTGTGCGCGGCGCCGTTTCGATAGTCTTGCCGATTTCCAGTTCGTTGAACGAATACCGGAACGGGTGCGGCGCTTCCGCTTCCACCGGCGCGCCGTTCTGCCAAACCCCAGTGACGCCGGCGAGAATCCCGGGCGAGCCCTGAACGGCCGTGCGCTGCATATAATGTTTTACGCCGCGCACGCCGCCCATTTCTTCGCCGCCGCCGGCGCGCCCCGGCCCGCCATGAATAAGAACGGGCAGGGGGCTACCATGCCCGGTCGACTCTTTTGCGCTGTCGCGATTGATGATTGCGATCCGCCCGTGATAGGCGCCGGTGTTGCGCACAACCTCGCGGGCGATCTGCGGATCGTGAGTAAACAGTGACATGACGAGCGAACCGCCGCCGCGATTGCAGAGATCAATGGCGTCTTCAAAATTCTTGTAGGGCATAAGGGTCGACACTGGTCCGAAGGCTTCGACTTCGTGGACAAATTTCGCCGACCACGGGTCGTCGCAGCGGAGTAGCACCGGCGACAGAAACGCGCCGGCCTGTGCGTTATCGCCAAGGACCTCCGCCGCGTCAGGATCGCCGAAGACGACCTTCGCCTCGCTGGAGAGTGTCGCCACTTTCTCCCGCACATCGGCGCGCTGGGACTGGGAAACGACCGCACCCATGCGCACGTCATCAAGCGCGGGGTCGCCAACCGTGGTTTTTGCGAGCCGCGCCGAGAGCGCCGTCTGCGCGGCGTCGAGCATCGCAGCGGGAACCATCGCCCGGCGAATCGCCGTGCATTTCTGACCGGCCTTCACCGTCATCTCATTGGCGACTTCTTTGACGAAGAGTTCAAATTCAGGCGAGTCTTCGGTCGCGTCCGGCCCGAGCATTGATGCATTGAGGGAGTCCTGTTCAGCGACGAAGCGCACGGATTCGCGAATGATCGTCGGATGCGCCTTCAATTTCGCCGCGGTCTGCGCCGATCCGGTAAAAGACACGACATCCTGTCCCCCAAGATGATCGAGCAAGTCGCCCGTCGAACCGACGACAAGCTGCACTGCGCCGTCAGGCAGGAGGCCCGTTTCGATCATGATGCGGAACGCCGCTTCGGTAAGGTAGGACGTCGCCGTCGCCGGTTTCACAATCGCCGGGAGCCCCGCGATCAGCGTCGGCGCCAGTTTTTCCATCATCCCCCAGACGGGAAAGTTAAAGGCGTTGATATGGACGGCGACGCCGCGCAGGGACGTGTAAACATGCTGCGCCATGAACGTGCCGGTCTTGGAAATCTGCTCCAGCGCGCCATCCAGAATGATCGTATCGTTGGGCAGCTCACGTTTCGATTTGGACGCAATCGAAAGAAACGTGCCAGCGCCGCCTTCGATGTCGATCCAGCCGTCGCGCCGCGTTGCGCCTGTATGGCTGTTGAGGGCGTAAAGCTCCTCTTTACGTTCCATAATCGCAAGGCCCAGCGCCTTCACCATCGTTGCCCGCTCGGGAAACGTCATTTTCCGCAAGCCCAGCCCGCCGACATTGCGGGCGTGCTCGGCCATGGCATTAAAATCGAGGCCGCCGGAAGATGTCGTCGCAACGATGTCGTTGCTGACGGCGGACGGAATTTCCGCAAGGGCGCCGTCGCCTTTTACCCAATTGTCTAGAGCGTAGTTTTCGAGTTGGCGAACGGGCATCAATGCCTCCTTAAAAAATTATTGTCCTTTGAAATTCGGTTTGCGCTTGTTCATGAACGCGTCGACGCCTTCTTTGTAGTCGGCGCTGTATCCAAGCGCGCGCATTTGGTCGCGCTCGAGATCGAGCTGTTCATCGAGCGGACGTGTGAACGCGTTGCGGATCAGTTTTTTCGTTTCCGCGAGACCGCGGGTCGGCGCGGCCGCGAATTTAGCAACCAGCGCATCGGTTTCGTCCGCCATTTTGTCGTCGTCGACGCATTTCCAGATGAGGCCCCATTCGCTCGCCTGTTCGGCCATGACCGGCTCGCCGGTAAGGGCCATACCGAGTGCGCGCGCCTGACCGACCAGTCGCGGCATGACCCACGATCCGCCGGAGTCGGGCACAAGGCCGATATTGGCGAAGGACATGATGAATTTTGCGCTCTTCGCCGCGAGAACGATATCGCAGGCAAAGGCAATGGACGCTCCGGCGCCGGCGGCGACGCCATTGACGGCGCAGACGACTGGCATTGGCAGTGATGTCAGCGTGCGGATCAACGGATTGTAACGTTTTTCAACCGACTCCCCGAGATCGACGGCGTCGTCGCCGGGCGACACCGCGCGGTCGGACAGATCCTGCCCGGCGCAAAAGCCGCGGCCGGCGCCGGTGAGCAAGAGCGTTCGCACCGACGCATCAGCCTCAATCTTGTCGAGCGCATCGCGCACTTCCTCGTGCATTTCGACGGTAAAGCTGTTCAAGCGATCCGGGCGATTGAGGGTGAGCCGCGCCGCGCCGTCGGCAATTTCCAGTTTGATCGTATTGTAAGTCATGAGGTGTTGCGCCTTTTGACACGTGATCGGGGGGCGGGATTGAACGCATCGGCCCGTTCATATAATTGAATGGCCGGTCGGTCAATTTGGGCCATGCACGAATGAGTGAACATGTCTGACGAACGAGCCAAAACGATCGCGGCGTCGATGCACGCTGCGGAGAAAACCTCCGCCGCGTGGGGGCTTCGCCTTGTTGACGCGGGAGAAGGCTGGGCGCGCGCGTCGATGGCCATCCGGGACGACATGCTCAACGGCCATGGCGTCGCGCATGGCGGGATGATCTTTGCGCTCGCCGACACCGCGTTCGCCTGGGCGTGTAACGCGCGCAATGTTGTGACGCTCGCACAGAACGCGACGATATCGTTCCTGTCGAAAGTGGAGCTGGGAGAAACCCTTACGGCGGAAGCGCGTGAAGTCGGCGTTTCAGGGCGTTCCGGCGTATACAATGTGCGAGTGACGGCGGAAGACGGGCGCGCTGTCGCGGTGTTCCAAGGATTGTCGCGCACCGCCGGCGGGAAAGTAATTGAAGAAGAGGATTAGAGAATGACCAACGCCTTTATCTGCGATGCTGTGCGCACGCCTATCGGCCGCTACGGCGGCGCGCTGTCATCGGTGCGCGCGGACGATCTTGCCGCAATTCCCATGCGCGCCCTGAAAGAACGCAATGGGGGCGTAGACTGGGACGCGGTCGACGACATCATCATGGGGTGCGCCAATCAAGCGGGCGAAGACAACCGCAATGTGGCGCGCATGGCGTCGCTGCTGGCGGGATTGCCGGAGACGACGCCAGGAACGACCGTCAACCGGCTGTGCGGCTCCGGCATGGACGCGATAACCATCGCCGCACGGGCCATCAAAGCCGGCGAAGCCGACTTTATGATCGGCGCCGGTGTTGAATCCATGTCCCGGGCGCCGTTTGTCGTGGGTAAGGCCGAGACAGCGTTTTCGCGCAATGCAGAAATCTTTGACACGACCATCGGATGGCGTTTCGTCAATCCGGTTTTGAAGGCGCAATACGGCATCGATTCCATGCCGGAGACGGCGGAGAATGTCGCTGAGGATTTCGCTGTTAGCCGCGAGGATCAGGACGCCTTTGCCTTCCGATCGCAGCAACGCGCGGCAGCCGCGCAACAGAACGGACGGCTTGCGGCGGAAATCACGCCCGTGACCATCCCTCAACGCAAGGGCGACCCGAAAGTCGTCGATGTTGACGAGCACCCCCGCGAAACGACGCTTGAAAAACTTGGGAGCCTGAAAGCCTTCGTCAAAAAAGACGGCGTCATCACTGCGGGCAATGCATCAGGCGTTAATGACGGCGCGGCGGCGGCGATTGTCGCTTCTGAAGACGCCGCGAAAAAACACGGGCTGACGCCGCGTGCGCGGTTCGTTGTCGGCGCCGTCGTCGGTGTTTCTCCACGGATCATGGGCATCGGCCCTGCGCCGGCGTCGAAGGCTGTGCTGGCGAAAGCGGGTCTGTCCGTCAGCGACATGGACGTTATTGAAATCAACGAAGCTTTTGCATCGCAGTCGCTCGCGGCCTTGCGCGAGCTTGGCCTTCCTGACGACGCAGAACACGTAAACCCCAATGGCGGCGCCATCGCGCTCGGCCATCCGCTCGGCATGTCCGGCGCGCGCCTTGTTATGACGGCGACAGAAGAACTTCACCGCCGCAATGCGCGCTACGCCCTTTGCGCCATGTGCATCGGCGTCGGGCAGGGAATAGCCTGTGTGATTGAACGGGTTTGATGACGGCGCGGATTGTTAATTCGCGGAGTCTTCAGAAAAACTTGCTAGGTTCGGGCACTCGGCGACCGTTTTCTGCCGCACAGCTTTCATTAGTCCCGGCGCGGTAAAGGAAATACGGGCGGTCACGGGAACGCCCGCCATCTGTAACCGTTTCGCCGCCCAATGGTTGCACATGTTGAACAAATGAAAATTCCCACGCGCCGCGATAAACGCGCTCTCATTTGCAATGCGGCCTTGCGAAAATATGATCGGCGCACCGTTTTCGTCTGTGCGGATGTAGCCTTCGATGCTTGCCGCAAGTTGGTTCACGCCCTCTTCAGAAATCGCGACGGTGAGAACTTTAGAGCCACGCCAAATAGTCTCTTCCACCGGGGCGTCGTGAGCGATCACCTGCATGACCGCTGGGCTGGGTGGAAGCGCCGCCGCTAGCCCCTGCCAGAAAGTCGCGTCCTCCGCCATGTAAAAGCCGCGCTCGCCCCAGCCGATCAGAAAATAGCGCGCATCCGGAAAAAGCGCGCGGACCGGATGATCGGCGTCAAAATGCTCAGCTCGCATGGCCAAATTGACATGCCAGCCATTTGACCAAACGCGGATTGTTGTGCAATCGCCCGCGTTCGGCGGCGGCGCTTTGGGCGATGCACAGGCGCTTAACGCAGTCGCTACGACTAAGGCCGAGAATCGGGCGAAAGGTTTTTGCATTTGCATAAAGGCCTTTTCGGCGGCCGGTGACGGCGTTGGAAAATTCCAGACAAACAGTGATCGTCGCCACTATCACATAGATCATGGCGCGGCTATTTATTCATTGACCGACCGGTCGGTTTATTATAAATAGCAGGGTAAGCTGAAATCCGCATTGGATTCCGGCCTTTCGGCGCAGCATAATCAGGCCAGCAGGGAGGCCGTTCAATGTACGCACAGGAAGTAAAGTCCACAGGCCAAGGCGTTAAATCACTTGAAGAAATGGAACCGCAGGAGCGGGCCTTTCAGGAAAAGATCAACGCTGACATCAAGATCGAGCCGAAAGAGTGGATGCCGGAAGGTTATCGCAAGACGCTGATCCGCCAAATCTCCCAGCACGCCCATTCGGAGATTGTCGGCCAGCTTCCCGAAGGCAACTGGATCACACGAGCGCCTACTCTCGACCGCAAGGCGATCCTGCTCGCCAAGGTGCAGGACGAGGCGGGTCATGGGCTCTATCTTTATTGCGCTGCGGAGACCCTTGGGGTCAGCCGTGATCAGATGACGGAGCAATTGCTTTCGGGCAAGGCAAAGTACTCCTCGATTTTTAATTACCCGACGCTTACCTGGGCCGACATCGGCGCCATTGGCTGGCTGGTCGACGGCGCCGCGATCATGAACCAAGTGCCGCTGCAGCGCTGTTCATACGGGCCTTATTCGCGGGCGATGATCCGCGTCTGCAAGGAAGAAAGTTTCCACCAGCGTCAGGGCTACGACATCATGATGAAGCTCTGCGCTGGCACGCCGGAGCAAAAAGAAATGGCGCAGGATGCGCTCAATCGCTGGTGGCAGCCGTCATTGATGATGTTCGGTCCGTCCGACAAGGACTCGGTTCATTCGGCGCAATCCATGGCGTGGGGCATCAAACAGAACACCAATGACGAATTGCGTCAGAAATTCGTCGATGAGACCGTACCGCAGGCAGAGTATCTCGGCCTCACCGTGCCGGATCCTGACGTCAAGTGGAACGAGAGCCGCGGCCACTACGATTTCGGCGAGCTCGACTGGAACGAGTTTTATGAGGTCCTTAAAGGCAACGGTCCTTGCAACAAGGAACGCCTCGGCGCGCGGCAAAAGGCGTGGGAAGACGGCGCGTGGTTCCGCGAGGGACTGATGGCGCATGCGAAAAAGCGTGAAGCTCGTAAGGTCGCGGCGGAGTAGGGGCTACGTTGTGAAACAGCATCTTGCTCAACTCAACATCGCTCGCGCAAAGTACGAAGACTATGATCCGCGTTACGCTGGTTTTATAGATAACCTTGATAGAGTGAACGCCGTCGCGGACCGCAGTAAAGGGTTTGTCTGGCGTCTTCAGGAAGAGGGCGACGAAAAGACCATATCGCCGACGGATGATCCGCGATTGATTGTGAACCTCTCCGTTTGGGAAACCGCTGAGGATCTTGAGCACTTCGTTTTCAATACGATCCACAAGCGCATCTATGACGGTCGCGCCGCCTGGTTCCCGCGCATGGGTGAGGCGCATTTTGTCATGTGGTGGATACCGGCAGGCCATATTCCAACGGTGGATGAAGCCTTCGAACGGCTTGAAAAACTCCGCGCGGACGGCCCGAGCGATGAGGTGTTCGGCTGGGAACGGCTTGAGAAGTTGAAACTCTGGATGACAAAGCAATGTGCGTGAGGGCGCGATGACAAACGAATGGCCGCTTTGGGAAGTTTTTATTCGCGGGCAGCACGGGCTTTCCCATCGTCATGTGGGATCGCTGCATGCGCCGGATGCGGAAATCGCCATAAAAAATGCGCGCGATGTTTATACGCGACGCAATGAGGGCGTATCGATCTGGGTGGTACAGTCGAAAGACATCGCCGCTTCGTCGCCGGGCGACAAGGAACCGCTTTACGAACCGTCCAATTCAAAAATCTATCGCCACCCGACCTTCTTCGACATTCCCGACGAAGTAGGGAAAATGTAATGGCGAATGACGATCTTGTTCGCGAACTCGCCTTGCGCATGGGCGACAATGCGCTGATCCTTGGTCAGCGGGTGTCGGCATGGTGTGGCCATGCGCCGGTGCTGGAGGAAGACATCGCGCTTGCTAATGTGGCGCTGGACCTTATCGGCCAGACGAAACTGTGGCTGGGTCTTGCCGCCGACCTCGGCGCCGGCGAGAGCGCCGATGCGGTGGCGTTCCTGCGCGATGCGCGCGCCTTTCGGAACGCATTGCTTGTCGAACAACCGAACGGCGATTTCGCACATACATTGATGCGCCAGTTCCTGTTCGACGCCTGGCATTACCCGATGCTCGCTGAGCTTAGACAATCAACGGACAAGCGCGTAGCCGAAATTGCGGAGAAATCCGCAAAAGAGGCGGCGTATCACCTAGAGCGGTCCGAGGATTATATCGTTCGGCTCGGCGACGGCACGCAGGAAAGTCATGATCGCATGCAAACTGCGCTCGAGACGCTTTATCCCTTTGCCGGCGAACTGACGACGCCCGACGAAACCGACGATGCGCTCGCGGCCGAGGGCCTCGCGCCCGACCTCCATTCGATCGCCGTGCGGTATAATGATTATATGGCGCGCGTTCTGAAGGAAGCGACGCTGACGGCGCCGGAAACGGCGGTGCGCAAAGGCGGCAAGGCCGGCATGCATTCAGAGGAAATGGGCTACATCCTCGCCGACATGCAGTGGCTGCAGCGCGCCTATCCGGGGGCGACGTGGTGACGGCGACGCAGACAAAACCGAAAACTGACGACGTCTGGTCCTGGCTCAAAGACGTGCCGGATCCGGAAATCCCCGTTGTTTCGGTCGTCGATCTCGGCATTGTGCGCGATGTTCAATGGCTGGGCGACACGCTGGTTGTCACCGTGACGCCGACCTATTCCGGCTGTCCGGCGACAGCGGTGATTGCTTTAGAAGTCGAAGAAGCCATCCGCCGCAAAGGCGTTGAGGCCGTTCGGATCGAAACGCAGATTTCGCCGGCCTGGACAACGGACTGGATTACAGATGCGGCGAAAGAAAAACTTAAAGCCTATGGCATTGCGCCGCCGGTTGAGGGCGCGCGTTGCATTGGCGATCTGAAAAATCCCATCATCGAATGCCCTCATTGCGGATCGATGGCGACGGAACAGGTCTCGCGCTTCGGTTCGACCCCATGCAAGGCGAGCTGGCGCTGCCGGGACTGCCTTGAACCCTTCGATTATTTCAAGAGCTTTTGATCCATGGCGCAATTCTATCCGCTCCGCGTCACCGACATTCAACGTGACACGCGCGACTCCGTTATTCTGACCCTTGAGCCGCCACATGGCGCTGAAGACGCATTCAACTTTATCCAGGGCCAGTATTTGACCTTTCGACGCACATTCGAGGGCGAGGAGTTGCGTCGGTCCTATTCGATCTGCGCCGGCGTCAATGACGGGATCTTGCGTGTCGGCATAAAAAAGGTCGAAGACGGATGGTTTTCAAGCTGGGCCAATGACGACCTTGAGCCTGGCGAGACCATCGACGCCATGGCGCCCATGGGCAACTTTCACAGCGCCCTGAAGCCTGAAGAAGAACGGTCTTATCTCGGTTTCGCTGGCGGGTCGGGCATTACGCCGATGATCAGCCTGATCAGAACGGTGATGGCTGCGGAGCCCAAGTCTCGTTTTACGCTCGTTTACGGCAACCGCTCGACCACGGCGATTATGTTCCGCGAAGAGTTGGAGGATCTCAAGAATACTTTCATGGGGCGAATCAATATTGTCCACATTCTTGAAAGCGAGGCGGATATTGAACTCTTTTCCGGCCGTCTGGATCGAGAAAAATGCGACGCGCTGTTCGAACGATGGGTGGACGTTAAAGGCGCCGATCTCGCATTCATCTGCGGGCCCGAACCGATGATGCTGGCTGTGTCTGACGCGCTAAAGGCGCACGGTATGGCGGAAGGCGCGATCAAGTTCGAACTCTTCGCAAGCGCCCGGCCCGGCAAGGCCAAGAAGCGCGAGACCGGCGACGCCGCCAGCGCCTCCGCGAACGCGTCTGCGACGATTATCCTCGACGGCGCGGCGCGGGAATGCGAGATCGCCAAGGGCGAGCAATCCATTTTGGAAGCCGCGCTCGCCGCCAATATCGACGCGCCTTTCGCCTGCAAGGCGGGCGTATGCTCGACCTGTCGCGCTAGGATCATCGAAGGCGAGGCGGATATGGAAACCAACTACGCGCTCGAAGACTATGAAGTCGAGCGCGGCTATATCCTCACCTGTCAAAGTTATCCGAGAACGGATAAAATCGTCGTCGATTACGACCAATAGGCGAGCCCATGAGCGAACAAACGAACATCGCGGACTATCTCGCCAGGGGCGGCAAGCTCTCGGCGCCGGACAATGCGCCGCCGCGTTATCGCGCCGAACTTATGCGCATCATGGCGAGCTTTGTCGATTCCGAACTTGCCGGCGCCGCTGGTTTCGCTGACTGCATCAATATGGGGCCGGGGGTAAAAGAACGCATCGCTGCTGCACGTATCGTCCTTGAAAAACACGATCACGCGGAGCGCGTGCTCAACATCATGGGTGAGTTCGGCGCCAATACGGATCGCTATATGCAGGTGCACCCTTGGACCGAACGCGTTGGCCGCGACGAGGATGTCGGCGCAAAACGCCGCGGCGGCGACATGCGTCTTAATGTTTTCTGGTATCCGATTGAGAACTGGGCCGACGCTGTTGTCATGAACGTACTGATGGGAAAGGCCACCGTCATTCAATTAGAAGAGCTGGCGCGCTGCTCATATCAACCGCTTGCGGACGCATTTGGCGATATTCTGCCGCGCGAAAGGCGGCATATGGAATTGGGCGAGGAGGGCTTCACGCGCCTTCGCGAAAGCGGCGAGGACAAAAGCGCTCTCAAATCTTCCTTTGAATATTGGCGCCCGCGGGTGGCCAGAAGTTTCGGCGGCAAGGACTCTGATCGCTTTGACATGCTGCAACGCATCGGCCTGCGCCACACGCAAAACGCGGAGTTAATGGGCAGGTGGGAAGCGGCGGTGAGCGCCGCCGCAAATTCAGTATTTGAGTAGTCCGATTTTCGACGCCTACGCGACGTCCGCCACTGTCTGCGCCTTCTCAAACGCTTCCATCAGTTCGGGCAGTTTCGCTTCCGCCACTGCAATCGCCTCTTCCTTCACAGGACCGTAGCCTCGGATTTCGTCGGGCAGGGACGCAATAGCAATAGCGCCGTCGAGATTTTCGGCGTCAAGGCGTTTTGATATGTCCGCGATCCGCGCGCGATAATCGTTTATGAGGCGGCGCTCCATTTTTCGCTCGGCCGTGCGTCCAAATGGATCGAAAGCTGTGCCGCGCAGGAACCTCATCTTCGACAGAACGGTGAACGCGGTCATCATCCACGGCCCAAAGGTTTTCTTTTTTGGCCGACCCTCAGCGTCCGTTTCACTATTAAGGACAGGCGGCGCGAGGTGGAACTTCAGTTTGTAGTCGCCGGTAAATGTCTTCGCGATGTTCTTCTTGAATGAGCCGTCCGTATAAAGCCGCGCGACTTCATATTCGTCCTTATAGGCCATCAGCTTGAACAGATAACGCGCGACGGCGCGGGCGAAATCGTCGCCGCCGGCGACAACGGCCGATTTGTCCCGAATATCCTCGACAAAACGGCGATAGTTATCGGCGTATGCGGCGCTCTGATAGCCGACGAGAAACTCGGCGCGATCATTGATGAAGCTGTCGAGCGTCTCTTCCACACGTTCATCGTCTAGGAGCCCCGCCGCCTGGTGAACAATCTTCGCATTCACCGCCGCGGCGCGGCCGAGCGCAAAGGCTCGCTTATTTTTCTCGACCGCAACGCCGTTGAGCTCGATGGCGCGGTGAACGGCGGCGAGAGACAGGGGCGCGAGCCCCTTCTGCCAGGCGAAGCCGAACAGCAACATGTTGGAAAAGACGAGATCGCCCAAGAGCCGTCCTGCGATGGCGTTGGCGTCAAGGTGGTCAACATTGTCGGGTTCGCACGCCTTTTCAATGGTTTTGAGACGCAGGCGCGACTGGAAGTCGACATTGCGGTCGCGGATAAAGTCCGCCGTCGGAATGATATCTATATTGGCGATGGCCCGCGTCCGGCCGTTCTTCATGACGCGCAGGGCGCGCGGGTCGGTGCCGACGACGAGGTCGCAGGCGATGACCGCTTTGGCTTCGCCGATATCGACGCGTACCTGATTGAGGTGGTCAGGCGTTTCGCCCAGCCGCACGTAACTCAGGACCGTGCCGCCTTTTTGTGCAAAGCCCATGAAATCCAGAACGCTTGCGCCTTTGCCCTCGAGATGGGCCGCCATAGTGGCGATGGCGCCGATGGTGACGACGCCGGTGCCGCCAACGCCGCCGATCAATATGTCATAGGCGCGGTCGATGCGTGGAAGATCGGGCGCCGGCAATGCACCGAGAAGCGCCTCCAGTTCATCGCCAAAGGCGCGGGGTTCCGGCTTGCGTAGTTCGCCGCCCTCGACCGTGACGAAGCTCGGGCAGAAGCCTTTGACGCAGGAATAATCCTTGTTGCAGGAGGACTGGTCGATCATCCGCTTGCGGCCGAATTCGGTTTCCTTCGGTACGATGGAGAGGCAGTTGGATTGCTTTGAACAGTCGCCGCAGCCTTCGCAGACGAGTTCGTTGATGAAAACGCGCTTGGCCGGATCGGGATAGGTTCCGCGTTTCCGGCGACGGCGTTTTTCTGCCGCGCATGTTTGATCGTAGATGAGCGCAGTAACGCCCTCGATGTCGCGCAACTCCCGCTGTACCGCATCAAGCTCATCGCGATGCTGGACGTGGATGCCAGGCGGATAGGCGCCATAGGCTTGCGTGCGTGCGGGCTCATCCGAAAGGACAGCGACTTTTTGAACGCCTTCCGCCACAAGCTGGGCGGCGATCTGCGGCACGGTCAGTTTTCCGTCGACGGGCTGGCCGCCAGTCATGGCGACGGCGTCATTGTAAAGGATTTTGTAGGTTATGTGAGCGTCAGCAGCGATGGCCTGCCGGATCGCCATGTAACCGGAATGGTAATAGGTGCCGTCGCCGAGATTCTGGAAGATGTGTTTGTCGGAAAGAAACATAGACTTTGACGCCCAATTGACGCCTTCGCCGCCCATCTGAATAAGGTCCGAGGTCTTCCTGTCCATCCACGACGCCATGAAATGGCAACCGATACCGGCAAGGGCGCGACTACCCTCCGGCACTTTTGTCGACGTGTTGTGCGGGCATCCGGAACAGAAATAGGGCACACGGCTTGCGCCGCCGGGCGCGTCTATAACGTCCGATTCGTTACGCGCTATCACCGCCAGCCGGTCGCCGAAATCGAGCCGCGAAAAAGTGCGTTTAAGGCGCTTTGCGAGGATCGGCGCCAGCATTGACGGTGTCAGCTCATCGACCCAGGAAATGAGCGGCTCACCGGCCTCGTCATGTTTGCCAAGAATAAGTTTCGGTTTCCGGACGGCGCGGTCGTAAATGTATTCTTTAAGCTGACTTTCGATGATGCCGCGCTTTTCCTCGACGACGAGGACTTCCTCTTTGCCGGCCATGAAGCGTTCCGCACCGCTGCTTTCCAGCGGCCAGACAAGTCCGACCTTATAGATTTCGATGCCTACCTTCCTGGCGCGCTCCTCGTCGATCCCAAGCCGGGCCAGCGCTTCCATGACGTCGAAATGGGCCTTGCCGGTAGTGACAATGCCGAATTTCGCCTTGGGATTGCGCCAGATCACTTTGTCGATGGGATTAGCGCGGGCAAAGGCGCGGAGTGCGTTTTTCTTTTCCCGCATGCGCGTTTCAATCTGCATGCCCGGAAGGTCCGGCCAGCGAAAGTTCAACCCGCCCGGCGGCGGTGCGAAATCGTCAGGCGTGTTGAACTCGGGCAATGGCGGCAATACCATCGACGCCGCGCTTTCGACCGCTTCTGAAATCGCCTTGAACCCGATCCACATGCCGGAATAACGAGACGCGGCGTAACCCCACAAACCGAACTCGATATACTCGCCGATGCTCGCCGGATTAATGGTCGGCATGTAAAACGCCATGAAGGCGACGTCGGACTGATGCGACATGGACGACGATACGCAGCCATGATCGTCCCCGGCGACGACAAGTACGCCGCCATGAGGCGATGAGCCGTATGCGTTCCCATGTTTCAGGGCGTCGCCAGCGCGATCGACGCCTGGGCCTTTGCCGTACCACATGGAAAAAACGCCATCGACGGTTTTGGTCTTCTCGACCTCAACCTGCTGCGTGCCAAGAACTGCGGTGGCGGCGAGATCTTCGTTGATCGCCGGGAGGAAAGTAATGTTGGCGTCCTGAAGAAATTTTCTCGCGCCCCACATGGCCTGATCGACAGCGCCGACCGGCGAGCCGCGATAGCCGGAGACGAAGCCGGCGGTGTTGAGCCGGGCGCGCGCATCCATCTGTCGCTGCATCAACATGATCGCGACGAGGGCCTGCGTTCCCGTCAGGAAAACGCGGCCTTCTTTCCGTCGATAGCGGTCGTTCAGTTCGTAGTTGTCGAGAGTGACGGCGGGCGTTTCGGCGAGGGCGGTTGCGGACATGGAGGTTCCTGGGTTTTTGCGGAATTTACTGCAGAATCGCGGGCATTTGTTTCAATGGAAACGCCATTTGACGGAAATTTGATATATTTGTTGCATTTTTATACAGAAATTGGCATTTTTATTTCATATCGGCCTCTTCTCTGGGATAAGGACAATGAACGGCAGCCTTGATGATGTGGACCGGCGCATTTTGCGCGCGGTCCAGGAGCATGGAAAACTTTCAGCGCAAGAACTTGCTGATGCAACGGGTCATGGATCCGCCGCTACTTGTTGGCGGCGTCTTAAAAGCCTTGAGGAAACCGGATACATTGAAGGGTACCGCGCCGCAATCAATCGGCAAAAGCTCGGGTTTCATGTCTGCGCCTTTGTACATATTTCTATAGAACGTCAGTATAAGGATATAATTCAGAAAATAGAAAAGAAAATCATGAACCGGCCGGAAGTCCTAGACTGTTATATGACGACTGGCGATTCAGACTTCACGCTTCGCGTCGTCGCCAAAGACATTGACGACTATGAACGCTTCATCCAGACTTTTCTTTTCGAATTGCCGGGCGTTAGTCACGTGCGTTCATCGATTGCGCTTCGTGAAGTGAAGCAGACAAATTCTGTGCCGGTTTAACATGCGCTGGAGAAACACAAGATGAAAGTCGCCGCATACGCCGCCCATGGTGCGGATACGCCGCTCGAACTATTATCGATCGAACGCCGCGCGCTTCTTCCGGAGGACGTCGCCATCGACATTGAGTATTGCGGTGTCTGCCACAGCGATATTCATACGGCGCGCAATGAATGGAAAAACGCCCGATACCCTTGCGTGCCCGGCCACGAAATTATCGGCCGGGTTGCAGACACCGGCGCCAACGTAAAAGGCTTCAAAAAGGGCGATCTGGTCGGCGTCGGCTGCATGGTTGATTCATGCCTTGATTGCGCCGCCTGTGAGGATGGCGACGAGCAATATTGCGAGCGCGGCGCGGTCATGACCTATGGCAGCGTCGATCCGCATCTCGGCGGACCGACTCATGGCGGCTATGCGAAGCGCATAGTCGTGCGTGACAAATTCGTGTTGCACATACCGGAAAACCTTGACGCGAAAGCCGTCGCGCCGCTGCTTTGCGCGGGCATCACGACCTGGTCGCCTTTGGCCCATTGGAAAGTCGGGAAGGGCGACAAGGTCGGCGTCATCGGTCTCGGCGGGCTTGGCCATATGGGCGTTAAATTCGCCAACGCCCTTGGCGCCCATGTGACGATGATTACGACCTCGCCGGAGAAAGGCGAGGACGCGCGGAAGTTAGGCGCACACGACGTCCTGCTCTCTAAAGAACGCGATCAAATGAAAGCCGCGCGAGGCCGGTTTGATTTTCTCTTGAACACCGTGCCGGTCGCGCATGAGCTTAACCCCTATATGGGCTTGCTGGCGCGCAACGGGACGATGGTGATGGTCGGCGCCGTCGAGCCGATGCCCGGGTTTCACGGCGGTCTCTTGTTGGCGAACCGCCGGCGCGTTGCGGGCTCCGGTATTGGCGGCATTAAGGAAACGCAGGACATGCTCAACTTCTGCGGTGAGCACAACATCGTTGCCGACATCGAAATGATTGATATGCAGGATATCAATCAGGCTTGGGACCGCGTCGTTAAAGCGGACGTAAAATACCGCTTTGTGATCGACATGAAGTCGTTGCCCGACGCGGCGTAGGCGCTAGGTTGCTCTCGCGGCAAGATCGATAATTTTCTTCGCCTGTACCAGATGCGGCATGTCTACCATGCGGCCGTTATAGGAGAGCACGCCGACACCAGGATTGGCGGCGAAGAGGTCGACGATCCCTTGCGCTTCCTCGACTTCCTCCGCGCTCGGCGTAAATGCGGCGTTGATGGTTTCAACCTGGCCCGGATGAATGGCGAGCTTGCCGGTGAAGCCGTCACGGCGCGCGCGCGCCGATGAGGCGGCAAGGCCCTCAAGGTCGCGAAAATCTGAGTAAAGCGTGTCGACCGCTCGCACGCCTGCGGCGGCGGCGGCGAACAAACACAGCGCGCGCGCGACTTCGAACGGGTGACTCCATTCGCTCGCGTCGCCTTTCTTGCTCATGGCGCCCAGCGCGGCGCCTAAATCTTCCGCGCCCCAAGTGAGACCGGCGAGGCGCGTTGCTGCATGCCGGTATTCGCCGAGCGTAAAGAGCGCTGCGGGCGTTTCTGTTGCAACGGGAAAAATGCGCGTCGCGCCCGGTTTTAGACCATGCTTTGCTTCCGCCGCGTCGAGCATTTTCTCCAATGTGCGGATGTCGTCCGGCGCATGGGCTTTGGGCAGGACGATTCCGTCCGGCGCCCCTTCCATGACGGTTTTGAGATCCTCCGCCGCATACTCGGTATCGAGCGGGTTTATGCGCACATAAAGGGCGGCGGTTCTTTCCTTGCGTCCGCTCAGATACTCTTTCACGCGCAGGCGCGCTTCGGGCCGCGCCTCTGCTGCAACGGCGTCCTCGAGGTCAAAAATAACGAGGTCGGCCGGAACGGTTTCGGATTTTGCGATTTTCTTGTCGCTGTCGCCGGGCACAAAAAGAAATGATCGATACATGGTTCAGGTCTTTGGTTTGCGCATCATCAGGGCCGAGCGCTTGCAGATCCCGACAAGTTTTTCGTCCTGATTAAACGCGCGATGTTCAAAGATGACGATGCCGTTGTCGGGGCGGGATTTGCTTTCGCGCAGCTCCATCACCTCCGTCTCGATGCGAATGGTGTCGCCGTGAAAGAGCGGATGCGGAAACTTCACTTCGTCCCAGCCGAGATTGGCGACGGTGGTGCCGAGCGTCGTGTCGCCGACGCTGATGCCGACCATGAAGGACAGGGTTAGGCAACTGTTGACGACGCGCGTTTTGAATTGCGAATGCTCCCGACAATACTCCTCGTCGAGATGCAGCGCCGCCGGATTGTGGGTGAGCGCGGAAAAGAATGTATTGTCCGCTTCGGTGATGGTGCGATGAAGGGCGTGCTTGAACACGCGCCCCACCTCGAATTCTTCAAAGTAAAGTCCCGGCAATGCGTCTCTCCGCTGCTCGACTGCGTTGCGTTATGAATGGCGGCCCGTGTACATCAATCACACGCCAAAGCCCAGCCGGGACGGCAACGACGTACCTCAGCGGAGCCCCTCATGTCCGAACTGAACGGCGCACGCCCTGACGAGATGGCCGGCGTCCTTAATAAACAAAAAGCGGCGCAGTTGTGCGACGGCGTCCCCGGTCTTGCCGAGCGCGCGGATCGCCTTGATCGCGCCGTCGGCGCGCTTGCTAAGAACCGTCGCGCGCTGGGCGACGCCGTGGCCGCGGATTTTGGTCATCGATCGAAAGATACGACGGACGTCGCTGATATTGCGGTCTCAATTTCGGCGCTCAAGCACGCGAAGAAAAACCTCGGCCGGTGGATGAAGCCGGAGCGGCGTAGCGTGGAGTTTCCTATGGGGCTGCTGGGCGGCGCGGCGCGCGTTGAGTTTCAGCCCAAGGGCGTTGTCGGCCTCATTGCACCGTGGAATTTTCCTATCGGCATGGTGTTTACGCCGCTTGCCGGCATTCTCGCCGCAGGCAATCGCGTGATGATCAAACCATCGGAGTTTACCGAACAGACGTCATTGCTCATGCAGAAGATGTTTGCGGAGGAGTTTGATCCGGAGGAGGCGACCGTCGTCACCGGCGGGCCGGAGACCGGCGCTGCTTTCACCAAACTTCCGTTCGATCACATCATCTTCACCGGCGCCGGGTCGGTCGCCAAACACATCATGCGCGCGGCCGCGGAGAACCTTGTACCGCTGACTCTGGAGCTTGGCGGTAAGTCGCCGGTTATTTTGGGCGCGTCCGCTGATATGGAAAAGGCGGCGGCGCGCATCATGGCGGGCAAGACCATGAACGCAGGACAGATTTGTCTCGCGCCGGATTACGTGATGCCGCCGGAAGGTAAGGTCGGCGAGTTTGTGGATGCGTCCCGCACCGCGGTTTCAACGATGTATCCGGACGGCCTGAAAGACAACGACGACTACACGTCAATTGTTAATCAGCGCCATTACGACCGGCTGCAGGGTTATCTCGACGACGCCAGGGCCAAGGGCGCGGAACTCGTCGAGCTCAATCCCAAGTCGGAGGATTTTTCACAACAGCAGCACCGGAAGATGGCGCCGACCATCGTTCTCAATGCGAGCCAAGATATGGATGTCATGAAGGACGAGATCTTCGGGCCAATCCTGCCGGTGAAGCCGTATCGTTCCATCGACGACGCCATCGATCATGTGAATAAGAACGACCGGCCGTTGGGGCTGTACTATTTCGGGGCAGACAGTGCGGAAGAGCGACATGTCGTATCGTCGACCACGTCAGGGGGCGTCACCGTCAACGACGTGATTTTTCACAATGCACAGGAAGATCTACCGTTCGGCGGCATCGGTCCATCCGGCATGGGGGCCTATCACGGACGCGACGGCTTCCTCGAATTCAGTCACAAAAAGGCTGTTTATCGCCAAACCGGCAGCGAACTCATCAAAATATTGCGGCCGCCCTACGGAGATACGTTCCGCAAGCAGATGAATGCGCGCATTAAGTAGCGGGCGCTGGTTTTTCGCCGGCAAGGCGGTAAAGGACCACAACGCCGATGGCCGTTGCAGGCCATAAGAGCGCAGGCGTTAAGGTGGACCCGCCAATGAAAGGCGCAATCGGCGCAAACCAGAGCGCCGCTATCACATAGGCGTATACGGGCTTCAGCGCCGGCAATTGCGTCGCCGCGATGAGGATTGCGGCGTTGTAAAGGAAGAAGTCATAGACAAATAGATAGGGGCAGACGAGGGCGCTGGCCGCGAGCGTGTATGCGACGAGAAGCGGGCGCGGCGCGCGGTTTGCCAGAATTATCAACCCAGCGATCGCGGCGGCGATGAGCGGTGGATAAAGCGCCCACGCCGGCGGCGCCGTAAGACCGATGGCCTTGATGGCGTCTGAAAGCGTAATCCGGCCGGGATGCCCGCCTGACTGGTAATAGGCTGCATGGACGCCGTTAACGAGTGACTCGAAAAAGTCGCGCCACATGTCCGCTCCAAACATAGCGGCCGATATTAAAACCATCAGTAAACTGAATATACCAGCTGAGGCGATTGTCCTCCATGCCCGCGTAACGATCAGAAAGGGAACAACCAGAAGACCGTATTGCGGCTTTACGGTCAGGATGGCGAAGCAAGCGCCGGCGAGGATCGGGCGCTTTTCGGAGAGCAGCATACCGGCGGTCAGCAGCAATGCGAAAAATGCGCTGACTTGTCCGACGAAAAGGGTTGCGAACGCCGCGGGGCTGACTGCGGTCATGACGCCCCAGGAATTTGCGCCCGATGCAAGGTGCCCGATCCCAAAGGCGCAGGCGATCATTGCAGCGACCCACAGGACTTTCGCGAGGCCGTAAGGCGCAAGTGCGAAGGGTGCGAGGAGGAAAAGCATGGGCGGCGGATAGAGCCAGAGCAGCGTCGTCTCCGCGCCGATAGCCGATTGGAAAACAGCTGGATCGTAGAGGTTGCCCGCCTCGCCGGAGAGGGCGAACTGTCCGGCGCCGTAAAAGGCGGCGTAATCCTGCTGCCCGTCGCCAACGACAATATCTCCAGGCAGGAAAAGCCGCGCAAAATGTATGCCCATAAAGACAAGCAGCGCCGCCGAGGCCAGCAGGACGGTCCGTAACCGACTGTCGGATATGGCTTTCAGGCCTTCGGTGAAATTTCCGACAGTTTTCTCGATCAAGGGTCGTTTCACCTTTTTATGCTGCTAGAATCGCGTCGCGTATTGAAATGACCGCAATTGAATACCGATTCTCATGTGCAATCCTGTACGGGCTGTTGCCTGGCGAATCGTAGGAGTTATGGGGGGAACGCCATGATTGATTTACGATACATGCTTGCCGCGAGCGCAGCGCTTACGGCGCTCGCCGGTTGTGGAGGAGAGAGCCCGTCATCTGCTGACGCAACGGCGACGCCCGAAACAGCGCAGGAGCGCGTGGCGCTGAAACGGGTGCGCATGGCCGATCCCGATCAGGGCCGAACGCTGTTCGTCGAAAAGGGCTGCGTCATCTGCCATTCCGTGAACGGCGCCGGCGGCAAAGCGGCGCCGGTGCTTGACGCGCCGTTCGGCGCGCCGGCGGTCGACCCGCTTGATTTCGCCGCCCGCATGTGGCTCGGGGCGCCTGCGATGATCGAGCTGCAATCGGTTGAACTCGGCTATACGATCCACCTGACCGCGGACGAAATCGCCGATCTGGCGGCCTTTGCCGCGGACCGGGAGGCGCAAAAAGTCCTGACGTCGGAATCCCTGCCGGAAGACGTGCGCGCCGGACTCCTTGATCAGCGTTTCTGGGAGATGGAGGATTGGGAGGACTTCCTGCGCGCCGGGCGGGAGGGCTACTCCGCCGCTGACGATGGCGTCGAGTTTGAGGAGCTGCCGGTTGATCCGGACTAAGCCAGCCAAATTCCCATAAACACGGTCTTTTTCGCGCGCCGCGACGCCGAAACGCGTTGCCTTTGAACGCGCAGCTTTCTAGGGTCCGCGCCGAAATCGAAAGCGGCGACGAGGGCGCGCCGCAAAGAGGAGTACCCCTGTGGCAAGTGCGGATTTTCTGCTCGATTGGCTGCCGATCATCGTTTTCCTGGGGATAGCGATTTTTTTTGCCGTGGCGTTCTTGTTGCTTCCAATGGTCATCGCTCCGGCTGAGCCGGACCCGGAAAAACTTTCGACCTACGAATGCGGCTTTAACGCTTTTGACGATGCGCGCATGAAGTTTGACGTGCAGTTTTATATCGTCGCGATCCTGTTCATCATCGTTGATCTCGACGTGGCGTTTCTTTTTCCATGGGCTGTGACGCTGTTCAATCCGGAGCTGGGCGCCGACCGCGGCTTCCAGATTTTCGCTTTCTGGTCGATGTTCGTGTTCCTTGCCGTTTTCGCCATCGGCTTCCTATATGAATGGAAGAAAGGAGCGCTCGAATGGCGGTAGATCAATCGAAGCTCGCTTACGGAACGGCCGGGCGCGCGGGCGTCGAGGGCTACAGCCCGGACGCGAAGGATCCCTTTTTTGGCGAACTGTCCGACCAGCTTTCAGATCGCGGCTTTTTCACTGCGCCGGCCGATGCGTTGATCAACTGGGCCCGGACGGGCTCGCTGATGTGGATGACCTTCGGGCTCGCCTGCTGCGCAGTTGAGATGATGCAGGCGTCGATGCCGCGGTATGACCTTGAGCGGTTCGGTTTTGCGCCGCGCGCATCCCCGCGCCAGTCCGACGTGATGATCGTTGCGGGCACGCTCACTAACAAAATGGCGCCGGCGCTGCGCAAGGTTTATGACCAGATGCCGAACCCGCGCTACGTCATCTCCATGGGTTCCTGCGCCAATGGCGGCGGCTATTATCACTATTCCTATGCTGTGGTGCGCGGCTGCGACCGGGTCGTGCCGGTGGACATCTATGTGCCGGGCTGCCCGCCGACGGCGGAAGCGCTCGTCTATGGCGTGTTGCAGCTTCAGAAAAAGATCCGGCGGGAAGGCTCGATAATCCGGTAATAAAAATGACCGACGAACTCAAAGAACTGGGCGATCATATCGCCGCCAACATCGACAGTGATGTTCGCAGCGCGTCTGTCGAGCATGGCGAACTAAACGTGACGGCGCGCGCTGACCGTATCGTGCAGGTGCTGTCCTTTCTGCGCGACGATCCGCTCTGCAAGTTTTCCGTGCTGATCGATCTTTGCGGCGTGGATTACCCGTCACGCGCAAAGCGTTTCGACGTCGTCTATCACTTGCTGTCCATGCACAACAACATGCGCATTCGCGTCAAGACGGCGATTGGAGAAGAGGAGACGATCCCGACCGTCACGAGTGTTTACCCTGCGGCGGACTGGTTCGAGCGCGAAGCGTTCGACATGTACGGCATCGTGTTTTCCGGGCACCCGGATTTGCGCCGCATTCTCACCGACTACAATTTTGAGGGGTATCCGCTGCGCAAGGATTTTCCGCTCACGGGCCACGTTGAAGTCCGCTATGACGACGAGCAAAAGCGCGTCGTTTACGAGCCGGTGAGCCTCGTTCAGGAATACCGCAACTTTGATTACCTCTCCCCTTGGGAGGGCGCGCAATATGTCTTGCCGGGAGATGAAAAGGCCGATGAGGCTAAGGGATGAGCGCGATGAAAGGGCATTGCCTCTGCGGCGCGGTCAAATTCACCGCGACTCCAAAACGAGACGAAATGGGCGTTTGCCATTGCGGCATGTGCCGGCGATGGGCCGGGGGCGTTTTCATGGCCGTCTCCTGCGGGCCTGATGTCGATGTCGAGAACGACGATCAGTTGGGCGTTTTCACCTCATCGGACTGGGGCGAGCGCTGTTTCTGCAAGACCTGTGGATCGACCCTGTTCTGGCGCATGCGCGACGGGACCAACGTCGCCGTTTCGATGCAGGCGTTTGACGATCCGGAGGCGTTTCGCTTTTCCAGTGAAATTTTCATTGATGAGAAGCCGGCGAATTACGCGTTCGCCAACGACACGAAGAAGCAGACAGGCGCCGAGTTGTTCGCTCAACTCGAAGCGCACCTTAAAGAGGAAAATGCGCCATGACGGAAAGAGCAGGTCGATGCCTTTGTGGCGCGGTGACATTCAAAGCGACGCCGAAAAACGCTGAAGTCGGCGTTTGCCATTGCGGCATGTGCCGGAAACATGCGGCCGGCCCGTTCTTCGCGGTGGACTGCGGCGATACGCTGGCCTTCAACGATGAGACGAAAGTCGGCGTTTACGGATCGTCGGAATGGGCCGAGCGCGGCTTCTGCTCGCAATGTGGATCGACCCTTTTTTGGCGTACAAAAGACAAATCCGTGAATATCATTGCTGTTGATCTCTTTGACGATCCAGGCGCTTTGAAACTTGACCATGAAGTCTTCATCGACGAAAAGCCGGGGTATTATTCGTTTGCGGAGAAAACGAAACAGCTCACCGGCCAGCAGGTGTTCGAGATGTTCGTCGGCAATCAGGAACAATCATAATGGCCGATGGACACGCCATCCCTGAAGACTCCGTCTCGGATAAATCGTCGGAGCGCGAGTTCACGATCAATTTCGGGCCGCAGCACCCGGCGGCGCATGGCGTTTTGCGCCTTGTCCTCGAACTTGACGGCGAGGTTGTCGAGCGTGTCGATCCGCATATCGGCCTCCTGCATCGCGGCACCGAGAAGCTGATCGAACACAAGACGTATTTGCAGGCGATCCCCTATTTCGATCGTCTCGATTACGTCGCGCCGATGAATCAGGAGCACGCTTTTTGTCTCGCGGCGGAAAAACTGCTCGGCATTGAAGTGCCCAAACGCGCCCAGCACATTCGCGTTTTATATTCCGAGATCGGGCGTATTCTCTCGCACCTCCTCAACATTACCACGCAGGCGATGGATGTGGGCGCGCTGACGCCGCCGCTCTGGGGCTTTGAAGAGCGTGAAAAGCTGATGGTGTTTTATGAGCGCGCGTCCGGCAGCCGTATGCACGCTGCTTATTTCCGCGTCGGCGGCGTGCATCAGGATTTGCCGCCAGAACTGATCGACGATCTCGACGCATGGTGTGATCAGTTTCCTGAAAAGCTCGACGACATCGAGACGCTGATTACCAACAATCGCATCTTCAAACAGCGCAATGTGGATATCGGCGTTGTTTCAGCCGAGGAGGCGCTCGCATGGGGCTTTTCCGGCGTCATGGTGCGCGGCTCCGGCATGGCGTGGGATCTTCGCCGCGCCCAGCCTTACGAGTCCTATGCCGAGTACGATTTCCAGATTCCGGTGGGTAAGAATGGCGACTGCTACGACCGTTATATTATTCGCGTAGAGGAAATGCGCCAGTCGGTCCTGATCATGAAACAGGCGATTGCGAAACTGCGTGAAACGCCCGGCCCGGTGATGACGACCGACGGCAAGGTTGCACCGCCCAAGCGTGAGAAGATGAAAGGGAACATGGAGTCCCTTATTCATCACTTTAAGCTCTATACGGAAGGTTTTCACGTGCCGGAGGGCGAGGTCTACGCCGCCGTCGAGGCGCCCAAGGGCGAGTTCGGCGTCTATCTGGTGTCAGACGGCACGAATAAACCCTATCGCTGCAAAATTCGCGCGCCCGGCTATCCGCATTTGCAGGCCATGGACTGGATCAACCGGGGGCATCTGCTGGCGGACGTTTCCGCAATTCTCGGTTCCCTCGATATCGTCTTCGGGGAAATCGATCGGTAGCAGTGTACTTGGCTAGATGCTTCGTGGCCCGCGACGCAGGCGCTGCGGAATCAGGGTCGGAGATAGCAGCTGCGCTTCTTTCACCAAGGCGCACTCAATGCTATCCCGGGCCCCATGACCCGGCAGGAACAGGGCGACTTTTGTTTTGACTTCGTGCGCGAAGGCGACGGCGCGATCGCGTTCCGTTGCAGCGACGACGCGGACGAGTGGCCATGGCTCAACCTCCATCCGGCTGACAACATCGCTGTACAGGCAACGAACTACTATGCCCTCACTGGCGTGTCGCGTTTCGCCGGCCGCATGGACGGGTCGAAATGGAGCGCCCTGACGAAATTCACTTGGCGCACGCATCAGACTGGCGCCGACGCGCGTCATCCCGCCAGCGGCCGCGCCGCCCATGATGACGACGGCATCGGATACGCCTGTTCGTTTTCCGATGAGCGCGGGCAGTCCGTATATGATGTCGCTGGCGCCGGCGTCGTATTTGAGAACCGCGATTTTGAGGCCTGGCGGGCGAAGGCCAAGGAGAAAATTATGGCGCTGCCGGCGCCAGAAAGCTTCTCGTTTACGGACCCGGCGGCGGTTGGCGTGAAGACGCAAGCCGAAGTCTTCGTGACGGCGCTGGCCGAGGACGAGGACGGCCCTTACGCTGACGCGCTGATGACGGCGGAGAGCGCGTTTCGGCCCGTGCATCCCTTTCACGGCGGGTCGGGCGATCACGTGAATTCGAGCCACCTATGCGATGTGGTGCAGCAAACCGCCCATCTCATCCGCGGGGCGGGGTTCACGAGCAGCGGCGCCGCAGTTTTTTCACGCTACGTGGAACTCGGGCGGCCATTTCGAGTGCGGCTCGCCTCGGACGACGGGGACACGCGCCGGCTGTCATTTGTGGTTGTGCAGGCCGGCGCCAACTGCGCCGAGATTGAGTTCGCCTACGATGATTAATCAGGTTCCTTCCGTCACCTGCGGCACCCACGGCGAACAGCCGCAGACATTTGTCTGCGTTCATATCATCGCATCGCTGAAGACCGGCGATCCGAAGGGGTTTTGGTGGTCTCGGGGCGAGGACGGCGTCTGGGACGCTGTCTGCACCGATTGCAATAATCTTTCGCAAGCAGAGTTCGACGCCCTCGGGGCCGAAAACATCAAAGTGATCTGTCTTGGCTGTTTCGAGGACGCAGCGGCCCTCAACGAGATCGAAATCGATTAAGCCGGTTTCAGCGTCGCTTGACGCTCCTGATCAAATACAATCGGCATCGGATGCACCCATTCGGGCTCCGGAAGATATTCAAGCATCAGGTTGATGCGTGCGTGATCGTCGTTATTCGTCACGCCATGAGTCCAGGAATTGTTGAAGTCGTATACGACGCCTGGCGTCATTGAGAATGTCGTATCCTGTATCGTATATCGGCAGCCCGGCGTATCGGAGATACAGACATGGATGCGATGGGTCTTCGCGGCGAGTTTTTGTTCGTCGCGGTGGGCGTCTATGACGGCGCCCGCCGGAAGGCGAACGAAGAGCGCGCGGGTCAGAACGCCGCGAGGAACAGGGCTGATCGCGGCCACCGTCGCAGTAACGATGTCCATGATCTGCGCCTGCCACTTGATCCAGTCCGGAAAGGTGTAGACGTCGCATTCGCTGTTGGTTTCGCGAAAGAGTGGCAGCATGGTGCGACCGTCCCGACCTTTTCGCTGCGCCCAGAAAAGGAGAGATTCTGAAAGTGTCTTGAAACCGCGCGCCGAAACCGACGGCGTCCATTCATGGCGCATGACGATGCTGTCAGCAGCGATATGCGGGCCGCCGGACAGGGACGCCCGCCGGATCGGTCGCGCGTCCCATTCTTCGTCGGTCAATGGCTCGAGCGCCGCCTGAAGCGCCGAAACATCGACACGGGCCAATTCGCGGTAGGGAACGCCAATATCCATCACCCACTATGACATCGAAACGGCGTCGATCCGCAACGCTTGTTGCGCCGCGCGTTACAAAGCCCGTTTTTTATAGGCTGCTCGGTTGACGATCGTATTGTGGCTTGGCGCGTCTCGGCGGCGCTCCGCGCTCAGCAGAAAGCCTTAGATTCTGGGGCCAATTGCGACGTTCGCCCGCTGGTAGGGAGGGACGATTCGGCCCCTTCCCATTCGCCGCCAATCAAGTAAACAGGGCCGCAATCGAGCGACGCTGCAGGAGAGCCGAGATGGCGCATAGACGCCCCGCCAAGGACCAGCCGAAAGCCTTTGAGTGGTCGAAAGAAAACAAGGCCTGGTGCGCGAGCCAGTTGAAGAAATATCCGGAGGGCCGACAGGCCTCCTGCGTGATCCCGTTCCTGTGGCGCGGCCAGAAACAGGAAGGCTGGGTATCGATCCCGATGATGGAGGCCATCGCCCGCCAGCTCGATATGCCCTACATCCGCGTCTACGAGGTCGCGACCTTCTATACGATGTTCAACCTGGCGCCGGTCGGCGAGTATTTCGTTCAGCTCTGCGGCACGACGCCGTGCGTGTTGCGCGGGGCGCAGGACCTGCGCGAAGTCTGCAAATCCGAGATCGGCCCTGAAATGCAGATCAGCGATGACGGCAAGCTGTCCTGGCTTGAAGTCGAATGCCTTGGCGCCTGCTGCAACGCGCCCATGGCGCAAATCTCCACGAAGGACGGCGATCACTATTACGAAGATTTGACGCCCGAAAATTTCAAACAGCTCCTCAGCGACCTGCGTGCTGGCAAGGACGTAAAAACCGGCACACAGAATCCAAAACGCCATACATCGGACCCGGAGGGGGACAACACGACGCTGACCGATCCGGCGCTTTACGATGGCTCGGCCGCGAAACCGCTGAAAGAGATTCCGAATGCGGAACCTCAGGGCGCGGCGTGAACGGCCCTCAATTCCATAAGGCGGTAGCTCAGGCGGGCCTGGCGAGCACTGCGCCGTTCAATGAGCGCGGCGGACTCATGAATGTATGGGCCGCAAAAACCGATGTTACATGGCGCAGACCCTGATGAGCGGCGATGCCAAGAAAAGAAAGGAAGCCATCAAGGCGTTGATGACCATTGCCGTCTGGGAAGGGCTAGTGCTTGTCGTCGTCGTTGGCTCCTACTTCGCTACGGGCTCGATCGCAGTTCTCATCGGCGGCATCGTCGCCTCGATGGCGCTCTTTGCGCCGATGTTTCTGCGCTGGACCCGTGAACATGGGCGCGCCCTTAAGGCGAAACCGAATTCAATTGAAGAAAGTCAGGGCTGACCAATGCTCGAAGATAAAGACCGGATATTCACCAATCTCTACGGCCTTCACGACTGGCGGCTGGAAGAAGCGAAAAAACGCGGCGCCTGGAATGGCACGGCGGATTTCATCCGTATGGGGCATGACTGGATCATTCAGCAGGTAAAGGACTCCGGACTGCGCGGACGCGGCGGCGCAGGCTTTCCGACAGGCCTCAAATGGTCGTTCATGCCGAAGGAGATTGGCGAGCGCCCGCATTATCTCGTTGTCAATGCGGACGAGTCCGAGCCGGGCACATGCAAGGATCGGGAGATGATGCGCCATGATCCGCATCTCTTCATCGAAGGCTGCCTGATCGCGTCCTACGCCATGAAGGCGCACGCCTGTTACGTTTATATCCGCGGCGAATATGTGGACGAGCGCAACAATCTTCAGGCCGCGATCGACGAGGCCTATGCTGCTGGTTTGCTTGGCAAAAACGCCGCGGGTTCAGGCTGGGACTTTGACCTCTACGTCCATCACGGGGCGGGCGCCTATATTTGCGGCGAGGAGACCGCACTACTTGAAAGTCTCGAAGGCAAAAAGGGCCAGCCGCGCTTGAAACCGCCATTTCCAGCCGGCGCTGGCCTTTATGGCTGCCCCACAACTGTCAACAATGTTGAATCAATCGCAGTGGTGCCGACGATCCTGCGTCGCGGCGCCGACTGGTTCACGAAGTTTGGGCGCGACAATAATCACGGCACGAAGGTTTTCTGCGTGTCCGGCCATGTTGAACGCCCGTGCAATGTGGAAGAGGCGATGTCCATACCGCTCAAGAAGCTGATCAACGAACATTGCGGCGGCGTCACCGGCGGGTGGGATAATCTCAAAGCCATCATTCCTGGCGGGTCGTCCGTCCCTCTCATACCGCGTGAAATCTGCGACGACGTCTTGATGGATTTTGACGCGCTCAAGGACGTGAAGTCCGGGCTCGGCACGGCGGCCGTTATCGTGATGGACAAGTCGACCGATATCGTACGCGCGATTTCCCGTATTTCTTACTTTTACAAACACGAATCCTGCGGTCAGTGTACGCCCTGCCGTGAAGGAACCGGCTGGATGTGGCGCGTGCTCGAGCGTATGGCGGAAGGTAATTCGACCACGGAAGAAATTGACAAACTGCTCGATGTCGCCGGGCAGGTTGAAGGCCACACGATCTGTGCTCTAGGCGACGCGGCCGCCTGGCCTGTGCAGGGGCTTATTAGGCACTTCCGCGGTGAAATCGAAGAGCGCATCAACGCCTATCGCGCTGATCGCGGCGCCGTCTCGATGGCGGGCGTTGCTGCAGAATAGGCTAGGGGCGATGTTGATCGGGTTAGTTGCTATTCGTCATGAATCGCAAAAAGCCTTGTATTGCAGCGAATCTCGTGATTTCACTGCATTTCGCTTCCACTGATTCGCAAAGGAAATTCTTTAAATGGCTGTGAAACGAAAGACCGCCAAGCGCAAAGCGCCGGCAAAGAAAACCGCACGCAAGGCGCCTGCAAAACGCAAGGCGCCAGCGAAACGCAAAGCGCCGGCCCGGAAAACCGCGGCCAAAAAGAAAACCGCCAAGAAAGCGTTGCCCGATACGCTGACGCTGAAGCACCTGGCGGCGGAACTTGCCGAAGCCCATGAAATCCCGAAAAAGCAGGCCGAAGAGTTGCTCGGCGACTTTATCGACTCAATCGGCGGGTGGCTGAAGAAGGGCAAACGCATCCGCATTCCGGGCTTCGGTATCTTGCAGGTCCGTCACCGCGCCGCCCGCTGGGGCCGTAATCCGGCGACGGGCGAAAAGATCCGAATTAAAGCGTCGAAAAAGGTGGCGTTCCGCGTCGCCAAAGATCTCAAAGAGCGCGTTCTTTAGCGACGCCGTCCATCATTTGCGCCGAGCGCCCGCGGCTTATACCGTCGGGCGCTCGCCCTTTTCGCGAGTCGATTAGGAGCGGTCGCATCGTGACGCAGCCGGCTGACAACGTACGAATAGACGGACCAACGCCCGCAGTGTCAGCGGACGTGTTGTCGGCGCTGGGCGCGGAAACATTCATCCAGTCCTTTGGGCATCTTTACGCCGCTGCAGACCTCGAAAAGTTCCTAAAAGACAAGCATGGAGCCGACACATATCAGCGACTGCTGATGAACCCCGAATGCGCGATCTGGGTCGCATATAGCGGCGCGGACGAGGCTATTGGTTATCTCGTCGCCGGTCCGTGCGACCTGCCGGTCGATGACTTGCCGTCCGGATCCGGCGAGTTGATGCGCTTTTATATCTTAAGAAAATTCCAGGGCGGCGGTCTTGGCGGGCGCATGCTCGACCTTGCCTTGTCCTGGCTACATGAGCAATTCGACCACGTCTATCTCAGCGTATATAGCAAAAACCTTAAGGCCCAGCGTCTCTATGCGCGGTACGGTTTTGAAAAAATTCAGAAGTACTTTTTTATGGTCGGCGAGCACGCCGATCCGGAGTTCATTATGAAACGTACCAGACGGTGATATTCTCGATACGGCGTGCGTAGCGGCGCCTCGAAACCAACCAATCGTCCTATCGACGTTCCAACCGGAGGATTGACGCCATGTCAGACGACAACGCGGCGATTGAAGAAAAGCTCGACCGACTGGAAACGGCGCTAGCGAGCCTTGCTTCATCAACATTGGCGATCGCCGATCGGATTGATGTGCTTGGGCAGGAGTTTAGCCGCAGCGCGGCCCAGCTTCAGCGGCTCGGGCTCAATCAGGAATCGTCTAAGCTCGCCGGGCAACGTCGAGATCAGTCGCTGAAGCGGATTGCCGACGAGTTGGCGTCGATCAAAAATGCGCTCGAAAGCGCTCAAAAATGACGGTTTCAACGCTGGCGACCGCGACGCGGCGCGCACTGGCGCGGCGCGGAAAAGCCGTCTAAACCTCCCCAAAATAGTGGGATAGAAGACGAAAGGGACCATCGATGAGCGAAAGCCGCGTCATCAAGGTCAATGGCCGAGAGGTTGAGGTTGCCTCGGATCTGACGCTGTTGCAGGCGTGTGAGGCGGCCGGCGAAGAGATACCGCGTTTCTGCTATCACGAACGCCTGTCGGTCGCCGGCAATTGCCGCATGTGCTTGATCGAAGTCAAAGGCGGGCCGCCAAAGCCAGTCGCTTCCTGCGCCCAGAATGTCAAAGACCTGCGACCGGGGCCCGAAGGCGCCCCGCCGGAGTTGTTCACAAACACACCGATGGTGAAAAAAGCCCGCGAAGGGGTGATGGAGTTTCTCCTGATCAATCACCCGCTTGATTGCCCAATCTGCGATCAGGGCGGCGAGTGCGATCTACAGGACCAGGCCGTCGCCTATGGCCGCGACGGATCGCGTTATCAGGAAAACAAGCGCGCTGTTGAAGAAAAATATATGGGCCCGCTGATCAAAACGATCATGACCCGTTGCATTCAGTGTACGCGCTGCGTTCGCTTTGCGACCGAGATCGCCGGCGTCGATGATTTGGGCCTGGTAAACCGCGGCGAAGATGCGGAGATCACGACTTATTTGGAAAAGACCGTTGAAAGCGAACTGACCGGCAATTTGATCGACGTTTGTCCCGTTGGCGCCCTGACGTCCAAACCTTACGCGTTCAATGCAAGACCTTGGGAATTGCGCAAGACGGAAACGATCGACGTGATGGATGCCGTCGGATCGAATATTCGCGTTGACGCCCGCGGCCGGGAAGTCTTGCGTATTCTACCCGTCGTCCACGAAGATGTGAACGAGGAATGGATCGCCGACAAAACCCGGTTCATCTGGGACGGGCTCAAGCGCCAGCGTCTCGACCGACCCTATGTTCGAAAGGACGGTCGGTTGCAGGCGGCGAGTTGGGACGAGGCGTTGTCGCTCGCCGGCGGAAAACTGAAATCGACTGCAAGCGACCGCATCGCCGGCATCGTCGGCGATCTGGCGCCCGCCGAAGCGATCAAGGCGCTGAAGGATCTGATGGCGACGCTGGGCGTCGCCAATCTCGATTGCCGTCAGGACGGCGCAAAAATCGCCGGCGCGGGCGACCGTCGGCGCTATCTCTTCAACACCGGCATTGCCGGCCTCGAAAGCGCCGACGCTGTCCTTCTGATTGGCGCTAACCCGCGGCGCGAGGCGCCGATGATCAACGCCCGTATCCGCAAAATCTGGATGCGGAAGCTCGATCTAAAAATCGGCGTGATCGGGGAACAAGCAGATCTCTCCTACGACTATGATCATCTGGGCGCGGGCGCGGACACCCTGAGCGAATTGGCGTCGGGCAAGGGCGACTTCTTCAAGGCGCTGAAAAGCGCGCGTCGCCCGGCGATCATTATCGGGATGGGTGCGCTTGCCCGTAGGGACGGCGCGGCGATCCTCGCCGAGGCGGCGAAACTGGCGAAGGCGGTCGGCGCCGTCACCGACGGATGGAACGGTTTTAACGTACTTCATACAGCCGCGTCGCGCGTGGCCGCGCTCGATCTCGGATTTCTGCCGAAGGACGGCGGACGGGACTTTGAGAGCATTCTGTCGGGGTGTGAAGCGCGCGAAATTGGCGTTGTCTACAACCTTGGCGCCGACGAATTTGACCCCAAACGCCTCGGCGGCGCATTCGTGATTTATCAGGGTCATCACGGCGACGCCGGCGCGCGCCATGCCGATGTCATTTTACCCAGCGCAGCGTATACGGAACAATCCGGCGTTTACGCGAACACCGAGGGCCGGGTTCAAATGGGCGCGCGGGCGCTCTTCCCGCCCGGCGAGGCGCGCGAAGACTGGGCGATCCTGCGCGCGCTGTCCGTCCATGCCGGAAAAACGCTGCCCTATGACGATCTCTTTGCGTTGCGCCAGGCGATGATAGAAGATGCGCCGTCTCTTGGCCGTCTAGACCAGTTGAGCGTCGACGATACGCCTTTCGATTTGACGCAAGTCGGCGTCGCCGGGGACGTCGATCCATCGCCGCTTATGTCCGCGGTAAACGACTACTATCTCACAAATTCAATCGCCCGCGCATCCAAAACCATGGCAGAATGCTCTGCGGCGATGTCGGGCGCTTTGAGCCTTGCAGCGGAATAGAAACGCGCCGTCCACCGCCGACGCGCGCGACGCGCTCGTCGAACAAATACGCGCCAATGTTGCGTTCGAGCATATTGTTGTTTCGGTGTTAGCCGGCGCCGGCATATGCGGTTTGCTTTTCATGGCCTTGCAGCTTGGCGTACTGATCATTGCCGGCTCGATTTCGTTTTCGACATTGCTATCGACGCTATTCGCCACCGTCATTTTCGCATTTCTGTTTTTTCTGATCGGCTTTGCCGCCGGGGCCGCGATCGTAACGCCGTTGTTTCGCATGCTGGAAAAATCCAGACGTCGATCGGGCTGGCCGTATGGCGCTGCTGCAATTGGCGTCGCCGCCATTTCGATGATTGCTGCGACCGCGCTTCCCGCAGCGCAAGCGCCCGGCGTCGCGGCGATCACGGCCGTCTTCATCGCCACGATTTTTACATCCGTCATCTTCGCCCGGCGGATGGCGCCGCATTGGGCCGCCGCAGAGGCGGAGGAGCGGGAGAACGCCGCCGCGGCGATCGAGTTTCGCCTTCGTTGATGCGCTTCGTTGCGATTAGCGGACGGGCGTCTGCGGCGGGGCGACTTTTCGTTCGGCGTTGCGGCTGCTACAAAAGTCGCAAAATTGGGAGGGTCTTATGAAACATGTATTGACGACTGCTGCGGCGGCCGCGTTGTCGGTTAGCGCCGCTATCGCCGGCGACGACCGGGAGAGGGTGTCGAAGACCCTTGATCTTGCGGATTTCGAGCGGATTTCGGTCTCCGGCGTATATGATCTTTCTGTTGATGTCGGCGGGGATTATTCGATCACAATCTCCGGCCCGGCTGATGAGGTAGAACGGGTCGAGGCGAGCGTTTCAAAAGGCGTCCTTAGCCTGGGCCAGAAAGAGCGCAAACGCAGCTGGGGACGCAAACGACACGGTATCGATGCGGAGATCACCATGCCGTCGCTTAGCGGACTTGATGTGTCTGGCGTAGTCGATGGAACGATCAGCGATGTCGACGCCGGTAGATTCGACCTCGCCATATCCGGCGTTGGCGACATTTCGCTGTCAGGAACGTGCGACTCGCTCGACGCCGTGGTCTCCGGTGTCGGCGATCTCGATGCGGACAAGCTGGAATGCCGCGTTGTCGAAGTGACGGTTTCCGGCGTCGGCGACGCCTCGGTCTACGCCAGCGAAGAAGTTGACGCGAGAGTATCCGGGATGGGCGATATCGACGTCTATGGCGACCCGGAACGTGTTTCCAAAAGCGACTCCATGTTCGCCGAGGTGACCGTCCACTAATAGCCTCAGCAGCTGGGCGATGGATGTCCCGCCCACCGCGACGGAATCGCTCATTTTGCCCCCGTGACTAGCGGTCCAATCCGCATTAAGACCCGGGGCCATGAGCGAATTCTGGACCAATTTGACGACGCGCCCCGCCGACTTGCCCTGGTGGTGGTTGGGATCGGTTGTCGCCGGCTCTCTGGCGATTCTGCTGACGCTGCTGCTCGCCCAGGCGTTCCTTATGTATTTTGACCGCAAGGTCTGGGCCGCGGTGCAGATGCGCAAAGGCCCGAATGTTGTCGGCCCATTTGGTCTGCTTCAGTCCTTCGCCGACCTGCTTAAATTCATCTTCAAGGAAATCGTAATTCCGGCGGGCGCCAACAAGGTCGTCTTTGTCCTTGCCCCGCTCGTCACCTTTGTGCTCGCGCTTGTGGGCTGGGCGGTGATTCCAGTTGCGCCAGGTCTCGTCGTCTCCGACATCAATGTCGGCGTCTTATACCTGTTCGCAATCTCTTCGCTTGGCGTATACGGCGTCATCATGGGCGGCTGGGCGTCCAATTCGAAATACCCGTTTTTGGGCTCGCTGCGCTCGGCGGCGCAAATGGTTTCTTACGAAGTCTCAATCGGCTTCGTCATCATATCCGTGCTGCTTCTCGTTGGGTCGGTGAACCTTACGGAAATTGTCGAAAGCCAGGGTCGGGGCGGCGGGTTGTTGACCTGGCATTTTATTCCGTTGTTTCCGATGTTCGTCGTATTTTTTATCTCGGCGCTTGCCGAAACCAATCGGCCGCCGTTTGACCTGCCGGAGGCGGAGTCGGAACTCGTGGCCGGCTATCAGGTGGAGTACTCCTCGACCCTGTTCCTGCTCTTTATGATCGGCGAGCTGGCCAACATCGTCCTCATGTGCGCGATGCTGACGATCCTCTTTTTCGGCGGTTGGCATTCGCCAGTCCCGTCCGGCTGGGCGCCATGGCTTGAAGCCGGCCCGATGCCGGTCTTCTGGTTCTGCGCCAAGATCATTTTCTTCTTTTTCCTGTTCGCCATGGTGAAAGCGATTGTGCCGCGCTATCGTTATGACCAGCTCATGCGCATCGGATGGAAGATATTCCTACCGCTGTCGCTTTTCTGGGTGGTGCTTGTTGCGGGCGTACTGATCATGTTTCCGGACCTCGCCGCGCACTTCCAGAGCTGGAGGTACTAAATGGCCCGCATCGCTCAGGCGCTCCAAGGCTTTATGTTGTGGGACTTCGTTAAGGCCTTCGGCCTCGCGATGAAATATTACATTCGGCCCAAAGCAACGCTGAACTACCCGTTCGAAAAGGGGCCGCTTTCCCCGCGCTTTCGAGGCGAACATGCGTTGCGGCGCTATCCCAATGGCGAGGAGCGCTGCATCGCCTGCAAGCTGTGCGAAGCGATCTGTCCGGCTCAGGCAATCACGATTGAAGCCGAGCCCCGCGACGACGGTTCACGCCGCACCACGCGGTACGATATCGACATGACGAAATGCATCTATTGCGGGTTCTGTCAGGAGGCCTGTCCGGTTGACGCGATCGTTGAGGGGCCGAATTTCGAATTTGCGACAGAAACACGCGAAGAGCTGTTTTACGATAAAGACCGGCTTCTCGCGAATGGGGATCGCTGGGAGCGCGAGATCGCTCGCAATCTCGAACTCGATGCGCCATATCGCTAATTTATTCGGCGAAGCGATCCCCACGCCCGATATCTCGTGCATTTGATATTTGCCGCGCTAGCCGCGCGCGTCGATAATTTGACGCTGATGGCAAGGGGAGGCGCGCATGAGCGGAATAGCCTGGTTTGGATATCTGCTTTTTCTCGGCTTATACGCGTGGTGGAAATACCAGGCGGCCGCGCCGGATGATTTCTCTGTCGGATATGCGCGCACGGTCGCCATCCTCGTTGGGCTGACCGGTGTTGCTCCGTTTTTATTGGCTTTTTTGCTGTTGAAAGCAGCCCCGCTTAAGCGCTTTGCGGCGAGCATCGCTGGCGTAGCTCTCGGCATCGTTTTCTGCGTTGGCGGTTACGCACTGTTCTGGAAGCTGTTTATTGCGCCCTATGGCGGTCCGGAAATGTTGGAGGTAGCGCTGCGCGGCGTTGGATGGGGCGCGCTTCAAGGCGGTCTCGCCGCGATAGCAGCCAATCACTGAACGGCCTAAAATCAGGAACCACTGCGCCGTCGAATCCGCAATTCATTCGCACCCGCATCATTACTGCGGCGGCTTGTCTCGATTCATTGCACAGAGGAAGGGTCGTGCATACGTCTCTCTTTAGAAGCAGACAGGGAGACAATGATGTTTGCAAAACCATCCCTCCTAACGCGCATTACGGTCGGCAAAACCGTCGGCTTTCTTCTCGGCGTCGCCGGGTTTTTCGCGGCGCCGGCTTTCGGCATAGATGATATGAAAATGCGGATCGCCATTCTGTTCTGGTATACGGCGATTGGCGCTTTCATCGGCCTTGCCGGGGTCTTCACGCGCCATCCACTGCTGAAGATCAATATGTCATGGTGGTTTATGGGGCCGATGATCGGCGCCTGGATGAACCTGTTGCTCGTGTTGTTCGCGTGGGATGTTTTCGCGCCGTTAATGGCGGGCGGCGATTTCTGGGGGCTGACGTCCCCGTGGTGGGCGGTTCTTGAAGGCGCGGTTGTGGGCCTGCTGATTGGCGGGTTGGCGACACTATTTGGCGGCGAGGGGCCAGCGACCGTTCGCGATCCGGCTTACGCTTAAACTGAGATGAAACCTATGCGCGGGCGCTTCGGCGCCCGCGCTTTGATCAGTGCGCGTCGGACCAGATCTTGCGGTAGGACCAGTAAAGCAGGCCGGCGAGGATAAAGAGATAGATCAGCGTCACGAAGCCAAGCGACTTGCGCGCCTCCATCTTCGGTTCCGCGGCCCACATCAGGAACTCGGTGACGTCCGCCGAGTATTGTTCGACTGTCTGCGGCGATCCATCAACGTACTCGATCATCCCGTCGGCAAGGGGCGGCGCCATGGCGAGCGCGCCGCCAAGAGGAACCTCGACCCCTTCCTGCGGATAGCCCTTTTTGTCCACATACTCTGGCTTCAGGTTCTGGGACATATCGCCGGGAAAGTAAGGGTTGTAATAAAGACCTGGCGCGACTTCGACCGTCGCCGGCGTGTCTTCATAGCCGGACAGCAGGCTGAACACGTAATCCGGCCCGTGATGGCGCGCCTTTGTGATCAGTGAAAGATCGGGCGGCAATGCATTGTTATTCGCCAGCCGCGCGATCTGCTCGTTGGCGTAAGGCCCCGGGAAGCGATCGGACGGAAGCGCGGGGCGTTGGAACATCTCGCCGAATTCGTCGGGTCCGTCGGTAACTTGAAATTTGTAGTTGGCCGCAATTGATTTCACGACCGGGTTTTCATTCGGGTTGGAACAGTTGACCGACTCTGGGATGCCAGCCGGGCAGCCATCGAGATAAAACGGCCCGCCTTTTTGTCCGAGGTTGCGGAACGACAAAAGCTCCAGGCCGTGACAACTGGAGCAGACCGCTTCGTAAACCTGAAAGCCGCGCTGCAGCGCGTCCTTGTCATAAGTTCCGAATGGGCCGGCGAAATGCCAGTGATTGTGCTTAACTGCTTTGGCTTCGCCGCCCGCCGCATTAGCGGCGCCGACGGCGGCGAATGAAGCGATCAGCGAAAGGGCGACCAGGCGGGCGTTTTTCATCTTCTTCCTCATCGCGATTATTCCGCAGGTACGGCGTCGGTAGGCGAGACAGCCTCGGACGGCTTTGGTTTTGTCACCGCCTCGGCGATCGATCGCGGCATGGGTTTCGGCGTTTCCATGATGCCGAGCAGAGGCAGGATGAGGAGGAAGAACGCGAAGTAATAGGCGGTGAAAATCTGGGCCCACATGACATAGACGCCTTCCGCCGGTTTGCCGCCAAGATATCCCAGCGCGATGCAGGCGACGACGAAAAGAAAGAACCACAACCGCGCCACCGGACGATAGCGCATGGAGCGTACTTTCGACGTATCGAGCCAGGGCAGCACGAACAAAACCAGGATCGATCCGAACATCGCAATGACGCCGCCGAGCTTGGCCGTGATCGGTCCGATATCGAAGGTGATTGCGCGCAGGATGGCGTAGAAGGGCAGGAAGTACCATTCCGGTACGATCGAGGGCGGCGTCACAAGGGGGTTTGCTTCAATATAATTGTCGGCGTGGCCGAGTGCGTTCGGATTGAAGAAGACGAACGCCGCCAGCAAGATAAGGAACAGAACAATGGCAAAGCCGTCTTTGACCGTGAAATACGGGTGAAACGGCAATGTGTCTTTTTTCACATCCTTTACATCGACGCCCGTCGGGTTGTTGTTGCCGCTCGTATGGAACGCCCAGATATGCAGCACAACGACGCCAAAGATGGCGAACGGCAATAGGTAATGCAGGGAGTAGAACCTATTTAGCGTCGGATTATCGACGGAGAACCCGCCCCATAACAGCGTGCGGATGCTCTCGCCGACGAGCGGGATCGCCGAGAAGAGATTGGTGATCACTGTCGCGCCCCAATAGGACATCTGACCCCAGGGGAGCACATAGCCCATAAATGCGGTCGCCATCATCAGGAGGAAGATAATCACGCCGAGGATCCAGCTCATTTCCCGCGGCGCCTTGTAGGAACCGTAATAAAGCCCGCGGAACATGTGGATATAGACTGCGATAAAGAACATCGACGCGCCGTTCGCGTGCAGGTAGCGCATCAGCCAGCCGTAATTGACGTCGCGCATGATATGCTCGACGGACGCAAATGCGTAATCGACATGCGGCGTATAATGCATGGCGAGGACGACGCCGGTGATGATCTGGATCACCAGGCAAACCACCAGAATGCCGCCGAACGTCCACCAGTAATTCAAGTTTTTGGGCGTCGGGAAATCCATGAAATCGGCGCTGAAACGGATAATCGGCAGACGTTTGTCGAGCCATTTCTCAATGCCTGTGGACGGATTATATGTAGACGGATGACCGCTCATCTGTTGATTTCCTGCTAGCCGATGCGGACGACGCTGTCGGACACGAACTGGAATGGCGGGACGGGGAGGTTTTCCGGCGCCGGTCCTTTTCGGATGCGCCCGGCCGTGTCGTAGTGCGATCCGTGGCACGGGCAGAACCAGCCGCCATATTCGCCTTTGTTCTCGCCCGCGGACGTGCCGAGAGGGATGCAGCCCAGATGGGTGCAGACACCGACCAGGACCAGCCACTCCGGTTTGGCTTCGCCGTCCGCGCTGGTTGTGCGTGCGCCGTCGCTTGCGTCTGCGCCGCCGGAAAGATTGGCGTTGCGAGCGTCGTCATCGACCAGCGCTGACAGCGGCGTATTCTCAGACTCCTCGATTTCAGCCGGCGTGCGCCTGCGGATGAACACGGGCTTGCCCTGCCAGAACACTTTGATCGCCTGGCCGACCTCGACGGCGGATAGATCGACTTCCTTGGTCGAAAGCGCCAGCACAGAGGCGTCCGGGTTCATCTGGTGCACCAGCGGCCAGACCACCGCGGCGGCGCCGACGGCGGTGGCGGCCGTGCCGAATATATGGATAAAATCACGGCGAGTGGGTTCGCCGGTTTGCGTGGGATCGCTGGTCGTCATTGCAAATGTCGCCCCTAAGAGAATATTGCGCTGAAATCGTCGCGGAACCGCGCGCGTGTTTTGCATGTCCTATGTACTAAGTCTAGGCGGTCGGGGACTGCGGCCTAGCGTCGCTAATGGGGCGGCGTTTCGGCGCAAAAGGTGAGGGAAATTACAGCGTTGCGGCTCGTTCTCTACCAACCGGACATCCCTCAAAACGCCGGCGCGGCGATCCGCACGGCGGCCTGCTTCGGCGCGTCGCTTGAGATTATTGAACCCTGCGGATTTCCGCTTGATGCGAAGGTCCTGCGCCGGGCGGCCATGGATTACGGTGCGCTGGCTCCGCCAAAGGCCCATGTGAGCTGGCGCGCGTTTTTGGAAACCGCCGGCGGCGGCCGCCTCGTCCTCATGACGACCGCGGCGGAAACGTCGCTGTGGACTTTTCGCTTTCGCGATGACGACATCCTGATCGTCGGGCGGGAAAGCGCCGGCGTTCCTGAGGACGTTCATGCAGCAGCGTCGGCGCGACTATGCATCCCCTTGGCCGAGGGCGCCCGCTCGCTGAACGTCGCTACCGCCGGGGCGATCGCGCTCGCCGAAGCCCGCCGGCAACTGACGTCTGCCTAAAATCCCCAGCTGCCGGGATTAGCGATGGGCTCGCCCTTGGACAGCGCCTGCATGCCTTTGACGGTGCGGACAATGTACCAGATGAACGCGGCCAGCAGGATCAGAAAACCGACCAGCACGAACACCAGGACACAGCCGATCAACGAATAGAGAAGACCTTTCCAGAAGATATTGATCTGGTTGTGATAGTGGCTTTTCAGCCAGTCCGGGGCTTCGTCTTTCGCCATATAGGCCATGACGACGCCGACAATCGCTGTCAGCCCGACGGCGATAGCGACCAAATAGAGTATATAAATCAGGTTGGCGTTGCCGCTTTCGCTGGGATTGGTTGAAATCCCGGGCTCTCCTCCGGGCGTCGGCTGCGGGTCGGACATAGGTCGGTTCCTCTTTGTCGCCTTGGCGGTTGGTTAGCGCCAGTGCGGCGACGATGCGGCGTTTCGGCTTGTTTCGCAAACGCTGGAGGCGCTTGTCGCCGGCGGCGCGCATTGATAGGAACCGCGCCGAATCACCAGTTTTCACCCGCAAGGATCCGAATCATGGCCCTCGAACGCACGTTTTCCATCATCAAGCCCGACGCAACCCGCCGCAACATCACCGGCAAAGTCATCGCCAAGCTCGAAGAAGGCGGTCTGCGCGTTGTAGCGCAGAAGCGCATTCATATGACCCAAGAGCAGGCGGAAGGGTTTTACGCCGTCCACAAGGAACGACCGTTTTTTGGCGAACTGGTCGAATTCATGATGTCGGGTCCGGTGGTTGTGCAGGTCCTTGAGGGCGAAAACGCTATCGCCCGCAACCGCGAAATCATGGGCGCAACCAATCCCGCTGAGGCCGCGCCTGGCACGATCCGCGCCGAATTCGCCGAATCGATTGGCGAAAACTCCGTCCACGGCTCCGACGGCGCGGACACGGCTAAGGACGAGATCAAGTTCTTTTTCTCGGACGACGAAATCGTCGGCTAACGCCCCGGCGAAAATACGCTAGGCTGGGACGTCGCGGCAATGAAAGACGTCCCATGAAACCACTTTCGATTCTGACGACCCTCGCCGTCGTGACCATGATGGCGGCGTTGGCGCATGCTGCCCCTTATCCGGATCCCGTCGAGGGTGATTTCGTCGTTGACGATTTCGATTTTGGCGACGGCGAGCGTTTTGACCTCAAGATCCACTATAGAACAATCGGCGCGCTGAAGCGCGACGAGAACGGTCGCGCGACCAACGCCGTTCTCATCACACATGGAACAACCGGTTCCGGCGCCAGTCTCCTGCGCGAGAGTTTCGCCGACTACCTCTTTAGGCCTGGCGGTCTTCTTGATGCGGAGGAATATTTCATCATCCTGCCGGACGGGATCGGCCACGGGGATTCATCAAAGCCTTCCGACGGCATGCGGATGAATTTCCCCAAATATGACTATGACGACATGGTCCGCGCGCAACACGCGATGCTGTCAGATGGGCTCGGCGTCGATCATCTGCGGCTGGTTATGGGCACGTCCATGGGCGGCATGCATACATGGATGTGGGCGTACATGTATCCGGACTTCATGGACGCGGCGATGCCGCTCGCCAGCCTTCCGGTCGAGATTGCCGGACGCAATCGCATGCTGCGCAAAATGGTGATCGATGCGATCAAATCCGATCCGGCATGGAAGGGTGGCGACTATCTGGAAAAGCCCATGGTCGGTCTTACGGCGGCGATGTATCCGTTGATCGTCATGGTTTCGAGCCCGCTGCAATACCAGATGCAGGCGCCCACGCGGGAAGAATCTGAAGCGTTCCTCGCCGGGCTTGTCGCGCGCTACACGGCGGCCATGGATCCCAACGACGTAATCTACGCCTTCGACGCGTCGCGCCAATACAATCCCGCGCCACATCTTGAAAAGATCCGCACCCGGCTTGTCGCCGTTAATTCGGCTGATGATCAAGTCAATCCGCCCGAGCTGAGAATCCTGGAGCACGAAATTAAGCGAGTGAAAAACGGAAAGGCCGTGGTCTTGCCGATCACGGACGAAACCCGCGGTCACGGCACGCATACGGTGGCGAAAATCTGGTCGGAACATCTTCGCGACCTGCTTGAAGCGACGGATTAGGGTGCGGGTGCATTGTTAAGCGGCTTCTGCTGCATCTCGGCGGCTCGCGCTGCTATCGGAAAAGCTCTATGATTTCGACTAATTGGGCGCTCAAGGAGGTCAATGTGTACCGGACAATGATTGCCGTTTGCTTTTGCGCCGCATCTGCCGCGCCCGCCGTCGCCCAACCCGTCGCACCGCCGGAAACATGCGACTATGGCGCGCCGCACGAAAACGCGCCGTCGGAAATCGAACAGTTCGCTTTCCTGATCGGCGATTACAAAATCATGTTGCATCAATGGCTGGGCGAGAATTGGTCGCCGCCGCAGCCTGGCGTTACGGCTCGCTGGAATGGCCGGTATGGTCTGGGCGGGATGGCGATTGTCGATGAGTGGTTCAACCCTGATCCGGCGCAGAACCCCGACGCGCCGCGCGGGATCAATGTGCGCATGTATGATCCGGATGCCGAAGAGTGGGACATGATGTGGGTGGCGACCGGCGGTCGGCAGGTGCAGGACCTACGCGCCAACGTCATCGAAGAAAAGCTTACTATGTGGCAGGTCTATCCGGAGCGTCCGGATTTTCGCGCGGAATTCAACATTGAAGATATCGATCACTGGAACCGCGTATCCTACGGCAAAAATGAAGACGGTGAATGGATAAAACAATACAAACTTGCCGCAACCCGAATTCCGTGTGCTGAGTGACCGGAAATCTCCTCCTTGATTCGGCGATTTCGGTCGGCGCTATCGCGCTGATGGTTCTCGCTGCGTGGTTCGCTTTTAAGGGGCCGATGGCGCGCGTTGATGAGGCTGCGGCGCAGGCGCGTCTCGCCTTTGATGAGCCTGACTTTGCGCCGGCGGCGTGGTTTTTCGACGACGACGGCCGGGCCGCGCTCGCCGAAGGGACCGACGGCGAGTTCGCCCTCGTTTTCGGTCTCGGCGCGGATCTGGTGACGCGACGGTTCGGGACCGGCGGCGCTGGCGCCCGATCGGAAAACGGCGCGCTGATCGTGCGGCCGGCCGACCCTGGATCCCGCGCCGTGAGGCTGCGCGGCGCTGACGCTGCGCGCTGGGCTCGCAAAATTTCCGGCGGGTGATATTTAAAAGAAATGGAGTTCCCCGACGTCATCGCTTGGGCTGTGCCAGCGTTCGCGATTCTCGTATTCGCTGAGATCATCATCGCGCGGATTACGGGTAAGGCCCGCTTCGAGGCGCGCGATTCGGCCGCAAGCCTGATTATGGGGTTTGGCAGCGAGCTGGCGCCGCTTTTGGGCGGCGCCGCTGTCGTTGGCTCGGTGTTTTATGCAGCCTACGAATTCCGACTGACAGATATCCCGAATACATGGTGGGCGGTTGTCCTGTGTTTTGTGCTGGACGATTTCAGATATTACTGGTGGCACCGCATCAGCCATGAACGTCGCTGGTTCTGGGCAAGCCACGTGGTTCATCATTCTTCCCAGCACTACAATCTGACGACGGCGCTGCGTCAGACATGGACCGGGCAGATCATCGGACAGGTGCTCTTTAAAACCCCGCTCGTATTTCTAGGCTTCCATCCTGCGATGGTGTTGTTCGTCGGCGCGGTGAACCTGATCTATCAGTTCTGGATTCACACGGAACTGATTAACCGCATGGGGCCGTTCGAGTGGATTTTTAACACCCCCAGCCATCACCGCGTTCATCATGCGACCAACCCACGATACCTCGACGCTAACTATGCAGGCACATTGATCATCTGGGACCGGATGTTTGGCACGTTCATCCCGGAGTCCGACGACGAGAAACCGCGATACGGGATCGTCAAAAATCTCGGCACGTTCAATCCGCTGATTATTTCGTTTCATGAGTGGATCGGCATCGCCAGGGACGTCTGGTCGGCGAAAAGCTGGCGCGAGCGGCTGGGCTTTCTGTTCGGGCCGCCGGGCTGGTCGCCGGACGGCTCGCGCATGACGTCCGCCATGATTAAAGACCGTTGGGCCCGGATTCATGCGGAAAAACCCCATGACGGCGATCCAATTGCGGCGGAATAACGGCCGAAACAGCCCCGTCCTCCACGAAATTTCCCAATCCGCCCGAGAATGATCACGAAGTCTCCGCGCGCCTGACGCGATCGAAGTCCACATTTTTCCTGATGACGCAGGAGAGAGTGTTATGATTTCCGTCGCAATGAAAACCGCCGCCGCCGTGATCGCCGCCGCTGGCCTCGCATACACATCCGCGGAGGAGACATTGTCCGGCGCCGCCTATGGCGACAACGACCGGTTGACGTCTCTGACAGAGGGGGCGCTTGCAGAACACGCTGCGACCGTGTTTCAGCGGGCTGACCGAGATCAGAACGGCGCGCTCAATAGCGATGAATACGCCGCCCTTTCGATTGTTTCGGCGGAGCTGGCCCGGCTGAACGGATTTGTGGTCATTGAAGGCGCCGACGGTCCCGGCACCTTGGCGCTGTCCGGATTTACACCGTCTGCGTTAAGTCCGACGGAGCATGTGCGCGTCGACGCCGTGGCGCGTTCGACATTTTACCTGCATGCCGGCGATGACGGGCTGATGAGTGAGAACGAGTATACAAACGCTCAACGCGCCATCTTCGATGTCGTCGATTTCAATCGCAATGGCGTCCTGAAGCGCGGCGAACTGAAGGCGTTCGCCCACCGCCAGGCGCTGGTTTCCGCGGGCGCCTGACGGGACGAGACGGGTATGGAAAAAGGGCCGCCAGCAGTAATGCTGGCGGCCCTTTTCGCGTCCCCGCGTCCAGTGCAAAGAGGACTACTGATTGAATTAGCCCTGTGAACGCGCCTGCAATCAAGTAGCTGAGTAGCGATTTGACGACTTCTGCGCAGAAAGCACTCTAAAATGGTTTATCCTGCTGAATCATAAGCGAAACCTGCGATTTTCTTTGCGTCGATATCGTGCTTGCGAACGATGCCCCGGAGCTGATCGTAGCTGAGGCCGAGGCGCTTGGCGGCGCGCTTCTGGCTGCCGCCGGCGGCTGACAGCGCGTCTGTGACCAGGCGCCGTTCGATTTCGTCCAGATGCCCGCGCAGGTCGTCTGGCCGGTCGCTCGCAATGGGCGCGGGCGGCGCGACCGTAGCCGTCGTTTCGATATGCGCGCCAGTCGGCGCGCCGGTCTGGTCAAACGGATCAATCGTGACGCTTTCGATTTGTTCGGTATCGTCCGTACGCGACCAGTGAAACATCGCCCGCTCGGCTGCATTTTTCAGCTCACGGACATTACCCGGCCAGTGATGGCGTTGCAGCGTGGCGACGGCTGATGGCGCAAGCCCCGGAAACGGAACGCCAAGTTCCGTCGCCATGGCGGCCGCGAAGTGGGCCGCCAGCAAGGGAATATCCTCGCGCCGGCTCCTCAAAGGCGGTGCGACGACGACATCGAACGCCAGGCGGTCCAACAGATCGGCCCTGAACGCGCCTGCTGCGGCGCGCGCGCGTAAGTCGACATTGGCGGCCGCGACGATGCGTACATCGGCAATTCGAGCGTCCTCTCCGCCGACGCGCTCATACTCGCCATATTCGATGACGCGCAGCAGTTTCTCCTGCACGCGTCCGCTGGCCGACGCGATTTCGTCCAGAAACAATGTCCCGCCTTCGGCGCGCTCGAAACGGCCGCGGTGTTTCTTGGTTGCGCCGGTGAAGGCGCCGGCCTCGTGGCCGAATAACTCGCTTTCAAGCAGTTCTTCGTTCATCGCCGCACAGTTGAGTTTCACGAGCGGCGCCTCCCAACGAGCAGAGAGAAAATGGAGCCGCGCCGCCAGCAGTTCCTTACCCGTGCCGCGCTCGCCGATAATGAGCACCGGTCGATCCACGTCGGCGACATCGGAGGCGTGAGCGAGAGCGTCGAGAAAAGCGGCGCTATGGCCAATCAATTCAGGCGCTGTTGGTTGCGTTTCCATGCGTGAATATTACCATTTTTTTGGTTTATTTATCCATAATGTAGGTAAAAAATACCTAAATTTCAACAGAAGAAGCGTAGGGTGATTCAAAAGTACCTGCATTTTCAATGCATTATGAAAAACTGCGAAAGTTGGCACAGCTTTCGCAATGGTTAAGGCCAGACGGGAGAAACAAACCCGCACGAAGGAGATCAGAATGAGTCGATACCGATATGACGATCGCTATTGGGAAAACCGGTTGGAACGCGCCGTATCAGGTCGCGCCGGTTTTGCCTGGGGCGCATTTTTTATTGGATTCATCCTTGGCGGGATCATTTTTTAAGGAGACGCGACCCATGGGCGTTTTTTCAAGACTGAGCGACATCGTCAATTCGAACATCAACTCCATGCTGGACCGCGCCGAAGATCCGGAAAAGATCGTGCGGCTGATCATCCAGGAAATGGAGGACACGCTGGTCGAAGTGCGCGCTAATGCTGCGCGCGCCATCGCCGACAAGAAAGAGATCACGCGGAAGCGCGACGAATTCAAGCGGCGCTCCGCCGAGTGGGAAACGAAGGCGGAACTGGCGATCGGAAAAGGCCGCGATGATTTGGCGAAAGGCGCGATTGCCGCCAAACGCAAAGCCGAAGAAATGATCGGCCTGCTTGATGATGAGTTGAAAGCCATCGACGAGACCGTCGATAAGACCAATGACGATCTCGACAAACTGCAGGGCAAGCTGAAAGAAGCGCGCGCCAAGCAGCGTTCGTTAGAGGTTCGCCGCAACGCAGCATCTGACGCCGTTCGTATCAGTCGCCAGGTGCACGATGGGCGCATCGACGAAGCGCTCGCGCGGTTTGAGCGTTATGAGCGCCGCGTCGACGAATTGGAAGCGGAAGCAGAGAGCTGGGCCCTCGGCCGGCCGCGCACGCTTGAAGACGAATTTGCCGAGCTGGAATCGGAAGATGCGGTAAAAGCTGAGCTCGACGCCTTGAAAGCGCGCCTTGCAGCACGCACATCACAAAGCTGAGAGAGCTAGGGAAGGGATTGGGTGATGGAAGGCTTTATCTGGGTTGTGGCGATCGTCGCCATTATCTTCGTGGCGTGTCCGGCCGTGTTTCTGCACTATCAGACAGAGCTCAGGAAAACGAAATCAATTTCAACCGATGACGAGCGTCTCGTCGATGATCTATGGCGTACGGCGCAACGGCTAGAACGCCGCGTCGAAGCGTTGGAAACGATTCTCGACAAGGAAGCGCCCGATTGGCGCGATGACTATCCGGAGCGTCCCAATGCCTGAGCATCATCACCATTATCACCACCATCATTGGCGCGATCGTGCAGGTTACGCGCATCGCGCTGGTGAACCAGGGCCAGGTCCAAACCGACACCGTCTGTACAGGGACAAAAAGAACGGCATGATTGCGGGCGTCTGCGCCGGTCTCGCGAATTACTACGGCTGGAACGTCCAATGGACGCGCCTCATTCTTGTTGTGCTCACCCTGTTTTTCTTCCCGCTGCCGTTGGTGATCTATGTGGTTGCGGCTTTCATCATGAAAACCGGCCCCGCCGTCCCGTTGTACGGGTCGCGTGAGGAAGAAAAATTCTGGCGTACATTTTCGACGCGGCCGCGGGTGACATTTTCAGAACTGAAACATCGGTTTCGGGCGCTCGACGCGCGCATCGTCGATCTTGAAACGGCGGTAACGTCGAACGAGTACGGCCTGCGCAAGGCGTTTCGCGATCTCGAACGAGGCGTCTGACCAGACGATAACGGACTGATTTTGGACGCCTCGATGCGGGCGAACGGGAGGACTCCGTTTGGCGCGACGCGCCTGAGGAGAGAGACTGGAGAGGGACCATGACGTTATTGCAGAATATCGCCAAGGCCATAGGGCTGGTTCTTCTGGCTATGTTGCTGTTTCTTGGCATCGCTGAAGCGTTGGATGCGAGAATTATCGGTGCGTCGCAACAAGGGCTATGTGCGGGTCAGCCGATCACCGGCTGCTTTCTGACGATCATTTAGGGCGTGCTTGCCCGGATGCTTGGCGGCGCCTATCCTCGCTGGCTCATGCCGCCCTTAAGAGCGGGCGGCGACAGCGAGGACGCAGAGTTAAGTGAATAACGGGGACCGGACCGGCGCGCCCGACGCCGGCGGCGGGAAGAAAAATCGAACGCAACGCGCAAATGCAGGACAGCCCCTACGGCGACGCCTCCGTTTCGCGGCGCTTGATCTTGGCACTAACAATTGCCGCTTGCTGATTGCGGCGCCGCAAGGCCGCGATTTGCGGATCGTTGACGCATTCTCGCGTATCGTGCGCCTCGGCGAAGGCGTATCGTCAAACGGCGTGCTTTCCGAGGCCGCTATGGATCGCGCGATTGACGCGTTAAAGGTCTGCGCCCGGAAGATGGCGCAGCGAGGCGTCACTCATCAACGCTGCATCGCAACGCAAGCGTGTAGGTCGGCGGAGAACGGCGCGGCGTTCCTTGAGCGTGTGCAAAGCGAAACCGGGCTGGGTTTCGATGTCATTACAACTGAGGAGGAGGCGCGACTCGCGGTTGCCGGCTGCGCTGACTTAATCGACCCTAGCGCAAAGGCTGCGTTAATCTTCGATATTGGCGGCGGTTCTACCGAATTATCGTGGATGAAACGCAACGGTGACGGCGCCTTCGATGTCGCGACGTGGACGTCGATACCGTACGGCGTTGTCAGCTTGGCGGAAAAATATGACGGACGTGCGTTGACGGAAAGGGCCTACGAACACGCTGTGACTGAAGTGCGCAAGGCGCTTGCCGCGTTTGGCGACCCGGCGCAGCTCGCTGAAATTTTTTGCACTGGCGATGCACATTTTCTCGGTACGTCAGGCACAGTAACCTCAATAGCCGGCGTGCATCTGCAATTGGCCCGCTACCGGCGCGACAAGGTCGACGGGCTTTGGCTTACAACTGATGACGCACGCGCTGTGACGTCGCGACTAAGCGCGATGTCGTTGTCCGAGCGCGCGAACGAGCCGTGCATCGGACCTGAACGGGCCGATTTGGTCGTATGCGGCTGCGCTATCCTTGATGCGTTGACGCGCGTATGGCCTGTAACCCGCATACGGGTTGCCGACCGCGGGTTGCGCGAAGGTCTCCTTGCCGACCTCGCAAGACAGGCGCGCAAGGAACGGCGGCGTAACCGACGCCGCAAGGCGTAAGCGGTTGAATTATTTCAACGCCATCTTCACCGCGCGCCTATGTTTGTGTGTGTGTTTCCTATTCGCCGCCGAACGATGACCGTCCGCTTAGGGTAAACGCGAGGTCTTTTGGTTTCGCGCCGCCGATGACTTCAAGGACGTTGGACAAAGGCCTTTTATCGGACAACGGTGACAGATCGGAATGTGGTGGCGACACATTTCTTGGCCGAGAGTCTTCATGAGTTGGTGGTGCTCATCGAAATCCGACGGCGCCCATGTCTCCGGTAGAAGCGGCATAATGCGATCATAGGCTTGTTTGAAGTTTGCGCGCTCGCCAACGAGCTTCAAGCGGCGCAACGCGCGGAGATGATGCGCGTCAATCACTAACGCTCGTTTGCGCAACGTACTGAAATTCAAGGTCGCTGTGGCGACCTTGCGACCAACGCCCGGCAGGCGCTCGAGCCAGGACAGGGCCTCCTCCACTGACATGCATTCAATGGTTTTAAGCGTGGGTTGGCCGTTGTAGCCGCTTATCGCGGTGAGCGCCGCCTTAAGGCGCGGCGCCTTCACGTCGGCGTAGGTCACGTCGCGGATCGCATTTTGAATGTCTGTGGCCGGCGCATCGCGTACAGCCGACCAGTCAGCGAAACGCCGCGTCAGCGCTTCGAAGGCGGCCTTGGACGTCCCGCTTCTCGTCCGCACGCCGATCATCCCCATTACCAGCTGACTTACGGGTGAGAGCTTCACAAAAGGACCCTGCCGACCAAAGCGTGTGATCAGCCGCGTGTGGATCTCTGCCAACAGGTCAGTTTGATTGTTGATCTCGAGTTGGAGCTGCATAGCAGTCCAAGCCTACGCTCAGAAAAAGAACAAATAAAGAACATTTGCCGCGCACCCGACAAAGGGCGGCGCACTGGCCGGGCGCATACGGCTCGCCGCGTCGTAATCTGCGGCGCGCGGCGATGAATGATGAAATCCGGCGTGGATATCAACGAGACAATGATGCTGGGAATGTAAAGTCGCTGAAGGAGTTGGGTGCGGGGGAAGGATTTGAACCTTCGACCTTCAGGTTATGAGCCTGACGAGCTACCGGACTGCTCCACCCCGCGCCAACATATCCAATCAAGCGTTACCGCGTTGATTGTTCGTCGTTTTCCACATTCAGGAAAAGGCGAGCGGCGGATATAGCGAAGCGCGGCGGTGGGCGCAAGGGCGGCTGGCGAATTAGCGCCTAGGCCGCTTCCGGCAGGTCGGCGGCGGTGTCGCGCACCAACATGTCAACAACGGCTTTGAAAGCGTCCGCGTCGTCCGCGCCGTCAGCCTTCGCCTGTGCAAACATATCGAGCTGATGACAAGCGCTGGTGCCGCGCTTCAGGATCGTGCGCGCGTGCGTAACTTCCTTCATGCAGCCAAGCGCCGTCGCGTCCTCGGTGGCCATTTCAATGATTTCCTCGATCAACGATCCGAACGGCAAGGTTTCGCCGCGTCCGAGATCGATCATCGAATTCGTGCATCCGTAACGCTGCGCGCGCCAGCGGTTTTCTTCAAGCATGATCCGCGGATAAATCCGCCAGCGCAAATTCTTTTGCCGTATGCGCGCGAGCATACGCAGCAGGGATTGATATAACGCAGCGATACAGAGCGCGTCTTCAAGGCGCGTACATACGTCCGTGATGCGCATTTCAAGAGTAGGAAACCGTGCGGACGGCCGCATATCCCACCAAAGCTTCGTGGCGTCCTCCATGACGCCGGCCTTGATCAGCCGTTCAATAACGCGTTCATACTCCGACCAACTTTCATACCGTTCGGGCATGCCCGTCCGTGGCATGGAATCGAAGATGCCAAGCCGCGAACAGCGCATCGCCATGTCGTGCCCGCCCCAGAAAGGGGACGACGTTGACAGCGCCAGCAGATGCGGCAGGAAGTAGCGCATCTGGTTCATCAGATCGATGCGTAACTCTTCATTTTCAATGCCGGCGTGAACGTGCATGCCGCAAATCAGCATACGGCGGATTGCGCCGCCCATATCCTTGTCGAGGAGATCATATCGCGGCGCTGGCGTATGTTTTTGCCGACCCCATTGCGCAAAGGGATGGGTCGACGCCGCCATCACCTGCATGCCGTGCTTTTCGGCGGTGTTGATGATGACCGATCGCAGCGCCGTCAGATGATGACGCGCCTCGGAAATGTCGGCGCAGACCGGCGTTCCGATCTCGACTTGGCATTTCAGGAATTCAGGCGTGACGCGCTCGCCTAACCGGTCCTTGCAGTCCGACATGAAATCCGGCGACGGCTCGGCGACGAGGTTGCGCGTTTCCGGATCGATAAGGAGATATTCCTCCTCCACTCCGAGCGTCAGGGCAGGGATCATGCGTCGGCCTCCCTCAGGTTTCGCATGGGCTTTGAGCTTATCCTATTGGGTTTTTTGCAATGCGCCAACGCCCTGGGCGAGGAGGTCTGCGACTTGCGCGACGCCGTGAGTGTCGGTGAGGAGATCCTGGCGCACTTCAAAGGTGAGATGGCGCATGGCGCGCGGACCAATATGGCGGTCCACGGAGTAATTAAAGAGCCGCGCGTCGTAGGGTTCGTTGTCGCCGATGGGCCAGTCTGCGTTGTCGCGCAACCAGTCGATCATAAATTTCGCCGACTGTTCGTCCTCGCGCCACAACAGACCGGCGCCCCAGGGGCGCTCCTCGCCGGCGCCCATAAGACGGTTCGTGAAGCTGTGCACGGAAATGGCGAGCGCGTCTTTGCCGGCGCGTGTTTCAAGATCGCCGACCGCAGCGCCCAGGAGGGCCTGATAGGGCTCGTGAAAACTATGAAGGCGCGCTGTTCGGTCCGCGTCGGTCAGCATCTGATTGCCCGGCACCGGGATCTGGTCTGCGACCGCCGGAATAAGGTCGTGCGACGTCGGATCGCGATTGGCGTCGATAATCAGGCGGGAGAAACCGCAGGCGAGATAAGTGGCGCCCAGATTGCGGGCGAGCGCTTCGGCGAGCGCGCCGGCGCCGATGTCCCATGCGATATGCGTCGCCAGAATGTCGCCGGGCAGGCCGAGGCAATCGAATGAGGCGGGCATCGCATTGGACGCATGGTCGCAGAAGACGAGGATCGGCGCGTCGCCGAAGCGGGCTTCTGTCGCAATGTCTATGTCAGGGGTTTCCGTCATGAGCGTCGGAACAAACACCTTCCGCGCGCCGGTTTCAAGGTTGGGCGACGATCACATGCATGGCATAACGCACAGTGGCGGGAATTGGAGTGCAACTTGATGCGTCTATCTGTTTTTCTTGCCGTCCTTGTGATGGGCGGCGCTGCGTCTGCCGGCGACCTCGATGAGATCACGGAGCGGGGCGCATTGCGCGTCGCGGTCGCGCCACTATCGCCTTTCGTCATCAAGGCGCCGGACGGGGCTCTATCCGGTTTCGAGATCGAATCGACGTCAACGCTCGCCGAAAGCCTTGGCCTGACGGTTGAGTATGTGGAACGCCCGTTCTGCGAGCTTGCCGAGGCGGTGCTCTCAGGCGAGGCCGACATGATCGCGTCGGGCTTTTCCAACATGCCGGCGCGGCGCAGGCTCCTCGATTTCTCGCTGCCCTATCATGACACGGAATATTTCGTCACCGTGACGCGCGCGGCGGCGAAAGAGGCCAAAACCCTGCGTGGTCTCAACCGCAAGGACATTTCGATTGCGTACCAGCATGGCGGCGTTTCCGGCATGGTTGCGCTTGGCGAGTTTTCCGGCGCGGACCTCAAAGGCTTTTCGTCCTTCACGGAGATCCTCGACGCCATGGAGCGGGGCGCGGTCGATGGCGCCGTGCTGTTCGATCCCTATCTCGACATCGCGAAGTCAATGAAAGGCCATAAATACCGCGTGCCTCATGAGTTCGCCTTGACGCGCACCATCGAGGCGTTCGCCATGACGAAGGGCGCCGACGCCCTGCGCGAAGCGCTGAACGCTTGGGTGATCGAACGCGATCTTGACGGCTATTGGGACGATCTCGAAGCGAAGTGGTTCTCTGATGCTTACGCCATCGAGTCCGCGCCGCCGGACCATGCCTGCGCCGCGGCAATTCCCGCCGGGTAAGGCGCGCGGCGCAACATCACCGCGCAGCCCGTTTTACGATTTATCCGTCGACTTTGAGATCGTGCATTCCTGCAATTCGCCGACACCGATATTCATGTCTTCGGTGCCGCCTTTTTCGCCGGACTCTTTCATCTCCCGCTCAACGGCGAAGTCGGCCGTTTTGCCATCCTCCGCCTTCGCGAGACGTTTGGGTTTGCCTTCGGCTTCTGGGCCTTCCTGCAATTCGCCGACACCGATATTGATGTCTTCCGTGCCGCCCTTTTCGCCGGACTCTTTCATCTCCCGTTCGACGCCGAAGGAAAAGGAATCGCCGGCGGCGGCCTCACCGGCTGCAGCGCGTGTTGGTTTCTCAGCCGGTTCAGCGCATTCTTCGGCGAAGGCCGGCGCGGCGATGAGTGCTGATGCGGCGAACGCCGCGAGTGCGGATTTCAACATGGTCTCCCTCCATTCCCGTTGACGGGCCAGCATAGGCCTCAGGGGCAGCGAGGACAAATGGCGGCGCGGGCGCTTGGCTGTGATAGGGTTGTGCGACGCGCCGCCGGAAAATCCATGATGTCCGACTTCGTTCATTCCGCTGAGACGCGCCTTGCGACCTACGGGACGCTGGCGCCGGGTCGGGTCAATCACCATCACCTGTCGAGCTTGCGCGGGCGATGGCTGACCGGCGCCGTGCGCGGCCGGCTTGTCGACGAAGGGTGGGGCGCGGCGCAGGGTTATCCGGCGATCATTCTCGATGAGAGCGCCGAACCCGTCGCCTGCCATGTCTTCGAATCGAGAGAGTTACCCGAGCACTGGCCGAGACTCGATGCGTTTGAAGGCGGGGAATATGAACGGGTCACGGTCAGCGTTGCGCTTGATGACGGCGGAGAGGTTGACGCGATGATCTATGCGGCGCCCAATACACCGCGTCGCGCCTGACAAAAAGCCGGGAGAGGGAGTGGGGATCTGTGACCATAACAAAAATTATTTCGGCGGGCGCCGCTGCGGCAATCGCCGCCATGGCGCCGGCCACGGCGGAGGATGAGGGCGACAAAGCGGCGCTTCTCGCCCTCGCGGAAAAAGCGTTTGACGCCGTACACTCCCAGAACCCCGACGACTGGCGGGCGATACAACTCGCCGATGGCGTCGCCATATCTTTTCGTCAGGATCCGGATGGCCCGCCCGGCGCGCAGAAAATGCGACTTATCTCAAACGAAGCGTTTCTTACGCGCATCGCGCCGAACGATCATGACTATCGCGAGCGGTGGACAAGTGAGCCAACCGTGATGATCCGCGGGCCCATCGCCGTCATCTGGGGCGAATTTGAATTCACCATAGACGGCGAATTCTCTCATTGCGGCGTCAATTCCATCGATGCGGTGAAGATAGAAGAGACATGGAAAATCTCCAACTTCACATGGACGGTGGAGACAGAAGGTTGCGATGGGGCGACCGACTAAGCGCAGCGCCGACGCAACCTTATGATGCGGCTGTCGACTGCGCGTTCAAGGCGGCGTTGTCGTACTCGGCGTCGGCGGCGCCCTGTTCCTGACGATAGCGCGCCCGCAATTGTGCGCTTGTTGACCCTTCGCCGTTCGGCGCCCAGCCCGGCGGCCCGAACAACAACATGGGCCACGCGGTTATCGGGTGTTTTTTCACATCGTTGATGATGTTGCCCCATTCGTGAAAGGCGATACGCACGGGATTGGCGGAGCCCGAAGGTTTGATCAGCCCGTATTCGACCGGTTCGCTCTCGCGCTCGGGCACATAGGTGCCGAAGATCCGATCCCAGATCATCAGGACGCCTCCATGATTGCGGTCGAGATAGTCCGCGTTCTTCGCGTGATGGACGCGGTGCGCCGACGGCGTGTTGACGATCCCTTCAAGGGGCCCGAGCTTGCCGATGAGATTGGTGTGGAGCCAGGACTGATACATCAGGTTGACGGCGAGCATGATGACAATGTGGGGCGGCGGAAAGCCGATCAGGCACAGCGGCGAATAGACAAGCCCGCCCATGGAAATGCGGCCCGTCCAGCCGAAGCGATAGGCGGCGAGGAAGTTCATTTCCTCAATCGAGTGATGCACCGAATGGGTCGCCCACAGCCATCGGATCTCGTGGCTGAGCCGGTGGAACCAATAATAAAAGAACTCAACGCCCAAAAAGAGCAGCGGGATGTACCACCAGGCGCCGGTGGGGATTTCAAGCAGCCGATTTTCGAACGCGAAGTACCAGATGACGCCCACAAGGCTGAGAGGGACGAAGCTGATCAGCCGCTGACCGACGGCGATTACGACCGAGGCGATCGATTGGCCCTTTGTATAGAGCGTCAGCCCGCGCTTCCTGCCGATCCGCCACTCAATGGCGATCATCACCGCGAAAACGGGCAGGAAAAACATCAGATAGTGATGAACGCTCATTCGCCGGGACCTCTACCGATGCGCTGTCTCTATCATACGCCGTACCGTCTGTAATCCGTCGCGCGGATCAGGGCGAGGGGGGCGTGAGTCACAATGACGCCATCCTGCCTTTTCACGCATGGGCGCATCACAACGCGCCGCGGCAAGCCGGGTGATCCGCCGGCTTAGCCGATCAGGTGGAAAATCTCGGTGCGGACCTCCGCTTCCGGCTTGGTGGTGGGATCGTCCACATAGATTTCCCAGGCCGGCATGGTTTTGGCGAGGCCTTCCTTTTCGGCGTGATCCCACATCGCTTTGTGAGTCTCGTGCATCGTCGTGTACGCGCCCTGATGGGTTGCGGTTAGAACGTCGCAAGCGGGAATGACGCCGGCCAGCACATTTCCTTCAGCCTTGGCGGCGTCCTCCGATTTAATGAACACAGCGGCGCGGAAACGCATTTTATCGCCGTCTGGCATTTCCACGTAAATGGAACTCGGCATGGTCAACGGCTGAACGCCCGCGCCTTGCGTGAACCCGAAGACTTCGCCGAAGCCGGAGGCCATGGCGTCGGCGATGGCGTTCGGCTCCGTAAAGGATGCCTCGCGGTCGACATAAAGGTAATGCTGTTCGGGCAGGGATTTGCGGGTGATTTCCATGAGGATCTCCAGTTTTAGGAACGGCCCGCCGCCGGTCGTTTGCCGAGCGCGGGGCGGGCCGATGATGTGAAAGTCCGCGGCGCTATTTCATCGCGACGCCGGTCAGGCGACGACAGTTGCTGCCCTGACAACCTGGCACGCTCTTGTAGTCGGACATGTCCGCCCAGATCCGCAGTTTGCGTCCGTTCGCTTTCGCTTCCGACATCAGCTCGAGCGTCATGCGCACCTGTCGCCCGTCGCCGCCGGCGAGCTTCATGGCGTAATAGGGAATGTCGCTGGTGTACGCCTTGCTCGGGATCGGCGCGCATCTGACATGAATGCGGTTGCTGAAAACGGCGACCTCGGTTGGGTTGCAGTCGCGGCTCTGGACTTGCGCGGCGGCGGGCGACGGCGCGGCGATAACGCCGACGCCTAAAGCCGCGAGCGCGGCAGCAGTTAAAGAAAGTCGTTTCATCATGTGTCTCCCCTTTGGATGAGGGGGGAGTATTTCCCCGAAGGGGCGTGGCGTCAAATGGGGGGAGGGCAGTTTGGAAACTGTAGGGCGGGTTATGCTTCGCTAACCCGCCCTACGCTTGCTAATCAAATCGGAATGCTCGCCGATACATTTTTACCGTGCGGTGTCCAAATCGCCCGCGGCCATACCCGAATTGCATTGAGTAAACCGCAATTACGGTAATCAGACTTGCTACAACCAATGTCCAACGCACGTTGCCAAAAGCAAAATTTATAAGTCTGTAATCAAATAAAAATTTTAAACCCAGAAGAAGCCACATCAATACAAATACGAAACTCACAATTTCATTTATTTTTGAAACAGAGTACGTGTGGTTATGATTCACCGTTTGGTATAATGGCCCGGTGTGATTATTCTCAAGGAGGTCGACATGAACTTCCCAATGCCGTTGCCAAGTTTTACTGCCCCTATTTGTGAAAAGCCAAGCGCAAGATAATACAAAGCCAATGCAAACGACTATAAATATTTCTTCCGGAAGGTATGAATTTTGTGGATCGATAGTTTCTGTACGGCTTATTAGCAGAAAATAAGCTGCGAAGGTACTTGCAATAAATGCCCAAAAGTACGTTGCTCGCCGCCAATACATTTCTATCTCAAAGTTACGAACTTCCCATGCTTTTTTGAATGCGGCTTCGGCAATCGAGCTTGATTTTGATACGTTGACTTCAAAATCTCTATTATATTGGTCTCTATCAATTTCTGTAGCAGCAGACGGTGCCGCGTTATGGATTAACTTGATGTAGTCGCGAAGGTTCTTCCCTTTTGCCATTTTTCGACCTTTCGATTTGACTTAAGTCGCATTCTTGCTTGCTTTCAATTTTTGGGAAGGGTCACACCGTATCAAGTGCGACATCCGAGATGGCTGGTTCGCACACTGCGCTTAAGCTTTGGGTACTAGTACGATACTTGACTATACCAATCACGTAACAACGAACCTATGCGCGCAATGTCGCGGTCTCCCAAAGTGCCGCTATGCATAGTTACATTTCGGGATCGTTCAACAATATCAAAGATATTTGCGGCCCAATCTAGGTTGTGAATGAATGGTTCAAAGTGCTCAAAATTCTGCCGTATAATGTTCAGCAGGTTTGGAAGCATTGTATACTGAATTGGATCGTTTCCGCGTTGAGAATGCCATTTTACTTTCTCTTCTTCCTCTAAACGCGTTGTAGCTGCACTGCGAATATTATTAGACACGCAGTCTTGCCACCAATTCTCTCCGACTTCTTCCAATAGAGTTCTCGTTATAAGTTGTCGCACAGAGTTTTCGAACGCAGCAATTGCGGAGTAAACCACTGCCATTCTTCTGGCGTTAGCCAATAGTTCCGGATCGAGTGCGTCATAACCCACAAGCTGTGCGAGACCGTCAACATCTACAATGTCGGTTGGACGTTTTTTCCGGCCCGCACCGTCCAACGCCTCCTCAGTGAGTAACCCTTTAAAAACGAAACTATATACTTCGTCTGCCTGGCTCATTTGAAGAGATGTTCCTTCAGGCTTTTAAACAATGCATCATAGACCTTTGGGTCGCGCGACTCGGGCAAAATGATCTGAATATTGTAATGAAGGCCGCCTAAGCGAAAACGGGTAGTATCTGTAGGAGCTTCGTCTGGCTTTTCTACATCAATAGGCGCTGCGCTTTCCTGCGTTGCGTCGTCGTTTGATTCTGAGGCGGCTGGTGCACTGAAATCAGCTAGCCCGCACAAATGAACAAACGTAGATGCCATCTTATCCAACACGGACTCAGAAATTGATCCCTGTGATAGCGTTTTGAATTTGTTGACCACGTCTTGTTTTGAGAGCTTGTGCGCATTTATGTTTACACGGAAGAGATCATCGTATGTATCACTAATTGCTTCTGCGAGAACTCGCCTGCCTTGCGTTTGATCAAGGTATTGGAAGTATCGATTGGTGGGGCGACCTTGCTCGTCAAGAAAGTTTAGAGACTTCAAGACTCCGATAATCAATCTATCGGTGTTTGACTTGAATTCTAATGACTCGAGGAATCTTTGCGTAAATTTTTCCGGTGCCTGTGCACTCTGGATCGCTTCGAGTACCGCTTTCAGGTTTTTCGTACTAGTTAGATACGATGTTGGTAATGACATTTTTCCTCCGTTAAGCCGCCCGCCTCTTCCTCGCCGTTTTCTTCTTTGCGGGTGATTTCGCTTTTGTCGCAGGTTTCACCCCAAGCATCGCCGCCAAAAACTGCCCCGTATAGCTCTCTGCCACGGCGGCGACGTCTTCCGGCGTGCCGGCCGCGACGATCTCGCCGCCACCGTCGCCCCCTTCCGGCCCCAAGTCCAATATCCAGTCGGCTTGTTTGATCACGTCGAGATTGTGCTCGATGACGACGACGGTGTTGCCCGCTTCGGTTAGGTCCTGAATGACTTCCATCAGCTTGCGGACGTCTTCGAAGTGAAGCCCCGTGGTCGGTTCGTCGAGAATGTAAAGCGTGCGGCCCGTGGCGCGTTTTGAGAGTTCCTTTGAGAGCTTGACGCGCTGGGCCTCGCCGCCGGAGAGCGTCGTCGCCTGCTGGCCGATCTTGATGTAGCTGAGGCCCACGCGATTGAGCGTATCCATCTTGTCGCGGATCGACGGCACGGCCTTGAAGAATTCCGCCCCTTCCTCGACCGTCATGTCGAGGACGTCGGCGATGGACTTGCCCTTGAACTTCACTTCCAGGGTTTCGCGGTTGTAGCGCGCGCCCTTGCAGACGTCGCAGGTGACGTAGACGTCGGGGAGGAAGTGCATCTCGATCTTGATGACGCCGTCGCCCTGGCACGCCTCGCAGCGCCCGCCCTTGACGTTGAATGAAAAGCGCCCGGGTTTGTAGCCGCGGGCCTTCGCTTCGGGGAGGCCCGCGAACCAGTCGCGGATCGGCGTGAAGGCGCCGGTGTATGTGGCGGGGTTCGAGCGTGGCGTTCGCCCGATGGGCGACTGGTCGATGTCGATCACCTTGTCGAACTGTTCAAGGCCCGTGATCTTGTCGTGGTCGGCCGGCGCGTCTTTCGAATTGTAGAGCCGGCGGGCGGCGGCTTTGTAGAGCGTTTCGATGATCAGCGTCGACTTGCCGCCGCCGGAAACGCCGGTGACGCAGGTGAGGAGGCCGATGGGGATTTCGGCGGTGACGTTTTTGAGGTTGTTCTCGCGCGCGCCTTTGACCTTGATGACTTTGCGCTTGGCGAACACGCGGCGCTCGGCCGGCACGGGTACGTCGCGCCGCCCCGACAGGTAATCGCCGGTGAGGGACTTTTTCGACGCCTCGATCTGTTTGACCGTCCCTTGCGCGACGATCTCGCCGCCATGAACGCCGGCGCCGGGCCCGATATCGACAATATGATCGGCGGCGCGGATCGCCTCCTCGTCATGTTCTACGACGATGACCGAATTGCCGAGATCGCGCAGGCGCTGCAGCGTTTCGAGGAGGCGGGCGTTGTCGCGCTGATGGAGACCGATGGACGGTTCGTCGAGCACATATAGAACGCCGGTAAGGCCCGAGCCGATCTGCGAGGCGAGGCGAATGCGCTGGGACTCGCCGCCTGATAGCGTGCCGGACGAACGCGACAGGGTCAGATAGTCGAGGCCCACATTGTTGAGGAAGTGCAGCCGCTCGCGGATCTCTTTGAGGATCCTTGCGGCGATTTCCATTTCCTTCTTGGAGAGGACCTTTTCGAGGGCGTTGAACCAGTTGTTCGCCGCCTTGATGGAAAACTGCGCCGCTTCGGAAATGGAGAGCGTCCCGACCTTTACCGCCAGCGCCTCGGGCTTTAGTCGCAGCCCTTTGCATGTCTCGCACGGCATGATCGATTGGTACCGCGACAGCTCCTCACGCACCCAGGCGCTATCGGTCTCGCGCCAGCGCCGTTCAAGATTGGGGATCACCCCTTCGAAGGGTTTGACGACTTCATATTTGCGGGACCCGTCGGCGTAGATAAATTTTATTTCTTCATCGTCGGTGCCGTAGAGGACGGTCGCCCGCGCGTCCTGGTCGAGTTCGTCCCAGGGGACCGTAACTTTGAACTTGTAGTGGCGAGCCAGCGCCTGCAGCGTCTGGGCGTAATAGGGGGACGTGCCTTTCGACCACGGCGCGATGGCGCCCTTGTTGAGGGCGAGCGCGCCGTCGGGGACAACGAGGTCTTCGTCAAAGATCATTTCCGTGCCGAGGCCGTCGCAAGTGGGGCAGGCGCCGGCGGGCGCGTTGAAGGAGAAGAGGCGTGGCTCAATCTCGTCGATGGTGAACCCGGAAACAGGACAGGCGAACTTGGCGGAGAAGATCGTACGTTCGCCCTCTTTGTCGGCGCTTTCCGCGATGGCGATGCCGTCGGCGAGCTCAAGCGCTGTTTCGAAGGAGTCCGCGAGGCGGGATTCAACCCCCGGCTTCACAACGATGCGGTCGACCACGACTTCGATATCGTGCTTGATCTTTTTGTTCAGCGCCGGAACGTCGGCGATCTCGTAGTAAGCGCCATCGACTTTGACGCGCTGAAAGCCGCGCTTCTGCAGTTCGGCGAATTCTTTTCGGTATTCGCCTTTTCGCGCGCGCACAATCGGCGCCAACAGATAGAAACGCGATCCCTCTTCGCATCCCATCAGGCGGTCGACCATTTCGGTCACCGTTTGAGATGCAATGGGTTCGCCGGTCGCCGGTGAGAATGGAACGCCGATGCGCGCCCAGAGAAGGCGCATGTAGTCGTAAATCTCGGTGACGGTCGCGACCGTCGAGCGCGGATTGCGCGATGTTGTCTTCTGCTCGATGGAAATGGCGGGGCTAAGTCCGTCAATTTGATCCACGTCCGGCTTTTGCATCAATTCCAGAAACTGACGCGCGTAAGCCGACAGGCTTTCAACATAACGGCGTTGGCCTTCGGCATAGATCGTGTCGAAGGCGAGGGATGATTTTCCCGAACCGGACAACCCAGTCATGACGATGAGTTTGTCGCGGGGAATTTCCAGCGTGACGTTCTTCAGGTTGTGTTCGCGCGCGCCGGCGACGCGGATCGATTTCAAACTCATGGTTCTCTTTATATATAAGCGGCCTACGCGCGCGGGTTTCGTTCCGCCCTTATATATCGGCGTTGACACAGAGAACAAGGTGTGAACATTTGGCCGCCAGACCGCGCAAACACTGGGGATAACCAATCGTTGAGCGCGGCCCGAATCCGCGCCATGTGCGGTGTTGTGAACGAATATTCCTGGAGATGAATAATGGCAGGCAGCGTCAACAAAGTCATTTTGGTCGGCAATCTCGGCGCCGACCCGGAAGTACGCAAATTTCAAAACGGCGGACAGGTTTGCAATTTACGCATTGCGACGTCGGAACGCTGGAAAGATCGAAACACTGGCGAACAGCGCGAAAAAACGGAATGGCACTCCGTTGCAATCTTTTCAGAAGGCCTTGCGCGCGTCGCGGAGCAATATTTGCGAAAAGGATCAAAAGTTTACCTTGAAGGGCAACTCGAGACGCGCAAATGGCAGGATCAGAGCGGAAATGACCGTTACACGACCGAGGTTGTGCTGCGAAACTTCAATTCATCGATGGTGATGCTTGATTCACGAAGTGGTGGCGGCGGCGGAAATTTTGAACGCAGCGGCGGCGGCATGTCGGACAGCGGCGGTTCATCATCCGGCGGACAAAGTTATGAGTTAGACGACGAGATTCCATTCTGACTTCGCAATAAAACGCGAAAACGAATCAAAAAATGCATGAATTTGCGTATGCGAACGTTCAGCGTTGCGCATAAACAATACTTTTTTAGTAAATTAAGTTATGTTACGGCTTTCGAATCATGATTCGGAGGTGAACCATGGCGGTCAAAAGAAAAACGACCAAACGAAAAGCGGCGAAGAGAAAAACCGCTAAACGTAAAACAGTAAAGCGTAAGACAGCTAAGCGGAAAACCGCGAAGCGCAAGACTGCAAAGCGAAAAACGGCCAAGAGAAAAACCGCTAAGCGTAAGACCGCAAAGCGGAAAACGGCCAAGAGAAAAACCGCTAAGCGTAAGACTGCGAAGCGGAAAACGGCCAAGAGAAAGACTGCTAAGCGCAAGACTGCGAAGCGGAAAACGGCCAAGCGCAAGACTGCGAAGCGGAAAACCGCAAAACGCAAGACGGCCAAGCGCAAAACGACAAAGCGTAAGACCGCGAAACGCAAGACGGCTAAGCGTAAGACTGCAAAACGCAAAACCGCCAAGCGTAAGACGACTAAGCGGAAAAGACGCTAATATTGTCGTATCGGGCGCGCGTTATGCCGCCTGAGCACGCAAAGTAGCGCTTGCGCCTCGTGCAAATGGTGTTTTGAAGCGCCAAAATGCGCAAATGAGGGGCTCCCGGCGTCGGAAACAAGTTTTGCCGACGCTATTTGCGGGGAAATCTCCGTTACAAGGCCGAAAAAGTTCTATTCGGCGACGGCAGAGTTCAAAAACGGGACTCATTTTAAAGCCCTGGCGCGCCAAATTGAAAACGGCGCGCCGGGGCTTTACTTATTTTAGGGTGTAATTGTTCGGGCGGCGATAAAAAACGAGGCTGCGCAATGTCGAACACAACGAAATCGGCAATCCATTCGGTATTGACGGCGGTTGCCGCCGGCGTCGCCGCAGCGTGTTCGACGCTTTCCAATCCGGCCGGCTTTGATGCTTACGGATACTTATCCCCAAGTCCTACAGTAGAGGGCGAGTTCATCGGCAATTTTTCCTCCCGAACGGAATGCGAGGCGGCCGGCGATGCGTGGATGTCGCAACAGGTCGTCGGCAATCCCGTACGTGCGGAATGTTATCCGGTGGACCGGCGTTGAACGCCGTGTCTAGCCATCACCAAGACGATGACGAATGCGCGGTATTTGTTGATCCCAATATTCGTGTTGAGCGGCGCCGCAGCATACTTGTCGCCAGTATGGCATTGTTCAGTATTGTCTCGCTCTCCGCATTGAATTTTGCGGACGTTTCTGCCCCATGGTCCTACATCTTCATGTGTGGGATATTCGCCGGTTCTATCGCTTTGTTATGGAGTGTGCACGCGGCTTTGTCCGGTTACGGCGCGGATGAATTTCCGCATATCGTCGTTGATCAAGACGGTGTTCATTTCAAGAGCTTGCAGGGTGATGATGGCGATATGATCGCCTGGTCGCGCATCAATTCAGTCGATCGAGACGAGGCCGCGGTGATCCTCTCATTTGAACCGGAAGAGCTTGCGTCAAACGATCCTAAAAAGCGCATCTCAAAAATTCGAATCGCGGTGGGTGAACAAAGACGCGCCGGCCTGCCGGCAGCGATTGAACGCTACCGTAGCAGCACCGGGCAATATCGCTGATCAAGCAACAATCCGCACTGGCAGCGCATCATAGCCATGCACAAAGTTTGACCGGACGGTTTTTGGTTCGCCGCAAACTTCAATACGCGCCCAGCGCGCCGTCATTTCCTCCAGCAGAATTCGTAATTGCAACTCAGCAAGACGCTTGCCCATGCAGCGGTGAATGCCGAACCCGAAGGAAACATTGCGGCGTGCATTCTCGCGGGCAATGTCGAACGCGTCGGCATTTTCGAAGACGCTTTCGTCACGATTGCCCGACGCATACCACATAACGACCTTGTCGCCCTTTTTGATCTGCTTACCGTTGATCTTCGCGTCTGCGAGAGCCGTGCGCCGCATATGAGCAATGGGTGTTTGCCAGCGAATAATTTCCGAGACGGCGTTCTCCATCAGCGATGGATCAGCCTTGAGGCGTTCGAGCTGTTCGGGGAAGCGATGAAAAGCGACGACGGCGCCGGACATTGAGTTGCGGGTCGTGTCGTTGCCGCCGACAATCAGGACCAGAATGTTGCCGAGAAAGTTCATGGGATTGAGTGATGCCGTCGCTGGGTGCGTCGCCAGCATCGTTACAAGATCGTGGGCTTCGCCGGCGCCTGCGCGTTCGCGCCGGAGCTTCGTAAAGGCGAACATGCATTGCTTGATCTCGCGTATTCGTTGTTCCTCGGTCGCGATGACGCCAAGGCCCGGTTCGGATGTTGCGACGTTGGACCATCGCGTCAGCTTGGCGCGTTCTTCAAACGGAAAATCGAACAGCGAGGCGAGCATCTGGGTGGTCAGTTCGATGGCGACGTTGCTGACCCAGTCGAAGGATTCGCCGATTGGCAATGTATCGAGCAGATCCGCCGTGCGCTTGCGGATCACCTGCTCGAAATGCGCAAGGTTGGGACGGGAGACGATGCCGGATGCGGCGCTGCGCTGTTCGCCATGGCGCGGCGGGTCCATGGAAATAAACCCCTCAAGGGTGTGACCGGACCATTTTTGCGTCAGCGCATCGTGAATAACGACGCCGCCATGCTCAGATGCGGAAGAAAATTCTTCGTGCCTAGTTTCGACATCGACGATGTCTTCATAGCGCGTCACCGACCAATAGGGCCCGTAGGCGCTGTCTGCGCAGTAATGAACCGGATCCTCGGCGCGCAGGCGCGTCAGCAGCGCCGCCGTTTCGCGGCGCGCCCACAGGTCCGGGTCCGAGACGTCGATTGAGTCCATGAAGCGCCTTATCGCCGCGATGCGCGGCGGTGCGCAAGTTATCGCTCAGAAATCCTTTTTCCAGTTCGCGGAGACCGTTTGGTCGCCATCTTGGCGGACCTCCGTTTCAACGGAAATGTTGTCTGTAATTTCATATTCGACGATGACCGCGCCGCCTTTTCCTTGCGCGTCTTGTGTCGCCGATACAAAGAGGCCATCGGCCACATATTTCCCAACGGTAAGGGAGCCGCCGCCGCTTTCCGGGTCGATGTCGAAATTCAGCATGTCGAGACCGGTGGCGCGCCGGATGGATCCGGTGACGCCCGTCCCGCCGAACGGTCCGATACCGCCGAGAGACGCGAGCGCTTGCGCCGTCTGCAGCGACTCAAACGCCGTCAGCTCGTCAGCCGGTTTGCCGAACAGGATCAGCGCCATAATGTCTTCGTCAGGCAGGTCGGGCGTCGAATTGAGTTCTATGTTCGGTTCGTCAGCGCGGCCGGTGATGTCGATGGTCGCCGAGACATCACTGGTTTCAAACGTCGCGCGGATATTGAGGAGAGGATTGTTCGGCGACAGGCGGTCAAAGGTGATAGCGCCGCTGGCGATGTCAAACCGCCGGCCGGAAAAATCTATTGTGCCGCGGCGCAGGCGCATCACGCCGATAACGACCGGTTCGTTCTTGATGCTGACAGCGCGCATGTTGGCTGACCACTCGCTGTCGAGACCGCGTCCGCGAATAAATATCCGGTCGTCGGCGGAGATCTGCACGTCATAGGTGATCGTCGACGGCTTCGCCGTGGGTTCAAGCGCCGCGCCATTTTCTATGTCGTCAATGTTGACGACTTCTATTGGAACAAGGCCGGTCGTCTCCGGGGTAATGATTTCAGCATCGAGTTCGCGCACGGTGATATCGCCGGTCGCCGAAATGGCGTCAATCGGGCCGGCAATCTTGATCGCGCCGTCAGCGCGCACGGTGTTGACGGGAAAAGCGGAGAGGGCGGCGTTATTGAGGTTGATATCGAGATCAATGCGCGAGATGTCCGCCAACGTCATCTTGCCGCCGATCGTGATTGTGTCGTCGCCGGTTTGCCCGCCGCCGCGCGCGCCGCCGGAAAACGAGATATTGCTGCCGTTCACGGAAACATCCGCATCTGCGCGGGTATGCAAGCCAGCGATCGAGAGGCCGGAGCGCAGCTCCGTATAGGCGCCGTCGGTAATCTCCGCGGCGCCCGCGAGCGACGGGTTTTCGGTCGTTCCGCTGACGATGAAATTAACGGCGAGAAACCCCTCAAGCGTTTGCAGTTCCGGCGGCATGAACGCCGCAAAGGGCTCGATGGCGCCGTCATAGCGAATATATCCGTCGATCTCGCCATCGGTGGAAACCGAAAGGGCCGGCGTGCGGATCAGCTTCGCCGGCAGGGCGAGACGCATGTCGAGGGCGTCCGTATCCGGCAGGCTCGACAGGATTAGCGCTGCGCCGTCCCATTTCAGATCGCCGCTGATAGAAGCCTCTTCGTTCGAAATCAGCGATTGCAGTCTGAAGTCGCCGGCGGCGATGTCTGTAGCGTCGGTGTCAAGCGTGAGCCTTAGCGTGGCGCGCCCATCTGTCTGCGGAATGTTTATATCCGTGAGGCCGAAAACGCCCCGCCAGCGTGTGTCGGAAAATGCGCCGTCAATGGCGATGCGCCCGCGCTGGCTCCAACCAAGGCGGATATTTTCCAACGAAACGCCGTCTGCGAAAGTAACGACACCCGGCTCCAGCAGCCGCGCTGTATTGTCGGCGAAAGTTGCGTTGAACGCGGTCAGCCGGATGCGGAGATCGTTTTTGGGATTGATGGTCGCAGCGGCTGAAACGTCCGTCGCGGGATTGTCGCCGGCGACAATGAGCCGCCGCGCTGACAATGTCGTTTCAATAGCGTCCGGCGGCCCAGCGGCCCGCAATGCGAGGCTGTCGACAAACGTGGAATTGACCCGCAACATTTCTGACGTCACCGACAGGTCCGTACGTTGCCCTTCGCGGGCAAAATTTCCCTTTGCGGCGAAGGCGCCGGCGATGTTGACGCCGGGCCACGGCGTCGCGTCTTCGCCGCCTTCATATGATAAATCGATTTCGCCGCTTTGCGTTTCGGGGTTAAAGGCGCCCGCCCCCTGCAGATTGAAGTCGGCCCCTGTATACGTGATCGACGGTACGGCGATGCGGCCTGTTTGCGACGACCGCAAGGTTGCCGCGAACTCGCCAGCGCCGTTCCTTGCCGCCGCTTTGATGTCGCCGGTAGGAAGTCGCGGCAAGCCAGATAATGCGACGTCAACGGCAAAGGCCGGCGCGGTGTCATCGCCGATCATGATATCCGGCGTTTCAACACGCGCTGTCACGGTAAACAGATCCGCCGCGCCGGCGGCGTCAATGCTTGCGATGATGCGTCCCTGCGGTTCGAAGGATGGCGCCAGATCCGTCATGAAGGCGGGCGCAACGTCGACGTCTCCATCAAACCGCAGTGTTTCGTCGCCGAAGAAATAGTCGGCGTCACCCTCAGCGCGGAAGTTGTCGCCGACGATGAGATCAATTGCCCGCAAGGTGATTTTTTCATCAAGATCTACAGCAAATAGCGTCGTGATCTGCGTTGTTTCCGACAGGAGATCCTCGCGCGGAGCCAGCGACGCGGCGAGATCGCCGGCGATTGTTTTGCGCAAGTCCGTTGCCGCATTGCTGATCGTCGCCTCCACGCCATCGCCGCGCAGCAGCAAATCGATAGCGTAGTCATCGGGACGCCGTTGCATCGCTGCGCCGAGGGTAATGTCGCGGCTGAGATAGCGCTGAATTTCCGGCCGGTAGTTCTCTGCGAGCGTGACGCGGAGGTCCGCGGTGAGGCTATTGTCATTTTCACGCAAACCCGCCCAGGCGATGTCGCCAGCCAATGCGCCCGCAGCCGACAAAAGACGATTGATTGTAATCCGTCCGCCGCGTTCTTCGTCCTGCAGAGTGAAGTTGAAACGCACCGGTTCGGCGAGTTCTTCGATATCGGCTAGGCGCGCGCCGGCGGCGAATGCGCCATTCGCATCGACCGAAACCGCATCGGTGAGATTTGCGAGCAGGTCGGCGTTGATATGGCCATAGGCGCCGATGACGCCGTTCAGGGTTATCAACGCGCGTTCCGGCGGACTATCAGCGTCGATTTCGACAAACAACGGGCCGCCGAGATCGGCGATGGCGGCGACGATGCCGTTTTCCTGTGAGGCGATCGTTGCATCGATGATAATGCGCTCCGTATCGGGCGCTATGTTGACGGTCAGGTCGATTGTATCGGCGTCGTCAGCGCTGGTGAGGTTGAGGCGCGCGTTAATGCGCCGCCCGCCCATATCGACGGCGCCGATCCCGTCGACCCGCGCCGAAACGCCGCCAAGGCTGCTTTGTAAGTTGTTGATCTGGATATCGCTAATGCGCAGCGACGGCAGTTCTTCCGGCAGTTTGATGGAAAACGGTTCGTTGTCGTCCGGTTGTTCTGGCGGTTCGCGGAAAACCGCGCCGCCATTGATGACGAGCGAGTCAATTACGATGTCGCCGCCGAGAAGACGCAGTGGCCGCCAGCGCAATTCGGCGTGATCGATCCGCGCCCATGGGTTCCCCGCTTCCGAGAGAACAAGGTTTTCGACGATGATGTAGCCGGGCAGACTGCCGCGCAACGCCGTGATTTCGGCTTCGCCGCCGAGTTCTCCTTCAATTGCAGCTTCCGCTCTCTCCATGATGAATGCCCGCCCTGGCGGCGTATAAAGAACGGCGGCGACGCCAACGATCCCGATGAGCACGAGGAAGGCCGCAAGGTAAGCGGTTATGCGAAGCGCGCGGGGCATCAGAATGGTTGCCCCAATGCGATGTAGATTTGAAAATCACGGTCGCTTTGCCGCCCGTTCAAGGGAAACGCTGCGTCGATCCTGACCGGACCGATGGGCGTGAAGTAGCGAACGCCGCCGCCATAACCGACGAAAAACCTTTCCTTGAAGTCGGGAAGAGGCGAGGCCATGACCGTGCCGGCGTCGACAAATCCGACGAGTTGTATTTCATCGGTGACCATGCCGCGCAATTCTGTTCCGCCAACTGCATAGGACCGTCCGCCGATCGGCGTGTTGTCGGCGTCAAGGGGACCGGCCTCCTGAAAGCCAAACCCGCGAACCGTGCCGCCGCCGCCGACAAAAAAGCGTTTATTCGCCGGAAGGTCGAGAAGCCCGTTGCCGAACGTCGCGCCGAAGCCGGCGCGCGCCGCCACAGTGAACCGGTCGTCGGCGCCCAAAAAAAGGCGGTAACGACCGGACAGCTCTGACTGTGTGAATGTCTCCGTCCCGGTATAGGGCGTCACTGTCAGGGATGCGCGAAAGCCCCTTGTCGGCTGCAGAAGATTGTTTTCTGAATCCCAGAGGACGGATAGCGGCGCCGATACAAAATATGTTCGCTCTTCCGTACCGTCGGTTTCAACCTTCGACGTCTCAGCCGCCAGTCCGGCGCGTGTTTCGAGCCGATCATCGAGCCATTGTTTCGCGAGCCCGCCGGAGAGCCTAAGCGAGCGCGCATCGAATGCGTCGGTGGTTTCATTTGAAAAACCGAAATTGGCGAACGCAAACCCCGGCAGCGTGGGAAACGGTTTGCGCGCGGTGAAGTCTATCGACTGCTCGATTTTGGATCCGCGCAGTTCGATGCGTAAGTTCTCACCCCGCCCAAAAATGTTGCGGTTTTCAAAAAAGATCCGCCCGCCGGGGCCCTCCGAGGTAGACCACGAAACGCCGGCGCCGATGGTGCGGCGTTTCCTTTCCTCGAGATTGACGATGATCGGCGCGTCGCCGTTTTCATCGGGCGCCCCCGGCGCGACGCTGATCGAAGAAAAGAGGCCGGACTCGCCGAGGCGGTCGCGGAAGGCGACGATCTTCGCCCGCTCATATTCGGCGCCGGTTTGCCAGGTTTTCAGTTTGGCGACGTGATTTTCGTTGGTTTTTTTCAACCCATCTATGTTGATCTCGCCGAAGCGCGCCTTCGGACCGCTATTAAATACGAAGATTGCAGACGCCTCGGCTTTTTCCGGGAGGGCGATTGCGCGCCTGCCGGCGATTTCTGCGGCCGGATAGCCCGTATCCCAAAGGTGATTGAGAAAGCGGACCTGCACGTCGCGAATGTCGGCGCCTGCGGCCGACCCGTCGGCATTAATTTTCGCTTCTTCGAGCGTCGTTGGGCGATTGTCGCCGTCGTCGCGATAGATAACCTCATATTCGGTGACGCGGAATTCGGGGCCAGTCTCTATGTTGAAAACGACAAGCGGCGCTGCGCCGTCATCCGATCGCTCGACGGTGAATTCGACGGTCCCGAGGTAATATCCGGCGGCGGTGAGCGCCTCATCGAATGCGTCGGCGTCGCGGCGGGCGGCCCGGCGCAATGCGGCAACGGTCGGATAGTCGCGCAGACCTTTTTTCAAATCGGAGATGATCTCGAGTTTTTCAGAAAGGGCGTCGTCCGCGCCGCGTATTTCAACCCGATAGGAATCAGCCGCCTGCGCTGCTCCGGAAAACGCGAGCAGCGAATATCCGGCGCCAACGAGAAATCGGCGAATATCTATCCTCGACACAGACGTCACCGCGTGCACGCAACCTGATATTTCTCAACCGAACAGAGAAGTTTTCGGTCGTCCCGGGCCTTGCTCGTTAAGCCTTTGATCACCTTGCCATAAACTCGTTAACCGTGGGCTTCAAATTGGCTGTTTTTGTGGCCTAAGCGAGGTTATTCGCCGATTCCACCGCGGTGCGACGGCCGGCCCATCGTCATTCTGGATTCGCGCTGCGGACTGCGCTAAGCGGGCGTTAGGTTTTTGTTAATGAAACAACAGATGGTCGGTTGATGGCTCATCCTTTAAGCGGCGCGAATATCGGAACGCTGGCAACCGTGATTGGTCGGTCCGGGCTGCCCGCGAAACCGATCGCCGGCGCAGCGGTCGCGCTCGCTGCGCTTGGGCGCTGGCCGTTTTCGGTTGGCGAAAAGCTGTTGATGGAGCAGCGTCTGCCCGCTGTCGATGATATGCCGGCGCCGGTGTTTATTCTCGGCCACTGGCGATCCGGCACGACGCATCTCTACAATATCATGTGTCAGAACGGGCAGTGGGGGTTCGTGCCGCCAGTAGCGACGGGCCTGCCCTGGGATCTCTTCGGTCTGGCGAAAGCGTTTGAGCCCCTGCTTGAACGGGCGCTGCCGTCGCACCGCTATATCGACAATATTCCGGTGACGCCGGAAAGCCCTCAGGAAGACGAAATCGCTATCGCCAATATGTCGGAAGCCTCGTTTTATCACGGCATTTATTTTCCGCGGAATTTTGCCGAGAACATTCAGCGCGGCCTCTTCTTCGACGGCTGCTCAACCGCGGATATTCGCGGCTGGCGTCGGCAGTTCACTTACTTTCTGCGTAAACTCTATTTGCATCAGGGAAAGAAGCCGCTGCTCATCAAGAACCCGGTTTATACCGGTCGGCTCGCGATGTTGCGTGAGATGTTTCCGGGTGCGAAATTCATCCATATTCATCGCAATCCTTATGATGTCTTCCTGTCGATGCGGAATTTCTATGAGAAACTGCTGAAGGAATTCGCGCTCCAGAGTTACGAGCATGTTGATATCGATGAAACGATCCTGTCGGTTTATGATCGGATGATGCGCGCCTATGAACGCGATGCGTCGTCTGTGCCGGCCGAGCAGTTATGCGAGCTGAGTTACCAGGAGCTCGATCAAGAGCCGATGGCGGCGCTTGAAAAGATCTACGGAGAGCTGGGGCTGCAAGGTTTCGACGGTTCGCACGTCGCGTTTGAGCGCTATCTCTCCTCGGTCAAAACGTTCGAGAAAAACAAGTTCGCCTATTCCGATATAGCGGCGAAAAAGGTCGAAGGGCGTTTGCAATACTTCATCGACAAATGGGGATATAGGCGTCCAGACGCCAATCCTGTGCGACTGCAAGACAGTGCCGCGTAATCTCGCCGCCACTTTTTTCTGTTTGGCGCTGGCTGCGTGCGGGCAGAGTGCGAGCGATCCCTATTATGCACAGAATGAATGTCGGCGAATTGATCTCACCGACCAACGCTCCGGCGTGCAGATTGTCGGCGCGGAGGACATAGCGTTTGATGAGGACAACGGGCGCCTGATTGTTTCCGCCTATGACCGCCGCGCGACCGAGAAAGCGGCGAAGGCGGGCGCGCCGCCGCCTCAAGGCGGCGTATACGCAGTTGATGTAGACGCCCTGTTCAATGCCGAGGACGCCATCGACGCGAAGCCGTTAGTAGATCCGACGGATTTTGAGAACGGCCTGCGCCCCCACGGCCTTGGTTTTTCGCAAGGAGAAATCGCTTTCGTCAATCGCGGCTATGTTCAAGGTGGCAAGAGTTGGCGCATGACTCCGGCGATAGTGCGCATCAGCGCCGCCGGGGAAATTACGTTGCAAGGCGTCCATTGCGCCGCGAACGACGTCGCCGTCGTTGGCGACAGCCATCTGTTTACGCGCGACCATTTGGCCTGCGGCGGCGTTGCCCTGGTAGTTGAAAACGTGCTCGCGCAGAAAAAGAGCGGCGCCTATTTTGACGATGGCGGCGCGTTGATTGACGGCGTCGCCTTCGCCAATGGCGTCGCGGTTCTTCCTGACGGCTTCGCTGTCGCCGCAACGCGCGAAAAAGCCATTCATATTTTTCGCGCAGACAGGGACGAGGGATCGCGGGAGTTCGTTGTGGACGCGCCCGGTGCGCCCGACAATCTTTCGGTTTCGGGCGACGGCGACATAATCGCGGCGCTCCATCCCAGTCTCTTTCGCCTCGCGCTTAACCGCAAACTCGGGGTCGGCAAGGCAGGATCGCGCATTGCGCGCGTTGATATCGATACTGGCGAAACGGAGTTGTTGTTTAACGATCCGAAGGGCGCGCTGTTTAGCGCGGCGACGATTGGCGTCGTAACGACGCGGGGTCTCATTGCTGGCTCCGTCACCGATTCGGGCGTTCTCGTCTGCGAGAAGGGTGAATGAGCGACGTTACCCTTGTAACCGGCGGATCCGGGTTTGTCGGCAAGGAGCTGGTTCGTTTGCTGCGTGACCGCGGCGAGACTGTGCGGTCGTTTGATCTCGCGCCGCCGCCGACAAATGACGATGTGCAGGGTTCAATTACCGATGACCATGCCGTCGCCGAGGTGATGCGGGGCGTTGAAACGGTTTTTCACCTCGCCGGCAATGCGCAGCTCTGGGCGAAAGATGCGCGCGTATTTGACAGGGTGAATCGACGCGGAACGGCTGTGGTCGTGGACGCCGCAGTGAAGTCGGAAGTGCGCAAGTTCGTTCATTGCTCAAGCCTCACAACGCTCGTGGGAAAGAAAACGCCAATCGGTCTCTCGAATGCAGATGAAAGCGTGCGCCTGGAGCCGGACGAGATGCTTGGGCCGTATCCGCACTCGAAGCTTGAGGCCGAACGCATCGTCGAGACGGCCGCGGCGAGTGGGTTAGACGCCGTCATTGCAATACCGACCGAACCGCTCGGTCCCGGCGACGAGGGCCTGACGCCGCCCACCAAAATGATCCTCGATTTCGCCAACGGCGCAACGCCCGCCTATATTGACTGCGTCCTGAATTTCGTACCGGCCGCAAGCGTCGCTGAAGGCTTGGTCGCCGCGCGCAGCAATGGCGAATGCGGCGAGCGATATCTGCTTGGCGGCGAGAACACGCCGATGACGGTGTTGCTTGGAGAAATAGAAAAGCTCACCGGCGCGCCGGCGCCGAAAACGAAAATGCCATACTGGGTCGCGCTTGCCGCCGGCGCGATCGACACCAAGCTTGTTTCTGCAATTACCGGCAAGCCGCCGAAAGCGCCGCTGACGGGCGTGCGCCTCGCCGGCAGGCAGGTGTCCTTTTCGAGCGAAAAGGCCGCGCAGCGCCTCGGATGGAAGGCCGCTGATTGGCGTCCCGCGCTGCGTGCGGCAATCGACTGGTTCGCCGCCGAAGGATTGCTGCGCAAGAAGGTTTCATGAGCGCGCGCTTTGCGCGATGATACGTTCAACGCTTCCGGAACTCCACATGGCTCAACCCACCGGTACTGAACAATGGCTTGGCGGCCGCTCTTTTGACGACTGGCGCGCGCAATTTGACCGTGACGGGTATATTCAATTCGATCGCGTCTTGTCTGACCAAACGCTCGCCGACATACGCGCCGGCCTCGCGCCCTATCTCGATCAGGACATTCACGGCCGCAATGAATTTGAAGGCCTCGATACCAACCGCATATACGCGCTGCTGGCGAAGGGCGAAGTTTTCGCAGGCCTCGCAGCGCACCCGCTGGCGCTGGCCTTTGCCGAGGCCGATCTCGGCGCCGACTGCCTGTTGTCCGCCTGTCTCGCCATCAATCTGCACCCCGGCGAAACACCGCAGCCATGGCATTTCGACGACAGCCATTATCAATGGCCGCGACCGCGACCGTCGCTTGGCGTTAGCGCCTTTTGGGCCATTGATGACACGACGGAGGATAATGGCGCTACGGAAATCCTGCCGGGCAGTCATCTGTGGCCGGATGATGTGATCGACGGCGCTGTCGGGCTTAGCGATTTCATGCGTGGCAAGGCGCGAGAGACCGATGCGGGCGCGCGGCCCGATATCAAGAAAGCTGTCATGCCGGCCGGGTCGTTGATGCTCGCCAAAGGAACGCTCTGGCATCGCGGCGGCGCCAATATTTCAAGCACGCCACGGTTGATCATCACGCCGCAATATTGTTCCGGCTGGACACGGCAACTTGAAAATATGGCGATATCGGTGCCGCCGGAAATAGCGAAGACCCTGCCAAAACGAGCGCGCGAGTTGATCGGATATTCGATCCATCCGCCCTTCATGGGCTATGTGGACGGACGCCATCCGGAACGCAAACTGGGCTTCTGAGACATTTCGTAGCGATGGATTGAACGCGCACGCGACGGCGCCAATGTCAGTAGTGAGAAGGGAGGACTCTAATCATGCAATTCAAACGCATTATCGCTGCGATCGATGTCGGTGACGACCTCGCTGAGGTGGTTTTGAAAGCGGCGCATAGTCTCGCGTCACGGGACGGCGCGGCGCTAGCAGCGGTGAGCGTATGGCCGCCGCTCAGCACGGCGCCGCTCGGCGCCGGCGGCGATGGCGGCGCCAGCGCCGCTGTAGCGTCGCAGGCGGCCCTCGAACAACACCGCATTGGGCGTCAGAGTTGTCATGATCGGTTGAGCGAACTCGTGGCGAAGGCGGCGCCCGACGCAGAAACAGTTGTCCTTGACGGCGATGCAGCCGACGAAACAACAAAATACGCAGAAAAAACCGGCGCCGATCTAATCGTCACCGGCTCTCATCAGCGCGGGTTCTGGGGCTCGCTTATTCATGGCAGCGCGTCGCGAGACGTCGTTCACGATGCGCCGTGCGCAGTCTTTGTTGTGACGCGCCGATGCGCGGAATCCATCTAGCCGTTTTCAGGCTGCAAAACTGTGCGGAAAATCAGCGCCGATCGCTTTTGTGATCGTGATCTGCACAACCAGTTCGCCAGCGACAGTGGTCGGCTCGCCCGATTCATCGATGGCGTTGATCGTTTTAAGGCCGATGCCGTTGCAGGCGCGCCAAGCGTCCGCTTCGCTGTCGAAACCGTCAATATATACGGTGTTGATGATTTCCGCGGCCTCTGCGTTCTCGCAAAACAGTGTCAGATAATACGGGCCGAAAGGTTCGTACTGGTCGGTCATGGCGTTCGTCTCGCTGATAAGTCGCGGGCGAGTGAACGCGATTATGGTTAACGCATTCTTGCCGTTCATCTGTGTAGAGAAGAAAAACAGGTGCAAGGCTTCGCTAAGAATTCTTGCTCAAATCATAATGCCGGCCTTTCCATTGGCCGCCAAGACCGCGCCAGTGGCGTATCGCGGAATGGATTGTCATTGCGGTGTATAGAGCTGCGGCGACAGGCAGCGTCGCGGCTTGCCACGGTTCGCCGCCATAGAGCTTTAGCGTCGGGTAATAGAGCAGCGCCATGACGCCCCATGCCGCCAGCGCCAGAACAGCCGCCGATATATCGTGATGGACGGCGAAGCCAAGCGCAATCAAAGGCGGCGCCAAGTATATAAGCGCCATGCCGGCAACGGCGAGCGCCAGCAGTAGACGTGAAAACCCAAGCTGCGCATAGGCGGTGCGCGCGACCATGGTCCAGATCGAGGAAATAGAACGGTTATCACGCAGGCTTGTCGCTTCGGTGTCGGCCAGGCCGATCCATGTGCGTGTTGTCGGCGCTAAATCTTTGATGTTTCGAGCCAGCGCGCAATCGTCGATCAACTGATTGCGGATCTCGGTGACGCCGCCGACGGCATGGAAGTCCGCCGCCCGTACGAGCATGCAGCCGCCAGCCGCCGCTGCGATGTTGTCGTTTGGATCATTCGATTGGGGAAACGGATACAGCTTCTGGAAAAAGAAAACGAACGCAGGGATCAGAAGGCCGCCCCAGATCCCGCGGGCGTCGAGGCGCGCCATCAGCGAAACGAGACTCAAGCGTTCCGTTTCCGCCTTTGCGACCAGACGCGCAAGGGTATCGCGCGCGAGAACGATGTCGGCGTCGGTCAGCAAGAAATAGACAGGATCGCTGCGAGTTTGCGCCGCCGTCACGCCCTGATGCATCGCCCAGAGTTTTCCTGTCCAACCTTCAGGCAGCGGCGCGCCGTCAATAATACTGAGATGGTCCGATTCCCCGGCGGCGGCCTTCGCGATGTCGCCGGTTCCGTCGCTGGAGTTGTCATCGACGAGAATGATACGGAAGTCGCCTTGGTAGTCCGCGGCCATATGGGCGGCGATGACGTTGCCGATGGTCGCAGCCTCGTCGCGTGCGGGGATCACGGCGGTGACGCTCGGCCAACGCGCAAGGGCTGCCCCCGCCGCGTCGAGGCATTGATCAGCGCGCCAGAAGCCGCCGCGAAAGAGCGCGAGAAAGACCCAGGCGGCGAGCGAAAAAAGGGCGAGAAGCGTCATGGTCGGTTGGTCATATATCCAACTGATCCGCCACGTGAAAGCCACCTCTGGCCGCGCTTGGAATGCGCCCCGAAACCAGTATGGTGCGCCAGCCATGAATGCAGTTTTGGATTCCGAAAAACCGGCGGCGACAAGCGCCGCTGAGACACCGTCCGGCAAGGGCGCGGGGGATGAGAATTTCCCCGTCGGCTCATTCCTGCTGCCGAAACGGCTGCGGCCCCATGTGGCGAAGTACTATGCGTTCGCCCGGGCCATTGACGACATCGCCGACAGCGGATCGCTGGCCCCGGAAGAAAAAGTCCGCCGGCTGCGGGCGTTTGATGCGGCGCTGCTGGGCGAGCCCGGCTACGGCGCGGAGTACGAAAAGGCCCATGCCCTGCGTCGGTCGTTTGCGGAAACCGGAGTAACGACAAAACACGGCAGCGATCTTGTCGCTGCCTTTGTGCTCGATGCGGAAAAGTTGCGCTACGCTGATTGGAACGAGTTGATCGGCTATTGCGAATTGTCGGCCAATCCAGTGGGTCGGTACCTTCTTGACCTCCATGGCGAAGACAAAGCCGGCTATCGCTATTCAGACGCCTTGTGCACGGTCTTGCAGATCATCAACCACCTGCAGGACTGCGGCGACGACCGGCGGGAGCTCGACCGGGTCTATGTAATTGAAAGCTGGCTTAAGGAAGAAGGCGGCGCGATTGAAGATCTCGATGCACCCGCATCGAGCCCCGCCCTCGACAATGTCAAACACCGCATGCTCGATGGGTGCGACGACCTCATGAAAGACGCGCGGCAATTGCCTGCGGCGCTGACGTCAAAAAGCCTCGCCATGGAATCGGCGGTGATTGTGCGTCTGGCGGCGCGACTGATCGCGCGACTTCGAAAAGGCGATCCGTTGGAAACCCGCGTCGCGCTTTCGAAAGTTGATTTCGCTGTCGCTGGCGTAGCGGGCGCCGTCGCAGGGTTCTTTGAAGCCGGGAATGGCGCCACGTGAACGCCGCTGAGATCTCTCTTGAAGATGCGCGCCGCCACGCCGCGGAAACCGTCAAGCGCTCAAAAACCTCTTTTGGTGCCGGCATGCGCATCCTGTCGCGGGAACGACGCGAGGCCATGTATGCAATTTATGCTTTTTGTCGCGAAGTTGACGACATTGCGGACGAAGGCGGAACTCGCGAAGAAAAGATGGCGGGCCTTGCGGAATGGCGGCGCGAAATCGAACGGATCTATGCCGGCGCGCCGCAGACGCCTACTGGCCATGCACTGAAAGAGGTCGTGCGCCGGTTCGATTTAGCGCGCGAGGAATTCATGCTCGTCATCGAAGGTATGGAGATGGACGCGGCGGGGCCTGTTGTCGCGCCGACGCTCGATAGACTTCTTGCCTATACACGCCGCGCCGCCGGCGCTGTCGGCATGCTGTCAATGCCGGTTTTCGGCGCGCCACGAAACAAGACCGCCGACAATTTTGCGCTGTCGCTGGGTGATGCGCTGCAATTGACGAATATCTTGCGCGATATCGAACAGGACGCCGGCGAGGGGCGTCTCTATCTGCCGCGGGAGCTTCTGGAAAAGCACCGGTGTTCAATCACGCCGGATACAATTGTCGATGCGCCGGGCCTGCCCAAGGTGCGCGAGGAGCTGGCGCACATGGCGCGGCAGAAATTCGCCGGCGCGCGGTCAGCGCTCGCCAGTCTCGACTGGCGCGTGCTGCGGCCGGCGCTTTTGATGATGGGCGTCTATGAGCGTTATCTTGACAAGATGACAGCGCGCGGCTGGGCCAATGGGCAGCCTCGCGTGACCATTTCCAAGATCGAAAAGCTGTCGATCGCCGCGCGCTGGTTCTTTGCGCCGAAGATCAAAGCGTCCTGACCGACATGCCCCGAACCCACATCATCGGCGCTGGTCTTTCCGGATTGTCGGCCGCTGTGCGCCTGACGAAAGCCGGCGTTCCGGTCACGGTATACGAAAGCGCGGGCCAGGCTGGCGGGCGCTGCCGGTCCCTTTACGACAAGCATCTCGAACGCCACATCGATAATGGCAATCACCTTATTATGTCGGGCAACAGGTCGGCTCTGTCCTACCTTGACCGTATCGGCTCGCCGAAGCCGCTGATCTGGCCCGAAGGCGCCGTCTATCCATTTGTTGATGTGCGGACGAAAGCGCGGTGGACAATCCGTATCAGCGACGGCGTTTTTCCTTCCTGGATTTTCGATGAGGAGACGCGCGTTCCGAACACCGGTCTTCTCGACTATGCGAAAGCTGGGGCGATCGCACTGGCCGGGTCAAGCAAGACCGTTGCCGACGTTGTCGACAAAAAGTCGCCGCTTTATGAGAGTTTCTGGGAGCCGTTGACGCTTGCAGTCTTGAACACGACGCCGGCGCGCGGGTCGGCGAAACTCCTATGGAGCGTCATTCGCGAAACGTTCCTGCTGGGCGGGACGGCGTCGACGCCGTTGGTCGCGCGATCCGGGCTCGGACCTGCATTCATCGACCCCGCGGTACAATTTATCGAAAATAACGGCGGTAATCTTCGCCTCAATGCAAGACTTCGACATGCATGGATGGAGGGCGGTGCGGTTCAAAGTCTCAACTTCGCCGATGAAAGCGTAACATTGGAGGAGGGCGATACCGTGATCTTCGCCATGCCGCCCACGCGCCTCAAACAGATCATGCCGGAGCTCGATCCGCCTGCGGATGATGCGTCAATCCTCAACGTACACTTCCGGCTGGCGACGCCGTATCAAAACCGCCGCGCCACCGACAGCGCCTTTATCGCCCTCATTGGCAGCCTCGCCCAATGGGTGTTTGTTCGCGACGACGTCGTCTCTGTGACGACATCGGCGGCGGATGCGCTCGGTGCCGACGACGTCCCCAACGAAAAGGTTGTTGCGCAGATCTGGGATGAAGTGCGCATCGCGCTCGGCCTCGACGAAGAGGCCTATGAACGCGTGCGCGTGATTCGAGAAAAACGCGCAACGCCTGACCAATCGCCAGCGGGCGTCCGCAAACGCCTCAAGCCTGAAACGCAGTATCGCAACCTCTTTCTCGCCGGCGATCATACGGACACTGGCGTGCCGGCGACGATTGAAGGATCAATTCGGTCGGGGGATCGGGCGGCTGAGTTGGTTGCAAAGGCCCTTGGCTTGTGAGCTTCATCGCGATTGTTTGCGGATTGAAATCCGAGGCCGCGGTCGTCCAGAAAGTAGCGGGCAACAAGAAGGTCCGCGTTGGAATTTCCGGCGCCAGCGCGGCTCGCGCTTATGAACTGGCCCGCATCGCCTGTCAGGACGGCGCGGCGGCGGTGATTTCCGTCGGCGTTTCCGGCGCGCTCGATCCGGCGCTTCAGCCCGGCGATCTGATCATTGGCGACGAGGTCATAGCCGATGACACAGGGCGTCATTACGAAGCCGACAATTATCTGTTGGGCGCGGCCAAGGCGTCAGTCGCAAACCGGTCCGCCCCCATCGGCCCGCTCTTCGGTTCGGACTCTATCGTTCGGTCGCCCGAGCACAAATCGGCGCTCCGTTACAATCACGACGCCATCGCCGTCGATATGGAAAGTCACGGCGCGGCGCGGGCGGCGGCGGAGTTCTCTACGCCGTTTATCGGCATTCGCGCCATCGCCGATCCGGCCGACCGCGCGCTGCCGAAAGCCGCGCTCAATGCGGTTGCGCCGGACGGATCGACGCGGGTGTTTGCAACGCTGCTTGAAATGACAAAAGCGCCGGGGGATATCCCGGCGCTCATGCAGTTGGGTTCGGATTCGTCGAAAGCGCTAAAGACGTTACGCCGCGACCTCGGCCCGTTCTTTGACCGTCTCTTTCTCGCGCTCGATCTTTGACATTTCTTCGGCCACGAGTTTCTCGTGCACGTCCTCGGCGGGACGCGCATTCGTGAGGTCGATCTCCGGCGCCATCGGGCCTTCGGTCTTGATCTTGAACATGTTCGGAATACGGAACATTTTAAACGGGTTCTTCACCGCATCCATTGCAGCAGTCGGTTCATAACCGCAATGGGCCATGCAGTTGGCGCATTTTTCGTACTTGCCGGTGCCGTACTGATCCCATTCCGTTGTTTCCATCAGTTCGTTGAATGTGGAAACATAGCCTTCGCCGAGGAGGTAGCAGGGTTTCTGCCAACCGAAAACATTGCGGGTCGGCGAGCCCCAGGGCGTGCACATATATTCTTCATTGCCGGCGAGGAAATTGAGGAACAGGGAGGAATGGGAAAGGTTCCATTCGCGCCCGCGCTCTTTGCCAATGCGGAAGATGTCGCGGAAGAGGTTTTTGGTTTTCTCGCGCGACAGGAAGTGATCCTTGTCTTCGGCGCGCTCATAGGCGTAGCCCGGCGATATTGAAATGTTGACGCCAAGGTCTGTCGCGAAATCGAGATAGTCGGCGACCTGTTTGGCTGTCATATTGTCGAAGATCGTCGCGTTGACGTTGACCTGGAAGCCTTGCTCCTGGGCGGCTTTGATCGCTTTGACGGCGATCTTGAAGGTGCCTTTCTGATCGACCGCGTGATCGTGTTCTTCTTCGAGGCCGTCAAGGTGGACGGAGAAGAAGAGAAACGGCGACGGCTTGAAGAGATGCAGTTTCTTTTCGAGCAGCAATGCATTGGTGCAAAGCGACACGAATTTCTTGCGCTTGACGATGCCTTCGACAATCTCGCCGATTTCTTTGTGGATCAATGGTTCGCCGCCGGGGACAGCGACGACCGGCGCGCCGCATTCGTCGACCGCGTCGAGGCATTCCTTGACTGACAGGCGCTTGTTGAGGATCGGCGCCGGGTAATCGATCTTGCCGCAGCCGGGGCAGGCGAGGTTGCAGCGGAACAAAGGCTCCAAAAACAGGACCAGCGGATACTTTTCGCGGCCCATAAGCGTCTGTTTCAGAACATAGGCGCCGACACGGGCTTGCTGGTGAAGGGAAACTGACATGGTCGTCTTTAATCCTGTTGTTGTTCGTTAAACGGCGGCGACGGCCCACGCCTTCATGGCGTCTTCGGACCTCGGCACGTCGCTAAGTTCGCGCGGCAATTTAAAGTGAATATTTTCCTCAACGCCGTCGAGTGTTTCGACAGTCACGTTGCGGTAGTTTTTAAGCCGCTCAATGGTTTCCTGAACGAGTTTTTCGGGCGCTGACGCGCCGGCGGTGACGCCGACGGTTTTGACATTCTCGGCGAGCCAGGCCGGATCGAACATCGATGCATCCTCGATGAGATAGGACGGAATGTCGAAATTCTCACCGATCTCGCGCAGTCGGTTTGAGTTCGATGAATTATGGGCGCCGACGACCAACAGAAGATCGACCTGCTTGGCCATGGCGATGACCGCAGTTTGCCGGTTCTGTGTGGCGTAGCAGATATCGCGCGTGTCCGGTCCGATGATATTGGGGAAGCGTTCCTTGAGCGCCGCGATCACGTCCTTGGTGTCATTTACCGACAGCGTCGTTTGCGTCACGAAGGCGACGCGATCCGGATCGGCGACGTCGAGTTTTTCGACCTCGTCGACTTCCGACAGGACATGCACGGTTCCGGGGATCTGGCCGAGCGTGCCTTCGACTTCCGGATGGCCGATATGCCCGATCAGGACAATGTCATACCCCTTGGCGGCGTAACGGCGTCCTTCTTTGTGCACCTTGGTGACGAGCGGGCACGTGGCGTCAATGACGTCAAGTTCGCGCACTAGCGCGCCGTCTTCGACTTTTTTTGCAACACCATGGGCGGAAAAGACCGTCACCGCCCCGGTGGGGATTTCGTCGACCTCTTCCACGAAGATCGCGCCGCGCTCCCGCAAGGTCTCAACAACGAATTTGTTGTGGACAATCTCGTGACGCACATAGACCGGCGCGCCGAATTTCTCGAGCGCCCGTTCGACAATATCGATGGCGCGCTCGACGCCGGCGCAAAAGCCCCGCGGTTGCGCCAGCACTACCTTGATTTCGCCTTTGGCGCCCGCCATCGACAGTCCCCTCATTCACTCTTTGTCGCGTTATTCCATGGGTGCGAAACGCTCGCAACCAAATCCGCGCTCACAATCGGTTGCGGGATATAGCCCGTGATTTGCTGCAATGCAAAATAAGGCTCGGACGACGAAGTTCAATCCTTTCCGTCTTGTCATGTTGGCGACGCCGAATCACTCGTGTAGCGTTCCGCGCCGGGGTTTTGGTTTTTGGGGTGTTTTACATGTTCAAGTTGTTTTCTTCGGGCGGCGCGGCCGCTGAGACGTCGTGGCCGGTCCGGGACGTCGTGGCGGCGCTGCAGAAGCGGTTCGGGGATATCGATCCGCTGGGCGAGGATGGCCCGCTCAAAGTGTACGGGATCCAGGATAATGGCGTGAATTTCGTCGTCGCCCTGATGCAGACAGCACCGGGATCGGAACAGGTCGCCGAGCTTGGTTTTCTAGCGCGTTTCGTTGGGTTTCCGGTCACCGCGCAGGCGGTCGATCACCTCAACCAGAACCTGCATATTTCAGTCGCTTCAATGGAAAACAATGACCTTTTCCTGATGGCCGGCTTGCAGGTTATGGGCGCGTTTGACGAAACGCAGTTCAATCTGATTATCGAGCAATGGCGTCGCGACCTGGCTCTTTGCATCCACGGACTGCAAGGGGAAAGCGCGTCGTTGGCCGACGCGTTTCCCGCCGCGAAGCTGGAAGCCGCACGAAAATTCGCCGTCAATATGGCGCCGCCGGAAGCCGCTACGGGCGACGTCAGGAGCGACATGGATATGCTGTCCGCGTTCCTCGGCGGGGCCCGCGCGAACCGGGTTACGTGCGATGATTGTGGCGGACGCGGAAAACGCGGGCTCGTCGCGCGGCAATGTAGGGCGTGCGACGGGACTGGGTTTACCAGTCCGCCGCGTCGTTAACCGCACTCGTAAGGCGTTTACTCCGCCAACCTCAGTTGGCGCAGAACAACCTGGCCTGGCGTTTCGAACATCAAGCCGCGATGGGTGTTGAAGTAAATAACGTCGCCTGCGCGATTAACCGCGATGCCGTTCGGCTCTTCTATGGTCGCTTCGCCGGTTGGGCCGTCTTGGTAACCTGGCCGCCCATTGCCCGTAACAATGCCATAGGCGCCGGTGTCGAGTTCGACGCGATAAATCACATGATCCCAGATCTTGTTCACATATAGCGCGCCGTTTGCGTAAACGTTGTGGGCGTTTCCCTTGCCCGGCAGCTCGGTCAGGACGACAAGCGCGCCTTCCGGCGTCAATTTCAACACCTTCCCGTGCTCAAGGTCGGCGATGTAAACGTTCCCATCCGGATCGAACGTCACGCCGTTCGGTCCCTGAAGATTAGGATCTTCGAGCACTTTTTCAGCCGCGCCGCCTTGTGCCGGCACGCGCGCAATATATTTGCCCGTGTAATTGGCGACGAGGAAATCTCCGTCAGGCGTTTGCGCGATGCCGACCGGGCCGTTGAGGCCGCCTTCGGCGAAGATGTCTCTCGTTCCGTCGGGGCTGATGCGATAGATCTTATGTTCGCGCCAGTCGGCCTGAAGAAGATCACCGTTGTCGAGCGCATAGTTGCCCGACGCAGCGGTGAATTCGTCATTCAGCAAGACGGTTGCGCCGTCCGGCGCGGTCCGCCACACATTGGCGTCAAAGTTTGTGTTGTAAACATTGCCGTCCGCATCGACGGCGACGCCGCCGATGGCGCCGGTAGAGACCATCTCGATGCTGGTCTCAATGGTTTTGGTAATATGCGCCGGAACCATGGTTCCATCCGACATCATGCCCGAGGTGTTCAGAATGCGCGCATCTTCGCTCGGCTTCGTCGCGTCCACCGGCGCCAGTTCGGGTTGTGCATTGCAGGCCCCGAGCATGACCGAGGCGGCGAGTGCGACAGAAAAGCGGCGGATAATGCGTTTTCTCAACGTTGTTTGGCGATGTCTCATAATTAGCTCCTGCGGTCCGGCGCGTATGGCGCTCTGTTCGACGATTAGACGGTCGCAAAGGCTGTTTCTTGCCCGCTCGTCGGGCAATGGATAAGCTCTAATTTCAATCTGACTTCTTTCTGACTCGTTGAAATGCCGAGCGAGAACAAAGCAATAAAAGACAAAAAAGCGCGCCGAGCGGCATTCGGCGAATTTTCGCTAAACTTTCACACCCATGAACTCTCGCGCAACGGCGAGCGGATTGCGTTGCCTCAACAGGCGGCGCGCATCCTGGAGCTGCTCGTCGCCCGTCACGGCGAGCTGGTGACGCGGGACGAGATTCGCAACGCGATCTGGAAAGACCGCTATGTAGATTTCGAAGCCGGTCTCAACACTGCAATCCGAAAGATTCGCCGCTCGTTGGGCGATGAAGCAGCGCAACCCGCGCTGATCGAGACCGTGCCGAAAGCCGGATACCGCTTTCTGACGACGCCGGTATTTGGGGAACCGGGCTCAGACGCATCAGCGGCGGCGAGCGAGGCGCCGCCTTTGGCGTTGACCGCGTCTCGAATGACCATTGCGGCAGCCGGGTTCTTTCTCATCGCAATTATCGTCGCCGTCGTCATGTTCAATCGAAGCGCCAAGGAAGATGCTTCATCAATTGATGCACTCGCAAAGATTGATTCGCCCGGATATGAGTCCTTCCTGTTCGGCAGCCACGCCATGGGGCAGGGCGCCTATGACGAGGCCGAGCAGCATTTCGAAACCGCGATCACTCGCGATCCGGAATACGCCGCCGCGTATGTCGGGCTCGCGCATGCAAAAGTTCTCAACCGCCGGCGTCAGTTCTCGAATGTCGTCGAGGGGCAGGCGCTGCTCGACCATGCGCTCTCAATCGAACCGGACAACGCCGTTGCGCAACATTTGAATGCGCGTATCGCGCTTTATTACTGGCGCGACGTCGATAAAGCGCGAACGGCGCTGATGCGCGCGCTCGCCCTGTCGCCCAACGATCCGGACCTGCTAACGACGCTAGCCTATCTTCGCACGATCGAAGGGGACGCGAACGCGGCGCTTGACGCGATCGCCGCCGCGCATGAAGCGAGCCCATTGTCGCCGGAACTCAACGCCGATTATGGCTGGGTGCATTACAAGGCGCGCAACTGGGACGACGCCGAACGTTTATGCAAGACCAGCGTTCGCCTTGATCCCGACTCGTCCTTTGCCCTCGATTGTGTCGTGCACGTCAATCACAGCCAGGGCGACTCAGCGGAAGCCGCGGAATACGGACTCAAACAGATGGCGCGGCGCGGTGCGTCGCAGGAAGCGATTGAAAATGTCCGGCGCATTCCGGACGCGGAAATGCGCGAAGCGGCCTATTGGGAGTGGACGCTGAACTGGCTTGGGCAGTCGACCCGCAATGATCGGCTCTCGCAACAGGGCATTGCGCTGACCATGCTGAACCGCCTGGGCGCGGCCGTCGATGTGTTCGACGCGGCGTTTGCAAACAATCATGGGGAGCCGTTTTTGAGTTTTCTGGCGGTTGACCCGCGCGTCGACGCCCTGCGAAGGCATCCTGAATACAACCGGCTGGCCGAACTCAGCCGAACGCCCGTTGCGCGGGAGAAGCAGTGACGGCTGGCAAAGCCGGACAACGCATTTGCTTGCCAGTTGTGGATTGAGCCTGCGGCCCGGCCAAGCTATCCAGCCCCTGGCGCTCACGCGCCTAGACTGAGCAGGGGATGGAGTGAATGTCCGCATTTCGAGAGACAATCAAGGAAACCGCCGCGCGCGTTGAAGAGGCATTGGATAGCTTTTTACCGTCGCGGGCCGGCCCGCTTGGCCGGGTTGCCGACGCCATGCGCTGGGGCGCGCTCGACGGCGGCAAACGATTGCGTCCGTTTCTCGTCATCGCTGCGGCGGACATGTTTGACTGTCCTCGCGCGCGGTCGATCCGCGTCGGCTGCGCGGTGGAAATGATCCACTGCTATTCGCTCATCCATGACGATTTGCCGGCTATGGACGATTCTGATCTGCGGCGCGGCCGGCCGTCAGTGCACAAGAAATTCGACGACGCCACGGCGATCCTCGCTGGCGATGCGCTGCTGACGCAGGCGTTTGAAGTGCTGGCGGACGCGGCGACCCACCCAAGCGGGGAGGTGCGCTGCCGTCTTGCACTGGAGCTCTCCCGCGCGAGCGGCAAGGAAGGCATGGTCGGCGGCCAGATGATCGATATCTACGCTGAGCAAAAGACCTTCGATCTCGCCGGCATCGAGGAACTGCAGCGTCTCAAGACAGGGGCGCTCATCCGGTTCGGCGCCGTCGGCGGCGGCGTTGTTGGAGAGGGCACGGAAGACGAGATCGCGGCGCTCACCGCTTATGCTGAGGATTTGGGGTTAGCCTTTCAAATTGTCGACGACATTCTCGACGCAACGCAGGACGCCGAAACCCTCGGCAAGCCGGCCGGCCAGGACGCCGAAATGGACAAGGCGACGTTCATCAAGCTGCTTGGTATGGACGGCGCGAAATCAAAAGCGGCGGAACTTGTGGAGTCCTGCAAGGCCCATCTCGACCGCTTCGGCGAGGCCGCCGCGCCGCTTAAAGGCGCCGCGGATTTTGTGTTTGAGCGCAAGAGTTGAGGTTGGTAGTTTGAGCCCACTCACCTTTGTTGTAAGGGCATAACAAGTGCGCGGAGGTCGTTTTTATCGTGCGTTTTATCATCGTAGGCCTGCTATTATGTGCGGCGATACTGGGCGGCCTACTATACAGGGAATGCGGCCGACTTTGTTTTGCGCCTGATCAGTCACTCTTCAATTCAGAAAATCCCTTTGGATACTCTTGGGATTCCTTTGATAATGTTGGCCAATCGTTCCTGCAAGATCATCCACTTTCGTGCTATGAGTTAATTGCAAAATTTGACACAGTGCTAACTGGCGACGAACGGCGACGACTAAATGACAATTGCCGGCGAGATCGAATCCATAATGTTTTTCCGCCTAAAGACCAGTTGCCGCCAGCCCTACGAAATGGAAATATTGGCGCCATTATCAAAGGCGATGATGAAGTTATCTCGCTAAGCTATTCATTTCTTCATGAAGTCATCCCGCTTACTATGCAAAGAATAAGCAGGAGTCGCCGCAAATTTCATGCGGCGGTAATTCGAAGAACTTTATACACTCGGTACGGGTCACCGATTGCTGACGGACGTTTCATCGGTGGTGTGTCGCTGGAAATTTCTAACGATGGCCCGTGCGAATATTGGCGCAAAGAAGACGTTGCAATCACCCTGTGCACAGAACGTATTATTCTTATCGACGGTATTGAGATGAGCCTGACATTCACTAGGTTGGACCGATCAGAATTTGATCAGAATTTTGCATGCACCGTTGAACCCGAACATGCGGTATATTGCAATCGAGATGCGGTGGAGCCGACGTCGCGCAATATTGTAGGCGCGATGAACAACTTGGCAAATTGGCTAAAACCAAGGGATACGCAGTGTTCGTCTGACACAACGCGGCCACTAGAAACTGTCGCGACGCTTTCTACGGATGACCAATTGCGGCTCGCGCCGGTGTTGGAAGAGTATGAGGTTGAAGCTTTGGCGTGGTATGCGATCAATACGTATAACGAGGCTAGACGCGAGGGAGCCGATGACATTCTTGGCGTACCGGCTGATCAGGCCGTCGCCTATCTGTTGGTGTACGCGGCAATGCAGGATAGCCCGACCGCGATGAACGAAGTCGGGAATATGCTTCTGACTTGTTCGCTTGGCATCGAACAGGATATTGTTTCTGGTCGGAATTGGATCGACAAAGCTGCAGCGGCAGGCAACGCAGACGCTCTTGAAAGTTCAGCATTTATGCGTCTGAGCGGACTTTTGAAATCTGATAATCCCAGAGAAGAATCGGTGACAATATTAAAGAAATGTGCGGCCGCGGATCAGGACGTAGATCCCCACGAATATGAATGCTCTGAGATTCTTTCCGACCTCAGCTTGTTGCTTGAGGGCGCAGCTGAATAAGTTTCGCCTCAACTGGCGGTAGAGCTTAGCAGCGGTTGCTCAAACGGGCCTCGAGAACGCCTAAACTCCTGCTTCCTGCTCCAGCCTCTCCAGCAGCGCATCAACGCCGTTAGTTGCAATAAACGACGAAAACTCTTCGCGCTTCACCAGCATGATCGACACTCCTTGTACGATAATGTCGATGGCCTTGCGCTCGCCGGATTTCAACTCCCGCACGCGCCAGTCGACGAGGATAGGGGAGTCGCCGTCCCGCTCGAATTGCGTGCGGACGATCACGTCCTTGCGGCCGATCTCTCTCGCGTCCATCACCTCCAGCGGCCTGCCGACGATTTCGTCGAACTGTTCCGCATAGAGTTTCGTGATGTAGTTCGGAAACACGGCGTTGTATCGCGCGGTCTGATCCTCGGTCATATCCTTGCGCGTTTCACCGAGCATGAACTTGCCGATGGTCTCAAGGGCGAGGCCGTCCGACAACACGACCTGAAAGTTCGCAAGCTGCGTTGCCTCGTCGGCCGTTTCGTCGGTCAGCGCGACCGTTGCGTCGGCTGTCAATTCCTTGGCGAAGTTCACCGCGCCGTCGATACGGCTCACTTCGGTTTCGGCGGCGGCGCCTTCATCCCCCTCCTGCGCATAGGCAGGCGCCATGGAGGAGGCGGCGACGAGGGCGGCGAATATGCGAACGCGGGACATGAACATTGCGGCGATCCTGGTCGGTTGAACGAGCTTTTGAGCAATATGGAACGATTACGCCCTTTATCCAGCGGCCTCGGGTCAAAATCATGACCGGGCGTTACCGAACAGACACATGAAGGCGGCGTCGACGCCCTAGAACAGAGCTCTAAATATTGCGGCAAGGTCCTGAAATTACTTGTTTTTGAACTTGATCCTGTCGGAGCGCCGCACCGCCTCCGGCGCGCGTCTTTCGGCGTAATCGAAGGCCGCCGGCAGCACCACCAGCGTACAAATTAGCGTGAAGGCGATGGCGATGGAGAGAAGCTCGCCCATTGAGGCGGTGCCCCGGTGCGGCGACAGCATCAGCGAGCCGAAACTGGCGACCGTCGTCAGCGCAGAAAACAAGACCGCCCGAGGGGTCGATGTGCCGTAGACCCCTTCGCCGGCGGCGACCTGATCGTGGCGCAGCACGAGATGGATGCCGCTATCGACGCCGATGCCGATCAGCAGCGGCAGGACGATAACATTCGCGTAGTTGAACGGGATGTCTAGAAGCACGCCGGTCGCGGCCGTCAGCACCGCCGCTAGCGCGAGCGGAAAGAGTACGAGAGCGACAAGACGGATGCGGCCGATGAAGATGATCAGCATCACGGCGACAATAGCGAAGGCGATGCCCGTCGCCTGGAGCATGGAGGCGGATATGGTCTCGCCCGCTTTCAGCGATTGATAGGCGCCGCCGGTGAGATCAGGAAAGACGGCAGCGACATCATCGACGAACGCTTTCAGGGCACGGTGATCCCGGACGTCCTGTTCAGGAAGAATGTCGATGCGCCATTGCCCGGTATCGGAAAGATAACGCGCGCGCAGAGACTCGGGCAGCGAGTCCATATCGACGTAGTCGGCGTTCAATTGCGCGGCCAGCCGTTCTGTGAGCGCCGGCCAGTATCTGAAGATGCTTTGTTCGATGCGCTCGATCAGCACCGGATCGTCGGCCGCCTGAACCTCGCCGAGAAGCGCCCCGAGCCGCGCGCCCGGTCCGTCTGTATAAGCTTCGTCGAGCCGGGCCTTCAGCGCCGAAATACCGTTCTTTGCCGGCGGCCCTTCGACGCTGCCGGGTTCGGCGTCAAAGGCGAAGACGAGCGTGCCCGCGGCAAAGTCGATGAGTTCCAGCTTTGCGTCCTGATCGTCCGGCACGAAGTCGGGGAGCGAGCGGGTCGTCGCAACGGTTTCAAGCGCTAAGGCTTGCTCGGCAGTGGCGCGCGCTTCGTCTTCCGACCCGACCAGCCGGGTGAGGCGGTAAGGGATCGTTTCCTCATCATCAAAGAGAAGATTGAACCCTGCGACCGACGGCGCATTGGGGTTGCGGAGCGACATCTGATCGGCGTCAAAGCGAACCTGCGGCATCAATATCAGCGCTGCGAAGCCCGCCAGAATGGTGACGACAGCGATGGGTGCGGAGATTTTCTCGATGGCGGCGAAGGCGCCGCGCACGGCGCCTTTGCGTTTCCTTCGGCGCGACACCGGCAAGCGCTTCAACGCCGCGGGCAGGAAGGTGACAGAAACGAGGAATGCAATGACGACGCCGACGCCAGCAATGACGCCGAGCTGGGCGATGCCGTCAAACTTTGTCGGCACGAAAGACAGGAAAGCGAGCGCCGTTGTCGGCGCTGCAAGGGCGAGAGCGGGACCCACTTCGTGAAGCGCGCCTTTGAGCGCTTCCTCGTTGTTCTGCCCGTCAACACGCCTTTCCTGCACATGAAGAAGGAGGTGGATCGCAAAGTCGAGGCCGAGGCCGATCAACAATACTGTGAAGGCAACCGAAACGAGGTTGAGTTCGCCAACGAACTTCGCGGCGAACGCCGATGTCAGGGCGAGCGTCACGATAAGACTGACGAGCGTGAATGACGCCATCGCCAACGAGCGGTAACAAAACAGCAGCAGGATGCTGACGACGATCAGCGACAGGCCCATAGAAAGGCCGATCCCTGTCGTTACTGATTCCAGTTCTTCAACGCGCAAGGCTGGATCGCCAGTGATGAAGGCGTCGACGCGGCCTGCGTATTTTTCGTTCAGCTTTTCGATTTGCCCGCGCAACGCTTCGATGGCGGGCTTTGCTGGCTGTAAGCGCGAGTAATCAAGAACGGGGTTCGCATAGATGAGGCGCGTATGCGCGGGTTTTTCCCGCGTTTCATCATCGAGCGCGCCCATCCATGAAAACGGACGGTCTTCGCCCGTTTCCGCAGCGGCGATTGTTTTTGCGATTTCATCATAGAGCGCCGCCAACGTATCCGCGCCGAGATCGGATCGTTCCGCGAGCGCGTCGTTGTCGGCGAGAGTCGTGAAGAATGTTCCGAGCGTGGGGCTTTTGATAAGCGTCTCGATGAGGCTGGACGCTTTCGTCATCTGCGTCAGGCGCGATTCGAGTTCTCCTTCGCTCAGGTAGAGAAGCCCATTCTCGGCGAAGAATTCTTCCTGCGCTGGCGCAAAGACCGCCTCGAACGCATCCTTGTCCTCGGCGATAGCGGCTTTGAGATCCGCCGCGAACGCGTCGGCCTCATCGAGCGTCGACGCGCGCACGATGACGATAATGTCGGTCTTGATCTGCGGGAACGCGTCGCGCAGTTCGAGCGAGCGTTGCTGAAACGGCAGTTCCGCGTCCAGCATGGCGCTGGTGTCGGTATTCACCTTTAGGTTGCCAGCCGCGTACCAGCCCGCCGCAGCCGTCGCCGCGAGAATCAGGAGCGCCAACAATGCGCCGCCGCGACGCGCCAACTCCGCCCAGGCGACCAGCGCGTTTTCAATCAGTTTGAGCATGAAGGGCAAGTCGTCCGGGGTGACTGGGCGAAAAACGAACTATCCTATTAATCGCTTCGCTCCCGCTTGGGAACCGGGCTGGATCAGCGCCCGCCAGTGGGCCAACTTGCCGTAATCGGCGCCCTTCGCTAGTGCTTGCCGCAATGACTACCAGCCAAAGCTTAAAAACCGATCTCGCTTTCCTCGATGACCGCCGCGCGGCGATGACCGAGGCATTGAGGGAATGGTGCGCAATCAATTCCGGCAGCACGAATCTTGAGGGCCTCAAAACGATGCATACGGCCCTCGCGGATGCGTTCGCGACGCTTGGCGCGGAGCCCGAAACCGTGCCGTCCGCGCCGCGTCCGGTCGTTACCCGCGCCGGGGAGAAAATTGACCAGCCGCTCGGCGACATGTTGCGCCTCGTTAAGCGGCCACAGGCGCCGGTGCGCGTCTTGCTGACCGGTCATATGGATACGGTATTCGCGGCCGATCATCCGTTTCAGTCAGAAACCTTCCTTGATGATGATACGCTGAATGCGCCCGGCGCCGCCGACATGAAAGGCGGTCTTCTCGTCATGCTCAATGCGCTCCTGGCTGTGGAGCAGTCCTCGCTCGCCGACCAGATCGGGTACGAGATCGTCATCAACGCGGATGAAGAAATCGGCTCGCAAGGATCGGCGCCCCTCTTAACAGAAGCGGCGAAGCGGGCGCATTTCGCTTGCGTCTATGAACCGGCGCTTGCGGATGGCACGCTCGCCGGTGCGCGAAAAGGGTCCGGAAATTTTGCAGCGATCATACGCGGGAAGAGCGCCCATGCGGGCCGCGAACATCATTTGGGCCGGAACGCCATTGCCGCCGCCGCCGATTTTATCGCCGCGGTCGACAAACTATCCGGCGCTCGCAAAGGACTGACCGTCAATGTCGCGCGCGTCGACGGCGGCGGTCCGGAAAACGTCGTGCCTGATCTCGCGGTCGTGCGTTTCAATGTGCGGCTTGAGCAGCCCGATGACGCACCATTTTTCGAAGCCGCGGTCAAACACACGATTGCGGACATTAATGGTCGCGACGGATATTCAGCCGAACTTGCCGGCGGGTTTACGCGGCCGCCCAAGCCGATGACGCCGAAACTCAAAGCGTTCTTTGAAGCCCTGAAGGTAACCGGCGACGAGCTTGGGATTGGTATTGAATGGGTCCCGACCGGCGGTTGTTGCGACGGCAACAATATCGCCGCCGCCGGCATCCCGGTGATTGACACGCTTGGCGTGCGGGGCGCGCATATCCACTCTGCAAAAGAATACGCAAAACTCGACAGCCTGGTTGAGCGCGCAAAACTGTCGGCGCTGCTCCTGTTAAAGATCGCCAATGGCGAATTGCCCAATCCCGGTTTACTCGAAGAGGCGGCCTGATGTCCTTGCCATTCATGCGGCCGGTCGAGCCCGGCGATTTCGAAGATATACTTGCGCTTGCCAAGCAATCCGGCGGCGGCATGACCAATCTACCGAGCGACCGTGATGCGCTGCAGGCTCGCATCGATTTCGCGGTTGAGAGTTTTACGTCGAACCCGACCGAGCCCACCGGCGAAGTCTACATGCTGGTGCTCGAGGAGGACGGCAAAGTGGTCGGTACGTCGGCTGTTTTTTCCGCCGTCGGGCTCGATCACGGTTTCGTCAATTACCGCATCAACAAAACCGTACACGCATCAACACAACTGAAGAAACGCGTGGAACGCCGGCTGTTGGTGCCGACCCATGATTTTACCGGTTGTGCGGAAGTCGGTTCGCTGTTCCTGTCGCCAGACGCGCGCGGCGGCGGTTTTGGCAAGTACCTCGCCAAGGCGCGTTATCTTTTCATCGCCGAGCATCGCGACCTGATCGCAGATCCGATATGTGCGGAACTGCGCGGCTGGCGCGGACCCGACGGGGAACAGCCTTTCTGGGATGCGCTCGGCAAGTTCTTTTTCGATATGGAGTTCGAAGACGCCGATCTCGCGAACTCCGCCCTCGGCAATCAGTTCATCGCGGACATGATGCCGCGGCATCCAATCTACGTGGCACTGCTGCCGGAGGCGGCGCGCGAATGTCTGGGCCGGCCCCATGACGGCGCGGCGCCGGCGTTCAACATGCTGCTCAAGGAGGGCTTCGCATTCCGCGGTTACATTGACGTTTTCGACGGCGGGCCCCTGGTCGACGCCCATATCGATGACATCAAGACCGCGCATGAAAGCCGAAGGCTTTCTATCAGCGACGTAAAAGAGGTCGGCGCGGCGCCGCTGATGCTGATTGCGTCGGGACGGCTCCAGACTTTCCGCGTCGTACGCGCGCCCGCGAAAGTCGATGGCGACAGCATTGTTTTTGGCGAGGAAGCGGCCAAGGCTCTCGGCGTTCAGAAAAACGACAAGGTCCGCGCGGTGGAGTGGTAAGCGAATGACCGAAAAAATTCTCATCAACGGCGAATGGCGCAATGGCAGGGGTGCGGAATTTTCTTCCTTCGATCCCTCGACTGGCGAAGAAATCTGGAAAGGCGCGGCGGCGACAAAGGCCGATGTCGAAGACGCTGTGGCGGCTGCGCGGAGCGCGTTTTCGAAATGGGCGCTGGCGCCGCTTGCAGAGCGCATCGCCGTGATGGAGCGCTATCGCGACCTCATCAAACGCGACGCTGACGATCTAGCGAAAATGATCAGCCGCGAGACCGGCAAGCCCTACTGGGAAACGAAAACCGAGGCTGCTGCTGTCGCCGGCAAGGTTGATATCTCGATTAAGGCGTACCACGAGCGCACGGGCGAAAAAGAAACACCGGGCGTGACGACGGCGGTGTTGCGGCACAAACCCCATGGGGTGATGGCGGTGCTGGGCCCGTATAACTTTCCAGCCCATCTCGCCAACGGTCACATGGTTCCTGCACTGATCGCCGGCAATACGGTTGTGTTCAAACCGTCGGAACAAACGCCGGGGCCGGGCGCCTTCATTATCGAGCGCATGGTCGAGGCCGGCGTTCCCGCCGGCGTCGTCAATCTCGTTCAAGGCGCGCGCGAGACGGGGGAGGCGCTGACGCAAGCGGCGCATGACGGCGCCGTCAACGGCGTTCTCTTCACCGGCGGCGCGAAGACGGGTCTCGCTATTCATAAGATGTTTGCTGATCGTCTCGATGTTATTCTGGCGCTGGAGCTTGGCGGCAACAATCCGCTGATCTGGTGGGATACGGACGATGTAGACGCCGCCGCATTTGCGGTGGTGCAGTCGGCGTTCCTGACAAGCGGGCAACGATGCACCTGCGCGCGGCGGCTGATTATTCCTGAAGGGCAAAAAGGCGACGCGGCGATTGACGCGCTCGTTAAAGTCACCGACCGGCTCATAATCGATCAGCCTTTTGCCGATCCGCAGCCCTTTATGGGACCGGTGATCTCGGCGGGTGTCGCGGAGGGGCTGGAGCGGGCTTTTGACCGGTTCACGGAAGACGACGGCGAGGCGATCCGTAATCTCTCCGTGCGCGATGAGGGCGGCGCCTTTGTGACGCCGGGCATTATCGACGTCACGCGCTCGAACGCCGTACCCGACGAAGAACATTTCGGGCCGCTTCTGAAAGTCTGGCGCGTGAGAGACTTCGACGCTGCGATCGAACGGGCGAACGCGACAAAATTCGGCTTGTCCGCGGGCATTCTCACCGATGACAAGGCAAAGTGGGAGCAGTTCCTGGCGCTCTCTCGCGCCGGCATCGTCAACTGGAACCGGCAGACGACGGGCGCGGCGGGCTCTGCGCCTTTCGGCGGCGTCGGCGCGAGCGGAAATCACCGTCCGGCGGCATACTACGCGGCTGACTATTGCGCCTATCCGGTCGCGTCCATGCAGGGCGAGGCGCTTCTTCCGATTGCGGACGATCAGGTTGGGGTGCGCGCGTGATTTACGCTGAATACAACTTCGACGGCCTTATCGGGCCGACTCATAACTACGCCGGGCTGTCTTTCGGCAATATCGCGTCAGCGACCAACAAGGGCGCCGCGTCGAATCCGAAAGAGGCGGCGCTACAGGGGCTCGCCAAAATGCGCGCCGCGATGGAACTGGGCCTTAAGCAGGGTTTCCTGCCGCCGCAGGATCGCCCGCATTTGAAAATGTTGCGTGCGCTTGGGTTCTCCGGGCCTGACAAACAAATCATCGAACAGGCGGCGAAGCACGATCCGCAGTTGCTCGCCAATTGTTACGCTGCTTCGTCCATGTGGACGGCGAATGCAGGGACCGTTGCGCCGTCGCCCGATACGGCGGACGGTAAGGTGCATTTCACCCCAGCCAATCTCGCGGCGAATTTTCATCGCTCCATTGAAGCCGATACGACGGCCCGGGCGCTCAAGCATATCTTCGCTGACGAACAATATTTTGCCCATCACCCGCCGCTACCGGGGGGCGTGCATTTTGGCGACGAAGGCGCGGCGAATCATGGCCGGCTGTGCGAGGACCACAGCGACAAGGGCGTTCATCTGTTTGTCTATGGCGTCGACGGCGACCGGTTTCCGGCGCGCCAGAAGCAGCGCGCCAGCGAGGCGGTGGCGCGCAATCATTTGCTCGACCCGGAAAAAACCGTTTTCGTCGAACAGTCGAAAACAGCGCTCGACGCTGGTGCTTTCCACAATGACGTGGTCGGTGTCGCCAACGGAAGTGTATTGTTCCTGCATGAACAAAGTTTCGCCGACCCTGAAGCGGCCTATGCCGAAATCCGCGAAAAGGCGCCGTTCGTTGAAATTATTGAAGCGCCAGCGAACAAAGTGTCTCTACCCGATTGCATTAAATCGTATCTCTTCAATTCGCAGCTTTTGACTCTTCCGGCAGGAGAAATGGCGCTGCTCTTGCCTACGGAATCCGAAGAAAATCCAACGGTGAAAGCGTTTGTCGACGAAACACTGTCAAAGAATAATGCAATCAATCGCGTCATCTATAAGGATGTTCGAGAGTCGATGCGCAATGGCGGCGGCCCGGCGTGCCTGCGCCTGCGCGTCGTTCTGTCGGAAGAGGAAGCCGCGGCCGCAAACCAGCATTTCATTCTCGATGCGGATAAAATTACCGCCCTCGAGGGCTGGGTGAGGGAGCACTACCGTGATCGCGTCACGCCCGACGATTTGCGCGATCCGACCTTCATGGAAGAGAGTTTTGCCGCCATGCAGGCCCTGACCGACCTGCTGGACATGGGCGTTTTTTACGATTTTCAACAATAAAGCCATTCGTTTTTCCACATGACGGTTGTGGAAACGGAAATGTGATAATATCCTCGCGGCTCTTTTCGGGGGCAGAGTAGGGGTGCTGGGTATGCGTGGGATTTTTGTACATTTATTGCCGTGGCTGATTGTTCTCGCCATCGGCTGGATGGCGGGCGACCGCTATGGCGCGCCAGGCTGGATGCGCAATTTGGCGGACACAGGGTTTTCCACCGTGGAAACGACCGCCGGTGGCGCGCTTGGCGGGCTGTTTGAGCAGATCAACGAATCGATCCCGACGGATGATGGCGAAAGCGACGACGCGGCGAGCAATAGCGCTGTCGACATTGACGCCGGCGAGCCGGCCAGCAGCGATGTTTATGACGATACGGTCGCCGGCGGTTTGCCCGCCAATCAAGATTTGACCATCAACGACGCCGGTCTGCAGATTATCAAGGATTCGGAAGGGCTGCGGCTCGAGCCGTATTCCGCAGGCGGATATTCCTATATCGGTTACGGCCATCAGATTAAGGAAGGCGAGTCCTTTACGTCCATTTCCGAAGCCGAGGCCGAAGCGCTGTTGCGCGCCGATCTCGATTTTTTCGAAAACGGCGTGCGCGAGGCGCTGACCCAGCCGGCCAATGAAAACCAGTTTTCCGCGATGGTTTCGCTCGCCTACAACAAGGGGCTCTACGGCTTCAAGGACACGGACGTCCTGAGACGCTTTAACGCCGGCGACATTCAGGGCGCCGCGGATGATTTCCGCAACCATACCGGCCGCGACGGTCCCGTGCCGCATCTCGTTGAGCGCCGCGAGCGCGAACGGATGCTCTTTCTAAAATAAATAGTGTTCTTACCGTCCCGCGCTTTCGGGGATCGGCATCACGACCTTGCGCTCGACCTCGCGCAAGGTGAAGCTCGACTCCACCGTTGCGATGTTCGGCATGCGGAGCATTGTTTCTGACAGGAACGTCTCATAGGCGGCGAGCGACGGCACGACCACACGGATAAAGTAGTCAAACTTTCCAGTGACGAGATAGCACTCCATAACCTCTTCGCGGTTCTTTATCGCCTTTTCAAATTCACGCAGCGTCTTGTCGTCTTCTCGTTCCAGTTTGACGAGTATGATTACGGTGACGTTGACGCCAAGGGCTTCGCGATCAATCTCCGTATGGTAACCTTTAATGACGCCGTCCGCTTCGAGACGCCGCAATCGCCGTAGGCACGGCGTCGGGGAGAGGCCGACGCGATCAGCGAGATCTGCATTGGTGATACGAGCGTTTTCCTGCAGATGGCGAAGGATCTTGTGGTCGATATGGTCGAGCTTCATAAGTGACTTCCCAAGAATAATCCAACTATTTAGCATTATCTGCTAAGCGTCAACCGCTTCCGGCGCCCTTTTGACCGAAAGCGCTTCGCGGTATCGGCTATATCCCGCGCCACGTGAATTGAACGCGGCATACATCCGGTTTGGAGAACGTCTTATGCTGAAGCATCGTGAGCTCGCCGTCAGCGGCTGGCGGAAGGTTGTTCATTTCGAAGATGACGATGCGGGCCTTAACGCCATAATCGCGGTGCACGATGCGACACTTGGCCCGGGCTGCGGCGGCTGCCGAATTTTCCCCTACGCGGATTTCGATGCGGGCTTGGAAGACGTCAAACGCCTTTCGCGCGGCATGACATTCAAGAACGCCCTTGGCGGCATTCCCTTCGGCGGCGGCAAGGCGGTGATATTCGCCGATCCGAAGAAAGACAAAACCGACGATTTGATCCGCGCCTTTGCACGCGCCGTCGATCAACTTGAAGGGCTTTACTACACGGCGGAGGATTCCGGCGTTACCGAGCACGATATCGCTGTCATGCAGACGGTCACGAAATACGCGGCGGGCATCGGGAAAGACGGCGTCGGCGGCAACCCTTCGCCATTTACCGCGCGCGGCGTATGGCGCGGCGTGCAGGCGGCGGCCCGTCATCATTACGGCGCGGCGTCTCTTGAAGGGCTGCGCATCGCTATTCTCGGCGTCGGCGCCGTGGGGATGGAGCTTGCGCGCCTCATTCACGAAGAAGGCGGCAGGCTCGTCGTGGCTGATGTCTTTGAGCCGGCGCTCGAAAAAGCGAAAACGGAATTCGGGGCTGAGATTGTCGCGCCGGAAGACGCCGTCGCCGCGGATGTCGATATATTCAGCCCATGCGCCCTAGGCGGCGCGATCAACGAGACTACGATTGACCGGCTACAGGCGAAAGTCGTCGCCGGCGCGGCGAATAACCAACTCCGGACGCCTGATATGGACGAAGCGCTTCGGGCGCGCGGCGTCCTTTACGCGCCCGACTATGTCATCAACGCTGCTGGCGTCATCAGCGTCGGTTTAGAGATCGTCGGCAACTGGACGACCGACGAGATGACACGGCGCATCGACAAGATCGGCGATACGCTGAGCGAAATCTTCCAGCGCGCCGAACGGGACGGCCGGCCGACCGGCGCCGTCGCCGATGAACTGGCGTTGGAGGTGATTGCGCGCGGGCGTCAGGCGGCGTAAGCCAAAGCCGGCATTCTATGAGCGCGCAAGAGATCCTTCGAAGATACTGCGACGCCTAGGAGGCGAGCGATCGGGATGCGCGGCGGCAAGATTGCTGAAGTTTACGTGACCATGAATCCGACCGATTGAAGAAATGCCCGTTCAAGGAGAATGATACCCATGACCCAGCAAGATCCCGTTGTCATCGCCGGTGCGGCAAGAACGCCAATCGGCAATTTCCTTGGCGCCTTTAGCGGCATGCCGAGCCCGGATCTCGGCGCCCGCTCTATCGAGGCGGCGCTGACACGCGGCGGCGTCAAGAAGGACGATGTCAATGAAGTGATCATGGGGTGCTGCCTGCCGGCCGGTCTCGGACAAGCACCGGCCCGACAGGCCTCGCTGGGCGCCGGTATTCCGCAATCGGCGGGCTGCGTCACCATCAACAAGATGTGCGGATCGGGCATGAAGGCGCTAATGCAGGGCGCGGAGTCGATCCTTGCCGGCACGAACGACGTTGTTGTCGCCGGCGGCATGGAGTCGATGACAAACGCGCCGCATCTCCTGCCGACCGGTCGCACGGGCATCAAATACGGCGCCGGTCAGGTCTTCGACCACATGGCGACCGACGGTCTCGAAGACGCTTATGACCGCGGCAAGGCCATGGGCGTCTTTGCAGAGAAATGCGCTCGCGAATGGCAGTTTTCGCGGGAAGAGCAGGACGAGTATTCCATTCGCTCCGTCACGCGCGCGCAAGCGGCGATCAAGGATGGCTCGTTCAAAAACGAAATCACGGCTGTTGAGGTTAAAACTCGCAAGGGGGCCGTTTCTGTCGAAGACGACGAGAAGCCTGGCCTCGTCGATCCGGCAAAGATACCGAATTTACGCGCAGCGTTTGAGAAAGACGGCACGGTGACGGCCGGCAATGCTTCGGCGATTTCCGACGGCGCCGCGGCGCTCGTCGCCATGCGCGCTTCGACGGCGGAGCAAAAAGGCGCGAACGCCGTCGCGCGCATCGTCGCCATGTCGACCCACGCCCAGGCGCCGGAATGGTTCACGACCGCGCCAGTTGAGTCCATTACGAAAGTGCTGGAGCGCGCAGGTTGGGCCGCGTCCGACGTCGATCTCTGGGAAATCAACGAGGCGTTTTCGGTGGTGCCGCTTGCCGCCATGCGCGAGCACAAACTTGACGCAGAGAAGGTCAACATTCATGGCGGCGCCATTGCACTCGGCCATCCGATTGGCGCTTCGGGCGCACGCATCATCTGCACCTTGATCAACGCGCTTCAGAAAACTGGCGGCAAAAAAGGCGTTGCCTCGCTCTGCATCGGCGGCGGCGAAGCGACCTCTGTGGCGCTGGAGCTGGTTTAGGCGGAAAGGCCAATGCATGAAGCTTCATGCCATTGCGGCGCTGTTCGCCTTGGGCTTCCTTCGCCGCCGGAAACAGTGACGCGCTGTAATTGTTCTATTTGTGAGAAGCTCGGCGCATTATGGGCATACTATAGAACCGATAGCGTTGAGATGACGGAGGCCAATCAACGCACCAACGCATACATGTGGGGCGATAAAACTATCCGAATACGCCATTGTCCTGAATGCGGATGCGTGACCCATTGGACGCCTGCATCTGATGAACTCGTGCGAATGGGGATTAATGCGCGCATGATAAAAGGAATTGCTCTTGCGGCTCTACCTGAGAAGCGCTTTGACGGAGCATCAATATAGCGCCAACGCTCAATTTGCGACAAACATGCGGCCCCAGAAGCCGTTTGCAACGACTAATGATTGAATACAGGAACCGATATGCCTGAGAAACAAACCTTCGACTGGACCGATCCGCTGCTGCTCGACACGCAGCTTTCGGACGAAGAAAAGATGATCCGCGATGCGGCGCGGGGCTATGTGCAGGACAAGCTCATGCCCCGCATCCTGATGGCGAACCGCGAGGAGCGGTTCGATCGCGAGATCATGAATGAGATGGGTGAGCAGGGCCTGATCGGCGCGACGGTCGCTGAGGAGTATGGCGGCGGCGGCGCCGGGCACGTGGCCTACGGCCTGATCGCCCGGGAAGTCGAGCGCGTAGACAGCGGTTATCGCTCAGCCATGTCGGTGCAGTCCTCACTCGTCATGTATCCGATCGAAGCGTTCGGGACCGAAGAGCAGAAGAAAAAATATCTGCCGAAACTGGCGAGCGGCGAATGGGTTGGCTGTTTCGGCCTCACCGAAGCCGATGGCGGATCCGATCCGGGCGCCATGCGCACTAAAGCTGAAAAAGTGTCGGACGGTTACAAGCTCAATGGCTCGAAGATGTGGATCACCAATTCGCCAATCAGCGACCTGGCGATTGTATGGGCGAAGTTGGATGGCGTCATTCGGGGCTTCATCGTTGATCGCGATACGGAGGGTTTTAAAACCCCGAAGATTGAGGGAAAGCTATCTCTTCGCGCGTCCATCACCGGTGAGATCGCTCTCGACGACGCAGTTGTGCCGGAAGAAAACTTACTGCCTCACGTCAAAGGTCTGCGCGGTCCGTTCTCGTGCTTGAACAAGGCCCGCTACGGTATCAGCTGGGGCGCTATGGGTGCGGCAGAGTATTGCTGGATAGCCTCGCGGGACTACGCCATGGATCGCGTCGTTTTCGGCAGACCGATCGCCGGCGCCCAGCTTGTTCAGAAAAAACTTGCTGACATGCAGACGGAAATTGCGCTCGGTCTCCAAGGCGCGCTGCAACTCGGGCGGCTCCTCGACGCCGGCGCCTATGTGCCCGAAGCGATTTCGCTTATGAAGCGGAACAATTGCGGCAAGGCGCTAGAGATCGCCCGTGTTGCCCGCGACATTCACGGCGGCAATGGCATTTCCGACGAGTATCACGTGCTGCGTCACGCAATGAATTTAGAAACCGTGAACACCTACGAGGGCACCCACGACATCCACGCGCTTATCCTCGGGCGCGCGATGACAGGTCTCCAGGCGTTCGCTTAACTAACCCTGGAACTCCGCGAGGATTCCAAAGGCGAGAATTGTCGCGACGCCGGTCGGGCAGAGCCAGCGGACGAGAAAACGCCATAGGGAGAACACGCCCTCACTGGCGTTATGCAGTTCGTCGCGCATGATGGCGCGCGGTACAACCCAGCCGACAAAGACAGCACATAGAAGCGCGCTCAGCGGCAGGAAAACACTGCCTGCGAGAAAATCGACGGTGTGATCCATGCCCGAAACGAAGACGCCGACGACGCCAATGGCCCAGGCCGCGCCGCCGATGATCCAGCTTGCCGCAGCCCGGCCCCAGCCAAGCCATTCGCCGGCGAGCACCGTATTTACAAACAACATGCTGATCGACGATGTGAGCGCGGCGATAAAGGCAAGAAAAAAGAATACGCCGCCGATAAGCGATCCTGCCGGCATGTCTGCGAATACATTGGGCAGCGCGTTGAATATTAGCCCCATCCCCGCCGCCGGATCGAGGGTGAAGGCGAAAACCACCGGAAAAATCATCAGGCCTGCGGTTAGTGCGACGAGCGTGTCTGCGCCGGCGATGAGACCGGCGCTGCCGACGATGTTTTCCTTGCGGTCGAGATAGGCGCCATAGGTGATCATGGCGCCCGCGCCGACGGCGAGGGAGTAAAACGCCTGTCCCATGGCCGCGAGGACGACCTGTGGAGACAACTCATTGAAGCGCGGCGAAAACAGATAGGCGAACGCCGCGCCGGCGTCGCCAATAGTCAGTGCATAGAATGCAAGGCCAACGATCAAAATGAAAAAGACCGGCATCAGGATGGTGACCATCCGCTCGATGCCGCTGCGCAGGTCGCGGGCGACGATAACGATGTTCATCAGCAGGAACAGCGAGAACCAGAAGATCGTCCACCTCGGGCCGCTGTAGAGGCTGAGCGCCGCGTCAGGCGCCCGCGCGCCAAATTCGCCCAGAAACGCCATCAACGAAAACGCCATGATCCGGCCGGCGATGACGCTGTATGTCGTTAGCACTAGGAAGCTCGCGAAAATGCCGATGAAGCCGATGACGCCCCATAACGGCGTATGGCCGAGCGAGCGCGCAAGCGCCGCTGGCGAGCCGACCGCTGACTTGCGCTGGTTTCGGCCAACGGCGACTTCGGCGATCAGGATCGGCGCCGCGATCAAAACGACGCATATCAAATAAACGAAAACGAACGCCGATCCGCCATTCTGTCCTGCCTGAAACGGAAACCGCCAAAGATTGCCGAGACCCACGGCGGCGCCGATCGCCGCCATGAGAAATGCGAAGCGCGACGACCATTGGGGCGTGGACGGCGTGAGCGACGTGTCGGACATGAGCGATTTCTCGAGGGTTGCGAACCGGCGGGGTTTTAAGGGGTTTGTCGCGCTTTGTCCCTGTCTTTCGACAGGGCGAAATCAACGCAAATGGTCATGTCGGAGGTTGTGATTGCGGCGCCGCGGCAATCTCGTATGGTCATGCACATGGCTGACGGCGCCGTTTCTTCGTCGAATGTGTTGCCCGCGAACTTTGCGGGCTGGTTTGCAGCGCGCGGTTGGACGCCGCGGCCGCACCAACTCGACTGTCTTGAAGCAGATAGCGCCGGCTTGTCGCACCTTCTCATCGCGCCGACCGGCGGCGGCAAGACGCTCGCCGGTTTCCTGCCGAGCCTGGTTGCGCTGAACGGGCGCAAACCGCCGAGGGAAGGGCGCTTGCACACGCTTTACATCTCGCCGCTGAAAGCGCTTGCAGTCGATATAGCGCGAAACCTTAAGGCGCCCATCGACGAGATGGGTCTCGACATAACGGTTGAGACCCGCACCGGCGACACGCCGCCGTCGCGTCGACAGCGCCAGAAATATCTGCCGCCGGATATGTTGCTGACGACGCCGGAAAGCCTATCGCTGCTCATCGCCCAGGAGGGCGCAGATAAATATTTCGCCGGAGTTGAGCGGCTCATCCTTGATGAACTCCACGCGTTAATCCCGAACAAACGCGGACATCTGTTGTCGCTCGCGATTGCGCGACTGCGCGCGCTGGCGCCGAAGCTGCGTCTTGCCGGGCTTTCCGCCACGGTCGCGGACGCGCGGCCCCTAATCGATTATCTGACTCCGCAGGCCGCTGATGGTGCGAAATCCGCAAAACTCATTCGCGGCAAGTCAGGCGCCAAGCCCCGGGTCGATGTTCTCTACTCGGAAGAACGCATCCCGTGGTCTGGTCATTCCGGGCGCCACTCCTTCGAGGAAGTCTATCGGCGGATCAAGGACAACAACCTCTGTCTCGTCTTTGTTAACACGCGCAGCCAGGCGGAGGCGACGTTTTCGGCGCTCTGGCGATTGAATGACGACAATCTGCCCATTGCCCTTCATCACGGCAGCTTGGAAGTTGCGCAGCGTCGCAAGGTTGAGGCGGCGATGGCGAGCGGCAAGCTGCGCGCCGTTGTTTGCACCTCGACCCTCGATCTCGGCATTGACTGGGGCGACGTCGACCTCGTCATCCAGATGGGCGCGCCTAAGGGCGTTTCGCGCCTGACGCAACGCATCGGCCGCGCCAACCATCGGATGACGGAGCCGAGCCGCGCGCTGATGGCGCCGGCCAACCGCATGGAGGTCCTCGAATGCATCGCAGCGAAAGAGGCGATAGAGGAGGGTGTTCTGGATGGCGACGCGCCGCACAAGGGAACGCTCGACGTATTGGCGCAGCACATAATCGGCATGGCGTGTTCGGCGCCGTTCGACGCTGATGATCTCTATAGGGAGGTCCGGTCAGCGAGCCCGTACGCCGACATCCCGCGCAAGGAATTTGACGACGTCCTCGATTTCGCCGCGACCGGCGGTTACGCGCTGAAACGCTATGAGCGTTACCGACGGATCGTCAAAACCGCCGACGGCCTCTATCGCATTCGTGACAAACAGGCGGCCCAGCAATACCGCATGAATGTGGGTACGATTGTAGAAGCGCCGGCGCTTAATGTGCGGTTGGTTTCCGCCAAACGGAAACGCGGGCCGGGCCGCAAGCTGGGCGAAATGGAGGAATGGTTTTTCGAAAGCCTCGAGATCGGCAATGCGTTCTATTTCGCCGGCGAGGTGCTGCGCCTTGAGCGGGTGACGGGCACTGATGCGATCTGCACGCGCACGGTTCATGAATCCCCGCGCATTCCCACGTGGGGCGGCGCGAAATTCCCCTGGTCGACTTTTCTGGCCGATCGCGTTCGCAGTATGTTGTTCGATCGCGAAGCGTGGGCCGGCTACCCGGACCAGGTGCGTGACTGGCTCGCCAAACAGGCGGAAGTCGCGACAATCCCGGCGCCCGACGCCCTGCTGGTTGAAACCTTTCCCCACGCCAATCGGAATTTCCTTGTTTGCTATCCGTTCGATGGCTGGCCGGCGCACCAGACCCTCGGCGTCTTGTTGACAAAACGGCTCGAACGCCTTGGCAAGCAACCGATCGGCTACGTGCCGACGGAATATGCGCTGTCAATCTGGGCGCGGCAGGATATGAGCGACGTCGATATGGCGGCGCTGTTTGATGAAGACATGCTGGGCGACGATCTTGAAACCTGGCTTGCGGATTCAATCCTGATGAAGCGCACCTTCCGGAATTGCGCCGTCATTGCCGGCCTCATTGAACGCAAACATCCGGGGGCGGAGAAGTCCGGCCGCCAGGTCGCCTTCTCTGCGGACCTGATTTACGACGTCCTGAAGGAGCACCAGCCGGATCATCTGCTGTTGCGTGCGGCGTGGGATGACGCCGCCGGCGGCTTTCTTGATCTGGCGCGACTACAGGGACTGTTATCGCGGGTGCGGGGGCGTATCGAACATTCACCGCTGACGCGCGTGTCGCCGCTCGCGGTCCCCGTCATGCTGGAAATCGGCCGCGAAACCGTCGCGCGCTCAGCGACTGAGGAAGCGCTGAAATCGGTGTCTGAAGAGATTATCGACACGGCGATGAGCTGAATTGTCGTCTAGTCGGGATATCCCGATGCGAGTGACCCTTGCTCCAGCCAGTTCATCATGTCTGCCGGATACCGCTCGCGCGACAGCTCGTCATACAATTTCAGGCTTTCGTTCGACAGCACGCCGCGCCATTGCTCGTTGACGCCCTTGTTGAAGAACCTGGCGTTCGTCTTCCAGACGCCCTTGTCCGCATCGGGCGCCGTCATGTCCGCGTTCGTTTTCATTTCATCAAATGTCGCGGCCCTGACCAGCGACGACCACGTCTCTTCCGGGATGTCGATATTCAAAAGACTTGCGAGACGGCGCATTTGTTCATCGAGATCTAGCTTGAGATCGCTGTAATGGAGGAAATGAATGTTGGGCGCGCCGCGATGATCCCAAAAGGTCTGCGCGTGTCTGAAATGCGACCAGAAGGGTACGCCATCTTGTTCCCAGTCAAAGACGCCTTCGGTCATCCAGAGTTTGAATCGCTCGTTAATGTCGTCGGGGAGCGGTGGCGGCGGCGTAAACTCCTCGCCCTGATCGGCAAAGAGTTTAGCGAACGCATCCATGTCCATGTTGTCGAAGTGATTGATCGTTGAAATGAACACGTCGCGCGGCTCTCGCCCGCAATAGACGTAATCCACGTTATCAAAGTAAGGCAGCCCGTCGAGCGGCGTATGGGTTTTGATAAAACGCCGGTGCGGTTGGGCGTCGAAACCGGCGATCACTTCGTCGATGGGATTGCTGGACATGTCGAGCCAGCGCGACAAGACGCTAAGGGGCGCCGGCAATGTGGGCGTTTGATGAATCAACAATCCGCAAATCATTTGCGTCCAGGTTGTGCCCGCCTTGTATGACGTACAGATCAGAATGTCGCCGTCGCGGGGCGTGTAGTGCGACCACCGCGCCGAATCGAAAATAAACGTCTTGTAGTGATGCTCAATCGCCGGCGTTGCGGTCATGGTTCTCTCCCTCGAAAAGGCGCGCCATTATTGACCCAATCGAATCAAGGCGAAATAGTCATCGGTATGACCGTCGTCACTGTAAATGGCGAAATCCTAACCCCTGACCGGCTCGGCGGCGCATATTGGGCGGCGCGGGAGACGCTAATCGTTTCCGATCTGCACTTCGAAAAAGGATCGAGCTTTGCGACGCGAGGGGCCTTGTTGCCGCCATACGACACCCGCACGACGTTGATGCGGCTTGAGGCGCTGATGCGCCGGTATTCGCCAAAATGCGTCATTTCCCTCGGCGACGCATTCCATGACGGCGAGGCTGAAGCGCGCATTGACGCCGATGACGCATCGCGGCTTGCGGCGCTGACCGCCTCTGCTGAGTGGCTATGGATTCTTGGCAATCACGACCCGACGCCGCCGGCGCGGTTCGCCGGCGCAAGCGAACGCGTTGCCGAGATCGGCGCGCTCGTCTTTCGCCATGAACCGATCGAAGGCGCGGCCGCTGGCGAGATTGCGGGACATCTCCACCCATGCGCGCGCGTCATTTCCGAAGGCAGAGTTTTGCGCCGGCGCTGTTTTGCCAGTGACGGAAGGCGGCTCGTCATGCCGGCGGTCGGCGCTTTCACTGGCGGGCTCAACGTCCTCGACGCCGCGTTCGCGGACATCGTGCCGAACCCCGTCGCCTGGGTGATGGGGAGCGATGGGGTCTATCCGGTTGCGGCGGCGAACCTTGCGCCCGAAGCGGCGGTAAACCATGCCCGTCGCGCTGGTTGACTTCGACCCGAGGCTCGCCTATTTCCCCGCGCTCAACCGGAATCGCCAGTATTTGAAAGACCCGACCGATGAAAGTCCGCAGCTCACTTAAGTCTTTGAAAAAGCGTCATAAAGACTGCCGCGTGATCCGCCGTAAAGGCCGCGTCTATGTGATTAACAAGACCCAGGGCCGCTTCAAAGCGCGCCAAGGCTGATATCTTCGTTAACGGCTGGTCACGCCAAATTCCTTGGTTTTTTAGGGTTTGAATTGTAGGCTTTCGCGCATGCGAAGGACTTTTCTGATTCTCATCGCCATGTTCGTGGCTGCGCCGGCTTGGGCTGACCAGACCGATCCGCGCCTCGATCTGCTGTTTGAGGAGCTGCGCACAGGCGAGGCCGCAAAGTCCGAGGAGAATGTCGCGCGGATCCTGGAGATCTGGGCTGACGCCTCATCGGATACGGTCGATGTTCTTTATGAGCGAGCTGAAATCGCGCTTGCTGCGGACAACAAGGACCTCTCCATCGCGCTTCTCGATCATGTGGTGGGGCTCGCGCCGAGTTTTGCACAAGGTTACGCGTTGCGCGGTGCGGTGCGCCTGACCCATGACGATCAAGCCGGCGCCATTGATGATTTTTCTAGGGTGCTGGAACTGGAGCCGCGCCAGTTTGAAGTCAGGACCGCGCTCGCCAATATTCTCCTCGCCTCTGGTGAAAAGCGCGACGCCTATGAAATGTTCCAGAAGGTTCTGGAATGGAATCCCCATGACGAGAGAGTTCGAGATCGCGCCCGCGCGCTGCGCCGCGAACTTGACGGTCAAGAGATTTAATTTTCCACAATACATGGTTTGCGCCTTGTCTTGGCGCGCCGCCCGGCCTTAATTCTGACGCTCTTGCCGGACAGTTTGTCCGTAATCGGATTATGTTAGGGAGCGGGCGTTTTATGGCCGACGGATCAGCGAGCGTTGACGGCGCGACAACCATTGCGGCGGACCGACTACGGTCCTTCATCGAGCGCGTTGAACGGCTGGAAGAAGAAAAGACGGCGATCATGAACGACGTCAAGGAAGTCTATGCCGAAGCTAAGGGCGAAGGTTATGATGTTAAGACGTTGCGCCAGGTCGTCCGTATCCGGAAGATGGACCGCGCCGACCGGCAGGAGCAGGAAGCGCTGTTGGAGTTGTATCTGAGCGCTATTGGAGAGTAGGGAACCGGCTCCCGGTTTTGGCTAATGCGAATTCGCCGATCAGGAACCGGATCGGTCCCGCCAATCCCCTTCTCAATCAACTCGCCCGTTTAATCTCCAGATCATGCTCGCGGAGCTTGCGGTAGAGGGTTGACCGGCCCATGCCGAGGCGTCGGGCGACTTCCGACATCTTGCCTTCATAGGTCTCGATGGCGAGGGCGATGAGGTCTTTTTCGATTTCCTGCAGCGACCGCAGATGGCCGCCGCGATCGAAGATCGCCACGGCGTCGCCGGCCGTTTCACGTTCATGTCCGGTGCCGCCGTCAATGTCGACAACGCCGTCTTTTTCCTCGGCGCCGGCGACCATGGGCGGGCCTGAGACGACGCCGGCGGCTTCAAATTCTTTGGCGAGCAGCGGGAAGTCATCGGCCGACAGATAGGCGCCTTCGGCGAGCACGACAGCGCGGAAGATCGTGTTTTCAAGCTGGCGTACATTGCCGGGCCAGGGCTGCGCCGACAGCACTTCCAGGACTTCGTGTCGGACACCGCGCACGTCGCGGTTTTCCTCCGCGTTGTAGCGCTCGATGAAATGATTGATCAGCGCCGGGATGTCGTCCGCGCGGTCGCGGAGCGGCGGTATTTCGATGGGAAATACATTGAGGCGATAGAACAGGTCTTCACGGAACCCGCCGCCTTTGACTTCCTCGGCGAGGTCGCGATTGGTTGCGGAGATTACCCGGACGTCGACCTTCACTGGTCGCTTGCCGCCGATGGAATCGACTTCGTTTTCCTGCAGCACGCGCAGCAGTTTTACCTGCATGTCGGCAGGCAGTTCACCGACCTCATCGAGGAAAATCGTGCCGCCATCCGCTTCCTGAAACTTGCCGATATGTTTGGCCGAGGCGCCAGTGAACGACCCCTTTTCGTGACCGAACAGAATGCTCTCAACAAGGTTTTCCGGAATGGCCCCGCAATTGACGGTAATGAACGGCCGGCCGGCGCGGTCTGACGAACCCTGAATAGCGCGCGCGATCATCTCCTTGCCGGTGCCCGACTCGCCGGTAATGAGGATCGGAATGTTCGACGCCGCTGCGCGTTCGCCGAGTTTAACCACATGGGCGAGGGCGCCGCTTTCGCCGATCAGATCGCCAAAGGCCATGGCGCCTTCGCGCTTACGCTTCAATCGCGAGACTTCGCCTTGAAGCGTCGTCATGGACAAGGCGTTTTTGATCGAGACGACGATGCGTTCCGGCGAGGCCGGTTTGACGAAAAAGTCCGCGGCGCCAAGTTGCATCGCCTCGACCGCCGTGTCGATGCCGCCTTGCGCGGTCAGCACGATCACAGGCAAGTCTTCGCGGAACGTTTTCGTCCGGCGCAAGGTTTCCATGCCGCCGAGACCGGGCATGCGCAAGTCGAGCATCATCAAACCGACGTCGCCGCCCTGTGGACTACGCAGGAGCGACAGCGCCGCTTCTCCGTTGTCAGCCTGCAAAACCGGATAGCCTGCTTTTTCGCAAACCGCGCGCATCAATCGGCGCTGCGTCGGGTCGTCGTCGACGAGCAAAATTGTCTTCGCCATGTTCAATAAATCCCTTGGGGTTCGGCCTGTTCGAGGCGGACTATCGGCGCGCCGGGTAAAGATCGGTTTAAATCCGTGTCAAATCGAAACGGATTTTTGCGAGCCAAGGAATGCTTAATCATTCGTTTACGAATTAAGCGGCGGTTAAGAGTTGCAAATTTCAAGGGCAGTGCAACGTTGCAGCGCTCTACTCGCCGCGCTATCAGGCCGTTTCGGCAAGATGGAGACAGATGTGAGCGCGCCCGATAAAAAGACGAAGAAATCGGATTATACGCGGCCGCTGAGCCATCTCGCCGGCGAGCGTCCGCCGGCGCCGGAATGGTTTGAACGCGCCATCGCGGCGCCGAGCGAAGACGGCGATGTCACGGTTTCCGGCGCGAAAATCCGCTATTCGGCGTGGGGCGAAGTTGGCGGGCCGGGATTATTATTCGTTCACGGCGGGCGGGCCCATCGAAACTGGTGGCGGCCGTTCGCGCCGTTTCTCGCTGATTGCCGGCGTGTCGCGGCGCTCGATCTTTCCGGCATGGGCGATTCCGACTGGCGGGAGGAATACTCCCTCGATCTCCTGGTCGACGAGGTTTTCGCGGTGATCGAGGCGGCGGGTCTCGACCAAGCGCATCGGCCGATCGTCGTCGGCCACAGCTTTGGCGGCTGGGTGACGCTCGGCGCGGTCGAGCGCGCCGGGGAACGTCTGGGCGGCGCTGTGGTCATAGACTCCCCCCTTGGCGTGCCGGATCCGAGCGAGGGCTATGTCGTCAATCGCAGCGGCGCCTCGGCCGGTCCTGACCGCGGAATGCGAATTTATCCAACCATCGAAGAGCCGATATCGCGCTTCCGGTTTCTCCCGGATCAACCAGCCGAACATCTCTACCTTCTTGATTTTATTGCCCGGGAAGGGCTCCGCGAGGCGACTGGAGACGACGGCCGGGGTTGGACCTGGAAATTTGACCCCCACAAGCGTGGCAATTTCGAAATTCATTTCGAACGCGAATTGTTGCGCGCGTCACGCTGTCCGCTGGCGTTTATCTATGGGGAAAAGTCCGCCTTTGCGACCGGCGACGCCATTGATCACTTGCGCGAACAGGCCCGCGGGCGATCGCCATTCTTTCTGATCCCGGAGGCTCACCATCACCTGATGATGGACCAGCCGATCGCGTTCATCTCGACCTTACGCACGCTGCTTTCTTGCTGGCCGGTGCGGGTCGGCGGGTGAGAAGACTTGCTTAGGTCCTTGAAATCCGCCAAAAACTGCGAAATTTTAGATAGAGGGCGATGATGACAGACGAAGCGATGCAGCGTTCGCAGGACGCCGAGGAGCACCGCAAATCCTACCAGGCGATCATGAAGGCGTCCGCCGAAATCGGCGTTCCCTTCGCTTTGGCGCTGACCATGTTCTTCACCAATCTCGTAATGGCCAACGGAATCTGGCTGTCGTTGTTCGCCGGCGTTGCCGTTTATGTTTTTGTCTATTTTGTCGTGAAGACCTTTTTCTCGCATTGACGCTGTCGACTGACGGCCGGGAGTAACGATGAAGATTGCGGTTCTGAAGGAAACGCGCGCGGGCGAAACTCGCGTTGCGGCCTCGCCAGAAAGTGTGAAGAAATTTACGGGACTTGGCGCGGTCGTAGCCGTGCAAACGGGCGCCGGCGCAGAAGCGCAGTTTTCCGACGACGCCTACAAGGATGCGGGCGCCGAGATCAGCCCCTCAGCGGCCGACGCCGTACAGAACGCTGATCTCATCATCAAAGTGCAGCGTCCGAGCAGTGAGGAACTGCGCGCCTTTCCGAAGGGCGCCCGGCTCGCCGCGATCCTCTCGCCGTACAATGATGCGGACTCTGTCGGCGCTTACGCGCGCCTCGGCGTCGACGCCTTCGCCCTTGATTTGATGCCGCGTATTACGCGCGCGCAGTCAATGGACGTGTTGTCGTCGCAATCGAACCTCGCGGGCTACAAGGCGGTGATCGACGCAAGCGCCTATTTCGGTCGCGCCTTGCCGCTAATGATGACGGCGGCGGGCACTATCGCGCCGGCGAAGGTTTTTGTTATGGGCGCCGGCGTCGCAGGCCTTCAGGCGATAGCGACAGCGCGCCGGCTTGGCGCTGTTGTATCCGCGACGGACGTGCGCTTTGCCGCCAAGGAACAGGTTGAAAGTCTCGGCGCCACCTTCGTTACTGTCGACGAAGAGGCGATGAAGGACGCCGAAACCGAAGGCGGTTACGCCAAGGAAATGCCGGAAGACTTTCAAAGCCGCCAGCGCGAATTCGTCGCCGAACATGTCAAGAAGCAGGACATTGTCATCACAACGGCGCTCATACCGGGGCGCGCGGCGCCGCAGCTCGTGACAAGCGACATGGCGCAGGCGATGAAGCCGGGGTCGATCATCGTCGATCTGGCCGCCGAGCAGGGCGGCAATGTGGAACTCACCCGTCCTGGCGAAGCGATTGAAATCGGCGGCGTGACTATTCTCGGTTTCTTTAACGTGCCGGGCCGGTTGCCGGCGGATGCGTCAAGCCTGTTGGCCCGCAACATCTACAATTTCGTCTCTGCATTCTGGGACAACGAAAAACAGGAATTCGTCGTCGACTGGGATGACGAGATATTCAGAGGCATTGGCCTAACCCGCGAAGGCAAGGTGATCCATCCAAACTTCGAGGCGGTGGAGGCCGCGCCGCCGGCAGCCGATGCGGAACCGACGCCGGAACCAGCCGCAGACGAACCATCACCGTCAGGGAGCCAATCATAATGGCTGACAGTAAGCAGGAAGACGCACAGCGGACGGCGGAGGACGTCGAACGCGCCGCCGAGGAACTGAAAGAGGCGGCTGAACGCGCGCAGGAATCCTCGCAACAACTCGCCGAGGCGTCGGAACAGGCCTCGGGCCTTGTTTCTCAACTCGCGGAAGTCGCGTCATCGGGACCGTCGGAGTTCGTGTTTCTTGCGACGATTTTCGTGCTGGCGATTTTTGTCGGCTATTACGTCGTATGGTCGGTGACGCCGGCGCTGCATACGCCTCTTATGTCGGTTACGAACGCTATTTCATCGGTCGTTATTGTTGGCGCGCTGATCGCACTCGGCGCAGACCTCGCAGCGTCCGCTGCCGGCGGTACATCGAAACTTCTCGGGTTTGCAGCGGTGGCGCTCGCCAGCGTCAACATTTTCGGCGGTTTCCTCGTCACACAGAGGATGCTCGCCATGTACAAGAAAAAAGAACGGTAGGCGGAAACAATGGGTCACAATCTGCCTGCACTTCTCTACGTCGTATCCGGCATCCTCTTCATTCTCGCTCTGCGCGGATTGTCGAGCCCGGAAACATCGCGCGAGGGCAATCGCTTCGGCATGATCGGGATGGGCATCGCCGTCCTGACGACGTTTTTCGTTCTGGAAAATAAAGGCGTATCGACCTGGGCGCTGATCGCCCTTGCCGTCGCCGCGGGGGCGGTTCCCGGCGCCTATATCGCGCGCAAGATCCCGATGACCGCGATGCCGCAACTCGTTGCGGCGTTCCACTCCCTCGTTGGTCTTGCGGCTGTCTTCATCGCTTGGGCGGCTTTCCTGGCGCCGCGCGCCTTCGGTATTGGCGCGCCGGGTGAAATTCATACAGCGTCGATCGTCGAGATGTCGCTGGGCGCGGCGATTGGCGCGATTACGTTTTCCGGTTCGGTGATCGCCTTTGCGAAGCTCAACGGCAATATGTCGGGCAAGCCGATCCTGCTGCCGGCGCGCCATGTGATCAATCTCGCGATCGGTCTCGCCATGCTCTTGCTTGTCGGCATGTTGATGACCTTCGAGCAATCGACGACGACCTTCCTGCTGCTGACGATCCTCGCGTTCGCGCTCGGGTTTCTTATCATCATTCCGATCGGCGGCGCCGACATGCCGGTGGTTGTTTCGATGCTTAACTCCTACTCGGGATGGGCCGCGGCCGGCATTGGTTTCACGCTTGAAAATATGGCGCTTATCATTACCGGCGCGCTCGTTGGATCGTCGGGTGCGATCCTTTCCTACATTATGTGCAAGGGCATGAACCGCTCGTTCATTTCCGTCATTCTCGGCGGCTTTGGCGGCGAAGATACGACCGGCGCTGGCGCGGGCGAAGAAACGCGACCTGTCAAACAGGGCTCGGCCGACGACGCGGCGTTTGTCATGAAGAATGCGAACAAGGTCATTGTGGTGCCTGGCTACGGCATGGCGGTGGCGCAGGCCCAGCACGCCCTGAAAGAAATGGCCGATCGGCTGAAGGCGGAAGGTGTTGACGTCAAATACGCCGTCCACCCTGTCGCCGGTCGTATGCCGGGGCATATGAACGTGCTCCTCGCTGAGGCGCAGGTGCCGTATGACGAAGTTTTCGAACTCGAAGACATCAACTCAGAGTTTCGCACCGCCGACGTCGCCTTCGTCATTGGCGCCAATGACGTCACCAATCCGGCCGCGAAAACCGACAAGCAATCGCCGATTTACGGTATGCCCGTCCTCGATGTCGAAAACGCGGGCACCGTGCTCTTCGTCAAACGCGGCATGGCATCTGGCTACGCCGGCGTCCAGAACGAGCTGTTTTTCCGGGACAATACGATGATGCTGTTCTCTGACGCCAAGAAGATGTGCGAAGAGATCGTCAAGGCGCTATAAGGCGACCGACCGAATATTGGGCGCAATAAGGATAGAGAGGGATTTCCATGAGATCATTTTTGTTAGGCGCGTCGGCGCTGGCGCTTGCCGCGTGCGGCGGCGAACCAGCCGAAACGGAGCAGCCAGCGGCAGATGATGCAGCTGAGGAAGCCGCCGTCGAAGAGGCGGATACCGAAAAGACGGAGATGGCCGCCGATACGAGCGCGCTCGGCGCCGTCATCGCCGCCTTGCCGGAAGACGCGCAGGCGCGCGTTCAATATCGCAATCCGATCGAGACGCTGTCCTTCTTCGGCGTCGAACCGGGCATGACGGTGGTTGATACGCTGCCGGGCAATCCCTGGTATTCGGGTATCCTGATCGATTATCTCGGACCGGACGGCAAAGTCGTCGGCGCCGATTACTCGCCGGAAATGTGGACCCATTTCGGCGATTTTTCGCCAGAACCCGGATCGAAGGATAACTGGCCGGCGGAATGGACCGAAGAAGCGGAAGGATGGCGCGACGCCGACACGGACGCCGCCATCGGCGCCGTTCAGTTCGGCAGTGTCCCGGACGATATGGCCGGCGCGGTTGATGTCGTTCTGCAAATTCGCAGCCTGCATCACTTCCATCGTTTGGAAGACGAAGGCGAGTTTCTGAGCAAAGCGATTGCCGACATGATGACGCTGTTAAAACCGGGCGGTCACGTCGGGGTCGTGTTGCATCGCGCGCCGGAAGGGTCCGCTGACGAATGGGCGACGGGCGACAATGGATATGTGAAACAGTCTTCCGTGATCGCTGCGTTCGAAGCTGGCGGCTTTGAGCTCGCCGGAACCAGTGAGATCAATGCTAATCCAAAAGATCAGCCGACGGAAGAAGATTTCGTCTGGCGTCTGCCGCCGACGCTGGCGACGAGCCGCGAAGATGAAGCCTTGCGCGCGGAATATGAGGCGATCGGAGAATCCGACCGGATGACGCTTTTATTCCGCAAGCCGGCGTAAAATAATCGGGACGCATCTATAAAAACCGAGCCTCGGCGGCCCGGTTTTTTGTATCAAAAGGCCTAATTATTTCGGCCAAACGAAAATTCTCGCATCAGATGGAATCCGATGACGATCTGGTTGCGATCGCCGAACTGGTCGATGATTGGCGTATCGGCAAAGCCATCGAAGATGTATCGATACTCGGCATAAGGATTAAGAGACCATCGATCCGCGATGTTAATGTAGGCCGTCACCGAGCCGCCAACACTCTCAAAGCCTGCATTGGCGTCATAAACAGGCAAAACGCCCATCGACGCCGCCGACTGCTCCGGCGTTACCGAGAAATATGCGTCGGCGTAGCGTTCTCCGACCCAGCGGGCCTGGCCGGCGGTGGCGAGCGAAAGCGCATCGGTACGAAAAATTAACGTTGTCAGAGTGCCGTCGATGACCGTGCCTCGGTGGCCGGTCTTAAGGCCGTGACGCACGCGCGCTTTTGCACTGAACCGGTCAAGGAACGTAGTTGAAACGAAGCCGCCGAACTCAAATGTTGTCCCGACATCGCCGAGACCTTGCAGAGCCGGGTTATCGTCCTGGTCGCGCCGACCGCGGATTTTGAGCGAGGGGCCGATGCGGAAGCGCGAAAACCCAAAGAGCGCGATGTCTGCACCGTCGTCGTCGAGGAACAGGAAGTTGCGGACTTTGACATAGACTTGCGGGTCGGCGTCGAATTCATAGTCATTGGAGCCGAAATAGTCCGGCTTATAAACCGGCCCGACGCCGAGGCTTAGATTGGTTTCGTCGGGCACGAGAAAATTCAGGGCGCTGAAAAAGCCTCGTCTCTCGGAGTCGTCAGGACTGACGATTCGGGTGCCGGTAACGTCAGCCTCCGGGTCTTCATATTCAGGACCAAAAAGGAGCGGATCAAGGCGCGGCTCGTCGATATACTGGCTGTCGCGCGACTGCTCCTGCGAAATTTCGATGGCTTCGCGTTGTTGTTCGCGCTCTTTCTGGATTTTTTCCCGTCGCTCTTCCTCGGTCTCCCCGAAAAGCATCGGACTCAGTCGCGGCTCGTCTATATTCTGCTGCGCCAGGGCGCTGGGGGCCGTCGCCGCCAGTATGAACGCCCATATATATTTCGAATGCCCGCTACGCATACTCGTTCGTTCTCCCGATTCCCCGCATTCCTTTTTACCCAACCGAGCAGTCGTACCGCGCCCTCAATTCAGGGCCCGAACACGCCACTCTGTGGCAGGTTGCACCCGAAACCGCTTGATTGACAAATATCTTACGATTCGTCCGCTGGAAGGGCAATTTCGCAAATTTGGAGAAAAACGCCGCTGACATATGTCGTCGGATCGGCTGTCGCGATCAGGTGTTTTCGTCCACGTCTTCCGCGATGCTTTCAATATCGCGGCCGACGCCCTTGACCGTCTCGCAGGAGGCGAGAAATAGGCTGAAGGCTAAGAAAAGGATGAGCTTTTTCATGACATTCCCCGGCAACAAACGGTTGACGGGCCATCATGCGTCGCGCCGCGGGGAAGGGGAAGAGGCGGCGCGAGAAAATTGCGGTTTGTTAAATAAGGCCTTCACGCTGCTGCCGCTTGCGGATCAGCTTGCGGGCGCGGCGAACGGCTTCCGCTTTCTGGCGGGCGCGTTTTTCGGACGGTTTTTCGTAAAATTTCCTGCGCTTCATCTCGCGGAACGTGCCTTCGCGCTGCATCTTTTTCTTAAGCGCTTTAAGGGCTTGCTCGACATTATTGTCGCGTACAAAAATCTGAACCAAGGTTTTCCCGCCTCCTTTAGAAACAAAAACGTCACGGGCGTTGGGCCGCGACGCATGCAAAACAGTTAGCCAGCTCAACAGACCCCTCGTGTCATTCGAGGGCGTGAGACGATGGGGCCTATACCAGAGGGCTTGGGGCAAGTCTATATAAGGCAAGGCGCGAGTTTGACGCTTGTTGGAATTCGGATAACCCATGGAAAACTCTAAAAAAACCCGCGATGTCGACGGTTTCGAGACAGCGCGGGCGGCGATTCTTGACCACTGTCTGGCGCTCGCGTCCTTTGACGGCTGGACCAGCCGCATGCTGGCCGACGCGATTCGTGCCGCCGATATCGATGCGGCGACCGCGAAAGCCGCCTTTCCGGGCGGCGTCCGCGACGTCGTTCGCTATTGGTCAGCTGTTACCGATGAAAGGATGGCTGGCGCGATGGCCGCGCCGGGGTTCGCCGAACAGCGCATCCGGGACAAGGTCGCCGGCGCTGTCCGCACGCGTATTGACCTTCTCAGGGAGGACAAAGAGGCCGTACGACGCTCTGCGGCGCTGCTGGCGGTCCCGTCCATGGGCCCGCTTGCCGCGCGCCTCGTTTGGGCTACGGCGGACGCGATCTGGCGCGGTCTTGGCGACAAGTCGACCGATTTCAACTTTTACACAAAGCGCGCCATTCTCTCCGGCGTTATCACCTCAACGATGGCGCGCTGGCTCGCTGATGACAGTGAAGATGAGGCGGCGACCCACGCCTTTCTCGATGCGCGCATCGAGAACGTTATGCAGTTTGAGAAGGTAAAATCACAGGCGAAAAAACTCGGGTTCGACCCTTCAGCGCCTATCGGCTGGCTCGCGAAGCTGCGCTATCCCGCGGGGCGGTGAGGGCCGGTTTCTCATATTCGTTATGGCACGTTCAGCGGTCGGCGTATTTCGTCAGCCTGCGCTGGTGCAAACCTGACATTTGATCGAATGGTTGTCTGGCCGTTGTTGCAGCTGGTGGAACGTTATGTCGGAAGCGTGAGGCGCGTCACGTGACCCATTTTGCGGCCCGGTCGCGCATCGCTTTTGCCGTAAAGGTGCAAAGCGGCGCCCGGCTCACGTGCGATGTCGCGCCAGGCGTCGACTTCATCGCCGATGAGGTTTTCCATGACGGCGTCTGAATGGCGCGCGGGATCGCCCAACGACCAGCCGGCGACGGCGCGGATATGTTGTTCGAATTGCGAGACGGCGCAGGCGTTGGCGGTGAGGTGGCCGGAATTATGGACCCGCGGCGCCATTTCATTAACGACAATGGCGCCGTCCGGCAGGACGAAAAACTCAACACCGATGACGCCGACATAATCAAGCGCTTCGAGAATGGCGGTTGTGGCGTTTTCGGCGGCGGCGCGCGTTTCCTGCATGACTCGCGCTGGTGCGGTTGAGGTTTTGAGAATGCCGTTCGCATGCACATTCTCGATTGGCTCGTATAGCCGAATGTCGCCGTCTGTCGCGCGGGCGCCGATGATCGAAATTTCTCGTTCGAAGGGCACGAAGGCTTCGAGGATGGAGGGTGCGGCCCCTACCTCCGCCCATGCAAAAGCGACGGCTTTTTCGAAGGACGCGTGGAGATCGATGTCCTTGTCCGTTAGCCGCGTCTGGCCCTTGCCATCATAGCCAAGACGGCGGGTTTTCAAGATCGCCGGTCGACCGACGTTCTTAAGGCCTTGCTCCAGGTCCGCGAGGTCATCGACACCGTGAAACTCGGCCGTGGCGACGCCAAGGCTACGGATGAACTGTTTCTCAACGAGGCGGTCCTGCGCCTTTTCAAGCGCCATCGCGCCGGGCCGTACGGGCGCACCGGCTGATTCGAGAATTGCGACAGCATCGACAGGCACGTTTTCGAACTCATACGTGACGACATCGACCGCTACTGCAAACGCTCTCAATGCTTTTTCATCTGCATACGCTGCTTTAGTCGCTCGCCCCGAAACATGGTATGCTGGGCAGTCATCGTCCGGGCAAAATATGTGGGCTCTCAAACCGAGAGACGCTGCGGCGAGGGACAGCATGCGCCCGAGCTGTCCGCCGCCCAGAATGCCGATCGTGTCGCCGGGCTGTAGCGTCGGAGAGGGGGCGCCGCGCGTCATGTATAGATGTCAGTCCGCAACTGTTTCAGCGACCGACGCTGTCTGATTTGCACGCCATGCTTCCAGTCGGGCAGCGAGAGCGTCGTCGGATGTCGCAAGAATTTCCGCCGCCAGAAGGCCGGCGTTTTTGGCGCCGGCGTCGCCAATGGCCACGGTGGCCACGGGAACGCCGGCCGGCATCTGAACAATCGACAGAAGGCTGTCGAGCCCTTTCAACGTCTTCGACTGCACGGGCACGCCGATCACCGGTAGCCGGGTCATCGACGCCGCCATGCCCGGCAGATGCGCCGCACCGCCTGCGCCCGCAATGATAACTTTGAGGCCGCGGTCCGCCGCGCCTTTGGCATATTGAAAGAGCCTGTCCGGCGTCCGATGCGCGGAAACGATTTTTGTCTCGTAGGGAATATCGAAACTGTCGAGCATCTCGGCGGCGAGCGCCATCGTCGGCCAGTCCGAGCGCGAGCCCATAATGACGCCGACACGTTTTGCCGGCTCCTTGTCAGCCATCGCTCCCTTAGGCTCCCTTGCACCTGCAAATGGAAAGGCGGGGGCATACATCATCGCCGCGCCTGAAGGCAAGGCGAGAAACGAATGAACCGTTTTAGGGGGTGCGGGGAAGGAGACGCCGACCTAACAGACGGGGGCGCGATGGTCGACGCCTCCTCACACCGGACGCGGGAGCCGGTCATGCCGAAGGGGACTCGAAGCACAACCGTCCGCGAGATCGAACATGGGACGTTGCGACGTTCGTCACAAGGCGCAAGCGGCGAAACGAGCCGGCCCCGCGCTGAAATGTGATGACGCGCACGGGGCGCAAATTTCTGCTAAGGAATTGGCCAAATCCTGTTCGGCGCTCGGCGTCGTTCTGAGTTTGCTGAAAAAGAGTCGACCAAAGGTTCGCTCATAATGAATGTGCGTCTCTGCAATGAAGATTAACAAACCGGCCGGCGCGTCCGGGGCGCCAAAAGTCGAACCCGCCAGCGAGGCGAAGACGCCGGTCTCTGGTCCTACGCCCACGTCGGCCGCCGACGAGATTACGCTGCTCGGCGTGCCGGACGCCGAGCTGACGCCGAAGGTGCGTGCGGCCTTGATGACGCTCATTGAAGACGTACGCGCGCTTCGCAGTGAACTCGCCCATGCGCGCAATCGGATTGGTGAACTGGAGACTCTGGCCGACCGGGATCCCATGCTGGACGTGCTCAATCGGCGCGCCTTTGCGCGCGAACTCAATCGCGCACTGGCGATGATCGACCGATATCAATTGCGCGCCAGTTTGCTGTTCATCGATCTTAACGATCTGAAAAAAATCAATGACGAACATGGCCACGCCGCCGGCGATGCGGCGCTTGGACATGTTGTGCAAACTCTAACGAGCCATGTGCGCCAAACCGATGTCGTCGCACGCCTTGGCGGCGATGAATTCGCGGTGCTGCTGCTGCAGGCGGACGAAGCGATCGCCGCGGCAAAGGCGAAAGCCATCGAGGCGCTGGTTGCCGAAAATCCGGTTGAATGGGACGGCGCGCCGTTCAACGCCGGCGTATCCTGGGGCGCCGTCGAGATCCGCGAAGGCGTTTCCGCGCAGGAGGCGATGAACCTCGCCGACGAGGCCATGTATGAGGCAAAGAAACTGAAGTAATCAAGCGATGATGTCGGGGAGCATTGCGTCCTTCAGCTTTTGGATTTCATCCTTGAGATGCAGTTTCTTCTTTTTCAACCGCGCAATGGAAAGCCGCTGGTAGGGCGCCGAGGATTCAAGCGCCCGTATTGCCGCGTCGAGATCGCGGTGTTCTTCTTCTAAGGTCGCAAGGCGAATTGCGAGCCCCTCATCATTAGCGCCGTCAAAGTCCTGGTCGCGGGCTGAAAACCGCCGCCGGTCGACGAGCTTTTCAAAAGACTCGATGTCGCTGCCAGATGGGCCGTCGCCCGATGGCGGATTTTTGTCTGTCACGACGGATCGCGCTCCCGTCCGGCCGGTGTCTCTTCCCGACGCGTATTGAAGATATGGTCGATAATCTTGTGAAGCAATGCGGTCGAAAATCCGCTGTGCTTGGCCGCGCCGGCGAGCGACGCGTAAGCGGCGAGATTGCGCCGCGCCCGCGCCTGTGTCCCAACGCCATCGACCGGCTTTAACAGGCGACGGGCAAGGCGATCGAGAATATTGATTTCAATGCGCTCGGCCTTGAGCTCTGCTCCCTTGATTGTTTTACGTATGTCGCCGGCGCCGGCGAAGTCGGGATCGCTTTCAAACGGCTTGGCGCCGCGCCGCGCCGCCCGCAACGGAGCCGTCACCTGTTGGTGCCACTCGGCGACAGCCTCGACTGCGCGCCGGATCGCGGCGTCCGGCGCATTGTCGAACCGTGTCGCCGTCCAGCACGTCCAAAGTACGATATTGACGTTGAGACCGGCGTTGTCTTGCGCCGCAATAAGCGAATCGGCGACGCCCGGCTGGGCGTACACAGCCGCCGCCCAGGCCCAAAAAGTTCCTGGCGCGCGGCTGTCATTGCGGTCTTCTACATGCCGGTTCACCGAGATTACGTAAGCCTAATAATTATCGCAAAGTCAAATAGCTAAGCGCATACCCGCAGGCGCAGGGTTAACACGAAATGAATGCGCCGTAATCGCCAAATCCTATTGGCGATCTGTGGCAAACGAGGCCGGTTTATGCTTTACTCAGCTTATGCACAAAAAGGAGGCTGACTATGGCGTCAAACGCTCAGATGGAATCGCTAACGAAGCGGCACCAGGAGCTGGAAGCGGAGATTTCCGCTGAGATGAAACATCCCGCCTTTGACGAACTCCGAGTCGTTGAAATGAAGCGTGAGAAGCTGAAGATCAAGGATCAGATTGAAGGGCTTGCCGAGCCCGCTCATATGAACTAACAGGCGCAACGCCGTCCTTATACGGCGTATACGGATTGACACGTAACATTGCCGCGCCGTCGCCGGCAGCGCACGGCCGAAGGGCAAAGGTGCTCATTCTTAAAACATCATTGCAGCCTTGTGGTCGGCGTCTGCGCGGGTTTTTGCGCACAGACGCCGCGGCCACGATTTCCAGATTTTGTCGGTCCCGGAAATGACCGGGCGCTCTGTAATTATCACCGGCGCGGCGTCTCCGGTCGGCGCTGCATGCGCGCGTCGTTTCGCCGAGGCCGGCGATCGGCTGGTGCTTGCTGATGCTGACGAGGCCGCAGGAAAAGCGGTCGCAGAATCCCTTGCGGATACCGGTGCGTCTGTCGCGTTTGTGCATGCGGATACGTCGCGACGTCTCGACGTCCACAACATCATTGCTGAAACGCTGGACGCCAATAACCGTGTCGACGTGCTTGCCCATACGGTGATGGAGCGATTTTCAGCGCCGTTTCTTGAGACCGGTGAAGACGAATTTGACCGCGTCATCGAGCGTAATATTCGGGGCGCTTTCCTGATCAATCAGGCGGCGGCGAAACAATTCGTCAAGCAGGCCGACAACGACGCCGGCGCTGGCGGCGTGATTGTCAATGTAGGGTCAGTTGAGGCTGTGACGGCCGCGGCCGACCATGTCGCCTTTGCAACCTCGCAAGGGGGGCTCCACCAACTGACCAAAGCGGTCGCGTTGGCGCTGTCGCCCCACGACGTGCGGGTCAACGCCGTCGGCGTTGGCGCTGTCAAAGGCGATATGGATGAGGGCGTGCAGCCAAAGCGTATGCGTGACGTCACGCCGTTGAAACGCATCGGTGACCCGGAAGAAGTGGCCGCGGTGATCTATTTTCTTGCGAGCGAGGAAGCGTCCTACGTCACAGGGCAGTCGATTTATGTCGATGGCGGCCGTCTCGCCCAGCTCGATCCGCCGGACGAAAACGGCAAGACAGCATAAGACCGGCGGACCAGCTGCTGATCAGTCGTCCGCGCTACCCGATAGATTGGCGAAAACTTTCGACAGATCGACGTCGCCGCTTTTGTCTTCATTTTTGTCGGCGGGCGGTTCAACGGCGGTTGTTTCCTCTACAGGTTTGAGACTTTCGCCTTCGGGGGGCGGCGCTGGCTGTAGTTTCGCGCGTTTTGCGGCGGCCTTGCGGACGACCGTGTCGAGATCGATCTGTGTGCAAAGCCCGAGACCGACCGGATCCTGCGGCTGGATGTTCGATGAGTTCCAGTGCGACCGGTCGCGCACCGACTGTATGGTGGTTTTGGTCGTGCCGAGAAGTTTGGCGATCTGCGCGTCGGAAACTTCCGGATGATTGCGCACCATCCAGGCGATGGCGTCTGGACGGTTCTGGCGTTTCGACACCGGCGTATAGCGCGGGCCTTTGCGCGGTTTTTCCGCAACGATGGTTTTCGGCTTTGAAAGTTTGAGGCGATAGTTTTCGTCGGCCTGTGCGCTTTCGATTTCCTCGCGGGTCAATTGATGGGTCCCGATCGGATCGATGCCGCGAACGCCGGCGCCGACATCGCCATCGGCGATCCCTTTGACTTGCAACGGGTGGAGGCCGCAAAAATCTGCGATCTGGTCGAAGGTGAGGGATGTGTTGTCGATGAGCCAGACAGCGGTGGCGATTGGCATCAGCGGACGGTCGGCCATGGCGTATTCTCCAAATAGACTTCGTTCCCCGGCAGGGCCTTTCCGCCCGCCGCGCTAACCGCCGGATTTTTCGGGGAAAGCGTTTCCGCGTGAAATCACGCGTCGGCCGGCATATAGACCGTCGCGGCGCGCCCGCCAAGGCCGCTCACGCGACTTTCAAGACGATTTTGCCAATATGATCGCCGGATTCCATGCGCTTATGGGCCTCGGCCGCCTCATCAAGAGGGAAGGTTTTGTCAATAAGCGGCTTCGCCTTGCCGGATTCGATGAGCGGCCAGACCTCGGTGACAATGTCGCGGGCGAGGCGCGCTTTCTCCGCCGGCGGCCGGGCTTTCATGGTCGAGCCGGAGAGGCGCAATCGGTTGCGCATGACGGTCATGATGTTCACTGCCGCTTCGACGCCGCGCAAGAATGCGATGGAGACGTGGCGGCCGCCGGGGTTCAGTGCTGTGAGATTGCGGGCCACAAAATCACCGCCCGCCATATCGAGGACGACATCGACGCCGTCGGCTTTGGCGATTTCCTCGTCCCAGGCGTCGGTTTTGTAGTTGTAAGCGGCGTCGGCGCCGAGGCGAACGCACGCCTTGCGCTTTTCCTCCGAACCCGCGGTCGCAATGACTTTCGCGCCCCACGCTTTGGCGAGAGCAATGGCGGTCGTGCCGATGCCGCTTGTGCCGCCATGGACGAGCAAGGTCTCGCCGGGCTGCAGCTCTGCGTCGTCGAAGACGTTGGCCCAGACGGTGAACGTGGTTTCCGGTAGCGCGGCCGCTTCTTCTACGGAAAGGCCCGCCGGTACGGGCAGGCAAGAGCCCGCATCGACGACGGCGAATTCGCCATAGCCCCCTCCGGGCAGGAGAGCGCAGACTTTGTCGCCGATCTGGCGGCCTGACACGCCGGCGCCCATCGCGGCGACCGCGCCCGCACATTCAAGGCCGGGAATGTCGGTCGCGCCCGGCGGCGGCGGGTATAGGCCCATACGCTGGAGCACTTCCGGACGGTTGACGCCAGCGGCGCCGATCCGGATCAGCACTTCGTTGTCGCCGGGTGCTGGAACGGGCCGACGCGCTTCGCGCAGGACTTCCGGGCCACCGGGCTCGCTAATTTCGATTACGCGCATGTCGGCAGGCAGGTCAGGCATCAATCAGATCTTTCGATTGGCGGGCGGTCTTATTCTTGAACCGGCGCTCGCGATTTCGCAAACTGCATAGAAAGCTGCCACGGAGCGCTCCATGGATGACGAACCGCTGAATGAACGACCTGACCTGACGCTTGGCCACCTCAAGAAACAGGATCTCTACACGCTTTCCGTCGGCGATCTTGAAGAGCGCATCGGCGCGCTCAAAGCCGAAATCACCCGTTGCGAAGCGGCGCTCAAAGATCGCGGCTCGTCAAAGAGCGAAGCGGAAAAACTTTTTAAGCTCTAGGCGGTTGGTGTTTGTTTGATCGGCAGCTGTTCGCCAAAGGCGGTCATTGTTTGTCCACCTCCAATATCGACCGCAGCAACACGTCTGCGCCGTTGGCGATGTCTTGAGCGTTGGTGAATTCATTTGGCGAATGGCTGACGCCCCCGACGGAGGGAACGAAAATCATGCCCGTCGGCGCGATGGCGGCCATGTCTTGCGCATCATGGCCAGCGCCGGACGGCATCATCCGGTGGCTGAGATCGAGCGATGTCGCAGCGTTGGCGATGAGGGTGCGGATTGCGGGGTCCGTTAGGGCCGGGTGAGAGGCGACGTTTAAGTTCTCGAACGTGATGACGACGCCCGTCTCGTCGGCGATCCTCGCCGCCGCTTCGCGCACGGACTGATAAACGCTTTCGATTTTTTCTGCGTCAAGATCGCGGATCTCCAGACTCATCGTTACATCGCCGGGGATGACATTTGGTGCCCCCGGTAGCGCCTCGATGCGCCCCACCGTGGCGACCTGGCGGCCCTGCGTCGTCAATCCGATGTTGTTGATCGCGAGAACAAGTCGAGACGCAGCCACAAGCGCGTCTGTTCGTTGGTTCATTGGCGTGGTGCCGGCGTGATTAGAGACCCCTTCCAAAGTCACGTCCCACCATTCAATGCCGACAATGCCTTCGACAACGCCAATATCAACATTGTCCTGATCAAGAAACGCGCCCTGTTCGATGTGAAGTTCAAAAAATGCTTTGAGGGCGCCTTCCTCGATGACGGCGTCTTCGAGCCGGTCCGGATTACCGCCGATCGCTTTAATTCCCTCACGAATGGTCAGGCCGGAATCGCTTGCGCCCTTTAGGGTTTCCGGTCCCAACCGGCCCGTGATGGCGAGGGAGCCGATAAGGCCGCCTTCTTCATTTGAAAAGATAACGACGTCGAGGGGGCTTCTTGTTTGCACGTTGCCGGCATTCAGAAGGTCGATGACCTCGAACGCGGCAACGACGCCAGCTTGGCCGTCATAATTGCCCCCGCCAAGAACGGAATCGATATGGGAGCCGAACATGATTGGCTTTGCGGCAGGGTCGGTTCCGGGGCGGCGGCCTAAAATGTTGCCGCCCGTATCGATTCTTACGTTCTTTAAGCCCATCGCCTTCATTTCCGCCATGGCCCAGGCGCGCGCTTCCAAATCCGCGGGCGAGTAAGCCACGCGGTCGACGCCGCCGTCCTCGTTAGCGCCGAACTGCGAAAGTGCTTCGATGCGGTTTTCAATTCGTGTTGCGTCGGCGCGCGGCGGCTCGTTTTCGGCGTGGGCCGTCGCGCACAATCCGATCGCGAAAACAAAAGCTAAGATACGGATCATTCTCTTTCTCCTATAATCTTGCTTCAAGCGGCGAGCAGCAGTCGTTTAGTTCCGGGCTTTGACATGTTCGATGACACGGCGCGGCAACACAGGATTCCCTTTTGTCGGGCTTTGTAGGGCGGGTCGAACGTCTCTTTAAAATCGACCTATCGCAGCTCGAAATCATCTATCCCGACAGCCAAGAAGGGTCAAAAGCTGTTATTTTCAATATTCACTCCTCCGGAAGCGGAATAAATTCCGTCTCGTTGGGGGGCAGGGAAAAGACGCTATCGTTGAAACCGGCGTCCGCCGATGACTGCCAGTCTTTCTTCGCTTGGTTGATGCGCTCCTGCGACGATGCGACGAGATTCCACCAGATGATGCGTTTGCCCAAGGGCGCGCCGCCGAGCAACATCAATCGTGATGGGACGGCCGCGTTTATCGTCGGCGCGGCGCCCGGCGTGAAGACGACCATTTTGCCCGCGCCATATTCCTCGCCGTCAATCGAAACGCAGCCGGAGACAACATAAAGCGCGCGTTCTTCGTAGTCCGGGAGCGGAATATCTGCGCCAGCAGCCGCTTCGACGCCGAGATAGAAAATCGGCGAATAGGTCCTCACCGGCGCCGTCTCGCCGAAGGCTTCGCCGGCGATTAGACGCATTGCCGCGCCGTCCCGCTCAATCAGCGGTAAGGCGTCTTTTGGATGGTGATGAAAGGATGGCGCGCAGTCCTCGTCGTGTTCGGGGAGCGCCACCCAGCTCTGGATACCGTGCAATTTCTGGCCCGTTTGCCGCGGCGGGTCATCGGTGCGTTCCGAATGCGCTATGCCGCGCCCCGCCGTCATCCAGTTAACGTCTCCGGGGCGGATCACCTGATCGCAGCCCAGGCTGTCGCGATGGCGGATTTCACCGTCGAAGAGATACGTCACCGTCGCCAGGCCGATATGCGGATGCGGGCGCACATCGATGCCTTTGCCCGGCGCGAACTCGGCCGGCCCCATCTCGTCGAAAAATATGAAGGGACCAACCATCCGGCGCTTCGCAAACGGCAGCACGCGGCCGACCGTAAACCCGCCGAGATCGCGGGTGCGCGGCTCAATGACGATATCGATGCTGTGCACTCGGGCCTCCTAGCGTAGGCTTATTTTGGGCCAAACACGATCGACTGCGTCAAGTCGCGAATGTCGGCTTCTGCAGTCGCAAGCGCCATATCGTCTTCGGGGCCCAGGCCGGTAAACAGTTTGTAGCCCTCCTCAAGGCTGAAGATCTGTAATACCGCGCGGCGCACCGCCGGGTATTCGAGTTCGGGGTTGGCGGCGCGCACGAGCTGAAAGATCAGCCGTCCTATCGGCCGATAAAGGCTGCGCACATAGTCGCGCGCAGCCTCGCTCGAGCCCGCATAGCCCCACATCTGATAGAAGAAGCGATGTGATACACGCGCGTTGCGTGCGTAATAAGCGACAACGTCGAGGAGCATGTCGGCGGGCTCGTCGCGTTCCCGTTCGAATTCGGCGAGATGCCCGTCAATATAGTGAGCAAGCCGTTCCGCGAGCGCCGCACGTAAGAGTTCGCTCTTGGTTGCAAAATGATAGGTCAGATTGCCGACGGCGATATCAGCCTCGTCGGCAACCTTGCGCAGCGACAAGCCGGCATGCCCCTCAATCACAAAAACGGTATGAGCAGACGCGATGATGCGCCGAACTGTCTCAGCTGTCTTGGCGGATTTGCCTTCCGCCAACGCAACGCTTGGCCGTTTCGCGGCGATTTCACGCAATTCTTGAACGATCTGCGCAAGTTTCGGGTTCGCGGAGAAGTCCCCCTGGATTGCCGTCACGAAAATATCCCCCGGGTTAGTTGACGGTGCCCGCGCAACCGCCTACACGCTTCGCCGCTTTAGGGCGCCTGCCCTAAATTTCCAAATCAATTCTTGTCTGCATGGCGCAACTTGCTCATTTTCAACGGATTTTTTAGTCATACAGATGAAGCCGAATTCAAGAATCCCGGCGTCGCGGTGATCTCCCCCTGCTGCACGTCGGGCGGGCCGCAGTAAGGTGACTTGCTGCGGCCCACCCATTTTACGTTTTCGGATTGCTATTCGGCGGCGGCCGGGACGGTGTCTCGCCAGCTGTCGAGGTCGCTAAGCGCGCGCTGCGCCATGGCTGCTTTGCGAGCGCGGCCTCTTTCCTTGCCTTTCAGCCGGCGGCCCGTTTCGTCCGTACGCGGTGTTTCGATGTCGGGGAACAAACCGAAATTCACGTTCATCGGCTGGAAGGTTTTGGCGCCGCTTACATGTCCGCCTGTTATATGACCGAGCAGTGCGCCAAGCGCCGTCGTCGCCGGCGGCTTTGCGATAGAATTGCCCGCCGCATCCGCCGCCGCGAAACGACCCGCAATCAACCCGATCGCCGCGCTTTCGAGGTAGCCTTCGACGCCGGTGATCTGACCGGCAAAGCGCAGGGCCGGCCGGGCCTTGAGGCGCAGCGTCTCGTTGAGCAGGACCGGCGAATTGAGAAATGTATTACGATGGATGCCGCCAAGGCGCGCGAAATTCGCGGCGCCAAGTCCAGGAATCATCCGGAAGATTTCCGATTGTGCGCCGTATTTCAGTTTCGTCTGAAACCCGACCATGTTGTAAAGCGTGCCGAGCGCATTGTCCTGACGCAATTGAACGACTGCAAAGGGCCGCGCGCCGGTACGCGGATCGGTCAGGCCGACGGGCTTCATAGGACCGAAGCGTAATGTTTCGGGTCCGCGCCCGGCCATCACTTCAATCGGCAAGCAGCCTTCGAAATAGGGCGTCGCCTTTTCCCATTCTTTAAATTCAGTTTGCTCACCATCGAGGAGTGCGTTGATGAAAGCTGTGTAACCGGCTTCATCGAGCGGGCAGTTGATGTAGTCGGCCCCGTCGCCGCCCGGACCGCTTTTGTCGTAGCGCGATTGAAACCACGCGATGTCGAAATCGATTGAATCTTTGTAAACGATCGGCGCAATAGCGTCGAAAAAAGCGAGGGCATCTTCGCCGGTTATTGCGCGGATTGCGTCGGCGAATCCGGGCGCCGTCAACGGTCCCGTCGCGACGATGACGTTGGACCAGTCGTCGGGCGGCAGGGCGTCAATCGACTCGCGAGCGATGTCGATATTTGGATGGCTTTCAAGCGCCGCCGTCACAGCGTCGGAAAACCCGTCGCGATCGACGGCGAGGGCGCCGCCGGCCGGCACCTGATTGGCGTCCGCGGCGCGCATGATCAGCGATCCGCAGCGGCGCATTTCTTCGTGCAGGAGCCCGACCGCATTGCCCATGGCGTCGTCGGAGCGGAAGGAGTTTGAGCAGACGAGTTCGGCGCATTTATCGGTCTGATGGGCGTCGGTGCCCCGCACGGGCCGCATTTCGTGGATGCGAATGCGGGCCCCGGCTTCCGCCGCCTGCCAGGCGGCCTCGGACCCTGCCAGCCCGGCGCCGATGACGTGAATATCGCGATGATCTGTCATGAGCGCGCGCTTGTAGCGCGTTGCGGCGGTCTCTTGAACCCTGTAGCCTCCGCCAAGCGGGGTGTTGAGGGGCGTTTTATACGATGACGTTGCGGATGTTTTCGATCATCGGCGAGTCGCTGAATTTCGGCGGCCGCCGGCTGGAATTGATCGCCCGCGTCGCCTGGCTGCCGGTGCTGCTCCTGTTGATTGTCGATATGGCGACGACGTTCGCTTATCTCTCCGTGATCGCCGGAAAGACGATCACCTTCGCCGACGTAAACACCATGTTGCAGGCAAAGCAGTATTTCGCCCGTTACGCACAGCAAGGGTGGGCGACGGCGCCGGCCAAGATGGCCGTCATCGCAGCTATCAATGTCGGCTTGAGCATCATCCTGCTTTCGTCATTCATGGCGCCGCTGATCCGTTATGCCGGATTAGGCGAGCGACCGGGCCCAGGGCTTTTTCGCATGCCCTTCGGCGCCGATCAGGTCCGGTTTATTATCGCAGGCCTGGCGAGCGCGCTGTTTGTATTCGTCATCGCCATCCTGCCGGCGGCTGGCGCCGGTTTCTACGTCATGAAATATATCGTCGCCGCCATGTCGCAGACGATGGCGTCGTTTCCCGACCCTGAAAGTCTACATACGATAGAGATTGTCACGTCGGGTCAGGCGATCCTCGATAGCGGCGCGGCGTGGATCTACAATCTTGCGTTGCCGCTTGTCGCGGCGGCGCCGTTCGCGCTCATCGTCTGGATACTCGCGGTCCTGCATTTTCATCCGAGGAATCGCCCGCATGCAGGCGAGGGCGGTAATTTAATTCTGCGCGCGCTCGTCGTTCTGATGATTGCCGGCGCGCTTGTTGGATCGTTTTATTCGTTTCTCCGCTATTCGGCGATGCAGTCGATGGCGCAGAGCGCACAAACGGCGAGCGTCGAAAATTTCTCCGGGACAGCTGTCAATGCGCTCCTGATCTTCGCGGCGATTTCGCTGATTCTGGTCGGCTATCTGAATCTACGCCTGTTTGCCTGGCCTGGCGTTGCAGTATGCCGGCGTTCAATGGCGCTCGGACCGACGTTGCAGGTAACGCGCGGATGGAACCTCATTCGTCTGCCCGTAATCGTCGGACTGATCGGCCTGTTCCTGTTGACTGCTGTGATCGCGATCAACGCCGTCGTTCTGCCGATGGTTTTGTCGACGCTCAACATTTTGTTTCAGGCGACGGAAACATCGACCCGGCTCGTCAATAGCGGCGTCAAGGCCGAATGGGTGTTCCCGCTTTTTGTCTGGATCTGGAATTTCTTCAAGATCGCCGTCAACTTTCTTTGGACCTTTTTCAGCTATGGCGTCATCGCCGCGCTTTATGGCCGCCTCTATCGTGAAAGCGAGCAATCGGTGTAAACGAAGCGCGCACTGATTAAAGGCGAGGCGGGAATGGCTGAAAAATTTGCTGTCGGCGAAGCCCTCAACGAGACGTTTCAATTTGCGTTGAACCGCTGGGGTACTGTGCTGCGCTTCGGATGGGCGCCGATGGCGCTGGTTCTTGCTATATCGTTCGGGCTGGCGTGGTCGATCCTTGACGTGAAGGCCCTCGAGGCGGCGGAAGAAAATCCGGAGGCGATTTTTCAGTTCGGTCAGTTTCTGAAAATGCCGGTCCTCGCAGCAATCCTGTCGGCGGTTGCCGGATCGCTTTTGATCGCATTTATCCTCTCCGGTTTTATGGCGTCGGTCTTTCGCCTCGTTTCCCTTGGCGAGGAACGTCCGGGTTTTGTCCATCTGCGGTTTGACGGTCCGGCGCAGCGCGTGTTTTTCGCGAATTTGATCCTGTCGTTGATCAATTTCGCGATTTACGCTGCGGCGTTTCTTGTTGCGTCGATCGCGACGGGCATATCGCCAGGCGCGGCTTTCGGCGCCGTCAGTGAATTTTTCAGACTGCTATCGGAATCGGCCGCATCAGGCGGACAGGTCGATCCGGCCGACATTGGCGAATCTGTCGCGCCATTCGGGCTTTTCTTTATTGCCGGTTTGTTCGCATTGCTGCCAGTGGTCTTCGTTAATGTACGCCTAGCGCCCTTTCTCGCGGGCTCAGCGGCCGAAAACCGTCTTCTGCTCGTTGGCGCGTTTCATCTCACCGCCGGCAATTTCTGGGGCGTCTTTTTCTACTATGTGCTGCTGATCGTTGTGATGATGCTGATTGTCTTTGTCTTTCAGATCGTCATTAGCATCGTCGACGCCTTGTCGGCGCTGCCGTCAAACGGCGTCTTTGCGCTGATGGGATATCTCGCGAACGCCGTCGCCTTCATCGCGACAGTTGCCTACCAACTCTTCGTTTACGCTATCCAGTTCGGCGGTCAGGGCGTCATTTATCGCCGACTCAAGACCGGCGCGTAAATGCCCCTAGAGAGCGACCTGGCGCGGCGAATTCGCCCGTCGGTTGCTGGCGCAGGTTTTGCTCCCATACTCCGCAACGCCCCGCACGTGCTGTGGGGCTAAAATATTGTTTTAATTAACGCCTTGTCAGAGCCGAATTGGCACGGCAAGCTGTGGAAAATCGGGAGCGACGCCGGGATATGGGCCAGGGGGCTGAAGTGACGGTTAAGGACGAAACCGAGACAAGTGCGGCCGCGTTCGTACAATCCGCGCTCTTCGCGCGGACGTTCCGTGAAGGCATGGCGCTTGTCGAGGAAACCGCGTCCTATCTAGACGGTGAAGGGCGCGTCGCGTCGAAAGATCTGAGTCGGGACGCAGCCATGTCCTATGCCGGGGCGTCGATGCGACTGACGACCCAGCTTATGCAGATTGCTTCCTGGTTGCTGGTTCTCCGCGCCGTGCGTGAAAACGAAATGGCGCTGTCGGAAGCCGCTGAATCAAAATACCGCCTCGAACCCTTAGCCATCGCTGATGATGATTACGAATTCGCCGGCCTGCCGCAAACATTGCTTTTGCTCATTGAAAACGCGCGCCAGCTTTATGGCCGGATCGCGCGCCTCGACGCCGATATCTTTTCGCCGGAAGCGCCGGATCGTAAATCCGGCGATGTCGCCTTTCAGCAGAAAGCGCTTCTCGATGCGTTCGGCGGACGCGGATAATAAAACAGTTCAAGCGATAGATAAGAAAACGGCGCCCATCGGGCGCCTTTTCTTGTTCCATCGAAAAAATTGAGTAGCGCTATTTCTTGAGGCCGAAGGCGCCGAATTTCTGGTTGAATTTCGATACCATGCCCTTGTCGGTAAGACGCGCCGGCCCTCCGGTCCAAGCCGGATGGCTGGTCGGGTCGATGTCGAGATTGAGGCTTGCGCCCGCTTCGCCGTAGGTCGACCGCGTTTCGAACGTTGTTCCGTCGGTCATGACCACCTTGATCATGTGATAGTCGGGATGAATGTCTTTTTTCATCGCTGATATGTCCCTGACGGCGCTCTTGGCGCGCCGCTCTTTTGAATTCCGAGCGGCGCCTATACGCGCTGCCGGACCCTGTTTCAACCCCCGGCGCGGGCGCGAAATCGTGACTGGCGGGGCCCCTGACGCGATGTTAAGGACGCGCGTCGCCCGGTATGCTGGTCAAGTCCATCGTTTTCATGCGTTTAATCGCTATTCTCCTTCTACTTCTCGGCGCAGCGGGCGCAGGCGCCTGGCTGACGCTTCGGTCGTTTAACCATTTCGGGACAGTGACGCGCGCCTTTGAGGGCGTCTGCACGCCGGTATCTGGCGTTGCAGGTCCGGAGGATATGGCGCTCGACCCCGGTAAAGGCCGCGTCTTCATCTCATCTCTGGACCGGCGCGATCCCGAAGCCCGTGGCGCGATCCATATTGTCGATCCGGCGGACCCGCTGGCGGCGGAAGGCTGGCGCGACATGACCGATGGCGCGCCGGCTGATTTTCTGCCGCTTGGCCTCGATTACTACGAAAAAGGCGGCGTCGGCCGACTTTTTGTCGTTAACGCGGTTAACAACGCCGTCGAGATCTTTGACGTCGCCGAAGATGGCGCGCTGACCCATCTCAATACGCTGACGGAACGGCGCCTGACGAGCCCGAACAATGTGACGGCAATGAGCGTCGACACCTTCTATGTGACCAATGACGTCAAAGCGGGACGCGATACGAACATCGGCAAATTCCAATTCCTGACCCGGGCGGGCGAGGGAGAAGTCTTTTACTTTAATGGCGTTGCCTGGAGCGTTGTGGCTTCCGGCCTGCGCTTCGCCAATGGCGTGGCTGCGACGGAAGACGGCGGCGAGATTTATGTGGCGGAAACGGCCGGCAAGGCGATCAGGGTTTTCGCCCGCAATGTGGACTCCGGCGCCCTTCGGCGCATCCGCACCGTGCGGACGCCGGTTGCGCCTGACAACCTGACCGTCGACGCTGACGGCGTCCTCTGGGCGGCCGGTATGCCGAAACCGCTCGGATTGCCGCGCCATGCTGCGAATACCGAGGCGCTGGCCCCGTCCGCCGTCATGCGTGTCGACGAGGGCGGCGCGGCGATGGTCTATCTCGACGATGGTTCAGAACTGTCGGCATCGTCGGTCGCGGCGCGCGTCGGCGACGCGCTCATGATCGGCGCGCTTTATGAGCACAAATTCCTGCTGTGCGATTTGCCCGACGGCGCGTTTTAGGCCACACGGGCGACGATGCAGTACCAATCGACACGCGGCGCGGCGCCGACCGCCGACTTTGAAACAGTGCTCACCGCCGGCCTTGCGCCGGACGGCGGCCTGTATGTGCCTGACGCATTTCCGTCAGTTGCCGCAGCGGCAAGCGCCAGCTTTGCCGGCGCGCCCTATGCGGACGTGGCGGCGAGCGTGCTGGCGCATTTTACTGGCGACGCGTTTTCACCCGAGCGCCTTCAGGAAATAGCGCGGGACGCATATGACGGCTTTGATCATCCGCAAACCGCCCCGCTGGTTCAGGTCGGCGAGGAGGACTGGATCCTTGAACTCTTTCACGGGCCGACGCTTGCCTTCAAAGACTTCGCCATGCAGATCCTCGGCCGGCTCTTTGACGATGTACTACGGCGGCGCGGTCAACGCCTGACTATCATCGCGGCAACATCCGGCGACACTGGCGCTGCGGCTATTCACGCGCTGGCGCCGTGCGCCCAGGTCAGCGTTGTTGTTCTGCATCCCCACGAACGCGTTACAGATGTTCAACGACGGATGATGACCAGCGTTGCCGCGCCGAACGTCTTAAACATCGCTGTAGATGGCGACTTCGACGCCTGTCAGGCCATTGTCAAAAAACTGTTCGCCGATCGCGCCTTCGCCGACAGCGTTCAATTGTCGGGCGTAAACTCCATCAACTGGGCGCGGCTTGCGGCGCAGACAGTTTATTACTTTACGGCGGCTGCAGCACTGGGGGGCGACGCGCCGATCAACTTTGTCGTTCCGACCGGCAATTTCGGCGACGTTTACGCCGGCTTTGTCGCGAAGCAAATGGGACTCAATGTCGGCCATCTTGGGATTGCCACGAACGCCAACTCCATTCTGCACAATGCACTGATGACAGGCGCCTATCGTCCGGCCGGCGTGCAGAAGACACTATCGCCGTCCATGGATATTCAAGTCGCCTCGAATTTTGAGCGCCTTCTCCATAACGCCATGGGATGCGACGGTCCGGCGGTGCGCGACACTATGGAGAAGTTCGCGCAGGAGAGAGTCCTCGATATTCCAGCCGACGCCCTAGCTTCCATAAGAGAATACTTTGTTTCGCAGGCCGTCACTGACGAGATGACCGTTGAAGAGATCAAGCGCCATTTTGACAGCACCGGTTCGCCGATTGATCCGCATACGGCGGTCGGCCGCGTCGCTGCGCAAACCCTGCGTCGGGACGGCAAGATTAAAGGCCGTACCGTCACGCTCTCCACCGCGCACCCGGCGAAGTTCCCCGATGCGGTGAACAAAGCGACCGGCGAGGTGCCGTTCCTGCCGGCCGCCTGGGCTGATCTTGCGGACCGACGGGAGCATATGGAACGAGCGCCGGCGGACGCACAGGCCATCGCCGGCGTTATCGCCAAGCGACTCGGATAAGGCGCATGAGTGAATTGCACACGCTGAAGACCGGCCTTCGCGTCTATGTTGATCCGATGCCCAGTCTTGAATCGACGGCGATCGGCGTCTGGGCGCAGGCCGGTTCCGTCGACGAGAGCGATGATGAGCACGGCCTCGCGCATCTCCTTGAGCATATGGCGTTTAAGGGGACGGCGACGCGGTCGGCTCGCGACATTGCCGAGGAAATTGAGGCGGTCGGCGGCTATCTCAACGCCGCGACCAGTAATCAGCGTACAGGTTATTACGTGCGCCTTTTGAAAGACGATCTCGCGCTCGGCGTCGACATCCTGAGCGACATTCTTCGTAATCCGCGGTTCGACGAAGCGGAGTTCGCCCGCGAGAAAGAAGTCGTGATTCAAGAAATCGGCGAGGCGGCCGATACGCCTGACGATGTCGTGTTCGAGAACTTACAGGCAACTGCATGGCACGGACATCCGCTTGCGCGACCGATCCTCGGCACGCCTGCGTCGGTGCGCGGGCATACAACGGCGGCGCTTCGCGCCTTCATGGCGCGTGGCTATCAGCCAGATACGATGGTGGTCGCGGTCGCCGGCCGCGTTGATGTTGATGATTTTCTGAAGCGCGTTGAAGGTGCGTTTTCGGATTTTGCGGCGGGCGAGAACGCTAATTTGCGCTCGCCCCCCATTTTCAAGGGCGGCGTCCGTCATGATGGCCGCGCCATCGAACAGACCCATATCGCCGTTGCCTTTCCGGGCGTGTCGTCGCGCGAGGAAGATTTTTTCGCCGCACGGGTTTTCGCCGATGTGCTGGGCGGCGGCATGGCGTCCCGGCTGTTTCAGAAAGTGCGCGAGGAAAAGGGGCTTGCGTACTCCGTATACGCTTTTTCAGATTCATATGATGATAGCGGCCTGATCGGGTGTTATGCGGGGGCCGACGCTAGCGAAATCCCTGAAATTGCCGCCATTTTCCGCGAAGAGATCATTTCTGTGGCGGACGCCGTCGGCGCCGAGGAACTCGCGCGCGCGCGGTCCATGCTCCGCGCCTCTATGCTGATGAGCCTTGAAAGTCCGGCAGCCCGCATTGAAAACGCCGCCGGCCAGCTCTTTCGCGACGGCCGTATCATGTCCGCCGATGAGATCACCGCGCGCCTTGACGCGGTCACAGTCGACGACATCCGGCGCTGCGCGCGCCGCGCTATCGATGGTCCTACAGTGCTTTCAATTGTCGGCGCCGCCGACGTTAATGCAGCGGCGGCGGCGCTTGCTATTTAGCAACTTGGCAAGGGCAAGGCCGGCCGTTAGGTTCCTGCCCGACAGGGCCGACCCTTCAGTATTTGTTAGGAAAATTCTCATGGGTAGCAGACTGATCCCCATCCTGGTTTGCGGCGCCGCCATGGCCGCGTGTTCTCCCGATCGCGCAGAGGAAGACGCGGCGCCAGCATCGATCGACGAAATGGCTGAAGAACAGGAAGGCGCCGAGCGCGAAGCCGTATTCGATGCGCCGATCGCCGCGCCTCATGACGAATTCACCTTCGCCAATTACGAGGAGGTGCGCGTTACAAATGCCGAATTCGATCTGACGGCGGACTTTGACGCAAAGGTCTTTGCGGGCGCGGTGATTCTCGACATTGAGTATAAAGATCTCGACGCCGAGCGGATTCTTCTCGACACGGATGATCTGACGATTGAAAGTGTCGAAGGTTGGAACGCAGGCGCATGGAGCGAGGCGGATTTTACGCTGGGTGACGATGATCCGGTCATGGGCGCGCCGCTCGAGGTTCAGCTCGACGAAAAGCCTGACCGTATTCGCATTTCCTATGCGACCAGCCCCGGCGCGCAAGGCCTGCAGTGGTTGAACCCCGAACAAACCGCTGGCAAGGAATACCCCTACCTCTTCAGCCAATTTCAGGCGCTGCATGCGCGCAGCTTCGCGCCGCTGCAGGATACGCCCGCCGTGCGCATGACCTATTCCGCTCGCATCCAGACGCCGGCGGAACTCATCGCGGTGATGGGCGCTGAACAGGACCCGGACGGAACCCGAGACGGCGATTATTCTTTCCGCATGCCACAGCCGATCCCTTCTTATCTGATCGCGATCGCCATTGGCGATATCGGGTTTAGGGCGATCAATGATCACATCGGCGTCTATGCGGAGGAATATATTCTCGACGCGGCCGCAGATGAATTCGAAGATACGCCGCAAATGGAGGACGCGATCGACGCGCTTTACGGTCCATATCTTTGGGGCCGCTATGACATGATTGTCCTGCCGCCGAGTTTTCCCTTTGGCGGTATGGAAAATCCGCGCCTTTCATTCCTGACGCCGACACTCGTCGCCGGCGACAAGAGTCTTACCAATGTCGTCGCCCACGAGCTTGCGCATTCCTGGTCTGGTAATCTCGTGACTAACGCCACCTGGCGCGACGCGTGGCTCAATGAGGGCTTCACGTCATACGTCGAGAACCGGGTGATGGAAGCGCTTTACGGCGAAGAGCGCGCAGTCATGGAGCGTGCTCTCGATCTTGAAAACCTGAAACGCGACATTGACGAAGCCGAGCGGCCCGAACTTACCGCATTGAAAATGCCGGAAGATCTTGCGCACCCCGATGATGCATTCAGTCAGGTGTCTTACGCCGGCGGCATGTTCTTCCTGAAGTTTTTGGAAGACCGGTTCGGCCGCGACGCCTTCGATCCGTTTCTGCGCAACTATTTCGAAGCATTCGCCTTTCAATCGATCGCCACTGAAGATTTCCTCGCCTATTTCGAGGACAAGCTTTGGGCCGCAAACCCCGACGCCGTGACCAAAGGCGAAATCAACGCATGGGTATATGAGCCAGGTCTTCCAAAAACGGTCGAAAAACCGAAGTCCGACGCATTTGAAAGAGTCTCAAGGGCGCAGGATGACTGGCTCGACGACGACATCGACGCGGCGGAAATACAAACCGCCGCTTGGTCAACGCACGAATGGCTGCATTTTCTGAATACGTTGCCCGACGATTTGACAGCAGATCAGTTTGCGGCCCTCGACGGTGCGTTTTCTTTGACTGGCGCGCAGAACGCCGAGATCGCCTATGCGTGGTATATGCAAGGGATCAAGGGCGGCTATGCGGCGATTGATGATGCGCTTGAGGCGTTTTTGATCCGCGTCGGGCGCGGCAAGTTTATTTACCGGCTCTACCAGGCACTTGTTGATAACGATCGACTCGATTGGGCGCAGGGCGTTTATGACCAAGCGCGCGCCGGTTATCACCCGATCGCGCAGGCGCGTATTGATGGGATCTTCGAAGAGGCGGGCGGGTCCGGCGCGCCCGCCGATGGCGACAAATCCATCGATGAGATGCGCGAGGAGTCTCGCGCCAAGATTGACGACGAGGCGTGCGCTGCGCAAGGCGGCGAAGTCCGTCAAGAGGGCCTGCTCGGCCTATGGCGCTGCGTCGTTCCTTACGCCGACGCCGGCGCATCGTGTTCCGACGCAAGCGATTGCGAAGGACGGTGTTTCGCCCGTGATGACGTTACAGATTATGAGGCTGAACCGGGCGCCGCCGTCGGCGTCTGTGAGGAGAACGACTCTCCGTTCGGCTGTTTCGCTGAAGTTGTCGGCGGTAATGTCGAGCCCATGATCTGCGTTGATTGAGGTTCCGCTAAGACGTCGTTGATCTGCGCCGCCGATATTGTACCATCAAGGCGGGGATGATGCGGGGGTGCGCGCTTTATGCTTGCTGAGCGTGAAAAACAGTTCTGGGATCGCTGGTACGCCGAAAATTACTCTTGGGAGGGATTGAAGGCCAAATCGCTTGGCGAAGGCCGGACCCTGCAGGATTATTGGGCCGAAGAAAAGGAACAGGGGTTACTGGTAAAAGCGCCGGACGGGCGTGAATACACTCGCTTTCATTTGCCCTTTGTCTTGCGCAGCGGCGAGGCGACATCAAAAAACGCCATGTCCCTGGCTGAGCAAAAAGTGCTCGGCGGGACTTTAAGAAAAAAAATTCACGACGCTGAAAACGCCGACGGCGTTCTCGCGCTGGACGGTATTATCTTTCCAGGCGTGATTGAGATCCACGGTGAAAACCTGGAATCTGAAAAACCTCTCGCCGTTCGCCTGCGCAAGGCATGGGCTCAGAGCCTTTCAATACAAAAACGGAATCTGACGTCGCTCCTCTCCGATCGTTCCTTTTACGGTGCGGGATTTCATTTCGAGCAACTCGAAGTCGCCGAACGAGTCAATTTTTGGCGATCTGCTTTTGGCGGCCGTAGCCTAATGCAAAAAGTGAACGTTAGTGAGTTTGCGCAGCTTGGTGAAAGTTATTTTGATGAATGGCTTCATTTAATTGAGTGCAAGTTCAAACAAGCCTTCTGGAGTTGGCGTACGTACTATGCGCGCGATTTTCGGTGTCGAAGTTGTGTATTTGGCGGCGATGGCAGCGAGGAGGAAACAGAAAATCTGTGCGCCTCCTTCGGAGCGACGCACTTTTCTGCTGAGGCCGATTTTTCTGATTGCGAGTTTCGCGAACGCATTAAATTTCGGGCGGCCACGTTCGAACAAGACGCCGTCTTTAACGGCGTCAAATGGCCGGATTGCCACGGTGATTTCGCCGAGGCGTTTGCTGGCGCGACATTGTCCGGCAACGCCTATTTTCAAGAGGACGCATTTTCGGCCTTTGCCGCTTTTGCCGGCGCCAATTTCAAGCGCGAAGTGTTACTAACGGAAGAGGCGGTTATTTACGACGACCGTTTTCGCGCCGCCCTCTGCCAGGCCATGTCCGATGAGGATTGTCTCGAAGCCTACCGGCAGAAAATAGCGAAAGAACAGGAAGAACGCGGCGTAATAGGCAAGGGCCGCGAGCAAGCCCGGCTCACCGGGTTGCGAGAAAACATTCGGGCCTCGCAATTGCAGGGGGGCGTGCCGCGCCCGTCCGGGCCGCTTTATTACGTTCCGAGCAAGCGCGAACTGGAAAAGCCGAAATCGAAACCGCCTGTCGCATTCGAACGCGCCTTTTTTGAGCCGCGGCTGAGATCGCTTGAAGCGGGGTTGCGGGCGGCGAGAAAGGGCGCTGTGGAGGTTCGCAACGTCGCCATGGCGCAACGGTTCTTTCGTTTCGAGCTGTTGACGAGACGTAAGCGTACGCAACGACTGCGCAACGGCGCCGGGATCTTTTTTGCGGCGTATCGGCGATTGTCGGACTTTGGTAGTTCCTTTGCACGGCCATTGGTAAGTCTGTTCATTTTATGGTTTGCGGCGGCAATTTTCTTCCTAGGCGTAGGCTCGGCGTCTGTTGCCGATATTTCTATGACGACGGATGCGCCAGGTGCATTTGAGTTTTCTGCACGCAATATTTTTCGCCCCACAAGCGTCTGGTCGGCGCGGGATTTCTACAATACGGAAGGTTTTTCTTTTCGATTGCTGTTTGAGTCCAGCGATATTGTACGCCTGATCGTAAGGACTGTTTCGTCGCTGCAGTCGCTTCTTTCCGGCGTATTAGTCTTCCTGTTTGCTCTGGCGGCGCGGCGTCAATTTGAACTGCGGTAGTTTCAAACGTGCGCTTGACGCGCGCTGACGTTACTTCCTGTAATCCAGCGGCGGCTCCCGGTCGCCGAGGAGCGATCGGTATTCATAGTTGGGCCCGCGGGCTTCGTCGAATTCATCGCGCGCGGCGTCGCGCAATTCCTCGTTTGTGAAAAGTTCAATAGCGGCGAGGGTGAGCGTCTTTGCAGCGACCTGCGTGCCTTTGAAGCCGATCGACATGCCGCTGGCGGCGGAAGACTGCCAGCTGTGGGCCGACGTCCCGGGGACCCATGTCGCGGCGCGAAGACCCACTGTCGGCGCTGCATAGGAAACATCGCCAACGTCAGTCGAACCATAACCGAGGGAACGTTCATAGGGCTGCACGAGCTCCTCGTCGCCGATCTCGAATTTCGGATTGTCTATGGTTTTGCGAATTTTCTCCGCGAATTGGCGCTCTTTGTTGGTGTACTGAACGCCGCCGACAAGGCGCAGTTTCTCATCCATCATCTTCGCCAGCGTTTCGTTGACGAGGAGCGGGTTATTGCCGTGAATGACTTCCCACTCAACTTTCGTGCCGGTGCCGAGCGCCGCACCGCGCGCAGCGTCCTCCATGCGCTTCCAGATGGCTTCTACGCCTTCGGGTTTTGGATGGCGGGCGTAGTAGAAAACCTCCGCAAAGTCCGGCACGACATTAGGCGCGTTGCCGCCTGATGTGATGACATAATGAATGCGGCTGTCCTGTGGCACGTGTTCACGCATCATGTTGACCATCATGTTAAAGGCTTCGACGCCATCGAGAGCGGAACGCGCTTTTTCCGGCGCGCCGGCGGCGTGCGCGGAAACGCCAGTGAAACGGAACTTGGCCGACCGATTGGCGAGCGAAGTGCGCGCCGCCGCCGAGTTTTCATCGTCCGCGTGCCAATGAAGCGCGATATCGACATCGTCAAACAATCCGTCGCGCACAAGATAGACTTTGCCCGAACCGCCTTCTTCGGCCGGCGTCCCGTAAAGGCGTATGCGTCCCGGCGTACCCGATTCCTCGAGCCACTCCGCGATGGAGATCGCCGCCTGAACTGAGCCTGCGCCAAAAAGGTTGTGACCGCAGGCGTGGGCCGCCATCTTGCCAAGAATGGGCGCGCGCGTCGGTAGTGCGTCCTGATTGATGCCGGGCAGGGCGTCATATTCAGCGAGGATGGCAATCACTGGACCGCCCTTGCCGAATTCAGCGATAAACGCCGTTGGAATATCGGCGACACCCTTGGTGATCTTGAAATCGCGGGCGGCGAGCGTATCCATCAACAGGGCTGCGGAGCGTTCCTCCTGATACCCCACTTCGGCCCATTCCCACAGTTTTCGCGCAATCTCCGCCGTCTGATCATAGCGATCGTCAATGCGTGACATGAGGTTTTCATGCTGCGCCTGCGCGGTGAGCGGCGAGAGCGTGAAGAAAAGGGCGGTAAGTAGCAAATGGCGCATGCGGACTCCCTTGCGCGAGCGGAACGATCCCGCGTTCATGACATAAAACGACCGTCTTCGACTAGTCATGCTGCGCGGCTGCCTCGAAGGGAATTGATCTCAATTCGAAAACTCGCCAATTTGTGAAGTGGGGCGAAGCGAAAAAGAAAGATAAAACCATGGCGACAGCAGCGGCGAACAGTCAAAGGGGCATTCTCGGCTGGATCGAAAAGACCGGGAACCGATTGCCGGATCCGGTGTTCATCTTTTTCTATCTTATTATTGCGCTGATCGTCGTTTCGATCGTCGCCGCAATCGCAGGTTATTCCGCGCCGCATCCGACACAAGTGGACGAAAACGGCGCGCCGCGGATCATCGATGCGGTCAGTTTAATGTCGGCCGACAATATCCAGAAACTCTGGGTCGACATGCCGAAGACGTTCACACACTTCCATCCGCTGGGCTATGTCCTTGTCGTGATGCTCGGCGCCGGTATCGCTGAACGCACCGGCCTGTTCGCAACGGCAATGCGTGCAGGCGTGCGCAATGCGCCGAAGTTCTTGCTGACGCCGATGGTCGCGCTAGTCGCGATGGTCGGCAATCTTGCGGCGGACGCCGCGTATGTGGTGCTGATCCCGCTCGCCGGCGTCTTGTTCGCAGCGGCCGGGCGCCACCCAATAGCAGGCATTGGCGCGGCCTTCGCTGGGGTTTCCGGCGGGTTCTCGGCAAATCTGCTGCCGGGGCAGCTCGACGCGCTGTTGTTCGGCATCACAGAGGCCGCGGCGGAAGCCATTGCTCCCGCCTGGGACGCGAACATCGCCGGCAACTGGTATTTTATCGCCGGCATGACGTTGGTTTTCCTGCCCGTGATCTGGTTCGTCACCGACGTCATTATCGAACCCCGCATGGGCAAATATTCGCCCGAGGGGTCTTCGGGAAAAATGATCGAAGACGATGACAAGCCGTTAACGCCAGAACAAAAAAAGGGGTTGCGGCGAGCGCTTTACGCGACCGTCATTGTGTGCGTCGCATGGATCGCCTTCACCGTCGGGCCAGGCACGCCGTTGATTGACGAGGCGGCGAAGCCGGAAGCGCGGCTGTCCCCGTTTTACCGTTCGCTCGTCGCGGGCTTTTTTGTGCTGTTCCTCGCCGCCGGCTGGGCCTATGGGGCCGCCGCCGGCACAGTAAAAAACCATCGCGACATCGTGGAAATGATGACCGGCGCGATGAGCGATCTCGCCTATTATCTGGTTCTCGCTTTCGCTGCGGCGCATTTCGTGGCGATGTTCGCTTGGTCCAATCTCGGGCTCATCTTTGCCGTCCAGGGCGCGGACGCTATTCAGAATTCAGGTCTTTCCATGCCGCTAACACTGGGCATGCTTGTTCTCCTGACCGGCGTGATCAATCTGTTTGTTGGTTCCGCAAGTGCGAAATGGGCGTTGCTGGCCCCGGTCATGGTGCCGATGCTGATGCTGTTGAATGTGTCGCCGGAGATGACGACCGCTGCTTATCGCGTCGGCGATTCAGCGACCAACATCATTACGCCGCTGATGGTCTACTTCCCTCTAATCCTTACGTTTTGTCAGCGATGGAAACCGGATTTCGGGCTGGGGAGCCTGACTGCGACAATGCTGCCCTATTCGTTTTTCCTGATGTTGACTGGCCTCGCCATGGTAATCGGATGGGTATATTTCGGCCTGCCGCTGGGACCGGGCTCTGCAATCGATTACACGCTGCCGGCAAACTAGGCGCGCCGCGTGCGTCGCCAATGCTGCGGCGCACGCAAGACTGTTGCAGGTGCGCCGCATGCTGAAACTTCGTGGTTTTTTCGTCGCGACATCAATTGTCGCGAAACCGAGAAAACTTGTCAGCTACATCTGATACATGTTTAGTTAACGCCAATGGGGATTGGCGAGTAGTAGGCCGGTTGAGGGGGTAGCCTTGGGGTTGTTTTCCAAGAAGCGTAAGGGCGCGACGATTGCCGGTGGCTCAGATGTTGAGCGCCGGTCTTTCGATCATTTGCCCGAAGGCGACATAAAGGTTCGCAGAAAACGGAAACCCAAACCTGATTGGGCCGCGCGCCTGATGTGGATCATTTTGTGGTTTCTTTTCATTATTTTCGTTGTCGTTGTCTCGTTGTATGCCTTCATCAAGGGTACGGAATTCGGGCAGGTCAACGCCGATCGCCATCTCTTCGGTCGAGAGTCCCCGTGGTTCATCGGGTCGCAGGATCGCTTGTTGCAACCAACCGCAATCGCGACGAGCGAAAATGTCTTCGAAGCGTGGACTCGCGAAGTCAAGAAACGTCTTGTCGTTGAGCGCAAGATCAAATCGATATCTCTGTCGGACTCGCTGATCGGTGATCCGTCCGATCACATCTTTCTCGGCGTATTTGAACGCGACGAATTGAACCGCAAAAATGAAGCCGCGCTTCATTTTTATATTGCGCTCGCCAACGGCCATCCGGACGCTTATCGGCTATATAACTCCCTCAACGTTCCGTCCGCGGATTACGAGGCGCTATATCAGCGCTTTATCGCGTTGCACGAATTGAACGGCGATGAAGGCCTGGAACGGCTCGGGCAGTATTATCTGGGTCGGGATTCGTTCAGGATCGCGAACCGCATGCGCACCGATCTTCGCTTTGGCCAACCTAACGACTATGTCTGGCCGCGGCAGGAAGAATCGGAAAACCTCGCCTATATTCATTTTCAGATGGCGTCGATTTGCGGCCTCGCCTCCGCCTATGAATGGCGGGAAGAAACCGCGAATTTTTACAAATTTACGGAAGACCGGGAGAAATCCCTCAAAGTTCGCGCCAACGCGCAACTGAAGGAGCTTGCCGACCGTTACACGAAGCGGCGCGGTTATGCGGGGCAGGACGCCTATTGCAAGCGCGAACACCTTGACAATGTTTTTGATGAACTGACGGATCTCTACACAAGTCTGTCGTCATATGACTATGAAGAGGATCTCGAATATTGGAATGGCGGGCATCCCTGCGATGAAACCGGACACGACTATACTGACGTCGAATGCGACGAATTCGACTACTACATGGATGAAGGCGGAACGTTCTCGCTGATTATCCAGGTGCCGACATTTCGTGAGCTGATCGACGAGATCAGCGATACGCGCGGCGGCTATCGATCAAGAAGCAGGTTGTTGGACAGGATTTTCCCCGGTAGGGGCCGCGGCGTCGGTCGCGGCGGGCGAGGCGGCGGACGCGCGTCCGCATCACCGGCCTATCGAAATAACCCTGGCGGCTCGGTCGCCGACCCGCGCAATTTTCCGGAAGGGAAATTTGAACATGATTGTGGCGTTCCCGGCGACGAAAATTACGACGAATGCATTACTGAATGGAATGATTCCGCGTCGGACCGCCGTTTAAGCAACGCGGCCTGTCACGACGACGCAAGCCGGCAGTTCAATCTGGGCGAAGCGGACATGGCGGTGGGCCGCACAGTCAATGCGCGCAATCGGTTCGAACGGGCGATCTCGATCGGCCGCGAATGCCAGTCGGAATACGCCATCCGCGCCGGCAAGCGAATTTCCGCCCTCAACCTGACCTGCGAATATACGCCCCGATCTCTGGCCCGGATTTCGCGCGGCTATTACAACAACCCGGAAGGCGGCGCGATCATCGACCTTCCGTCGCGTCAACGGGCGTTGCGTGCAAAGGGCCATTATTCCGGTACAGTTGATGGAAAGTACGGACCGGGGACGCGCGAATCCGTCAAGCGCTTCCAGCGCGAACTCGGTTTCAGCGAATCCGGCGACCTGACGCCGATTGAGACTGTCTATCTGATCTGCAGCGCCGCCGAGACCCATGCCGATCTCAAGTCGATCAACACGCTCGGCATTATGTATCTTGCCGGGCTTGGCGTTGTTCAGAACACGGACCGTGGGATCCAATGGCTGACGCAAGCGGCAGAACGAGACAATGAAGACGCGATGTATAATCTGGCGCTCGTCTACGGCACGGAAACAATCGTCAACAGCTATCGCCTATGCGGCAATGTTGAAAACATCGCTCGCGCCGATTCCTGGCTCGAGCAGGCAGCTAATAACGGTCATCCGCCGGCGCGGCGTTTGGTTGAGTTATTCGGCTCGTTGCCGCCCAGCGAACGCTGGCAGAAAATTCGCGAAGAACTACAGCTAAACGATTTTTATCTCGACCGGCTTGAGCCTGTGGGCGAGGCCTGCAACCCGAATCCATAGAACGACTGATACGTCGAACCCTGAAGGGAGACTGTAAAATGCGCCGACTTCTTCTGATCCCCGCAACGGCATTGTTTTTGTCGAGCTGCGGTTTTTTTTCCCATCCTGTGAACATACCAGGCCGAAATGCGGCGAATAACGCTGCTGGCATGTCGGCGGCGCAACAGTATTTGGCGCCCGCGGAGCCTGAAGTATCCGATATCTGCGATGTCGATTCTCTGAACAGCACCATGGTAAAATACGAACGCAAGCTCGAGGTAATAAAGGGCAAAGAGGTAAAGAAACGTTCTTCCCGTGAATTTCCAGTTGGAGCAAATTCCACTGTTACAAAAGAGTACGCCCCCACGATCGGGACGGACTGCTGCAGCGAATTTGAGCTCGAACTTGATGCCGCGTACCAGGCGACGATGACGAGCTGTCGTTCCTATGCTCGGTGCATGCAGAATAATTTCTACGATGAGGGTCAGTGCCGCAGCAACCTTGCAAGCTGGGAGCGAGCCCGCGATGATTTTGCTGATCTCGCACGCGAACTCCGTGAAATTGAGGCGGAGGTAGACAGGGATGCAATTAATCGTCGCGGTTACTATCGCGGCGCCTATATCAATCGTCATGAGCGTTGCGATTGCTCCGACTCCGTCGGCGGCGTCTTTGCAAATTGTTGTGACAAGGACAGCGATTACCGGCGAGGAAAAGACTACTGACCTAAGAAGTAAATACGGCGCATCTTTTAGAAAACCCTGCGGTGTTGGCGCGGGGTTTTCTTTTAAGCGACGCTTACTTCCGGCGCCGCCTCCGGCAGATCCTCGCCAAAGGCGCGCTGGTAAAACTCCGCCACCGTCGGCCGCTCCAGCTCGTCGCATTTATTGAGGAAGGTGACGCGGAAGGCGTATCCGATATCTTTGAAAATCTCGGCGTTTTGCGCCCAGTTGATGACGGTGCGCGGGCTCATCACGGTTGAAATGTCGCCCGCGATGAAGGCGTTGCGCGTCATGTCCGCGACGCGCACCATGGCGTCAATCGCCTTGCGCCCTTCGTCTGATCCGTAGATCGGCGCCTTGGCGATAACGATTTTCGCTTCCTCGTCATGGGCGAGATAGTTGAGCGTCGTTACGACCGACCAGCGGTCCATCTGGCCCTGATTGATTTGTTGCGTGCCATGATAAAGCCCTGTCGTGTCGCCAAGGCCAATCGTGTTGGTCGTCGAAAAAAGCCGGAACCAGGGATTGGGCGTCAGCACTTTGTTCTGATCGAGCAGCGTCAGTCGCCCGTCTGCTTCGAGAACGCGCTGGATCACGAACATGACATCGGGGCGGCCCGCATCATATTCATCGAAGACGAGCGCGACCGGACGCTGAAACGCCCAGGGCAACATGCCTTCCTTAAACGCTGTAACCTGGACACCGTTTTCGACAACGATCGCATCCTTTCCGATCAGGTCGATCCGCGACACATGGCTGTCGAGGTTGATCCGGATGCAGGGCCAGTTGAGGCGCGCGGCCACCTGTTCGATATGGGTCGATTTACCGGTGCCATGATACCCTTGCACCATGACCCGGCGATTATAGGCGAACCCGGCGAGAATAGACTGTGTCGTTTCTGGGTCGAAGCGGTACGCGGAATCGACCGGCGGCACATAATCATTGGGCTCCTCAAAGGCGGGCACCTCAAAGTCCGTCGGCACGCCAAAGGTTTTCTTGGCCGAGATTTTGGCGTTCGGGCTATCGGGAAATTTTTCGTCGGAAATCAACGCCATAAGGCAGGTCTTCTTTTATTTTACCGGTGATCGCGCCGGGACAGTCGCGCCAAAGCCGTTCCTATTCAAGGTTTTTGGGCGCCGCAAGCGTGAGGGTCACAAATGACCGGCCTTTTTCAGGATGGTATGCGCCTTTACCACCTCGGCGAGCTGCGCCTCAGCGCCGCGATCGCCGCCATTCTGGTCCGGGTGAAAGCGGCGCACGAGTTCCGCATATCGCCGCCGGATTTCGCCCGCCGACGCCGTATGCGGCAGCGCCAGGGTCTCGTAAGCCTTCTCCTGCAGTTTTGACAGACGCTTGCCGTCTCGATAAGCGCCGCGGGCCCGCGCGCGGGCGGCCGCTTCTTCCTTAAAGACCCCGAAGGAATCGTCCATGTCCGCGGCCCCGCGCGCATTGGCGGCGGCGCGGGCGCGATCGTTCTTGCCCATGGACCAGGTCGGCCGGTCGCCATAAATATTGGCTTCGCGCGCCGCTTTCGCTTCGGCCTCGCTCAAGCCTTCGAAATAGTTCCAGTTCTTGTTGTGCTCGCGGGCGTGGGCAAGGCAGTACCAGATCCGCTCCTTTGGCTCGCGCGGGCTTTTCGGCAGGCTGCAGGCTGCCTGCTCGGCGCAGCCTTCCCACTCGCAGTCGCGCTCGCCCGGATCGGCCACCCGCGCCCGGGTTTTCTTTGCCTTCGCTTTCGCGCTTCCGACGCGAATGTCGAAGCCAAGCCGCGGTTTGTAACTCTCTTTCGCCATGGGCGTTAATATGGTGCGGCGCGGAAGCCGAAACAATCTTGACACGAGCGTGCAATATGCGATGTCCTCGGTCGCTTATGTCTTCGTCTAACTCGTCGGTCGCCGCATGTATCGAAACGAAACTGCGAGCGGCCCTGTCGCCGCAAAAACTTGACGTTATCGATGAGTCGCATCTCCATGCAGGTCATGCCGGTGCGCGGCCCGAGGGCGAAACGCATTTTCGTTTGATCGTTGTGGCGAGCGCTTTTGACGGGCTCAATCGCGTTCAACGTCAACGCCGCGTCAACGAGATTCTCCGCGAAGAACTGCTCGGGCCGGTCCATGCCCTTACCATGGCGACGCTTACCCCAGCGGAGGCGGACCAGGCCGGCGCACAGCAATAAAACTTTTGGCAAGGCCGGCGACGCGCTCGGCGTAAAGCTCAGCATCCGGAAAAAGCGCGCGCATTTGCCCGCCGTCGAGGAGCCGCGCAGACTGAACACGCGCCATGGCGTCGTCAGCGGTTTCCTTTCGCTCGGAAAAGCCCAGAGCGAATGTCATGACAAGCCGATATCGAATCTGTTCTGGCAGCCAGTGAAAAAATGCGCATCGAAAATGCGGCTCGATCGGAAACCAGAAATTCGGCGCTTGCACATAGTAAGCCGGCGCCAGGCGCGCGACTTCGCTCGCCATCTTCTTCATCGCCGCCCAGTCGCCCACATGTTCGATCACGGAATTCGAATGAACAAGGTCGAAAGCTTGATTGCCAAATTGCGAGAGGTCGGTGGCGTCGCCATCGACGACCGTAAATTTACCGTCGGCGCGATCGCTTGGCGCCTTGTTGACAAGGGTGATCTCGACCGGTCGCGATGCGACGAAGTCTTCGGCGATGTCCCAGTAATAGCGCGTGCCGCCGATATCAACGATGCGGCATCGGCCTTCGCGCGCAATTATGTCGTCGATCAGCGCCTGAAGCCGCCGAAACCGTCCGGCGCGAAATCGCCTCGACAACCCGCCTTCGGATTGATAGGCGCGCGCCACCTTGCGTTCTGCGAGGGACAAAGGCGCGCTGGAAATATCAGCTTCGCTCATAAATCTGTCCATACCGCCGTCCGCCTTAAAGAGACGTTTACGATTGCCGCACGGCCTCGAAAGCGCTAGCTGTCGCGATCGGGGCGGGCGGCGCAGGTGACGGATCCGCGATAAAACGGACAATTGTCATGGACCTCTCAAACGCGCCGGCGACCTATACGCTGATTGCGGCCAATCTTATCGCGAGCATTTACGCGCTCGCCGTCGACCAAAAATTCGTGTCGCAATTCGCGTTCCATGTGGGCGCAATCGCGCGGCAGCGCCAGCACTACCGCGTATTTACGTCGTCCTTCCTTCATGGGGATGCTTTCCATCTCCTGTTCAACATGATGACGCTGTTCTTTTTCGGGCCGGCGGTTGAGGCCAGGCTTGGCGCAGATGGGTTTCTCGTCGTCTATTTCGGAGCGGTGATGGCGAGCGGCGTTGTCTCGTTCTACGTCAACCGGCGCGATTTGAACTATACCTCGCTCGGCGCCTCCGACGGCGTCGCTGGCACCGTGCTCGCTTTCTGCGTTTTTGAACCGTTCGCCAGCATCTACTTCTTCTTCATTCCGATACCGATTCCCGCCATCCTGTTCGGCGTTCTTTTCATCGTCATCTCCGCCGCCATGATCAGGCGTGATACAGGACGCATCGCCCATGAGGCGCATCTCGCCGGCGCCCTCGCCGGGGTTTTGTTGACGATCGCCATGCGGCCGGACCTTGTTGCGCGAGTGTTCGCCTGACGTCGGAACGGCCTGCGTTCAATGGCACAAGGCGATCATAGGGCGCCACTAAAGAGCGTCGATACGTATCGACCAAATGCGGGTTTGAGCGAAGATTTTACGGTTATGGTTGTATCAACGACGCCCCGATCGCCCGATGTCAGTCATCGGCCGCAACTAGGTTGGGCGCGGTGTTGCGCCGAACGTAGCGCAGGTTCCAGGGAATAACCGGTTCCCCCCATTCATCGTCGGGCGAATTTTTCTGACGGATCTCGCCCCATGAGTGGATGGAACCGTCATCAAGCGGGTCCCAGTACCAGGTTCGCTGGGCGATCGCCCCATCCTGCGTCGGGAACTCCGCGCTCCGGAGCGTCATCGTCCCGTCCTCGTCGAGACCGCCCGTCATGGTGATCGCGCCGCCATAGTTTCCAACCCATACCTGCTGCCATTGACCGTCGGGCAAGACGGCGTTGAACGACACGCCCGCATACCGAAAATCGCCGCCGGGCGCGCGATAGCGGTCGGTCATTTGCGACCAGTCCTGCATCAACGTGCACCCGTTATTGATCTTGTGAATCCGGTCGATGCCCTGAACGACGCCGGTGTCGTAGTCGAAGGCCACCCAGTCGCCGACCCAGAAAGCAAAGTCCGTCAGCGGCGGGGCGTCGCATGGGTTGGAAAAGGGCGCCGACGTTTGCGCGTGGAGCGTGCCGGGGGAGAAGGCCGCCCCAAGGCCGATACAAAAAACTATTGATTGAATGCGCATTCGTCGCCGCCCCTTTCGTTGCATTGCCGTCACGCTATTTTCCGCGATCGGCCGACGCTAGGGCGCGGCGAGCGGGTTGTGACGAATTCGCCCGATCGTGGTATGATTTTCGCGATCCGGTGGCGGAGTGCGAGACGGGAATCGATGCGACAACGATGGAGCCGGCCTCTTGATGCAGCGCGCGCGTTATTCTTGCGCACGCTTACACCAGCCGGGACCGCCGACACGGACGTTGCGGCTCAATTTCGAATCATCAACCTGATCGTCGTCACACTATTGGCGTGGGGCGCGCTGATCGCAATTTTCGGCGGCTTTTCCCATGTCGATGCGCTTCGCGCCGGCAGAGAGAGTGCGCTCGGCGCGCGACTGGCGGCGTATGGCTTCGGTTTCGCGCCGTGGCTGGTGCTCGGTCCGGCTGTGTTTTTGTTGTCTCGACGTTACGCTGACCGAAAAAAGAGCTTCGCTGTGGAACTGGCGATTGCGGCGACATGTTTTGCGGCGGCGTTCGGTGTTATCTTTTTATATTTCATTGCGATCTACGCGCCGCTTTCGGGCATGACCGCGTCCGAGGCCGTTGCATCGACGCGCCTTGTCGACTGGGCGCCTGATATTTTCATTTTTCTCATCGCCTATCTGGCGGGGCAGGAACGATCCGGCGCGGCCGCCCGGATAGAATCCGGCGCGCCGCCGCGTGTCGCCGTGCGCTCACAAGGACGGGTTGATTATGTTGTTATCGACGAGATTAGCGGCGGGTCGGCATGTGGCAATTATGTCGCCATTTACGCTGGCGACCGCGAATACCTCTATCGCGGCGCGATTAAAACACTGAGCGCGGAACTCGCGCCCTATGGTCTCATCCGCGTTCATCGCTCACATTTTGTCCGTCCGGAATGCGTTACATCGGCAAAGTTTACCGGTGGCCGTATTCGCGAACTGATTCTTGTGAACGGGGAGTCAATTCCGGTCAGCGCGCCGTTCGAAGCCCGAGTCAGGGCTTCGCTGAGCGAAAGCGCTATCGGTGCGGCGGGTAAGGGCAAGCGTCGTTAGTGTCGCCGCGGCTTGGCGTTGGCCTTGCCTTTGCGCTTTTTCTTACGCGGCGCGGGTTTTTCCCTTGAGCCCTTCTTGCCTTTCGTTTTTTTTGCCGCCGATTTCGCAGCGGGTTTTCTACGCCGCGCCGGCTTCGCATCGCCGGGCGCCGGCTCGCTGACCATTTCGAAGCGTAGTGAACCGGTGAGGGGGATCGCCTCTTCGAGCTTCACGCGCACGGGTTGACCGAGCCGGAAGACGCCGCCGGTGCTCTCGCCGACGACCCGGTGCATGGCGTCCTCGAACTGAAACCGTTCTCGGCCAAGGCTCCGCATCGGGATAAATCCGTCGGCGCCGGACGGGTCGACCATGACAAAGAGGCCGTATTTGGTGACGCCGCGAATGCGCGCATCGAATTCCGCGCCGATGCGGGAGGCGAGGTATTCGGAGAGATACCGGTCCGTCGCCTCGCGTTCGGCGGCGATGGCGCGCCGTTCAAGGTCCGAAATCTGTTCCGCGACGTCGTTAAGCTCCGCCGCCTCCTGCTTGGTCTGGCCGCCGGGGCCGAGTTTGACCGCTGCGACCAGGGCGCGATGGACGACAAGGTCGGCGTAGCGCCGGATGGGTGATGTAAAATGCGCGTAGCGCGGAAGGTTGAGGCCAAAATGACCGCGATTATCCGTGTCGTAAATCGCCCGTTGTTGGGCCCGCAGGACAATCTGCGAAATCATTTCCTTTTCGTCGCGGTTCTCGGCGATTTTGAGGATCTGGTTGAAATTCGCAGGGCGCACCGAGCCGCCTTTTACAAGCGAATAGTCGAGACGGTCGAGGTAATCGCGCAACGCCCTCAAGGTCTTCTTCGTCCGGCTGGTCGTGCCACCCGGTAAATGAGCTCAAGGGCGCGCGCGCTCCAGCGTTTCTGCGGCGGCGACATTGGCGAGGATCATAAACTCCTCAATGACGCGGTGGGCGTCGAAGCGTTCGCGTTTTACGACGTCAGCGACCTCGCCTTTTTTGTTGAGAATGACCTTGCGTTCCGGCAGGTCGAGATCGAGAGGCGCGCGTTTTGAACGCTCGCTCCAGCGGGCGCGAAAAAGCGCCAAAGAGGCTGGAGACGGCCTGCTTAATATCCGCCCCCGCCGGCGCGCCTTCTGAAATCGCCTGGGCTTCCTCATAGGAAAGTTTCGCGTGAGAGCGCATGATTGCGCGCATGAAGCGGTGCGATTTCTTGCGCCCGCCGGAATCGATGATCATCTCACCGCGAGACAGGGCCGGTCTTCGCCTTCGCGTAAGGAACACAGATCGTTCGACAGGCGCTCCGGCAGCATTGGCACGACGCGATCGGGGAGATAAACCGAATTGGCCCGCCGCAGCGCTTCCTTGTCCAACTCGCTTCCTGTACGGACGAAGTAGCTGACATCAGCGATAGCGACGATGACGCGATGGCCGCCGGGGTTTTCGGGGTCGGGATCGGGTTCCGCGAAGCAGGCGTCGTCATGATCCTTGGCGTCGGCGGGGTCGATGGTGAACAGCGGCGTGTCGCGGAGATCGGTGCGCTCACCCAGCGCCGGCAATTGCGCTTTTTGCGCTTCCGTGATGACGGCCTTGGGGAACTCAGTGGGTATGCCGTGATTGGCGAGCGCAATGGTTGAAAAGGCATTGCGGTCGTCGATATGGCCTTCGATCTTGCGCACGCGCGCTTTCTGCGCGCCGTAGCCGCGGGCGTTTTTGGTTTCGACCCAGACGAGATCGCCGTCCTTCGCGCCGGCGTCGTCGCCGCGATCAATGGTGAAGGTCCCCCGCGCCCGGCGTTCGACCGGCTCTGCGATTGTTCGACCACGATCCTTTCGGAAGACGGCGAGGAAGCGATGCGCGCCCTTGCCGATGGCCTTCATGATGTCCGCGGCGTAGGGCGCCGTCGCCGGTGGGTTTCAATCGCGCTAGCACGCGGTCGCCGACGCCGGGGCGCCGGTTTGAATTTCATGGCCCGTTTTTCGGAGATGCGAATGAGGGGCGGATCGTGATCGTCCTTCCAGCCCGCCGGTTCGCATTCAAGATCGCCGTCATGGGTGACGCCGACGATGTCGATGGGCATGACGGGGCGGGAGTTTGCCGGCGACCTTGACGCGCTTGCCGCCGGCGAGATCGATGACACCTTCTTCCTCCATGTCCTTGAGGAGCGCGCGCAATTCGGCGCGAGCTTCACCCTTGACGCCAAAGGCGCGGGCAATATCGCGACGCACCGATGCGCCGTCGCTGTCATTGAGAAATTCGATTATTGTCGTTACGGGAGGGTAGCGACGGCGTCGTTTTGCGCCGTTTCTTTTTGTGGTAGTTGTCATATTCTTTCATTGTATCAGGTTGCGCAGCCGCGCAACAGCGGGATTATTTCCCGGTTTTTGTTATTTGTGTGCGGTCTTTAATCGCCCGAAGTGAGGGGGTCAACCGGGCGGCCGCGGATAAGGAATTCGTAATGTAGGTGCACGGCCGTGGCGTTTCCACTGTCGCCGGTCCGGCCGATGGGATCGCCACGCGCAACCCTTGCGCCTTCGCGCATGTTCCGGGCGTAAGATGATAAATGCGCGTAGCGGGTTTTGGTTCTGGCGTTGTGGCGAATAACGATGGTGCGTCCGTAGCCGCGCTGTGACCCAATAAACTCGACAACGCCGTTGCCGCCGGCGACGACGCCGCGCGGGGTTCCGGTATATAAGTCGACGCCATCGTGGAATGAGCCGGCGCCGCCGCGTCGCGGTCCGAAACCGGAGGAGACGCAAGCATCGACCGGCGCCCTTAAGAGACTGACGCCGCCAATCTGCGCGACTGGATCATAGCCGCGCACGCGGCCCCGAACGGTCGGCGGCGGGTGCGTTTGCCACGCTGCCGGGGCAAACTCGGAGCGCGCCGAACCGCCCGGCCTCGGGCGGCGTCGGGCGCGGTGGCGCAGGCAGCGACGCCAAACGCCAGCAATGTTAACGCAACAATACGCATCGCCGCCCCTTTAACCTGAAAAGGGCGCCGGAATTATGAACAAGCCAATGTAAAAATTCCGCCACGGCGATTGTTACCTGCAAATTGATGAGAGAAACGCGCAAGATTCGGGCGGCGTAGGGCGATCTGCACATTTAGGGCTGTTGGCGTCCGTTAACAATTGGCGAGGAAAGAATGCTGGCGGGAAAAGTTGCAATCATTACCGGGGCGGGCTCAGGGATAGGCAAGGCTGCGGCGATATTGTTTGCTGATGCGGGTGCATCAATCGTCGCGAACGCGCGCAGCAAGTCTTCGATCGACAATGTCGTCGCCGATATTAACGCCAGAGACGGAAAGGCCGTCGCTGTGGCCGGCGATGTCGGCGACGAGGATACGCATCAGGCGCTCGTCGCCGCCGCATTGGATAACTTTGGTCGTCTCGACATCGCGCTGAACAATGCCGGCAGCGTGGGCGCCGTCAAAAGTATCGTTGATGTGTCTTTGGATGAATGGTTGGCAGTCCTTGCAACCAATCTGACCGGCGCCTTTCTTGGCGCGAGGGCGCAGATCCCTTGCATGCTGCGAACCGGCGGCGGCGCGCTCGTCTTTACGGGCAGCTTTGTGGGCAATAGCGTCGGTTTGCCGGGCATGACGTCTTATGGAGCCGCAAAAGCCGGGCTTATGGGCCTGGTGCGTGGGATTACAGCTGAGTACGCGACGCATGGCATTCGTGCGAACGCATTGTTGCCGGGCGGAGTAAAAACTGCGATGGCTGGAGACGAGGCGCAGCAAGAATGGGCGGCCGGCCTTCATGCAATGAAGCGCCTTGCCGAGCCTGAAGAGATTGCGAGCGCGGCGTTATTTCTCGCGAGTGATATGGCGAGTTTTGTCACGGGGTCAGCGCTTTGGGCTGACGGCGGCAATGCAGCGGTGAAGGTCTGACGTTACAGCGTTCTGATCACGGCATCGAAATTGCGAAAGGCGACATATGGGTGTTTTACAAAAACAAGTAGTGACGTCGCGTACCGTCCAGGCAATTTTAGCCGTTGTCTTCATCGGCCTCGGCGGCTGGTGTCTCTTCTGGCCCGGCGTTGTCGAACAGTTAGGATTCAAACCGGAGTATCAGCACGCCTCGGCAACGACCGCGCTGCTTATAGGGTGCTTTGGCGCCCAGGCGGTTCTTGTCGGTGTTATTATCGCCTTATCGGAATTTCGTCCGCATACATTTCTTGTATTCGGAATTATTGGCTCTTTGCCTTTTTTCGTATTCAACTGGTATTTCTATTTCGTCGCGCAGATGTTTACCGACTGGATGCTGCTTGATTTCGTCGGCAATCTGACCATTCTCGCCTGCGGCGTCGGAGGATTCTATTTGAAGCGGAAAGAGATCCGGGAATCCCAGCAAACAGCATCCGGATAGGCGTCATTCGCCGGCGGCAGCCTTCTTTGTTGCGGCTGTCTTGGCCGCTTTCTTCTTCGTAGCGGCCTTTTTTGTTGTCTTTTTCTTGGCTGCTTTTTTGGTCGTCTTCTTTTTTGTCGCCTTTTTCTTGCGTGGCGCTTTCTTTTCGCGCGCGGCGATCCATTCGAGGGCCTGTTCCAGCGTTACGTTTTCCGGCTCGATCCCGTTAGGAATGGTGGCGTTTGTCTTTTCGTGTTTGACGTAAGGACCGTAACGCCCGTCCAGGACGTTGACGGGTTCGCCGGTGTCGGGGTGCGCGCCCAGCTCTTTCAACGCCTTCGCCTGTCGGCGTGCGCGGGGATTCGCCTTCTTTTCAGCGATCAGCGTGACGGCTCGGTTGAGGCCGATTTCGAACACTTCATCAACCGACGGCAGGTTCGCGTAGATCTTGCCATGTTTCACGAATGGGCCGAACCGGCCGAGGCCCGCTTCAATTATGACGCCGTCTTCCGGGTGCGGACCGACTTCGCGGGGCAGGGACAGAAGCATCAACGCTTTTTCGAGGTCGATGCTCGCAGGCTCCCACCCTTTCGGGATGCTTGAGCGCTTCGGCTTTTCCTTTGACCCTTTTTCCTGCTCGCCGACCTGAACATATGGTCCGAAGCGCCCGACTTTCAGCCAGACATCGAGACCGCTGTCGGGATCGACGCCTAACTTTTTGTCGGCGCTAGCGGCGCCGTCGTCACCGTCGCCCAGTGCAGTGAGCTGGCGGGTGTAATTGCATTCGGGGTAATTTACGCACCCGATAAAGGCGCCGTACCGTCCTGTCTTGAGCGAGAGTTGCCCGCCATCGCGGCCTTCGTCCTTGCAGGTCGGACAGGCGCGCGGATCGGACCCGTCTTCCTTTTTCGGAAAGATCAGCGGCCCGAGGGATTCATTGAGCGCATCGAGGACTTCGGAAATGCGTAGCTCGCCAATGTCCTCGACGGCGGCGTGAAATTCCGACCAGAAGTTGCGCAGAAAGGTTTTCCAGTCCGCGTCGCCGGCGGAGATTTCATCGAGGGTTTCTTCGAGGTCCGCCGTGAAATCGTACTCGACGTACTTCCTGAAATAGTTTTCCAGAAACGCGGTGACGATGCGGCCCTTGGAATCAGGAATGAAGCGGTTCTTGTCCATGTTGACGTAACCGCGGTCGCGCAGCACCGTCAGGATCGACGCATAGGTCGATGGCCGGCCGATGCCAAGTTCTTCAAGGCGTTTAACGAGGCTCGCTTCGGAAAAGCGCGGCGGCGGCTGGGTGAAGTGCTGGTCGGCTTTGACGTTTGACGCGCTTGCAGCTTCGCCCTGCTTCACCTTCGGCAGAACGCCGGTTCCGTTTTCGCCGTCGGCGTCGTCCTTGCCTTCTTCATAGAGCTTCAGGAAGCCTTCAAAGAGAATGACAGAGCCTGTTGCGCGCAAGCCAGTTTTCTTGTCCGCAGACAAAAGATCGATGGTCGTGTTTTCGAGCCGGGCCTGTTCCATCTGGCTCGCCATGGCGCGCTTCCAGATCAGCTCGTAGAGGCGATGCTCGTCGTCGCCAAGGCCGCGAATTTTTCCAGGCGCGCGTCCGAACGAGGTCGGACGAATACACTCATGCGCTTCCTGCGCGTTTTTCGCCTTTGACTTATACATCCGCGGTTTTTCCGGAACGTAATCGCCGCCGAACTGGGCGCCGATGGTCTTGCGTGCGTTATTGATGGCCTCAGGCGCCATATCGACGCCGTCGGTCCGCATATAGGTGATGAGACCGGTGGTCTCGCCGCCGATGTCGATCCCTTCATAAAGTCGTTGCGCCGTGCGCATGGTGCGCTGGGCGTTAAAGCCGAGCTTGCGCGCCGCTTCCTGTTGCAGCGTCGACGTTGTGAAGGGCGGCGGCGGATTGCGTTTCGTCGGTTTCGCTTCGACGGACGCGACCGTAAAAGACGCGGCCTCGACCGCGTTCTTCGCTGCCGTTGCCGCCGCTTCGTCAGGCAGGGAGAACTTCTTGAGCTTCTCGCCCTTATGAACAACGAGGCGGGCCTCGAACGGCGCCGATCCGCCGGATGTCGCCTGCGCCGCAACGGTCCAATATTCCTCCGGTACAAAAAGCTCGATTTCGAGTTCGCGCTCACAGATCAGGCGCAGGGCTACGGACTGCACGCGGCCGGCGGAGCGGGAACCGGGGAGCTTGCGCCAGAGCACCGGCGACAGCGTAAAGCCCACAAGATAATCGAGCGCGCGCCGGGCGAGATAGGCGTCAACAAGGTCCGCGTCGATCTCGCGCGGGCTGGCCATGGCCTCCTGCACCGCCGCCTTGGTGATGGCGTTGAAGGCGACGCGGTCGATGCGGACGTCTTTCAGCGCCTTCTTGTCCGTCAGCGCTTCGATGAGATGCCACGAAATCGCTTCGCCTTCGCGGTCGGGGTCGGTCGCGAGGACGAGGCGCTCAGCGCCTTTGACGGCGCTCGCAATTTCATTGACGCGCTTCTTTGAGCTCGCGTCCAGCTCCCACACCATCTTGAAATCATTGTCCGGGTCGACCGAGCCGTTTTTTGACGGCAGGTCGCGGATATGCCCGTAGGAAGCCAGCACCTTAAAGCCGGAACCCAGATATTTGTTGATGGTCTTCGCCTTGGAGGGGGACTCAACAACGACGACTTGCATGGGGGGCTGACCTTCGGGCGGCTTGGTTTTGGCGCGCGGTAATGCGTGAGCCCCGCCACGTCTGTCAACACCTGCTGTCTTGCCGTGGCTTGGCGGCGCGCGGTCGGAGAATTACGAAAATGCCATCAGCCGGTGCTGAAAAACTATTGTATAACAGGCCAGTGCTGTGGTTATTGCAGTGTTTTTCTTAAGAGGCCGCGAGCGAAAACCGGCCGCCGGAATGCTCTTCCGCTGCGCCAGTAAGCACCAGCTCAAGCAGGGCGTCGGCGAAAAGCCCCGGCGCAGGCTGTAACTCGCGTATCAGATCGTCGCGGTGCTGCGGGGTATAGCTGAGGAGCCCCAGGATTTCCTCCCGCATCGCTGCAACCGCCGCCGGGTCAGGTTCTCCGGCGGTCTGTTCCGGGGCCCAGTCAAACAGGTCGCGCCGGTCTTCGCGAGCGCCGCGCTCCTGTTCGGCCAGGACGTCCAGAACGTCCTGCGCGGTCTCAATCAGCGTTGCGCCGTCGCGGATTAGGCGATTGGCGCCCTGGCAGCGCGGGTCGAGCGGCGAGCCGGGCACGGCGAAGACTTCCCGGCCCTGTTCGAGGGCGCAACGCGCGGTGATAAGCGTGCCCGACCGGGCGGCGGCTTCGACGACGACAACGCCGCGGGAGAGGCCGGAAATGAGCCGGTTGCGTTTTGGGAAATCCCGCGCCGTCGGCTGCTGACCCATTGGGCATTCGGAGATCACCGCGCCATCGCGAGCGATATCCTCCGTAAGCTGATCATGCTCCGGCGGATATATCACGTCAACGCCGCCGGCGACCACCGCAACAGTGCCCGTTGAAAGGGCGGCGGCGTGGGCCGCGCCGTCGATGCCGCGCGCAAGGCCCGAGACGATAACGACGCCTGCTTCGCCGAGATCAGCCGCAAGACTGCGCGCCATTTTGCGGCCGACGCCGGAAGCGTTGCGCGCGCCAATGATGGCGATAGCGGGTTTTTCAAAGAGCGCCGCATGGCCGCGCAGGAAAATAAGCGGCGGCGGATCGGCAATGGCCTTCAACGGCGCCGGGTAGTCGTCTTCGCAAAAAGCGATGACGCGTACGTCGTGGGCGAAAGCGGCGTCGAGTTCAGCTTCCGCCGCGTTGCGGCTTGCGGCGCGCAAGGGCCGCGGCCGGCCGGCTTTCGTGGAAAGGTCGGGCAAGATGGTGAGCGCTTCACCGGCGGAGCCGCAACGTGCAATCAACTGGTGAAAGGTAATCGGGCCGATGTTAGCCGTGCGAATGAGTTGCAGCCAGTCGAGACGTTCTTTTTCGTTAAGCGCCGGCACTGGCGGTATCTTCCTTCCCGGCGCCGATCTTCGGTTCGGCGCCGGCGAGCAGCCTGACGATATTCGTCCGATGGCGGATGAGAATGACGCCGGTCATGACCAGAGCCGCGAGCGCGAAGGCGACTTTGCCCATGGCGAAAAAGACGAGCGGCGACGCCGCCGCCGCGACGAGGGCGGCGAGCGATGAGAATTTCGAAATCCGTGCGACCGCGAGCCAGGCTGCGCCAGCGAACAGACCCGCAGGCCAGTGCAGAGCGAACAGCGTTCCCATGAACGTCGCGACGCCTTTGCCGCCCTTGAAGCCGAGCCAGACCGGGAAGCAGTGACCAAGAAACGCCGCCGCGCCCGCGATCTCAGGGCGCCAGCCCGCGAGATAAGCGGCAACGACGGCGATCGCGCCTTTGCCGCCGTCAAGGAGCAGCGTCGCCAGCGCCAGGTCCTTGCGGCCCGTGCGCAGAACATTCGTCGCGCCGATATTGCCGGAGCCGATCTTGCGAATATCGCCGAGCCCCGCCGCCTTGGTGATGACGAGCCCGAATGGAATGGAGCCGAGGAGATAGCCGATTATCGCCGCAAGCAGAAAATCCATCATTCCCCCCTTGTCAGCAGCGCATCGAGGCAGGCCATGCGCGCCGCGACGCCGTAAAATACTTGCCGTAAAATGAGCGAGCGCTCCCTGTCGTCGGCAAGAGCCCCGTCAATCTCAACGCCGCGGTTCATCGGGCCCGGATGCATGACCCGGGCGCCCGGTTTCGCGAACTTGATGGTTTCATGCGTCAGGCCGAACGCGTCGTAATAACCACGAGCGTCAGCGGCGCCATCATCGCCCATGCGTTCGAACTGCATGCGCAAGCCCATAACGATGTCGGCGCCCGCAAGACCGTCTTTCAGATTGTCGAGGCGCGATATGTCCGTAAACTGATCGTCCTCGGGCATCAGATGCGCCGGGCCGACAAACCGGACCTCGGCGCCCAAGCGCCGGAATAGTCGGGCGTCGGATCCGGCGACGCGGGAGTGTTTTATGTCGCCGCAGATGGCGATGACGAGCCCGTCGAGCGATCCGAATTCAGAACGGATTGCAGCCGTGTCGAGCAACGCCTGAGTCGGATGCTCCTTCGTTCCGGCGCCGCCGTTGACGACAGTGCAGGGGAGTATGTCGTCAAGTTTATAATGGAGAGCCTCCTCCTTTGCGCGGACGACCATAATGTCGGCAGCCATGGCCGCCATGGTCTGGGCCGTATCGACCTGACTTTCGCCCTTATGCACGGACGATGCAGCCACTGGGACATTGATCACGTCGGCGCCCAGTTTCTTGCCGGCGAGTTCAAATGACAGATTGGTTCGTGTCGAATCTTCAAAAAAGAGATTGATCTGGGTCTTGCCCGCGAGGCGTTTCGGCGCAGGCTGCGAGCGGCGCAGATAGCCGGCGTAATGTTCAGCAAGGTCGAGAATAAAGTCGACGTCGGCGTCAGTCAGGTCGTCAATGGAGATAAGCCGCCTCGCGGCCAGCGCGTCGTCTGGGGCTGTCGGTCTGATGCTCATTGCGTCACGCTCATATCAGGCGCGAGCTATAGGACTGCGCGCCTGATGCGGCAATGGCGGCCTACGCCTTCTTGGTGGTTTTCATCAGCCACCAGACGCCGGCCGCAATCACCACAATATCGACGAGAAACATGATTGGCAGGGCTAGCGGGCCGCCCGATTGCGCGTAGCTCGCGCCGCCGAGACCAAGCCCGGCCGTGCACGCGATGATTGTCGCGATGATCGCGTTGCGGGAGTGGTTTTTTGAACCGTCCTTGACGTCCGAGCGCACATAGAAGCTGAGACCGATATAGATGAAGCCGAAGACGGTGAGCGGCAGGGCCCGCCCTTCGCCGCCGCCGATCAGCGCCACTGCGAGGTGGAACACGCCGGTGGCGAGGAGAAGGCCAATAATTAAATGGCGCAGCGTTTTGGCTTTCATGGCGCGAGCTCCCGCAGGCGATCGATGGCGCCCTGCAGTATAAAGGCGGCGGCCGATTCGTCGATCTTCTCCGCCCGTCGTTTACGCTTGGTGTCGATGGCGATCAGCTCCCGCTCCATCGCTGCGGTCGATAGGCGCTCGTCCCAGAAGGCGACGGGGAGGTCGAGGATTTTCGGCAGGTTGCGGGCGAAGGCACGGGCGCGCTGCGCGCTCGGTCCCTCGGTGCCATCCATGTTGAGCGGCAGACCCATGACAAGGCCGACGACACCGCGTTCCCTGGCCAGCGCGGCCAGGCGCTCCGCGTCGGGGGTGAATTTCGTGCGGCGAATGGTTTCGACGGGCGTCGCCACCCGGCGGTCGGGATCGCAGACCGCGACGCCGATCGTCTTCTCGCCGAGATCGAGCCCGAAAAGCGCTCCGGCGGCGCCGAAGGCGGCGGCTTCTGCGTTAAATGATCTGCTCACGGCCGCCAGTATAGCACGGTCGGTCAAGCATCGGTTTTGCTTCGTCGATATCTGTCGTATCGTCCGGTCGTGATGCGCACCGCCGTCGGCATGTTGATGCTTTTGATTGCGTCCGCGCTGGCGGCGTTCGCCTTTGACGGCGCGGGCGAGCGCCGGCCGGCGGCGCGGGTTTTTATCGCACAGACAACCGACGGCGCGGTGCGGGTTTCTTATGATTTGAAGCGCGCCGTTCGGGTCCTGGCTTTCCGTTCGATTGAGGGCGGGTATCGCGAACGGCGATGGACGCTCGACAGCGCCGAATTCGTGGTTCGGCGCGGTGATGATGTCGACGTTATCGAACGGCGCGACGGCGAGCCGTTCAAGGCCGCGTCGCTGACAGCGCATCCTAATCTTATCCGTATACAGAAGAATTACCAACCGCTCGCCGCCTATGGCGAGGGCGGGGTGCTGCTCTTCACTGGGCATTTCTGGCCCGTCATTGATGCAGACCGACGGATGGATGCGGCGTTTTCCTTCGCCCCCGACGCGGACGCCAAGGTCGTTGCGTTCGGCGAGCGCGTCGATGCGCTTCAGGACTGGCGCAGTCCCCTGGCGCATCCGGCGTTCGTTTATCTCGGGCCGCTAAAACCGGTGGAGTCGCGCGATGTGCTGGCGCTGATCGATCCGACGGCGCCGGCCTGGATCCGGGAGGAGTTTGAAACCCTGACGCCCGATGCTTTCGAATTGCTGGCGACGCAGTTTGGATTTCATCTGGAAACGAAACCCAACCTCTTTATGGCCGCGCCGCTTGGGAGCGATCCGGGGCGGCTTTCCTATTCGGGCGATGCGCTTCCCGGGCAGTTTCAGATCACCCTTGAAGGCGGCGGCTGGAACGAACCGACGAAAAGGGCGGTCTCGATCTTTCGGCGTGCGACGATCCACGAGGCGGTGCATTTGTGGCAATCGGCGGCTCGCCCGTCGGCGTTGGAAGAATCGCCATGGATCCATGAGGGCGCGGCCGACGCCATTGCGGCGGAAGCGATGGTGACGCTCGGATTTTGGGACGGCGCCGACTACGAACGGCACGTGCGGGATACGCGCGAGGAATGCGCCGCAAAACTGCGCGACGGGCCTTTGAGAAGTGCAGCGGCGCGTAAGGACTACCGGGCGCTTTACGCCTGCGGTCACGTCATTGCTCTGGCAGTGTCGAGCGCTGACGGCGCCTCTGCGTCGGATTTTTGGCGCGCCTTTGTCGCCGCATCGCAGGAGCGCAATTCGGGATATACAGAGAAGCACTTTTACGCGTTGGTCGGCGCCCGGACTGACGACCCCGCCTTCGAGCGGGCGTTGCGCGCTTTCGTGCGCACGCCGCTCGCTGACCCTGAAAAGGAAATCGATCGCCTGTTCGAGGCGGCGAGGGCCCCGTGATCCTAACGCTATCGCCCTTTCACCCGAGCCCCTTGCGCGTCCGGGCGCCCATTGTTAGGCCGTCGCGCAGGATAGGGATCACGAAATGAGCATCGATAAAGACACTGTGCGCAAGGTGGCGCACCTTGCCCGCATCGCGGAGCCTGAGCAGCGCCTCGAGCCGCTGGCGGCTGAACTTAACGGCATTCTCGACTGGATCGAGCAACTCAATGAAGTCGATATCGAGGGGGTCGACGCCATGGCGTCCACTGTCGATATACAATTGCCCATGCGGGACGATGTTCTGCAGGACGGGCCCACCGGCGGCGGCCAGCCAGAAAACGTCACCGCGAACGCGCCGAAGTCGGAAGACAACTTTTTTGTTGTGCCGAAGGTGGTGGAGTAGCGCGTGACAAACCCAACCGATCTTACGCTCGCCGAACTTCGCGACGCGCTGAAGAAAAAAGACATCTCGTCTCTCGACGTTACGGACGCCTATCTTGCGCGCGTTGAAAAAGCCGGGGACTTGAACGCCTTCATCACCGTCACGGCCGACAAGGCGCGCGACATGGCGAAAGCGTCTGACGAGAAACTGGCGAAAGGCGAGGGCGGCGCGCTGGAGGGCGTTCCGCTCGGCATCAAGGATCTGTTCTGTACGGAAGGAACCTTGACTACCGCCGGCTCACACATTCTCGACGGTTTCCAGCCACGATATGAGTCGACCGTGACGAGCCAGCTTTGGCGCGACGGCGCCGTGATGCTCGGCAAGCTCAACATGGACGAGTTCGCCATGGGCTCGTCGAACGAGACGAGTTATTACGGTCCTGTCGTCAATCCCTGGCGCGCCAACGGAAGCGACGCGAAGCTAACGCCGGGCGGCTCGTCGGGCGGCTCGTCGGCGTCGGTCGCTGCGCGGCTCTGCGCGGCGGCGACAGCGACGGATACGGGCGGCTCGATACGGCAGCCGGCCTCGCTCACAGGATTGGTCGGCGTCAAACCAACTTACGGGCGCGTCTCGCGATGGGGCATCGTCGCCTTTGCGTCATCGCTTGATCAGGCGGGTCCCATGGCGCGAGACGTGCGCGACGCAGCGGTCATGCTGAAGTCCATGGCGGGGCACGATCCGAAAGATTCAACGTCGGTCGATCGTCCGGTCCCGGATTATGAAGCAGCGCTTGGCGGCTCTTTGAAAGGACTGAAGATCGGCGTGCCGAAGGAATATCGCATTGACGGCATGCCGGCGGAGATCGAAACCCTGTGGCAGTCGGGCATCGATTGGATGAAGGACGCGGGCGCGGAGATCGTCGACATCTCGCTGCCGCTGACGAAATACGCATTGCCCGTCTATTACATTGTCGCGCCGGCGGAGGCCTCATCGAACCTCGCCCGTTATGACGGCGTCAAATACGGCCACCGCGCGAAGGATTATGACGACATCTTGTCAATGTATGAGAATACGCGCGCGGAAGGCTTCGGCAACGAGGTCAAGCGCCGGGTGCTGATCGGCACTTATGTGTTGTCGGCCGGTTATTACGACGCCTATTATCTGCGCGCCCAAAAAGTCCGCAAGCGGATTTTTGACGAATTCACCGACGCCTTCGATAAGGTAGACCTGATCCTCACGCCGTCAGCGCCGTCTGCGGCGTTCGAACTCGGCGCCAAGATGAACGATCCGGTGCAGATGTATCTTAACGACGTCTTCACGGTGACGGCGAACCTCGCCGGCCTGCCCGGCGCGTCCGTCCCCGCCGGCCTCGACAAGGACGGCCTGCCGCTGGGGCTGCAACTCCTCGCCAAACCGTTCGACGAGGAAACGATGTTCAAGGGCATGTATGCGCTGGAACAGGCGGCGGGTTTTGACGCGCGGCCGGATGAATGGTGGACGTGACCCGTCCCACCCACGACATCACCTACACCGTGCCTTTGTCGACGCCGTTGGAAACGCAGGCGACCATTGCGCCGGACCCGGGCGACTGGCGGCTCATCATTTTTCACGGCACGCCCGCCAACCGATATCTCTACACGCGGTTCTTGCGCACCGCGCCGCGCGGGATCGAGGTTGTGCTGCCTGCGCGGCCCGGCTTCGGCGAAGGCCATGAGGCGGCGGTCACGAGTTTCGACGAACAAGTCGCTGCAATCAAACCGTTCCTGGCGGACGAAAAGAAAATCGTCACCCTTGGCGTTTCTTATGGCGGCGAACTGGCGGTGAAAGCAGCGATGGACTTTCCGGACGCTATTGTCGGCGCCGTGGCGGTATCGGCGCTGATCGACGAGCCCCATGATTATGCGTTGCAGCTCGAAAAACTCGGCGGCGACGTGCGCATCGAGGATTACGTGCCGAACCGCTGGAAGAAGGTTCGCGAAGAGATCGCCGGCCGGCGCGCACAGATCGGGCCGCTGCTGGCGCAGCTCAAATCCTATGACGGACCGATTGAGGTTATCCATGGCGACTTTGACGCCATCGTGCCGAAAGCGAATTCTGAAAAGCTGTACGCGGCGCTGAGCGACGCCTCGCGCGGGACGCTCGATATCGTTCCCGGCGGCACCCACTATCTCGAACTGCAGTACCCGCGGCGCGTGCACCAGGCGGTGCAGCGGGTGATAGAGCGGGCTGAAGCGAAAGAGTTGCGCGCCGCCGCGCTTGCAGGCAAAACCGCCCACACGAAATCAGAGATCAATCCATGACTGAACCGCGAAAATTGCTGCAAGGATCGACCGGCGACTGGGAAGTCGTGGTGGGCCTCGAAGTTCATGCGCAGGTCTCGTCGAAGTCGAAACTGTTTTCCGGCGCGAGCGCCGAATATGGCGCCGGACCGAACGAGAATGTGTCGCTCGTCGATGCGGCGATGCCTGGCATGCTGCCTGTCATCAATAAATATTGCGTCGAGCAGGCGATCCGGACCGGGCTCGGTCTTAACGCCAAGATCAACACCTGGTCGCGCTTCGACCGGAAGAACTACTTCTACCCGGACCTGCCCCAAGGCTATCAGATTTCGCAGTACAAAGACCCGATTGTCGGCGAGGGCGAAATCGAGGTCGAACTCGATGGCGGCGAAACCATCAATGTTGGGATTGAGCGGTTGCATCTGGAACAGGACGCGGGCAAGTCGATCCACGATCTTGCGCCCAACGAGTCCTATGTCGATCTCAATCGATCCGGCGTGGCGCTGATGGAGATTGTGTCGAAACCCCACATGCGTTCGGCCGAAGAGGGCGCGGCCTATTTCTCTAAGCTGCGCACGATTGTGCGATACCTTGGAACCTGCGACGGCAACATGGAGGAAGGCTCCATGCGCGCAGACGTGAACGTATCGGTCTGCCGCGCAGGCAATTACGACAAGTTCCGCGAGACGGGCGACTTCAAACTACTCGGCACGCGCACGGAAACCAAGAACGTCAATTCCATTCGTTTCACCAAGCAGGTGATCGATTATGAGGCGCGCCGTCAGATTGAAGTGTTGGAATCCGGCGGGACCATCGATCAGGAAACGCGCCTCTTTGATCCGAAGACGGGCGAGACGCGAACCATGCGGTCAAAAGAGGACGCGCATGACTATCGCTATTTTCCGGACCCGGACTTGTTGCCCCTTGAGTTCGATGAGGCGTGGGTTGAAGAGATTCGCGCCAGCCTTCCCGAGTTGCCCGACGCGAAAAAGCATCGCTTCATGGATGAGTACGGCCTTAACGCCTACGACGCGCTCGTGCTCGCCGCCGACCGCGACAAGGCAGCGTATTTTGAAAGCGTCGCCAAAGGCCGCGACGGCAAGCTCGCGGCCAACTGGGTGACGGGCGAACTCTTTGGCGCGCTCAACAAGGCGGACAAGGAGATCGAGGCTTCGCCGGTGAGCGCCGAGCAACTCGGTTCCCTCATTGATCTCATTAAGGACGGCACAATCTCAGGCAAGATTGCGAAGGACGTCTTTGCACTGATGTTTGACGGCGAGGAGACCGGCGACCCGGCCGACATTGTCGAAAAGCGCGGCTTGAAACAAGTCACCGATACAGGCGCCATCGAAAAGATCGTCGATGAGATTATCGCCGCCAATCCGAAACAGGTCGAACAGGTTAAGGAAAAGCCGAAAACCATGGGCTGGTTCGTCGGTCAGGTGATGAGGGCGTCCGGCGGCAAGGCGAACCCGCAGGCGGTGAACGAGATCTTGAAGAAGAAGCTTGGCGTTTAGCGCCGATCTTGGCGGAAAAGCTGACGATTTGTGACTGCGATTTGGGGCCTTTGATTGTAGTGAATGACCTGCGTAATCGTTTGATTGGAGGGCATAGATGAGGATATCGGATTTTTCCGTCGCATGCGCGACAATTCTTTTCAGTGTGCCGGTAGTGGCGGCGGACATACCGATTTCCCAGGAAGCTTTTGATGTCAACGCTGACGCCTACACGATTGAGGGCGTCGACGGCGTTCAGACGCTCACACTAGAAAATGGCCGGGCGGCGCTAAAGTCCTTCACCTTCGAGAACGGCGTCATTGAGTTCGATGTAAAGTTTCCCGATCGCCGTGGGTTTGTCGGTGTTCGGTTTCGCAAGCAGGATGATGCAAACTATGAAGCGTTCTATATTCGGACGCACCAAAGCGGTAATCCGGACGCAAATCAATATTCGCCCACCTTCAATGGCGTTGCGGCGTGGCAAATATTATATGGGCCGCAGTACGCTACGCCCGTCAGCTACATGTTTGATACGTGGACGCATGTGAAAATCGTTGTGTCGGGAGATAAGGCAGATTTTTATGTAGATAGCAAAGAACCGATTCTTCATATTGACAATCTGTTGAGAGACCAGGCGCCGGGTGAGATTGAGCTCTGGACAAATGTCACGACAGCGCAATTCAGTAATTTGAAGATTGAACAGCGATCCGGGATCGACCTGGTAGGAGAAGCAGCTGAGCAGCCTGCATTGCGCGCAGGCGTGATTCGCAATTGGATGGTTTCCGAGGCCTTCCCATCCGAAGAGACGGACGGTCTCTTAGAGTTGGACGACGCACTTCAAAATCGATTAGCGTGGTCGAATGTTGAGATTGAAGCTAACGGCATTGTGAATCTGGCGCGTGCAGCGCATGGCGCGCGTAATAAAAACATGGCATTGGCAAAAATTATCATAAATGCCGACACCGATGTCGTAAAACGGATGGAGTTCGGTTTTAGCGATAAAGCGAAGGTTTATCTGAATGGAAACCTACTTTACGATGGCGACGACACTTACGGATCGCGTGACTACAGGTTTCTGGGCACCGTAGGTTTTTACGATTCGCTATATCTGCCGCTGCAAAAGGGGCGCAACGAAGTTGTTTTCGCCGTTTCGGAATCATTTGGCGGATGGGCGGTGGCGGGCGCTATCGCCGATAGGGTCGGCGTTGAGGTCATTCGCGAATGATGAGTTGTGGCGCTGATGCAATTCTTTAGCCCGGGCCACAATTGTGACTGACCTAAAAGATGTCGGTAAATGGTTATGCTGTTGCGCCGCATCATGGAGTACTGAAAGCTCTGATATGGACGGCAAAATTTCCGGCAAGATTGTGAAAGACGTTTTGCTCTGATGTCTGGCGGCAGGGCGAACCCGCAGGCGGTGAACAAGATCCTGAAGAAAAAGCTCGGCGTGGGCTAAGGCGCGGTCATGGATCGAAGCCGTTTCCTCGCCGGCGTAAAGGGTGCGTTTCCGGAAGCAGCCGACGAGATCAACGCGCAGGGCGGGCAGTTGCATTTGGAGATGGACGCCTTGCGTTTTTTCACCGAACGCATGATCGGCGCGGGCGAGAAGACCATTGTCGCGCAAATCTATGCGCTGGTGGAGGAAGCCTATCTCGATGGCGACAGCGAGCTGAAAAACGCTGTCGATGTTTCCTTCGTAGAACCGCTTGATTTTTCGGATACGAAGAAACAGTCTCGCGCCTGGGCGTGGGAGATCCTACCCGAACGGTTGAAAGGGCTGTATACAGCCTTTCATGGAAAAGAAGGCGCATAAGCGCCGCCACGCTGATAAGGCGTGACTTGAGACGTGCATGTTGCGTTTTCGTCCCATTGCGCGGGGACGACGAGAAAGGGGCGGCATGGCGGCGAATAGCTACAGTCTTATGCATAGCCGGCGCGCGTGCAGCCGTATTTGCGGGAGAACGCGCTGATGCTTCTCCGCCGCGTCATCGAACATGTAAAAGCCCAGAACTGGACGGCGGTGGTGCTCGACTTCGTCATTGTCGTTGTCGGCGTTTTTATGGGTATACAGGTCAGTAACTGGAACCAGCAACGTATCGATCGGGAACGTGAAGAGGAGTTGTTGGTACGTCTGCACGGCGAAACGCTGGAGCTGACTCAACAGCGCAAAGAGGTTGCGGCGCTGCCGCGTCGACGAAAGGAAGTTCTAAAAACTGTTCAACTTTCATTATTGGATTCGGGTCCGCCACGGTTATTCAATGGGGAAGAGTGCATGGCAATTCAGTTTTCGCATATATTGCGCCGCCCGCCGGATACATTACCGACGCTGGAAGAAATGGTTTCAAGCGGGAGAATTGGCCTCATCTCGGATGCTGCAATCCGCCGTCAGTTGACGCGCTATCTCCAGGTGCGGGAGCGCTCACGTTATGTTTATGATGAGTTAGTGGCTGACGTATTCCGTCTGGCACATTTGTATCCTCAGCATTTCGGACGTGACCTTGTTTTGCCAGACCAAGTATCGGTTGATGGGTTTAATCGGTTTAAAAACGATCCGTTATCAGACGAAATGACTGTTCTCAACAAGTGCCATTCTGACGGCATGAAAAACGATCCTGCATTTCTTAGTGACATTGAAGACAATTACGCCCGCATCAATGCGTATATGAGCGGTGTGATTGTGGCGCTCGATGTTGAAGTTCAAAAAATGGAGAAGGCGTTGCTTGCGACCGGAAATTACACGTCAAGCGATGGAGCGGAGTAATGCTCCTGCGCCGCGTCATTGAACACGTGAAAACACAAAACTGGACGGCCGTGGCGCTCGACTTCGTCATTGTCGTCGTCGGCGTTTTCATCGGTATTCAGGCGGCCAATTGGAATGAAAGCCGAGTCGACCGAGACCGCGAGCGCATCGTTCTCCTTGGATTAAGAGGCGAGATCGAAAACAACGTACAGGAGGCCGCCGCGTCCATAAGATTCGCTGAGGATATGCAATCCACAATACGGGAACTGCTAGGGCGCGCCGCGGGCGAGCAGTCTACAGAAGAACCGCTGGAGACGCTTATTTCGGATTTATTCTATTGGAATATTTCGCTGATGCAGACAGGCGTATTGAACAACGTCCTCGATGGCGACGATCTCAGCCTCATAGGAGACGTTGAGTTGCGGCGACGCCTTCTCTCGATTCCGGAACGCTTCGAGCAGTTAGAGGCTTATCAGGCCTGGGATGGCGACACCGTGAAACTCAGATTACACCCGTTGCTGCTCCGGTCGGGATATATCCCGCAGCTGCTGAATGAGTTTCGAGGCCTACCCGGGTCGCGGGAAAAGCTCGACTACGATCTCAGGCTACCGCTCCAAGATGAATTGAGGCTTGATCACTCAGCAGTGCTCCATAATCGCGAATTCAGCGGCATTCTCGCCCTGCGCTACGCAAACATGGCCGACGCCCAACTGCTGTCAGATCTACAGAGCGAACTTGAAGAAACGATGGAAATGATCGACCGGCGGCTGGAAGAACTCGGAGGAAGCTGATCAGGATACTCCTTCGCCGCGCTATCGACTATGTGAAGGTCCAAAACTGGACGGCCCTGTCGCCTGACTTTGTCTTTGTCGTTGATGGCGTTTTGTGGGTATTCAGTGGGCGTACTGGAATAACGCGCGAGGGCCGGTCTGGCCGACTGGAACGGCGCCGCTATGGGATAGAACAATGAATCTCGAAAACCTTTACTATGTAGGCCAGACCGTTGCGGTTGTCGCAATTCTTGCCTCGCTCCTTTTCGTCGGATTTCAGGTTCGTCAGAACAGCAAGCATATGCGCGCGCAGATTCAATCGGCGCGCGTAGACCGATTAATGGCGCAAATGATCGGATTTTCCGATGCCGACAAGTGCGCAGCATACATTATTGGCAATGGCGAGGAAGCAACGCCGGAAGCGATCAAAGAACGGCAATTCTATCTGCTTTGCATGGCCCAGCTTGGCGTCATGGTCGATGTTTTCCATCAGTACAAAGATGGACTTCTCAATGAAGAGCAGTTTATCGGTGCAAAGGAGACATATCGCCGATGGTTGCAGGACGCCGGCTTTCGGACGATTCTCATGGAGTTTCGAGAGAATATGACGGAGGGGACACCAGACTTCGGCGCGTTCTTGTTTGAACTTATGTCGGCGAATGACAAGGACGGTATTTAATGAAAGACCCAACGGAACCCATCCGCCTTCAGGCGAGCCAATATCCAAATGTGGATGAAGGAACGTCTTGCACCCAAAGCTCATTTAAAACCGGTGGCACAGCTTTCCTTTTTGTCGGCGAACAGGGCGGGCGCTATAAGGCGATGTTCAAGCTCAAAGACTCTAAAGCGGAGGCCGCTAAGCTAGCTGAAAAAGAACCGGAAAATTATCAGGCGGGATCGGGCGTCTGGGTGACGGCGAGATTTTCAAGCGAGAAGCCGCTCCCAAAACGCCTGTGGCGAAAATGGCTCGATGAAAGCTACGCGCTCAGCCAGAAAAAGAGCCCAAAGAAATCCGCCGGCAAGAAAAGGAAAACGCCAACATAGTTTTTGCTGCTTAACGTACGCCGAACCGTTGCGCGCATTCGCGCCAACCGTGATCATTAGAAGGGATGGAACGATGCGCTTTTTCTTATTGCTTTTGGTTGTCGTTGCGGCGCTCATTATCGGCGGCGTCTTTGTTCTTCAAGCACCGACCGCATGGGCGCCGGGCGAGGTTGCTCGAACGCCGGACGACCGGTTTGAAAACCTCGAAGGTTATCCTTTTACGCCGAATTATGTCGACGCCCTCGGCTACCGCGTTCATTATGTGGATGAGGGCCCGCGGGACGGTCAAGTCATCTTGTTGATGCACGGGCAACCGTCATGGAGCTATTTGTATCGCCACATGATCCCCGAACTGGCCGCGGCGGGCTATCGCGTCATCGCGCCGGATCTCATCGGTTTCGGGCGCTCCGACAAGCCGCTGAAGCAATCAGATCATTCCTATCAAATGCATATTGACGTGATGACGGCTTTCGTGCGCGAGCTTGATCTTCAAGGCGTCACCCTCTTCGCGCAGGATTGGGGCGGGCTTATCGGCTTACGCATCGTTCCCGAAGCGCCGGACCGCTTCGCTCGGATCATGATTTCAAACACCGGTTTGCCGGCCGCCGGCGGCATCAAGGGTTGGATCGGCTACCCAGCGTTCCAAATCTCCGTTTGGCGCGAAGGAGCGCCAGCGACGCTTGCAGATGAGGACGGTAATTTCAGTTTCACGCGTTGGGTCGCCTGGGCGAAGACCGTCGACCCGTTCGATGTCGCCGGCGTGCTGGAAGCTGGCAGCCAGACCGACCTTACGCCAGGCGCCCTCGCTGCGTATGAAGCGCCGTTTCCGGACGAAACCCACCAAGCCGCCATTCGCATCTTTCCGTTCCTCGTTCCATCTCATTTGCGCCAAAACCAACGTGTGATGGATGAGTTCTACGCCAATTGGGAAAAGCCCTTCATAACCGCCTTCGGCGACAGCGATCCCGTGACCGGCGGCGGCGATGTCGTCTTCCAAGAGGCCGTACCCGGCGCCAAGGACCAACCGCACGTGACGGTCGCCGGCGGCGGTCATTTCATCCAGGAGGACCGTCCCGAAGAGCTTGTTCGCCTGCTGACAGCATTCATCGAAAGTAATCCAACGCCGTAGGAGCCGCACTCAATGCTCCTCCGCCACGTCATCGAAGAAGGGAACCCCTTCCTGATGCAACGCAACGCCCCTATTGTCCTAACAACGCGGCGCTAATTCATAAAACTTGCACACTGGAGAGCTTATATGTCGTTACGTCCGATCGCCCTAATCTCTGCCGTTCTGGCTTCTCAACTTGCTGCTGCCTGCGCGCAAGATAACGGCGCGGACGGGGCGAGCGTAGAAAGACCAAGCGAACATGATGCGATGGCGCGTGACATTTACGCCAATCTCATTTCATTCCGTACAGCGAAAACTCACGGGCAAGTCCCCGCGATGGTCGACTATCTCGTCGGGCAATTCAAAGGGGCGGGCTTTGTTGATGAAGATATCGTCGTCACCGACTACGAGATCGAGGGCGAGACGACGCAAGGCCTGATGGTCTATTATCGCGCCGAAGGCGAGCCGGCCCAAAAACCGATCGCGCTTCTTGGACACATGGATGTGGTCGATGCGCTGCCGGAGGACTGGGAGCGCGATCCTTTCACCCTGACGGAAGAAGAAGGCTATTTTTTCGGTCGCGGCACGATTGATAACAAATACGGCATCACTAATCTCACGGCGACATTCATCCGTCTCAAGAAAGAGGGTTGGGTTCCAAGCCGCGACCTGGTCATCGTTTTTTCAGGCGACGAAGAGACCGGGATGATTTCGACGCGCGCGCAAGCCGCGTTTGTGGCGGAAGAGATTGATCCCGAATTCGTTCTGAACAGCGACGCAGGCGGCGGCGCCCTCGCGCCGGATGGTTCGTATCTTTTATACGCCGTGCAAGGGGCGGAAAAGACTTACGCCACTTTCGAGCTAACCATTGAAAATCCCGGCGGTCACTCGTCCCGCCCGCGCACCGATAACGCGATTTATGAACTTGCGGATGCATTGCAGAAGATCGAGGCGCACAAATTTCCTGTTCGCCACACCGAGCTGACGCGGGCCTATTTCAAGGCTGCAGGACAAGTAACGCCAGGCCCGCTTGGACAAGCGATGCTTGCTTTTGCTGACAATCCGGAAGATGAAACAGCGATAGAGACCTTGCGCGCAGACCCAACAACCGTAGGCTCGACCGGCACCACCTGCGTTGCGACAATGCTGCGTGGAGGCCATGCAGAGAACGCCCTGCCGCAAACGGCGACCGCGACCGTCAATTGCCGCATTTTTCCCGGCGTAGGCGCGGCGGCAACCGAAGCGACGTTGACGAACGTCGTCGATAACGAAGCAATCGCATTCGAACTCCTAACCGACGTAACCGAAAGCCCGACTTCTACATTGCGCCCCGATGTGCTCGGCGCCATCGAAGCCTCGCTGAAGGCGCGCGGCATAGAGGCGCCGATTGTACCCTATATGGAGTCAGGCGGCACCGATGGCATGCACTATCGCGTTAAAGGATACGATACGGTTGCGATCTCGGGCGCGGCGATCAAGCCGCAGGAAATGTTCGCTCACGGCCTTAACGAACGCCTGCCGACGGAGCAGTTTTATAATGGGCTCGACCACTGGTATGTGATGCTGAAGGAACTTGCCGGCGAAGGATAAGCGTCCGCGTTTCACTAAGGGGCACTTCAGATGCTACTCCGCCGCGCCATCAAACATGTGAAAGCCCAGAACTAGACGGCCGTCGCGTGCGACTTCCGCTACGCTCCAATTGCCCTATAGTCCGCGTTTACGACAAAACGCGACCGGGAGGAGTTTATGTGGAGTTCGGTATCGGGGGCGGTGTGCGCCCTCTCAGTGTTTTGGGCGACCGCAGCTATCGCTGCCAACGACGCAGACGAGGCAAACACGCAATATTTGCAGCCGGCCGATGTTTTCGACATTGAATACGCCAGCGACGTTCAAATCTCGCCAAATGGCGCGACCGTCGCCTATGCGCGGCGCACATATGACATTATGTCGGACAAGGTTCGCTCGAACGTCTGGCTCGTGGATGCAACGGGCGAAAATCATCGGCCCTTATTGTCGGGGCGGGCTGACTATGCGTTTCCGCGCTGGTCCCCAGACGGCGGTCGCATCGCCTATTTTTCGTCCGCAGAGGGCTCGCCGCAGCTTTATGTGAAATGGCTGTCATCCGGCGATACGGCCCTCATTACAAACCTCGTTGAAGAGCCGAGCGATCTCGTCTGGTCGCCGGACGGGCGCATGATCGCGTTTGTGATGAACGTGAAAGCGGAAAAAGATCCCTTCGCAAAACTTCCTGAAAAACCGGAAAATGCTGAATGGGCTGAGCCCTTCAACATGATTGAAGAAATGGTCTATCGCTTTGACGGAGAGGGATATCTCGATCCGGCGCATGCGCACATTTTTGTCGTTCCCTCGGACGGCGGCGCCGCGCGCCAACTGACCGACGGTGACTTCAATCATGAAGGACCGCTTTCATGGACATCTGATTCCAAGTCCATCGTGTTTTCCGCAAACCGAAATGAAAACTGGGAACGCGAAACGGTAGAAGCCGACATTTTCAGGGTCGATCTCGATGGCGCCTTACATCAATTGACATCGAAGGGCGGCGCAGAAAGCGAGCCCGCCGTTTCACCGTCAGGAAGACAGATCGCTTATGTGGGCGCGGAGAATAAAGGCCTCGCCTTTCGGGTATCACGCTTGTTCGTGATGAACGCCGATGGGTCCGGCGCGCGGTCGCTGACCGACGGTCTCGATCGGTCGGTCGAACGCCTTGTCTGGGACGCCGGCGGTCGCGGGGTGTACTTTCTCTATGACGATCGCGGCGCGCGTAAAGTCGGCTATGTGCGGCTGAACGGACAACGGCAAACGGTCGCTGAAGGGCTCGGCGGCGTCGCCATAACCCGTCCCTATCTCAGCGGCGATTTTTCGGTTGCGCGCAACGGCGCGGTCGCCTTCACCAAGGGTACGCCCGACCGACCGGCGGATGTCGCCGTTGTGAGCGGCGGCATCCTCGGCGGTCGCGAACGACAACTGACCGCGCTCAATGAAGATGCGCTCGGCGGCAAAAAGCTCGGCGAGGTTCATGAAATCATCTATCGCTCCTCGCTTGACGATGTCGAAATTCAAGGATGGTACGTCACGCCGCCGGATTTCGATCCGTCAAAGAAATACCCGCTTATTCTGGAGATACACGGCGGACCGCATGCGGCGTATGGGCCTGGCTTCGCGCTGGAAATCCAGCGTTTCGCGGCCGAAGGCTATGTGGTTTTCTACGACAATCATCGCGGCAGCGATTCATACGGCGAAGAGTTTGGTCTGCTCCTGCAGCACAAATATCCGAGCCGGGATGATTTCGCCGATCACATGTCCGGCGTCGACGCCATGATCGCCGAGGGCTTCATCGACGAGGACCAACTTTTCGTGACCGGCGGGTCCGCCGGCGGCGTTTCCACTGCGTATCTCGTCGGGCTCACGGATCGTTTCCGGGCGGCGGTTGCGGCGAAACCGATCATCAATTGGACCAGCAAGGTGCTGACGGGCGACATCTACGTCTACCAGATCGAACATCAGTTCCCTGGCGCGCCATGGGAGGAGCCCGAACATTATTGGGAGCGCTCGCCGATTTCGCTCGTCGGCAACGTGACAACGCCGACAATGTTGCTTACCGGCGAGGAAGACTTCCGCACGCCCATTTCAGAATCCGAACAGTTTTACCAGGCGCTAAAGCTGCGCGGCGTTGATACGGCGCTGGTGCGCGTGCCGGGATCAAGTCACGGAATCGCCGGGCGCCCTTCGCGTTTGATCGGCAAGATCGAGCATATTCTCGCCTGGTTCGAACGCTACAGAGACGAGGAGAAATCCGCCGATAACGGACAATAGGCTGCGCTAGGATCCGAATATCAGTCGCTTAGACGGCGGAGGGCTGGCGCTCGTTCGTAAATTTTCTGCTCTAGCTGCGCGCGCGACCCGTTTGATGTATAAAACATCAGAACCGACTTTGAGCTGCAGTCTAAATGGAGGCGGAAGATGCACAAGACAGCAGTGGGTACGTTCTTTATCGCGCTTGTATTGGGAGCTTCTTCGACGGCAAGCGCGCAACAAACACTAAGCGTGGATGTTCTTGAAAGTTATGGGGACCTCGCGTTACAGGGCGAAGGGATTGGCTGTTTCGACGTGCTTGCGGCCGTCCGTCTGCAAACGGAACTCGCTGGCGGTTCTATCAGCGAACAAACGCGGCAGGCGTTTTCTTCCGGATCGTGTGTCGTCGCGACTTCGGATATCAATCTTGTCGACGCCAAAAAAATTGAAATAGAAACTGCGACGCTTGTTCGTGGGGATATTTCAGACACCGAGGTTACGGTTTATTTTCCGGAAGAGCTGCTGACCGTCAACGCAAGTGACGCTGATACTGCGTCGCTGACGGCGATTGCGTCTGATTTGAGGCGTCGTGTCGGCGAAATGCAAAAATGCTCCGACGAACGCGATGCGCTCGACGCGAGAATCCTTGATTTCAACATGAGGGTCGACGCCTTTATGGCGGCGAAGGAAGAGGAAGGCGCGGCGACCGGATCGAGACTGAAGGAAAATAACACGGCGTCGGTCAGCTCAGTTAAACTCGACGACGCAGGCAACAAGGCGCTTCGTCAGGAAAGTCTGGCCTTGCAGTCGGAGGCGAAAGATCACAAACAACGCTGCGGCGCTTATGAAGCGGGCATCACGCTTGATCAGGACTATATGTCTTTTTATCGGGCGACCGCCGCTGCGCGTAGCTGACGGCGTTCCGCGCCGGGCGCCGCGGCCGTTGTGCCGTGAGCATTGAGCGACGAACGACTTGCGCGTCCGCCGCACCACCGGCATGTGATCGCTTCAAATCTCACATCGAGGCGCCACGGAAAGTGGACGCGCAGTCTCCTCGCGTCTAAGAGACCACCAAAATCGGCTTCAAGAAAAGGAGACAGATAATGAAGCACGACAGCATTCTGGGCGCCGTCGGCAACACGCCGGTGATCCGCATCAATCGCCTCGCGCCCGATGGCGTCAATCTTTTTGTCAAGTTCGAGGCCTTCAATCCGCTCGGAAGCGTCAAGGACCGGCTAGCGCTGGGCGTCATCGAGGCGGCGGAAAAATCCGGCGATCTGAAACCGGGACAGACCGTCATCGAAGCGACCTCCGGCAATACGGGGATCGGCCTTGCCATGGTCTGCGCGGCTAAAGGATATCCGCTGGTTGTGACGATGGCCGAGACATTCTCCGTAGAAAGACGAAAACTGATGCGCTTCCTTGGCGCAAAGGTGATCCTTACGCCAAAAGAAGACAAGGGCACCGGCATGGTCGAAAAGGCGAAGGAGCTTGCTGAAAAGCACGGCTGGTTCCTGACGCGGCAATTCGAGAATGAAGCAAACCCCGACATGCATGAACGCACGACGGGCCGCGAGATCATGAACGACTTCAAGGGCGAGAAACTTGATTATTGGGTGACCGGCTTCGGCACGGGCGGAACGCTAACCGGCGTTTCCCGCGTTTTGAAGAAGGAAAGTCCGCAAACGCAAATCGTCGTCTGCGAACCGCCAGGCGCCGCGATGCTTTCATCGGGCGAAAGCCAGGACCGCAATTCCGACGGCAGTCCGGCGAAATCGCATCCCGCATGGACGCCGCATCCCATCCAGGGATGGAGCCCTGACTTCATTCCGCTCATTACGTCCGAAGCGGTTGACGCGGGCGTCATCGACGAGATCATCAAGACGCCGCACGAGGACGGCATTAAATGGTCCCAGCAACTGGCGCAGCAGGAAGGCATCTTTACCGGCATCTCGGGCGGCTCGACCTTCGCCGGCGCCATCGAAACGGCGCGTAAAGCAGAGAAGGGCGCAACGATCCTTTGTATGCTGCCGGATACCGGCGAGCGCTATCTGTCAACGCCGCTATTTGCGGATGTCGAAGCGGAAATGAGCGCCGGTGAGCGTGATATTGCCAAATCGACGCCGGGTTATCAGCTCGGCTGATCGCGGGGACGTGAAGCGGGCGCGGGCTGGGACCGCGCCCGCGCCTTGATGGCTGCTGCTGGACCGCATATCATCGGTCTCGGGCTCGGGATATTTCGGGAGGCACATTATGCTAGGCAAAACATCGATGGCGTTGGGCGCGACTGCATTGCTTGCGGCCTGCGCAACCGCCGGATCGAGTTACGAGATGAGCGACGAAGTCGCCGCAAAACTCGCGGAGTTCGAGAAAACCGGCGAGGTAAGAAATTGCATTCAGTTGCGCGCGATCGATCAGATCAAGCCGCTTGATGAACGCAACTTTCTGATCGAGGCGGGCGTCAATGACTATTATCTTGCGGAGCTGGGGTCGAGTTGTAACGGCGCTGACAGTACTCTCAACCGCCTTCAAATTGAGACGTCGCAGTCGAGCCTCTGCCGGAATGAGATTATCCGTATTGTCGATAATTCGACAGGCTTTACGGTCGGCTCCTGCGGGATGAGCGACTTTCAAAAGCTCGAGAAAATCGAAGAGCCCGCCGAAGAATAAGGCGTCTCTAAGAAAATTTGCATACTGACGAAAGTCTTACACGGTTAACGGTTTCTTATGGCTTCGTAAACGAAGTCATAAGCCGTCGTTAACTCGATATTATTCTGCTTCCTTTCATCCTTGTCATGGTTAACCCGGAACGCTTCGTGCGGGGCGGGGGAGAAATAGACAGGGTGAATTAAAGGGGCGCACGAATGACCATGACTTTCTCAGCGGAAGCCATCGAAAACGCGGAGCCGATTTTAAGCGGCGAAGAAATGTATCGGCGGGGATTGGCGGCGTCGACCGGCGCAGAAACCGGTATTTTCGATCTCGTGACAGCGCACAAGTGGTTTAACCTGGCGGCGATGCAGGGCAATCTTGAAGCGCGCGCCTATCGCGCCGAACTCGCCAATGAAATGTCGAGCGAGGAAGTCGCCGAGGCGCAGCGCCTAGCGCGCGAATATCTCGCCACACACCGGGCGCGTCCCCACGCATAAGTCTGGACGGTTTATCGTCTGGATCGTCGATTTTCGTTCGCCGACCCGAGCTCGCCGCGCGTCGCGGCCCGGCTACCTCCTGAGGGCGCCGACCTCCACGAAGCCCTGATAGGTCGGCCAAGCGTCCTGATCCTGGTCAGAACCCTGCGTTTCAGCGCCCCGCGCGGAAAATGCGCCGCACAGGGCGGCGATGAAGACGGCGCCAAAAATCAATGGTCTTTTCATCGAAATAGCGGCTTCGGCTTGTGATCCGGCCGTCCTTGGCTGAGCGCTGAAGGTAGCCTGGCGCAGATTAGCGCCCGTTCAATACCGCCCGATCATTTTCGCTCGCGGCGTTAAGAGCTTGGTTTCGGCGTCGCGGCCGAAATACGGCCTTGAAATGGCGCGCCGCATGTCATAGACGACCGGCTCTTTTATTGACGCCGCGCCAGAGCGCGCGCGACCGACCGAGAAAGGCGCGAGGACATGGCTGTCCCCAAGAGTAAAATCACCGCATCCAGGCGCGGCATGCGCCGGAGCCACGACAAGCTGGCGCAGGCGACCTATATCGAAGACAAGGATTCGGGTGAATTGCGCCGACCGCATCATATTGATCTGAAGACCGGCAAGTATCGCGGGCGCCAGGTCATCGAGCCGCAAGACGACTAGACGTCTTTCAGATTTGCCGACCTTTTGCGTCGCGCGGCCCTTCGCGCGGCGTTTGTCGTTGCGCCGGTTTGCAATTCTGTAACAAAGCGTTACCCTGAAAAATTGCGGCTGGGGGGCCGCAATCGAAGGGAACAACCATGATCCGCAATCTTGCGCCGATCGCGGCAGGGGCAATCCTGCTGGGCGGATGCGTATACCCTTACGAGTCCGCGTTTCAATCCTGCGATAATGAGGCCGGCGCCTGCTATCAGGTCTGCGAAGGCGAGCCGGACGAGGGCGGCGCTAAGGCTTGCCGCATGGTCTGCGAAGACGCGGCCAATCAATGCTTCGACGACGCCTATGGGTCGTCCGGGAGTTCGAGCGGTTACGCCTATGGCGGGTCCTGGTACGGATCATACGGGTACTGGCGACCGCGCTACGGATATCTGTATTCCTACGATTATTACGACCCCTATTATTATGGCGGACGTCGAGGGTACGGTCGCCACGGCCATCGCGGCGACCACCGACGCCATTACGACCGGCGCGGCCATGGCGGTGGAGACGGTCGCGGCCATGGCCGGCATGGACGCGGCGATGGACAGGGGCGCGGCGGCAGCGATCCTGGCGCAACACCGCCGCCGACCGGCGTCGCGCCGCCAACGCCGCAGCCGCGAGCCAGGCCGCGCGTTCAGCAGCCGCACGCAGAATTTCCGAGGGATCGCCGACGAGAACCCAAAAAAGACGATTGAAGCGGAAAGGGGCGGAGCGGCGCGCCATAAAGGGCGCCTTGCAGCGAAGCGGGCGCGACCTCTATAGAGGCCGCGCCTTTTTCATTTTCATGCGAGCCAGGAGCCCAGAATGACCGCCATTGTCGATATCAGCGCCCGAGAGATTCTCGACAGCCGCGGCAACCCAACCGTCGAAGTGGAGGTCGCTCTCGACGACGGCTCAACGGGCCGCGCTGGCGTTCCGTCAGGCGCATCGACCGGCGCACACGAAGCCCATGAGTTACGCGACGGCGGGTCGCGCTATGGCGGCAAGGGCGTGGAGAAGGCGGTTGAGGCCGTCAACGGCGAAATCGACGACGCGCTTTGCGGGTTCGACGCAGAAGAACAGATTCACGTTGACGACGCGCTGATTGAACTCGACGGCACCGACAACAAAAGCCGCCTCGGCGCCAACGCCATTCTCGGCGTCTCGCTGGCCGTCGCAAAGGCCGCGGCTGACGCTGCGGGATTGCCTCTCTACCAATATGTCGGCGGCGTCTCTGCACGCACGTTGCCGGCGCCGATGATGAACATCGTCAATGGCGGCGCCCATGCGGATAACCCGATCGATGTCCAGGAATTCATGGTGATGCCCCTCGGTTTTGACAGCTTCTCCGAAGCGTTGCGGGCCGGCGCCGAGATATTTCACACCTTGAAAAAGGAACTGAACGACGCTGGTCACAACACTAATGTGGGCGACGAAGGCGGGTTCGCGCCGAACCTCTCATCGACCGACGACGCGCTCGGCTTCATCATGAAGGCGATCGAAAAGGCGGGCTATCGTCCGGGCGATGATGTTTTTCTGGCGCTCGATGCGGCCTCGACGGAGTTCTACAAAAAAGGGAAGTACGAACTGGAAGGCGAGGGCAAATCCCTGGATGCCGACGGGATGGCGGCCTACTTCGCGGACCTCGTGGCGCGCTACCCGATTATTTCCATCGAAGATGGCATGGCCGAAGATGACTGGGACGGCTGGCGCGCACTCACCAATGCGATCGGATCGAAATGCCAGCTTGTGGGCGATGATCTCTTCGTCACCAACGAAAAACGCCTGCGCGACGGGATCGCCAAAGGCTGCGCCAATTCAATTCTCATCAAGGTCAATCAGATCGGCACGCTGACCGAAACGCTGGCGGCCGTAAACGCTGCGCACCGCGCGGGATACACCGCCGTCATGTCGCACCGGTCTGGCGAAACCGAAGATGCGACCATTGCGGACCTCGCGGTCGCGACAAATTGCGGCCAGATCAAAACCGGCTCGCTCGCCCGTTCTGACCGCCTCGCGAAATACAACCAGCTCCTGCGCATTGAGGAAGATCTCGATGACGCCGGCATTTATGCGGGCAAATCGGGTTTCCCGTTTTTGAAATGACGTCGCCTCAAATCCGCGCGGCGACGAACGCCGATCAGGACGCCGTCAGGGCGCTCGTTTTTTCCGTGCTCGACGAATACGAGATCGAGCCGGCGCCGAAAACCACAGACCGCGACCTTTACAACATCGAAGAATTTTATAGCGACGGGATGTTCGCGGTCTTGGAAACCGCGGACGGCGAAATTATCGGCACGGTTGGGCTGGCCCCGCTCAGCGACAGCGCCTGCGAACTGCGCAAGATGTATCTGATGCCGAAATATCGCGGGCGGGGGCACGGCGCGAAACTTCTCAAACACGCCGTCGAGCGTGCTCGCGCCCTCGGCTTTTCGCGCATGGAACTCAGCACGAAACGCATCATGGAAGAGGCGATCGGCCTTTATATGAAATTCGGCTTCGCGCCGCTCGACGACGGCCCTGCGGACCGGCGCTGCGACCGTATGCTTGTGCTGGCTCTCGAATAAGAAAGCCCGCCGTTACGATCGACGGCGGGCTTTCTAAATTCGGCGACGCTGGCGCTACGGCGTGAACCGCAATTCCATCGCCCAGTTCCGGTTGGTTTGAACGCCAAACGGGCCGCCGTTTATCGACAGGAAGGACTGAAAGGTCGGTGTGAACACATCGCCCGGCGCCCCTGTCGGCGCATCGATTGCAATCAGCGGATCAAGCCCGGTCGGTCCGATCTGGTTGTCGTCTACCTCGACAATCAGGAAGAGATCCTTACCGGGGTTCCTTCTCAGTTCCCGTTTTACTTTGCGGGAGAAGAACCGCGGCGCAAAAAAGTACTGCGGCGTCAGATCGTTATCCTGCCCGACAAACCAGTGTTCGTTGTTGCGTGCGATATCATTGTGCAAGTCAATTGTGGCAGTCAGGCCGTCGCCGCTGACCGTTCCAGTGACTAACGCAACACGCTTGAAGAACGGCACAAACGACGCGTCTGTTGTCGCTGTGTGATAAAGCGCCGTTGTCAATACGCCGCCGGCGTTCAGAACAGCCAATACGTCGTCACGGTCGAAGCGCTCTGCATAGATGACATTGTCCTGACTGCCGACAAATCCAGAACCAATGAAATCAACGGACGGTGCGTTGCGAAGCAAGACATCGTTATTGGTGATGAAATCCTTCGACGAATGTGAATATGGGGACGAACTGACCGGCACCGAGTCACCCGGCCGTTCTTCGTTATCTGATTCAAAGAACCGGAACGACAGGAACTCCTCGGCGAAGCTGTTTTGTCCGTAAACGGAGCCGAGAATTGCGGTGGTCGAGATATTGTTAGCCCCGGCGGGCGATCCGTCGAGGGCTTCAATATTAAGGTCGTAATGCCCCTTAGGCACAGGGATTTCATACTCGCCATCTAAGATTGCGGCGCTTGGATCATTGAAAACGAAAATTGCGCCGGTCGACGGATTAAAGACAAGTCTGCCGAAACCGGAATACCCTTCTCCAACGCGTTCTCCGTACAGCCCATGGCTGGTGATTGCTTGGACGCTGGCGCCCAATACGCCCAATCCATTTTGTGTCACCGTCCCTCGAATGACGTCGAATTTCTTTTCAAAGGGGATGTCGCCGCCGGCCGGTTGGCGGAAATATAAATAACCATTGCCGGGCGTTGGATAGACGAAAGACGACCAGGCAATGTCGTCGATATGCAGGTCGCGCTGACCCGCCTCGGAGGCCGCGTCCGTCGTGTCGATAAACGGAAACATCGTTGATCCCGTTCCGTCAGCGATCGAAATCTGGTTGATCATGCTGTGCGACAAGCCGTGCGAATGACCGAATTCATGAACAGCAACAGCCTGAATATCCACCGTCCCTGCGTCATTCGGTGATGTCACCCAGACAAAGAGATCGTTGTACTGCACGTCGTTGTCGAGGATCGTGCCGGCCGGGTAGGTGCCCGCAGGAAAATCGATATCCCCGTCATTGTCATAGTCAAAGCAGGTATCGCGGCCTTCGATTGCAGGATCGAACACGTCGCTGTCGCCGTCGCCATCGATCTGGTCGCCCGGCATAAAGGTTGTCTCGTCGATGAGCGACACGGACGGAGAACTTGCAAGGAACCCGGAGCCGGGCGGCGTAATCCAGGTCAGCTCATTGACAAAATCAAACCCGCGGACGTCCTGGCCTAGATCGGCCGTTCCGGTGATGTTCATTTCGATTGTCGATGTCGGAATTTGATTCCATTGATCGAAAGACGTCTGTTGTTCCGATACAAGTGTTGCAACCGGAATCTCAGCAATCGTGCCGACATTCGCCGGCGTCTCATTGTGCGTGTATGATATCGACTTGCATCGATCGTCCCAGCGGATTGGGACAATGTTTGCAACAAAGAAGCCGCCGCCAAGCGGATCTTCGATATCGAACGTGTCCAGCTGTCCGCCAGCATGCGCCGACGTCGTCATCGCTATCGCCGCCGCTGCGGCCATGGTGGCAAATCTTTTCATGATGCGTATAACTCCCAAAAACCTTTTTCAGCCCAAAGATGTCCGGATCCAATGCTCCGGATCATTCGCCAAGTTCGCGCATGCCGTCATCCGATGAACGCGCCGACTTGATTGCAGTCATGGCGTCATCGAGCATCATTGCTTTGCTGGCGCCGGGCAGCATCACCGCGTCGCCGTCCGCCGTTTCAACGACGTTAAGGACGCCCTGTGAAAATCCGACAATCCCCATCATGTCGCCAGCGCCTTCGTTGAGAAACAAGACAGCGCGCTGACCGACAAGCAAGCGTGGCGCGCCTGGCCAGTTCTCAGCAAAACGGCGGCCGTTGACTTCGAAGATTCCGCCAGGAACGGCGACTTCAACTTCAGACTTATCGGCGCCAATAAGGGTTTCTGTGACATCAAATGTTGTCACCGTGTATAATGAGCCGTTGGCATTCGTCGTGCGTTGACTGACTGCTTCGCCGACAATCACATTTTCCGACTGACTAACCATGGATGACAGGTTTAATTCCTGAAGCGTTGTTGCATTCGCCGACCACGCCATCATTGCGGCGCCGGCAACGCCCAAAGCGACTTGCTTCATCCGATTCATACGTAGACCTCCTCCCAGAAACCTGAAGTTTACTGTGCTGCAAAAGGCGCCAAACGTCCGGTGTAGCGCCGTGTGGAAAACCTTAACGGCGAACGCACATGCTGACAAACGAAATTAAAATCAAATGCACGAATTGCTGCGCATTATTTTCAGTACACGAACAAAATGCGCGCATCCCGAAGCTTGGCGCAAAAGCAGCGTGCCCCGTCATTCTGCGCGGGGTCCAGCGCGCCGCCCATTGCGCCCATACCAGCCGCAAAAAACGAAGCGCGCCGAACGGCCGCGTTTTTTGCAAGTTTCGAATTACAGAAAAGAGTATACAGCTTCGCGTCGCCGAAGAAACTGCGCCCTGCCAGGAAATGCTCCATCGCGCTGGAAGCGCATTTTGATTTGGCGCGGGCGCCATCGCCAAGGGGCCGGTGCACGCCGTGCGCGAGCGAGCAACCGGCGATACACGCGGGACGAGAAAATTTGAGATAGTCCGGTAAGGATTTGTTAACCAGTTTGGTTGTTGTTCGAGGCCGTCACTTGCCAGTCGCGTCCCTTATGTTCCGTGTCCGTTTTCTGATCGATATTGTCGCCCCGGCGCTCGTTCTGTGCTGGGCGGCGATCTTCATCTATAGCGCCGCCGCCGGCCAGTCCGGCTTTGGTGCCTTGTCGGCGCTCAGCCGTGAGGTCGACGCCAAGGCGGCGGAGGTCGATGCGCTGAGAGCGCGGCGGATCGCCCTTGAGAAAAACGCAGATCAGCTGGCGTCAAAATCGCTCGATCCCGACCTCGCCGAGGAGCGCATTCGAAAGATACTCGGTTACGCGCGGCATGGGGACGTTATTGTCACCGCGGAAGAGCTTCAGCGCGCCCTCGAAGACCAGTAAGACGTCCCGCGGGCCGCGTTGACATTCTGGGCCCGCGCCTTGCTCCCCGGGCCTCAAAACCCTAAGACATGCCGGATTTTGTGACGGAATGGGGCCGATGGCGGACGATCAGAAGAAATCCAATCTTTCGGCGACGAAAGAAGAACTCCTCAAATACTACCGCGACATGCTGCTGATCCGCCGCTTTGAGGAGCGCGCCGGCCAGCTCTACGGCATGGGGCTCATTGGCGGCTTCTGTCACCTCTATATCGGTCAGGAGGCCGTCGTTGTCGGCATGGAAGCCGTCAAGCAGGAGGGCGATCAGGTCATCACCGGTTATCGCGATCACGGACATATGCTCGCCTGCGACATGGACCCGAAAGGCGTTATGGCTGAACTGACGGGGCGGGAAGGCGGATACTCCAAAGGCAAGGGCGGCTCCATGCACATGTTCTCCAAGGAAAAGGAGTTCTATGGCGGGCACGGGATTGTCGGCGCGCAGATACCCCTTGGGGCGGGGCTTGCATTCGCCAACAAATATCGCGGCAACGACTCGGTGAGCTTTACCTATTTCGGCGACGGCGCGTCGAATCAGGGACAGGTGTTTGAGGCGATGAACATGGCCGAGCTATGGAGCTTGCCGGTCGTCTTCATCATCGAGAACAACCAGTACGCCATGGGCACAAGCGTCAAACGCGCGCACTCCGAGACGCATCTCTATCGGCGCGGCGCCTCATTCGGCATTCCAGGCAAAGAAGTTGACGGAATGGATGTGCTGGAAGTGCGCGAGGCCGGCCGCGAAGCCGTTGACCATGCGCGTTCCGGCGGCGGGCCATTCGTTCTTGAAATGAAGACCTACCGCTACCGCGGCCACTCAATGTCGGACCCCGCCAAATATCGGACCCGCGAGGAGGTCGACGACGTGCGCGAACACAACGATCCTCTTAAACGCTGCGAACAGCGGATTTTCGACGCTGGTTTTGCTGACGAAGACGCGCTGAAAGCGATCGACAAAGAGATTAAAGCGGTCGTGAAGGATGCGGCGGAATTTGCGCAAGCGAGCCCGGAACCGGCGCCGGAAGAACTTTATACCGATATTCTCGCGAAAGCCGGTTAATCTGCAAGGGCTGGCGCCCCGCGTTAACCATAAAAACTGGCAGCGTTTTTGAATGGTTTCCGCATCATGCGGGCGCCCGACAAACCCATTTCAAGAACGCTGACGCGCGACGTCGCCATCATCGGCGCGGGATCGATCGCGCCTGCACATATATGCGCGCTCAGGCGTCGCACCGGTGTGCGTATCGCCGCCATCGTTGATCCTTCCGCAGCGGCCGCCGAAGCCCTCGCCGCGGAGGTTGGCGTTAACGCAGTCTATTCGTCCGTCGATGCACTTCTGAAAGCGGGCAAGCCGCACGCCGCGCACGTCCTGACGCCGCCGCCGTTGCATGCACAGACCGCAATCCCGCTGCTCGAGGCGGGCATCGATGTGCTCGTTGAAAAACCTATGGCGGCGAGTGCTGATGAATGCCGCGCCATGTTGAGCGCGGCGGCGAAGTCCAGCGCGGCGCTGGCTGTGAACCACAATTTTACCCATCACCCGGCCTTTATCCGTGTTCAGAACATTGTTCGGTCGGGCAAAGTCGGGCCGGCGCGCCGGGTCATGATGCGCTACGCCGCGCCTTTGCGGCAGATGTCGGCGCGTCAATTCAGTCACTGGATGTTCAATTCGCCGACCAATCTGCTGCTTGAACAGGCGGTGCACCCCCTGTCGCAGATCGACGCGTTGCTCGGCGGCATTGAATCTGTTTCGTCAACGCCCGGGCCTTCGCGTCGTCCCGCCGACGGCATTGAACTCGTCACGGACTGGATGCTTGGCGTTTCCTGCGCGGACGGATCTGCACAACTCGAAGTCACGCTGGGCGCTGCGTTCCCAAGCTGGACGCTCTCTGTCCTTTGTGACGATGGCGTCATCGACGCCGACATATACGAGGGCCGGGTCGCGTGCCGTCGCGCTCATGGCGCGATTGCGCCCGGCGACGTCGCTTTGCGCAACCTCAAAACCGGTTTCTCGGCGATTGGCGATGCGGTTGCGGGGATTGCTGGGTTCGCCGGCGAGCTATCACGCCTTGGCCCGCCCGCCGACGGGTTTTCGCAGTCCGTCATCGGCAGCGTCGGCGCTTTTTACGACGCTCTTGAACGAGAGGAGCGGCCGCAGGATGATCGAGGCCTGAGGCTTGTCGAGGCGTGCGGAAAAGCGGCGCGCTCGGTTTCCATCGTCGCGCCGAAAATCGCGCGGACGCCGCCGGCGGATGCGCAATACGATGTCGCGGTCTTTGGCGGCACGGGGTTTATTGGCGGGCATCTGGTCCGGCGCCTGATCGACGACGGTAAGCGGGTTGCCGTTGTTGCGCGCAATCTCAGAAACCTGCCGGCGCTCTTTCATCATCAACGGGTAGGTCTCATTCGCGGCTCGATAGGCGATGAAAAAATCGTCGCCGATGTCTGCGAGCGTTCGCGCGCCATTGTTAACCTCGCCCATGGCGGCGGCGGCGCGTCGCGTGCAGCGATTGTCGAGAACATGGTTTGCGGCGCCGAGACGGTTGCGCGGGCTGCGTCCGCGGCGGGCGCTGACCGGCTCATCTATGTGAGTTCTTCAGCGGCGCTTTATCTCGGCGATGAGGACGCAATCGTCACTTGTGATACGCCGCCCGACAGGCAAGCAGGCCAGCGCGCAGACTACGCCTGCGCCAAGGTGAAATCCGAGGCGGTCGTGCGCGCGGCGACCACGGTTCCCACTGTCATTCTGCGTCCGGCGATTGTCGTCGGCGAGGGCGGACCGGCGTTTCACTCTGCGCTCGGCGCCTATGAAAACGAAACCCATTGCCAGGGGTGGAATCAGGGGCGCAACCCGCTGCCGTTCGTGCTGGTTGAAGATGTCGCGTCCGCCATTGCCGCCACGCTGGACGCGCCTGCCGGCGACATCGATGGCAAATCGCTCAACCTTGTCGGCGACGTGCGCTGGAGCGCGCGCCGCTACACCGAAGAATTGGCGTTGGCGACGGGACGGCCGCTTCGCTTTCATCCGATGTCCGTCGCGCGCCTCGGCGCCGAGGAGTGGCTCAAATGGGCCGTCAAAAAGATTGCAGGGCGGAAGGGCGTTCACGCGCCCGCGATGCGCGACCTCAAATCCCGCGGCATGGTCGCGCCCTTCGATATCTCGGCGGAAAAACGCATTCTTGGCTGGAATCCATGCGCTGATGAAGCGGAGTTCCGCAAGCGCGCCATCTATCCCCATGCGGAGGCAAACCTATGAAGTGTTTCTGGGCGTTCTCTTCCTTCGCCGTCGGTGGTCCGCAGCGTCGTTTCGTCAGCATCGCCGACCAGTTGGGCGACGACTACCATCATATCGTGACGGCCATGGACGAGTGTTATGATGTGGAGATGCTGTTGGGCGAGCGCATATCCTATACGCGCTGTCCGCTGACCGTCGAGAAAAACGGCGCGATCTCGCGCGCCAATATTCGCTGCTTTGCCGATGCGCTCGAAGAAGCCGAACCGGATCTGTTGCTCACCTCCAACTGGGGGACGATTGAGTGGCGCATCGCTAACCGAAAAGCGAAAATCCCGCATCTTCATTTTGAGGATGGATTTGGCCCCGACGAGTCCGCACACACGCGCAACAAAAAACGCAATCTTGCGCGCCGCATTTTGTTTTCAAGACTGGCGACAGGGCACGGACAATTCTCCTTCGTTGCGCCGTCGCACACGCTCGGTGATATCTTTGAAGAGGAGTGGCGCGTTCCCGCCGATCGCACGGCGATTATTCCGAATGGCGTCAATATCGGTCGTTTTGCTTCCATTGAGCCGCCGGGCGATCGGTCCATTCCCGTCATCGGCTCGGTCGGGGCGTTGCGTCCGGAAAAACGGTTCGATCGGTTACTGCGTGTTTTCAGCAAGGTTCGTCAGAAAACCCGCGCGACCTTGTTGATCATTGGCGACGGGCCGCTGGCCGGGGACCTGCGTCAGCAGGCGCGCGATCTCAATATTTCTGAAGACGTCATATTCGCTGGCGCACAGGCTGATGTCGCGCCATTCCTGCGGCGTATGGATGTTTTCGCGCTGACGTCCGATACCGAGCAGATGCCGGTCAGCCTCGTCGAAGCGATGGCTGCGGGCCTGCCGGTTGTCGCATCCAATGTCGGCGACATTCGCGACATACTCTCAGCGGAAAACCGGCGATTTGCCTATTACGCCGAGGACGAAAAGAACATGGCGCGGGCGATCAGCACGATGCTTCGCGATCATCGATGTCGTGCGTCCCTTGGCGCCGCCAACGCGGCGAAGGCGGCCCTTGAATATTCCCTTGAAACGATGACCCATCGGTATCGTGCGCTGTTTGAGTCTGTTGCGACCTAGGAAAGCGGCCTGCTCGTTCGCAGGAACGCATCGAACATGATCACGCTCCACAATTCCTGTCCGCAATCGCGGGCGCCGGCCCTATGGGCGCGGGCCATCTTTTCGATCGTCAATACGTCGAGAAGCCCGCATTCGCGCCACGCCTTTGACGTTAAGAGGCGCGCCATTAGCGGGCTGCCTGACTGCCGCAGCCATTGGGAAACCGGCAGGTCGAAGCCGCGCTTGGCGCGGTTCACATAATCTGCGCCAAGGCGCGGCGTCAGCGCTGACTTCAGGATGTGTTTGCGTTCACCGTTTTTAAGTTTGAAATCGCTCGGTAGCGTTCCGGCCCATTCGACGAGGTGAGGGTCAAGCAAGGGCGGACGCACTTCGAGCCCGTGGGCCATCGATGCGCGATCGACCTTGACCAGCATGCGCCCGGGCAACCATGTCATGAGGTCCGCATACTGCGCCGCGGACAACGGGTCGTCCGTATCCGCATCATTCAGCGCCGCAGCTACGACAGATTGCGGCCGGTAACCGTTGAGGCGTCGCCTCATGTCCCCGCTCGCCATCGCGAGGGCGCGGTCGGGCAGGTTGATGGCGACGGCTGCGGCGTAGGCGTCGGCGCGCGTCGCCGCCAGCGCCTGAAGGGTCGACTTTGCGCGCAGGAACCGAGGGCCCCAGTCCAGCTTCGGATAAAGAGCGCCGACCGCTCCGAAGACGGCGCGACGAAGGAAAAGCGGTGCGTGGCGGCGAGTGCGCTCTTCAGTCAAAAAGAACGGATATCGTCGATATCCGGCAAAAATCTCGTCGCCCCCATCGCCGGAGAGCGCCACCGTTACGTGACGCCGCGCCAGTTCGGAAACGATATAGCTCGGCAGGGCGGAACTGTCGGCGAACGGTTCGCCGTAAGCGAGCGCAACTTTGTCAATCAGATCGTCGACGTCGATATTGGCGACAAATTCATGATGATCGACGCCGAACCTCCGTGCGATCTCGCGCGCGCCGGCGCGTTCGTCATGGGAGCCTTCTTCAAAGCCGACGGTGCAGGCGACAAGATCGCCGCCGGCCTCGGCCATGGAGGCGACGACGCCTGCGCTATCGACGCCGCCGGAGAGAAATGCGCCGAGCGGCGCATCGGAAATCATCTGTGTTTTGACGGCGTCGTCGAGTTTGTCGCGCAAAGTCTCGCACGCATCATCAAAACCGATACCGTGCTCTGCGGCGAAGCGGGGACGCCAGTATCGTGCGGGTGTCGTCCGTTGAAATCGCTCCACTGTCATCATATGGGCCGGCGGCAGTTTTCTGACACCGTCGTAAATCGTCTTCGGGTCGGGTATGTAGCCGTAAAAAAAGTAATCGGAGACCGCTTCGGTATTGAGCCTCAACGACAGGAGCTTTGAGGCGCGCAGCGCGCCGATCTCCGATGCGAAAACCAGAAAATTGTCGTCGGTTCTGGCGTAGTAAAGCGGCTTTTCGCCGAGACGGTCGCGGGCGAGAAGTAGTGTCTTAGCCGAGGCGTCCCAAAAGGCGAAGGCGAACATGCCGCGAAGCTTTCGAACAAAGTCGGCGCGGTGCATGGCGAGACCTTCGGCGAGCGCCTCGGTATCGGAACGGGTTCTGATCGGCGCGCCCTGCTGTTTGAGCTCACGCGCAAGCGCGCCATAGTTATAAATTTCGCCATTGTAATTGAGTGCGTCGCCGCCCGCGGTGACGAACGGTTGTGCCCCGCCGGCTTTATCGATGATGGCGAGACGACGGTGCGCGAAGCCGAGGCCCTTATCGTAAAAAAACCCTTCGCCGTCGGGACCGCGATGGGCGATCGCGTCGGCCATGCGCCTCAGCGCGTCACGATCGACGTCGCGTTCGCCTTCAAGGTCAAAGATGCCGGCGATCCCGCACATTTGAAGTTATTTCTGAGCGAGGCGCGCGCGCCAGTCAGAGAATTTCTCAAGGTCGGTGGTGAAGCGGCCGATTGCGCGCACGGCTTCGTCCGGGTCATCGACATAGGGCGCGGTGAAGATCATGACGCCGCCGCCCGGGTTTTCGCCGCGCATTTTTAGCTTCGCCTGCGCGATTTTTACGTCGCCCGGTGTGAAATAAATGTCATTTCCAAGCCAGTAAGTGCGAAGCGCTAGGTATTTGCGGCCTTGCGGTCCTGACAATCGATTAAGGCGACGCTGCTCTGAGGAGCCAAAAAGGTAGATTACGGCGTCGTGGCCTCCGATACGATCCCAATCCTTACCGGCGCTAACAGAGCGTCCGGCGATTTCCGCGCCGCGGCGATCATGAGTGACATAGCTGAGCGCGACGTAGACTTGCGTGTCCGCCGATGCATAGGTCGCTGCAACGCTGCGATCGGCCTGCGGAATATCCGCGCGCCAGTTTTGCGGCGGGGGCAGGATGCGCCAGCCGGGCGCATTCAAAAGCGAGAGCGTTGCGGGCGCGGTCCGGTCGATGGAGCGGTCTATCACGTTGTTTGCGTAAACGGCGCCTGCGATGAGATACCCTACGGCGATTGCCGGCGGGACAATGCGCAGACCGGGCGCTGTTGCCGCCGATGCTGTCTCAATACGTCGATCGGCAAAGCGTCGGCCAATCATCGCCAGCGCAATCAGAACGAAAAGATAGAGAATCCAGCCGACAATGTAGTGGTCAGGACCAATGTCGCCCTGCTCGCCGGTGAGGAGCGGGATCAGAATGAGAAAGAAGGCGCGAACTGCATTGGCGATGATCGCAAATATCGCCGCAAAGAGAATAAAAGCAACACGCTTCCACCAATATTCGAAAGAGACGTAGGCGAAAACAACCGACACCATAACGGCGGCAATCAGGACGTTTAATCCGGCGCACGCCTCGGCGATGGCGAAGGCGCCGACGCGGGTTTGAATGACGATGCCGTCAACGACGATTTCAAAACCGAAAAGACTGAGCGCGCCGACAACCATTTTTGCCGTCGCAAATTGCAGCGTCGGCAAAAGGCTGTCGCCGGCGGGGACCATGAAATAGAGAAATGCCAGCGGCCACGCCCAGGCGCGCAGTGCGCTGTGGCCGTAAACAGCGCCGACCCCGCCGACCAGTATGGAGATCAGCGCGGCTTGTTCGATAATTGCGGCGCCGCCGGCGCGGCCGAGCAACCACAACAGCGTCCCTGCGACGATCACGAACAGTCCGATGGTCGGGCTGCTGTCGCCGACCGGCGTGCGACTATGGGCGAGGATCATCCAGAGCGCCGCCGGCGCAACGAAAATCCCATGATGATAGGTAGACGAGCCGAGCCATGTGCGCGCCATGTCCGGCAAAGTCGGCCATGTCAGCAGCAGGGCCAAAAGCGCGAAGGCGGCGTAGACAAATGCGACGCCAGCCTGCCCGTGCTTCGCCCCGATATGAGCGCCGGTTTTTATCGTTGCGCCGTCCATTAGCTTTTTGCCTGCCCTCGAAGAACAATGAGGACGGCAATTTAGCGAAGGTGCGTTTTGGATTTGTTAAGGAAACGGCCGCGGCCTACCGATTTTTTCGCTCTTCTATCAGCGCATCGACGACAGACGGGTCCGCGAGCGTCGAAATATCGCCGAGCGCCTCAAACTCATTCTCAGCGATTTTCCGTAGTATCCGGCGCATAATCTTGCCGGACCGGGTCTTTGGCAGGGCCGGCGTAAAGTGCAAAATATCCGGTTTGGCGATGGCGCCAATTTCTGTACGGACTGTCTCGTTAAGTTCTTTAACGAGGCCGTCGTTTTCCGACGCGCCTTCCATCAGGGTGACGTACGCGTAGATGCCCTGTCCCTTGACGTCGTGCGGGTAGCCGACGACGGCGGCTTCAGCGACCGCTGTATGTGCGACCAGCGCGCTTTCAACCTCGGCCGTGCCCATCCGATGGCCGGAAACATTGAGGACGTCGTCGACGCGGCCGGTGATCCAGTAATAGCCGTCTTCGTCGCGTCGCGCGCCGTCGCCGGTGAAATACATGCCCGGATAGGTTTTGAAATAGGTGTCGATGAAACGCTGATGGTCGCCGAAGACCGTGCGCATCTGACCGGGCCAGGAATCGGTGAGCACGAGATTGCCCGACGTCGCGCCATCAAGGGTCTTTCCATCCGCATCGACGAGCGCCGGAAATACGCCGGGCAGGGGCAGCGTCGCTGACCCCGGCTTCAGGTCCGTCGCGCCTGGCAGCGGAGAAATCAGAACGCCGCCGGTCTCCGTCTGCCACCATGTGTCGACAATCGGCAGTTCGCCGCCGCCAACGACGCGATGATACCAGAGCCAGGCTTCTGGGTTGATCGGCTCGCCGACTGTGCCGAGGAGACGGAGTTCGGAGAGGTCAGCCGCTTCGACATAATTGTCGCCCTCGCGCATCAGCGCGCGCAGCGCCGTCGGCGCCGTGTAGAAAATATTGACGTCGTGTTTTTCGCACACCTTCCAAAACCGCGACACGTCCGGGTATGTGGGCACGCCTTCGAACATCAGCGTCGTAGCGCCATTGGCGAGCGGCCCGTAGACAATATAGGTGTGGCCGGTGACCCAGCCGACGTCTGCGGTGCACCAGTAAATATCGCCAGGCCGGTAGTCGAAAACCATTTCGTGCGTGTAGGCGGCGTAAGTCATGTAGCCGCCGGTCGTATGGAGGACGCCCTTCGGTTTGCCGGTGGAACCTGACGTGTACAGAATGAAAAGCGGGTCTTCCGCGCCCATGGGTTCGGGAATGCAGTCGGGCGAGACGTCGTCGCGCGCTTCGCCATACCATTTGAGATCACGGCCGTGATTCATCGCGACGTCCGCGAACGTGCGTTCGACGACCAGCACGAGGCGGGTCTCCATCCCGTTCAGCCTGTCGAGCGCCTTGTCCACATTGTCTTTCAGGGGAATGGTCTTGCCGCCGCGCACGCCCTCGTCGGCGGTGATCACTGCAACCGCGCCGCAATCCTCGATGCGGCTTGCCAGCGCATCCGGCGAGAAGCCGCCGAATACGACCGAATGAACGGCGCCGATACGCGCGCAGGCAAGCATCGCGAAGGCCGCTTCCGGGATCATCGGCATATAGATGACAACGCGGTCGCCCTTCTGAACGCCCCGGGCTTTCAGAAGATTCGCCATACGGCAGGTTTCTTCAAACGCCTCCGCGTAGGTGATTTTTTTATCGATCGCGGGGTCGTCGCTTTCCCAGATGATAGCCGTATCGTCAGCGCGTTCGGGCAAATGACGGTCAAGGCAATTGACGCAGGCGTTGAGGATCCCGTCTTCGAACCATTTGATGTGAAGATCATCGGCGTCGAATGAAACATCCTTGACCCTGGTGAAGGGTTTAATCCAGTCGATCCGCTTTGCAACATCGGCCCAGAAGCCCTCTTGATCACTGGCCGCCGCCTCGCGCATTTCTGTCGCGCGCCGTGGATCGGTCAGGGTATTTTTCTTGGCGAGGCTACTAACGGAAATGACGGTTTCGGCGGTCATGCGCGTTTCTCCCACATCTGGGCGGAAACGTAGTCGAAAGGGGCGGGTGGCGCAAAGGATGCGCGGAGCGCTAGCGCATCAGTTTACGTGGGAGTCTGCGTCCGAAACGACGAAGCAACTGACGCCGGCGTTTTTCAACTCTGTGCAGGCGAGGGCGGCTTCAATTTCCGTTAGTTTGCGGAAGCGGGCTCGGTAAAGCATGGACCCGTCGGCGCGCATGGTGGGGAAGATCGCCCGGTCGCGGTCAGTGAAACCGCTTTTTTTCGCCGCGGCCTCTAATTCTGTCTGTGCTAGCTCTTTGGTGGAGTAGGCGCCAATTTGCACGCCAAACGAAAATTCATTGACCTTTTCAAGGTCGCCCTCGCCAATGAAGCCGTCTTCGTTCGGCACGGAGGCGATGCGCGCGCGTTCGAACTCGTTGAAGTCATCGACGTCTGCAGAAGCGATCAGAGCGCCCAGAACGTCGCCCGTTTCCGCTGGGTTTTCTGCAAAGCCGGCTGCTGCGGTCATGATCTCATTACGCAGCGGCTCGTGGCCCGCGATGGTTGGCGCCGCATTTTTGGCGGCGAGGGCGGCGACCAGTGTGGGCTTCAGGCGCGGCGCCGGCGTATTGCGGTGAAGCGCCGCGATGCGAGCCGGGTTCTTGGCAACCGCTGCGAAGGCGTTATTGAGGATGTCCCGCATGTGGCGGTCGCGGCTCCAGGATTTGCGTCCACCGAGCACAACGCCAACGAGGCGCACGCCGTCCTTCTCCGCCGACGTCACCAGATTAAAGCCGGAGCGGCGCGTATAACCGGTTTTGATGCCGTCAGCGCCATCGTAGTTTTTCACGAGCGAATTATGGGTTGAATAAGTACGTCCGTTATAGGTGAAGGATTTTGCCGCGAAGTAGTGATAATATTGCGGGAAGTCCTGCATCACGCGACGGCCGAGCTCCGCCATGTCGCGGGCGTTGGTGACTTGGCGCGAATTCGGCAGTCCCGAAGCATTTCGAAAGGTCGTCGACCGCATCCCGAGCTTGCGCGCCTTTGTGGTCATTTCTCGCGCAAAACGCCATTCGGACCCGGCCAGCTTTTCCGCGACGACGACAGCGACGTCATTGGCGGACTTGATTACCAGCGCCTGGATCGCTGTATCGACGCTGATGGTTGACCCGGATTTGAGGCCGAGTTTCGACGGTGGCTGGCCGGCCGCCCGGGCGGATACTTTGAGCTTGGAGTCAAGCGTCAATTCGCCGGCTTCGATCGCGTCGAACAGCATATACATCGTCATCATCTTGGTTAATGACGCGGGATACCGACGGGCCGTGGAATAGCGATCAAAGAGGACGTCGCCGGATTCGGCGTGCATGACATAGGCGGCGTATTTTGAGTTCGCGTGCGCCGGGGCGAGCGCCGCCATCAACGCGAAAAGCGCCAAAAATACTACGCAACTGCCAAACCAACGCATCAAATGATCCTCGCCGATAGAACAAAATCAGGCAATATGCTGAGAGACGAGCCCCCGGAGAATTTACCAGTCCCGACTGTCCAGACCGCCCGATCCGCCGCGAACGGGCTAACAACACGCGCCGCCACAATCCAAAGCAAGTGATGTGCCGTTAAGCCAAGACAATCGTCGAAGCGGTAATCCTCCATTTGCGCGGTAAAATTATCGTTAACGAAGCGTTCACCAATTTTAAAATATGAACTTTTTGTGCAGTGCACCATTTTCCCTTGACATGGAGCAGGTGCATAAATATGTTGCATCGCACAAAAGGCAGAAAACTAGAATATACGATATAGTTCAATGCCTTATATAGATTTATGCCCCACGGAGAACAAAATGGCTGCGGCAAAGAAAACAGAAACAGGCGGCAACGCCTTTGACGCCTTCGCGACGATCAACCCGGATTCCTTCAAAGAAGGCTATGAAAAATTCGCCGAAGGCGTTTCGGCGATGGCTGATTTCAACAAGGGTGCGCTGGAAGCGGTTATGACGTCGGCGAGCGCCTATTCAAAAGGCGTTGAGAAGCTGACCGCGGAAAACACTGACTTCATCAAATCCTCCTATGAGCATGCGGTTTCCGTCGGCAAATCCGTCGCTGGCGCGAAAAGCCCGCAGGAAGCATTTGATATTCAGTCCGAATTTGCTCGTGAGTCGGTGGAAAAGAACCTCAACCAAGCCAACAAAGTGGCCGACCTGTGGGTCGATACGACGAAGAAATCGATGGCCCCGCTGACCGAGCGCTACAGCGAACTGGTCGAAAAAATTCAGTCTTACCGCCCGTAAGACGCCCAATAAATGTTGCGTATTTTGGGAAAGCCCGGCCTTTGGCCGGGCTTTTTCCATTTTTGGCCCGGTGTTACGCCGGCGTCCGGCGTCCGGTTTGCGCCTTTTCAACGAAATAGCATTACATACCTTAGGCGCATTGCATGATGTGTTGCGGCTTCATATGTCGCGCATCGATGGAAATACGACGAATGGCAGACGACCACGACCACGATCAGGATATCGACCAGGGCCCCGGCGTTGGCGTCGTGCAGAAGACCGCGCCGCGCACGAAGCGGCCCTCCCTTTATAAGGTCGTCTTGCTGAACGACGATTATACGCCGCAGGAATTCGTCGTCTGGCTTCTGCAGGCGATATTCAAAAAAGACGCTGAGGAAGCGGTGCGCATCATGCTGCATGTTCACAATACCGGCGTCGGCATTTGCGGGGTCTATACATATGAGGTTGCCGAGACCAAGGTAGCGCAGGTCATGGAATTGTCGCGGCGTAATCAGCATCCGCTGCAATGCATGATGGAACGGGAGTAAGTACGTGGCGTCTTTCAGTCAAAGTCTTGATGAAGCTCTGCATCGTGCGATCGCGCTTGCGACTGAACGCGATCATGAACTGGCAACCCTTGAGCATCTATTGCTTGCGCTGACCGATGATCGCGACGCGGCGGCGGTGATGCGCGCCTGTAATGTCGATATCGAATTATTGCGCCGTCAGCTGTACGAATTCATCGAAAACGAACTCGCTAACCTGAAACTCGAAAATGACGAGCAAGCGAAGCCGACCGCGAGTTTCCAGCGCGTTATCCAGCGGGCGGTGATTCACGTTCAATCGTCAGGTCGCGAGGAAGTGACGGGCGCCAATGTGCTTGTTGCGCTGTTCGCGGAACGGGAAAGCCATGCCGCCCACTTCCTGCAGGCGCAGGATATGACGCGTTTCGACGCGGTGAATTATATCTCGCACGGCCTTGCGAAACGGCCCGGGGAAAACCAACCAAAGACGCCGCGCGGCGCGACGGAAGAAGCTAGCGAGGGCGGCAAGCCGCAAAGTGCGCTGGAATCCTATTGCGTCGATCTCAACACCAAGGCGCGGTTGGGCAAAATTGACCCGCTGATTGGGCGCGAGGCGGAGGTCGAGCGGTCGATCCAGGTGTTGTGCCGGCGTCGCAAGAACAACCCCTTGCTTGTTGGCGATCCGGGCGTCGGCAAGACCGCCATTGCTGAAGGGCTCGCCCTTCAGATTGTTGATGAAAAGGTCCCCGAGGTGCTGGCGAACTCGACGATTTACGCCCTTGATATGGGCTCGCTGCTCGCCGGCACGCGGTATCGCGGCGACTTCGAAGAGCGCATCAAGGCTGTGCTGAAGGAGCTTGAGGAGCACGAGGACGCCGTTCTCTTCATTGACGAAATTCATACGGTGGTTGGCGCCGGGGCGACGTCCGGCGGCGCCATGGATGCGTCAAACCTTTTGAAGCCGGCCCTGCAGTCGGGCTCGCTCCGATGCATGGGATCAACGACCTACAAGGAATTCCGACAGCATTTTGAAAAAGACCGTGCGCTCGCGCGTCGCTTCCAGAAGATTGACGTCGTCGAGCCTTCGAAGGAAGACACGGTCAAGATCCTCAAAGGCCTGCAGCCTTATTTCGAAGATCATCACAAAATTAAGTATACGGACGATGCAATCCGGTCGGCGGCGGAGCTGTCGGCAAAGTACATGACCGACCGCAAGCTGCCAGACAAGGCAATCGACGTCATCGATGAGGCCGGCGCGCGCCAGATGCTGTTTTCGGAAGACGAACGAAAGAAGATTATCGGCACCGATGAGATTGAGGAGGTCGTCGCCAAGATGGCCCGCATCCCGCCGAGATCGGTGTCGAAATCCGACACCGAACGCTTGCAGAAACTTGGCGAAGACCTAAGCCGCGTTGTCTTTGGCCAGGACGAGGCGATCGACCAGTTGGCGGCCGCGATCAAACTGTCGCGCGCTGGACTGCGGGAACCAGAAAAACCCATTGGCTCCTATCTCTTTGCCGGCCCCACTGGCGTCGGCAAGACGGAAGTCGCCAAGCAGTTGGCGCTTGTGATGGGCGTTGAACTCGTTCGGTTCGACATGTCGGAATATATGGAACGGCATACGGTCTCGCGCCTCATCGGCGCGCCGCCGGGCTATGTCGGCTTCGATCAGGGCGGTCTTTTGACGGATGCGATTGACCAGAACCCTCATTGCGTGTTGCTTCTCGACGAAATCGAAAAAGCTCATGCGGAGATTTTCAATATCCTCCTGCAGGTGATGGATAATGGCCAGCTGACCGACACCAACGGGCGCAAGGTCGATTTCCGCAACGTCATCATCATCATGACGACGAACGCCGGCGCCGCCGACGCGGCGAAGTTCCAGATTGGTTTCGCCGGCGGTAAAAAGACCGACGAGACGGACGCCGCAATCCGGCGCATGTTCACGCCGGAATTCCGCAATCGCCTTGACGCCACGATCCACTTCGCGGGCCTGTCAGCGCCGATCGTCAACCGCATTGTCGAAAAATTTGTGCTGCAACTTGAAGCGCAGCTCGCAGACCGCGGCGTGACGTTTGAACTGTCGGACGAGGCGACGCGTTGGCTTGCGGAAAAGGGTTTTGACGATGAAATGGGCGCGCGACCGCTGGCGCGCGTCATTCAGGAGCATGTGAAAAAACCTATCGCCGATGAAATTCTCTTCGGCGAGCTCAAAAACGGCGGCGTCGTCAAGGTGCTGATCGACAAGGACGACAAATCGAAACTGGCCTTTGAGTACATTCCCGATCCAGACGGAGCGGATCCGAAGGACGGCGGCGACGGGACGAACGTGCCGGCGCTGGTCCAATAATCTAAAAAGCGAACAGCGCCCTTTGTTCGGTCGGACGTTGTCCCGGCGGGGCGCTGCGTGTTGCGGATCGCTGTTTAGCGCTCGGCTCTATTTTTTCTTCTTCTTTTTCTTCTTTTTCTTTTTCTTCTTCTTCTTCTTTTTACCGCCGTCATTTGCAGCCGGATCGGCCGTTGGATCACCTCCGGCGTTGGGGTCGCTAGCGGGGTCATTTCCGCCCGCATTGCCGCCGCCTGACGGGGCGCCTGGCGCGCCTTCGCCTGCGCCGCCGTCGTCGCCACCGCCTTGGCTCGGTATCGGATCGCCGCCGCCGCCCCCGACATTTTCGGCCATGTCCATCATGGAATTGCTCATGGCGCCGCCGACTTCCTTCACGGAGAGCGCGGCGACCGCCGCGAGCAACGCTCCAACAAGGGCGAATTCCGTTGACGTCAATCCGGAATTAGACCGGAAGAAACGTCTCGATGGTGGTTTGCCATTACGCATGGGCGCCTCGAATTCGGTTGGTTTCAAGGCGGATTGATAAAATTAAAACTATTTCAAATCGTAAAGAAAATCGGCGCCATCATTAACAGCGGGTTAAAGGCGCGCGGTGTTTTTGCAGAGAAAGACCGCCGCCGGCGGGCATCCGCGGCGGCGGCCCACGATCAGCGCCCGCAAAGGGGGAGAGATGGGCGCTTCACGAAAGAGGCGTTAGGCGAGATCCGCTGCGCTCCAGAGTTTCGAGTATTGTTCACAGTGGATCAAAATCGATTTGAAATCCGCGAGGTCGACGCTCGCCGGAATTTCATAGACCTGTTCACCGGCGTTGCTCGTAAGCGGCGCAATGAGAACGGAACCTGTCGTTGCGTTGCGTCCATTTGTTTCACTGGCGGCAAGGGGAGACAGAAATATTTTAAGGTCCGGCGCGTTGCGGGTGCGGAAATCGGCCGACAGTTTGACATATGTCTTGCCAGCCTCGGAGTAGATTTCCCAGACGCCGGATGACTTGAATGATTTCTTTGTCCAGTCGCCGGTGAACAGTGTTTCCGCAGTCGCTTCCGCCATCGCAACGTGAAGGTCCTGGCCTGCGGCGGCGGGCGCCGTAGCGGCGACGGCGAAACCGACCGATGCAAGCGCGACAAGAATGGGGCTAGCGGTATTCATGGAACGAAAGTCCTTTTCTTTGCTTATAATCGACGTCGCCCTGATATGGCCCGCCGCCGATCACGCGCAAAACACGAAACGGCGTGTCCCTCTGAAATATCGGTGATCGGCGCCGGAATTGCGGCAATCACAGAAAAACCGCCGCAGGGGAAGGGGTCTGCGGCGGTCTTCCCTGTGGGACGTTCCGCAGATTTGGGGGAGGTGCGGAATCGTCGAAAACGACGACTGGAAGGTAGCGCGGGCGGCGGGCGCCGGCAAAACACGAAACGGCGACGGCCGTTAACGAACTCGTGAAAGAGAACCGCGCTTAAAGGCCCGCGCGGATGGCCGCGGCGACAGGTTCCAGCACGTCCGCGCCGGCGGGCCCGCCGGCGCCGTGCTGGCCGAGCGGCTTACCCTCGTAAACTGGGATAATATGAAAATGGAGATGAAAGACGGTTTGCCCCGCCGCCCCGCCATTGAACTGAGCGATGCGAACGCCGTCCGGCTTCAGCGACGCTTCGACGGCCGCAGCGACTTTTTGAACGGCGCCGATGAGATCGCCGAGCGTGTCGCGGTCAACATCGAACAGATTGGTTGCTTGCGCTTTCTTGTGGATGACAAGGCAATGCCCTCTGCTCTGCGGGAAGACGTCCATAAAGGCGAGAATGTCTTTGGTATCATAGAGCTTGACGCACGGCATGTCGCCGCGAATGATTTTCGCAAATATATTTTCCGCGTCGTAGCGTTCGTTAAGGCTCATTCAGTGGTTCCATCGGACTGCATTACGCCGGCCTGCGCCTGCGCCAGAAGACGCATGGCTTCCTGTTCTTGATCGTCGGGAACGGCGATGCGCACGCCCCCCGGCAGGACCGGCAGTACGGAGTTGATGTGGCCGTCCAGCAATTCGGCCTCGACGCCGTGGGCGTTGAGGAAGCCGACAATGATCTTCGCTTCCTGCTGCTGATGGGTGCGTTTGATGACTTTCATGGGAAGCGACCTTAGACGCTTTTTCGGAACGGCGTGAAGTCCTTCAGGGCCGCTATTTCCATGCCGGTCTGTTCTCGTTCCGCTTCAAGATAGCGGGCGATCGCATCGCGGAAGCTATCATTGGCGATCCAGTGAGCCGAACGGGTTGCAACAGGTTCGTAGCCCCTCGAGATCTTGTGCTGGCCTTGAGCGCCCGCTTCGACGCGGGCGAGACCGCGTTCGATCGCGAATTCAATCGCCTGATAGTAACAGAGTTCGAAATGCAGGAATGGGTGGTTGACGAGACAGCCCCAATACCGGCCAAAGAGCGCGTCGCCGCCGATAAAATTCAAGGCGCCGGCGACCGGCCTGCCGCCTTGTTCGGCGACGATCAGCAACAGGCTGTCCCTCATGGTCTCGGCGATGATGCTAAAAAAGGCGCGCGTCAGATAAGGCTGGCCCCATTTGCGTGCGCCGGTGTCCTGATAAAACAGCCAGAACGCGTTCCAGTATTCTTCCGTGATATCCGCCCCGTTCAGCCGAAGGATGACAAGGCCGTCCTCGACGGCGGCGCGGCGTTCGCGCCGGATCGCTTTACGTTTGCGCGATGACAGGGCAGCGAGGAAATCGTCAAATGACCGGTAGTCTCGGTTGAACCAGTGATACTGCTCTCCAAGGCGGCTGAGATAGCCGGCCGCCTCAAGCGTGTGCGCGTCCCCGTCGCCGATGAAATTCACATGGGCTGACGAGGCGCCGATGCGCTGCGCGACGCCGCGAACGGCGACGGCGAGACCGGCGCGCGCCGCACTTGTCTGCGCCAGAAGCCGCGGGCCCGGAACCGGCGTAAAGGGCGCGGCGCAGAGCAGCTTCGGATAGTAGTTCCCGCCGGCGCGTGCGTATGCGTCGGCCCAGTGGTGATCAAACACATATTCGCCCTGGCTGTGGCCTTTTGCGTAAAGGGGCGCCGCGCCAACTGTCTGACCGTCGTCCTCAAGAACGACGTGCATGGGCGCCCAGCCGGTTTCCGGCGCGACCGATTTCGACTTTTCGACGGCCAACAGAAAAGCGTGACTGACAAATGGATTGAACGGCGCGCCCGTAGGACAAGCGAGTCCGTCCCAAAGCCTCGCGTCGATCTCGTCGATCGCGCCAACTGTTTTCGCCAGCGCTGCGCCGGATCCGTCAGGCATCAGGCAATCTCAAATACCCCGTCGACCTCGACCGCGGCATTCATGGGCAGCGAGGGCGCGCCGACCGCCGCGCGCGCATGCCGGCCCGCATCATTAAAGACGCTTACCATCAAGTCCGACGTTCCGTTCACGACTTTCGGCTGGTCAACGAAATCCGGCGTCGAATTGACGAAGCCGCCGAGTTTGACGACCCGCCGCATCCGGTCGAGATCGCCGTCGCAGGCGTCTCTCAGCTGCGCAATCAGATTGACGCCGCAGGCATGGGCCGCCTCTACGCCGCGTTCCAGTGTAACGTCCGCGCCGAGTTTCCCCGTGATAAGGCCGTCCGGCGTGATCGACACCTGGCCCGATATGAACACCAGATTGCCGGCGACCACATAGGGGACGTAATTCGCCACCGGCGCCGCCGGCGTCGGTAGCACAATGCCCAGCTCGGCGAGGCGTGCATCAATTTCGGACATGAATTCTCGTTCCTGACTACGGGCTTCAGCCTACCGCGAGCAAGCGACAAAGGAAACGGCGATCCATGGACGCATGCCGCCGGATCGCCTAAGAGCGGGCGTTCGCCGGACTGACAGAGAACGATGGCTCGCCGACTCAATACGACCGATGCAACATTCGATCGCGACTTCGCAGCGTTTCTGGCGCTCGATCGTGACGACGGCGTTGATGTCGCGGCCGCGGTCGCGGGGATTGTCGCTACGGTGCGCGTCGACGGGTTCGACGCCGTCAAAGACTACACAAAGAAATTCGACAATTTTGATCTCGACGAGCAGAATGCGCCGGTCGGCGCGGACGAGATCGATGGCATGACGGCGGCCTGCGATCCTGACGACATCGCCGCTCTGGAATTCGCAGCCGCGCGTATCCGCGCCTATCACGAAAAACAGACGCCGCAGGATATGCAGTATAAAGACGATACCGGCGTCACGCTTGGCTGGCGGTGGACCGCGGTTGATGCGGCGGGTCTTTACGCGCCGGGCGGCCGCGCCGCCTATCCATCGAGCGTGTTGATGAACGCCATCCCGGCGCAGGTCGCCGGCGTCAGGCGCCTCGTTATGGCGACGCCGACGCCCAATGGAGCAGCCAATCCACTGGTCTTCGCTGCGGCGCGCATCGCGGGTATCGATGAAATCTATCGCATGGGCGGCGCCCAGGCGATTGCGGCGCTGGCCTATGGCGCCGGTCCAATTGCGCCTGTCGATGTCATCGTCGGGCCCGGCAACGCCTATGTTGCCGAAGCCAAGCGCCAGGTATTCGGGCGCGTCGGCATCGATTCCGTTGCGGGCCCCTCAGAGATTCTCGTTGTCGCGGATAGCAAGAACGATCCCGCCTGGATCGCAGCGGATCTGTTGAGCCAGGCCGAGCATGATCCATCCTCGCAAAGTATTCTGATGACGGATGATGCGGTCTTTGCTGACGCCGTTTCCGCAGCGGTCGACCGTCAGCTCAAGAAAAGCCCGCGCGCCGAGATCGCCGGCGTCGCATGGCGAGACAACTCGGCGATCATTGTCGCGGGCGCGCTCGATGAATGCGCGCCGTTGATCGACGCTATCGCGCCGGAACATCTCGAACTCGCAGTTGCTGATCCTGAAGTGCTGCTGGCGAAGGTCCGTCATGCCGGCGCCGTCTTTCTGGGCCGCCACACGCCGGAAGCGACGGGCGATTACGTAGCCGGACCGGACCATGTCCTTCCCACCGCGCGGGCGGCGCGCTATGCGTCGGGCCTGTCCGTGCTCGATTTCATGAAGCGCACTTCGATCATCGGCTGTGATGAAACAGCGCTCGCCAATATCGGGCCGTCAGCGGCGCGCCTCGCCGACGCCGAAGGCCTGCCAAGTCACGCCGAGTCGATCCGTATACGTCTAAAATCCGTAGACAAGTGACGCCCGGGCAATTTTGTCGGCATTGTCGCGCCCCAGCGGCGGGTCGGTTTCATAGCGGAATTCAAAGGCCAGGGACGTCGAAAGCCCGTCCATGAGTTTCGTCGTCAATGCGGTGACGGACTGGATCGTCGTCGTGGATGACGTCCATGTCGAATTAACATCCTGTTCGAATGTCAGCCCTTCGCGAATAAGCCAGTCGAGTTCGGACGCGCCATAGACGGCGAATTCCTGCTCAATTTCCCGCGTATCGTCGATTGGCGAATAGCGAAAGCCGGGGCCGCCTTCGAATTTCAAGGTGAAGGGTTCGGTTTTATAGAAAAAATGCCCGAGGCCCGCGCCGGCGAAAAGGCGATAATCAAAGCCGGAGAATTCGTCTTCCTCGTAAGAAAACCGACCAAAGCCGTAGCTGCGCGGCGAGAAATTGTAATCGAACTGGTAGGCGGCGCCCCAGCGCTTTTGTGTCAGCGTTCGGTCGCCGGTCGTGTCGTTGTTTGACGCCGCGATATCGAAAAATCCGGACACATTGTGGGTGAAGTCGCCGGCGTCGCGGGACGCGTCCAGCAAGACGCCGATGGCGAGATTATCGGAGTTGCCGGACGCGAAGGAAGCGCCCGCCTGGAATTTGCCCTTCCATGGACGCAGTGCGAAAAAGCCCGATCCTTGATTTTTTGACTCCGGTTGCGCTGAGTCGCCATGAGCGGGTTCCGCCGGCGTCAGCGCAGTGATTCGCTGTTCGGCGTCGGCGTTGATCGCGGCGGCGTAATCGGGAAATACTTTCGCGACCGCCTTTTTCACCGCATCGATTTCGGCCGCGTCCCCGGTTTCATAGGCGGCGTCGAGGAGCGCCTGCGCGATATCGGGGATGGCTGCGGTTTCTTCAGCCGACGCGGCTGAAAAGAGCGCGATAGCGGCGCACGCCGCGCCGGATAGCGTTGAATACCGCATTGATGCCGATCCCTTACTGACTGCCGGTGCTTAGAATCTGATTCTGAAGGCCGGCGAAAATGACGATCAGGAAAACGCCGCCAGCGTTTCCATTCCGGCGAAGCCGCATTAGAAAGGCGCATTCGTGGAGCGGATCTGGCAATGACCGATCAAGGCGGCGATGCGACTGATGAGACCCAATTCCATATCGTCAAAATCGATCTGGATGAGCGATCCCTTGCGCCCGCGACAGCCGATATCGAACATGAGCGAAAGGTCGCCATCTATGATCTCATTGACGAGAATTACTTCCACCCGATCGGTGCAGAGGCCGGGCCGTTCGAGCTCTATCTTTCCAATGTCGAGCGCCGTCTCGTCTTCGACGTAAGGCGGCAGGGCGGCGCGGCGCTGGGGCAGGTCCACCTGTCCATGACGCCGTTTCGGAAGATTATCAAAGACTACTTTTTGTTATGCGAAAGCTATTATGACGCGATCCGCAATGCGGCGCCGGCGCAGATCGAAACCATCGATATGGCGCGGCGCGCCATGCACAATGAAGGATCTGAGATTCTGCGTGACCGCCTTCAGGACAAAATCAAGCTCGACACGAATACGGCGCGACGGTTGTTCACGCTGATCTGCAGTTTTCACATGCGCTGAAGGAACCGATGACGCGACAAAGCATCTTATTCGTCTGCAATCAGAATTCCGTTCGCTCGCCGATGGCGGCCGCGCTCCTGCGGCTTCGCAACAGCAACGGATCGCAAATCGATTCCGCTGGCGTCCATGAGGGCGGGCTCGATCCGTTTGTCGAAATTGTCATGAGTGATCTTGGCGTCGATATGAACAATCACGAACCGAAAACGTTACGGGGCGTTGATATTGAGGCATTTGACAGGATTGTTGCGCTGACGCCGGACGCGGCAATCGCGATTCGGAAATGCGCGCCGGACGCCTGCGTCGAGTTCTGGGATATCGAAAATCCGTCTGAAGAACGGGGCGGGCGGGACGCCGTCATTGACGCATATCGCCGCGTGCGCGAGGCGCTCTCAGACCGTCTTCGCGCGCGTTTCCCCGAATTCCATCAAAAGCCTTGATTTTAGGCGCGCGGCGACCCATTTTCCCGCCCGGTCAGATCCCGTATGGGCCCGTTCGGGCGAGGATCGCCTGAATTGAGGAGCGAATGGCGAAAGAAGAATTACTTGAGTTTGAGGGGACCGTGGAGGAGTTGCTTCCAAACGCGACCTTCCGCGTGAAGCTTGAGAACGATCACGAGATTATCGCCCACACGGCGGGCAAGATGCGCAAGAATCGCATTCGCGTTCTGGCGGGCGACAAAGTGCTCGTTGAGATGACGCCTTATGATCTGACCAAGGGGCGCATCACCTATCGGTTCAAGTAAATCGCACGCGATGGCCGGCGCGCCGTTGATCCTCGCGAGCGCAAGCCCGCGCCGTCTAGCGCTTCTAAAACAGATCGCCATTACGCCGGCTGACATTACTCCAGCTGATATCGACGAGGCGCCGCTCCTGGGCGAAACGCCCAGGGATTACGTGGCGCGTCTCGCCGCCGAAAAAGCTGGCGCTGTAAGTGCAAAATTCGAAGGCGCGTTTGTGCTCGCCGCCGACACGGCGGTTGCCTGTGGGCGGCGCATTCTTCCGAAGTCCGAAGATGAGGAAACTGCGCGGGACTGTCTTACACTCCTGTCCGGTCGCGCACACCGCGTATTCACAGGTGTGGCTCTTGCGAAACCCGATGGCGGAATATCATCGCGTGTCGTTGAGACCCGCGTCAAAGTAAGGCGGTTGAGCCAGGCGAGCATCGAAGAATATCTGCGGTCCGCTGAATGGGATGGTAAGGCCGGCGGCTACGGTATACAGGGGCTGTTCGCGAAACACATTGTCTCTATTGTCGGTTCCTATACGAACATTGTCGGCCTGCCGCTTTACGAAACGGCGAATATGATCGCCGGCGCCGGCTATCAGGAATGACCAGCGAAACGCTGTTGATCGAACATGGTGCCATTGAAACCCGCGCAGCGCTGGTGCGAAACAGCGATGTTGTTCGCTTCTGGTTCGGTCCGGCGCCCGGCGCCGAGGGCTGGGATTTGAGACCGATCGAAGGGCGCTCGTTTTCGGGCCGGGTGCGCCATGTCGATGGGGCGCTGAATGCTGCGTTTGTTGATATAGGGGCTGCTCAGGACGCGTTCCTGCCGGTGCGAAAAACAAAGACCGGTCAAATGACCGAAGGCGCGGCGGTTCATGTGCGTGTTGTCGCCGCGCCGCGCCGGTCAAAAGGGGCGGTTGTGGAATTGATCGGCGTAGCAGAAGCAGGATCGCCACCGGGACGCCTTGACCCGGCGTCGGCGCCGATTGAAGCGTTGGAAACTATTGGCGGCAATGCAACGGATATCGTGACTGATAGTGCGATGGTCAAACAGAATCTCGGCCAAAAAGGCGTCGATGCACGGATGGCCCGCGGCGATGAGGCGCCGGGTTTGTTTGCGGCTTATGACGCCGATCAGGCAGTTGACGCGGCGTTGAACGAACGCGTGGCGCTGCTGGGCGGCGGCGCGCTGCATTTTTCTGAAACCGAGGCGCTCGTCGCAATCGATGTTGACACGGGCGCGACAGGCGCAGCCTCCGCGGATCGATTGCGAGAAAAGACGATTGCCGAAGCGGTGCGGGAAGCAATGCTGCAAATCGAACGGCGCAATCTCGCCGGGCGCATCGTTATCGACTTCCCGTCGATACGGTCGCGCGACGTTCGCCGCCGCGCCGTCACGAAAATCGAAAAGGCGATATCGACATTGCCGCGCGTCACGTCGACGTCGATTGCCAGTTCGAACTTTACGACGTTGATCCGTGAGCGTCGTGGGGCATCGCTCTGGGATGAAACGACGGAACCGGCGCCGAACGATCCGGTGGCGGGGCGGCGCTTTTCGCTGTTGTGGCTGGCGCGCTGCGCCGTCCGTCAGACTGAGCGCCAGCAAGGCGCGACGCCGGGCGCGCGGCCTGTTATTCGCGTCGGCAAGGCGCTACACGATTGTCTTCAGGATATGGATAACCTGGCGGATGCATATTTTGAGCGTTGGGGCGTGCGGCTCGACATCATGCGTGAAGACCAGTTTGGAGATCGGGACTTTGAAATCATCGAACGATAACAACGGACAGCCCACGGCGGCTAAGGTTGCGTGTCCGATCTGTAAGTCGGCCGTATCGGCCGATTACGACCCCTTTTGCTCCAAGCGATGCGCCGATGTGGACTTGCACCGGTGGCTCACCGGATCTTACGCCATTCCCGCTGCTGACGATGACAGCGAAGGCGCCGGCGGCGATCCGGAACGCTAAGCGATCGAATGTCTGCTTTGGCGCAAAACCCGCCTGTTGGACAATTTTCTTGGCTGTGATAGAATCACGGCGATGCTGCGCAACTTGCTGAATTTTTCTGGTGGGGACCGGCGCACGGCGATCTTCGCGATCGTCGCGTTGGCGTTCGTCGCTGCGCAGAGCTTTTCAGTATTACATGCGACGAAATTCGGCGACGGCCCCCATGATCACAACGGCGTGGCGTGCGTTGTCTCGGTCATCTCTAAAAGCGGCGAGAAGTTTTTAACCGTTGCTACAGCGACATTCGCTGCAACCATCGTCACATGGCGCGCCGCCGGCGCCATTGCGCAAACAGAACGCGCACGCATCGCCGTGCGCGCGGCGCGCCCTCGCGGTCCTCCAGCTCGATAGCCATCAATTCCGTCAGTAGCGTTTTGATTGGCGCCGACCGTTCGCGGAACGGTTCGGCATCGCGTTGGAGATACAGGATCAATGAACAAGACATTATTATTCGCAGGCGTTGCGGCCGCCGCCCTTTCGGCGCCGTCCTACGCCCAGGACGATCACGAGCACGCGGACGATGAGATCATCGTTACCGGTTCGCCCATCGGCCATCCCGAACATGAATCGATCATCGCCGCCTCTGTGCTGAACGAAGACGAAATCGCCGCACGCGCGGCCTCGTCAATCGGCGAGTTGCTGCGTCGCGAGCCGGGCGTCGCTTCGACGTTCTTCGGACCGGGCGCTAGCCGGCCGATCATTCGGGGGCTGGGCGGAGACCGCATTCGCGTCCTAGACGCCGGCATCGGATCGATCGACGCGTCATCCGTCAGCGACGATCACGCTGTCGCGGTGGAGCCGGCTCAGGCGGAACGTATCGAAATCGTTCGCGGCCCCGCGTCGCTTTATTACGGAAGCTCCGCGGCCGGCGGCGTAGTCAACGTCTTTGACGGGCGTATTCCGAGCAGCGTCCCTGAGGGCGGCATTGACGGGGCGCTGCGCATCGGCGGCGCGTCGGTTGACGATTCTGTCGAGGCGGCGGGCGGTTTCGATGTGCTGATCGGCAAAATCGGCGAGGCCAGTCTCGTTTTCCATGGCGAAGGCGCCTATCGCGAGGCCGAGGACTACGACATCCCCGGATTCGCCGAATCCGCACGTTTGCGCGCCCTTGAAGAAGCCGAAGGCGGGGAGGAGGAAGAAGGCGAAGAGGAAGTTTTCGGTACGGTCGAAAACACCGACCTCGAATCCAAAAGCGGCGCCGTTGGCGCCTCACTCGTTTTCGACGACGGCTTCATCGGCGTTTCGGTGAAGCGCACGCGGGCCAATTACGGCGTGCCCGGGGCGCATCATGAGGAGGGCGAGGAAGAAGGCGGCGAAGAAGAGGAGGAGGAAGAGACGGTTCGCATTGACCTCGAACAGGACCGGATTGATCTCATGGGCGAACTCAACCGGGATTTTCTGATTTTCGAGACGGCGAAAATTAGATTCGGCTACGCCGACTATGTTCATCAGGAACTTGAAGGCGCTGAAATCGGTACGGTCTTCGCGAATGAAGGCTACGAAGGGCGACTTGAGCTTGTAGAGAAAACGTTCGGCAACTTCCGCGGCGCATCAGGATTTCAATTCCGCCATCGCGATTTCTCTGCGATTGGCGACGAAGCGTTTACGCCGCCAAACGTCACCGATCAGTTCGGCCTCTTTACGGTGCGTGAATACGAACCCGGCAACTGGCATTTTCAAGTCGCCGGCCGCTATGAACACACGAACGTAGAATCGGCCAGCGTCGCGCTCGAACGCAGCTTCGATACGTTTAGCGTCTCCGGCGGCGTCGGGTATGAGCCCAACGAGCAGGTCTTTTTCGGCGTAAACGGCTTTCGGACAGAACGGGCGCCAGCGCCGGAAGAGCTGTTTTCCGACGGCCCGCATCTTGCGACCAATGCATTTGAAATCGGCAATCCCGATCTCGATGTTGAAACCGCGTTAGGCGTCGAGGCGACGTTTCATGTGGACGCTGGTCCGTTCTCGGCCACGATCAATGGGTTCTATACGGACTACAGCGATTTCATCGCGCTCATCCCGAACGGTGACGAGGAAGACGGGCTGCCGGTGTTTCTCTTTGAGGCGAGGGACGCGTCATTCCGCGGGTTTGAAGCCGAGGCCGAGGCCGATCTCTTCTCGTTTGGCGCGTTTGACCTGACTGGTCGCGCGCAGCTCGATTATGTTCGGGCGAGTTTCGATGACGGCGGCGGCGATGTGCCGCGTATCCCGCCGCTTCGTTCGATCATCGGACTGGAGGCGACATCGGCGTATTGGGACGTCATGGGCGAACTTGAGATTGCAGCGAAGCAGACGCGCGCCGCCGCTTTCGAGTTACCCACCGATGCTTATCAGATCCTGAATTTCGGCGTCGCCTTTAGGCCGCTCGGCGCCGACGGCGGTCTGTCGGTACTGCTTCGGGCTGAAAACGTAACCGACGAAGAAGCTCGTCAACACACGTCGTTCCTGAAAGATATTGCGCCGCTCCCGGGCCGAAATTTCCGCGTGGCGTTGAGGGGGACGTTTTAGGAAGCAGGAATTTTTTCTGCACCTGAATTAAAAATCCGCTCTTCCCGGCTTTCGGCGGGGAGAGCGGAGAACGGTGGTTCCACAAAATTCAACGGGTGCTTACGCCGGGCGGCCTAAATCGACCCGTGGCACTGTTTATATTTTTTGCCTGACCCGCATGGGCACGGGGCGTTGCGCGGGACGCGCCCCCAGGTCTCCGGATTAAGCGGGTCGATTTGCTGCGCGGTGGCGCGGGCGCGCATTGTGCCCATGGCGCCCGCGCCTGCCTGCGCCATTTCGTTTTCGCCAGTCTGCGGATTGGCGTGGGTTTCGACCGTTTTAACCGGGCGCTGTTCCGGAAGCGGCTGCTCGGCGCCACGCAGGCGCACATACATAAGCGTGCGAGTCACATCGCGGCGTAGCCCGTCGAGCAGGCCTTCGAAAAGCGCGAATGCTTCGGTCTTGAATTCGTTCACCGGATCGCGCTGGGCGTGCGCGCGCAAGCCCACCGACGATCGCAAATGGTCAAGCGTCTGCAGGTGCTCGCGCCAGTTGGTATCGAGGTTCATCAGAAGGATGCGCTTTTCGAGGCCGCGCACGAAATTTTCCGGGTCCGTATCGCCCATCTCGCGCGCCTTGCCGATCATGTCGGCCGCGTGCCTTGCGTAATGGGCATTGGCGGCCTCAATGAGCCGTTCGGAAATCTCAGTATCGGCGACGCCCTCTTCCTTCGCCCACTCGTCGACCGGGAAGTCGCGGCCGAAAACGTCGCCGACTTCTTTCTTCAGCCCCTCAACGTCCCACTGTTCAGCGTAAGATTTCGCCGGGACATGAGATGCAACGAGGTCGTCGACCAGTTGAGCGCGCATGTCGTCGATGATGTCGTCGACTTTGTCCGCCGACATGAATTCGATGCGTTGTTCAAAGATGGCTTTTCGTTGATCGTTGATAACGTCATCGAATTTCAGCACGTTTTTACGCATGTCGAAATTGCGCTGCTCGACTTTTTTCTGCGCTGTTTCCACCGCTTTGGTGAACCAGGGGTGTTCGATCGACTCATCGGGTTGAATGCCGAAACGCTTCAGCATCTTCTCCATGCCCGAGCCGAAAATGCGCATCAGGTCGTCTTCCAGCGAAAGGAAGAACTTGGTCGCGCCGGGGTCGCCCTGCCGGCCGGACCGGCCGCGCAGCTGATTATCGATGCGGCGGCTTTCGTGGCGCTCCGTGGCGAGGACGAACAGCCCGCCGGCGGCGAGCGCTTTTTCCTTGTTCTCGGCGACCTTCGCTTCGATCTCGGCGCGCTTGCGCTTGATTGTTTCCTCGTCGTCGCCTTCCTCGAGATGGTCGAGCAAATACTTGTCGACCGATCCGCCAAGCTGAATGTCGGTGCCGCGTCCGGCCATGTTGGTCGCGATTGTCACAGCGCCCGGCGCGCCGGCGTCGGCGACGATCTCCGCTTCCTGTTCGTGATAGCGGGCGTTAAGGACGCTGTGAGCAATAGGCGGCTTGTTTTTTGCGAGATCTTCGAGATGCGCGGCGCGTTCTTTCAGTTCCTTTTTTAGGTCGTCTTCTTTGTCTTTGAGCGCGTCAGCGCGTTTTTGAAGGTCGGCCGCAACGGACTTGAATAGTTTCTTGTCGGATAAAAGTTCTGCGAGGTGCTCGGACTTCTCGATTGACACCGTGCCGACAAGGACGGGCTGGTTGCGTTTTACGCAGTCGGCGATCTGGACGACGATCGCTTTATATTTCTCCGCCGCCGTCATGTAGAGTTCGTCGTCCATATCATCCCGGGCAATCGGCTTGTTTGTCGGGATCTCGAACGTGTTGAGCTTATAGATATCGGCGAATTCAGCTTCTTCAGTCAGCGCGGTGCCGGTCATGCCAGCGAGTTTTCCATAAAGACGGAAGTAGTTCTGGAAAGTGATCGAGGCGAGGGTCTGGTTTTCCGGCTGGATGTCCGCTTTTTCTTTCGCCTCAACCGCCTGATGCAATCCGTCTGACCATCGGCGGCCTTCCATCATGCGGCCTGTAAACTCGTCGATAATCACAACTTTCTTGTTGCGAACGATATAGTCTTTGTCCCGCTGGAATGTTTTGTGGGCCTTCAGCGCCTGATTGACATGGTGCACGACGGAGATGTTGCCGCTGTCATATAGATTATCGCCTTCAAGAAGGCCGGCGTCGCGCAGCAGTTCTTCGATTTTTTCGTTACCCTCGTCGGTCAACGCAACTGTTCGCGCCTTTTCATCGATCTCGTAATCTTCCTCCTCCAGCGACGGCATGAAGCCATCAATAGTGATATAGAGTTCCGACTTGTCGTCGGTCGGTCCGGAAATGATCAACGGCGTGCGCGCTTCATCGATGAGAATGGAGTCGACCTCGTCGACGATCGCATAGTGGTGGCCGCGCTGAACCATCTGCGTCAGCTCGGTTTTCATGTTGTCGCGCAGATAGTCGAAGCCGAATTCGTTGTTCGTCCCATAGGTGATGTCGGCGGCGTAGGCGGCCCGGCGCTCCTCGTCGGAAAGCCCATGCACGATGCAGCCGGTCTTCATGCCGAGGCGTTCATAGACCCGGCCCATCCATTCCGCGTCCCGGCTGGCGAGATAGTCGTTGACGGTGATCACGTGGACGCCGCGGCCGGTCAGTGCATTCAGATAGACCGGCAGCGTCGCGACCAGGGTTTTACCTTCCCCGGTCTTCATTTCGGCGATATTGCCCTCATGCAGGACCATGCCGCCAAGGAGCTGAACATCGTAATGACGCTGTCCGAGGGCCCGTTTCGCCGCCTCTCTGACGGTCGCAAAAGCCTCCTCGAGCAGATTGTCGAGGCTTTCTCCCTCTTTATGGCGCGCTTTTAACGATTCCGTTTGGGCAATCAGGGCATCATCGGAAAACTGAGCGATCTTGTCCTCAAGTGCATTGATCGCTTCGATGCGACGCCATAAAGGCTTTAGACGGCGGTCATTGGATGAACCGAATATCTTCTTCGCTATTCCAAGCAGCGCCATGGGGTTCCGGCCTTTGTGGAGCGGTGAATCCTCGTATCCCGCTCCGAGCGGATTGCGGAGCGGCGCCGTTCACCGGCCTAGTTGAATGTGCGCCCCGAAGGGCCGCCGGAGAGATAGTGACGGGGCCGGGAACTGTCAACGAAACGCCAAGGCGTCAGCGCTTGCAATGAATACGCAGGAAAACAAAGGCTTCGGAAAACGCGATCAGGCCGCGGGCAGGCAGAATCGCGCCGCCGCGTTGTTTGGGCTGGCGCGCGCCGGAGTCGGCGTAGCGTTACGGGCGTTCGGCCGGCTCGCCGTGAAAGGCGGACGCTTGGCGCTCCGCGCGACGGTGATCGTTCTGCGCGCCATTGGGAAGTTTTCGATCACCACCTGGCGGCTCGCATCGGCGCTTGATTCGGCGCTGTGGCGCGCCGTCAAACTACTGGCGCGACGTCTGCTCGAGGCGTGCCTGCACGCCCTGGCGTTGCTGGGACAGGTCCTCAGAAGCCTGATCTTGTGGCTGCCGACGCGGACGGGCCGCGCCTACAGCGCGCTTTGCGGCGTCGCCATTGTTGTTTGCGGCCTTTGGATCGCCGACCTCCTGCGCGAGGGCGACGGCATTATCGATGCCGCAGCCAACGCCAACCGACCGCCCATCGATGAGGAAGATCCCATCCTCGCGCTTGTCGGCGGACGTTACGTGCACCTGTCCGAGGTTGCAGCGTCCGCCCGCGCGAGCGGCATGCTGGAGGCCGGGGAGGCGTTAACGCAAGACCTCGCGTTTGAGCGCGGCCTGGTTGAGTCCTATGTGGAGCAGCGTCTTCTGGCCCGGGCGGCGCGGGACAACGGCCTCCATCGCGCGCCGTCGGTTCTGCGGCGGGTCAATACGGCGCGGGATCGGATTCTGGCCGCGTCGCTGATTAAGTCCCGCGTTGATGAAGAAGTGACGCCGGAAACGGTGGAGCGATATTATCGCGAGCATCGAAAGGTCATGCAGGTCGGCGATGAAGTGCGCGCCCGGCATATTCTTGTCGAAACGGAAGAGGCGGCGCAGGAGCTCGTGGCGCAGCTGACAAACGGCGGCGATTTCGCGCAGCTGGCGCGCGAACGCTCGCAGGATCGCGCGACGGCGCCGCTCGGCGGCGAAATCGGCTGGTTCAGTCGCGGCATCATGGCGCGAAACTTCGCCAATGTTGCGTTCAGAACGCCGGTCGGCGATATCGCGGCGCCCTTCAGGACCGAATATGGCTGGCATATTGTTGAAGTGACCGGCCGGCGCCCCACCAGCGCGAAGCCGCTTGCAGAAGTGGAAAGCGAGATCGAGGAGTTTCTCCGCAACGAGATTATCGCGCGCATGCTCAGCGAACTCGAGGACGAAAATCGCGTTGTTTACTATCGCCCTGAGACCGAGCGATCGCCAACGATCGCGCCGCTCATCATGCCCGCCGAGCTGGGCAATGACGATCAGGACGGTCGGGAGCAGCCGGGCGGCTAGTCTAGCAATGCACGGAGAGACTGCCTTCAACTGGATCCATTTAAATACAATTCTACGCATTCGCGTAACGGGCCGGTAATTTCCGTCGCGTATTAATTAAGGCGAAAATATGGCGAAGCTGATGCTTGTGGCGGCGTGTGCGCTCATCGATCGAGATGGACGCGTCCTGCTGGCGAAACGCCGGGATGGGGGCTCGATGGGCGGGCTTTGGGAATTTCCTGGCGGTAAATTACAGGCCGGCGAAACGCCGGAGGAGGCCTTGGTAAGGGAGCTCGAGGAAGAGCTGGGCTTGAGAACGCAACAGTCTTGTTTGGCGCCGGCGGCGTTCGCGTCGTGGGGTTCAGAGGAATTTCACCTTTTGATGCCCTTATTCGTATGCCGAAAATGGTCGGGCAATCCGGCGCCGCACACCCATGACGCGCTTCGGTGGGTCAGGAAAGAGGATCTCTTGCGTTACGACATGCCGCCGGCAGACAAACCGCTAGCGGCGCAATTGAGGGACTTTTTATGAGAATGCAATTCAAATTGTGCGACGTTCGGGGACCGCAACGCAGTCCCATCGTACAGCGGTTTTTGCGCGACGAAGAGGGCGCGACGGCGATCGAATACGGCATGATCGCCTCCTTGATTATTATTGCGATCATCGCCTCGGTGAGGACATTTTCCGAGAATACGAGCGGCATGTATACGAATATCGCCGATAACCTTGACGGCAGCTGAGGAGCGGCGTCGTTATTCCATTCTCTTAACGGCCGCTGCGAGGGACGCTTTCGCCGATCCGGGCTTCAACGGTTGGGGCTGCGATGCGTCGGGCGCCCATCCGGTCATGTAGACAATCGTGAATTGTTCGCCGCCGCCGTTTTCTGAGAACCGGGAAATCGCGGACGCCGCCGTCTTGCGCCGCAACGGCGCGGGCCTTGAAGCCAGCGCGCCGGTTTCGCCAATGCCGCGCAGGTCTCGGACAAGATTGTATGGATCTTTGTAAACAACCTGCACGCTATCGCTGTCCGTGACCGGCATGGCCAACCGCGCGCGCGCCAGCGCATGTCCGAAATCCTGAACAGCTGCGAAAGGCGCGATGCGTGCGGAAAGCGCGCCCGTTTCAGCCACTTCGGCCTCCTGCAGCGCTGTGCGCCAGCACCGGAGCGTGCCTTCGCCAAATGCGGCCGCAAGAAAGAGACCGTCCGGTTTCAGCGCCCGGCGCGCCTGTATCAGCGCGCCTAGGATGTCGTTTGCCGCGTGGAGCGTCAGTAGGCTGACGATCAGATCGAATGATTCCGTCGCAAACGGCAAATATTCCTCATCACCGGCCACCCGCGCGCCCGCCGACGGCGCCCGTTCCGGCGCCAGGTCCATGTGAATGACATCGCCGACGCCGCATGCCGGCGTCAGCATGTCGGTCAGCCCGCCCGCCCCGGCAAACAGGGCGCGCGGGAAGGCGCGCGTCACGGTCTCGAGCCGGTCCACGATGTCGGTCATGGCGCGGCGGTGCAGAAAATCATGGGCGTCAAACGCTCGAGCGCTGCGCGCGCGCGCCAGCTGGCGGCGGCGGCGGTCGAAAATATCAGGCGGGCGGCGCCCGCTGCTGGCGTTTTTGGCATCCATCGGCTGATGCGATACGCTCCGCGCGATGATTGCGCAAATGGCGGCTGCGGCGGGCGGCGTCTTACGAGGCGCGGGCCGACGCGCGATCGATTTTTTCATGCCGCCGGTCTGTCCCGTTACCGGCGAGCGCATTGACGATCCGTCAGGGCTCAGCGCAACGGGCTGGGGCGCCATCCAATTCATCGACGAGCCGCACTGCGACCGATGCGGCGTGCCGTTCTCCGTGGACTATGGCCACGGCGTTCTGTGTCCATCCTGTATTGCCGAGCCGCCGGCGTATGATCATGCACGCGCGGCAATTGTCTACGACGATGCGAGCCATAAGCTGATCGTTGCGTACAAGCATTCCGACCGGACGGAAAACGCCGGCCGATTTGGCGCCTGGATGGCCCGCGCCGGCGGCGGCATGGTGTCCGCCGCTTCGTTAATGACGCCTGTCCCGCTGCATCGTTGGCGATTGTTGGCGCGGCGCTACAATCAATCGTCGTTGCTCGCCGCTGCAACAGCGAGCGAAACAGGCGCGTGCTTTATGCCTGACCTATTAATCCGCACGCGACCGACGCCACCGCAAAAGGATCTCTCGGCCAATGCGCGGGCTCGTAACGTCGCCGGCGCCTTTGCTGTTCGAAGATCACGCACTCGTTACATTGCGGGCGCCCACATTGTGTTGGTCGATGACGTACTCACTACCGGCGCGACATTGTCGGCAGCGGCGAAAGTGTTGAAACGAGCGGGCGCGGAGCGCGTTGATGCGCTCGTGCTGGCGCGGGTTGTAAAGGGCGGCGTCGGCGCCATATAGCGGGGCTCCGGAAAAGCGCAGGACGAGATCGCAGACCCATGCAAGACGTAACAATATACACCCGCCCGCTATGTGGGTTTTGCGCGCGCGCGCTCGCCCTACTGACCGAGAAAGGCGCGACGATTAACGAAATCTCCGCCGGCTTCGATAAGGAAAAACGCCAGGAGATGCTGGCGCGGTCGAACGGGCAGGCCACGTATCCGCAGATATTTGTCGGTGAGACGCATGTCGGCGGATGCGATGAATTAATAGCGCTGGAGCGTGCCGGCAAACTGGATGCGTTGCTGAATGCCTAATGGAGCGGCATCGCTGCGCGTTGCATGCGTGCAGATGCGTTCAGGTCTTGATCGCGCCAAAAACATTTCAGAGGCTTGCGGCCTGATTTCCGAGGCCGCAGCGGCCGGCGCGACATTCATTGCGACGCCCGAAATGACCAATGTCGTCGATCGCAAAGGATCGCGGCTGCTTGAGATGTTGCCTGAGGAATCACAGCTTGAAGACATCGGCGCGTTTGCCGATGCCGCGAAAGGCCACGGCGTTTGGTTACTGATCGGATCATTGGCTGTGAAATTGAAGGCGGGCGCCGCCGGGACGCGCGCCGCCAATCGTTCATATTTATTTGCACCAGATGGAAGCATCGCGGCAACATACGATAAGATTCATATGTTTGACGTCGATCTTCCAGGCGGCGAAAGCTGGAAGGAATCGAAGATATATGCGCCCGGCGACCGTGCTGTCGTCGCTAGTACGGATGTCGCGCAGATCGGCCTGACAATTTGCTATGATGTGCGCTTCCCAAAGCTTTATCGGAGCCTGTCGCGCAGCGGCGCGGAGGTCCTGTGCGTCCCGGCGGCGTTTACACGTCAGACCGGTCGCGCTCACTGGAAGACGCTGCTGACCGCGCGCGCCATCGAAAACGGCGCTTTCGTGGTCGCGCCGGCTCAGGGCGGCGTGCACGAAGACGGGCGTGAAACCTGGGGCCATTCGCTAATTGTGGGCCCGTGGGGTGAGACCCTCGCCGAAGCGCCGGGAGACGAACCTGGCGTCGTTCTTGCTGATATTGCGCTTCAGGAGGCGCGCGAGGCGCGTCAACGCATCCCGAACTTGGCCCTTGATCAAAAGTTCGAAATAACCATTATAAAACAATGATAAAATATCGGCTTATCTGTGAAAGCGAACATGAGTTCGAAGGTTGGTTCCGCGACAGCGCCGATTATGATGCGCAGTCCGAGGACGGGCTTCTGGAATGTCCGCTTTGCGCAACGACGGATATTCGAAAGGCTGTCATGGCTCCGGCGATCGCAAAGCGCCGGTCATCGACGCCGTCTGCAAAGAAATCGGCGTTTCTTAAGGAGATGGCCGAGGCGGCGAGTCGTGCGCGTAAATATGTCGAAAGCAACTTCGACTATGTGGGCGACAAGTTTCCGGAAGAGGCCCGCAAGATCCACTATGGCGAAACGGACCCGCGCGGCATTTACGGCGAAGCGACCGGGCGGGAAGTAAAGGATCTCGTTGAAGAAGGCGTCAGCGTCGCGCCGCTGCCAGGGGCCAAACCGAAAGACAAAAAGGCCGGCGCGGCGCGTCCCGCGTCTTCAGCGAGCAAAAGCTCGGGGAATGGGCCTTCGCTGACGAAAACGTCTGCGGACAAAAAACTGAACTGATTTCGCCCGGCTTTGTTAGGCGAGGGCGTTATCGGCGTGAACGGCGGCAACAACATTCGCGTTTAACAAATAACAAAGTGATCAAATCGTTCGGGCCTGTTCCATGGACGTTATTCGCGACCGCCTTCTTGAACTCGATTTTTTCAAAAGTCTGGATGATGAGGCGCTGACGGACGTCGCCGCTAGAGGCTGCTGGCATTCGCTCGCCGGTGGTTGGCCGTTGTTTCTTGCGGGCGAACCGTCCGACGCATTGCATTTCGTTGTCTCCGGCCGATTGATCGTTGTCAGAACCGGTCCAGAAGGCGAAGAAGTCGTCGGTTACGTTCGGGCTGGCGAGCCGGCGGGCGAAATGTCGATGCTTTCCGGCGAGATCCATTCCGCATCGGTCTTCGCGCTACGTGACACGGAGATCCTGTCGCTGACCCGCGCCGATGTTGAGCACATCATCCATGAACATGGCGAGTTTGCAGGCGCACTGTCGCGCGTCATTCTCAACCGCGCGCGTCATCCGGCCGCGAGCTTTCAGCAATCAGCGCCGCGGATATTCGCGCTCGTTGCAACGTCGCCGTCGATCGACATCAACAGTCTTGCGGCGGACATCGCGCAGCGGATCGCCGGATATGGCGTTAAGACGAACTGGCTGCCGGCGCAGGATGGCGCGCTGGAATCTGATGCATTTGACCGGATGGAAGAAAGCCACGACGTCGTTCTCCTGGCTGCGCGGGTCGATGGCGGCGCGTGGTATCGGTTTGTTATCCGCCATGCGGATCGGTTTCTGGTTTTCGCCCGCCGCGACGCCAAACCGCCGCGGCCTTTCCCGATGACGACGGAAACTGGCGAGCGGGCCCGCAAGTTCCGTCTCGTCGATCTCGTGATGCTGCACGAAGGTATACCGGCGTGCCCTATCGCAGAGTGGGCGGACGCCATCAGCGCGTCGCGAATTCTCAACTGTCGTAGCGCGGCATGCCGAGATCGGCTGGCGCGGGTCGTCGCTGGAAAATCCGTCGGCGTTGTTTTTTCAGGCGGCGGCGCGCGCGCCTACGCGCATATCGGCGCGGTGACTGCGCTGCGCGAAGCGGGCGTACCGATTGACTTTGTCAGCGGCGCATCCATGGGGGCGATCATCGCCGCCTGCGTCGCCGCCGGATGGGACAACGAAGAAATTGAGGCGCGCATTCGCGACGCCTTCGTGAACTCAAACCCCCTTGGCGATCACGTCCTCCCTGTGGTCGCGCTGACGAAAGGCAAACGGGTCGAGGAGCGTCTCGAAAAACACTTCGGCGACCGTCTCATTGAGGAACTGGCCTTGCCGTTTTTCTGCGTGTCTTCGGATATCTCTACGGGTGAGGCGCGTGTTCATCGCCGCGGCGCCTTGCGCCATGCGTTGCGGGCGACGATTTCCTTGCCAGGGATTCTGCCGCCGGTCATCGACGGCGATGCGCTACTTGTAGACGGCGCCGTCATCAACAATTTCCCGACGGACGTCATGGCGGCGACACATCGCGGCCTGACCATCGGCATCGACGTAGCCCGCCGCGGCGTCATCAACGTCGATGCGTTTCGTGATCCGCCGGGGTTTTTCTCCTGGATTGCGCAACACGGCGTTAAGGACGCGCCGCCGATCGTTTCTCTTTTGATGCGCACGGCGACGGCGCGTCATGAACGCGTGCTCAAGATCCATCCCGCCGACATTATGATTTCGCCCAAAGTCGAAGGCGTCGAGTTGCGCGACTGGGAGGAATATGACGAAGCGGTGTCCGACGGTTACAACGCGACCCGCGCAGCGATTGGCGAACACTGGGAGACACTTGAGACGCTGCGGCGGTAGTTAAGGTCGTTCGGTCAATCCGCGGTGTCGTCCTTCACCGCCGTCAGCATGTAGTTGACGTCGGTGTCTTCCGAAATGCGCCATTGATCCATCAGCGGATTATAGGAGACGCCGGCATCTTCCGTTACGGTCAAGCCTGCTCCAGACAACGCAGCGGCAGCTTCCTCGGGCTTGACGAATTTGCGCGGGTCGTGCGTGCCGGCGGGCAGCCAACGCAGAATATATTCGGCGCCGATCTTTGCGAGCGCCAGCGCCTTCAACGTACGGTTGATTGTCGCCATGACAAGCATGCCGCCCGGTGCGACGAGGTTCGCTGTTGTTCTTAAAAAAAGATCGACATCGGCGACGTGCTCCACCACTTCGAGATTGAGAACAATGTCAAACGGTCCTTCGCCGGCGGCGAAAAGATCTTCCGCCGCGGCGCAACGGTAGTCCATATTGAGGTTCAGCGGGCCGGCGTGGGCGAGGGCGGTCTTGATATTGGCCTCGCTTGCATCGATGGCCGTCACGGATGCGCCGAGACGCGCCATGGGCTCGGCCACAAGACCGCCGCCGCAGCCAATATCGAGGAGCCGCAGTCCGGCCAGCGGCTGAGTTTCGGCGCCGTCGCGGTTGAAGTGCGCGCAAGCCGCGTCCCGGATATAGGCGAGGCGAACAGGGTTAAATTTATGCAGCGGTTTGAATTTTCCAAACGGATCCCACCACTCCGCGGCGATGGCGGAGAACTTGTCAATTTCTGCGGGGTCAATAGTCGTTTCGCCTATTTTTTGACGACTTTTTAGCTCAGCTCGCGCATTCATTGACTTTTCCTCGCTTGCCTTCGCAAAAGGCGGCGCCTAGAGATACGGCGATAGGGTACCCTCCCGATCATCGCTGGCAATATGGCGTTACAACGCAAGGGATAGACCTCGCGCATGGCTCGCATCGTGATGAAATTCGGCGGCACGTCGGTCGCCAACATTGAGCGCATTCGCGCCGCCTCGGCGTTCGTGCGCCGCGAAGTTGAAGCGGGCCATTCCGTCGCTGTGATTGTTTCTGCGATGGCCGGCGAGACCAACCGCCTTATCGGGCTGGCCGGAAAAGCGGGCGCGCCGGCGCCGGCTCTCGACGCGCGGTACGTGGAACACGACGCCGTGGTTTCGAGCGGCGAGCAGGTGACATCGGGCTTGTTGGCGCTAGTGATGCAGAATCAAGGATTTCGAGCGCGCTCGTGGCAGGGCTGGCAGATCGCGCTGAAAACCGATGACGCCCACGGACGCGCACGCATTGCGGCCATCGACGCCGAACTAATTGGCGACGCGATGGACAACGGCGAGGTCGCCGTCGTTGCGGGGTTTCAGGGCGTTGCGCCATCGGGACGCATCGCCACGCTCGGACGCGGCGGATCGGATACGTCCGCTGTTGCGCTGGCGGCCGCCGTGAGCGCTGAACGCTGCGATATCTACACCGACGTTGATGGCGTTTATACGACCGATCCGCGCTTGACGAAACAGGCCCGCCGTATTGGGAAAATTTCGTACGAGGAAATGCTGGAAATGGCGTCGGTCGGCGCCAAGGTATTGCAGACCCGATCCGTTGAAATGGCGATGGCCCACAACGTGCGCCTGCGGGTCCTTTCAAGTTTTGACGCGCCCGACGCCAACGCGCCCGGTACGCTGATTTGTGATGAGGATGAAATCGTGGAACAGAATATTGTCACCGCTATTACGCCGGATTTCAATGAAGCTGCGGTAACCGTGCTTGCGGTGCCCGACGAGCCCGGTCGCGCGGCTGCGATTTTCACGAAACTGGCTGACGCAAACATCAATATCGACATGATCGTGCAAAGCGCTTCGCGCGAGCCCGGATTCGCGAATATTTCCTTCACGACAAAGGAAGACGATCTTGATCGCGCTGTTGAAGCGCTGGCCGAGGTACAGTCGGAAATCGGTTACAAGTCGCTGCAGGCGGACCGCCATGTGGCGAAAATATCCGTTATCGGCGTTGGTATGAAAAGCCATGCCGGCGTCGCCTCGACGATGTTCCGGACGCTTGCCGAAAAGGGCATCAATATCCATAATATATCGACGTCGGAAATTAAAATCAGTGTACTAATTGATTCCGACGCCGCCGAATACGCCGCGCGGTCGCTGCATGACGCGTACGGCCTCGATATGGCGAATTGAATGACAAAGATCGGCGAATTTTCGCGCTGGATCGGAAAACGATGAGCATCGAGAACACAAGGCCGCCCCATGGCGGTCACAATGAACAAGGCATCACCGTCCTGTTAAGGCGGATGCACGATGCTGTAGCGCGCGAAGGGAGCGCGCAGAACCGGCTCGACCATTTGACCCGTACGATTGCGTCACACGTCGTCGCGGATGTCTGCTCGATCTATCTACGGCGTCCCGACGATGTATTGGAATTGTACTCTACCGAAGGTCTTAACCGGGAAGCCGTTCACCGCACGCGGTTGGGGATTGGTGAGGGCCTCGTGGGTCTTGTTGCGAAAAGCCGCCGCCCGCTTGTTACAGACGACGCCCCGCACCATCCGGCTTTCGCCTATCGACCGGAGACCGGCGAAGACCCGTTCAGTTCGTTTCTTGGCGTGCCGTTGATCCGGTCGGGTAAGACGCTCGGCGTCCTCGTCGTGCAGAACCGCGCCGCGCGCCAATACGCCGATGAAGAAGTGGAAGCTGTGCAGGCCGTCGCGGCGCTGCTTGCCGAGATCGCCGCCTCAGGTGAACTCTTAAGCCGGGAGGAAACGGCGGTCGTCGGCGAGATGCTGCACCGGCCCGAAACGCTGCTGGGCGTACCGATTGTCGCCGGTATAGCGTCGGGGCGCGCAGTCTTTCTGCAACCGCCGGCGCCAAAACATAAAGTGTTCGCTAACGATGTCGCCGCGGAGGCTAGCCGGCTTGAAGAAGGGCTGACGGCGCTCCGCGCTTCCGTCGACGCGATGCTTGCTGAAAACGCCAGTCTCACAGACGTATCGCGCGAGGTTCTCGAAGCCTATCGATTGTTTGCCTATGATCGCGGATGGAAAGAGCGGCTTCGCGCCGCAGTCTTTTCCGGACTGACCGCAGAAGCCGCGGTCGAGCAGGTCAAAACCGAAAATCGCAGTCGCCTTAGCCAGGCGCGCGACGCGTACATGCGTGAGCGGATGCACGACCTTGACGATCTGGCGCATCGCTTGTTGCGGCTTTTGTCCGGCGAAAAGAACGGCGCGCGTCAGGCGCTCGGCGGCGATGCGGTGCTGGTTGCGCGCGTGATGGGGCCGGCTGAACTACTCGAATACGACCGACAAAACCTCAAAGGCCTTGTCCTCGGCGAAGTGTCTGCGACGTCCCATGTGGCGATCGTTGCGCGCGCTCTGAAGATTCCCATGGTCACTGGGCTCGGTGATGCGATTGATCGTTGCGAGGAGGACGACTTCGTCGTCATCGACGGTGACAAGGGCGAAATCCATATTCGTCCGACAGCGGATGTGATCGAGACCTTCCGCTCAAGGCGTGCGTTGCAAAGCGAGCGTCAGGCGGAATTTGCAAGGGAGCGCGCGCTGCCGACGCGCACGGCGGACGGCATTGATATTACCGTCATGATTAACGCCGGCCTGGTGCTCGACATGCCGCATCTTCGTGAAACCGGCGCCAGCGGCGTCGGCCTCTTTCGCACCGAGCTTCAGTTCCTGATCGGTAATGCACTGCCGAGCGTTGCGTCACAGACAGCGCTATATCGTGAAGCGCTTGATCTCGCCGGCGGCAAGCCCGTTGTTTTTCGCACCGCTGATATCGGCGGCGACAAGACGGCCGCATACATGGAGCGGATGACCGAGGGCAATCCGGCGATGGGATGGCGGGGCTTGCGGATGGCCGTCGATCGCCCCGGCATGATCCGCCCGCAATTGCGCGCGCTGCTCGCGGCGGCCGCCGACCGGGATCTCCACATCATGTTTCCGATGGTGACGCTTGCGAGCGAAATCGATGATGCGCGGGCCCTGATGGACAGAGAGGTTGAACGCGTGCGCCGGCGCGGCGATGTGTTGCCGAAAAGGGTCTTTATTGGCGCCATGATCGAAACGCCGGCCGCCGCCTGGCATATTGCGGGGCTCGCGGGCAAAGTCGATTTCATGTCGATCGGCGGCAATGACCTTGCCCAATTCTATTTTGCGGCCGATCGGGATTCGGAGCGGGTGCAGCGGCGATATGATCCGATGAATCCGGGCTTCCTGAGTTTCCTGAAACACGCGGTGAGCAACGCCAATGCGATCGGCGTTTCGCCGGCCTATTGCGGTGAACAGGCCGCCGACCCTGTGACGGCGGCGGCGCTGATTGCGGTGGGCTTACGTGATTTTTCGGTGCCGGCCTCATCCGTCGGGCAGTTCAAGCGCCTGATCCGTTCTTTAAATGCCGCCGACGCCGCCCAGTGGCTAGAGCAACGGTTCGCCGCGCCAGCTGATTCGCTGCGCGATGCGTTTAGAGCGTATTTGCACGAGAATGGCGCGCTGGAGCCGTCAATTGGGGGTTAACAAATTCCTGCTTTAATGATTGTACTCCTAGGTGATCAGGGAATCGTCGGTTTATTCGCGTTAGATCGACGCAATTGAGTAAAGGGCGGACGCGCCAAGTGACCAGTAAAGACGGCACAGCAGAAATTTTCGAGTTGGAAGATGCGCGCCGGCGACGCGCCGATGGCGGCGACAATGACGACGTCGGCGCCGCGTTAAGCGCTGCGCGCGAAAATCAAGGGCTATCCTTATCGGAGGCGGCCGCGAAGACGCATATCAAGGAACGCCACCTTGAAGCGATCGAGGCGCTTGATCCCGATGCGCTGCCCGCGCGTCCCTATGCAATCGGATTCGTCCGCGCCTATGCGGAATTTCTCGACCTCAACGCCGATGAGATTGTCGCACGCTTCAAAACTTGCGCCGGGTTCGAAGTCGCGAAACCGGTCGACGCCGAAAGGTTCGAAGTCGCGGAGAAGGCAACGCCGGCAGATAAGCCGGAGCTCTCCCTTCTCGCCGTCGTCGGCATTCTCGCTTTCATTCTATGGTGCGCGTGGCAAATCACGTTGCCGCGCGAGGTCAGGCAGCTGGGTTCGGCGGCGCCGGAAGAGGCGGCGGCGGATGTCGCGGCGCGCGCGCCAATCGCCGCGCCCGAGGAAACGGTGGTCGGCGCAATGCTCATTGAACGCGTGGAGCCGATTTATCCGATGGGCTGCCTCGACAAGGCCGCGCCGTTGGAGACCGTGACGCTCAGCCTTTCGGTCACGCCGCAGGGCCGGGTCGCCGGTGAGCGCATCGTCCAGGCCACCAACAGTTGCTTCGGCGATGCGGCGTTGATCGCCGTGCGCCGCTGGAAATTCGAGCCAATGACGATCGACGGCCGGGCCCGTTCGGCGCACGATCAGCGCTTCGAACTGACCTTTCAGCGGCCGCTTTAGGCCCCTGAAACGGCGCAATTTTCGCGCTTTTTCAGCAGGCCTTGACATCCCGCGCGGTCGCGCGATTTTGGCGCTGCAACAGTAGCCATTTTATCTCTGGAGACCGGACGATGTCCGTACGCCCGTGGCGTGATATTGAGCGACGCAAATGCCGTCAGATTATGGTCGGGTCAGTGCCCGTCGGCGGCGACGCGCCGATCGCCGTTCAGTCGATGACCAATACGCTGACCTCCGACGCGCAGGCGACAATCAGGCAGATCAACGAGATCGCTGAAGCCGGCGCCGACATCGTGCGCGTATCTTGCCCGGATACGGAATCAACAGCGGCGCTGTCGACCATCACGAAGAACTCGCCGGTGCCGATCGTCGCCGACATCCACTTCCATTATAAGCGCGGCATCGAGGCGGCCGAGGCCGGCGCCGCATGTCTGCGCATAAATCCGGGCAATATCGGATCGGAAGAGCGCGTCAAGGAAGTGATCAAGGCGGCGAAGGATCACGGCTGCTCGATGCGTATTGGCGTTAACGGCGGTTCGCTCGAAAAAGACTTGCTGGAGAAATATGGCGAACCTTGTCCTGAAGCGATGGTCGAGAGTGCGCTCGATCATGCGAAGATTCTTCAGGACAATGACTTTCACGAGTTCAAGATCTCGGTCAAAGCCTCTGACGTCTTCCTGACCGTTGCCGCCTATCACGCGCTTGCCGAAGCCATCGACTGCCCGCTTCATCTCGGCGTCACCGAAGCCGGCGGTCTGCGCATCGGTTCGGTAAAGTCAGCGATTGGCATGGGTAATCTATTATGGGCCGGTATAGGCGACACCATCCGCGTGTCGCTGTCCGCTGACCCGGTCGAAGAAATCAAGGCCGGTTTCGATATCCTCAAATCGCTAAACCTGCGCCACCGCGGCGTTAACGTGATTTCCTGCCCGTCCTGCGCCCGCCAGGGGTTCAATGTCATTGAAACGGTGGAAACGCTTGAGGAACGCCTCGCCCACATTACGACCCCGATGACGCTTTCGGTGATTGGCTGCGTCGTCAACGGGCCGGGCGAGGCGCGCGAGACCGATATTGGCTTTACCGGCGGCGGCGCCGGGAAGGAACACGGCATGGTCTATCTCGGCGGCGAAATCGATCACCGCATCGACAATGACAAGCTTGTTGATCACCTGGTTGAGCTGGTCGAGAAACGCGCCGCTGAAATACAGGCGGAAGAGGCCGCGCAATCTGTCGCCGCCGAGTAGCGAGGCTTTTGTGTAATTCGAAACGCGCAGGGCGCACGCCCGCGCGTTTTCATTTTATGGAGCTGAAATGGAAAAATTACTTGCCGCATTTCTTGCAAGTGCTTTGGTCTCGCTCAGCGCCTGCGCGCAGGAGACACCCGCGCCGGGAGCAGGCGGCAATCGATCGGTGGAAAACGCAACGCATTTGATTACTCGATTTCAGGTCGCCGAAGAAAACCTGGACGCTTTTCTAGACCTCATGACGAACATCAATGCGGCGATGGCGAGCGAGGAGGGCTTCATCGCGGCTGAGGTCTATCGCAACAGCGACGACCCGCTTGCCTTTACGCTCATCGAGGGGTGGGAGACGCGAGCGCTTCATGACGAACATTTTCAGCGCATTTACGCGTCGGGCGACTGGGCGGCGCTCGTCGCGATGCTCACGAAATATCCTGAAATGAGTTACAATACGGCGCTCCGTACATAATGCCGCCGAAACGGATTATGCTTGGCTATTGAATGATTCCTGAAACAAAAATCGCGGCGCTGATCGACAAATTTGAAGCGATTGAGGCGCGCATGTCTTCGGGCGCGGACGCTAGCGATATCGTCAAGCTGTCGCGTGAACACGGCGAGCTGCGTCCCGTCGTTGAGAAGGCGCGTGAGCTGATCGACGCGCAAAAGCAGCTTGCCGGCCTCGAAGAGCTTGTCGCCGGCGACGATGCGGAGATGGCGGCTCTCGCCAGGGACGAACTTTCAGAGTTGCGCGAACGCCTGCCCGAGCTTGAGCAGGATCTTCAATTCATGCTGCTGCCCAAAGACAAGGCTGATGATTCATCCGTCATTCTAGAAGTCCGGGCCGGTACTGGCGGCGATGAGGCTGCGATTTTCGCGGGCGATCTCTTTCGCATGTATCAGCGTTTTGCGTCGTTGAATGGCTGGAGGGTCGATATCCTGTCGGCGTCGGAGGCGGAAATCGGCGGTTACAAAGAGATACAGGCGAGCGTTAGCGGCGACGGCGTTTTCGCGAAGATGAAATTCGAGGCCGGCGTGCATCGCGTGCAGCGCGTGCCGGCGACTGAAACGCAAGGCCGCGTTCATACGTCGGCCGCAACCGTCGCCGTGCTTCCCGAGCCGGAGGATGTGGATATCGAGATCAATGAAAGCGACTTGCGGATCGATGTCTTCCGCGCCTCGGGTCCGGGCGGGCAATCCGTCAACACAACCGATTCAGCGGTTCGCATCACCCATATGCCGACCGGCGTCGTTGTCAGCCAGCAGGACGAGAAGTCGCAACACAAAAACCGGGCAAAAGCCATGCAGGTGCTGCGCGCGCGTTTGTATGAAGCCGAGCGCGCGCGCGTCGACGCGGAGCGCGCCGCGGAACGCAAGGGCATGGTCGGCTCCGGCGATCGGTCCGAGCGCATCCGGACCTATAACTATCCGCAGAGCCGCGTTACGGATCATCGCATTAATCTGACATTGTATAATCTCGACGAGATAATTCGCGGCGACGGACTTGGCGAGCTGGCCGATGCGCTCATCACGCAGGATCGCGCCGACCGTCTCGCGGAAATGCAAGGCGATGTCGGCTGATATAACAAACGCCGCAACGATTGAAGCGATGGTTCGGGCGGGCGCGGCGTTGCTGTCCGGGTCTCAGTCGCCCCGCCTTGACGCGCGCGTTCTTGCCAAGTTCGTTCTTGATTGCGACGACGCTGCGCTTATTGCGCGGGCGACCGATCTGGCGGACGGCTCGGCGAAGGAAAAATTCGGCAACCTGATTTTGCGCCGCGCATCCGGCGAACCGATCGCATACATAACGGGTCAAAGAGAATTCTGGGGCATGCCGTTTCGGATTACTCCCGATGTGCTTGTGCCGCGAGGCGATTCAGAGTGTCTGGTCGAAACCGTATGCGTGCTTTCCGATCGATCGGCGCCGCTGCGTATTCTCGATCTCGGAACGGGATCGGGCTGCCTTTTGTGTGCGCTGTTGAGCGAGCTGCCGCAGGCGTCTGGGGTCGGCGTTGATATCTCGCCGGACGCCGTTGCGATCGCCAGCGAAAACGCAGCCGCCCTCGGGCTTTCAGATCGCGCTGAGTTCTCGGTGAGCAACTGGTTTGAAAACGTTAATGGAGAATTTGATGTTGTTATCGCCAACGCGCCCTATATTCCGGAGACGGACCAGCCCGGCCTGATCGTCGACGTTTCGGATTACGAACCGACCGTGGCGCTTTTTGCCGGCGAAGACGGCCTTGAGGCCTACCGGCTCATTTTTGACGGAATTTGCGATTATTTGGCTCTTTCAGGGCTTTTTGTCCTGGAGTATGGCGACCCCAATCAAGGCGCTCGATTGCGGGCGCTGGCGGCGGCGAAAATTCCGAATGCCGAACTTTCTGTCATTCGGGATCTCGCCGCCCGGGAGCGGGGTTTGGCGGTCCGCCGCCATGTCGGAAAAAGGGATTGAAATAACCCGGTAAAGCGGTAATATGCCCATAGACAGTGCAGATCGCGCCTCCGGATGGGCGCAGGTCTCGTCGATACTCCATCACTAAGGCTGGCTGTTGAAAGGGTCTGGCTTTTGTCCGCAGCGGTGCTGCGCATTGGAACCAAATAACGCATGAAATTACGGGCGACCGTTTTGTCGCCGTCGGTTTGTCAAGATCAACCATTTAGCCGCCAGGCGCGTTGCGCTTGCCTGCACGGCGTTTCGGGGAAAGCGTAAGGACAACATTATGAAGCGAGGCCGCAACCAACGCCGGCGTCAGGGCGGGTCTAATCCAAATCGGGCGCTCGATTCTAACGGGCCGGATGTGCGCATTCGCGGCACCGCCAATCAGATCTACGACAAATACACAGCCCTCGCCCGGGATGCGTCGTCGGCCGGCGATCGCGTCAAAGCGGAAAGCTATCTCCAGCACGCCGAACATTACTTTCGCGTCATCCGCGCAATGCAGCCGCCGCCGCAGCAACAACAGGCTGTCGACGCCGAGGGCGATCAGCCGAGTGTCGCTGACGACAGCAAGAGCGGCGAGCGCCAACATAGTGATCGCCAGAGTGGTGATCGTTCAAGTAGCGGGCGCAGCGGTCGCCGCCGTGATGAACTGCGCGACGAGCAGAAACCGGCGCCGGATACGAGCGGCGACGACAATACGGTGGCTTCGGGCGGCGATGATGTCGAAGCGGAGCCGAAGCCGAAACGGCGCCGGGCGCGCCGGCCGGCAAAGGCTGCTGCCAGCGATGGCGACGAAAGCAAGACGGAAGCGCCCGAAGAAGCCGCCGCCGCCGCCGAGTAAAAGATGCGACGCGATTAAATTGCGCGCGTCGCCTTATCAAACCAATCCTTGATCTCTGCTGGCAGCTGCGGACCGACGCGGTCGCGGACGGCGGCGTGATAATCGTTGAGCCATTGCCGCTCTCCTTCGTCGAGCAAATCCGGTTTGACAAGATCGAGATCGATCGGCGCCATTGTGATGGTTTCAAATTCCAGCATGTCGCGATCACCGCCGTTGATGGGCGCGGCCCGCCGCACGACGATGAGATTTTCAATGCGAATGCCGAATTCGCCGGCTTTGTAAAAGCCCGGCTCGTTCGACAGGATCATGCCCGGAAGCAGCGCCTGGCTGTTCGGCGCCTTGGCGATGCGTTGCGGGCCCTCATGCACGCCGAGAAACGATCCGACGCCATGCCCGGTGCCGTGATCGTAGTCGAGGCCGGCATCCCATAATGGTTTGCGCGCGATCGCATCGATCTGGTGTCCGTTCGTGCCGGACGGAAATTTCAACCGGGCGAGTGCGATGTGTCCTTTAAGAACGCGCGTAAACCGGTCGCGCATCTCGTCCGTCGGTGTTCCGATGGGCGCCGTCCGCGTAATATCCGTCGTTCCGTCCGGATACTGACCGCCGGAATCGATCAGGAACAATGTTCCCTTTTCCAGCGTGGCGTTGGTTTCCGTTGAGACGCGATAATGGCAGATCGCGCCATTAGCGCCCGCGCCGGATATAGAGTCAAACGAAAGGTCGCGTAAATCATGATGCTCGGCGCGGAAGCTCTCAAGTTTCTTTGCGGCGGTTATCTCGTCTACGTCACCCGATTGCGCGTCTGTCGCAAGCCAGTGCAAAAACCGGGTTACCGCCGCGCCGTCTCGGATGTGTGCGGCGCGTGCGCCGTCAATTTCGGTATCGTTCTTTGCTGCGCGGGGAAGGGCGCAGGGGTCTGTCATGGTGACGATTTCAGCGCCGGCGTCTTTCAACTCATCGACATACTTTGAGGGCGCGAGCGTGGGATCGACGCCGATGCGCGTATTCTGCTCTCCAAGTTTTTCGAGTGCGGCGCCAAGCTGGTCTTCACCGCGAATATCGACTTCATCGCCAAGAAATTCCGGCAGAGCGTTGTCGATTTTTTCAGGTGCGATGAAAAGCGTCGCTGCGCCGTCCTTTGTCACTACAGCCCGCGCCAGCGGCAGTGGGGTGCGGGCTACATCGCCACCGCGGATATTAAAGAGCCATGCAATCGACGGCGGCGCGGTAATCAGCGCCGCGTCGGCGCCGGCCGCTTTGATTGCGGCGGCGATTTCCGCGCGCTTCTCGGCCGATGCCTTGCCGGCGTAGCAAACATCGTGCGGTTTCGCCGGCGTTTTCGGAATAGGCGGCTGGTCGGTCCACGCCGCGTCGACGGGATTTTCCGCAATGGCGACGAGCGTAAAGCCGGCCTTTTTCGACGCGGCTTTGAGCTTTCGCACGCTGTCGGTCGTATGCAGCATCGGATCATAACCGATACGGTCCGACGCTGCTGCGTTCTCACCTAACCAGTGGTCGGGCGTCTGTTCGGTGATATCGACATAGTCGTAAAACGCGCTGTCGGCCTGCTGACGAACCTGCAGGGTGTAGCGGCCGTCTGTAAAAACGACGGCGCGATCCTGAAGAACAATGGCGCCGCCCGCTGAACCGGAAAAACCGCTCACCCACATCAGGCGTTCGGCGTAGGCCGGTATATATTCGTTTTGATATTCGTCGTCATGGGGAACGATGAACCCGTCAAGATTTTGTTTTTTCATTTCAGCGCGGAGACGCGGCAAATGCTTGCCGGCAAAGGATCGGTCGGAAACGGGTTCGAATGTCTGGAACATTGCGGGGTCTCTTTCGGTGTTTGATCCGGCGTTATCGCCTGTCGCTGCGTCGGCCTCAAGGCCCGCCTAGCGCCGGACCAGCAGAAGGACTGGCCAGGTCGGCTGGTCGAGCCGGTTGATGAGGCGGAAGCCGGCGTCGTCATAGGCTGCGATCACGCTGTCGGCTTGTTTGGTCATGAGCCCCGCCAGCATCACCCGCCCGTTTTTCTGCACGTGCTCCGCCATCGCCGGCGCAAGTTCGGCGAGCGGGCCCGCGAGAATATTAGCGAAGACAAAATCGAAGGGCGCAGCCTTGGCGATCTCGCTGTGATCGAAGCCGTTAGCCTCTACGACGGAGACTCTATCGGCAACCGCATTTAACGCGGCGTTCTCTGTGGCGATTTCAACGGAGCGCTCATCAATGTCGCTGGCGAGGATAGAACGGCCCCATAGCTTTGCCGCCGCAATGGCGAGAATGGCGGAGCCGCAGCCAAGGTCAAGAACCTTTTTGGGCGCAAAGCCGGCGAAACGGTCAAGAAGCGCCAGACAGCCGGCTGTGGTCGGATGATGACCGGTGCCGAAGGCTTGGTTAGCGTCGATACGGATCGGCATGTCGCCATCATCGCCGGGAAGCTTGTCGGCGTCATGAACGCCATAGAGGACAAACCGGCCGCAGCGCACGACGCCGAGCCCTTCAAGGGAATGGGCGACCCAGTCGATCTCGGGCAACGCTTCGATAACGGGCTCGCCAAGCCCGCCATGTTCGTTGGCCAGTGCGCACACGGCGTCGATGTCGGGCGCCTCTTCAAAATAGGCGTCAAGAGACCACGCGGCGGCCTCATCCTCCGCCGTTGGATCGTCTTTCGTGAGGCTGACGGCGCCCGCAGGCGGCCATAATAGTTCGGTGAGCGCAAATTGCGCAGCCTCGAGGGCGTCGCGAGAGCCTCGCCAGCTTAATTTCGTTGACTCCATGCGTTTATTGATGACCCCAATCACTTTCGTCGTCGTCGTTATTAGGCGACAGGCCGAGACGATCGCCCTCCGTGGTTACGCCAAGGCCGAGCACCGTGCGATTGGCGTATGCGAAATAGGCCGCGACTTGATTGATCTCGAGAATTTCGCTGTCGCCCCAGCCGGCGCCACGCAAGGCGTCAACTTGCTTTTCCGTGATCGACGAGGGGGATTTTGTGAGTTGCGCTGCATAACCGAGTGCCGCGATTTCCTTTTTGGTGAGCACATCGGTTTCGATCGTACTACCGTCGAGCGCAGATGCGAGCGCATCATTGATCGCGTTTGCGCGTCGGTCGTCGCTTAGTAGACGCCGCAAGCCTGCGAAATGATGGTCTACGCAATAGCTGCATCTATTGAGCATGCTCACATAAACGCCAATAGTTTCGAGAAACCATTTCGGGACCTCATTGGCGTTATGGTGCAGCACATTTTTATAGAGCGCCATATGCCCTTCGAGTGAGTGCGGACGAAGGCTATGCGCCGTGAGAATATTGTCGACGCGCCCGTCGGGGCCTTTGACGCGGTCATAGAGCGTCTTTAGACGACCGCCGGCTTTCTCGGGAGAGATGGTTTTGATAAAGGTAATGGCTGGCCTCACTTTATCCGCTAACGCGTTCGATATGGGCTCGCGCAACATGATGGTGCGGCTCCCAGGCCCGCCACACCGCCTTGGCCCAGTCCTGCGCTATCTTGCGATGCTGCTGCGCGTTTTCTGCTCTTAGAACATCCTTGACCGTGAGCGCATAAAGATCCGGCGCCGGCGGCGGCAGCGGCTCGAACAGATCTTTATAATTATTCGCCAGTGTTTTCAGGAGCCGCGGAATAAACGCGATGTCGCGCCCCTGTTCAATTAACGCACAGAGCGCCGCAAGGTGTATATTAACCGACTGCGCGGCGCGGCGGTCCGACTGGTCGCCCGGATGCTGCGTTGTATAAGCGTCAACCGTGAAGCGATGGGTCGCGAAGTAGTTCGCGTCCTGAAATTCCCGCGCCATCACGTCGTTAAAGGCGGCCCAGCACGCCGGCGAGCCGCCAAGATAGGCGTGCGTGACGTTGTCGACGGGCGCGAACGCCGCGCCGCAGTCAGGGCAGGGCTCATATCCATTTGCATCGTTCATGTCAGCGTATGGTTTCAGGCCGCCTCGACAAAAGTATCGATGACCTTCTTGGGACCAGAATGTTCGAAGTCAACGGTCAGTTTCTGGCCCTCGATCGATGAAATCATTCCGTAACCGAATTTCTGATGAAAGACGCGCTGGCCTTTCGTGAACTTTGAACGGCCCGGCGCGCTGACCGAGATGGTGCGGCCTTGGCCTTCGATCATGGGCGGTTCGGGGCGCGGGCGGGCGCCGGCGGCGCGGGCGCGTCGCCATCCGGGATTGTCGTAGTATGCGTCCTCACGCAGCTTTTCGCCGTCGAAACTGGAATGGCTGGCGAGATCGGCCGCTGCATTTCCATAAAGGCCGGGCTCTGACATGACCTCCACATGGGTCTCGGGCAATTCATCGACAAAGCGTGAGGGCATCGCGGCTTGCCAACGGCCGTATATTTGGCGGTTTGCGGCAAAGGAAATGCGGCAGCTTTCCTCGGCCCGCGTGATGCCCACATAGGCGAGGCGGCGTTCCTCTTCGAGGGCGGCGTTGCCTTTCTCATCAAGCGAACGTTTTGAGGGGAAGATTTCTTCTTCCCACCCCGGGAGGAATACGACGGGAAACTCAAGACCCTTCGCCGCGTGGAGCGTCATCAGCCACACCTGGCCCTCGCCGGTGTCCTCGCTGCGTTCAGCGACAAGGGCGACGTGATCGAGATAACCTTCGAGCGTGTCGAACTCCGATACCGCCTGAACGAATTCCTTCAAGTTATCGAGCTTGCCGGGCGCCTGCGGGCTCTTCGAGTTCTTCCACATTTCCATGTAGCCCGACTCTTCGAGCACGAGCTCGGCGAGATCGGCCGGCGCCATGTCCTTGGCGTCTCGCGCCCAGCGGTCGACGGTGTCGACAAAGTTCACCAGCGCACGGCGCGCGGCGGCGTGGAGGTCATCGCTTTCGAGCGCAACGCGGGAAGCGGCTAATAATGGTATGTTCTTGGCGCGCGCAATCTTGTGCAGAACCTGCAGCGCTTTGTCGCCGAGCCCCCGTTTCGGCTTGTTGACGATACGGTCGAAAGCAAGATCGTCGTCGGCCGAACGGATCAGCCTTAGATAAGCAAGGGCGTCTCGGGTTTCTTCGCGTTCATAAAAACGCGGCCCGCCGATGACGCGATAGGCAAGGCCAAGCGTGTTAAACCGTTCCTCAAAGGCGCGCATCTGAAACGACGCGCGGACCAGGACGGCCATGTCCGAAAGGGACTGGCCCTTCATCTGTTCGGCTTCGATATCGTCGCCAATGACGCGGGCCTCTTCTTCGCCGTCCCAGACGCCGCGAACTTTTACCTTTTCGCCGTCTTCGACCTCGGTCCAGAGCTCCTTGCCCAGACGGTCCTTGTTGGCGGAGATCAGTCCCGATGCGGCGCCGAGGATCGACGGCGTCGAGCGATAATTACGCTCGAGCCGGATCACTTGGGCCCCCGGAAAATCCTTCTCAAAACGCAGGATGTTTTCGACCTCTGCGCCGCGCCAGCCATAGATCGACTGATCGTCATCGCCGACGCAGCAGATGTTGCGATGCTTTTGAGCGAGCAGGCGCAGCCACAGATATTGCGCGACGTTGGTGTCCTGATATTCGTCCACCAACATGTAGCGGAAGCGATTTTGATACTCGGCGAGGACGTCGGCGTTGTTCTGGAAGATCGTCAGGTTGTGGATCAGCAAGTCGCCGAAGTCGGCGGCGTTCAGTGTTTTGAGGCGCGCCTGGTAGGCCGCATAAAGATCAATGCCGCGCCCGTCAGCGAAATGGTAAGCTTCATTCGTAGGAACCTTATCCGGCGTGAGCCCGCGATTTTTCCATCCGTCGATGACAAAAGCGAGGCCGCGTCCGGTCCATCGCTTCTCGTCGATATTGGCGGCTTCGATGACCTGCTTGGCGAGACGGATCTGATCGTCGGCGTCGAGAATAGTGAAGGAAGACTTGAGCCCGACCAGTTCCGCATGACGGCGCAGGATTTGCGCGCCGATGGAATGGAACGTGCCGAGCCACTGCATCCCCTCGACCGATTCGCCGATGAGGGCGCCGATGCGTTCTTTCATCTCTCGCGCCGCCTTGTTGGTGAAGGTGACGGCGAGAATCTGCCAGGGTCGCGCTCTGCCAGTGAACAGGAGATGGGCGAGGCGGGTCGTCAACGCCCGGGTCTTGCCTGTGCCAGCGCCGGCGAGCATTAATACCGGCCCCTCCGTCGCCAGCACCGCCTGGCGCTGTTCTTCGTTTAAGGCCGTGAGATAGGGTGCTGAATTTTCGCTGCTTTCACCGCCCGGCGCAGTGGTTGCGGCGGCCATGGCGCGCTCGGATATGGACGGGGATTTTACGCGTTCGGAACTCATCGGGTCTGTTTAGACTAGACGGAACGATTCTGGAACATTTGCGGAAAATTCGTGCGCACTGAACGGTTTACACGCCGGTCATATGGGCTATGGGAGGGCTGCGCGGGGGCGCAGTTGATAAGGAGAGGTCTGCATGGCGGGCAAGTTTGAACTTTACAAGGATAAAGCCGGTGAATTTCGTTTTCGACTGAAAGCGGGGAACGGCGAGAATATTCTTGCGAGCGAAGGGTACAATGACAAGTCGGGCGCTGAAAACGGCATCGCGTCGGTGCGAAAGAACGCCGGCGACGACAGCCGATACGACCGCAAGGAAGCGGCGAACGGCAAGCATCATTTCAATTTGAAGGCTGCGAACCACCAGGTCATCGGATCGTCGCAAATGTACGAATCTGCATCGGGTATGGAAGGCGGAATCGAGTCGGTGAAAAACAACGCGCCGGACGCGACCGTCGACGATCAAACCGACTAATCTAAAGATATTTTTTTCTGGCAAACGGCCCGCCTCGCGCGGGCCGTTGTTCGTTCCTAGTTTCGCTCTTCGCGATTGAGACGATAAGTGCGGGCGCTCAATTCGAGCCCGGTGCGCGTTTCAACTTCGTCGATAGCGTCTCCGCAGGAGCCGCTGATAAAGGCGAGATCGTCGATCAAGTACCGCAAGGTGTCCACTTCGCGGTCGTCTTCTTTGTCTTCGCTTTCTTTTCGGCGCGCTTCCTCGTCGAGGCTTTTCATCGACACCGTGATGCGTTTTGCCGGCGCGTCCATAAAATATGCGCCGGCGATATTGTCGAAGATTACCGTCTCGTTTTCCCATTCGAATTCGACACGCGCACGGTCAAGCGGCCGGTCGTCCGCGTCCCAACCCTGAATCTCGAATTCGAATAATTCTTCCAGTTCTGCGCCGGTCGGATAGATGGACATTGTCACGAGACACGCCGGTTGATCGAACTCGATCGCTAGGGGCCGGTTCAAGACATTGCGATACCCAGCCGCGAAACGCCCGCTTGTCGGCGCCTGGTAGGTGCACATGGAATTGTACTGGAAGTGTCGCTGGCCTTCGCAGATTTGCCAGGAAAGGCCGGGTCCGAATTTGACGCCGTATTTTCCGTAGTAATCTTGAATGATCGGTTCGCCGTGAGTGCCCGGCGGCGGTTCAAAGTGAACGACGGGGAATGTCGACCCCTCGGCGTCGACAAGCACGCGACCAACAAACGGCAACACCCGCGTATCGGTTGCCGGATTGCTGTCGCCGTCCGGATCCGGGCCAATGCCGTTCTCATGAACCCAGCCGCCGCCGTGATCGTGGCCCGCCTCGCCATCATGAGGGTGCGCGGCCGCCGCACTCGGCGCCGCGGCAACGATAGCCGCCAAACAAATCGTCTTTCTCATACGCACCCCTCCACGGCATCAGAATAGCCGACGGGCGCGATTGTTCCAAGGAGGTCAGAAAAACAGCGTAACATGCCGATTCTTATGTCAAAACCAGCTGATTATTTCGCTTAGCCCGAAGCGCTTGCCTCGTTCGTTCGGCTGCGGCAACGTTGCGAAAACAAATATATTTAGAGAGGGGCCTTCAGTGAAAACCGATCCGGCAATATTCGGAAAGCGGGCGGCGATGTTCGCGTGTCTCATCATCGTCGCGTCCTGCGTCAGCACAGACGATCAATCGTCGTTTGATCACGCCGCAGCGGCGGAGAAGGTCGACGGGTTGACCGATGCGGAATCGCGCATCCGAGCGGACGTGGAATACCTCGCCGACGACGCCATGGAGGGCCGCGAGGCGGGAACGCGCGGGTATGACGCCGCCGCCGAATATGTCGCGGCGCGCATGGCCGGATTGCAGCTTGCGCCGGGCAATCAGGGCGGCTGGTTTCAGGCGGTTCCTCTCCGAACGGCTTCGTCAACGCCCGAAGCCTCGCAAATGGCTGTGACGAATGCGAACGGCGAAACGACCGAACTGACGTTTCTCGAGGACTTCAAGCTTTTTCCGTCTCTCGAAAAAGACGCAATTGCATTTGAGGCGCCGGCGGTTTTTGTCGGCTACGGCGTTTATGCGCCGGAGGTCGGATACAATGACTATGAAGGACTAGACATTGAAGGGAAAGTCGTTGTTCGTTTCGGCGGCGCGCCGGATACCTTCGACAGTGATGCGCGCGCGCATTACGGATCGAGTGCGACAAAAGCAAAGTACATCGCAAATCAGGGCGCCGTCGCCATTATCGGTATCTACACGGAGGCAGGCGAGAAACAATTCCCGTGGGAGCGCGTTCAACGCAATCCGGTCGCGCGTTCGACGACATGGATCGGTCCGGATGGGGTTGCTGATGTTTCCGGGCCCGGGCTGAACGGATATATCGGCATAAACCCGGACAGCACGGAAATCCTATTCGACGGCGCGGCGCGCTCTTATAGCGATGTTCGCGCGGAGCAAGCGCAGGAAGGCAGCGCGCCAAGAGGCTTTGATCTACCGGTTTCGATCGCTGTATCCGGAGCCAGCACATTTGAAGACGTTCTTAGCGACAATGTCGTAGGCGTCATTGAAGGCGCCGACCCTGCGCTGAAAAACGAAGCGCTCATTATTACAGCCCATCTCGACCATGTGGGAATCGACGAACACGAGCGCGGAAAGAAAGACGACATCATCAACAATGGCGCCATGGACAACGCGTTAGGCGTCGCCATGCTGCTCGAGACCGCGCGACGCTTTCAGGAAGGTCCGCCGCCGGCGCGCACGGTCGTATTCCTGGCTGTGACCGCGGAGGAAAAAGGGCTGCTTGGCGCGGATTATTTCGCGCATTTTCCGACGCTCGGCGGCAAGGAAATTGTCGCCAACGTCAATCTCGACATGCCGTTGATGCTCCATTCGTTCACAGACATAGTCGCGTTTGGCGGCGAGCGATCATCGCTCGGCCCTCTCGCTGAGGAGGCGCTCGCCAGCATCGGCGTAACGGTTTCGCCGGACCCGCTGCCGGAGCAGGGCATCTTCACACGGTCGGACCATTACCGGTTCGTTGAGCAGGGCGTGCCGTCGGTTTTTCTGTGGCCTGGTTTTGCCGATGGCGGCGAGGAGGTGATCAGCGAATTTCTTGCCAAGCATTACCATAATGTGAGCGACGACCTGTCATTGCCAATTCTGTGGAATGACGCGGCGCGCTTCGCCGACGTCAACTACAAGATCGCCCGCGAAATCGCCGACCGTCCGGAACGGCCGGTGTGGAACGAGGGCGACTTCTTTGGCGACCTCTTTACCAGCAAAAAGGCCGACTAATCGATCTGATAAACCAGCGTCACCTGCGCGTTGATGCTTGATTCGCCTACTTCGATTGGAACGGCAGCGTCAGCCTCCATTCGCGCGGCCGTGGCAAAAACTCGATCATACCGGGGCGCGGCGACATGTCCGTCCTGAATGGTCAGAATCGGACCGAGCCTGACGCCGGCGGCGTCGGCGAGCAGGGCGGCGCGCGATCTGGCGTCGGCGACGGCGTCACGGCGCGCCTCGTCATAAAGCGGTTTCGGTTCCGCGAAGGTGAACGATACGCCGCCAAGGGAGTTGGCGCCCGATGACACGGCTTCATCGATCACCGCGCCCGCCTTGTCGAGGTCGCGCAGGCGAACGCGCACGGAGTTCGAGGCGCGAAAGCCGATCACTTCCGGCTCACTGCGGTTCCTTTCATAATTGTATCGCGGATTAACGTTGAGGCCTGATGTTTGAATATCGCGGGCTTCGATATCCATAGATTTGAGCTTGTCGATCGTCGTGCTCATGGCGGCGGAATTGGCACGCAAGGCCGCCGCCGCCGTATCGCCGTCGGTCTGAACGCCGATTGTAACGATCGCCATATCCGGCGCGGCAAGGGCTTCGCCCTGACCCGTGACGGATAGTGTTCTCGGTGTCGGCGTCGGTTCCGCGATGGCTTGCGGCGCAGCGCATGACGCTGCAAACGCCGCGATGGCGGGATAGAAGAATTTACGCATGTTTTTCTCCCGATTGCGCATGTGGCGCCCACCATGCTCGTTCGCGCAAGGCGAAATCAAGGCGCAAAATCGATCTTACCGGGGCGTTCGCAGGCTCTTCATTGCCATTGCGATTGCTGATAAGAAGCGCGCCTCCGCTGGCGGGCGCTATTCGCGGCTGTCCGGTCGGGCCTGTAGCTCAATTGGTTAGAGCTGGCGGCTCATAACCGCTAGGTTGGGGGTTCGAGTCCCTCCGGGCCCACCATCCACGGTGCCGTCTTGATAACGGCGGGAATGGTCGGCGGTTTTTCTTTTTTCGGTCAATGGAACAAACCGGCAAAAACTAGTCAATCTGTCTGTAGACTGTTCGGAATTGCGATGGCGTAAGGCCGGTTGTTTTCCGGAACTGACGTGAAAAAGCGCTTTGATCTTCATAGCCGCAATCAAGTGCAATTTGTGCAATTTTCGTATCTGACTGAACGAGCTGAAGCTGGGCATGATCGAGCCGTTGCTTCAGCACCCATTGTCCCGTCGTCAAACCAAAAACCTGATGTATGCGTCGATCAAGCTGGTAAGGAGACATGTCTGCCAGCTGTGATAATTTCTGTACGGTAGGAACATCGGCTTGATTGTCTTTCACGTAGGCGATAACAGATTTTAACCGCTTGAAATCGTCATTTTCGAAATGCGGCGCGCCAAGGTCTTTAGAAATGCCTGTCACGCCAACGATCGCCCCCGTCTCGCTGACCAAAGGAAATTTATTGGTCACGCACCAACCGACAGTCCGGTCAGGATAGATATGAAGCTCGAGACGGTCGAGGATAGAAGAACCGGTCTTTACGATTGATCTGTCCTGGGCTTCATACCGTTCGCCGAGCGTGCGCCCCAGAACCTCCGACGGCAGTTTCCCGATTAATTCTTCCTTCTGCCGCTTGCACCGCATCGCCAGGGTCGTGTTTGCAACAAAATAGCGGCCTTCAACGTCCTTCACGAAAAACACCGTATCGGGAAGGCGGTCGAACAGCTCGCCAACTGGCAGAAATTGCAGGAGATCTTGCGGCGGGCTCATTTGGCGGATGATGTCATTATCGTCGCGAATTGTGCAAAAATTCAAATTTTTGCTGACTTCAACGCCAAGACAGGTTCCGGGTCAATGGGGTAGGGTTTCAGAAGAACAATTAGGACTGAGCCAATGACCGAACGCAAAAACGTCTTTTCCGGTTGCATGCCGGCGCTGATGACGCCGTGTGACAAGTCCGGCGCGCCAGACTTTGATGCACTTGCGGCCAAAGGCAGGGAACTATGCGAGACCGGGATGGATGCCGTCGTTTATTGCGGTTCCATGGGCGATTGGCCGCTTCTCACCGATGAGCAACGCTGCGCCGGCGTCGAGGCGTTGTGCAGAAATCAGACGCCCGTGGTCGTCGGCACCGGCGCGCAAAACACGGCGCGCGCAGTGGCGATCACAGAGCATGCGAAATCCGTCGGCGCCGCCGGCTTGATGGTGATCCCGCGGGTGCTTTCGCGCGGCGCCTCGCCTGCCGCCCAGGAGGCGCATTTTTCGGCCATTCTCAGCGCGGCGTCGGACCTGCCGGCCGTAATCTACAACAGCCCGTATTATGGATTTGAGACGAGGGCGGATCTCTTTTTCAAGTTACGCGAAAGCCATCCGAACCTGGTCGGGTTTAAGGAGTTCGGCGGCGCTGCGTCGTTAAGCTATGCAGCGGAGCATATCACATCAGCCGATCCGGATCTGACGCTGATGGTCGGCGTCGATACGCAGGTTGTGCATGGCTATGTCAATTGCGGCGCGACCGGCGCGATCACGGGCGTCGGCAATGCGCTGCCGACGCAGGTTCTGCGTCTCGTCGAGCTTTGCGAGCGCGCCGCCAAAGGCGATCCAAAGAGCGGCAAGCTCGCCAATGAACTTAATGACGCGATGCGTGTGTTAGCGACGTTCGACGAAGGCCCGGACCTTGTCCTGTACTACAAGTACCTGATGGTGCTGGAGGGCAGTCCGGAATACGAACACCATTTGAATCCATCAGACCGGTTAAGCGCATCCCAGCGGAAGTTCATTCACGACGCATGGGTGCAATTTAAGACCTGGTGGGAAAGTTGGCCCGGCGCGAACGACTAAGGCGATGCGCGTTATAGATTCTCATACCGGCGGCCAACCGACGCGGTTGATTATCAATGGCGGCCCGGATCTCGGATCGGGACCGCTCTCTGAACGTCTGCGCGTGTTTGCAGAGCGTTTTGATGAATTCCGTACGATGACCATTCTTGAGCCAAAGTGCCCGGACTCGGCGGTCGGCGCGCTTTTATGCGAACCATCTAACCCGGACTGTTCTGCGGGCGTGATATTCTTTAATACCGCCGGCTATTTGGGAATGTGCGGACACGGGACGATCGGCGTTGCCGTTTCGTTGGCCTATCTCGGCCGACTTGGCGCCGGGAAGCACCTCTTGGAAACGCCGGTCGGCATCGTTGATTTTGAACTGCACGGCGCCAACGAAGTGAGTTTTGAGAACGTCGAAAGTTACTGCTTTCGTTCCGATGTGAACATTGAGGTTGATGAGCTCGGCGCCGTGACCGGCAGTGTGGCGTGGGGCGGCAATTGGTTCTTCCTGGCGGACAAAGCGCCCATGGCGTTGAGAAAAGAGAATATCGCGGCCCTGACCGACGCGGCTTGGCGCATCCGTCGCACGCTTGCGGCGAGGGGCGTTACCGGCGACGACGGCGGCGAAATTGATCATATTGAGTTTTTCGAATCGGTCGCCGGTGGCGCAACGAACAGTCGCAATTTCGTCCTCTGTCCGGGCGGCGCTTACGACCGCTCTCCCTGTGGCACAGGCACCAGTGCAAAAATGGCTTGCCTCGCCGCGCTTGGGAAACTGGCGCCGGGTGAGACGTGGGTGCAGGAAAGCATTATCGGCAGCCGGTTCACAGGCGTCTATCGAACTGGCGCTGAAACGGGAAGGATCATTCCCACCCTGACGGGACAGGCCCATATTTATGCCGATACCAAACTCGTTTTCCAGAAAAGCGATCCGTTTCGCGGGGGTATTCAGTGAGTGGAAATGGAACAGGCGGTTCCGTGCTCATCATCGGCGCCGGTATTATCGGCATCGCCTGCGCCCATTATTTGTCCGAGGCGGGCTACAAGGTCACGGTGATCGACAAAGAAACGATCGCCGGCGCATGTTCATCCGGAAATTGCGGACATATTCTGCCCAGCCATATTCTGCCGCTCAATTCGCCGGGCGCGGTGAAAACAGCGATCGGATCGATTTTCGATCCGGCGTCGCCATTTCGAATGAAGCTGCGTCCCGATCCGGCGTTCCTGCGCTGGATGATTGAGTTTGCGCGCCATTCCAGCGCGCGTCGCATTGACCATGCGGCAACGAGTTTGAAGGTCCTTTTGGACTCATCATTTAGGGAGTTTGAACGGCTGGTCGAGGGGCCCGAATTCGACTGCGACTGGACCCGGCGCGGCCTGCTTTATCTCTTTAAAAATGAGAAAAGCCTGGACGCGTTTTCAAAAACAAATGATCAAATAGCCGATCAATTTGGTGTTGAAGCCGAGCTTATCGATGCTGAACGCCTTAACAAGATGGATCCGTCCCTTAGAACGGATCTCGCCGGCGGTTTCTTCTATGCCGGCGACGCAAGTTTGAGCCCTGAGCGGCTGGGGCGGGTGTGGTCGCAGTCACTGATGGCAAATGGCGTCGACTTTATCGAGCATTGCGCATTCGAATCGCTGGAAAAAGACAAGAACCGCGTCGCTGTGCTGCACACAAGCAAAGGTGTTTTCAATCCCGACCTTGTGGTTCTCGCCGCCGGCGCCGTGAGCTGTTCCCTTGCCCGGCAGTTCGGACGTTCCTTGCCGATTGAGCCCGGCAAAGGATACGCGATCACCGTGCCGCGTCCGGAGCCGTGCCCGCAAACACCTATCGTGCTGCCGGAGGCAAGTATCGCGATTACGCCGTTCAAGGACGGTTTGCGCATTGGATCGATGATGGAGTTTGTCGGATTTGACCAAACAATGCCTGCACGCCGGGCGGCGCAATTGCGCGACGGCGCCGCCGCTTTTTTGCAGGCGCCGCTGCCGGCTGCGCCCGAGCATCGCTGGTTTGGCTGGCGCCCGATGACCTGGGACAGCCTGCCGGTTATCGGACGGTTTCCCGGTCTCGATAACGCCTACCTGGCGACAGGACATCAAATGATCGGAATGATGACGGCGCCGGGCACGGGAAAGCTTCTGGCGGAGATTATCGCCGGGCGTCCAGCCCATATTCCGGATGCGCCATATTCTCCGGCGCGGTTTTATTCGTAAGTGCTGCTTTTACGCGAGGTAAGGATGACTGAATATCAACATTATATTGGCGGCGAATGGGTCTCGGGCTCGGCGACTTATCAAAATATTAACCCGTCGAATACGGACGATATTGTTGGCGTTTATGAATCGGCGGACAGCCGTCAGGCTGAAACAGCCATCGCCGCCGCGTCAGAAGCATTCGCGTCATGGTCGCGCAGCGGCATCCAGCAACGCTTTGATTGTCTTGACGCCATTGGAACGGAAATCCTGGCGCGTAAGGAAGAGCTGGGACGCCTTTTGTCACGCGAAGAAGGCAAGACGCTGCCGGAGGGCATCGGCGAGGTTGCGCGAGCGGGGCAAATCTTCAAGTTTTTTGCGGGCGAGACCTTGCGATTGCAGGGCGAGAGCGTGGCTTCGGTTCGGCCGGGTGTCGAGGTTGAAGTGACGCGTGAACCGCTCGGCGTGATCGGCGTCATCTCGCCCTGGAACTTTCCAATCGCCATTCCAGCCTGGAAAATTGCGCCGGCGCTCGCCTATGGCAACACGGTCGTTTTCAAGCCTGCGGAACTGACGCCCGGCAGCGCTTGGGCGCTGGCCGACATCATCGCGCGATCGGGCGTCCCGGCGGGTGTCTTTAACCTCGTGATCGGGAAGGGCGCCGTTGTCGGGCAAACATTGCTGGACGATCCGCGCGTGAACGGGATCTCGTTTACCGGCTCCATTGGCACAGGACGAACTGTTGCGGCGGCGTGCAGCGCGCGCGGCGCGAAGTTTCAACTGGAAATGGGCGGCAAGAATCCCTTGATCGTTCTTGAAGATGCGAATTTCGATCAGGCGGTCGAATGCGCGGTCAACGGCGCATATTTTTCGACCGGACAGCGATGCACGGCGTCATCGCGCCTTATCATTGAGGATGCTATCCACGACAAATTTGTCGACGCACTCACCCACCGGATCGAAACTCTCGTCGTTGATGATGCGCAAAAAGAGGGGACGCATATCGGGCCCGTTATTGATCAACGTCAGCTCGATCAGAACCTTCGTTACATTGAAATTGGCCAGTCCGAAGGCGCGCATCTGGCCATTGGCGGTGAAAAACTGACGCGCGAGACGCCGGGCTATTACATGGCGCCGGCGCTGTTTTCCGACACGGACAACGCCATGCGGATCAACCGGGAAGAAATATTCGGGCCGGTGGCGTCAACCATTCGCGTTGCCGATATCGATGAGGCGATCGCGGTGGCGAATGACACGCCATTCGGCCTGTCGGCTGGGATATGCACAGGGTCTCTCGCGGCCGCGACGAAATTTAAGCGCGAAAGCCGAGCCGGCATGGTTATGGTCAATCTACCAACGGCGGGCGTTGATTATCATGTACCGTTCGGCGGTACGAAAGGTTCAAGCTACGGGCCTCGGGAACAGGGCCGTTACGCCAGCGAATTCTACACCACCGTGAAAACCGCTTACATCGGGTGTTGAGCGGCGACCATTGGATGGATGGCGGACGTGACTATTCGCCGAGGCCCCGTTGCCGTTTCGCCGCCTTCAGCGTGTTCGCCATCAGCATGGCGATGGTCATGGGACCGACGCCGCCGGGCACCGGCGTAATCGCGCCGGCGACTTCGACTGCGCCCGCGTAGTCGACATCGCCCACGAGTTTAGTTTTGCCTTCGCCCTTTTCCGGCGCGTCGATCCGATTGATGCCCACGTCAATGACGGCGGCGCCGGGTTTGATCCAGTCGCCCTTGATCATTTCCGGGCGGCCGACAGCGGCGACGACTATATCGGCGGTCCTGATGAGCGCCGGCAGGTCTTTCGTCCGGCTATGCGCGATCGTAACGGTGCAGTGCTCGGCGAGGAACAACTGCGCAGCGGGTTTGCCGACAATATTTGAGCGTCCGACGACGACAACATGCTTTCCGGAAAGATCGTCGCCCAGAGCGTCCTTTGCGAGAGTAACGCTTCCTGCGGGGGTGCAAGGGATCAACGCCTTATCAAACTCGCCCGCATTCAGACGCCCGACATTGATGGGATGAAAGCCGTCGACGTCTTTTTTGGGCGATATCAATTCGATGATTTTTGATTCGTCAATATGATCCGGTAATGGCAATTGAACCAGGATGCCATTGACGGACGGGTCCGCGTTCAGTGATTCGATTTCGGCGATGAGGTCGTCTTCAGCCGTATCGGAGGGCAGGATCTTTTGAACGGAGCGAAAGCCGATCTTTTCTGCTGTCTTTCCCTTGTTGCGGACATAGACCGAACTCGCCGGATCGTCGCCGACGAGCACAACCGCGAGGCAGGGCGGCGACCCGGCGGCGTCGGTGAAGCGCCTCGCCTGATCAGCGAGATCGCCTGTTATCCGGGCCGCGATCGCTTTCCCGTCAATTATCTGCGCCATAGCCGTCTGACATCCCCTGAAGCCGCCTTGAAATGCGCGCGATACCCCAAACCACGGCGTAACGGAACCTTATGGCGGGATATTGCTCGCCGCGGATCCGGATCGCCTGTGCGTCGATAGCGCCGAATTTCTTGCGCGCGCCGCCTGTGCTAGTCTCGGCGCCGAATGTGATGACGACTTTGATTGATCATACCAGTGAGGCGACAGTCCGCGATATCTGCTCAAGATATGGCGACCGCCCGGACGCACTGCTTGAGATACTGCACGGCGTGCAGGCCGGTTTTGGATATCTGGCGGACGATGCGCTGCGCACGGTGGCTGACGCCCTCAATATTTCTCGCGCGGAGATCCACGGCGTCGCGAGTTTTTATCACGACTTCCGCCGCGATCCGCCCGCCGCACACACGATCAAGCTGTGCCGCGCGGAGGCGTGTCAGGCGGTCGGATCGGAGGAGCTCGCCGCCCACGCAGAGAAGCGGCTGAACGCGAAAACGGGCGGGCGCAGCGCGGACGGGGCAATCGATCTCAAGGCAATCTACTGTCTTGGCAATTGCGCACTTGGGCCCGCGGCGATGATCGATGACCGGCTGCACGCGCGGATGACGCCAGAGAAATTCGACGGGCTTATCACGGGTATGGAAAGGGACGGGTAGTGGCGTCGCCCAACAGAATATTCGTTCCTTGTGACGCAGCGGCGCTGTCCGTTGGCGCTGACGATGTTGCTGCGGCGATCGCCGATGAGGCCGCGCGCCGGGGGGCTGACGTAAAGATCGTGCGCAATGGGTCGCGCGGCATGTTGTGGTTAGAGCCGCTGGTGGAGGTCGAAACGGCGAAAGGACGCGTCGCCTACGGTCCGATTGAGGTAAGCGACGTTGCGTCGTTGTTTGACGCCCGGTTCATTGAGGGCGGCGCGCACGACCTTGCGCATGGCCCGACGGAAGAAATTCCCTATTTCGCTGGGCAGGAACGACTGACATTCGCCCGATGCGGCGTCATCGATCCATTGGACCTTAAAGACTACGAGGCGCATGGCGGACTCGCTGGGCTTCGCAAGGCGCTCGAAATCAAGCCGCCCGATATCGTTGATGCGGTGACGGCGTCCGGGCTGCGCGGGCGCGGCGGCGCCGGCTTTCCGACCGGCGTAAAATGGAAAACGGCGGCTGAGCAGAACGCCGACCAGAAATATATCTGCTGCAACGCCGACGAAGGCGATAGCGGTACGTTCGCAGACCGCATGCTGATGGAAGGCGATCCGTTTTCGCTCATTGAAGGCATGGTCATCGCTGGCCTCGCCGTTGGCGCAACGGTTGGGTATATTTATCTGCGTTCGGAATATCCGCACGCAGCGGCGACGCTGCGCAAGGCGATTGCCCTATGGGAGGAGGCGGGGCTTTCGGGCCGCAACGACGATGGTACGCCACGGTTCAAGTTGCATCTGAGAATGGGTGCCGGCGCCTATATCTGCGGCGAAGAGTCGTCAATGCTAGAGAGTCTTGAAGGCAAGCGCGGGCAGGTGCGGGCGAAACCACCGATCCCGGCGATTGCCGGTCTTTTCGGCAAGCCAACCATTGTCAACAACGTACTAACGCTGGCGGCCGTGCCGGATATTCTTTCCAAGGGTGCGGAAGATTACAAAAACTACGGCATGGGTCGTTCGCGCGGCACGCAGGCGTTCCAGCTTGGCGGTGATGTCGCCCGCGGCGGTCTTGTCGAGAAAGCCTTCGGGATCACGCTGCGGGAACTCGTTGAGGATTTTGGCGGCGGCACACGGTCTGGCAAACCGGTACGCGCGGTACAGGCGGGCGGGCCGTTGGGCGCTTACATTCCCGTTTCGGGATTCGATGTCGAAATGGATTACGAAGCGCTGGCGGCGCGCGGCGCTATGCTCGGCCATGGCGGGGTCGTCATATTCAACGATAGCGTCGATATGGCGAAACAGGCCCGTTTCGCCATGGAATTCTGCGAGATAGAATCCTGCGGCAAGTGTACGCCGTGCCGGATCGGCGCAGTTCGCGGGAAAGAGACAATTGAAAAAATCATCGCCGGCGACAACAGGGCGGAAAATTTGGTAATTTTAGAGGATTTGTGCGATCTTATGGTCGACGGATCGCTCTGCGCTATGGGTGGGCTGACGCCGATGCCAGTGCGGAGCGCAGTCAGGCATTTCCCGGAGGATTTCGGCGGATAGGCGCCGGGCGAGGGCATTGTGGCTATTCTCAAAGAGAAAGATTTCGGCACGCCAAAAGCGGTTTCGGATGAATTCGTGACCGCGGAAATTGACGGCTTTTCGGTAACGGTCCCCAAAGGCGCGTCGGTGATGCGCGCGGCGAACGAAATCGGCCTCACGGTGCCGAAACTCTGTGCGACAGATTCAGTAAAAGCGTTCGGATCCTGCCGGCTTTGTCTTGTTGAGATCGAAGGCCGAAAGGGAACGCCTGCCTCCTGCACGACGCCGCTTGAAAACGGCATGAAAATCCGCACCCAGACGGAACGGCTCGCCAAACTCCGCCGCGGCGTGATGGAACTTTACATCTCCGATCATCCGCTTGATTGTTTGACCTGTTCTGACAATGGCGATTGCGAGCTACAGGATATGGCGGGCGTCGTCGGCCTGCGCGACGTGCGTTACGGCTATGACGGGGACAATCACACCCAATCGGCAAAAGACGAAAGCAACCCCTATTTTACCTACGACCCTTCGAAATGCATCGTCTGCTCACGCTGTGTGCGCGCCTGCGACGAAGTGCAGGGCACACTTGCCCTGACGATTGAAGGGCGTGGCTTTGAATCGCGCGTGGCGCCCTCCATGGGTGAAACGTTTTTTGACTCAGAGTGCGTTTCCTGCGGCGCCTGCGTTCAGGCTTGTCCGACAGCCACGTTGCAGGAAAACGGCGTCATCGAACACGGCGTGCCGGATCGGACGGTTTTGACGACTTGCGCCTATTGCGGTGTTGGCTGTTCGTTCAAGGCGGAACTTAAGGGCGATCAGGTCGTCCGCATGGTTCCCTATAAGGACGGCAAGGCCAATCACGGTCATTCTTGCGTCAAGGGTCGGTTCGCCTTCGGCTACGCAACGCACAAAGAGCGCATCACCGATCCGATGATCAGGGACAAGATTACGGATCCCTGGCGCGTCGTTTCCTGGGACGAGGCGATTTCACATGCCGCTGACCGCCTGAAGAAAACCCAAAGCAAATACGGACGCAAATCGATCGGCGCCATTACGTCGTCGCGCTGTACGGCGGAAGAAGTGTGGCTCGTCCAGAAACTGGTGCGCACCGCCTTCGCCAACAACAATATCGACACCTGCGCCCGCGTCTGCCATTCGCCGACGGGCTACGGCCTCAAGCAAACCTACGGCACGTCCGCCGGGACGCAGGATTTTGACAGCGTTATGGATGCCGACGTCATCGTCGTCATCGGGGCCAATCCGACTGACGCGCACCCCGTCTTCGCATCACAGATGAAACGGCGCTTGCGTCAAGGGGCAAAACTGATCGTCGCCGATCCGCGCGCCATAGACCTCGTCCGCACGCCGCACATCAAGGCGGCGCATCATTTGCCTCTGCTGCCAGGCACAAATGTCGCGCTCATCAACGCGTTCGCTCATGTTGCGGCGACAGAAGGCTTGCTTGACGATGAATTCGTAAAGGCGCGATGCGACCTGCCCTCCTTCAAGGAATGGCTCGACTTCATCGCTGGCGAAGAAAATTCGCCCGCGACGGTTTCGAAAATTACGGGCGTTCCGGCCGACGACATTCGCGCCGCCGCGCGGCTCTATGCGACTGGCGGCAACGCGGCCATTTATTATGGCCTTGGCGTAACGGAGCATAGTCAAGGCTCGACCATGGTCATGGGCATGGCCAATCTCGCCATGGCGACCGGCAATATCGGGCGCCGCGGCGTCGGGGTTAACCCTTTGCGCGGTCAGAATAACGTACAGGGCTCATGCGATATGGGTTCGTTCCCGCACGAATTGTCGGATTATCGGCCTGTCGCTGATGACGATGCGCGCGGCACATTCGAAAAGGCCTGGGGCGTTGAAATGGACAACGAACCGGGTTTTCGCATTCCCAATATGTTTGACGAAGCCTGCGCCGGTTCGTTCAAGGGCATGTACATCCAGGGCGAGGACGTCGCCCAGTCCGACCCCAACACGCATCATGTGGAGGCGGCGCTCAAGGCGCTCGACGTTCTCATTGTTCAGGACCTCTTCCTCAACGAGACCGCGCGCTTTGCTCATGTTTTTCTGCCTGGCACGTCATTTCTTGAGAAAGACGGCACCTTCATCAACGCCGAACGACGCATCAATCGCGTACGCCCGGTGATGAAGTCGAAAATCGGCAAGGAGGAATGGGAGGTCACGCAGGATCTGTCGCGCGCGCTTGGCTATGAGATGGGACACAAGTCGGCGTCGGACATCATGGATGAAATTGCGGCGTTAACGCCCTCGTTCCGCAACGTGTCGTTCAAATCGCTCGATGAGAAGGGATCTGTTCAATGGCCGTGCAATGATGATGCGCCGGACGGAACGCCGATCATGCATGTTGACGAGTTCGTGCGAGGCAAGGGCCTATTCGTATTGACGGAATTTGTGCCGACTGAAGAAAAAACGACCCGCAAGTTCCCGCTTATTCTCACAACAGGCCGCATTTTGAGCCAATATAATGTTGGGGCGCAGACGCGGCGGACCGACAACATCGATTGGTGGGAAGAGGACGTTCTCGAAATCCACCCGTCTGACGCCGAAACGCGCGGCGTTCGTGACGGGCAGTGGGTGTCTATTCGCTCCCGCAAGGGCGAGACGGCGCTGCGCGCGCAGATATCCGAACGCATGCAACCGGGCGTCGTCTATACGACGTTCCATCATCCGGAAACGGGCGCCAATGTCGTGACGACGGAGCTTTCGGATTGGGCGACGCAATGCCCGGAATACAAAGTCACTGCCGTCGAGGTTGCGCCGGCCAATCATAAATCTGACTGGCAGAATGCCTATGACGCGGAATCGCCGGATCAGCGCAAGATCGAGAACGTTCCGGCGGAATAATGTTCCCTGTAAAAACGACCGGCGCACCGCCGCCTACCGATAATGAAATTGCAATATCAAACGGCGGCGCCTGGCTGATCCCGGAGGAAACGCCGACGGCCATTGTTTACAATCGGCGCAATTACGCCGTTATGCTCGCGACGCCGCAAGACATGCTGGACTTCGCCGTCGGATTCTCACTCACTGAAAAAGTCATCGACGACGTGTCGGATATTCGCGCGCTCGACATTCACTATACGAAACGAGGCGTCGATCTCCGGGTCAGTATTGATGATGATCGCCTCGAGCGGCTCGATATTCGTCAGCGCCGGCGTACGTTGCCCGGTAATGTCGGTTGCGGTTTGTGCGGGCTTGAAAATGCCGATGCGCTGTTTGAACCGCTGGCGCCGGTTACCCCGACGAAGATATCGATCGACGGCAATGTCATTGAAAAGGCGTTTGGGTCGCTTGGCGCCTATCAACCCATCAACGCACGTACGCGCTCGGTGCACGCCGCGGCCTGGGCGAATTTCAATGGCGACATTCTGGAATTGCGTGAAGATGTCGGGCGACATAACGCCCTGGACAAACTTCTGGGCGCGCTGGCGCTCAAGAAAGCCGACATGGAGAGTGGTTTCGTCGTCATGTCGAGCCGCTGTTCCTACGAACTCGTGCAGAAGGCGGCGGTTTGCGGCGTGACGGCCCTGGCGTCGATTTCGGCGCCGACCCTTTTCGCCCTACGCAAAGCGACAGAAGCGAAAATGACGCTTTATGCCGACGGGCCGGACGGCGTCGTCGAGATTATCCGCTAGTAGGCGCAAGACTTGATAAGTTATTCAATACTGCGTCTGCCGATTGGCGGCTCGACAATGCGCCGTCATTTCGTGATGCTGTAGCGATGGCTGCAGATATCAATATCTTCGATGAGGCGACAATTCGGCGGTTGTCTCCCATGGACAAACTCATCGAGGCGTTGCGGCGCGCCTTTACCGAAGAGATTGTGTCGCCGCAACGCACGGCCCATCAAATGACGGAGGACAAGTCGCTGCTGATCATGCCGGCCTGGCGCACGGGCGGGCGCTATGGCGTCAAACTCACCCAGGTTGATGCGGCGCGCCGGCCTTCAGTCGCGGCGCTGTACGCGTTGTTTGACGGCGCATCAGGACAACCCATCGCCCTGTTTGATGGCGCGATGCTCACATCACGGCGCACGGCGGCGACGTCTGCGCTGGCGGCTGACTACCTTGCGCGCGCCGACGCAGAAACGTTTTTGATGGTTGGGACCGGCGCACTCGCCAGTCACTTGATCGAAGCGCATGCTGCCGTTCGGTCACTGCGGCGCGTTCTTGTTTGGGGCCGCAATCCGGAAAACGCTGACCGGGTCGTCGCAGATGCAGTGGGTGCGGTCGATGAAGTCCGCGTCGTTGAGGATCTCGCCGGCGCCGTTGGTGCGGCCGACATAATATCATGCGCCACCGGCGCGCGGACGCCGGTACTTTACGGCTCGTCCTTAAAACCTGGCGCTCATGTCGATCTCGTCGGCGCGTTCCGTCCGGAAATGGCCGAAGCCGACGCCGATGTTTTCGCCAGAGGCGTTGTATTCGTTGATACCCATGCGGGTGCGTTTGAAGAAGCCGGCGATCTGATACAGGCGATCGCCGCCGGGGCGCTCGCCCGCGAAGATGTGAAAGGCGACTTGGCCGCGCTTTGCGGCGCCGCAGTTCGGGGAAGATCGTCGGCGGAGGAGATCACGGTCTTCAAATCCGTCGGGGTCGCCAGCGAGGACCTGGCATGCGCCGAGCTGGTCCACGAAATGGCGATGCAGGAACGCGCTTCGTCGTCAGAACGTCCGTAACAATGGCGACCGCCGCGCTGTGAATTTACTTACGGCAGGATTAACCCGGCGAGCGCGGCGCTCATTAAATTGGACAGGGAGCCGGCGAGAATGGCGTAAACGCCGTACTCTGCGATCTGGCTCATGCGGTCGGGGATCAGCGAGCCAAGGCCGCCCAGCAGGATGGCGATCGAGGAGAGATTGGCGAAGCCGCAAAGCGCGAAAGTAATGATCGCGGCCGATCGCGGGCTGAACGCCTCCGGTTGGCTGAGGAAACTGATATAGGCGACGAATTCGTTGAGAATGAGTTTTTCGCCGAACAGCGCGCCGGCGGCCTGCGCTTCGTCCCACGGGATGCTCAACAGATACATAAGCGGCGAAAACACCCATCCGAGTACGCGCTGCAAAGAGAGGCTTTCGATGCCAACTAAGCCGCCGAGGCCGCCGAGAAGGCCATTGGCAAGGGCGATCAGCGCGACGAACGCCAGCAGCATGGCGCCAATCGTGAGGGCGAGTTTCAATCCGTCCTGAGCGCCGGATGCAGCGGCCATGAAAACGTTCGCGTGAGGGCTGCGCTCTTTCGTGATGTCCATGATCGTAAGTTCGGAGTCGTCTTTTTCCGACCCGTCAGGCACGATCAGTTTCGCCATCAAAAGCCCGCCGGGCGCCGCCATGAAGCTCGCCGCCAGCAAGTATTCTAGATTTACGCCGAGCGTGGCGTAGGCGGCGAGAACCGTGCCGGCGACCGAGGCAAGGCCCGAAGTCATGATCGCGAAGAGCTGCGGGTTTGTGATGCGGCCGAGATAAGGTTTGATTGCAAGCGGCGCTTCCGTCTGGCCGACAAACACGTTCGCGGCGGCGTTCAAAGACTCCACTGGGCGCGTGCCGATCACCATGTTTAGGAAACCGCCGACGCCGGCGACAATCGCCTGCATGACGCGCATATGATAGAGCACGGACATCAGGGCGGAAAAGAAAATGATGATCGGCAAGACGTGGATGGCGAACACGGTGCCGTAGTCATCGCCAGCCAATCCGCCGAAGATCATGTTGATGCCTTCATTGGCATAGCTCAGGACCGTTGTGACGCCGCCCGACAAGCCCTTGATCAGATCAACGCCGAAAGGGGTGCGCAGAACAAAAAAAGCAATCGCAGCCTGCAGCGCAAAAGCGCTCAGGACGATGCGAAAATTGATTGCTAGACGGTTTTTCGAAAAGACAATGGCAATCATCAGGATCGCTGCAACGCCCGCAAACCCGATAGCGCGGCCTTGAAAAAAGCCGAGAACCGTCTCGATCATGAAATACCCTTTTCGATAGCGGCGCCGGAGGGCGCCCTTGGGTGAGCGAGCGACTTTATGAAAGCGAAAGCGCCCCGTCTATGTCTGGCGGCTTAGGGCGCCATAGAAAACGCATCAACCGCCGCCGACGTATCTGCGCCGCCAGCCTTTGCTGCACCGCCGATAACGTAAATCGCCTCGCCGACCGCGACAGCGCCGAGGCCGTGGCGCGGTCTCGGCATAGCGGCGACCGCGCGCCAGCGGTCAGCGCGCGGATCATATTCCCATGCTTCAGCGAATACGCCGCCGCCGGAGCCGAAATACTCTCCGCCAAACACGTAGATCTTGCCGTTTAGCGCCGCGGCTGCAAGGCCGCCCTGGGCTTTCGGCATGGGCCGCGCTTGTTCCCAGCGGTCTGATAGCGGATCATAGACTTCGACCGCTGCTGTGTTTCCTTCGCTGACCGTGCGCCCGCCAAAGACATATAAAACCCCGTTTAGGACGGCGCCCGCCGTCGAATTCCGCGGTGTCGGCAATGGAGCGAGATCGCGCCATCGATCAGCCGCCGCGTCGTAGACCCAATGTTCGTCCGTATCGATATGATCGGACCAGTCGCGATTGCGGCTGCCGGACGGCGCCCGCCCGCCGACCACGTGAATAAAACCTCCAAGCGACTGACAGACGGCTTCTGCTTGCGGATGGGGCATCGGACGCATGGCCGTCCACGCGCCGTTGACGTCGCCCAAGCGCCAGCAATCAGCGCGCATGCGCCACCCGCCGCCCGCGTCGCGCGCGAAGCCGCCGACGCCATAGAGGTAACCATTATTGTTGACGAGCATCAGGTGGTGGCGCGGGGCGGGCAGGGGAGCGCCATATCCCCATGCATTCGCAGCCGGATCGAACCACGTTGTCGCGCTCGTAACGTTATAGGGTTCGCCCGGCGCCAGCCCCCCTGCGTTGACGATAATATTGAACGGCGTCGGTTTCAGCGACTGTCCCGCAGTCGACGCTTTCCAGAATGGCGCCGGATAAATCTCTTGCACGGGGAACGGCATGTCGGCGCGCGCTGTCCATGCGCCCGGCGACTCAATCTTGTGGGCAAGAGCCCTCGGAGCCGTCGCAATCGCACCCGCGGCGACGCTTGTCGCCATCACTTGTCGTCTCGTCAGCTTGTTCATCATTACCCCACTTTACGCTACAATACCCCAACCTAAAGCCCGGCCCGAATCGCCGCGCAGGCCACCCGTTCGCCTGCGCCGCCGATTGGCTGTGTTTCGTGATCATCCGCATTCAGATGAACAATAACCGCGAACCCGTCTTCGTCGATCAGCGGGTGCGGTCCGATTTCAGCCGAAGCGGCCTCGCTCGGAAACAGGGCGATTGATGCGTTGTAAATCTCAGCAGTCGCGCGCCCGTCCGGCCTCGCATAGATGTTCGGCAAGTCGGCGCGCTCAGGGCCGTCCGCATTGAGGAGTCCGTGGCTTCGATCGTCGGGATCGATATGGCCGCCCGACGCCTTGAAGCCGGCATCATGGTCCGAACAATCAGCAAGCTGATGAAGATGGATGCCATGCCAGCCTTCGCCGAGATTCATCAGGTCAACGCGCATCAGCACGCCGCCGCCAGGCGATTCAGCGAGGGCGACATATCCGGCCGGTCTGTTTTCGCGGTTCACGAAACCGCCGGCGGCGTCGGCCCAGCCGGCCGGCGCCAGCACCTCGAGCAGGGGGTGCGCGTCAGCGCCGCCGCTGGGCTGGGAAGGCGCCGCCGCGTTTTCTCCACAGGCGGTCAAAAATATCGCGGAAGCCATTGAGATGGCGCGTATTTTTTGAGCCAGATTCACATTATCCCCAGCTTGGTCGATTTCCGCATCCTAACCGAATGGAAAGGCGGAATAAACAAGGTCCGCAAGGCCCCCCGCGCGCTTGGCTTCGTGGGTCGCCGATGCTAAGCCGAACCCTCAAATTTCCAACCGATTCCAAAGGTTTCTTCCATAAATGGCGGACGACAAAAACGACAACGATTCCGGTAACAACGGGTCGGACGACGGCGGCCCGGTGAGCGATCCCGGCGTATCCTCAATCTCCATCGAAGACGAAATGCGCCGGTCCTATCTCGACTATGCGATGAGCGTCATCGTCAGCCGCGCAATCCCCGACGCCCGCGACGGGCTGAAGCCGGTGCACCGACGCATCCTGTGGTCGATGCAGGAAAACGGCAACCACTGGAACAAGCAGTATCGGAAGTCTGCGCGGGTTGTCGGCGACGTTATCGGTAAGTACCACCCCCATGGGGATCAGTCGGTCTATGACGCGCTTGTGCGCATGGCGCAGGATTTTTCCATGCGCCTGCCGCTGCTCGACGGGCAGGGTAACTTCGGTTCCATCGACGGCGATCCCCCTGCAGCATACCGATACACCGAAGTCCGCATGGAAAAATCGGCGCATTCCCTGCTGGAAGACGTTGAGAAGAACACTGTCGATTTTCAGGCGAACTATGACGGCTCAGAGAAGGAGCCGCTGGTTTTGCCAGCGCGTTTTCCGAACCTCCTTGTCAACGGCGCAGGCGGCATTGCCGTCGGCATGGCGACTAATATTCCGCCCCATAATCTCGGTGAGATTGTCGACGCCACGATTGCGATGATCGACAATCCGCATGTGACGGATGAGGAACTGATCGAAATTGTTCCCGGTCCTGATTTCCCCACCGGCGGTATGATTTTGGGGCGCGCCGGCTCAAAGGCGGCTTTGCTGCTTGGGCGCGGCTCTGTAGCGATGCGCGGACGCGCAACGATCGACGAAATCCGCAAAGATCGATACGGCATCGTCGTTACGGAAATCCCGTTTCAGGTCAACAAGTCACTGATGATCGAACGCATCGCGGAACTTGTGCGCGACAAGAAGATCGAGGGCATCGCTGATATTCGCGACGAGTCCAATCGCGAAGGCATTCGCGTTGTTATTGAACTCCGGCGCGACGCCGCCGCTGACGTTGTCCTCAATCAACTTTACCGGCACTCACAGCTGCAGACGAGTTTTGGCGTCAACATGCTGGCGCTGAATGGCGGACGGCCGCAGCAATTAACGCTGCGCGACGTCCTTTCCTCATTCATTGAGTTTCGCGAAGAGGTCGTCACAAGACGGACGAAATTCGATCTCGCCAAAGCCCGCGACCGCGCCCACATCCTTGTCGGTCTCGCCATCGCGGTCGCCAATATTGACGACGTTGTTGCGCTAATTCGCAAGGCGCCGGATCCGGCGACTGCAAAAATACAATTGATGGAGCGTGACTGGCCAGCAAAAGACTTGGCGCCGCTCGTCGCATTGGTCGCCGATCCACGCCACATGATGACCGATGGCGGCACGTTGAAGCTGTCTGACGAACAGGCCAAGGCCATTCTCGATCTGCGCTTGCAGCGCCTAACGGCGCTCGGCCGCGACGAAATTGGCGATGAGCTAAAAGGGCTCGCAGACAAGATCGCCGATTACCTCGATATACTGCGTCGACGCGATCGCGTGTTGCAAATCATCACGGCTGAATTGACGGCGGTGCGCGATGAATTTGCGACGCCGCGGCGGACGGAGATCGTCGAAGCCGAGGGCGAGGTTGAGGACGAAGACCTGATCACGCAGGAAGACATGGTCGTGACGGTGACCCATTCCGGCTATGTGAAGCGAACGGCGCTGTCGACCTATCGCGCGCAAAAACGCGGCGGCAAGGGCCGCGCCGGCATGAAGTTCAAAGACGAGGATTTCGTCAACCAGTTGTTCGTCGGCAATACGCACACGCCGCTGCTTTTCTTCACGAACACCGGCATGTCCTACAAGATGAAGTTGTGGCGATTGCCGGAGGGCGCGCCTGCGTCCCGCGGTAAGGCGTTCGTTAATTTGTTGCCGCTCGGCCCGGATGAGCGCGTTACGAACATCCTGCCCCTGCCCGAAGACGAAGATTCGTGGGAACAACTGCAGATCATGTTTGCGACGCGATCAGGCAGCGTTCGCCGCAACAAGCTATCAGACTTCCAGCGCGTAAACCGAAATGGCAAGATCGCCATGAAGCTCGACGAGGGCGATGCGATCATCGGCGTGCAGATCTGCCGCGAGGACGAAGACGTCTTGCTGACAACGGCGACCGGGCATTGCATTCGGTTCCCGGTCGATGTTGTGCGCGTCTTTGCCGGACGCACCTCAACTGGCGTACGCGGCATCAAGCTCGACAAAGGCAACCATGTTATTTCGATGGCGATCCTGCATCACGTCGAGACGTCGTCGGAAGACGCGAAAGCGTATTTGAAACACGCGGCCGCCATGCGCCGCGCAGCGGGCGAGGAAAATATCGACGAGCCGGAAGACACTGATACGCCGGATGTCGCCATCAGCCAGGAACGGATTGCAGAGCTCGGCGCGCGCGAACAGTTCGTGCTCGCCGTCACCGAAAACGGGTACGGCAAACGCACGTCGTCCTATGAATACCGAACGTCGGGACGCGGCGGCAAAGGTATTATCGCGATCCAGACGACCGAACGGAATGGAGAGGTTGTCGCCTCGTTCCCGGTCGAGGAGACCGATCAGATCATGCTGGTCACCGACGGCGGGCAGCTCATCCGTACGCCGGTGGAGGGCATTCGCATCGCCGGCCGCAACACGCAAGGGGTAACGATCTTCAAGACACGTGCTGACGAACGGGTTGTTTCCGTTGGCCGCGTCGAAGACGCTGAGGATGACGGCGGTGACGACATCGTCGAATGAACGCAAAGATGAAGCATTTCGGGATACTTGCCCATAGCGCCGAAGGGGCGGCGCTCTGTTTTCGGACTTTTTGTGCGGATGCGGAAGAACGTCTCGGCGAACATATGCATCCTGACGTTTCCTTGGATTGCATCGCCATGGGGCGGTCCATGCCCGACTGGGACAAGGGCAATTATGAATCCATTCGCGCCGTTCACGGACTTTCCGTTCAACGGCTGGCCCAGGCCGGCGCAGATTTTTTTGCGTGCCCGGACAATACCAGCCATATCGCTCTGGAAACGGAAGGAGAGAGGTTCGCACTGCCCGGGTTGCACATTGCGGAGATAGTAGCGGATGAGGCGACCCGTCGCGGCATGCAGACCGTCGGCGTGCTTGGCACCCGTTACACGATGGAAGGGCCTGTCTATCGGCGGGCGCTCGCTGCGCGCGGCATTGAGCCGCTGACGCCGCCGAGCGACGAGCGCGAGATCGTGAACAGCATCATATTCGATGAACTCGTGAAGGGCGTTTTTTCCGACGAGTCGCGAGCACGATATGTTGACATTATCACAGGACTGAAGAACTCGGGCTGCGATGGCGTTGCGCTTGTTTGCACGGAAATTCCTTTGCTGGTGAGCGCCGAAGCCTCGCCCCTCCCGATCCTTGATTCGACGCGTCTGCTTGCGCGAGCGGCTCTCGATGTTGCCCTCGGCGCCGCGCCGATGCCGGTTTGGAGCGGCGGGCCGATAGCCTATAAAAGCGAGTTGCGACAACATGAACAGGAAGTGCTTTAATGGTTAAGCGACGAGGCCTTTATCCGGGCACGTTCGATCCGCTGACTCTCGGTCATGTTGATATTATTGAACGCGCGGTGAAACTCGTTGACGAACTTGTCGTCGGCGTCGCCATCAATCGCGACAAGGGCCCTCTCTTTACGCTGGAAGAGCGGGTCGGGATGGTCGAGCGCGAAATGAAACGCATCGCCAGCGCGAGCGGCGTTTCCATCAAGGTAACGCCGTTCGAAAATCTGCTGATGCACTTTGCCGAGGAGCAAAACGCGACAATTATTATTCGGGGCCTCCGCGCTGTTTCGGATTTTGAATATGAGTTTCAGATGGTCGGCATGAACCAGGCGCTCAATGACGACATTGAAACCGTTTTCCTGATGGCGGATGCGCGCTATCAGTCAATCGCATCAAGGCTTGTAAAGGAAATTGCCCGGCTGAATGGCGATATCGCATCGTTCGTACCGGCCCATGTCGGCGAAGCGCTAAGAAAGAAATTTCGATAATTAGTCGATATTACAGCGCGCCGCGCGTTTTCTTCGCATCGACAACGCACACGCTATGAAAGGACTACACCATGGCGAAAATTTCAGGAAAATGCCTTTGCGGATCGATCAGCTATCAGGGCGAGGCCGAACCAGTGTTTATGGGCAACTGCCATTGCACGGAATGCCGCAAATCGAGCGGGTCTGGCCATATGGCGCTGATGGCCGTGCCGGAGGCGTCGATCGAAGTCGTCGGCACCGCCTCGTCCTATGAGCTGAAGACCGATTCCGGCGCCGCCGTTACGCACAATTTTTGCCCCAATTGCGGCTCACAAATGTTTAATAAGAACTCCAACATGCCGGGCGTTACAGTCCTCGTCGCGTCGACCCTCGATGATCCGGAAATTTACAAACCGGCGACGACTGTCTATGCCTCGCGCGCGCTGAGTTGGGATCGACCCGATCCCAATACCGAGAAATTCGATGAAATGCCGCCGATGGGCGGATAAGCGGACAGGAATAACGTAATGCGTATCTTGAATGTTTTGACTGTCGGGCTGTTCGTGAGCGTTGCGCCGGCGGTTGCGGAAGACGACACGCCGGCGGAACCGACGCCGCAGGAAATCGTTGAAAATGCGCCGGCCGACGCCTGGCGATCCGTTGACCTGGAAAACATCATCTACATGGATTTACCCGCCGGTACGGTCGTCATTGAATTGCGCCCGGACCTCGCGCCGATCCATACACAACGGATCCGAGAGCTTACCCGCGAGGGATTTTATAACGGTCTCAGGTTTCACCGCGTCATTGAAGGCTTTATGGCGCAAGGCGGCGATCCCAAAGGCGACGGAACCGGCGGCTCCGATAAACCGAACATTCCGGGTGAATTCGTACGTGACACAAGTGAGATCGAGGGCTTTCACGTCATCGGCCGCGACCGGATCGCTCCACGGATTGGATATATTGACGGCATGCCCGTCGGCGCACAGCCGGAATCGCTACGGACATTCACAACAGCCGCAAGCGTTGATCTCTGGCCGCTGCATTGTCCCGGCGTGATGTCGATGGCGCGTGCGACCGACCCAAACAGCGCCAACAGCCAGTTCTTTTTGATGATCGGCGATTCGCGGCTAAATCTCGATAAGCGGTATAGTGCGTGGGGCTGGATTATCGACGGGTTTGAGGCGACGCGGCGGATTTCGCGCGGCGAGCCGCCGACGCGGCCGACGCCGATTATGCGCGTGCGCGTCGCGGCGGATGTTCCCGCAGCCGAGCGCCGGGAAATCAAGGTCATGCGCACCGATAGCGAAACATTTATGCGTTACCTGAAACGCCGAGGTGATGTTGACGATACCGGGTATGTAAAAGATATCTGCGACATCAAAGTTCCGGCGCTTGTAGATGGGAAAATAGAACGATGAGCGAGAAACTGATTTTGACGCTGGATACCGGCGCGGTCACCATTGAACTGATGCCGGAGAAGGCGCCGAGCCATGTGGAGCGAATAAAAGAACTCGCCGAAGAAGGTTTTTATGACGGTGTAAAACTTCATCGGGTCATTGACGGGTTCATGGCGCAGATGGGGTGTCCGAAAGGCAATGGCACCGGTGGTTCGGATAAGCCGAATCTCGCAGCGGAGTTCAACGACGTCACGCACCAGCGCGGCGTTTGCTCCATGGCGCGGGCGCAGGACCCGGATAGCGCCAACAGCCAGTTCTTTATCTGCTTTGACGATGCGTCGTTCCTCGATGGCCAGTACACCGCGTGGGGTCAGGTTGTGGAGGGCATGGAGAATGTCGACGCGGCCGCCCGCGGCGAACCGCCCGCAAATCCGACCAAAATCGTCTCAATGCGCGTTGCCGCCTAATGTCGTCATAAATCTGTGACATTAATGCGAGATGGAAACCTGTCCTCACAGTGAGGGTGGGTTTTTTGCGCCGCATAGATGAAACCTGGCGCCGACACTGCGCTGCAACTGTATTTGTCGCGGCGTATTCTATGAGCGGGGCCGCCGCGTGCAATTCGATCTCAATATATTCGCAATCATCGGGTTCATCTTTGCAGCCTATGCCGTTGTGGGAAACGACGCGCTGCAGACACTCGGCACGTTTATCAATTCAAATCGCCGCGTGCCCTGGTGGGCGCTATTCTTGTTCGCGGCGACGATTTTGATTGTCGTTTTCTTTTACGGTTACATCACGGATGGCGGCGCGTTGCGAAATCCGGACGGCAGCCCCGGAGCGCTGTGCGATTTCAGCGTAGGCTGCGACCCGTCATACGGTCGCCTCGACAACACCCATAAGTATCCGTTGTTTGAGCCACAATGGTATCATACGCTGCCGCCCTTGATGCTGCTCGTCCTGACGCGCTTTGGCATTCCCGTTTCCACGACATTTATGGTGCTCACCATTTTCGCCACCATGGCGGGCCTCAGTTCGATGTTGCAGAAATCGCTGATCGGATACGGTTTGGCATTCATCGTCGGCGTGGCGATCTACGCGTTGCTGTCGCGAACGCTAGAACAGTTCTTCCGCAGAACCGAACATCAGCAGCACGCGCCGGTGTGGGTTCTGCTACAATGGCTGACGACGGCCTATCTCTGGTCGGTCTGGTTAATGCAGGATTTTGCGAACATCTTCATCTTCCTGCCGCGCGGCGATGGCGTCACGCCGGGATCGGGCCTTAACCCGCCTGAAGCAATTGCGGCAGTTGCCGTTACAGTCCTGCTGCTCGGGTATACATTCTGGAACCAGGGTGGTCCGGTTCAGCGGATCCTTCAGACAAAGACGTCTGTCAAGGATATACGCTCGGCGACAATCATCGATTTCACCTATGCCTCGCTCCTCTTTTACTTCAAGGAGCTCAACGACATACCCATGTCGACCACATGGGTCTTTCTCGGGCTTATCGCCGGCCGCGAATACGCCTTTGCGATAACAACGCGGGCGATCAACTTCATGCGCACAGCCCGCGTCACCATGTCGGACGTGTCGAAGGCGTTCATCGGTCTTGTTATCTCAGTGGATATGGCGCGTGGGCTCCCCTGGCTGGCGCAAGGGTTTGAAGGCGAGGGATTGTTTCAACCACTGCCCATAAGCGCGTTGGCGCCGACGCCAAATTTTGCGTGGTTCTTAATCATCATCAATCTGATGCTGATCCCGGTCGCGATTTATCTGGCGCGCAATACCGCGATGCGAATGGGCGTATTGTTCGCGGTCTATGTGGCCGCGGCGGCCGCCTTCATGCTGATGCCCATCGCATAATATCGTGGCGTCTGGGCGTTAATGCGCGCCAGCGATATTGTTGAGCACAATCGCGGCGACGCCCACCGCCACGCCGAGCTGCGCAAATAAGTATCCCCGTCTCTTTGGCGCCCGGGAAGCGTGTGGCCCAAGATGCACGATAAGCACATAGATGAGGGCGCCCGCAGCCGAGCCGAGCATTGCAGCCATCGGCGGACCGCTGGTGAGCCAAATCGCTGCATTTGCGGCAAAGGTGCCGGCGAGGGTCGTAAAGGACGCGGCGAGAAAGGCGAGCACGATTGCGTTGACGCGTGACAATCCCGCTTGGGCCAACAGAAAGAACGCGATGATGCCTTCCGGAAACTCGTGCATCAACAAGCCGCCGGTTGCGATCCAGCCGGTAAACGGGTCGTCCTTGAACGCCGCCGCATAGATTACGCCATCAAGAAAGGAATGGGCGGCTAACCCGATGATAGAAGCGTAGCCGAACGTAAGCGCGGCCCCCTCCGGACTACGGTTGACGGACAGCTGAACCGCGATGCCAATCAGCACCATGGCGGCAAATCCGCCGAAGACCCAACCGATTGCGCCCAGGGAATAGTCCAGCGTTTCCGGAATAAGGTGTAAAGCGACGGCGACGCTTAACAGCCCAACGGCGAACGCGGAGAAATAACCGGCGTTTCGCTCGGCGACGGCGCCGAACAGGGCGACGGCGGCTATTCCTACGGTGCTTACGGCTGCGGCGGCGGCGCTGGCGGCAAGCCCGTCAATTTCCGAGAGTACCCCGAACACAACGCGGCGATCCCCTTCCTGACCGGACGCCCCACCGCGCCCGGATCGCGGCGCACACTAGCAAGGATGATGTTATCACGTCACTCTTTTTTCGGCATAACCGTGTAATTTGAAACAAATTTTAAATACCGAAAATCATTTGGTCTCAACGGTGCGTATTTCTTGCGACCGGACACAGATAGGGACTAAAGTCGTCCCAGAAGGGGCCTCATTATTAGCGTTCGGAGAAAGAATAGCCGACGCATGACGAATTGTACGCACCAGGTTGATGAGGGCGAGAAAAACAGTCGCCGGCTTTTGCTGGCGCTAGGCGTCATCGTCACTTTTATGGTCGTGGAGGTCGTCGGCGGAATTCTCTCCGGTTCGCTGGCGCTGCTTGCTGATGCGACCCACATGCTTACGGACGCGCTGGCGCTCGGGCTCGCCGCAAGCGCTCAGATATTCGCCATGCGTCCGGCTGATTCCAATCTGCATTTTGGATACCGACGGGCGCAGGTTCTCGCCGCATTTATCAACGGCATTTTGTTGGCGGTCCTGCTCGCCTGGATCATTTTTGAGGCGATAAAGCGCTTTGCGTCCCCGGTTGAAATCGATGCGCCTTTAATGCTCTGGGTCGCGGTGGGCGGACTGCTCGCCAACATCATCGCATTCGTGATTTTGCACCGGGGCGGCAACCAAGATCTGAATATGCGCGGTGCAATGCTGCACGTTATCGGAGACTTGCTCGGGTCAGCGGCTGCAATTCTCGGCGCTGTAATCATAACTTTCACAGGATGGGTGCGCATCGATCCGTTATTGTCGATCCTTGTCGCGATCCTGATCGGCGTGTCGGCGATCCGGTTGTTAAGGGAGACTGGTTTCATCCTGCTCGAAGGCGCCCCCAAAGACATAGACTCAGATCAGCTTGCCGCCGGGCTAAAATCGGCGTCTTCCGCGATCAAAGACGTACATCATATTCGCATCTGGCAGATCACGCCTGATCAACCGCGCATTACATTGCACGCCTGCGTCGATCACGCCGAAGACGCTGCATCGGCGCTTCGATCAGCAAAAGAATTCCTTGCGTCGGAATTCGGCATTCGCCACAGCACGATCCAGATCGATGTCGGCGGCGAGTGCCCGGATAAAAGCGACGACACGCCGGCGCCTGCGTCTTCCGCCACGGCTGCAACGCCTGCGCCGGAACGCCATTCAACGCCGGCTGCCGTCGCGGCGCCCAATCATTAAATACGGGAAATAGACGGCGCCGTTCGCGGCCTGCTTATTTGGGCCGATTTCGCCGGCGTATTAGCGTATTTCGGCTGCTCCGCCATACGCGGCGTCATATGGGAGAGGGCGCCGGCGCACGCTATCAGCATCAAATAACCGTACCACATTTCCATGGAGACCGATGCGCCGCCAACGGCGAAAACAAAGAGCGAAAACTGCAGCGCACGCGCAAGCTCAGGCTTCCATGGCTCCATGCCGGGTTCGCGCCGTCTTGCGGAAATGCTCGCGGCGGCGAAAAAACCCGACGCATAAAGTCCAAGATAAAGGGTGAGGCCGAGAAACCCGGCGCCGCCAAGCATTTCGAAATAAATGCTGTGCGCCGCGCGCGCGTTCGCGCCGCGTTCGGCGTCTACGGTGCGGGCGACGTCAAAGAGGTATGGATTGCGAAGACCGGCGCCGGTAAGCGGGTGCGCAGCGCCGAGCTTTGCATTGATAACCCAGGCGTCGACGCGCCCCATGAACGACTTGTCCTCGGTTGCTGACGTGATCGTCGACATCCGTTCCGTCCATTTCGCCGGCATGAAAGCAATGGCGGGCGCCAGCACAGCGAATGCTGCCGCGGCCAACGCGAATTTGTGGCGTGACCGAAGCCACATAACGATGCCGAATATCATGAGCGCGACGAAGCCGCCGCGCGAATGCGTTCCCAGAATCGCCAGAACCGACAGCACCAGCAATGCGGCGAGCCCGGCTCGTAACCACGCCGCCTTCGCCTGCGTGCTCAGGTACAGAATAATCGGCAGGATTGTCGCCGTGGCGATGCCGAAATGATTGTTGTCCTCGATGATCGTTCCCGGAAGACCCTGGACGCGATACTCACCGAGCGTGGCGGCAGTAAAAACGGCGCCCTTCGCGGCAAAGAATCCGATGCCGGCGACGATTACCCATAACAGCGCATGGATGCGCAGCTTCGTGGTCGCCATCTGCGCGCACAACAGGATGAAGAGCAGTGTTTTCAGAAATCGGTCCGTATGCGGCGCCGAGTTTTCCGGGTTGAGCGAGAAGATTTGCGAGATGGTTAACCAGCCCGCCAGCCCCAGGATCAGGGCGATGACGGGATCGATGCGAAACTTCATCGCTTCGCCGGAGACGACATAGGCAAAAACGGTTACGACTGCGATGACGAGGTTCAAGGGCACGCCGTAAACGCCGTAAGCAATCTGGTGCGGGGCCATAATGGAAAACCACGCCCAGGCAAGAACGCCAATAAAAGGCCGGCGCAAGGCAAGCGTCAGAAGCGTTGCGACGGCGCTTAAGAGAAGAAAATCGCGCATTTCGCTGCTGGAAGCCCTCAAATGAAACCGATGGGTCGCGCAAGCGCACCCGATCTCGGCATTCAAATATCGGGCCGGTCGGCCTGATTACGCTGGAGCATGGTAAACGCCGCGTGCGATCGCCCGCGCGAGGCAGTCCGCCGCCGCGGCGCCGATAGCCGTAACAGCCAAGGCGCGCGCGCCTTGATCATCGGCGCCGATCGGCGAGGCGGCGGTTGCAACGGCGAAGACCACATCGCCATCGAACAGCGTATGCGCCGGCCGGATGGCCCGGGCGATACCATCATGGGCCATGACGGCGACGCGTTTCGCCTCAACGCCGCTGAGATCCGCCGAGGTTGCGACAATTGCGAGCGTCGTGTTCTTGCGCTGATCAAGGCCGCTGATGCGCGCGAGGGGTGGCAACGGGTCCGCGACATCGCCGGCGTGCGGCGGCTTTCGCCCGCCGAACTCAGCATCGATTTCCCACGGCCATGCGTAGAATGTCTCGCCGTCGGGCATGTAGGGCGATCCGATCGGGTTTGCGGCGACGAGCGCGCCGACGACGAGCCCGTCGTCGAGCGTTAACGACGCAGAGCCGAGACCGCCTTTTGCCCGGCCCGCCATGGCGCCGCGACCGGCCCCGACGGCGCCGAGGTCAAAATTCTCGGACGCTGTCTCGCAAGCGTCTGCGCCAAATCGCGCGTAAGGCGCGCCGTTTTTCCAGTCCTTGTCGCCGCCGTTTGCGAGATCATAAAGGGCTGCAGCCGGTGCGATCGGCACAGCCGGCGTACCCGCCGCGAGCCGCAAACCGACGTCTGCAGCCGAAAGGAATTGCGTGACGCCGTCCGCCGCAGCAAGCCCGAAGACAGATCCGCCGGCGAGCACGAAAGCGTCGGCGCGCCCCACAAGGTTTGACGTTTCCAAAACGTCGGTTTCCCGTGTCGCCGGCGCGCCGCCGCGAATATCGACGGCGGCGACAAAAGCGTCGGCGCAACGCAATACCGTAACGCCGGACCTTGCGGCTTCGTCGGTTGCGTTGCCGACCGTGAGGCCGTCGACATCGGTAATGAGATTGTGCGGTCCGGGTTTCGGCAAGGGCCCCATCCTATGTTTATCGGAAAGAGAGTATAGTGTGGCGTCTGCAAATCTGTCTAACGCTCTATCCTAATCTGCGGGAGGCGAAATGGCGAATTACGTTATCTTCGGCGCCGGACGCGTTGGCGTAAGTATGTCCAGCTATCTCAGGTTTCTTGACCACCGGGTTTCACTGATTTCCCATTCAGAGGCGAAAGCTGATGCGGACGCCTGCATAAAAGAAATCGAGGCAGCCGACATCGTCGCCGCCGCCGTGCCTGACGGGAGGATTGCAGAGTGGCGAGATCAATGGACGCCCAATTTGAGCAAGAAAGTCGTGATCCATTTCTCGGGGGCAGCGCGCATTGACGATGTTTTTCCGTTTCACCCGCTCTATTCGTTTCCGCCGGCGGAAGTTGAGCCCGCGACCATGCAACAAATAACCTTTGCCTGTCCTGAGAGGGGGCCTGCTTTTGGCGAGGTGTTTCCCGGCGCGACAAATCCGAATTTCAAGATCGCCGATGAAGACCGCGCGCGATATCATGCCCTCGCAGTTCTGAGCGGAAACTTCGCCGCCTATCTGTGGAACGAAACGGCGAACGAGATATCGGCGTTCTCTGGTCTAAAGCCGGAGGCCGTCATGGGCGGGTACCTGTCCTCGATTATCGATCGATTTTTGGAATCGCCGAAAGCATCGCTGACTGGACCGGTGGCGCGGAGGGACGCAGAAACGGTTGAGGCGAATCTTGATGCGCTTGCCGCGACACCGAAACTCAAAAACCTCTACAAAGCATTCCTGAACGCCGCGTGGCCGGATTATCCGTCCTAGGATTTTATTGAGGCGATTTCGTTGTCCTTGCCGAGAATGACAACGCACGGCTTGTGGTCGTTGGCCTCGTCCAGCGACATCTGCGCAAAGCTGGCGATGATCACCTTGTCGCCCTTGGCGAAGTGGCGCGCCGCGGCGCCGTTTACCGCGATCGCACCCGATTCCCGTTCGGCCGGTATAATATAGGTTACGATTCGCGCGCCGCTGTTCACATTCCAAATGTGAATTTCCTCATTAACGAGCATGCCTGACGCCTCAAGCAAATTCTCGTCAATGGCGCAGGACCCTTCATAATGAAGGTCGCATTCGGTAACGGTGGCGCTATGCAATTTGGCGCGCATCATGGACAACAGCATTTGGTTCGTCTCCGTCTTAAATCTTTTCTATGCGTTTCGAATTGGCGCGTCGGTGCCGCTCATGCTACGAGCGCTACCGAAAACCCGAGCCGGGCTGTTTGAGCGACGATGATAATCTGCAGATCGAAACAGGAAATTCAGGCGCTGATCGCCAAGTGGCGCGGCGAGGGCCGGTCGATCGGCGCGGTTCCGACCATGGGCGCGCTGCACGAAGGCCACCTTTCGTTGATGGACATTGCGTCCCAGGAATGTGACCGCGTTGTTGCAACGATTTTTGTAAACCCGCTGCAATTCGCGCCTCATGAAGATTTCGACGCCTATCCGCGAGACCTCGACGGCGACGGCGCCTTGCTTGCCGAACGGGGTTGCGACGTGTTGTTTGCGCCGGAAAAGACCGGGCTCTTTCCGCCGGATTTTTCCGCCAACATTTCCGTCGCGGGGGTCGGCGAAAATCATTGCGCCATCGCGCGGCCGCATTTCTTTGACGGCGTCGCCACGATCGTCGCAAAACTGCTGCTGATACTTCGCCCCGACACGGCGGTCTTTGGCGAGAAGGACTTTCAGCAGCTCGCCGTCATTAGGCGCATGGTGCGCGACCTCGACATCGATGTCCGTATTCTTGGCGGCGCTATCGTTCGAGAAGCTGACGGTCTCGCCATGTCTTCGCGCAATCAATATCTGTCGGCGAAGGAACGCGCGATCGCGCCGGTGCTGTTTCGCACCATCAAGAAAGCCGGCGAGCATATCTCGGCGCCGGGCGCCGAGTGGTCGCAGATCAGGGTATGGGCCCGAAAAACGATGGTCGACGCCGGGTTCTCGTCCGTGGATTATGTGAATTTTGTCGAGGCGTCGACGCTCAATATGCTTGAGCGCGCGGGTCCTGAGGCGCGCATCCTCGCCGCCGCGCGCCTGGGCGAAACGCGTCTGATCGACAACATCGCCGTCGCGCCGGCGCGCGTCGGTTGATCCGGGAAGCGGGGTCTCAACCGCCATTGTCATTGGCGTAGACTTCCGCCTCAGATGGAAACTGGCGGCTGCGGACGGCGTCCGCATAGTTGGCGACCGCGGCGTCGATCGTTTCACGCAGATGCGCAAAACGGCGTACAAATTTCGGCGTCCGGTCGAACATGCCGAGCATATCCTCAGTAACCAGAATTTGCCCGTCGCAGGCCGGCGAGGCGCCAATCCCGATGGTCGGAATGTCGATGCGTTCTGTCAGTTCCCGCGCCAGCGGTTCGACGACGCCTTCAAGAACGACTGCAAATGCGCCGGCCGTCGCGACGGCGTCGGCATCGGTGCGGAGCGCGTCGCATTCTTCGTCGGTTTTTCCGACGATGCGGTAGCCACCAGTCGCGCGGACAGCTTGCGGCCGCAAGCCGATATGGGCCATCACCGGCACGCCGCGCTCAACGAGGAAGCGGATCGTATCCGCCTGGGTCACGCCGCCTTCGAGTTTCACGGCGTCGGCGCCGGTTTCTTTGAGAAACCGCGACGCGTTTTCAAAAGCGACCTCGGCGCTGGCCTCATAGGATCCGAACGGCATGTCGATGACGAGCAGCGAATTTGGCGCAGCGCGCGCGACCGATTTCGCGTGCAGCAGCATCTCATCCATTGTCACCGGGATGGTTGAGTCGTGACCGTGCAACACGGTGCCGACGGAGTCACCGACAAGCAAGATATCGACATGAGGGTCGAGAACCTCGGCCATCATGGCCGTATAGGCTGTGAGACAAACAAAGGGCTCGGCGCCTTTGCGGCGACGAATATCGGCGACGGACGTTTTTCTGCGAGGTCTTACGGACGACATGGCGCGGCCTTTCCGCTATATCAAAGCGCAGGCCATATCGTTTTTTCACGACACGCCCGAACTTCCAACGGATGCGCAGCCCACCCTATAGCGGTCATTTTTCTCGTCCGCCAAGGCGTAGCCCGTGTGCAGCGCCGCGAATTCAGATCACGAAAACGGCCATTTTTCTCGGCTTTGGCGCGCTGTACGGTTCGCGCGGCCTAAATAGTCGAAAATTGCAGGCATTTCAATGTGACGGGCCTGCGACGCCCGTTCCGGCGTCGCCAACAAACCGTAAAACGGCTGAAATAAAGGCCTCTGGCTGATCCCAGTGCAGGGAGTGGGCGGCGTCGGCGATGGTCTCGCAGCGGATATTCGGGAGGTTTCCATACGCCTTCTGAACGTCCGCGAGCGGATAGACGAGGTCATGTTCGCCAGCGAGCGCCAGCGTGTCGGCGGCAATCGCGCCGAGACGCGCCGTCAGATCGGCGCCTTTCAGCGAGTCGCATTGCCGGCGCATATCCACTGCGGACTGCTTGTAAGGATATCGCATCGCGATCGCGATCGCAGCGTCGACAGCGCGCGGGTCGTCAAAGAACGACCGCGCAAAGATCCAGCAGAAAAAATTTCGAAACCAGTGTTCGTCGGGCGCGCCGTCTTCGCGCAAGGCCGTCAGGCTTTCAATAACGGCGCGGGAATGGGCGTTGGCCTTCGGCGGACTGGCGGCGACGATCAGCTTGCGCACGCGGGCGGGCCAGGCGCTGGCGATTTCCATCGCGATCGCGCCGCCCATGGAATGGCCGACGATGTCAACGGCGCGCAGTCCAAGCTGATCTATCAGTGCGATGCAGTCTTCCGCATAGTCGCGCAGGGCAAGGGGCGACCCGCCGCCGCGAGTCCGTCCGCTGCCGCGATTGTCCGGCATGATCAACCGGCGTGACTGCGACAGGCGAGGCGTCACCGGCGCCCAGCTTCCGGAATCGCTCGCGAAGCCGGCGATCAACAATAACGGCGGGCCGTCGCCGGCGACTTGATAATGCAAGTCTACTCCGTTTACAGATAAATAAGGCACGGTTCAGGAGAGTCCCGGCAGGTTCAGCCCTTGTTCGTGGGCGCAATCGATAGCAATGTCGTAGCCGGCGTCTGCGTGGCGCATGACGCCGGTTGCGGGATCGTTCCACAAGACGCGCTCAAGCCGTCGCGCCGCGTCTTCGGTTCCATCTGCGACGATGACCATGCCCGCGTGTTGGGAAAAGCCCATGCCGACGCCGCCCCCATGATGCAACGACACCCAGGTGGCGCCGGACGCCGTGTTCAGGAGCGCATTCAGCAGCGGCCAGTCGGAGACTGCGTCGGAGCCGTCTTTCATCGCCTCGGTTTCGCGGTTTGGCGAGGCGACGGAACCGCTGTCGAGATGGTCGCGGCCTATAACAACAGGCGCCGATAGCTCGCCTTTCGCCACCATCTCGTTGAAGGCGAGGCCCAGCCTGTGTCGTTGCCCGAGCCCGACCCAGCAAATGCGCGCCGGCAGGCCCTGAAATGCAATGCGCTCGCGCGCCATGTCGAGCCAGTTATGAAGATGCGGGTCGTCGGGGATCAGTTCCTTCACCTTGGCGTCTGTCTTGTAGATGTCTTCCGGGTCGCCGGAGAGCGCCGCCCAGCGAAACGGTCCGACGCCGCGACAGAACAGCGGCCTTACGTAAGCCGGTACGAAGCCCGGAAAATCGAAAGCGTTTTCGAGCCCTTCCTCTTTGGCGACCTGCCGAATGTTATTGCCGTAATCGAGCGTCGGGACGCCCGCATTCCAGAAATCGAGCATCGCCTGCACGTGGACCTTAATCGACGCGCGCGCAGCCCGTTCGACGTCCTTCGGCGCGGTTTCGCTCCTTTCTTTCCATTCGGCGACGGTCCAGCCTTGCGGGAGGTACCCATTGACGACGTCGTGCGCAGAGGTCTGGTCGGTGACGATGTCGGGGCGCGCCTTGGTGTCGTCTTTGGCGCGTTTTGCGAGTGCCGGGAATATATCGGCGGCGTTGCCGAGCAGACCGACGGATTTCGCTTCACCAGCGTTGGTCCAGCGCGCAATCATCTCAAGTGCTTCGTCAAGAGACGTCGCTTTCTCGTCGACATATTTCGTCCGCAGTCGGAAATCGATAGAGTCTTCGTTGCATTCAACGGCGAGGCAGGATGCGCCGGCCAGCGCCGCGGCGAGGGGCTGGGCGCCCCCCATACCGCCAAGGCCCGCCGTCAAAACCCATTTACCCGTCAGCTCGCCGCCATAGTGCTGCCGGCCCGCTTCCTTGAAGGTTTCGTAGGTGCCCTGAACGATCCCCTGCGAACCGATGTAAATCCATGACCCGGCCGTCATCTGGCCGTACATCATCAGCCCTTTTCGGTCGAGCTCGTTGAAGTGATCCCAGTCCGCCCAGTGCGGCACAATATTGGAATTGGCGATCAGAACTCGCGGCGCGTCCTTATGTGTTTTAAAGACGCCGACCGGCTTGCCGGACTGCACGCATAGCGTTTCGTCTTCATTTAGGCCTTTCAGCGTCGCAACAATCTTGTCGAAATCGTTCCAGGTGCGCGCCGCGCGCCCGATGCCGCCATAGACAACAAGTTCGTGGGGGTTTTCGGCGACGTCCGGGTCGAGATTATTCATCAGCATGCGCATCGGCGCTTCCGTCGTCCAATGTTTGGCCGTGATATCCGCGCCACGTGGGCTGCGAACCGTGCGGGTATTATGGCGTGGGTTGGTCATGTCATGCTCATTGTTTTCTCAGTCGCCAGGTCGCAATTTGCGATCAATGCCGCTGCTGCGGCGAGATCGTTCGCCATGAAGCGGTCAGCTTCGAGGGGCGGCGCCTTCGCGCGTATCTTCACGATAACGTCCCGCAGCGTCGGGCTGGTCTTCGTGGGTGCGCGCATTTCGATCCCTTGCGCCGCGGTGAGCAGTTCGATGCCGATAATCTTGAACAGGTTTTCATTCATGAAGCCGAGCCGGCGGGCGCCGTGGCACGCCATCGACACGTGATCTTCCTGATTGCAGGACGTCGGCGTTGAGTCCGTTGAGCAGGGATTGGCGCGTTGCTTGTTTTCGCTCATTAGAGCCGCCGCCGTCACTTCCGCTATCATGAAGCCGGAATTGAGGCCGGGTTCAGGTGTCAGGAAAGCCGGCAATCCGTATGAGAGGGTCGGGTCAACCATCAGCGCGATGCGCCGCTGGGCGATGGATCCGATCTCGGCGATCGCCAGCGCAATCTGGTCGGCGGCGAAGGCGACCGGCTCTGCGTGGAAGTTGCCGCCGGAGACAATCATGTCTTCGAAGACGAGCGGATTGTCAGTGGCGGCGTTGGCCTCGATCTGGAGCGTCTTCGCCGCCTGTCGCAACAGGTCGATACAGGCGCCCATAACCTGCGGCTGACACCGAATACAATAGGGGTCCTGCACGCGGTCGTCATCGACGCGATGGCTTTCGCGGATTTCCGACCCGTCGAGGATTTCCCGCAGAAACGCCGCAGCATCGATCTGCCCCTGATGGCCGCGAACGGCGTGAATCTCCGCGCGAAACGGCGCCGCCGATCCCATCGCCGCGTCGGTCGACATGGCGCCTGTGACGAGCGCTGCGGTCATGGCGCGCCACGCGTCGAACAGTCCTTTGAGCGCGAGCGCCGTCGAAACCTGCGTACCATTGATAAGGCCAAGGCCTTCCTTGGCGGCGAAAGTCAACGGTTTCAATCCGGCCGCGGCGAGCGCGTTTTTTGCAGGCATCCGGTCGCCGCGATAATACGCTTCGCCTTCGCCCATCATGACGGCGGCCATATGGGCGAGGGGGGCGAGATCGCCCGACGCACCGACCGATCCCTGCGCCGGTATCACGGGAAGAACGTCCTGCACTAGCATGCGTTCGAGTTGCTCGATCACGGTGTACCGAACGCCAGAAGCGCCGCGGCCCAACGAAATCAGCTTGAGCGCCATCACGAGGCGCGTCACCGCCGGATCGAGCGGGTCGCCGACGCCGGCGCAATGGGAAAGAACGAGATTGCGCTGCAGCGTTTCGACATCCGCTGGCGCGATGCGCCGGTTTGCCAGCTTCCCAAATCCCGTGTTGACGCCATAGACAGGATCCGTTCCGGCGGCCGCCGTAGCGAGGCGTTCTGCAGACCGATCAATGCCGGCGCGCGCGGAGGGATCAAGCGTCGCCGCTTCGCCGCTGCGGTATATTTTTTCCAGCTGCGCCAGCGTCGTTGCGCCGGGGGCGAGGACTATGGACATATTACGCCTCCGAAAACGCGTGCGAGCAGCGGGTTTTGACCGATCGACGCGACAAGTTCAGCCGGACGCCGCGCGTCCCAGATGGCGAGGTCGGCGCGGCTGCCAGCCACAATCGTTCCGCAATCGTCGAGCCCGAGCGCTTTTGCTGAATTGCGCGTCGTCCCGGCGAGGGCTTCTTCCGCGGTCAGGCCAAAAAACGTAGAGGCCATATTCATGGCTAACAGCAACGACGTCATTGGCGATGTGCCGGGATTGCAGTCGGTGGCGACCGCCATATCAACGCCGGCGTCGCGAAGCGCCTCTACAGGCGGCTTTTGCGTTTCGCGCAGATAGTAAAATGCGCCCGGCAACAGCACAGCGACGGTTCCGGCGCCCGCCAGCGTCTTCGTATCCTCACGCGATAGATATTCGAGGTGGTCGACGGAGAGGGCTCCGTACCTCGCTGCGAGCCGCGCGCCGCCTTGGTCAGAGAGTTGTTCGGCGTGGAGTTTTACCGGCAGGCCAAGCGACGAAGCCTTTTCGAAAACACGCTCGATCTGGCCCGCGCTGAAGCCAATCGTCTCGCAGAATCCGTCTACGGCGTCGACTAGTCCTTCGGCATGGGCCGCGGGCAGCATTTCCTTGCAGACAAAATCGATGTAGGCGTCACTATTATCAAACTCGGGCGGCAACGCATGGGCGCCGAGAAATGTCGTCCGCACCCGGATGTTGCCTTCATCTTCCAGCGCACGCGCGACGCGCAAAATTTTCAGTTCCGTCTCTATATCGAGCCCATAGCCAGACTTGATTTCAATGGTCGTGACGCCCTCGGCGAGGAAATCCTGCAATCGCGTCATCGCGGCGTCGAAGAGGGCTTCGTCGCTCGCCGCCCGAGTCGCCTCCACGGTCGCTTTAATGCCGCCCCCGGCGTCAGCGATGTTTTTGTAAGTTCTGCCGAGAAGGCGCGCCTCGAATTCGCTGCTGCGGTTGCCCGCCCAAATAAGGTGCGTGTGGCAATCGACAAGTCCGGGCGTGATGAGATCGCCGCTAACGTCATGAACCTCCCGCGCAACATCGCCAATATCGCCGCCGAGCTCGCGGACTGGGCCGACAAAGACGATTTCGCCGTCTTTGACGCCGATTGCGCCGTCTGAGAGGAGGCCATATGGCGCGCCCCCGGCCTGCATGGTCGCAATTTCCGCATTGATGAAAAGCAGGTCCCACATGGACGTCCTATAGCCGGGTTTTCGGGCACTTGTGAACACGGCCGGCCCACGCAACTATCACAGGATGAAAACTTGGAATTCGATTGCGGACTTGCTGTGCGAGCGTGACGCCGCCGGGCCTGTTGCTCTGCTCGGCGCCCCGGTAAAACTTGGATCCGTGACCCCGGGCGCCTGTGATCTGGCCCCCGGCGCTATTCGCGACGCCATGAAACGTACGGGAACCTACGACGTCGAAACCGGTCAGGAGATCGACATCGTCGTTCACGACGTCGGCGATCTCGATGTCGCGTCGCTGTCGCCGGCCGGCTGTTTTGACCCCGTACGCGACGGCGTGCGGGCGCTTGCGAAGAAGAGCGACCTTACGGTGCTTCTCGGCGGCAACAATGCAATTACGCGCCCGGGCGTTCACGCACTCGGCGATCTCGACGCCGTCGGCTTAATAACCCTCGACGCGCATTTTGACATGCGCGACACCGGCGAAGGATTAACCAACGGCAATCCGGTACAGGCGCTCCTCGACGATGGAATGCCTGGCGCAAACATCACACAGATCGGTCTCGCGCCCTTCGCCAACGCGCGATACATGCATGATGCAGCGCGCGCCGCTGGAAACACGACATACACAATGGCGGATATTCGCGGCCGCGGAATCGCTGACGTCGTCGCAGAGGCGTTACGCGCATTGAGCGCGCGCTGCGACCGGATCTATGTGGACTTTGATATCGACGTGATCGAACGCGGCCTGGCGCCGGGCGCGCCTGGCGCCAGGCCCGGCGGCGTCACGACCGCCGAGTTTTTCACGACGGCGCGTCTTGCCGGCGCCCACGAAAAAGTCGTCGCCGTCGATCTCGCGGAATTCGATCCGTCTCTTGATGTGTCCGACATCACTGCGCTCGTTGCAGCGCGCTGGGTCGCCGAGCTTCTCATCGGTTTTGCTAGCCGAACTGGTTAACACGCGTCCCGGCGCGGGAATTGCTATGATGGGCTCGGGTATAGAGCTTTATTGGCCGTCTTAGCGGCCGGGGTCAGGCAATGATGAAACTTTCGGTGACGGAAAAAGGGCTTGTTTCAATGCTGGCGGGAAGCGCTTCGCTGTTCGCGGCGGCTTCGGCAGCAACGTTTGAAACAAACAAAATCTCATTTCAGGACATCACAGGGACGGTTGAGATCAAAACAACCAATGGCGATGAAATTGACATCGAGATTCAGCAGGGGTCGAAATTTACCAATATCGAAGTCGTCGAAGAAGATGGCTTAGTTCGCGTCACGGGCGTTCGGTGGGTCGACGACGAGGATCGCACTTGTTGCGACAATCGCATCACGCGCACGTTCGAGCCACGAAAAGGTCGGAAGGTTACAACAGGCGAACCGGTCGATGAGGCGTTCTTTGCGGAATATCCTACCATCGTCGTGTCGATGCCCGTTGAAGGGGATGTTGATTTTGTCGATGCACGGATGAAATTGACGATGGAGCGCCTCGACGGGCGGCTCGGCCTCGACGCCTGCTATGTCTACGGCGAAACGGCCGACGTGGAAGAGGCGGCCGTCGGCATCATTCACGGCAGCCGGCTCGTTATGGGTGACGTCGCATCCGGTCTAGAGATCGATGTATCCGGCGACGCCGATTTTCTCGCCGGCGACGCAGCCATAGTCGATGTCGATATCGCCGGCCCGGGGGACGTCATTCTCGGCGACATTGACGGCATGCTCGACGTTTCGATCGCCGGTTCCGGCATCGTTCGCGCGACGCGCGTAGACGGACCCATGACCGCCCGCATCGCCGGTTCCGGCGGGGCCGCAGTCAAAAGCGGCCGCGCCGACAGGCTCAAGGCGACAATTGACGGCTCGGGCGGCGTTTACTTTGGCGGCCTCGTGGCGCAGCCGGAACTTCGTCTTTATGGCTCGTCGGAAGTGCGTATGCGTTCGGTCAGCGGCCGCATCATCCATCATGGCGGCGGCGACGTTTATGTCGGCGACGAGGTGTTTTCTCAGGAAGACGAGTAAGCGAAGACCGGTGCGATTCTACCGGCTAGCCCGCTAGATATCTACCGGTTCCGCGCTGCGTTTGTTCAGCGGCAGGTAATCGCGCTGGGACGGGCCCGTATAAATCTGCCGCGGGCGGCCGATCTTCTGATTTGGGTCCTCAATCATTTCGCGCCATTGCGCGATCCAGCCGACGGTTCGCGCAAGCGCGAACAAAACAGTGAACATGTCGCTCGGGAAACCAAGGGCGCGCAACGTGATGCCTGAGTAGAAATCGATATTCGGGTATAGCTTTTTCTCGATGAAATAATCATCTTCAAGCGCGATCCGCTCAAGCTCCATCGCTACCTGCAACAGTGGTTCTTCGCGAATGCCAAGGGCGTCCAGCACGTCATGACACGCGTTGCGCATCACCGTGGCGCGGGGGTCATAGTTTTTGTAGACACGGTGACCGAAGCCCATCAGGCGGAACGGGTCAGACTTGTCTTTCGCCCGTTCGATATACTCAGGAATGCGGTCGATACTGCCGATTTCCTCAAGCATGTTGAGCGCCGCTTCGTTGGCGCCCCCATGGGCGGGGCCCCAAAGCGACGCGATGCCCGCAGCGATGCACGCAAACGGGTTGGCGCCCGACGAACCGGCGAGCCGCACGGTCGATGTGGATGCGTTTTGCTCATGATCCATGTGCAGGATGAAAATTTTGTCCAGCGCGTCGCAAAGCACAGGATTGAGTTCAAACTCTTCCGCCGGAACCGCAAAGCACATGCGCATGAAGTTCGACGTGTAGTCGAGATCATTGCGCGGGAAGACGAAGGCCTGGCCGATCGAGTATTTATACGCCATTGCGGCAATCGTCGGCATTTTTGCGATCATCCGGTGAATAGCGATTCTGCGCTGCACCGGATCATGAATATCCGTTGAGTCATGATAGAATGCGGAAAGGGCGCCGACGACGCCGACCATGATGGCCATGGGGTGCGCGTCGCGGCGGAAACCGCTGTAAAAGTTCTTGAGTTGTTCGTGCACCATCGTGTGTCGTGTGATCGACGTATCGAAGCGCTCGCGCTCGGCGCGATCAGGCAGTTCAGCGTTCAATAGCAAATAGGCGACTTCGAGGAAGTCGGAATTCTCAGCAAGCTGATCAATGGGATAGCCGCGATAGAGCAATACGCCGGCGTCGCCGTCAATATACGTAATCTTCGATTCGCAGCTCGCCGTTGAGGTAAAGCCGGGATCGAACGTGAAGGCGTCGGTTTTTGCGTAGAGTTTTCGAATATCTATAACGTCAGGTCCCTCTGACGCTTTGAAGACCGGCACTTCCGTCGTTTCGCCGTTATAAGTGATGCTCGCGGTCGAGATCTGGTTGAGATCGCTTTTCATTCATCAAGCCCTTATTGCTGCATCGCCGCATAATTTGTTGCAGCGCACATAATACCGTTTCTGTCTGCTTACGCCAGAGGCGATATCAGTGGCCGATATCGCGAATCCGAGCCCGCGCCTCGTCTGCGCCAAGGCTATATAACACCTCGCCGAGGCTCGGCGAAGGCTTGCCGGCGGTCAGCGCGGCCCGCAGCGGCGGCCCGACAGCGCCAAACCCCACATTTTTTTCCTCAGCCAGCTTCTGTAAGGCCTCATCTAGCGACGCTGGCGTCGACCATAATGCATCGTCCGCGAGCGCCGAATCAATGGCGATGAGCATTTCCCGCGCGCCGTCCTTGGCGAGGGGTTTCGCTGCTTTTCCCTCGATGGTCAGCGGTCTCGCCAGAAACAGAAAAGCTGCGGCGTCCGGTGCGTCCGCGAGCGTCGCACAGCGCGTCTTCAAAAACGGCGCAGCGCGCTGCAGGCGGTCAATATTGTCGGTATCAAGAGTAACGCCGGAGGCCTCGATGAAGGGCGTCGATTTTTCGTAGAACGCTTCATCGGAAAGCTGCGCCATATATTGAGCGTTAATCGATTTGAGTTTTTCCGGATCAAGCCGCGCCGGCGCCTTTTTTACTGTATCAAGGTCAAACCATGCCAGCGCCTTCTCGCGCGGGATAAACTCTTCGTCTCCATGGCTCCAGCCAAGGCGAATGAAATAATTGGCGAGGCCTTCGGGCAGGAAACCCATATCCCGATACGCCTCGACGCCGAGGGCGCCGTGACGCTTTGACAGTTTGGCGCCGTCTGCGCCGTGAATGAGCGGTACGTGTGCGAATTGCGGTGTCGGCCAGCCGAGCGCGCCGTAAATCTGCGTTTGGCGCGCGGCGTTATTCAAATGATCATCGCCGCGAATAACATGGGTAACGGCCATATCGTGGTCGTCAACCACGACCGCGAGATTGTATGTCGGGTTGCCGTCGCTGCGCAGAATGACCAAATCGTCAAGAGCGCTGTTCGGAAAGCGCACTGCGCCCTGAACCGTATCGTCGACTACGGTTTCACCTTCTTGCGGCGCACGGAAACGGATCGCGAACGGTTCGTCGGCGGGGCCTTCAGACCGATTGCGATCACGCCATGGACTTTCGAACCGCACGCTCTTGGCCTTCGCGTTTTCGCGGGCCGCGCTCAACTCATCGCCGGCGAGCCAGCACTTATAGGCCTTGCCATCGCTGAGAAGCTGTTCAGCGATCTCCACATGTCGCTGGCGGCGGGCGTATTGCGAGACAGGTTCTCCATCCCAATCAAGACCGAGCCACGAAAGCCCGTCGAGGATCGCGGCAACTGCTTCATCATTGTGTCGGGCGCGATCGGTGTCCTCTATTCGCAAATGAAACTTGCCGCCGCGCCCCCGCGCGTACAGCCAGTTGAAAAGCGCCGTGCGCGCGCCGCCAATATGGAGATATCCGGTTGGCGAGGGCGCAAACCGGGTGACGGTCTCGCCATCATTGCCTGAGCGCGGGTCTTTTTCGACTGTGGGCATCTTTCTTAGACCCATTCTCTGATTCGTGCGACAGTGTCGGAAGTTGCGTCGTCCGTTAGCACAGATTTTTCCATGGCGCCTATCCGGCAGTGACACTGGAAATCAGCGATACGACCGCCACCGGCGCTTCGCAAATGCGCCAGCGATTTGCGCGTTCAACGTTGTGGCGAGATATTTTGCAATGGCGCGCACGGGTGATTGGTTGGATCCGGGACGATGCGGCGATGTGGGCGATATGGACGCCTGTTTTCATCGGCATCGGCGTCGGCGTTTATTTTAGCCTGAAGTCGGAACCCTCTCTTGCAGTTGGCGCCGCGACGCTTGCGGTGTTGGCGTTGCTGGTCGTACTTACGCCACGATATCGCAGCGTGATTATCCCGGTCACGCTTGCGGCGTTGGGTTTCGTCGCCGCCGACTGGCGCGCGTCACGCGTGGCGACGCCGATTCTGGAACGCGATATTGGCATACGCGCCATTGAAGGCCGTATCTACGCCGTTGAACGATCTCCCGAACGGGAACGGTTCGTCATCGATGTTCAATCGATTGCCCGCGTGAATCTGGAAGATACGCCGAAGCGCATTCGCGTTACGTGGCGCGGCCAACGTAGCGACGTTGTCGCCGGCGATCACGTGATGTTGCGCGCCGGGCTGTCGCCGCCGCCGCCGCCGGCCGCGCCCGGCAGTTTCGATTTCGCCCGCCAACTCTATTTTCGAAGCATTGGCGCAGTCGGCTTCGCAGTCTCGCCGCCGGCCATCGTATCTGAGGGGCAAGCGAATTCTATTCGTACACGAATTGAAAATGCGCGATCAGGGCTAACGCGCCGCATCACCAGCGCAGCGCCCGGGCAGGGGGGCGCCATCGTCGCAGCCGTCGTCACGGGCAAACGCGAAGCGATTTCTGAGGAATCCCGGGCGGCGTTGCGTGATGCCGGACTCGCTCATCTTTTGGCCATTTCAGGGCTTCATATGGGGCTGGCGACGGGCATTATTTTCTTCACTGCGCGCGGCGCTCTCGCCGCCATTGAGCCGGTCGCCATCAGGTTCCCAATCAAGAAATGGGCGGCCGCCGCCGCGTTGCTGTCGGGGTTTGCCTATCTGCTCTTGTCGGGCGGCGCTTGGTCGCCGCGCCGCGCATTTGTCATGACCGCAATATTCTTGTTGGCTATTCTTTTTGATCGGCGCGCGTTCTCGTTGCGGAACGTTGCCATCGCAGCGTCGCTCATTTTGCTGACAACGCCGGAAGCGCTCGTTCATCCGGGCTTTCAGATGTCATTCGCGGCGGCGACAGCATTGATCGCCATTTTCGAATGGTGGAATCGCGTCGCGGATCCTGGGCGTGATTTTTCTCTAGGCGCGCGACTAAAGAGATATGCGATCGGCCTCGCTGTGACAGATCTCGTGGCGTCTCTGGCGACAGCGCCGTTCGCGCTCTTTCATTTTAACCGCGTCGCCATTTTTTCTCTTCCCGCAAACATTCTCTCAATGCCGCTCATGGCGTTTTGGATTATGCCCGCCGCCGTTATCGGCTTGGCGCTGACGCCGCTCGGTCTTGACGGGCCGGCCTGGGTCGTCGCGGCGAAAGGCGTTGACGTCATCCTCGCCATCGGCGCGACGGTGTCGAGCTGGCCGGGGGCCGTTTCTCTGACGCCGCAATGGCCGACCGGGGCGCTCATCGCCATAACGGTTGGCGGCCTGTGGTTCTGTCTTGCGCGATCGCCGCTGCGACTCGCCGGCGCAATGGGCGTCCCGGCGGCGGCGTTGATTGTCGCCATGGCGCCGACGCCCGATTTGTTTGTCGCTGCGAGCGGTGAGAATGTGGCCGTGATAAGCGCCGACGGGCAGGCGATTCCGTACAACAGACGTCGCGACAAGTTTTCCATCCGCGTCTGGAATGAAACCATCGGCGCCGATCCAAATGCGAATGGTGCATTGTTCGGTAATTGCGGCGAGGCAGGATGTATCACGACCGTACGGAACAACACGGTCGCCGTGATCAATAATTCCGCAGCCCTGGCGGAGGACTGCGAACGCGCAGATCTCGTGATTGCGCTTTATCCGGTGCGCGGCGGCGATTGGCGCGCCTGCGACGCCGTGCTTATCGACAAACGATCCGTATGGCGGCGCGGCGCCCATGCCGTGCGTTTTCATGAAGACGATATCGTAATTGAAACAGTCGGCGCCGTGCGCGGCGCGCGACCCTGGTCGGGCGTCGCGCCCAAGCGCTGATTAGTGGTAGCGGCGCATCAGGCCCACGAGTTTTCCCTGCACTGCAACGCGGTCAGGTCCGTAGATGCGCGTTTCATAATCGGGGTTCGCCGCCTCGAGCGCTATCGATGCACCCTTTTTGCGCAAGCGTTTCAACGTCGCCTCCTCGTCGTCAACGAGGGCGACGACGATGTCGCCGCTGCCGGCGGTGTCGCAACGCTTGATGACGACGAAATCTCCATCATGAATGCCGGCGTCGATCATGGACTCGCCCTGCACTTCAAGGATGAAGTGCTCGCCGCCGGCGAGGAGCGCTTCAGGCGCGGCGATGCGATCGACTTCGTGCTGGATCGCCTCGATCGGCGTCCCGGCCGCGATGCGCCCGAGAACGGGAAGTTCGTTAGATCCCGGCGTTGCGTTTGGCGATCGTACATTGCCACGCGACCGCCGCTGAAAACCGCCATCGACGACCGCAGGTGCAAAACCCGCCGCCGCCCGCTCTTTTGGCTCCGCCGCTTCGGGCGGCATACGCAAAACCTCAAGCGCACGGGCGCGATTCGGCAGGCGCTTGATGAAGCCGCGCTCTTCGAGCGCGGTGATTAGCCGGTGAACGCCAGACTTCGACTTCAACTCAAGGGCGTCCTTCATTTCGTCGAAGGACGGTGAAACCCCCGATTCGCTAACGCGTCGATGAATAAACGCCAGAAGTTCGTGTTGTTTTTTGGTCAACATTTGATGTTGCCCTCTGTCTTCGCCGCGCCTCAGCGGGCGGCGCGCTTCCAATCTCGGGCCGTTCCGGCATCGGGCAGGGTCCGAGAACAAATCGACAACGTTCTATGGTTGTTCTTTTGTGCGGTCAAGCGCGCCGCCAATTTCATGCAGGCTGACCGGTCGTCAGACCGTAAAATCCGGCTCGAGCAGCCTACGCGTCGCGGCGGCCACATCCGTTTGGCGCATCAGACTTTCGCCGACCAGAAACGCTTTTGCGCCGCTGGCCGCCAGGCTGAGAAGATCGTCGTGGCTGTTAATGCCGCTCTCAGATGCGAGCAGAGCGCCGGCCGGAGCGAGCGCCGCCAGTTCATGTGTGACGGAAAGATCGGTGGCAAATGTTTTGAGGTTTCTATTATTTACGCCAATAAGATTCGCATCGAGCTTAATAGCGCGTTCCATCTCTTTTAGGTCGTGAACTTCAACGAGCACGTCCAACCGCCATTCGGCGGCGGCGGCCTTTAGTTCTGCGGCTTGCGCGTCCGACAGGCAGGCCATGATCAGCAGGATGCAATCGGCGCCCCAGGACCGCGCCTCGACGATCTGATAGGGGTCGATCATGAAGTCCTTGCGCAGGATAGGAAGATTTACCGCCGCCCGGGCCTCTCTCAGGAAATCGGCGTGCCCTTTAAAACTTGGACTGTCCGTCAGGACGGAAAGACACGCCGCGCCGCCTTGTTCATAGGCGCGCGCATGTTCGGCGGGCGCGAAGTTTTCTCGGATCAAGCCCTTTGACGGGCTTGCTTTCTTGATTTCAGCAATCAGCGCGAAGCCGTTTGCGGCCTTTGATTCAAGCGCGGCGCGAAACCCTCTCGGAGATGTCTCGCGCGCAAGGCTCTCAAGCGATGCAATGGGTGCGTTCGCTTTGGCGGCTGCGACTTCGCGCGCCTTGTAGGCAATGATGTCGTCAAGAATGGTCATTGGCCGCTGTTCGAAATCTCTGCCAGTTTCGCGAGCGCCGAAGCCGCGGCGCCGGAGTCGATCGCTTCCTCCGCACGTCGCGCGCCGTCTTTCAGATCGGCGGCGACGTTGCTTACGACCAATGCGGCGGCGGCGTTCAATACGGCGACATCGCGATAGGCGCCGTGCTCGCCGTCGAGAAGGCGCTTGATGGCGGCTGCATTTTCCGACGGATCGCCGCCTTTCAAGTCGTGCGCCGCTGCTAACGGCAACCCTGCATCCGCCGGCGATATTGTGAACTCCCTAACGACGCCGTCGCGCAGTTCGGCGACATATGTGTGCGTCGTTGTCGTCAGTTCATCGAGGCCGTCCTCGCCGTGAACGACCCAGGCCGATAAGACGCCGAGGCGCGGCAAGACTTCCGCAACCGGACGCAGAAGATCACGGGAAAAAACCCCGAGCAATTGGCGCTTGGCGCCGGCGGGATTGGATAACGGTCCAAGGACGTTGAACATGGTGCGCACGCCGAGCGCTTTCCGCGCCGTTGCCGCGTGGCGCACTGCGCCATGATGAAGCGCGGCGAACATAAAGCCGATGTTGGCTTCCCTGATGCAGCGGGAGATCAGGGCTGGCGGAATATCGAGCTTGACCCCAAGCGCTTCGAGAACCTCGGACGATCCGGACTTTGACGATGCCGCCTTGTTGCCGTGTTTGGCGACCGGCACGCCCGCGCCGGCGATGATCAATGCGGCGGCGGTCGAAATATTGTAGGTGTCCGCGCCGTCTCCGCCGGTTCCCGCGGTGTCGATGGCCTCGTCAGGCGCATCGACCGCGAGGGCGCGCGAACGCATCTCTGACGCCGCGGCGGCGATCTCCTCAACAGTTTCGCCGCGCGCCCGAAGCGCGGCGAGGAATCCGGCAAGTTCGATGTCGGTGGCGGCACCATCGAGCACGACCCCCATGGCCGCACGCATTTCGTCAGCCGACAAGGCGCGGCCGGACATGGCGGCCGCTAGAAACGGTCGAAACGTCGTCATCGAAAGGCCGCCATCTGTTTTGCTCGTTTCAGGAAATTGTCGATGATCTCCGCGCCGAATTCCGAAGCGATGCTTTCGGGGTGAAACTGAACGCCGGCAATCGGCAGAGACTTGTGACAGACGGCCATGATCTCGCCGTCGTCTTCGGCTGTGGCGGTTGGCGTCAGACAGTCGGGAAGGATATCCGGCGCGGCCACCAGTGAATGATATCGTGTCGAGGTAAACCGAGCGGGAATTCCATCAAATAACCAGCCGCCGTCATGAACGACGGTGCATGTCTTGCCGTGCATCAATCTTTGCGCCCGCGTGATCTTCCCGCCAAGTCCCTGCGCAATCGCCTGCATGCCGAGACAAACGCCGAATAACGGTTTTGACGCGGCGACAGCGGCCTCGACGATTTCAAGACAAACGCCGGCATCATCCGGCGTGCGCGGACCAGGCGACATGATAATCGCGTCGACCCCTGAGCCCAGCGCCTCGCCGGCCGTCAGTTTGTCATTGCGTTTGACGACGACCTCTTCGCCCAAGGCGCCGACGAGGTGCATCAGGTTAAAAGTGAAGCTGTCGTAATTATCGATCAGCAGGATCATCGCCACCCACAGAATCAGCCTTAAACGATGGTCGGTCAGGATCGCACAACCGGCGCGTTCGCAAAGGCCATGCGTGAAATTGACGTCGAAATGCAAGGAAAATCTTAACTGTGGCGTTCAAACGGGGCGGTAAGCGGGCGACTTTCCGGGCGGGCAACGCTGGTATGATTGCCTCTTTCGTTATCGCCCTCGCCGGCGCGACCCTTGGGGCCGTCGCCGCTTATGTCGGCGAATTTGGCGCTGTCGCTTCGGCGGCGCGCGACGTCAGCGTATCCCCGGAAAAACCCGTTAATGCGGTAATCGCGGAAGCGGCCCGGCGCGACAGAATTGTTCGCCGCGTCATCGAACGGTTTCCCCCGGCGCGTTTTTCGGCGCCCGAGATCGTGTTCGATGAGCCGACCGTACGGCCGAAAATTGTCATCATTCTCGACGATATCGGCCTCGATCCCGTTGCGACAGAAGCGGCGTTTTCGCTGCCGGGGCCCGTTACCTATTCGATCTTGCCTTATGCGCCGGATGTGGAGGACCTCGCCGCCGAAGCGGCGGCCGGCGCGGGCGACGTGATGCTGCATTTGCCAATGGAGCCACATGGCGCCGACGACCCGGGACCGAATGCGCTCCGCGGCGACATGGCGGGCGGAGCGTTCTTGCGCGCGCTCGAATGGAATCTGTCGCGCTTCGACAATTATGTGGGCGTCAACAACCATATGGGATCGGCGCTGACCGCCAACAACACTGCGATGAAAACGGTTCTCGGAATTCTGAAGCACAGAAATCTCTTTTTCATCGACTCGGTGACGACTGGCGACACGGTTGCATATCGCGTCGGCGCGCAGATTGGCGCGCACGTCCTGCTGCGCGACGTATTCTTGGATCCGACGCCGGGGGATCGCGATGTCGTTCGCCGACAACTGCGTCTGGTTGAGCAAATCGCCATCGAGACAGGGTACGTCGTTGCTATCGGCCATCCCCGGCCTGAAACACTCGACGTCCTGGGACCATGGCTGGCGACGGCGCGCGCGCGCGGCTTCGACCTGACGACGCCATCAGCGTTACTTGAACGCGAGCCCGCACCGCTCGTGGCGGCGGCGCCGGAGCTAAGGCTCTAGGGCTTCTTTTCGAACACGGCTTCGGCCGCAGCAAACAGCGCGCGCGCCTTATTTTCACATTCGGTCTGCTCATATTCGGGAACGGAGTCAGCAACGATCCCGGCGCCCGCCTGTACATGAATTGCGCCGTCTTTGATGACGGCGGTGCGCAGCGCAATGCATGTATCGACATTGCCGTCGGCTGAAAAATATCCGATAGCGCCGCCATAGACGCCGCGCGCAGAACATTCGAGCTCGTCGATAATTTCCATGGCGCGGATTTTCGGCGCACCGGTGACAGTACCGGCGGGGAACCCGGCGCTGACGGCGTCGACCGGATGAACGTCTGACCGCAATGCGCCAACGACATTCGACACGATATGCATCACATGGCTGTAGCGTTCGATTTCGAAACTTTCGGTCACTTCAACGCTGCCGATCTTGGCCGATCGCCCGACATCATTGCGCCCTAGATCGAGTAGCATCAGATGTTCAGCCCGTTCCTTTTCGTCCGCGAGGAGATCATCGGCTAGCGCCGCGTCTTCCGCCGGCGTCTTGCCGCGCCAGCGCGTGCCGGCGATCGGGCGGATGGTGATTTCCCCGTCGCGCACGCGCACGAGGATTTCCGGACTGGAGCCGGCGAGGGCGACGTCGCCGAAGTTCAGGAAAAACATGAAAGGCGACGGATTGGTCCGGCGGAGCGACCGGTAGAGCTCGAAAGGAGGCGCGTCGAAATTGGTTGTGAAGCGCTGACTCAGCACGACCTGAAAAATGTCGCCGGCCTCAATATATTGTTTGGCTCGATTAACGGCGCCCTTGAACTGCTGCGTGGCCACACTGGATTCAATAGGCCCGGGCGGCGCGCCGACTTGCGGTTCGCGCAGTGGCGTGGCGAGCGGCGAGGCAAGTCTCTTCGCCGCATCGCCCAGTCGTCGTTTTGCTTCATCGTAAACGGCCGCCGCCGATGCGCCGGGATCGGGTCGTCCCGGCGTGATCAGCAAAATTTCCTGACGCACATTGTCGAAAACGGCAAGCACGGTCGGCCTGATAAAGATGGCGTCCGGCGTGTCGAGGCCGCCGTCGGGCCGGGGCCCAAGCGCTTCCATCTGGCGAACCATATCGTAGCCGAGATAGCCAAAAACGCCGGCCGCCATCGGCGGCAGACCGTCCGGGATGACATCAATTTCCGATTGCTGAAAAAGCCGTTTCAGGTTTGCCAGGGGCGCGCCGTCTTCACGCGCAAACGCCGCCGCGTCGTTCTCGGCGTTATAATTGATCTCGGAACGCGCGCCAAAGCAGCGCCAGATGACGTCCGGCTTGAAGCCGATAATGGAATACCGCCCAAGCTGATCGCCCCCCTCGACTGACTCCAGCAAGAAAGCATTGGCGTCCCGACCGCAGAGTTTCAGAAACGCCGACACCGGCGTTTCGAGATCAGAAACGAGTCGCGACCAGACAAGCTGGCTGCGCCCCGCCGCGTAATGGGCGGCGAAGGCGTCAAAATCGGGCGACGCCGCCATTAGCCGTCTGCAAACAGGGCGTCGAGTTGCGCCTGATTGATTTTGATATCGTATTCGTTCTGAACTGACGTTAGAAACGCTTCGATTAGGTCTTGGTCCAATTGATAACCAAGATACTGACCGTAGAACGTCGCTTGTTCCGGCGGGACGCCGGCCGCCGAAACGGCGACAGTTCCAATTTCAGCGATAATCTGCGCTTCGCCAAGCGCGGCCTCGCCTGTGACCAGCGCATCCGGCGCGGCGGCGAAGATACTTTCGCGGAGGTCGGCCGAGACTGCGTCATTTTCAAAACGACGGTCGATGACAAGTGTTGTCGGCGTGCGATCAAACTGGCTTGCGACCTCGGCGAGTGATGAACCGGCGACCACCTGTTCGCGAATGTCGTTGACGGTTTCGGAGAGGCGCTCTGTTCGCTCGTCTTTACGCCAGCGAGCGTCGACCTCGTCGCGCACTTCGTCAAAGGGGAGTAAAGCGGGCGGGCGGATCTCCTTCACGCTGACAAAGAAATATCCAGCCTGATCGGCGAGCTGCAACGCTTCGGACTGCTGATCTTCCTCCAGCACAAACGCTTCTGCGAGGGCTTCGCCCGGAACGCCATCGAGGATCGCGCCGCCCGGCGCAAAGGAATACCGATCAAGGGGGCCATACTCTTTGGCTTCGCGGCCGGCAGCGTCGGCCGCGACCACAAGACTGGCGCCCGTATCGCGCACTTCCTCTATCTCGTCGATGACATTCAACATGGCCCGGCGCGTGTCCTGGGCCACATACTCGTTTTCGATCTCTTCTCTGGCGTCTTCAAAGGAGACGAGCTCAGGGGGCGTGACGCCCGCGACCTGTACAATCGTCCAGCCAAAAAGACCCTCGACCGGATCAATGATCGCGCCTTCCTCAAGGCCCTCGGCGAACGCTGCATCGGCGACGCCTGGGTCAAGGATATCGGTTTTGCGCGCCTCGGCGAACGTCACGCCTTCGAGCGTGCGGCCGTTTTCAATGGCGATGGCTTCAAATGTTTTTCCCTGTTTCAGGGCCGCGGCGGCGGCTTGTGCTTCGGCCTCAGTATCAAAAGTGATCTGGTAGATCGTACGCAGTTCGGGTTTTTCATAAAGGCGCGCCCGATTGTTCTCATAAAGCCGGCGAAGTTCCTCCTCGGAGACCTCTATTCCTTCGCGGAAGTCGTCATTGCGCAACACAAGCAATTCAATCGTGCGGTATTCCGGCGCGGTGAACGCCTGCGGGTTGGCCTCATAGTAGGTCTGCAGGTCGTCAGGCGTTGGTTCGGCCGCCTTGCCGGCCATCTCTTCGGTCACGATGAGGTAGGAGATTTCGCGGCGCTCTGATTCGCGCATAAGCGAAAATTCCGTCAGCGTCTTTGGCGCGCTCGCCTGTAACGCCAGCGAATCGATGAGTTGCGCGCGCCGCAACTCTCCGGAGACGCGCTGCTCAAACTCCTCCACGGAAATGTTGTAGCGTTGCAGGATCTGCAGAAGAACTGAACGATCAAAATTTCCCGTCACAGGATTTTTGAGGTTTTCATTTGCATTCAGGTATTCGCGTATCATGGAGCGCGGAACTGACAGCCTGATCTTATCAGTAAACTGATTAAGCGCCGCGGTGGTGGTGATCGATTGGACGATCTCATTGGGCAGGCCGGCCTGGATCGCCTCCTCGCGCGTAAAAGCCCCGCCGGACTCAATCGCTTGTATCTGGACCGCGCGATTAAATTCGTTCTGGACGTATTGCGACGAATACCGCTCGCCGCCGACCGTCACCACGGAGTTGCCGGTGAATTGGCGAACTTCCGGAACGCCGAACAGCGCAAACGCGAGGATCAATAAAACGATGATGAACCAGGCGACGGCGCCTTTCAGCGCGCCGCGAACTTGCTTGAGCATGTAAACACCTCTTTCCGCCGACCGTTGCGACGCTGGCGCGTAATCTATTCCCGACGCCAGCGTCAAACAAGGCGCGCGCCAATGAAACCGGCAAGCTGGACAGGCCAACGCCCTTCGCTTAACCCAAATTTGCAACAGGGAGGCAGCTGATGAAATCGTTGATCGCCGGCAACTGGAAGATGAACGGGCTTTCCGCCGCCGCAGACGAGGTGCAGACGCTGATTAACAAGTTTTCCGGATCAATGCCCGGTGACAGGGACATTCTGATATGTCCGCCGGCGACGCTTGTCGCCTCTTTTGCCGCTTCCTATTCCGATGAAGGCATTATGATTGGCGGGCAGGACTGTCATACGAACGAATCCGGCGCTCATACGGGCGATGTCAGCGCCGCGATGCTGGCGGACGCCGGCGCAGCTTACGTCATTGTCGGCCATTCGGAGCGGCGCGCCGATCACGGCGAAACCGACGCGCTGGTGAAGGCAAAAGCCGACGCGGCCCTCAATGCAGGGCTCTCGCCGATCATCTGCGTCGGCGAGACCAAAGAAGAGCGCGAGGCGGGCAGGGCGCTCGACGTCGTCGGCGCGCAGCTCGCCGGGTCGCTGCCGGATACGCAAAGCGCGTTCGTCATCGCCTATGAACCGGTCTGGGCGATAGGCACGGGCCTCACGCCAACGATCGACGACATCGCCGAAGTCCACGATTTTATCCGCAGCAAGACCCGCGACGACATCCGGATCCTTTATGGAGGCTCGGTGAAACCCGGGAACGCTGAGGATATTCTGGCGGTTAGTAATGTAAATGGCGCGCTTGTCGGCGGCGCGAGCCTCAAGGCGGAAGATTTCTTTGGAATCATCTCCGCAGCGCCTGGCGACGTATAAACCTCCATGATGCGCATGTTGCTGTTCTTCGCCTTTGCGGCGGTTTTTGTGATGATTGCCGGCCTTTCAGGCTGCGCCAGCCTGAACGCTGAGAAGCGCGCGCCGCTGATCGGCGAGCGGGTCGACGTCGATGGCGTGGCAATGCACGTGTTAGCGGCGGGCCCGCGCGACAGCGTCAAGCCGCCGGTGGTTCTGATACACGGGGCGTCGGTCAATCTGCGTGACATGAAAATCGCTCTCGGCGACGAACTGGCGAAGGGTCGGTTCGTGGTCATGATCGACCGGCCGGGTCGGGGATACTCGGAACGCCCAGACGGCGCCCATAAACTTGAAAAACAGGCCGCGCTCATCAAAGGCGCTGTCGATGCTTTGGGCGTCGAACGGCCGATTATCGTCGGGCAAAGTTTCGGCGGCGCTGTCGCGCTTCGCTTCGCGCTTGACTATCAGGATGAGATGGCCGGCCTCGTGTTGCTCGCCCCCGTAAGCCATGAATGGCCTGGCGGCGTTGACTGGCACAATCATGCGGCGACGACGCCGGTGCTTGGGATCTTATTTCGAAGATTGATGATACCGGCTTACGGGGCTTTGGCGGCCGAGGGAGCGGTGGCGGCGTCATTCGCGCCTAATGAGCCGCCGGAGAACTATTATGAACGCGCCGGCGTGCCGCTGCTGTTTCGGGCTCGCGACTTCAAGGCCAATGCAACCGATATCGTCAATTTGAAGGACGAAATCCGCGCCCAACAAGGACGGTACAGCGACCTCAAACTACCGGTGATCATCGCCACGGGGACGGCGGACGACACAGTCAGCCCGGAAATCCATTCAAAAACGCTGGCGGAGGAAATTGACGGAGCCAGCCTGACGTTATTCCCGGAAACCGGCCACGCGCTCCATCATGTGCAAACAAGCGCAATCATTGAACTAATTGATAGCATGTGAGCGATTTCGAGTACTTTGAATTCTACAACACGTCGCTTCTACTTCGTCGCGAGGAATTAAATAAGGGGCCCGCGCACACGAAGATGGATGTGATTATGATGGTTTGGGTAGGGCGTACAAAGGCCGCCGCGTAAGTATGCAGGCTCGGAGATCAAAAACTCGTCATTAAAAAGAACCAGTTTCACATTTGGAAGATCAAACGACTTAAGAATTTTTCGCGTTGCATCGCGATCATAAAACCGCGATGCACTATCAGTGGCGTCAAACCAGACAAGCCCGCCAGATTTGGATTTGCGACAATTCCGTCCACAGTTTGTTGCGACATCATGATGGTTTTTGCGTGTATTCCGCGGAAGACGAATGTCAACATCAACGCCATTATAGTGTGATCCGTGACCTGACTGACCGCCTGTTCGATAGCTAAGTTCGTGAACATTTATCAAAACATAACCACCGCCCGACTGTTCATTTAATTCCAGATATTTTTGACCGGCGGCGCGTATCGTATCAATAAGCCAACTGGTGCCCCAGCGTTCGCCATCGCTCGGATCGACGAGGCCTGCGGGTGCCGGAGTGGCGTACTGGGCGCCGGGATTAAATAAGAATCCACTGGATGGGCCGCCATCTTCAAGCCGTAGCCATTTTGGCGCGTCAGCGCGCGCTAGCCAGGTTTCGGTACGGCGCCCGGGAGAGATCAGTCCGTCTCGGTATGGCGAGCGTATTTTTGACCAGTCGTCTTGTTTACCATTTATGATGTTTTGAAACATCTGAATCACAAGGAAAAACGACTCCGAAGGTTTTCCGCGCTCATCCGTCGAAATCCAATTGTAGCCAAGCTCCTGAAACCGCTGCGCGATGGCCGCAACGTCGGCAGGATTGTTTGCGCCTCCGCGACCTACGCTTGAGTGGATAAAAATTCCACCCGAAGCGTTTTTTGGCGCTGAATAGGAGAACGATGGCGCTTCATATGCAACATTCAATCTGTCGCGCTTGTCTGATTTGCGGTCCTTCGAAGTTTTGCCAAATTGAGCGTTGTCACCGTTGACGGCATGATCGTCATCATTAGGGCATTCAATTGGACCCTCGCCATAGTCAGGACCCGTCTCGTGCGACGGCGAGCCGACCCGCGATATGAGGTAGCCGACAAACAAACCGGCGACCAAGCCTATCATTAGAGCGAGCGCAAGAGCGGTCACAATATCGGCGACTCGATTTGCGATTAACGATATGACGGCAAGTATTGCGGCCGCGAGCAATAGAGATCCTGCGGCGAGATATATTTTTGGTTTTTGGCGGAGTGGCCGCGGCCGCGCCGACCGGCTGATTGAAAGAGAGGCAAAAACAATTACGAGAACTATGACGCTGAGCGCAGCGTAGTTGAGCAGTATCGCGCTGATGTTTCCATTTATATCGACGGTGATACGCGCCAGAAGCGGTGAAAAAATCAGAGTCGCCAGCAAAAACGCGATAACGAAGATGAAATGAAGATTGTGAGCGCTCGAAGTCCCCGCTGGGTGGTCACGATGAGTTTCTAGCTCTCTGACTACGCGCGCGACCGCCAAGACGGCTAAGACGACCAGAATTCCAAAGCACAAGAATGCGACAAGCGCCCAAAGCGTCTCAGAAACGCCGTTAGCACCCATTTTCCGTGTCCCCCCGGCCACCTCTTATCTGCGGAACTATGCGATAATTGTTTCCGCGGCGCCAGCGGGCGTCGCCGGTTTCTTGGCGCCAGGCGGCCTCGAAGGCCGTTTTTCGGCCCGGCGAAATCGATTTGCTGTCGGTGTATCACGAGGTATAGTGCCGGGCGGGGTTAGGGGATTGCTACATGAGGGGGCCTACCGGCAGGCGCAATGCGCCAGTGGATAATCACAAGGACGAGCCTGTAACGCGGCGGGCGGCGACGGAGCAGACGCGAGATGCAGATAGCCGGGCCGTCATAGGGGCAGAACGAAGGCTCCAGAACGGCATTTCCGAACGCGAGGAAATTGTAAGGGTTCCGGTGGATCCCGGGACGCGGCGCATGAGCGCTGTGTTTATAGCAATCCTTGCGCTGATTTTAGCGCTGATTGTTCTCGTTGTTTATGTTTCGACAGCGTTTCTTGATCCAGGTGTCGACGGTATTCGCATAAGGACGTTGGTTGATGCGATGATTAGACTGGCGGCCATCACAGCCGTCATCATGATCGTATTGTGGGCGGGACAACGATTCCTGTCGATTTTAGCGGTTATCATAATGGCGGCCGTCATTATGCCGGAAAACCTCTATGTTCAGGGTATCTATCAACTTAGTGCACTATGGCGCGGCGGTGAAACGGATTTTACGGATAAGCCGAGCGAAGAACTTGCCGCCGCCGTGAGCGACACGGAGGGGCTGAGCGAGGATCAAAAAGTCAAACAAGTCATCGAAACAATCCGTGAACTCGATAACAGCCGGGCGCTTCGTGTTGAGGATTTGTTACTATTCAAGTATGCGCGATCACAAGATTTCATAACTACGCTGCAGTTTGATCAATTTGTAGATCCATTCTTGAACGGACCGCTAGAGGCGGAAATACTAAAGGTATCGGTACTTAACCTGACCGATGCGGCCGTAAACATCCTCGACTGCACGGGCGTTCCCTTCCCTGATCATATTGAAACGTTTGAACAGGCCAACGCCGTCGCAACGGGATACAAGACGCGATGTCGCTTAACGAATTTCGGTCGGAAAGTGGGCGCAGCAGCATACAAAGATGCTCGAAATGACGGACGAATTGCCTCGGTTTTGGCAAATTCCGCACGCGCACGCGATGCATTGCCAGCAACGGGGGAGTCTGAACTCGATGAGTTACCGGGCGCGCCCGCAGATGTTTCGAGCCTCAGCCAACGGAATATCGAGCGCGTATCGCTGCCATTTGCGGCTAGCGGCGACGTATCGGAGCAGGTCGGCGAGCTATTCTTCGTATTTGAATCGGTCGAAACAACCTTCGTAAAGTTCGATTTTTTGAGCGACGATACAGACGCGTATCTTGAATTCTATACCGTTAGAGATGACCAACTTGTTTTGTTAACTGACGACGACGATGGCGGTAACGGCACGAATTCTCGAATTGTACACCAGCTCGATGCTGGTATGTCGTATGTGTTGTGGGTTGCGCCACTGTCTGGGTACCGAGAAAAGTTTCGCTACGCTGTCACCGCATGCCCGCTCGCCGGATCGTTACGCGACATGACAAGCTTTCAAGAAGTTGCGATGGTCATTGATGAGGCCGGCGACGCGGCGTCGACTGTATGCGCGAGACCCTCGCAATCGGATGGCTGATTTCAGCTCGGGGCTTGCAATGCACGATTTTCTCGGTAGAAGACCGATCGTCGCGAGCCGGGCTTAGCTTGGCCGCCGACACCTGTCCAAGACTGCAGGCGAGGGGTTTCTCTCTTAATTTCCTGCATAGACGGGAGGAAAAGGATCAGCCGCGCCGATCGCGAGGCCTATCCGTTGACCTTCTGGGGCAGGCTTTCGCGGACGACGCGGAAGCCTTTTTGGTTTCCGAACAATCCGCGACCGACCGAAGCCGCATGGGCCGGATGGTCCGCCCATGCAGAAAACCGAAGGGAAACGTCCTATGGACAGAGCCCAAAAGGCAGACATGGTCGAATGGATCGGCGGCGTGTTCGATGAGAACGCCGTCGTCGTGGTCGCCAACACCGGGTTGTCGGTCTCCGAATTTGAGTCCCTGCGCGGCGAACTCCGTAGCGCCGGCGCGTCGATGAGGGTGATCAAAAACCGGCTGGCCAAAATCGCCATCACAGGAAAGCCGTCAGAGAAGATATCTCATCTTTTCGAAGGCCCGACTGCGATTGCATTTTCGGAAGACCCCGTCGCCGCGGCGAAAGCCGTCAAAAAATTCGCCAAGGACAATGAAAAGCTCAAAATCCTCGGCGGCGCGATGGGTGAAGAAATCCTCGACGAGAAAGCGGTAGAGACGCTTGCCGCCATGCCATCCCGCGAGGAGCTTCTGGCCTCGATCGTCCAGACCATCATGTCGCCGGCCATGGATATTGCGAGCGCTATCGGCACGCCCGCATCCAATATCGCCGGCATTCTTGAAACACTTGAAACCCGGGAAGCCGCCTGAACCGGCGACCTAAAACGAACCTACAGGATTGAAAACAATGGCTGATCTTAAAAAACTGGCTGAAGAGCTTGTTGGGCTGACGCTTCTCGAAGCGGCTGAGCTGAAAAACATCCTCAAAGAGGAATATGGCATCGAGCCGGCCGCCGGCGCGGTTGCGGTTGCTGCGGCGCCAGGCGCTGGCGGCGGCGAGGCGGTCGAAGAAAAGACCGAATTCGACGTCATTCTGCTCGAGGCGGGCGACAAAAAGATCAATGTGATCAAAGAAGTGCGCGCCATTACGGGGCTTGGCTTGAAAGAAGCCAAAGACCTCGTTGAGGCCGGCGGCAAAGCGGTGAAGGAAGCCGCGCCGAAGGACGAAGCCGAGGAAATCAAGAAAAAGCTCGAAGAGGCTGGCGCCAAGGTCGAGCTCAAATAGGGCTCGCGAAAGAGGGCCAGGTACGCCATATTACCGCAGGACCGCATTTTTTTCCCGAAAGGGTTGCAGGCCTGCGCAAGCGTGCTTAATACACCCTTTCCGCCGCCGACGGGTCTCCGCCGGCGGCTTAAGGCTTTGCGGCGACGTGCTTCGGTTAATCGAGACAAAAAACTAGTTCATCCGCGTTTCGCGGCCGGATAGGCGTTCGGCTGCGACGTGGCTTTTTGCGCGCGTGTTCAGTGATCGGCATGGCCGGCGTTCGGGCGCGCACTGGAAATTGACTTCCGTTCGTGAGGAAAAGATGGCGCAATCCTTCGTTGAGAAGAAACGCATTCGTAAAAGTTTCGGCCGCATCGGCGATGCAGCGCCGATGCCGAACCTGATCCAGGTTCAAAAAGATTCCTATGAGGCGTTCCTGCAGCGCTTCCAGAAGCCCCAAGAGCGGGCGGTCGAAGGACTGGAGGCGGTATTCCGCTCGGTCTTTCCGATTTCCGATTTCACCGAGCAGGCGACGCTTGAATACGTCTCTTACGAATTCGAGAATCCGAAATACGACGTTGAGGAATGTCAGCAGCGCGACATGACATATGCCGCGCCGCTCAAGGTAACCCTGCGGCTGATCGTTTTCGAAGTCGACGAGGACACCGGCGCGAAGTCCGTCAAGGATATTAAGGAGCAAGAAGTCTATATGGGCGACATGCCGCTCATGACCGACAACGGCACCTTTATCGTCAACGGCACCGAGCGGGTTATCGTCTCCCAGATGCACCGGAGCCCCGGCGTCTTCTTCGACCACGACAAGGGCAAGTCCCACTCATCGGGTAAGCTCTTGTTCGCGGCGCGGATCATTCCCTATCGCGGTTCCTGGCTCGATTTTGAGTTTGACGTCAAAGACGTCGTCAATGTGCGCATTGACCGCCGCCGCAAGCTGCCCGCGACGACGCTGCTTTATGCGCTCGGCATGGATCAGGAAGAAATCCTCGACGAGTTTTTCACGCGCGTGCACCACAAGAAGGGTAAAAAAGGCTGGACCATGCCGTTCAACGCCGAGCGTTGGAAGGGCGTTAAGGTCGAGGTCGATCTCGTCAACGCCAAGGACGGATCGGTTGCGGTTCAGGCCGGCAAGAAACTAACAGCCCGCGGCGCGAAAAAACTCGCCGAAGACGGCCTGAAAGACCTTTTGCTCACTGATGAGGAAATGGCCGGCCGGTATGTCGCGTCCGACCTTGTGAACTTCGATACAGGCGAAATTTACGCCGAAGCGGGCGATGAAGTGACGCCCGAGCACCTCGAAACGTTCGAGGAAATCGGCATCGACGCATTCGATACAATTGACGCCGATCACGTCAATATCGGCGCTTATATGCGCACAACGCTCGCAGCGGACAAAAACAAGAACCGCGAGCTGGCGCTCATCGACATTTACCGGGTCATGCGTCCGGGCGAACCGCCGACCCTCGAGACGGCGGAAGGCCTCTTCTATTCGTTGTTCTTCGATCCGGAACGCTATGACCTGTCCTCCGTTGGCCGCGTCAAGATGAATATCCGGCTCGGCTTCGAGACGGAAGATTCGCTCCGTACGCTGCGCAAGGAAGACATTCTCTCTGTCCTTAAGACCTTGGTGGAGTTGCGCGACGGCCGCGGCGACATCGACGACATCGACAATCTCGGCAATCGCCGGGTGCGGTCGGTCGGCGAATTGATGGAAAACCAATACCGCATCGGCCTGTTGCGGATGGAGCGCGCCATCAAGGAGCGTATGTCATCGGCGGAACTCGATACGCTGATGCCCCATGACCTGATCAACGCAAAACCGGCAGCTGCGGCTGTGCGCGAATTCTTCGGTTCTTCGCAGCTTTCGCAATTCATGGACCAGACCAATCCGCTGTCGGAGATCACCCACAAGCGCCGTCTTTCAGCGCTCGGGCCGGGCGGTCTGACCCGCGAACGCGCGGGCTTCGAGGTTCGGGACGTTCATCCGACCCACTATGGCCGGATCTGCCCAATTGAGACGCCGGAAGGACCGAATATCGGCCTTATCAACTCGCTGGCGACCCATGCGCAAGTCAACAAATACGGCTTTATCGAAAGCCCGTACCGCCGGGTCGTCGATGGCAAAGTGACTGATACGGTCGTTTATCTTTCCGCCATGGAAGAGCAGCGCTTTGCGATCGCTCAAGCGAACGCCGGCGTCGACGACAACGGTGTCCTGGCGAACGAATTCGTCAACTGCCGTATCGCCGGCGAGGCGACGCTCGTGCCGCGTGACGATGTCGGTTACATCGACGTTTCGCCGAAGCAGCTCGTCTCGGTCGCTGCGGCGCTCATTCCGTTCCTTGAGAACGACGACGCCAACCGCGCGCTGATGGGTTCAAACATGCAACGTCAGGCCGTGCCGCTGTTGCAGGCCGAAGCGCCGTTCGTCGGAACCGGCATGGAATCGGTCGTGGCGCGGGATTCCGGCGCTGCGGTTGCGGCGCGCCGTCCGGGCGTTGTCGAGCAGGTCGATGCGGAACGCATCGTTGTTCGCGCGACAGAGGAAACCGACCCGACCAAGCCGGGCGTCGATATCTTTAACTTGCGCAAATTCCAGCGTTCGAATCAAAACACCTGCATCAACCAACGTCCGCTCGTGAAGATCGGCGATCTCGTTCGTGAGGGCGACATCATTGCAGATGGTCCGTCTACGGACCTTGGCGAACTGGCGCTCGGCAAGAATGTGCTCGTCGCCTTCATGCCGTGGAACGGATACAACTTTGAGGACTCGATCCTCATCTCCGAGCGCATCGTGCGCGACGACGTCTTCACCTCGATTCATATTGAAGAATTCGAAGTAATGGCGCGCGACACCAAGCTCGGGCCGGAAGAGATTACCCGCGACATTCCGAACGTTTCCGAAGAAGCGCTCAGGAATCTCGACGAAGCGGGCATCGTCGCCATCGGGGCCGAAGTGCATCCGGGCGACATTCTCGTTGGCAAGATTACGCCGAAAGGCGAGTCGCCGATGACGCCGGAGGAAAAACTCCTGCGCGCGATCTTTGGCGAAAAGGCGGCGGACGTTCGCGATACCTCGCTTAAACTACCGCCGGGCGTCGCCGGTACGGTTGTTGAAGTTCGTGTCTTCAACCGTCATGGCGTCGATAAAGACGAGCGCGCGATCGCAATTGAACGCGAAGAAGTCGAACGCCTCGCCAAGGACCGCGACGATGAACTCGCGATCCTTGAGCGCAACATCTATGGGCGTTTGCGTCCGTTGCTCGAAGGCAAAGACGCCGTCGGCGGGCCGAAAGGTTTTGAAAGCGGCAAGATCACCGCGGAGGTTCTCGACGAGCGCCTGTCGCGCGGCCAATGGTGGAAACTTGCGGTTGGCGCCGATGCGGTCATGACCGAGATCGAAGCCCTTAAGAAGCAGTTTGACGAGTCGAAATCGCGCCTTGAAGCGCGCTTTGAAGACAAAGTCGATAAGCTCAAACGGGGCGATGAACTGCCGCCGGGCGTCATGAAGATGGTCAAGGTCTTTGTCGCGGTTAAGCGCAAGCTGCAGCCAGGCGACAAGATGGCCGGGCGTCACGGCAACAAAGGCGTCATCTCCAAGATTGCGCCGATGGAAGACATGCCGTTCCTTGAAGATGGAACGCCGGTCGACATTGTTCTCAACCCACTCGGCGTGCCGAGCCGGATGAATGTGGGTCAGATCCTCGAAACCCATCTCGGCTGGGCCTGTCGCGGCCTTGGCCGTCAGATCGGCGAAGTCATGGAGCAGTGGGACGCCGCTCAGGCGACCCGCGACGACATGGTCGCCAAGATCAAGGACGTCTACGGCGAAGAGCAGACGCTGCCGCGGTCCAATGAGGAAATCAAGGAACTCGCCGGCAATCTCGTGCGCGGCGTACCGATCGCGACGCCGGTGTTTGACGGTGCCCGCGAGGACGACATCGTCAAGATGCTGGAGCGGGCGGGGCTCGAAGAGTCCGGTCAGGTGACATTATTTGACGGCCGCACGGGCGAAACATTCAAGCGTAAGGTGACGGTTGGATACAAATACCTCCTCAAGCTGCACCACCTTGTGGACGACAAGATTCACGCGCGGTCGATCGGCCCGTACTCGCTCGTCACCCAACAACCGCTGGGCGGCAAGGCCCAGTTCGGCGGCCAGCGTTTCGGCGAAATGGAAGTTTGGGCGCTCGAAGCCTATGGCGCGGCTTATACGCTCCAGGAAATGCTGACCGTGAAGTCGGACGACGTCGCGGGCCGGACGAAAGTCTACGAGGCGATCGTCCGCGGCGACGACAGTTTCGAAGCCGGCATTCCGGAAAGCTTCAACGTGCTCGTCAAAGAGATGCGTTCGTTGGGGCTCAACGTTGAGTTACAGAACGGGTAGCGCCAACGGCGCGCCCGTTCCATTGTTGTTTGATTATCCGCGGCCTGATCAACCGCGACCGACTTAAAAGAGGCGACCGATATGTCCCAGGAACTTTTGAACGTATTTAATCCCACTGCGCCCGCGCAGACGTTCAATCAGATCCGTATTTCGCTGGCGAGCCCGGAGAAAATTCTCTCCTGGTCGTTCGGCGAAATCAAGAAACCGGAAACGATCAACTACCGCACGTTCAAACCGGAACGCGACGGTCTCTTCTGCGCGCGGATTTTCGGTCCCGTGAAGGACTATGAATGCCTGTGCGGCAAATATAAGCGCATGAAGTACAAAGGCATCACCTGCGAGAAGTGCGGCGTTGAAGTCACGCTGACGAAGGTGCGCCGCGACCGCATGGGCCACATCGAACTGGCCGCGCCGGTCGCCCATATCTGGTTCCTGAAGTCTCTGCCGTCCCGCATCTCGCTGATGCTCGACATGACATTGAAAGATGTCGAGCGCGTTCTTTATTTCGAGCAGTATATCGTCATTGAGCCGGGCCTGACGGCGCTGACGCCGAACCAGATGTTGACCGAAGAGGAATATCTTCAGGCGCAGGAAGAATATGGCGAGGATAGCTTCACCGCCGGTATCGGCGCCGAGGCGATGCGAGAAATCCTTACCAATATCGACCTTGAGGGCGAAGCGGAAAAGCTGCGTGTTGAGATCGCCGATTCAACCAGCGAGCTTAAAACCAAGAAATACGCGAAGCGCCTCAAACTCATCAACGCGTTCATTGAGTCCGGCAATCGCCCGGAGTGGATGATCCTGACAGTGATTCCGGTAATTCCGCCGGAACTGCGCCCGCTTGTGCCGCTCGATGGCGGCCGATTCGCAACGTCGGATCTCAACGATCTTTATCGCCGCGTTATCAACCGAAACAATCGCCTGAAGCGCCTCATTGAACTGCGCGCGCCGGACATCATCGTCCGCAACGAAAAGCGCATGCTGCAAGAGTCCGTCGATGCGCTCTTTGACAATGGCCGCCGCGGCCGCGTTATCACAGGCACCAATAAGCGCCCGCTGAAATCGCTGTCCGATATGCTGAAAGGCAAGCAGGGCCGGTTCCGTCAGAATCTCCTCGGCAAACGTGTCGATTATTCCGGTCGCTCGGTCATCGTTGTCGGCCCGGAATTGAAACTCCACGAATGCGGTCTGCCGAAAAAGATGGCCCTCGAGCTCTTTAAGCCGTTCATCTATTCACGGCTCGACGCGAAAGGGCTTTCGGCGACCGTCAAGCAGGCGAAGAAACTTGTTGAGAAAGAACGCCCCGAAGTCTGGGATATTCTCGACGAGGTGATCCGGGAACACCCGGTCATGCTAAACCGCGCGCCGACGCTGCACCGCCTCGGCATTCAGGCCTTTGAACCGAAACTGATCGAAGGCAAAGCGATTCAACTTCATCCGCTCGTCTGCACGGCGTTTAACGCCGACTTTGACGGCGACCAAATGGCCGTACACGTCCCATTGTCGCTTGAAGCGCAGCTCGAAGCGCGCGTTCTCATGATGTCGACCAATAACATCCTGTCGCCAGCGAACGGCAAGCCAATCATCGTGCCGTCGCAGGATATCGTTCTGGGTCTCTACTACATCTCCATGGAGAAAGAGGGCGAACCGGGCGAAGGCAAAATCTTCGGATCGCTGGATGAAATTGAGCACGCCCTCGACGCTGGCGTCGTGACGCTGCACACCAAGATCAAGGCGCGCTGGGAGTCCATCGACCTTAACGGCGATCCGATTCGCGAAATCGTTGAGACGACGCCGGGCCGGATGAAAGTCGCGCAGGTCCTGCCGAAGGACGGCAGCGTGCCGTTCCGCGTCGTCAACCAACTTCTGACGAAGAAAACGATCCAGGGCCTCATTGATATCGTCTACCGTCATTGCGGTCAGAAAAAGACCGTTATCTTTGCCGACCACATTATGGATCTCGGGTTCAAAGAGGCCTGCAAAGCCGGCATCTCGTTCGGCAAGGACGACGTGGTCATTCCGCAGGCGAAGAAAAACGTCGTGGAGGAAACGCGCGCGCAGGTTTCCGAGTTCGAACAGCAATATGCTGAAGGCCTCATCACGCGCGGTGAGAAATACAACAAAGTCGTTGACGCCTGGGCGAAGTGTACTGACCGTATCGCCGATGCGATGATGGCGGAGATTTCCGAAACCAAGTTCGATCCGGACGACAAACGCCAGCTGGAACCAAATTCGATTTACATGATGTCCCATTCGGGGGCGCGTGGTTCGCCGACGCAGATGCGTCAGCTCGGCGCCATGCGGGGCCTGATGGCGAAACCGTCCGGCGAAATTATCGAAACGCCGATCACGTCGAACTTTAAAGAAGGCCTGACGGTTCTCGAATACTTCAACTCGACCCACGGCGCCCGGAAGGGTCTTGCGGACACGGCGTTGAAGACAGCGAACTCAGGCTATCTCACGCGTCGTCTCGTTGATGTCGCGCAGGACTGCATCGTGCGCGAAGTTGATTGCGGTACGGAAAACGGCATTACGCTCGAAGCCGTCGTGCAGAGCGGTGAAATTATCCTGCCGCTGTCGCAGCGTATTCTTGGCCGGACGCTTCTCGACGATGTCGTTCACCCGGAAACCGGCGAGATCGTCGGCAAGGCGGGCGACGAAATGGATGAAGCGCAGGCAGAGGATATTGAAGGCGCCGGCGTTCAGGCCGTCCGTGTCCGTTCCGTACTGACCTGCGACGCTGCGGTGGGTATTTGCGGCAAATGTTACGGGCGCGATCTCGCGCGCGGCACCCATGTTAATATCGGCGAGGCCGTCGGCGTTATTGCGGCGCAATCGATTGGCGAGCCGGGCACACAGCTCACCATGCGGACTTTCCACGTTGGCGGCACAGCGCAAGTCGGCGATACGTCGTTCGTCGAGGCGAGCCATGAAGGCGTCGTCAAACTCGAAGGACGTCAGGTTCAGAAAAACTCCGCCGGCGAACTGATGGTGATGGGCCGCAACACGCTGGTTAAAATCGTCACCGCCGACGGTAAGGAGCACGCCTCTTACAAGGTCTCCTATGGCGCCAAATTGCGTATAGACGACGGCGATCAGGTCACCCGTGGCCAGCGCCTTGCAGACTGGGATCCATATACAATCCCGATCCTCACCGAGGTCGCCGGCAAGGTGAAATTTGAAGACCTCCAGGAAGGCTTCTCCATGCAGGTCGTGGCCGACGAAGCGACCGGCATCGCCAGCCGCGTCGTCACCGACTGGCGCGCCAACCCGCGCGCCGCGGACATGCGGCCCGCCATGGTTATCGTCGACGAAAAGGGCGAACCGAAGAAATTGTCGACGGGCGGCGAGGCGCGTTATGTTCTGCCGGTCGGCGCTATTCTCAGCCAGGAAGACGGCGAGGAAATCGCGCCGGGCGATGCGCTCGCGCGGATTCCGACGGAAGGCGCTAAGACCCGCGACATCACCGGCGGTCTGCCGCGGGTTGCGGAACTCTTCGAAGCGCGTCGGCCAAAGGACCACGCCATCATTGCGGATGTGGACGGCAAGGTCGAATTCGGCCGCGACTACAAGAACAAGCGGCGTATCAAGATCATTCCGACGGACGAAAGTCTGGAGACCTCGGATTATCTCGTCCCGAAAGGCAAGCACATCGCGGTGCAGGACGGGGACTTTATCGCGAAGGGCGAGTATCTCATGGACGGCAATCCGGCGCCCCATGACATCCTCCAGATTCTGGGGATTGAGGCGCTCGCGAACTTCCTGATTGACGAAATCCAGGAAGTCTATCGACTGCAGGGCGTGCCCATTAACGACAAGCATATCGAGGTGATCGTTCGCCAGATGTTGCAGAAGGTCGAAGTTACCGATCCGGGCGACTCGCTGTTCTTGAAAGAAGAGCAGATCGACAAGCTCGAATTTGAAGAGGTGAACGAGAAACTTGAAAACGACGGCAAGCGGCCGGCGAAGGCCAAACCGGTGCTCCTCGGCATCACCAAGGCGAGCCTTCAGACCCGATCGTTCATTTCAGCGGCGTCTTTCCAGGAAACGACTCGCGTCCTCACCGATGCCGCGGTTAACGGCAAAGTCGACGCCCTGGAAGGCCTGAAAGAAAACGTCATCGTCGGCCGGTTGATCCCGGCGGGCACGGGCGGGGCCATGAGCCGCCGTCAGGTCGAGGCGGAAAAACGCGACGCCGAGCTAATCGCCGAGCGCGATCGGCGTATTGCCGAGGCCTTGCCGCCGGCGGAAACGACGGAAACTGCGCCGGAGCAGGCTTCCGCAGCCGAGTAACCACGGTTTCGAAACTGAATGAAAACCAAGGCCAGTCCCGCAAGCGGGGCTGGCCATTTTCGTTTAGCGGCGCCCGTCGCAGTGCGTTTGTCTCACTAGCCGCCAACAGCGTGAGAAAACGACGCTAATGACTTGTATTTAAGTGCATTTTGTTAAGGCTATGGCATCGCACGGCTAGCTGGCGGCCGGAGGCCCACGGGGTAAGGGTGAGTTGAGTGGAACGCGACCGCTATAACCGCCTTAAAAAGTACTAAAAAACTCTCTTCCGAGCGGTTTCTGCTATTGACCGCCGATAGGGCCAACGTTAGAGAGTGCGCCGCTGAAAGGTTGGCAGTCAGTCTGATCGCTATCGATCACCCCCTGAAACGCAGCCATTTTTAGCCGAGGAAAGTGAGTTTTTGAGCGGCGTTCCGCAAGGTGAGAGCGCCGTTTGTTCGCGTCATTGGCGTTCGCCATTGGCGCGAAACCGCATTGATTGCGCAATCTGCGCACGAAGAGAGTTAAAGGCCGCAGGAGACACGATGCCGACGATTCAGCAACTGATCCGCAAGCCGCGGAAACCAAAGCGCCGGATCAACAAAGTTCCGGCCATGGAAGGCAACCCCCAAAAACGGGGCGTCTGCACGCGCGTTTATACGACGACGCCGAAGAAACCAAACTCGGCGCTTCGGAAAGTTGCAAAAATCCGCCTTACGAACGGCTATGAAGTTATCGGTTACATCCCCGGCGAGGGCCACAATCTTCAGGAGCACTCTGTTGTCCTGATCCGCGGCGGTCGCGTCAAAGACCTGCCGGGCGTTCGTTACCATATTATTCGCGGCGTACTCGACACCCAGGGCGTCAAGGACCGCAAGCAGCGTCGTTCGAAATACGGCGCCAAGCGTCCGAAATAGGGAGAGCTACTCATGTCCAGACGCCGCCGCGCAGATAAACGCGTTGTTCACCCGGATCCGAAATTCGGTGACAAGACGCTTTCGAAATTCATGAACTACGTCATGATCGACGGCAAAAAGTCCGCCGCCGAAAAGATCGTATACGGCGCGCTCGACCGCGTTGAAGAAAAACTTCGCCGCCCGCCGGTCGATCTCTTTAAAGAAGCGCTCGACAATGTGACGCCGGCGATCGAAGTGCGCTCGCGCAGGGTCGGCGGCGCCACCTATCAGGTGCCGGTTGAAGTTCGCTCCGACCGCAAACTTGCGCTCGCTATGCGCTGGATTATTTCCGCGGCCCGCGCTCGCAATGAAACGACGATGGTTGATCGTCTGTCGAACGAAATTATGGACGCCGCGCAGAACCGCGGCGCTGCTGTCAAGAAACGCGAAGATACGCACCGGATGGCTGAAGCCAACCGGGCCTTTTCGCATTACCGCTGGTAAGTCAGAGCTAAGAGTATCTAAGGAACGAGCCCCATGGCCCGCGAATATAAAATTGAGGATTATCGGAACTTCGGCATCATGGCCCACATCGATGCGGGCAAAACGACGACGACCGAGCGCGTCCTTTATTACACCGGTAAATCGCACAAGATTGGCGAAGTCCACGACGGCGCCGCGACCATGGACTGGATGGAGCAGGAGCAGGAGCGGGGCATTACGATCACCTCCGCGGCGACAACGACCTTCTGGAACGACAAGCGCCTGAACATCATCGACACGCCGGGACACGTTGACTTTACGATTGAAGTTGAGCGCTCATTGCGCGTGCTTGACGGCGCCGTTGCGCTCCTTGACGCCAACGCCGGCGTAGAGCCGCAAACGGAAACGGTCTGGCGTCAGGGCGATAAATACAGCGTGCCGCGGATGTTCTTCATCAACAAGATGGATAAGATCGGCGCCGACTTCTACAATTCTGTCGATACGATTCACAAACGCCTCGCGGCGAAAACGGTTGTTCTGCAACTGCCCGTTGGCGCTGAGTCGAATTTCAAAGGCGTGGTTGATCTTCTCAAGATGAAAGCGATCATCTGGGAAGAAGAGTCCCTTGGCGCGAAATTCCACGAAGAAGATATTCCCGAGGACATGGTCGATCAGGCCAATGAATATCGGGAAAAAATGATCGAGACCGTCGTCGAAATCGACGAGGCGGCGATGGAAGCTTATCTCGAAGGCAACGAGCCGGATGTCGACACGATCAAGCGTTTGATTCGCAAGGGTACGTGCGAGGTTGAATTCCACCCTGTGCTCTGCGGCTCGGCGTTTAAGAACAAGGGCGTTCAGCCGATGCTCGACGCCGTCGTCGATTATCTGCCGAGCCCGGTTGAAGTGCCGGCGATCAAGGGCGTCCTGCCGGATAGCGACGAAGAGGTGACGCGCAAATCGTCTGACGAAGAGCCGCTTTCCATGCTCGCGTTCAAGGTTATGAACGACCCGTTCGTGGGCTCGCTGACCTTCTGCCGTATCTACTCCGGCAAGCTCGAATCCGGCACGCAGCTCCTGAATACGGTAAAGGGTAAGAAAGAACGTATTGGCCGGATGCTGCTGATGCATTCGAACAACCGTGAGGAAATTAAAGAGGCCTATGCGGGCGACATTATCGCCATTGTCGGTCTGAAGGACACGACGACGGGCGACACGCTGTGCGACGCACAGAGCCCGGTCATCCTTGAGCGGATGGAGTTTCCCGAGCCGGTTATCGAGCTTGCGGTTGAGCCGAAGACCAAGGCCGACCAGGAAAAAATGGGCATCGCGCTGCAGCGCCTCGCGGCTGAAGACCCGTCCTTCCGCGTCTCTTCCGACGAAGAGTCCGGTCAGACGATCATCGCCGGCATGGGTGAGCTTCACCTGGACATTCTCGTCGATCGCATGAAGCGCGAATTCAAGGTCGAAGCGAATGTGGGCCAACCGCAGGTCGCTTATCGCGAAACGATCACGCGAAACGCCGACATCGATTATACCCACAAGAAACAGTCGGGTGGTTCCGGTCAGTTCGCGCGCATCAAATTCCGCGTCATTCCTCAGGAGCCGGGCGCCGGCTACGAATTCGAAAGCCAGATCGTTGGCGGCAATATCCCGAAGGAGTATATTCCGGGCGTTGAGAAGGGCATCAATTCAATCCGCGAGACCGGTCTGCTGGTCGGCTTCCCGATCCTCGATTTCAAGATTGAGCTTTATGATGGCGCCTTCCACGACGTCGACTCCTCTGTGCTTGCATTCGAGATTGCAGCAAGGGGCGCGTTGCGTGAACACAAGTCCGAGCTTGGGCTGGCGCTGCTTGAGCCGGTCATGAAAGTCGAAGTCGTCACGCCGGAAGAATACACCGGTACGGTGATTGGCGATCTCAACTCTCGCCGTGGCCAGATTCAAGAACAGGAAATGCGCGGCAACGCCAATGTGGTGCACGCCATGGTGCCGCTCGCCAACATGTTTGGCTATGTCAACAATCTTCGCTCGTCGACCCAGGGTCGCGCTCAGTACACGATGCAGTTCGATCACTATGAGCAAGTTCCGAAGAACGTCGAGGAAGAAGTCAGAGCGAAATTGGCCGGCTAGCCGGTGAAGTAAGCCCGCCCGGCCAAAAAAGTAAAAGACGGGCATGAGTTTAACGACAGACGTCTACAGACGGAGAAAGTGAAATGTCGAAGGAAAAGTTTGAACGGACAAAACCGCATGCGAACGTTGGCACGATTGGCCACGTTGACCACGGTAAAACGACGCTGACGGCGGCGATCACCAAGTATTTTGGTGACTTCAAGGCGTATGACGAGATTGACGGCGCGCCGGAAGAAAAAGCGCGCGGCATCACCATCTCCACGGCGCACGTTGAGTATGAAACCGATGCCCGCCACTACGCCCATGTCGACTGCCCGGGCCACGCTGATTACGTCAAAAACATGATCACCGGCGCGGCACAGATGGACGGCGCCATCCTCGTTGTGAACGCCGCGGACGGCCCGATGCCGCAAACGCGCGAACACATTCTGCTTGCGCGTCAGGTTGGCGTGCCGGCGATTGTCGTCTACCTCAACAAAGTCGACCAGGTTGACGATGAAGAGCTTCTCGAGCTTGTCGAAATGGAAGTTCGCGAGCTGCTGTCTTCTTATGAATTCCCGGGCGACGATATTCCGATCATCAAGGGCTCGGCGCTGAAGGCTATGGAAGGCACGGATCCGGAAATCGGCGAGAACTCCATCAAAGAACTGATGAAGGCCGTCGACGAATACATTCCGACGCCGGAGCGTCCGGTTGACCAACCGTTCCTCCTGCCGATCGAAGACGTCTTCTCGATCTCCGGTCGCGGTACGGTTGTGACGGGGCGCGTTGAGCGCGGCGTCGTCAATGTCGGCGACGAGCTTGAGATCGTCGGCATCCGTGACACCAAGAAAACGACCTGCACGGGCGTTGAGATGTTCCGCAAGCTGCTTGATCGCGGCGAGGCCGGCGACAATGTCGGCGTTCTCCTGCGTGGTATCGAGCGCGACGGCGTTGAGCGCGGCCAGGTTCTCTGCAAGCCGGGTTCGGTGACGCCGCATACGAAATTCGTTGCCGAGGCCTATATCCTCACCAAAGACGAAGGCGGCCGCCACACGCCGTTCTTCACGAATTACCGTCCGCAATTCTATTTCCGCACGACCGACGTGACCGGCGTTGTTACGCTCAAAGAAGGCACGGAAATGGTCATGCCGGGCGACAACGCCGAGCTCAATGTTGAGCTGATTGTGCCGATCGCCATGGAAGAGAAGCTCCGCTTCGCTATTCGTGAAGGCGGCCGTACGGTCGGCGCGGGCATCGTCGCCAAGATCATCGAATAGACAACCAAGACTACGGCGCGGGCCGGCGGAAATTCCGGCCCGCGCTTTCGACTCCTAAGACATCGGAACTGACAGAAAAGCGTTGAGATCATGCAACAGAACATTCGCATCAGGCTGAAGGCCTTCGACCATCGCGTGCTTGACGCGTCGACGATCGAGATCGTCAACACGGCGAAGCGCACGGGAGCGAATGTACGCGGACCGATTCCGCTGCCGACGCGTATTGAGCGCTACACCGTCAACCGGTCTCCGCATGTCAACAAGAAGAGTCGCGAACAGTTCGAAATGCGCACGCACAAACGCATGCTCGATATCGTCGATCCGACCCCGCAAACGGTTGATGCGCTGATGAAGCTCGACCTCTCGGCGGGCGTCGACGTTGAAATCAAACTTGGCGCGTAAGGAGTAAATTCAATGCGCACCGGAGTGATCGCAAAGAAACTGGGCATGACCCGCATCTATACCGATGCCGGCGACCACGTGCCCGTGACCGTGATGCAACTCGACGCCTGCCAGGTCGTCGCCCAGCGCACGGCGGAAAAGAACGGTTACGCAGCCGTTCAGCTTGGCGCGGGCGCCAAGAAGGCGAAACGTACGAACAAGGCGGAGCGCGGTCAGTTCGCGAAAGCGAATGTGGAGCCGAAGGCGAAAGTCGCCGAATTCCGTGTCTCCGACGAGAACATGATCAATGTCGGCGAAGAAATTATCGCCGACCACTATTTTGAAGGTCAGTTCGTGGACGTGACGGGGACGTCGATCGGCAAGGGCTTTGCCGGCGCCATGAAGCGTCACAATTTCGGCGGTCTTCGCGCGACGCATGGCGTATCGATTTCGCACCGTTCGCATGGGTCCACCGGCCAGTGCCAGGATCCAGGCAAGGTGTTCAAGGGCAAAAAGATGGCCGGCCATATGGGCGCGGCGCGGGTGACGACACAGAACCTGCAAGTCGTAAAAACGGATACCGATCGCGGACTGATCCTGATCAAGGGTGCTGTGCCGGGACCGAAAGGCGGCTGGGTGTTCATCAAGGACGCGGTCAAGAAGCCGTTCCCGGAGAACGCAATCCTGCCGGCGGCGCTGAAGTCCGCGGCTGAAGAAGCGAAGAAGCAGGCTGAAGAAGCTGCGGCGCAAGCCGCCGCCGAAGAGGAAGCCGCCGCCAAGGCCGCGCGCGAGGCGGAACTCGCTGCGCAGGAAGCGGCTGCTGAAGAACAGAGCGCAGGCGACGACGCCGGCGAGGGCGATGACGCCAAGAAAGAAGGGGACGAATAATGAAAGCCAACGTCCTCAAACTGGATGCGTCGAAGGGCGGATCGGTCGATCTCGATGATGCGATCTACGGCCTTGAACCGCGCAAGGACATTTTGCACCGCTGCGTTGTCTACCAACTGGCCAAGCGTCAGCAGGGCACGCACAAGACCCAGGAGCGTAATGAAGTTTCACGCACGGGTAAGAAATTCGGTCGCCAGAAAGGCTCCGGCGGCGCCCGTCACGGCAACCGACGCGCACCGATCTTTGTCGGCGGCGGCGTCGCGCACGGGCCGCGACCGCGCAGCCATGCGATCAACCTGCCGAAGAAGGTGCGCCGGCTTGCGCTGAAACATGCGCTGTCGGCGAAGCAGGCTGAAGGCGCGATTGTTGTGATCGACGAAGCGAAGCTCGCCGATGCAAAAACGAAAGCGGTCAAGGATGCGTTCGCGAAACTCGAAATTTCTAATGCGCTGATTGTTGATGCGCAGGTTGATGAAAACTTCGGTCTCGCCATTCGCAATCTGCCGGGCGTCAATATGCTGCCCGTCATCGGCGCGAATGTTTACGATATCCTGCGCGCCGACAAACTGGTTCTGACCAAGGCCGCCGTTGAAGGTCTGGAGGCGCGTCTCAAATGAGCAAGTCAACAAGAAAAGAGGGCGTCGAAGCCCATTACAACACGCTGATCCAGCCTGTGATCACCGAGAAGTCGACGATTGCGGCGGAAAACAACCAGGTTGTGTTCATGACGCCGCTCGACGCGACGAAACCGGAAATCTCTGAAGCGGTCGAGGCGCTGTTCAAGGTGAAAGTCAAAGCCGTGAATACGCTGCGCGTTAAAGGCAAGACGAAGCAATTCCGCGGACGGCCCTACACGCGTTCGACCGTCAAGAAAGCAATTGTCACGCTCGAAGAAGGTCACGCCATTGACGTGACGACGGGACTTTAGGGGACGGGAAGAAGATGGCGCTTAGAAAATTCAAACCAACGACACCGTCCCGTCGCCAGCTCGTGCTGGTGGATCGCAGCGAATTGTGGTCGGGCGATCCGGTCAAGTCGCTGACCGAGGGACTTAACGGCAAGGCGGGCCGCAACAACACTGGCCGCATTATGGTGCGCCGTCGCGGCGGCGGGGCCAAGAAGACTTATCGCAGGATCGATTTCAAACGGCGCAAGTTTGATATTGAGGCGAAAGTCGAGCGTCTGGAATACGACCCGAACCGCACGGCGTTTATCGCCCTCGTCAAATACCTCGACGGCGAGCAGGCATACATCATCGCACCGCAGCGCTTGAAAGCCGGCGACAAGATCATCGCCGGCGCCAAGGTCGACATCAAGCCCGGCAACGCAATGCCGCTCAAAGGCATGCCGGTTGGCACGATCATTCACAATGTGGAACTAAAGCCGGGCAAGGGCGGCCAGATCGCGAGGTCGGCGGGAACCTATGCGCAACTCGTCGGACGCGACGGCGCCCATGCGCAGGTTCGGCTGCAGTCCGGCGAAGTGCGTCTCGTCCTGGGCGACTGCATGGCGACGGTCGGCGCGGTCTCGAACCCGGACAACATGAACCAGAATATCGGCAAGGCCGGTCGCAATCGTCATAAAGGCAAACGTCCGTCCGTCCGCGGCGTTGTCATGAACCCTGTCGATCACCCCCATGGCGGCGGCGAAGGCCGTACGTCCGGCGGTCGTCATCCGGTTACCCCCTGGGGCAAGCCGACCAAGGGCGCCAAGACGCGCTCGAATAAGTCAACCGACAAGATGATCCTTCGCTCGCGTCACGCGCGCAAGAAACGCAAATAGGACGCCGGAGAATATTTTATGTCACGTGCAGTTTGGAAAGGCCCGTTTGTTGATCGCTACCTCCTCAAGAAAGCTGAGGAGAGCGGCGAGGGCAAGCACAAGGGCGGCATCAAGACCTGGTCGCGCCGGTCAACGATCCTGCCGCAATTCGTCGGCCTGACCTTTAATGTCTACAACGGCCAGAAGTTCATTCCGGTCCATGTCACCGAAGACATGGTCGGTCACAAGCTCGGCGAGTTCTCGCCGACGCGGAGCTATTTCGGCCACGGCGCAGACAAGAAGGCTCGGAGAAAATAGTCATGGGCCAGAAGAAAAACGAACGACGTTTTGCTGACAATCAAGCGATGGCCAAAGGCCGGATGCTTCGCATCTCGCCGCAGAAGCTGAATCTCGTGGCGCAATTGATCCGCGGCAAACCGGCGGAGAAAGCGCTCGCTGAGCTTCAGTTCTCGCGCAAACGCATCGCCAAGGACGTCAAGAAAGTTCTTGAGAGCGCCATTGCGAATGCGGAAAACAATCATGACCTTGATATCGACTCGCTGGTCGTTGATCGCGCCTTCGTTGGCAAGAACATGGTGATGAAGCGCTGGCGCGCCCGCGCCCGCGGCCGGGTCGGTAGAATTCAAAAACCGTTCGCGGAAATCACCATCGTCGTCAAAGAAATTGAGGAGGCCGCGTAATGGGTCAGAAAGTAAACCCGATCGGCCTGCGCCTCGGCATCAACCGCACCTGGGATTCTCGCTGGTTCGCCGGCAAGGCGGCTTATGGCGATCTTCTTCATGAAGACCTTCGCATACGTCGCTTTCTTGAAAAGCGTTTGAACCAGGCCGGCGTCAGCCGCATCGTCATCGAGCGTCCGCACAAGAAGTGCCGCGTGACGATCTACACCGCGCGTCCGGGCGTTGTGATCGGCAAAAAAGGCGCTGACATTGAGAAGCTGCGCCTGGAACTTCAGAAGCTAACGTCGTCGGAAACCGTTCTGAACATCGTCGAGATCCGTAAGCCGGAGACCGACGCGATGCTGGTCGCTGAAAATATCGCCCAACAGCTTGAGCGCCGCGTGGCGTTCCGCCGGGCCATGAAGCGCGCCATGCAAACGGCGCAGCGCATGGGCGCACTCGGCATTCGCGTTAACGTCGCGGGTCGTCTTGGCGGCGCGGAAATCGCACGCATGGAATGGTATCGTGAGGGCCGCGTGCCGCTTCACACCCTGCGGGCAGACATCGATTACGGCGTCGCCACCGCGCGTACGACCTATGGCTCGATCGGCGTCAAGGTCTGGATCTTTAAGGGCGAGATCATGGAACATGATCCCATGGCTCAGGAGAAACGTCTGATTGACGCGCAGACCGGCGGTGTCGGTGGCGGGCGTCCGGGCGGTGACAGTCGCGGTCGCCCAGGCGACAACCGACCGAACCGATAAGATCCGTTTAAGGAACGATTTGGAACAGTACGATGCTGCAACCGAAAAAGACAAAATTCCGCAAGATGCACAAAGGGCGCATCAAGGGAAACGCGAAAGGCGGCACTGACCTCAATTTTGGCTCGCATGGGCTGAAAGCGATTCAGCCTGAGCGGATTACGTCGCGCCAGATCGAGGCGACGCGCCGGGCGATTACGCGAGCCATGAAACGTCAGGGCCGGGTTTGGATTCGTATCTTCCCCGACGTGCCGGTTTCGAAGAAGCCGACGGAAGTCCGCATGGGTAAAGGCAAGGGGTCGGTCGAATTCTGGGCCGCCAAGGTAAAGCCGGGCCGCGTGATGTTCGAGATCGATGGCGTTTCCGACGAGATTGCCCGCGAGGCGCTCGCCCTCGGCGCGGCAAAACTGCCGATCAAAACGCGTATCATTACGCGCGTTGGCGAATAGGAGCGTTTTCGATGGCAGAGATGAAATCGGGCGAAGTACGCGACCTGACGACGGATGAACTGAAGGACAAACTTCTTCAGTTGAAGAGGGAGCAGTTCAACCTGCGCTTCCAGCGCGCCAGCGGTCAGTTAGAAAAAACCGCCCGCGTTCGCGAAGTGCGCAAGGACATCGCGCGTATCAAGACAGTACTCGGCGAACGCGGCCGGGTCGCAGCGACTTAACGAGAGGCGACGAGAGAAATGCCGAAACGAGTTATGCAAGGAACGGTCGTAAGCGACAAAGGCGACAAAACCGTCGTCGTGAGCATCGATCGCGTTTATACGCACCCGCTTCTGAAGAAGACCGTGCGTCGGTCGAACCGATTTCACGCTCATGACGCGGACAATAAGTTTAAAGAGGGCGACCTCGTTCGCATTCAGGAATGCGCGCCGAAGTCGAAGCTGAAACGATGGGAAGTCATCGGCGAGGGCTTAAAAGGCTAGTGAAGTTTTCGGCGCATATCTCGCCGAGATGAGTTTAACCGGGGCCGGGCGCCCCAAGGATTTGAGAGGATCGCGGCATGATCCAGATGCAGTCAAATTTGGACGTGGCGGATAATTCCGGCGCCAAGCGCGTGCAGTGCATCAAGGTGCTGGGCGGCGCGAAGCGTAAATACGCCGGCGTCGGCGATGTGATTGTCGTTTCGATTAAGGAGGCGATCCCGCGCGGGCGCGTAAAGAAGGGTCAGGTCATGAAGGCCGTGGTCGTTCGCACAGCCAAGGACATTAAACGCCGCGACGGGTCCGTGATCCGTTTCGACAAAAACGCGGCTGTCCTGATCAACAACAACAAGGAGCCGATCGGCACGCGGATCTTTGGCCCGGTGACGCGTGAATTGCGCGCTGCTCGCCACATGAAGATCGTGTCGCTCGCGCCGGAGGTGCTGTAACGATGGTTGCCAAGATCAAAAAAGGCGACAAGGTGATCGTGCTTGCGGGCAAGGACCGCGGCGCGGAAGGCGAAATCGTGTCGGTGTCTCCGGGCGATGATCGCGTCATCGTGCGCGGCGTCAATGTCATCAAGAAGCATCAGAAGCAAACGCAGACCCAGCAGGGCGGTATCCTTTCGCGCGAAGCGCCGATCCATGTTTCCAACGTCGCCCTGAAAGATCCGAAGTCGGGCAAGCCGACGCGGGTTGGGATCAAAATTGACGGTGATAAAAAAGTGCGGGTCGCAAAAGCGTCCGGCGAGGTGATCGATGGCTGAAGCAAACGGATACGAACCGCGGCTTAAAAAGCTCTATCGCGACGAAATTCGCGGCAGGCTTAATGAGCAGTTCAAATACAAGAACGCCATGCAGACCCCGGCCCTTGAAAAGGTCGTCATCAACATGGGCATTGGCGACGCCGTTAACGACCGCAAGGTCGTCGACGCGGCTGTCGAAGATCTGACGCGTATTTCCGGCCAAAAGCCGGTCGTTACAAAGGCGCGTAAGTCAATCGCGAACTTCAAACTTCGCGACGGCATGCCGATTGGCGTCAAGGTGACGTTGCGCAAGGATCGTATGTATGAGTTTCTCGACCGTCTTACGACCATTGCACTGCCGCGCGTTCGCGACTTCCGCGGTCTTAACGGCAAGAGTTTCGACGGACGCGGCAACTACGCCATGGGCCTCAAGGAACATATCGTGTTCCCGGAGATTGATTACGACAAAGTCGACAAGATCCGCGGCATGGACATCATCGTTTGTACGACCGCAAAAACCGACGACGAAGCAAAAGCGTTGTTAAAGGAATTCAACTTCCCGTTTCGGAAGTAGGAAAGAAGGATTGTTTGAGCCAGGTCCGACTGGGTCGGAAACCGGTTTGAAAAAGGAGAAACCATGGCGAAGAAATCAATGGTCGAACGCGATCTCAAACGGCGCCGTCTCGCGGCAAAGTATGAGGACAAGCGCAAGCGGCTGAAAGAAACGCTTTATAACAAAGAGCTCGATGCCGAAGACCGTTTTATGGCGGCGCTGAAGCTTGCAGAACTGCCGCGCAATTCTTCGAAGACGCGCATTCGCAACCGTTGTCTCGTCACGGGCCGGCCGCGCGGTTTTTACCGTAAACTAAAAATGTCACGTATCGCACTGCGCCATCTGGGTTCTGACGGCAAGATTCCCGGCCTTGTGAAGTCAAGCTGGTAGGGGAGCGGAGAGAAACATGGCGATTAACGATCCAATCGGCGATTTGATCACCCGTATCCGCAATGCGCAGATGCGCAAGCATTCGAGCTTGTCGGTGCCTGCGTCCAAACTGCGTGGCTGGGTGCTCGATGTCCTTGAGGGCGAAGGCTATATTCGCGGTTACGCCCGCATCGAGCAGTCCGGTGAAAAGCCGTCCTTCGATATCGAGCTGAAATACTTCGAGGGCGAACCAGTGATCACGAAAATTAAACGCGTGTCCAAACCGGGCCGCCGTGTTTACTCTTCTGTTGGCGATTTGCCGTCCGTCCGTAACGGGCTCGGCATTTCAATTGTATCGACGCCAAAGGGCGTGATGTCGGACGCAGCGGCGCGCAACGCCAATGTGGGCGGCGAAGTCCTCTGCGAAGTCTACTAAGGATTGGGAGCGAGATCTGATGTCCCGCATTGGCAAGAGAACGATCCCGGTGCCGCAGGGCGTGACCGTTACGATCGACGGCCAGGCTGTTAAAGCCAAAGGCCCGAAGGGCGAACTTGAATTCGTCGTCAACGAGCTGTGCACGGTTGCGCTGGAAGAAAACGAAGTCGCGGTCAAACCGGTTAACAATTCCAAGCCGGCGCGTTCGATGTGGGGCATGAGCCGCACACGCATTGCGAACCTGCTCGACGGCGTCGCGAACGAGTTCACAAAGTCGCTGGAACTTGTCGGCGTTGGTTATCGCGCGCAGATGAAGGGCAGCTCGCTCAATCTGGCGCTTGGCTACAGCCACGACATCGATTTTCCCGTCCCGGACGGCATCAAGATTGCGACGCCGAAACCGACAGAGATCGTCGTTTCCGGCATCGACAAGCAGCAAGTCGGTCAGACGGCGGCGGTTATTCGCGCGTTCCGTCCGCCAGAGCCTTACAAGGGCAAAGGCGTGAAATACGCCGACGAATATATCTTCCGTAAGGAAGGCAAGAAGAAATAAGCCGAGGACAAAAGGTTCACGATTATGACGGCCCAAAGCAAAAAGAACGCCGCCCGAGTCCGACGGACGCGCCTTAAGATCAAAAAGGTTGCGAACGGTCGCCCGCGTCTCTCGGTCTATCGTTCATCGAAAAACATTTCCGCGCAGATCATCGATGACGCGCGCGGGCACACCGTTGCGTCCGCGTCGTCCCTAGACAAGTCGATGCGCGAAGATATCGAAAAGACGTCGACCAGCGAGGCCGCGGCGCAAGTAGGCAAAGCGCTGGCGGAGCGCGCTATCAAGGCGGGCGTTAAGGACGTCGTCTTCGATCGCGGCGCTTACATGTATCAGGGCCGCGTCAAGGCGCTGGCCGAAGCGGCTCGCGAAGCCGGTTTGAATTTCTAAGGGAGCGTATTTAATGGCGCGTGAAGAAGGACGAGGCCGCGGACGCGGACGAGGGCGCGGAGATCGCGAAGAGCGCGACGAGTTTACTGATAAGCTTGTTGCGATCAATCGCGTCGCCAAGGTCGTTAAAGGCGGCAAGAACTTCGGTTTTGCCGCGCTGGTCGTCGTCGGCGACCAGAAAGGCCGCGTTGGTTTTGGCAAAGGCAAGGCCCGCGAGGTGCCCGAGGCGATCCGCAAGGCAAGCCAGGAAGCCAAGCGCAATCTGGTTCGCATCCCGCTGCGCGAAGGTCGTACGCTGCATCACGACGCCGCCGGGCGTTGGGGCGCGGGCAAGGTCGTCCTGCGCGCGGCGCCGGCCGGTACGGGCATCATTGCCGGTGGTCCTATGCGCGCGATTTTCGAATCACTCGGCGTGCAGGACGTTGTCGCCAAATCGATTGGATCCTCCAATCCCTACAACATGGTCCGTGCGACGGTGAACGCGCTTCAGAACCAGACCAGCCCGCGTTCGATCGCGGCCAAACGCGGCAAGAAAGTTTCAGACATTCTTTCGCGCCGCACCGGCGGCGGCGTTAACGAAACTGCCGGCGAAGCCGCCGAAACGGTCGACGCGGCGTAAGGAGTTCCGACAATGGCTTCGAAGAAAACAATCAAGGTGCGCCAGACCGGCAGCCCGATCCGTCGTCCGCAAGATCAACGGGCGACGTTGGTGGGGCTTGGCCTTAACAAGATGGGCCGCATGCGCGAGCTTGAAGATACGCCGTCCGTGCGCGGCATGATCCGCAAGGTCGCCCATATGGTCGAGGTGGTGGAAGAATAAGGAGTCCGATCACGGACATTCAGGCGAGGCGGCGAATTCGTTTTGATGAGGCCGTCGAAAGTCGAGGTAGGCATGAAACTGAACGAACTTTCCGACAATAAGGGCGCCCGCAAGACCCGCACGCGGGTTGGCCGCGGTATTGGCTCCGGCAAGGGCATAACCGCCGGGCGCGGCGTCAAGGGCCAGAAATCCCGCTCTGGCGTGTCCGGCATTCGCGCTTATGAGGGCGGCCAGATGCCGCTTTATATGCGCCTGCCGAAACGTGGCTTTACCAAGCCGAACGCCAAGAAATTTGTCGAGGTCAATCTCGGCCGGCTGCAGGCCGCCATCGATGCTGGAAAACTCAGCGCTGACAAGAAGATCGACGCCGCTGTCCTCGTTGAGGCGGGCGTGGTGCGCCGCGCTCATGCGGGTGTCCGGCTCCTCGGCGTTGGCGAATTGAAAGCCAAAGTCGATATCGAGGTCGCCCACGCCTCGGCGACCGCCCGGGCCGCCGTCGAAAAGGCGGGCGGCACCATAACAGCGCCGGAAAAAGGCTGATTTCTACGGCCGCGGTTGCGCGGCGCGGCTCCTATCGCCACATGGGGTCATCGGCGCGCCGCTAAAAACGAACGCGGGTCGGAAAATAAACAGGACGATAGAGCCTTATGACATCAGCCGCTGAACAGTTTGCGTCGAACATGACATTGTCCTCCTTCGCCAAGGCGGAGGAGCTGAAAAAACGCCTTCTGTTTACGCTGGGTGCGCTGATTGTCTATCGCCTCGGGACATTCGTACCGCTTCCGGGCATCGACATGGCGACGTTCAGCCAGGGCTTCCAGGGCCAGCAGGGCGGCCTGCTGGGCACGCTGAATATCTTTGCCGGCGGCGCCGTCGAGCGTATGGCGATCTTCGCCCTCAACATCATGCCCTATATCTCCGCATCCATCATCATGCAGTTGATGGCCGCGGTGATCCCGTCTCTTGAGGCGATCAAGAAAGAGGGCGAGCAGGGCCGACGTCAGATCAATCAGTACACGCGCTACCTCACGGTGTTTCTTGCAACGATGCAGGGTTATTTCATCGCCGTCTCATTGCAAGGACAAGGCGTCGCGCTTAATCCGGGTCCCTTCTTCCTTGCGACGACGGTCATCACGCTGGTCGGCGGCGTCATGTTCCTGCTCTGGCTTGGCGAACAGATTACCGCCCGCGGCGTCGGCAACGGCGTGTCGCTCATCATTTTCGCCGGCATCGTGGCGGAATTGCCGCGTGTTATGGCTGGTCTTCTGGATCAGGGCCGCACCGGCGCCGGCGTCGGCGGCGGCACAATCCTCGTGATTGCCGCGCTTGCGCTCGCGCTTGTTGTGTTTGTCGTTTTCATCGAACGCTCGCAGCGCCGGATCATCGTTCAGTATCCGCGCCGCCAGGTCGGGCAGCGCATGACCCAGGGCGAGAAATCGCACCTGCCGCTGAAGCTCAACCCGTCGGGCGTTATTCCGCCGATCTTTGCGTCATCTCTGCTGCTTCTGCCGGCGACGGCGATCGGCGCGGTGGGCCAGAATTCTCCCGACTGGCTGCAAACCCTTGGCTTTTTGTTTGCGCCGGGACGCCCTCTCTATATCGGCCTCTACGCGGCGCTGATCATCGGTTTCACATTCATTTACACGTCTGTCGTCTTCAACGTCGAAGACGTCGCCGACAACCTGAAAAAATATGGCGGGTTCGTTCAAGGCTATCGCCCCGGCGCGCGGACCGCTGAGTATCTCGACTTTGTCGTGACACGCCTAACGGTAATCGGCGCGCTTTATCTGACCGGCGTTTGTATCTTCCCGGAACTGCTAAAGATGGGCTCCAATCAGGCGATCCCCGTTTATGTCGGTGGCACATCCTTGCTGATTGTGGTCTCGGTGACGCTTGATACGGTCTCGCAGATCCAGGGCCATCTTGTCGCGCAGCAATATGAGAGCCTGATCAAGAAGTCGAAACTCCGCGGCGGCCGGCGGTGATCCTGATCTTCCTAGGGCCGCCGGGCGCCGGAAAAGGGACGCAGGCCGCGCACATCGTCTCGCGCTATGGCGTTCCGCAGCTTTCCACCGGCGACATGCTGCGAGCGGCCGTCGCCGCACAAACTCCGGTCGGCAAGCAGGCGAAGGCCGTTATGGACGCTGGCAACCTCGTGTCGGATGAGATCGTCGGCGCTATTGTCGAAGAACGTATTGAAGACGACGATTGTGCAGACGGCTTCCTGCTGGACGGATTTCCTCGCACGCTTCCGCAAGCGGAAATGCTCGATGCAATGCTGGAGAAAAAGGGCCGTGCGCTCGATGCGGTCATTGAACTTCGGGTTGACGAATCGGCGTTGATGGAGCGCCTGCGTTCACGCATCGCCGAGACCAAGGCGCTAGGTGAGGAAGTCCGCAAGGACGACAATGAGGAGACCTTCAGAAAGCGGCTTGACGTCTACAATGAGCAGACCGCACCGCTGATCCCCTATTACGAAAAACAGCGGAAACTGAAGGCTGTAGACGGCATGGGATCCGTAGAGGCGGTCTCTGCGGCGATCGATGCGATTTTGGATGAAATTCGGCCTGCAAAGGGGGCTGAAAACGGTTGACGGCGAGGGGCGCGGGCCTATATCTACGCGCTCTCCGCAAGAAGGAGTTTAGCCCGCCCGGCATGGGGGTATCCCTGTCGCCGCCAGCGGGCCTTGTTGCTTGGACGAACGTCCATCGGAAGTGCGTATGAGGCGGGTCCGAAACGGACCTTTTAAATGGTTGGCCCGGCCAAGGAAAAAGGGGCGAGAGGTAAGAAAAGGAGCCGTTAAGTGGCCCGTATTGCAGGGGTGAACATCCCCACTAATAAGCGCGTGACGATCGCGCTTCGTTATATCCACGGCATCGGCGCGACCAAGGCGGCCGAGATCTGCGACAAGGTCGGCATCGCCGCCGAACGGCGCGTGCAGGATTTGACCGACGCGGAAGTGCTGCAGATCCGCGAGACCATTGACCGCGATTATATGGTTGAGGGCGACCTTCGCCGGGAAGTTGCGGTGAACATCAAACGCCTGATGGACCAGGGTTGCTATCGGGGCCTGCGCCATCGCCGCGGTCTTCCGGTTCGCGGCCAGCGCACGCATACGAATGCGCGCACCCGCAAGGGCCCGGCAAAGCCGATCGCCGGCAAGAAGAAATAGGAATTACGTCCGATGGCAAAACCCAATACAGGCCGCGTCAAACGCCGCGAACGCAAAAACATCTCAACCGGCATCGTTCACGTGAATGCATCGTTCAACAACACGATGATCACGATTTCCGACGAGCAGGGGAATGCGATTTCATGGTCATCCGCCGGCGGCATGGGCTTTAAGGGCTCGCGCAAATCAACACCCTATGCGGCGCAGCTTGCGGCCGAAGACGCGGCCAAGAAAGCGATGGAGCATGGTCTGCAAACGGTAAGCGTTGAAGTGCGCGGCCCGGGTTCCGGTCGCGAAAGCGCATTGCGCGCGCTTCAGTCGGCGGGGCTGACGGTTTCGATGATCCGCGACGTCACGCCGATCCCGCATAACGGCGCCCGGCCGCGTAAGCGCCGTCGCGTCTAACAAGACTAAAAAAGAGAGCACAACAGACATGGATTCGATTCAGATCCTCGAAAAGAACTGGCAGGAACTTATCCGCCCGTCGAAGCTGGACGTTGCGCCGGGCGCTGACAGTCAGCGCAAGGCGACGATTGTTGCGCAACCGCTTGAGCGTGGCTTCGGTCTGACGCTTGGCAACAGCCTGCGCCGTATTTTGATGTCGTCGTTGCAGGGCTCAGCAGTGACCGCGATCCAGATTGACGGCGTCGTTCACGAATTTTCGTCGATTACGGGCGTTCGCGAAGACGTCACCGACATTGTTCTCAACATCAAGCAGCTTGCGCTCCGCATGCATGCGGACGGTCCGAAGCGGCTGGTTTTGAAGAAGTCGACGCCGGGCCTTGTGACCGCGGCGGACATCGAAGAAACGGCGTCGGTCGAGATCCTCAACAAGGATCATGTCATCTGTCACCTTGACGAAGGCGCGGATCTGCGCATCGAGATGACGGTCAACACCGGCAAGGGATACACGCCCGCCGAGCAAAACCGGCCAGAAGACGCGCCGATCGGCCTCATACCGGTCGACAGTCTTTACAGCCCGGTCAAACGCGTCGCCTACCGCGTGGAGAATACGCGCGAAGGTCAGGTGCTGGACTATGACAAGCTGATCATGGAAATCGAAACCGACGGGTCGGTCTCGCCGGACGACGCCGCCGCCTATGCGGCGCGCATCCTTCAGGATCAGTTGCAGATCTTTATCAACTTCGACGAGCCTTCCAAAGACGTGGGCGGCGAAGCGCGCGAAGAATTGCCGTTTAATCCGGCGCTGCTGCGAAAAGTGGATGAGCTGGAACTTTCGGTGCGGTCTGCGAACTGCTTGAAAAACGACAATGTCGTCTACATCGGCGATCTGATCCAGAAAACCGAAGCGGAAATGCTCCGCACGCCAAATTTCGGACGCAAGTCGTTAAACGAGATCAAGGAAGTGCTGGCTGGGCTTGGTCTGCATCTCGGCATGGATGTGCCGGATTGGCCGCCCGACAATATTGAAGAACTCGCCAAAAAGTTTGACGAATAAGTCTGACAATCAGTCAGTTTTCAGGAGAACAAGGCCATGCGACACGGAGTGGCGCAACGCAAACTGAACCGCACCCACGAGCACCGCAAAGCGATGTTCGCAAATATGGCGTGTGCGCTCATCAAGCACGAGCAGATCACGACAACGCTGCCGAAGGCAAAAGAACTTCGACCGATTGTCGAGAAACTCGTGACCAAGGCGAAACACGCCGCCGCGGATGACGACAAGTCATTGCATCTGCGTCGCCAGGTCGTTTCCTCGATCCGCGACAAGGATATGGCGAAAAAGCTGTTCGACACGCTGGGGCCGCGCTACGCCGAACGCGACGGCGGCTACATCCGGATCATGAAGGCCGGGTTCCGTCACGGTGACAACGCGCCGCTGGCTGTTATTGAATTCGTCGACCGCGATGAACTCGCCAAGGGTCAAGACTCTGGCCCAACCATGTTCGAAAGCGATGACGACGACGACGAATAAGCGCTGACCTCATTCGGTCCTTGATCGATGAACGGCGCTCAAACGGGCGCCGTTTTTTCTTGGCTGATGGCGCCGCCGTTCCAATTTCCTAGATACACGGCGAAAGACGAATGATGTTTAAATTTTTCGAGAAGAGACTCGATCCGTTTCCTGTGCACAATAGCGGCGCGCCGCCGAAGAATTTCCGCGCCTTTTGCTGGCACTATGGCAGGGATTCGCTGCCCTGGCTCCTGACGCTTGGGGCGCTGTCGGCGTTCATGGCTGTCGGCGAAGTCATGCTGTTCGCATTTCTGGGGCGGCTCGTCGACTGGCTGGCAGTGTCGGACAAGGCGACGTTTCTCGCCGACGAAGCTACGCCGCTGGCGGCGATAAGCGTTTTTATTCTGACCGTCCTGCCGTTGGCGGCGCTCCTGAATTCGTTGATCCAACACCAGACGCTGCTCGGCAACATGCCGATGAGCGCACGCTGGCGCATCCATCGACACCTTTTGAAACAGAGCGCCTCCTTTTACGCGAACGAGTTCGCGGGCCGCGTTGCGACCAAGATGATGCAAACCTCGCTTGCCGTGCGCGAAGTGATGATGAAAATTCTCGACATCCTCGTCTACGTGGCGGTCTATTTCATCGCAATGTTGTTGCTGATTGCGGCTGCGGATTTACGTCTTGTTTTGCCGCTTGTCGTATGGCTCGCCGCCTATATTGCGATCATCGCCTATTTTGTGCCGCGCCTGCGCGATACGTCTGAACGACAGGCCGATGCGCGCTCGGAGATGACGGGCCGCATTGTCGACAGCTATACCAACATTGCGACAGTCAAACTCTTCGCCCATGCGGGCCGGGAAGAAAACTACGCCCGCGACGGCATGGACAAATTCCTCGGCACTGTGCATCCGCAAATGCGCCTGGTGACACAGTTTTACGGGTTCGTCTATTTCATTAATTGCATCGCCGTTTTCGCGGTCGGCGCCTTGTCGATCTGGCTCTGGACCGGCGACCTCGTGACAGTCGGCGCAATTGCGACAGCGGTCGCGCTGACGCTTCGTATCTTCGGCATGTCGCAATGGATTATGTGGGAGGTCTCGGCTTTGTTTGAGAATATCGGCGTTATCCACGATGGCATGGCAATGCTGACGAAAGAAGTCGATGTCGAAGACGCGGCGGACGCAAAGTCGCTCGTCGTTACGAACGGCGCCGTCGCCTTCGCCAATGTGAAGTTTCACTACGGCAAGGAGGGGGGCGTCATCGACGATCTGTCGCTCGATATTGCGCCGGGCGAAAAGATCGGCCTTGTGGGCCGCTCCGGCGCCGGCAAGACGACAATCACGAATCTGCTGCTCCGGTTTTACGATCTGGAAGGCGGGCGTATCGAAATCGACGGACAGAACATTGCGGCCGTCACGCAGGATTCCCTGCGCAGCCAAATCGGCGTCGTCACGCAGGACACTTCACTGCTGCATCGCTCGATCCGTGATAACATCGCCTATGGCCGCCCGGACGCCAGCGAGGCCGAAATCCGCGACGCGGTTGCGCGGGCGAATGCGGAGGAGTTCATTGCCGATCTGGAGGACGGAGATGGCCGACGCGGATTTGACGCTTTTGTTGGTGAGCGCGGGGTCAAACTTTCCGGCGGCCAGCGCCAGCGCATCGCCATTGCGCGGATCTTCCTCAAAAACGCGCCTATCCTCATTCTCGACGAAGCGACGTCGGCGCTCGATTCGGAAGTCGAGGCGGCCATTCAGGAAAACCTGTTCGCCCTCATGAGCGGAAAAACCGTGCTCGCCATCGCCCATCGCCTCTCGACGATCGCTGCCCTCGATCGGCTGATCGTGCTGGATCAGGGCGAGATTGTCGAACAGGGGAGCCACGACACGCTTGTCGCGCGGGGCGGCGTCTACGCCAAGCTATGGGCCCGTCAGTCCGGCGGTTTCATTGGGCTGGAGCCGGGGATCCGCGGCGCCGCGGAATAAGCTGTTTGCCGGTTGCGCCCGTTGATCCGACGGCGCAGCGGTCCTATTTTTGAGCGCTGGGGCGATCACAGGGAGACTTTATGATTCGCTTGTCCATCTCGCTGCTCGCCGCGTCGATTATCCTGATCGGCGGCGCCTGCGCTCAGCCTGCGCCCGACCCGGAGCAAGACGCCGTCGCCGAAGATGAAATGACGGCGAGCGATATCGCCGCAGCGCCTCGCACCGTGCCGGAATCGATGAGCCAGGTGAAGCTTTCCTTCGCTCCCATTGTAGAGCGGGCGGCGCCAGCTGTCGTGAATATTTTCACGCGCCGTGTCGTCGAGCAGCGCAGCGACCCGTTTTTCGACCGTTTTTTCGGCGGCGGACGACCGCGCGCGCGCGAACAAACATCGCTGGGCTCCGGCGTTATCGTCAATCCCGACGGCGTCATCGTCACCAATAATCACGTCATCGAAAGCATGACTGAGATCACCGTCGTCTTAAGCGATCGCCGCGAATACAACGCGGAGGTCGTGCTTACCGATCCGCAAACGGATCTTGCGGTCTTGCGCATCGAGGCCGGCGAAGCGCTGCCCTATCTCAGCTTCGCAAATTCCGATGGGTTGCAGGTGGGCGACATCGTGCTCGCTATCGGCAACCCCTTCGGCGTCGGACAAACTGTTACCAACGGTATTGTGTCAGCGTTGGCGCGCACGGCCGCGTCCGTTTCCGACTATCAGCTTTTTATTCAGACCGACGCCGCCATCAATCCGGGCAACTCCGGCGGCGCGCTGGTTGATACGGAAGGGCGTCTGGTTGGCGTCAACACCGCCATCTATTCCCGATCCGGCGGCTCAAACGGCATTGGTTTCGCAGTTCCTTCGCGGCTCGTTCAGCAAGTCTTGAAGACCGCTATCGATGGCGGCGTCCTCGTGCGCCCATGGTTCGGCGCCTCAACCAGCACGGTGACGGCCGATCTTGCACGCGCGCTCGAGCTCGACCGACCGGCGGGTGCGCTGATCGACGATGTCTGGCCCGACGGCCCGGCGGACAGGGCAGGGCTGCAGGCCGGCGACGTCGTGATTGAGATCGATGATCAACCGGTGTTCGATGAGCAAACCCTGCAATATCGCGTCGGCGTCAAAGATGACGCCGAGACCGCGACAATTGTCTATCTGCGCGGCGGCAAAGTCCGTAACGCCGCCGTCGAAGTGGCGCTACCGCCGGATGAGCCGTCCCGCGATCCGCGCGATCTTGAAGGACAGCATCCGTTGAACGGGGTAACGATCGACAATCTGTCACCGCGATACAGCGAGGAATTGGGGCTTGATCCGCTGTCGCGCGGCGTTGTCGTCTCTAACCTCAGCTCACGGACATTCGCGGCGCGTCGCGGACTGCGCCCCGGTCACAAGATCCTTTCCGTAAACGGCCGCGGCGTCGAAACGACGCTCGATCTGGAACGGGAAATCAATCGCTCCGCCGCAAGTTGGGAGATCGAAGTCGATACTGGCGGACGCGTTGTCACCTGGCGCGTCGGACGCTAGCCATCGGTGAGCGATCTCTTCCAGGCGGCTGACATGGGGCGTGACGCGCCCCGGCCGCTTGCCGATCGCCTGCGCCCCGGAACGCTGGAAGACGTTGTCGGTCAGGATCATATACTGGGCGACGGCGCGCCGTTGGCGCGCATGGTCAGAGCGGGCCGGCTCTCCTCAATTGTGTTCTGGGGGCCGCCCGGCGGCGGCAAAACCACCATTGCGCGGCTGCTCGCCGATCAGTCTGACCTTGAATTCGAACAGATCTCCGCGGTTTTTTCCGGCGTCGCCGACTTGCGCAAAGTTTTCGAGCGGGCCGAGGGGCGCCGCGCCGTTGGCAAAGGGACGCTACTTTTCGTTGATGAGATCCATCGTTTTAATAAGGCGCAGCAGGATGGTTTTCTACCTCACATGGAGTCGGGCCTCATTACGCTCATTGGCGCAACGACGGAAAATCCGTCCTTTGAACTGAACGGCGCGCTCCTCTCCAGAGCGCAGGTGCTGGTGTTGAAACGCCTTGACGACGCGGCGCTTGAAAAACTGCTGCGCCGCGCTGAAAAGGCTGAGAAGAAAACCCTTTCCCTTACGGATGAAGCGCGCAAGCGGCTTCGCGCCATGGCCGATGGCGACGGGCGGGCGCTCCTCAATATGGCGGAGGAGGTTTTCGCCGAACCTGACGGCCACACGATTGACGTCGCCGCGCTCGCGGATATCGTCCAGCGCCGGGCGCCGCTTTACGACAAAAGCGATGAGTCCCACTACAATCTCGCGAGCGCGTTGCAGAAATCGATCCGCGGATCGGACGTGGACGCAGCGCTTTACTGGGCCGCGCGCATGCTCGCCGGCGGAGAGGATCCGCGCTTTATCCTGCGCCGCCTTGTCGTCATTGCGTCGGAGGACATCGGCAATGCCGACCCGCAGGCGCTTCCTTTGGCCGTCGCCGCGCGTGACGCCTACGAATTTCTGGGCCAGCCTGAAGGCGAAATCGCCATCGGCCAGCTCGTCGCCTATCTCGGGACGGCGCCGAAGTCGAACCGATCCCATGTCGCCTTCAAAAAGGCGAAAGCGACGGCGCGCGAAACCGGTTCGCTGGCGCCGCCGCCCCACGCGATGAACGCGCCAACGAAAATGATGAAAGACCTCGGCTACTCCGACGGTTACGTCTACGATCACGATACCGACGGCGGCTTCAGCGGACTGAACTATTTTCCGCCCGACATGGCCCGCGAAACTTACTATGAGCCATCGTCGTTCGGCTTTGACAAGGAGATCGCCAAACGCCTCGACTACTGGCGCAAGCTCCGCGGCGAGAAAGCGTAAGCGTCGCCATGAGTGATCTTCTGGTAGCGAAATCAGTTTTTCTCGTCTGCATTTTTTTGAGCCTGTTTGCCGCAGAACGCATCATCCGTGCAGCGCCGCCACACAAATCGCCCGCGCGGCTGCTTCGCAATTTTGGCCTGTGGTTGATTGTGGCGCTTGCCTCGCCGTTGATTGTGGCGCCGATCACGGCGTTTGGCGTCAATCACTTGATCTGGGAGCGAAGCCCGGCTTTATCGGTTGGCATGATCGGCGTCGTCGTTCTGATCATCGATCTCATTGTCCTCGACCTTTGGACCTATTGGCTTCATCGCGCCTATCATCGCGTGCCATTGATGTGGCGCCTGCACGAAGTCCATCATCGCGACGAGTTTCTCGATACAACGAGCGCTGTCCGGTTTCACCTCGGCGAGGTCGTCTTGTCGGCGCTTTTGCGCCTGATCCCGATCACGCTACTGGCGCCGCCGCTTGCAACCGTCATTATTTTCGAGACAGTTCTCCTCGCCTCGGCGCTATTTCACCACTCTAATGTCAAGCTGCCCACACGCGTTGAACGCGTGCTTTCATATTTTATCGTGACGCCGTCGATCCATTGGGTGCACCATCACGCTGTCCGCGCAGATACCGATTCCAATTACGCATCGTTTTTAAGCGTCTGGGACCCGCTCTTCGCATCGCGCAGCGCGACGCAACGTACACCCGATATGAAAATTGGCGCAGAAGGCGTTGAAGATATTTCTTTTTTCGGTCTATTGCTGTCGCCAGTCATGAGGAAAAGGACGTGAACGCTTCAATCTGGCTGGCTATCGGAGCGGGCGGCGCGCTGGGCGCGATCGCGCGCCATGGCGTGTCGCGCGCGGCGATACATTTGATGGGGCCGAGTTTCCCATGGGGTACGCTGACGGTGAATGCCTTCGGTTCATTCATCATGGGCGCCCTGATCGTCTGGCTGGCTCGACACGAACCACAGACCTCGGCAATGCGTGCGTTCTTGACCGTCGGTATTTTGGGGGCGTTCACAACGTTTTCGACCTTCGCCCTTGACGCCGTAACACTTGCGAAAGACCGTTCACTGACAATTGCTGGCGTATACGTTGCTGCGTCCGTTGTGCTTTCGATCGGCGGGTTGGCGGCTGGGCTGATAGCCATGCGCGGATCGTCATGACGGGTGTTCAGAACATCGCCGTGACGGACGACGAGGCGGGCATGCGCGTTGACCGCTGGTTCAAATCGCATTTTCCTAATATTACCCACGGACAACTGGAAAAGTACCTGCGCAAGGGCGAGGTGCGCGTTGGCGGCGGGCGCGTCAAATCGAACCGACGCCTCGAGGCGGGTGAAAACATTCGCGTACCGCCTTTATCGGAGAGAACGACGACACGACGATTATCGCCTTCAGACGAAAAGGAAAGCCGGAAACTTCTTTCCTCGATCACGCTTTACGAGGATGACGATATCCTCGCCCTTAACAAACCGTTCGGTTTGGCGGTGCAGGGCGGTGAAAAGACCGCGCGCCATATAGACGGGATGCTCGCAGCCTATGAGCAGGATGGCGTCCGTCCGAAACTGGTGCACCGGCTGGATAAGGACACTGGCGGGCTGTTGCTCGTCGCAAAAACACGCAAGGCCGCGCAGGCTCTTGCAGAAGCGTTTAAGGGCCGTGACGTTGAAAAAACTTACTGGGCGCTGGTTGTCGGCGCGCCGCGTCCGCGTGAAGGCGTGATCAACATGCCTGTAGCGAAACGCATGGTGCGGATCGGTTCGCAAGGCGTCGAGCGCGTCGTTCCCGCCGAGGGCGAGGGCGCAAAACCCTCCGTCACCCTTTACCAGATCGTCGAAGATGTCGGGCGTGTTTCGTTCGTCGCCATGCGGCCGATCACAGGGCGCACCCACCAGTTGCGCGTACATGCTGCGGCGATCGGCCATCCCATTGTTGGCGACTACAAATATGGCGGCGACGCATCGCGTGTTGATGGCGTTGCTTCGAGGCTACATTTGTTCTGCCGCTCCATGACATTTCGCCATCCGAAAACGGGCGAGGCAATGACGGTCGACGCGCCGATTACGGCGGCCATGAAAGAAACCTGGGCGTTTTTTGGCTTTGACGAGAACGCGGCGGTCGAATGGCCGGAGTACCCGGCGTGAGCGGACCACCGGACGCAATCAGACGTTTCTACAAATCCGTGGACGTCGCTGAAACGGACCAAGGCTTCGAAGTCCGTCTCGATGGCAAACCGCTACGGACAAAACGCCAAAGCGTATTGCTGGCGCCGAGCGCGGCTCTTGCCGCATCAATAAAAATGGAGTGGGACGATCAGGGCGAGCATATTGACCCTGCCGCTACGCCGCTGACCGGGCTCCTAGCCGAAGCTATAGATGCTGACGCGGCGGCGCAGTGGCGAGACGATATTATTGCTTACCTGAGTTCGGACCTTGTCTGTTATCGCGCAGAAACGCCGGCGGCGCTTGTCGAACGTCAGGCCGCGATGTGGGATCCGTATCTCGATTGGCTTCGTGACGAACTGGGCGCCGCGCTTGTCGCAACGACAGGCGTTATCGCAACGGCGCAGCCCGACATCGCCATTGACCGCATTCGAAGTGTTTTGGATGGCAGCGCGCCTGACACGCTTGCCGGGTTACGAAAAGCAGCGGCGATTACCGGCTCCGCAGTCATGGCGCTGGCCCTATGGAGAAAGGCGTTCCCGGCCGCGGAGATCTTTGCGGCTTCGATTGTCGATGAGACGTTTCAGATGGAACAGTGGGGTGACGATGATGAAGCCCGGGCCCGCCGCGACGCCATGCGCGAGGAGTTTCTGACGGCGGCTCGCTTTCTGGAACTGCTTGAAACGGACTAAAAGGCCGGGCCTTCAATCGTTTCGCCGCGATTGGCGGCGCGAAAGAGCATTAGCTCCTCGCCTTCCAGCAACGTATCGTCATCGGCGTCCATAGTGTCGAAGTCGAGCAAGTATTCGCGGATGTAATCCTCGCGGGCGATCGTTTCCTGCGCGCCGCTGATGAACGCAAACTTCGCTTTGGCGTAGGCTGCGTACTCAGCGTCCGCAGCTTCCGGATCGATAGCCTCAAGAAGCGCCTTATACTGACGTTCGCGCGCGATTTCTTCGTTCGGCGCCTCCGCGTCCCGCGCGCCGGTCTGGCGCCAGCTATTCACAAGATTTGCAAACTCCTCAGCCGTCATGCGCCCATCGCGGTCGGCGTCGGCGATCGTAAAATCGAGCTTCGCTTCTTCGAATGCCTCAACACGGGTCAGCACCTCGCTGTCGAATGCAGATCTGACCTGTTGCAATGTCGTTTCGCCGGCTTCCGTTGGTCGATAAGGAACGCCCGGCGACAAGGTGATGGTTTTCTTTTTGGTTTCGACAACTTCGCCGTTGATAGTGCGCCTCAGTGTGAACGTTTGCTGCAGTTGCTGCTGCGAATTTAACAAGTCGGCCATTTCATCGGTGCTCAGCTCTTCCGGCTCACCGGTTTCCTCCGCCGCGGCCGGGGCCTCTTCGGCGTCGTTTTCTTGCGCGGCCGCTCCGATCAATGGGAACGCAAAAAGAACAAGGCTTGCTAGTGCTGAACGTGCTGTTCTCACGGCGACCAATCTCCATCAACTGTGACTGCGTTCGATAATACACAATTGCGGTTAAAAGTTGCCGCAACCTTCCAGGAGCTCGCAAAACTGCAGATATTACAGGGCTTTAATCTTCTCCAGTGACCGCGTCGCCGCGGCCACGGCTTCGCGCCCGGTGCGAAATTCAATGCCCGTCAACGCTTTCACATAGGCGGTGTCCGCGTGAGGCGTTGTCCCAAGGTCAGCAAGCACCGACGCAACGCGGCGATCGAACAGCGCGGCGACACGTACGGCGAGGGCGGGCAGCGTGCGGGTCGGTGTTTTTTTCGAAATCTCGGGGGCGACCTCGCGCATGACGGCGGCGATATCGAGAAGCGACATCGTATCGGATGCCGAGATCAGCCGGCGTCCGCCGGCGTCCGGCGTTTCGAACGCCTTGATGTGCAGGAGCGCAACGTCGCGCACGTCAACGACTGGATAGCTGACCGGCGGCGCTGCCGGAAACTCGCCTTTCGTCATCAGGCGGATGAGTTCGATTGACGCGCCGAGGTCGTCATCCATAGCCGGTCCCATGACGAGGCCTGGGTTGACCGTGGTGAGACGATGTTTGAAACCGCCTTCGGTCGCCGCATCCCAGGCGGCCTTTTCCGCCAGTGTCTTCGAGACGATGTAAGGCGTTGTCTGCCTCCAGTTGACGTCGGTCCAATCGTTTTCACCGACGGGCATGACGTCGGGTCGGCCGGCCCGATACATCATCGCGACCATGGAAGACGTCATCACGACGCGATCAGCTTTGTTTGCTGCACGAATAACGCGCAGCGCGCCTTCTTTCGCCGCTGGGACCAGCGCCATCCGATCACGTGGCTGTTCGAGTGGAAAAGGGGAGGCCACATGAAAGACGCCGGCGCATCCCTCCGCGGCTGCAGCCCAGCCTTCATCGCTGGAGAGGTCGGCGGATGCGAATGTCAGCTTTGACGTATCAACGCCAGCCTCGCCGAGCGACCTTTTGATCTGCTCGGTTTTGTTCAGCGCGCGGAGGGTGCCGCGGACTTCATAGCCTTTTTCAAGAAGCTGGAGCGTCAGGTGTTTTGCAATAAAACCGCTGACGCCCGTGACCAGGACTTGCTCCGTCATAACGTTCCCTCTCGCGACGACTAGGCCTTGATTCGCGCCAGTTCGCGCTCATTACGCCGCGGCGGCTGTATTGACCGTCGGCCCGAAAATTTCCTCAAACGCGGCGCGCAGGGCTGCGTCAGCGTCTGGCATCGCGACGGGCAGGCCAAGATCGACAAGGCTGGTCACGCCCAGTCCTGGATCGGAGACGCCGCAGGGCGTGATGCCCGAAAAATGAGACAGGTCCGGCTCGACGTTTAAGGCGACGCCGTGAAAGCTGACCCAGCGCCGGATCCTGACGCCGATCGCCGCGATTTTGTCTTCACGCATAGCGCCGCCCTGTGTTGTCCGGTCGACCCAGACGCCGACCCGGCCGTCGCGACGCTCGCCTTTGACGCCGAATTCGGCAAGCGCCCTGATCAGCCATTCCTCTAATCCATGAACGAAGGCGCGAACGTCTCTACCGCGGCGGTCGAGATCGAGCATGACATAGGCGACGCGCTGCCCAGGGCCGTGATAGGTGTACTGCCCGCCGCGCGCCGACTTGAATACCGGGAAGCGGTCCGGCGCGAGGAGGTCGGTCTCCGCGGCGCTTGTGCCACCCGTATAGAGCGGGGGATGCTCCAGGAGCCAGATGAGTTCCGCGGCCTCGCCCGCACGGATGGCCCCTGCGCGCCGTTCCATAACAGCCACGGCTTCGTCGTATTCGGTCAGTCCGGGCGAAACGGCCCACTCTGCGGGCCAGTCTGCGCGCAGGCGGGCGTCGGGGCCGGAACTCCTTAACGCGGCGCTAACCAAAGCCCGGCACTCTGGCGGCTGTCAGAAGCGTTTTTGGGGTAGAAGACATGTCGGCGGTCGATGGCATTGAAGTCGAACTCACGGTGCGAATCGGCGAGGCGGATTTGCCCCTTGGCCGGCTGCTGCGGATGACCCGCGGGGCAGTTATTCCACTCGGGCGCGACGAGCGCAAACCCCTCGATATCCTTGCCAATGGCCGGAAAATAGCCACCGGACGGGTTGTCCTGGACGGGGAAAACGTCACCGTCGCGATTGACGGGAACACGCGGTAAGGCGTCCCAGCGAGGCCGCGCAAAAGACCCCCGAAGCCACACTTCACAAGGTCGCCCGCCTTTGCTATGCCGCCCGCCTTCCAAACGGCGTGCGGTCGTGGCGGAATTGGTAGACGCGCAGCGTTGAGGTCGCTGTGGGGCAACCCGTGGAAGTTCGAGTCTTCTCGACCGCACCATTTTCCCGCTTCGGGACAATTCGTTAACAAGGCATAAACGCTGCAGCGCTGGAGCCCATGAAGCTCCGGCCGATCATCTATGCGGCGCTGTTCGTCGAAGTCGCCGTGTTCGGCGCAGCCGCGGCGGCGACAACAATCCTTCGCCCGCCATGCTATTCAGGCTCGCGCGCCTATTTGCTGGCGGCGAACGCTGGCGCCGTCATTGACGTCAGGGAACACAAGGATAAATCGAGCGGGCTCGCCGTCGTTGTTTTTCGCCCGCGAAAGGAAAAGGGGTGGGCGAGCCAGCGACTGCTGTCGCGCTTTGACCTTGCCATGGAGTTGAATAACAAGCCCGTCGTGGTTCGAAATTCAGGACAAACATGCCGCGCATCGAAATAATCTCTCTTGTTTTGGCCTTTGCCGCGTCGACGGCCGGCGCGCAGCCGATAACGGTTGAACCGGTCCCGTGTCCGATCCCCGCCGACATCGCGCCTCTGGTGAGCGAAGATGTCGGCGCCTACGAGCTCAATTCCTGGTCAGACCGCCTTGATGGCGTCCTGCTCTTTCGGAACGTGCCCGTCGCCAACGGCGCGTTGACGCTGCGTATATTCCCGGACCCGATAACCGGCGAGATAGATGGTTTCCCGACAGCGCCGGCCGATTGCATCGAAGCGCCGAATTGGCTGGAATAGACTTGGTCTGCGGGCCCGCCTAGAAGGGCCGCGCAGCAAGCAGACCGACGCCTTATGAAACTCAGTCAATTCTACCTTCCTCTATTGAAGGAAACGCCAGCCGACGCGCAGATCGCGTCGCACCGTTTGATGCTCCGCGCTGGCATGATCCGGCAGGAGGGGGCCGGGATTTACGCGTGGCTGCCGCTCGGGCACCGGGTCTTGAAGAAAATCGAACAAATCGTCCGCGAGGAAGAAGATCGCGCCGGCGCTGTTGAAATGCTGATGCCTACCATTCAGCAGGCTGAGTTGTGGCGCGAGAGCGGGCGCTATGACGCCTATGGGAAAGAGATGCTCCGGATTACCGATCGCGGCGATCGCGAAATGCTGTTCGGACCCACCAATGAGGAAATGATCACCGAGATATTCAGGGCCGGTGTTCGTTCCTACAAGGATCTGCCGACGCTCCTTTATCATATTCAGTGGAAGTTTCGCGATGAAATCCGACCACGCTTCGGCGTGATGCGCGGTCGTGAATTCCTGATGAAGGACGCTTATTCTTTCGACATCGATGAAGATTCGGCGCGTCACAGCTACAATCGTTTTTTTGCAGCGTACCTCAGAACCTTTTCGCGCATGGGACTGACAGCGATACCCATGCGCGCAGATACCGGCCCCATCGGCGGCGACTTGTCACACGAGTTTATAGTCCTCGCCGAGACCGGCGAGAGCGCCGTTTACTGCGACAAGCGACTGCTAGATTTGCCCGTTCCCGGCGTCGACACCGATTTCGGCGGCGACCTGCAGTCCATCGTCGATCAGTTTACGCAGTACTATGCGGCGACTGATGAAATCCACGATGAAAAGGAATTTGAAAAGCAGGTCGAAGACGGCAACCGCGTCTCTGCGCGCGGCATTGAAGTTGGTCACATCTTTTACTTCGGCACAAAATATTCAAAACCGATGAATGCGTTTGTCGCGGGGCCGGACGGCAAAGACGTTGCGGTTCACATGGGCTCCTACGGCGTCGGCGTATCGCGTCTTGTCGGCGCCTTGATCGAAGCCTTTCATGATGATGATGGCTGCAAATGGCCGATGTCCGTCGCGCCGTTTCATGTGGGCCTTGTTAACCTGAAGGCCGGCGATGCCGATACGGATGCTGCGTGCGACAACATCTATCAAGGACTTCAGGCTGCGAGTGCGGATGTTCTCTATGACGAGACAAAGGCGCGCCCCGGCGAGAAATTCGCACGCATGGACCTCATTGGACTACCGCTTCAGATTGTGGTCGGCCCGCGTGGCCTTGGCGAAGGCAAGGTAGAGATCAAACGCCGAAGCGACGGAGCCCGCGAAGACGTCACGCTGGACGCCGTCGCCGAATACGCCGCGTCCGCGATACGCGACGGCCTGTCGCATCCGTGAGGCGACCTATTCATACTGCAGTCATGATTTAGGCCCAATTTTCAGTCAGGAAACAAACACAGCGCCCGACGGCGCCGCTTCGGTGGACAGGGCTCGGCGGCGCCCCTAGACCAGACCCGCGATGTTGAAATCGAACGACGCCACCGCCACGCCGCCCGCCGCCAACGGCGCGGGCGTGCGCGCGTTTTCCTTTTTCGAATGGATGGTCGCTCGCCGTTACCTCGGCGCCACGCGGTCGGGGAAGGGGGTCTCCCTGATCTCAATCATTGCCTTTCTCGGCATCATGCTCGCCGTCGCGGTGCTGATCATCGTTATGTCAGTGATGCAGGGGTTCCGTACGAAACTGCTGGAGCAGGCGCTCGGATTTAACGGCCATGTCTATGTCTTGATGGCGGAGGGCGATAACCCCGACCCGTTTATTGACCAAATCGAGGGGCTCGACGGCGTCGTCAACGCCGCGCCACTGATTGAATCGCCGGCTTACGTAACATCGCAGAGCGGCGGGTCCGTGGCGCTTGTTCGCGGCATGCATCGAGCGGACATGCTCGACATTCCCGAAATTGCCGCGCCGGAAAATCTTGTCGAAGGCGAATTCGAGAGTTTCGGTGAAGGACGCAATGGCGGAAACAAGATCGTCATCGGGTCGGGTACGGCGAACGCACTCGGCGTCCGCGTGGGCCAAAGCGTCAACGTTACGACCCATGGCGGACGGGAAACGGCCTTTGGACGCATACCGGTGACGACCAAGGATTACATCGTCGGCGCCATATTTGACGTCAACAATTCGCAATTCGATTCATCGATCGCTTTCATGCCGTATGATCAGGCCAGACTATTCTTCGGCGCATCAGACGCCGCGGAACAGATCGAGGTGAGAATAGAAGACCCCGATCAGTATCAGTCTTACCTCGTCCAGGTCACCGCCATTACCGGCGACCGGCGCACAACCGACTGGGCGCGGCGGATCGGCGCCTATTTTGACGCTCTGGAGATCGAACGAAACGTCATGCGCCTGATCTTGATGCTGATCATCGCGGTTGCGGCTCTGAACATCATCACGGGACTTGTCATGCTCGTTAAGGACAAGACCGGCGACATTGCGATCCTGCGCACCATGGGCGCAACGCAGGGCGCGATCATGCGGATTTTCTTTCTTTCCGGCGCCTTGATCGGCGTGCTCGGAACGATCGCAGGGATCGTTCTCGGCGCGCTGTTTGTTCACTATATCGATCCCATTGAGCAGGCGTTGTCATGGATGTTCCAACGCGATCTTTTTAACGCCGAGATCTATTACTTCCGGGAGATACCCGCGGAATTGCAAAGCGGCGAAATCGTCATGATCGCCGGCTGGGCGCTTTTGATGTCCTTCATCTCGACCATTTATCCGGCGTGGCGGGCGGCGCGGCTGGATCCGGTCGAGGCGCTTAGATACGAATAGGAGAAACGCGAATGGCGCTTTCTGAACAGCATTTCGAGCAGTGGATCGAGGGCTACGGCGCCGCCTGGGCGGCGAGGGACGGCGCCCGGTTCGCGCAGCTTTTTGAAGACGACGCAATTTATTACTGGACGCCGTTCGAGGAACCCAAGAAGGGACGCGATGAAATTGCCGCCGCGTTTAACGGCGCGGTCGGTCGTCAGCGCGAGATCGAATTTGGCGCGCGCATCCTCTACGTGCAGGCCAATCTCGGCGCCGCCCACTGGACCTGTTCGTTCACCCGCGCGACGACCGGAAGGCGCGTGCACATAGACGGTATTCTCGTCGTCCAGTTCAGCGACCACGGCAAAGCGCTTTCCTTCCGTGAATGGTGGCATTCAGATGAAGGCTGATGGAGACGAAGCGCTGCGCTTTGAGGGAATCGCGCGTCGCTATCGCGATCTCATCGTCATCGAGAATGTCGACTTTACGCTGAGACGCGGCCAGACAGCGGCGCTGCTCGGGCCGTCCGGGTCCGGAAAATCGTCGCTGTTGCATATTGCTGGGCTTCTCGAAGCGCCGAGCGCCGGCGAAGTTTATATTGACGGCGTTGCGACGTCCGCGCTGTCCGACGCCGAGCGCACCGGCATCCGCCGCAACGCCCTTGGCTTCGTTTATCAGTTTCATCATTTGCTGCCGGAGTTTACAGCCCTCGATAACGTCGCGCTGCCGCGATTGATCGCCGGCGAGACAAAAGGCGAAGCAGACAAACAGGCCGCGGCGTTTCTGACGGCGCTGGGTCTCGGCGAGCGTCTGACCCATCAACCGGGCCAGCTATCCGGCGGCGAACAGCAGCGCACCGCCATTGCGCGGGCGCTCGTCAACAAGCCGGATCTTCTGTTGGCGGACGAACCGACGGGCAACCTCGATCCAAAAACCTCCGACGTCGTCTTCGACGCGCTACTGGATATCGTGCGCAAGGAGGGACTCGCGGCGCTGATCGCAACCCATGACCAGCGCCTTGCGAACCGCATGGACCGCATCGTCAAGATTGTGGATCGCGGCCTTGTCGAGGTCGCGCGCGAACCGACGCCGGCCTAGTTCGTTTCGCCTTCGCCTTTCGTTCGGTAGCGCTCGAACCACGCCAGAATATGATCGACCTTGGCGATCAGATTAGACGGCCGGCCGGCGATGCCGTGCGGCGCATCGGGTATACGGACCATCGCGGTATCGATATCGCGCAATTGGAGCGCCTGATAATATTGCTCCGTCTCCGACATCGGCGTCCGATAGTCAGCTTCGCCGGTAAGCAGCATGGTCGGCGTCGAGACATTACCGACAAGGGAGAGCGGTGATCGCGCCCAATAGGCGTCCGGATCTTCCCAGGGCTGTTTGTCAAACCAGTATTTCCCGAAGAACGGATAGAAATCCGAGGTCAGAACGAAGCTCGTCCAGTTGATGACGGGCTTGGCGACAACCGCCGCTCTGAACCGGTCCGTTTTGCCGACGATCCAGGCGGTGAGGACGCCGCCGCCAGACCCGCCGGTGACGAATAATTGCTCCTCATCGATGAACCCCCGGGCGATTGCTGCATCGACGCCGGAAATCAGATCGTCGTAATCCTCGCCCGGATAGTTGTGATGAATGAGATTGGCGAATTCATCGCCGTAACTCGTCGATCCGCGCGGATTGGCGTAAAGAACGACATACCCTGCGGCCGCAAAAAGCTGCACCTCCGCCGAAAAATGCGGCCCGTATGCGGCAAATGGGCCGCCATGGATCTCAAGGATTAGCGGGTACTGCTTCGTCTCGTCGAAGTCGGGCGGCGTCACCAGCCAGCCTTCGATTTCGCGACCGTCCGCCGACGACTCCCATGTCATGCGCTCAACGGCGCCGAGATTGATTTCTGCGAAGAGATCGTCATTCAGCCGCGTGCGCCGCGTTGCCGCATTGTCGCCGGCTTTGACGGCGATATCGCCAGGCCGCTCGGCGCGACCGGAGGTGTATGCGATCACGCCAGAGGCATTCGTTGAAAACCCGCCGCTGGTGTACGGGCGGCCAAGAGATGTTCCCGAAACATCGCGCATCAACGCGTCGCGGTTCCCGTCGAGCGTCAATCGCGCAAGATAATAGCGGCCTCGATCCTCATACTGAATAATTAGCGAGCTATCTGAATCCCAGGCGAGGGCGTCGATCGAACGATCAAAGTCGCCGGTCAGTTCGCGTTTCGCGCCCCCATTCGTATTCATGACGGTTACGCGCGATGTCTGATATCCTTTCAGATCGTCCGCGTTGCCTAGATAGGCGATTTTTGTACCATCGGGCGAAACGGCGGGCGCGAAATCCGGCCCGTCTCGGTTAGTCAGACGAGTCAAAGCGCCATCGTCCAGCGACACACGCCAGATGTCGCTTTCGATGAGATCGCGCTCGAAATCCTCATTGCGATTGGTGGAAAAGAAAACCGCCGAGCCGTCCGCAGCCCAGCCGAGCGGTCCGCCATGATTGTAAGGGCCGTCCGTCAATTGCCGCGGCGTGCCGCCGTCTGCCGGAACCACAAACACATGCGTCGAGCCGGAGCGCACGAAACCGCCGCCGTCGGCTCGATAGAGGACATCTTCGATAACCTTGGCCGGGGCGGCCCATTCGGCGCCGTCCGGTTTGGCAGGCGGCTTTGTCATGGGCTCGGGCTTGTCTTCGACAAACATCGCGAACGCGATCGAACGGCCATCCGGGGCCCAGGCGATGCTTTGCGGGGCTTCGGTAAGATTGGTCAGCAGCGCCGTCTGGCCGGTATCCATCCAGCGCACGTAGAGTTGCGGCGTCTTTGTTTCCGCGCCTGTGACGTATGCGAGGCGATCGCCGGTGGGCGACCATCGAGGGCTCGAAAAGCTGGCCGGCCCTGACAACACCGGGCGGTGGCCGCCAGCGCCGACGGAGACCGTCCAGATAGAGCCGCGAGCGCGATCCGTCATAATATCGTTCGATTGCCGCACATAGGCGACCGTCGATCCATCGGGTGAAACTTGCGGATCGGTAGCGTATTCAAGTTGAAAAATATCGGCGCTTTCGAGCGGTCGCGCATCGGCGACGCCAAGGGCGGCTATGGCGGATATAAGAGCGGCAATCTTAAAGTTTCGCATCGGAGTTCCTCGAAACGGTTGGCGCAGGTCGAATACTGTTTCGTCGTTCTCACAAACCCGTAGCACCTTAGCAAGCGGCGCGCGCTTTTCGGTTTCTTGAGCGGGAGAGCCGGCTTGTCGCGTAATGCCGAAGGGCCCCAAATATGTTCGTCCTACCACCTCAATATGTCCGATATTTATCAATATCGGAATCTTTGTGATATCGCGCAAATCATGCCAGAACTGCCGCGAATCAACAGTTTCAGTGTCTTCTCGCCATGACTTCAACCGCCTTGAAAGCCGCGCCCACGCCATTCCTTGATGCGCTTAAGGACATGGACAATCCGCATCGGCGCAAGCGCTTCGACGTTGCGGAGATCTTCGCGGACAAGGCGCCGGTCGGCGCTGAAATCGATTACGAACACGCGCTGAAGTTTCTCTATGGCTATAATGGCTCGACAGCGACGTTTAATGCGTATCGGCGCGAGCTCGAACGTTTGCTGCAATGGTCGTGGCGAATTGAGAACCGCGCCGCCCACGGGCTTGCGCGCGAAGACATCGAGGAATTCGTCCGCTTTTCCTTAAGCCCGCCGGCGGCCTGGATTGGCGAAGTCCACGCGCCGCGCTTTGTCATCGACAAAGGCGAACGCAAACCCAATCCGAAATGGCGTCCCTTTGTGGCAAGCCTTTCAAAGACTGAGCTGAAAAACGGCCGTAAGCCCGACCCCAAAGCCTATCGGCCGAGCCAGTCCGCCGTGCGCGCGACCTTCACGGCGTTATCCTCGTTCTATGACTATCTGACGGAAGAAAATGTCGTCAGCGCCAATCCGGTGGCGCTAATCCGCCAGAAAAGCAAGTTCATCAAGCGCGATCAGAACGCCGCCGTCGTCCGGCGTATTTCAAATCTGCAATGGGACTATGTCATCGAAACCGCGGAAATTTTGGCGGATGATAATCCGTCTACTCATGAACGCACGCTCTTCATCATGAACTGCCTGTTCGCGCTCTACCTGCGGATTTCCGAACTGGTCGCCGATGAGCGCTCGGCGCCCGTGATGGGCGATTTCAGAAAGGATCAGGACGGTGCCTGGTGGTTTCACGTGACCGGTAAAGGCAACAAGGATCGCACAGTGACCGTGTCGGATGCGATGCTAGATGCTCTTAAACGCTATCGCGGCGCGCTGGGACTCACGCCGCTGCCAACGATTAACGAACACACGCCGCTGATCGCAAAGGCGCGCGGCACCGGCCCTGTAACCTCAACGCGCCAGATCCGGCGCATCGTGCAGGATTGCTTCGACGCTGCCTTTGAGCGCATGAAATCTGATGGCCTCGCCGACGACGCCGTGGAACTGCGTGCGGCGACCGTCCACTGGCTGCGTCACACTGGGATTTCTGAAGATGTCAAAATGCGGCCACGCGAACATGTGCGCGACGATGCCGGTCACGCCTCGATGGCGACGACCGACCGCTATATCGAGAGCGATCGGCGCGAACGCCACGCTTCAGCGCGCAAGAAGCCTCTCAGGGACCTTTAGAAGGCCGCGGCGCGCCTTTCTATTTCTCCGCTTCCAGAACCATGCCGTCAAAGGCCGGCTCGACGCCGTCTGGTAGCGTTTTTCTCAGCGTTTGATAATCCATATGCACATGCAGGTTGGTGAGGATCGCCCGTCGCGGTTTGACGCGTGCAATCCACTCCAACGTCAGGTCGAGATGCGCATGGGTCTTGTGTGGCTTGATCTGAAGGGCGTCAACAATCCATGTATCGACGCCGGAGAGGACGTCAAAACTTTCCTCGGGCAGGCCGACAACGTCGCTGGAATATGCGAACGGGCCGAACCGAAATCCGAGAGAATTGACGTTACCGTGATATTGCAGAAAGGCGACCGCGGGCAGCGGCGCCCCTGCTCCCTCAAGGTCAAACGCCGCGCCGCATGCCGGCATGTCGCGTTTTTCCAGGATCGCCGGATAAAACGAGCCCGGCGCCTGTTCGAAGCAATAATCGAAGCGCCTGAGCAACGCGCCGGTCGTTGCGTCATCGACATAGGTCGGAACGCGTTTTCGCATGGCGATCGCGATCATGCGCAGGTCGTCGACGCCGTGGCACTGATCGGCGTGATCATGCGTGTAAAGAACGGCATCAAGATGAGCGCATCGCGCGCTGAGAAGCTGCGCGCGCAGGTCCGGCGACGTATCAACCAGCACGTTGGTTGTCTTGCCAAATGCTAAGCCGTGTTTCGGATGAGCGCGTTGCACAAGGATGGAGCAGCGCGTACGCCGGTTTTTCGGCTCCGTCGGATCGCAGGCGCCCCACTCCCCGGCGCCGTTTTTTCCGCCGAAACGCGGCACGCCGCCAGACGATCCGCACCCCAATATCGTCACGCGAATATTGCCGGCGTCACTCATAGATTCGCCATCCGTTTCGCACGGGAAAACAGGCGAAAGAAATTATCGGTCGTGTGTTGCGCAACTTCGTCAACGGAAACGTCTTTCACGTCCGCAAGTTTCTCGGCGACATGAACAAGGTAGGCGGGCTCATTGCGGCGGCCCCGCATCGGAACCGGCGCGAGGTACGGACAATCCGTTTCAATAATGATCCGGTCAAGCGGCGCGACTTCGGCTACAGCCCGAATGTCCGACGCATTTTTGAACGTGATGATGCCCGAAAACGAAATATAGCCGCCGAGCGCCAAAACCGCCTCGGCCAGCGCCGGCCCGCCAGTGTAGCAATGGAGAAGCGGCGTAAACGCCCCCTCCCCGTGTGCGCCCATCAGCGTTTCACGCATTTCATCGTCCGCTTCCCGCATATGAATGATGAGCGGCAGGCCGGTCGCGCGCGCCGCGTCAATATGGGCGCGGAACACCGGCCGCTGCGCGGTGCGATCGGAGTATTCATAGTGAAAATCGAGGCCGCATTCGCCGACGCCAATGACCTTTTCATCAGCCGCCAAGTCGATAAGCGTTTGCGCATCGAGGTCCGGATACTCCGATGCGTAATGCGGATGAACGCCGACGCTGCGCCAGATAAAGTCATGGGCGTCGGCGATTTTTTTTATTGCGTCGATCGATGTCAGTTTGTCGGAGATGGTAAGCATATAGTCGACGCCGGCGGCCCGGGCCGCCGCAATGACGCCGTCGCAATCATCCGTATACTGCTCGCTATGCAGATTGACGTGACTGTCTACTAACATATGTCAGGGAGCATTGAGGATTTGTTTCAAGTCATGACCCATCGCGGAAACGACTTGCGAGCGATCGAGATTAAGCGCCTCGCCGCGCGCCGCAAGGGACGAAAGACGCTCCCACGCGTCGACCAACGCGTTCGGCGCGACGCCAACAAGCGGTCCGTCCAGAACAACGCCGCGACCGGCCGCGCGCGCCGCATCGCCAAGGGCATTGGTGACAGCGCTGATAAAGAACTCCCATTCTTCGGCGCTCGTTCGCGCTGAGAATTTCGAGGCGATAGCGCCGATATCTCCGCCTTCCCGTCCTGATTTCACAAAGGCGTCCGCAAGCGACAGCGCCGCCGCGCCGCCTTCGGCCGCGAGGCGCAACGCATATCCGGGCCGCCCGTCCGCATGGTCGGCGATGCGGGCCGCATCTGCGCCCGTCGCCAGCCGCTCCTCATCGAGCAACGCGCAGATATCGTCCCGGGCGACGGCGCGTAGATCGATGCGTTTGCAACGCGATCGGATGGTCGCAAGCAGCCGCCCCGGCGCAGCGCTGAGAAGCAACAGCAACGTATTGGCGGGTGGCTCCTCCAACATCTTCAAAAGCGCGTTCGCAGCGTTGCGGTTTAAATCATCGGCCGTATCGATGATGGCGACGCGCGCGCCGCCAAAGCCCGGCGTATGGTTCATAAACTGGGTGAGTTTGCGAATTGTTTCTACAGTTATTTCAGACTGATATTTCGATGTTTTTTCGATCCACAGTCGCTCGGCGACGAATAGGTCGGGGTGAGCGCCCCGGGCTATCAACCGGAATGCCTGGCTATCTTCGTCTAAGTCCAGGCTGTTTTCATTCTGCAACGCCTCGGGATCCAAGACCGCGCGGGCGATCCGGTAGGCCAGCGTCGCCTTCCCGGCTCCAACCCCTCCAGCGATGATCCAGCCATGGGATAAAGCGTCGGCGGCCATGGTTCGCCGCAGCGACGTCTCCAAACCGGCTCGGCCGATCTGTTGCGCGCGCTCTTGGGGCTGTACCAACTCGCTCATAATGCCCGGTCATAGCTTAATCGACTGCGTCGGCAACAGGGCCATTTCCGCAATTTTTAGAGATTGACAAGCCGTTCGCTAACCGCCCGCCAGACGGCTTCCGCAGTCTCGTCGATGTCGCCGGTCGCATCAATGACAACGCAACGCCCAGGATCATCTCGCGCGATTTCCAAAAAGGCGTTTCGAACCTTTTTCTGGAAGTCAGCCCCTTTGGACTCAAATCGTGTTTCAGCGCCGTCACGCCCGCCCGCGCGTGAGAGGCCCTCCTCAATAGAAACGTCGAGAATGATGGATAGGTCGGGATCGTTCTCACCGACGGCAATCCGATGCAAGGCGGCCGCCGCGTCGCGCCCAAGCTCGCCGGCGATGCCCTGATAGGCCATAGTCGAATCCGCGAACCGATCGGTAATGACGATCGCGCCGCGGGCAAGCCCGGGCAGGATGATGCGCTCAAGGTGATCGCGCCGTGCGGCGACCATCAACAGCGCTTCGGTCATCGGCGACCATCGATCCTTGTCGCCCTCAACCAGCAGCTTGCGGATTTCCTCTGCGCCGGGCGACCCGCCAGGTTCGCGCGTCGTGACGACGTCGCGCCCGGCTCGGGACAATCGTTCGGCCAGACGTTTAATCTGTGTTGATTTCCCGGCGCCATCGCCGCCTTCAAAGCTGATAAAGATACCGCGGCCGCTATCGCTCATCGCCGCCTTCTGTGTCTTTTACTGCGCAAGGGCGGCGGCGTCTTCGGGCTTCGCAAGAAGCGTTTTCGCCGCCAGTCCAATCTTGCCGAAAACGCCCATTTCCCTGACGGCGGCGCCGGCGAACAACGGATATTCCTTTGCTTCGCCGCCTTCAATCTCGACCCGCAAATACCCGATCTGTTGATTTTCATTTATGGGCGCAGCGACGGGGCCTTCGTAGACGACCGTCGCATCGGTTTTGTCGATCAGGGACCGATGTACGATCGCAGAAACAGGCTCAGCGACAATCAATGGCGCTGTTTTCTGCTTGCCCTTGAAGACAAGCGCTTCGCCGACCGCATCACCGGGCTTAAAAATCGTTTGGCGGGTGAAATCGTTAAAGGCGACGCGCATAAGGCGCGCTGCTTCGTTAGAACGTTCTCGGGTGCTGCCGAGGCCGTTCACGACCACAATGCGCCGCTCGCCGTCTTTCACGGCAGAGCCGACAAGACCGTATCCGGATTCTTCCGTATGACCGGTTTTCAGCCCGTCAGCGCCGTCAAACGCATCAAGCAGCGGATTGCGGTTGCTTTGCGGGATTTTCTCCCAGGTGAATTCCCGCTCGGCGAACAGGCCATAATATTCCGGGAAATCGCGGATGATCTTGCGCGTCAGGATCGCGAGATCGCGCATGGACATTTTCTGATTTTCGTCGGGCCAGCCGGTCGCGTTCGCAAATGTTGAATCTGTAAGCCCCCAGTCGCGCGCTTTCTTGTTCATGAGTTCGGCGAACGCGTCTTCGGACCCCGCAATATTCTCCGCAACAACAATACAGGCGTCATTGCCCGACTGCACGATAATGCCGCGCAACAGGTTTTCGACCGAAATTTCGGTATCCACGCGCACCCACATTTTCGACCCGCCCATGCGCCAGGCCTTTTCCGACACGTCGAACATATCCGAGAGCTGAAGCGAGCCGTCTTTCAACCGCTCAAAAACGATCGCGGCCGTCATCAGCTTCGACATCGAAGCTGGGGCTGTTGGCGTGCGCGCGTTCTTCTCAAACAAGATCTCGCCGGTTCGATAATCCATGATGACGGCGTATTCGCCTGGCGTTTCGATAGGCTGCGCCGCTGCTGGAAAGCCGCTAAAGCCGAATAAAATAATGAAGCTGAAAAGATATTTTCCAATACGCACGGTAAAAACTACTCCTGATAAACGCCCCGACCACGCCTTATTTAAGGCGATATGGCAACGACGACCGCTCCATCATATCCTGCTTCGTGAACGGTCTCCAACCGGTCGGTCGCGGCAGATTCGCTCGGAAAAGGGCCCAGATTGATGCGATACCGGGCGGCGCCCGGCTGCGCGCTGGCGCGCGCAATGCGCAGAGGGCCCTCATCGGCCAGGCGGGCGCGCAACGCCGGCAATTCCTCGATATTGTCGAGCACGGCGACCTGAATGGCGTAGAGTAGCGGTTCGACGGGCTCCTGCGCGGCGACCGGCAGCGGCGGCGGCAACATCGGCTCGCGCCCAGGGTCAACGCCGCCGATCAGGCTCGCCAGTTGATCTGTGTTTATCTCGTCAGCTGATGTTGAGACCGCGACGGCGACCGGCTGGACGGCTGGCGTTGCGCCCGCGTATATCGGTTCGGTCTTCTCGCCGGGCAGCGGCGCCGGCGCCACATAGCGGACCCTGACCTTCGCAAGCCCCTGTTTTTCGAAACCAAGCGCGCGCGCCGCCGCGCGAGACAGATCAATGATTCGATTATGGGCGAAGGGCCCGCGATCATTGACCCGAACAACCGTCTGTCGTCCGTTTTCAAGATTGGTGACCTCAACGAGCGAGGGCAACGGCAATGTCGTATGCGCCGCTGTCATCCGCCGCATATCGAATATCTCGCCATTGGCCGTCGGACGGCCGTGAAAGTCGTCGCCATACCACGAGGCGACGCCCTTCTTGTCGTAGGATGGATCAACCGCGGGTCGATACCAGCGACCGTTTATTTTGTAGGGCTTGCCGACTTTAAAATGCGCCGAAGGCGACCGGCTGGACGTATCGCGGGGCGTCGTCGCACAGCCAGCGGCAGCAAGAAGGATCGCCGATGCGGCCAGCGTCATACGGATTTTCACATTACCCATTACGCATCTAGGGGCTACAACGAACAGACGACGGCGAGCTAATCTTCGCCGAAGGAACAAAGACGGTCAAAGTTTAATCTTGCGTTAACCGTTAGACGATCCGTGGGAGAAAGCGCCGAAAACGACCTGATCGCCGAACTGTGGCGCGTCGCGGCGTTGCGGCGGGCCGCGCAAGCGGCTACATCCTCCGTCGCCGCCGGAGGGGTGGCAGAGTGGTCGAATGCGGCGGTCTTGAAAACCGTTGGGCTTCACGGTCCCGGGGGTTCGAATCCCTCCCCCTCCGCCAAACCAAACTCTTATCACTATCGCCACAGCGTGGATCGCGCCTATGGCCACGCCATGAAAAACGGGGCGCCGAAGCGCCCCGTTTCCTACTCATACTCTGGGGAGATCCGTCCCTAGAAGTTTGCCGTCACGTTAAAGAATGCCCGGCGGCCGATGAGATCGTATCCAACGCCGATCGGCACTGATCGTGCGTTGATTATTCCGCCTACATCCTCGTCAACTTGCGGCGGCGCCTTATCGAGAACGTTGTTGACGCCGACACGGATTGTGAACGCATCCTTCCGCCAAGCGACCGACGCGTCGTGATAAACGACGTGCGGCACGGAATAACAACGCTGGAAGTCAATGTTGTTGACCGGGTCGAAGCAGTTAAGCGGACGGTCGTCAATTTCGTCCTGCTGCTTGCCGATGTGCCTTGCCTGCCAGAACAGCGTGAAGTCCTCCCAGTTCACCCGGGCGGTCGCTGTCGAACGCCATCTGGGCTGGCCAATTTCGCCGGCGTCTTCGTCGAAGACAGCAGGCGCGCCAGGCAGAATGGTCAGGTCGTTAATCCGGCGTGACAAGGTCGTCACCGTATCCAGCGATAAGTTGATGGCTTCGCCGCCGACTGTCAGATCCTGATTGTAGGACATATTGATGTCGATGCCCGACGCCTTGTCCTCGGCGATGTTGAACGGCGTCGCATCGATCTCCGACAGGAACATGTCGTTGGGATCACGCAAACGACGCGTACAGAACGGATCATTCGGGAAGTTCGACGATGTGTAGCAAGAGTCAACGAGGAATTGAGCCGTCGGTGTCAAGACGGCGCCTTTGACCTTGATGTCCCAGTAGGTAGCGCTGAAACGCAGATCGAAGGCGTCTGTGAACGGCTGATCGAAAACGATACCGCCCGAAAATGCAAAAGACGTTTCCGGATCGAGTCCAACGTTGCCTGCCCGGAAAACCTCGGCTGACCCCGGAGTGATGCCAAGACCGAGCGAGAACGGATCAAGCCCTTCCGCCTGACAGTTTTGGATCGTCAACTGGCTGCCGCGCAGACGCGGATCATTGTCTCCAAAACCATCGCCGTCATTGTCAGGACCGGCGTTATACGTATCGGTTACGCCATCCATGTCAGTGTCGACCTGGGCAAGTCCCGGAACAACGCACGGATCGGTGACGTTTTGGAAACCGGACTGACCTTGGAGAAACAACTCTCGAAGTCCAGGCGCCCGGAACGACGACCCAACCGTCGCCTTGACGGTAAAGAAGTCCACTGGGTTATAGCTCATCTTCCCGGAATAGGTGAAGTTTGAACCATAGAACTCGTGGTTCGTGAAGCGACCGGCCCCTTCGAGTTCAAGGTTTTGCGCAAGCGGCGCGTCCTTGAATACGGGAATAAAGATCTCGCCGAACAGCTCCCAAAGGTGCACGTCGCCATTGGATGGACGGTCGAGGAAGAAGCCCGACAACAGTCCGCGGGCCGCAACGTCATCGGCCTTGGTTTCAAGCGCAGTTTCACGCGCCTCGCCGCCAAGAAGCAGCTTCACTTCGCCGGCGGGCAAGTCAAGAATCGGTCCGGTGAAGAAGCCGCCAATAATGGCTTCATCAACGAACGTATCGATTGTTCGCACGCCTCGTAGATAATTTACGACGCGCGGATCGTTGGCCCCGGTGATGCGCGGCAGCGATCCGTCAAGCGGCGTCAGACCCGGATCGAATACATTGAACGGGATGCACTGTTCCGGTGTTTCCACAGACGCTAACGGACCCGTCGGGTTTGGGATCAAGTTCGCGCAAACGATGTTGCCGCTTCCATCAAGCATATGTTCGAGCGACTGAATAAACCGGTCCTCACGAACGCCTGTACGCTCTGAAAAGCCATGAGACCGTGTATACCCGCCGTACACTTCGTAATCCCAGTCCGGCAAGGTGCCGAAACCAAGGTCCCCTTTCAGGCCCGCGAACATGCGGTACTGCGTGAGCTCCGTTTCGGTCGTGTCCAGCCACGGTTGAAATGGTCGAAATGTGATGTTGGCTGTTTGACCAAACGCCGTAAACGGACTGAACAGATTGTTCGTGGTCACCTGAACATCAAGCGTTTCCGCCAGGCTGTCCTTTTGGCTGGATTGGCGATTGCTCATGTTGAATTCGAAAAAGGCCTCAGTTCCTTCAACCCAGTCGCTCAGATCGTACTTCGCCGTGGCGAACACGTTGAAGCGCTGAAATTCAGGAATGAGCTGATCGCCCTGGCGGATCAGCGCAGCGGGACCGTCGAGCTGATCGAAGTCGCCATCCCAGTTCTCGAAGTTGCCAAAAACGCCAAACGCTGGATTCGCCGTACCGGGGCGCGGAATCAACACACCGTTAAAAGGAAATGCGGCGAATTGTTGTTCGCGCGTACCGTCGCCGAACTGTCGGCGAAGAGTCTCATTGACGCCATCGCCATCCAGGTCTGTCGGTACAAAGTCGACCGGGCCGGCAAGGCTGCGTGTTCCGCCGCCAGGCAGGAGAAACGCGTCCGGTCCGAAATCCGTCGCGAACATCCAGTCACGTTCGTTGCCGTTCAGCTCTTCAGAATGAACGTACTCGGCGGCGACAAGAAAGCTCCCTCGTTCGCCTGTATCGCCCATCAAAAGGGAATAGCGTTGCTCGGTCCCTGCGGCGTTCTCAAAAGGCACCGTGCGAAACGCATCGAGTTGAATGCCTTCGAATTCGTCTCTCAGCACAACGTTAACAACGCCCGCGACCGCGTCCGATCCGTAAACGGAAGACGCGCCGTCAAGCAGGATATCGATACGCTGCACCATGGACGACGGTAGGATCGACGTATCGGGGAATGAGGGCGCCCCTTCGATGCCGGCCGGCGCGACGCGGCGGCCGTTGATGAGCAAGAGCGTGCGGTCCGATCCCAGACCGCGCAGGTTCACAGCCGATCCGCCCGGTCCTGCATTGGACACGAAATTTGCGTTGAATTGCTGATCAAGCTGCACGCCTTGAACGACGGTTGTCGATTGCAACACGTCCTGAATATCAATCAGGCCCAGATCGGCAATTGTTTCGGCGTCTACCGTTTGCAGCGGAGACGTCGAGTTGAACGAATTCTTACGAATACGCGATCCTGTAACAACAATGGTGTCGCGGTCGGCCTCGTCGGCGAAGTCGTCGCTTGGCCCGACTTCGGCGACGCAATCCGGATCGGTCGCATCATTCGGGTCGCAAACGCCGTCGGAAGCCGGCTGCGCGAATGCGCTTGTCGACAGGAACATCGCCCCCGCAAGCGACGACGTCGACATTAGCAGCAGACGGTTTTCTTTCGTAGTTTTGGTGAACATTTTTGCCCTCTCTCAGTGTCCGGTTCAGGCCTCGCGTGTCCGGTGATTGACGAGCAGCGGGCGCAAGGGCGCCGGGCCGCAAATGCAAGGCGTGTGAGGTAGGACAGCGAAGGGCGGGCGGTCCCTCAGCGTTCCAGGAACGCAAATCGGAAATGTGTTAAATTTGTCACGGTGTTGGACGTCGTCGCGACAGGTGTCGCGGCGTTGTCGCCGCCTCTATCGCCGCCATCGATGCGACGCATGGCCGTCCGACGATTTGGCGCCCACTGCCGGTAGTCCCTTAGACAATCAGAGACGCAATCTCCTCAACCCCGAGACAACAAGCGTCGCTGAGCGTCGGGCCGATCGCCTCACAGCCGCTAAAGGTTTGAAGAATTCGCAGGAGCGAGAAGCCGGGCGCTTAGTACCAGTAGCTCTTTCCAAACCGCTGCACTGAAAGCGGCATATTGGATGGTCGCATCTCAACGGTCCATACTAGCTTGTCGCTCAGCGCCGCTATCGCAGACTGCTCCTCGATGGCGTATCCCATACACTCAATCCGGACCCACAGTCGCGCCGTATCGGCTCGCGCCGGGACGCCCATGTGAAAAATCAGCGTATTGCCTTCGCGCCGTATCGTCGCGCCTTCGGTGGTGCGAAACAGATTGAAGGTCTCGTCGGTCTGTTCGTTGTGCAACCGGCCGCGAATGGAGCCGCGCCGAACCATCGTCGAGATGTCGCCGCGTATTCCCTCGGGAAAGACGACTTGCAGACGAACGTCGTATTTCGCCGCCTCTGCCTGATCCTGGGCGAGGAAGAGACGTGCGTCGTCCTGCGCATATGATGCATTTATGATGCGCGGCTTCAGCGACGCCTCTCTTGGCGCCACCGCCGACAATCCCGGCAAAGTGTCATTGATACCCTCTATCCCGCTTGCGAGATTTGGCGGCGTCATCGTCAGTAATACGGCGAGAAGACCAAAGCCTTGCGCAAACGCGCCTTGCCGGGTGATGGGCTGAAAATAAAACACCGAACCGGCGCCGACGACCGTAAGGCCGGCGACCACCATCCAGAGCGGAATTTCCGTGAAACCGATCAGCGAACCGAGCTGAACCACCCACTCATTGATCTTGAAGAGCGCCGCCGCCTCGCCTTTCTGCTGATAGTCGGCGACAATCGCGGCGATGATGCCGGCCGAACCGGCGAGCGCGAGGCCGGACATATCCATGAAGCCGAAATCCCCCGGCGCCTTAATCCCGCGCTTTACACCGTACATACCCATGCTCCTGAAGCTGAACCCCGCTCGAAGTTAAGCATATCCCACCGTTTTTTTTAAGCCGGCAAGGCCCGCGCAGCGGCAAAAATTCCATGTTCAACCGTCAAGCCGCGGCGGTGCGCCGCCGAAGTCGACGCCGAAAAGGTGCTCAAGGCTGGTTCTCGAAAGACCATGTTTGACAAAGTCATAGGGTGTCACATTGATGGCTTTGATGAGCACGCGCTCAATGACGAGACCGTCGCCCGATGGCGACGGCGTTACATCGATATCGATAACATTGATACAGGCGAGGTCCTGCTCAAAGGAAGAGATTGTCCTGAGCCCGCCGCCGCAGGCCCAGCCGAGCGCTATTCGATTGACGCCTTCATGCGCGACAATGAGGCCTATGCGCCAGGCGCCAGTCGTTGCGAAATCCCGAAGGGCCGCGACGATCCGCGTTTCTGCATCGGAAAACGCTTCGCCCTCCGGCAGAAATGTTGCGCCGGGTTCCTGCGCGGCTTCAAACGAGTATGCGAGTCGCGCGGCCAATTCTTCGCGCGACTTTGCTTCTAGCCATTGGCTTTGCAGTTCGACGATGCGCGGATCGGTTGTCAGTTGCGCCGGCGCTTTCTGGCCAGACAAGACAATCTCTGCGGTTTCTCGCGTGCGTAATAGGCCTGAACACAAAGCGACATCAAACTGAATACCGGCAAGCGCGTCGCGGGCGGCGCCCGCCTGATCGCGCCCCTCCGGCGTCAACGACGCATCGCGCGGATCGTCATGGGCTCGATCGAAGTAATCGACATGGCCGTGCCGCATCAGATAGACACGCCGACGCCCTGACCCTATCGCCACCTTTGTCCCTCCATCACCGCGACAACGCCGCGCCCATAGCGTCGCGCCGGGCAAAAAGCCACCATGGCCCGTATTTTCACCGCGCAAGGCTCGCCTCTCGGGCCTTGGAGTGATAGGGTAACGTCTCACTTGGGGTCTGGACTGTCGGAGGGGATGGGTGCCCGCAATCAGGTTGCGTTCGCCGGTCATGTTTTCGGGCGCGTTCCTGCTGCTCGCGATAGCGTACTCGGCGTATTTCGACGTCGCAGTGCGAACGGACGCGAGCGCCTCGGAAAACCGGTTTCAAACGCTTGTCGATCTTGGCGCGCCGCGCCGCGCCGCGAAACATGGCGAACGTGCAATCGCGCTCGCCTTGAAAGGCGGGGCTACGGAAAACGATGTCGCGCCGCTTAAAGCGGCTGTCGCCGACGCGCAGATAGCTAGGCGTCAATATCAACGCGCCGCTGATCTCCTCTTGGACGCGTTAACCGCCGAATGGGGGCAAAGCCTCCCGACCGCGACGCGCATCGACTATGAAGACCGCCTCGCGCGCGCCTATCTCCTCAACGGCGAGCTTGAAAAAGCGGCGGCGATTTACACCACCTTTCTTGACCTCGCTGGCGACGCCGCGGCTGTTCCTTATGGCCCTGGCGTCACCACGACGGCAAAACTGCACGCAAACAAACTGATCGCCGCCGGCGACGCATTCCTGCGCGTCGTCAATCACGCCGAACCGAGCGCTTTGACCGGCGCCACGCCCGAGCATGTGTTGGCAAGTGCAACGCAACTGGCGGATCTTGGCGGTTTTTATGGCATGCGGACGGGTGACGAATACGCGGCCGCGGGCCTTCTTGCGACCGCTTACGAAACGCGTAAACGAATTCGTGGCGTCGATCATCAGGATACGGTGCAACTGACGTTGATGCTTGGCCCGCTTTACACGAAAATGGGCCGGCTGCGTGACGCCGAGGCGCTTTATCTTGAAGCTTTTCATGCGCAGGAGCGGGCGAAAGGCGCTAACAGTCCCGACCTCAGCCTCTATATCAAATTGTTGGCGGGTATCTACGAAAAGCAGGAACGGTTTACCGAGGCGCAGGCGCTTTACGAACATATGCGCCGGCTCTTTCGCGATGCCTTCGGCGCGCAGCGATACTCTGTGAATAGGAATAAGGACCGCCGCGAATATATCAATCGCCCAGTATCGCAACATTTTCCGTTAGACGCGTCCTATGCGCCTAACGACCTCGTTTCCGCGTCAGAGTTTTTTGTGCCGACTGCGAAGATGCCCAATATCGACGAAATGAAGCTCCGGTTGGCGCCCGATCGGGACAGCGATGCGCGTGAAGCAAACCTGCCGGCCCGCCTTGCGCAGCTGATCTCGCTTTGCCGATCAGAATCCGATGAAGTGGTGTCTTTGCGCTCCGGCTATCGTTCCTATAGAACCCAAGCGGTTTTGCACGAGCGGAATGGTACGCGAGGCACAGTGACCCCGCCGGGCGTATCGGAACATCAAACCGGGCTTGCCGCCGACATCAACGTAAACGGTCGGTTCATGCGTCAGAGCGATCGCGCCTTTCAATGTTTTGAGGAGAATGCGTTCCGCTTCGGCTTCATTCTGTCCTATCCGCCGGGTAATGATTACCTGCCCGGCAAGGACAGTTACGAGCCGTGGCACTGGCGTTATGTAGGTATACAGACCGCACAGCTTTATCGCGAGGCAGGACCCTATAATCGACCGCAGGAATTCCTCGCAGCCCTGCCCTGTTTTCAGGAACGCGCTGCTAGCGGGGTCTTCCCGACGGCTGGCGAACATGACATTTGCCTCGACGGCAAACCCGCACAATTCGCCAATGCGAAGCCCGCGCAACCCATGCGGGAATTGGACGGAGCGGCCCGCATCTTGAATGAGCAGTAGCGAACCGCAGGGCGACGAATAACGAACGCGACGCGAGCCCCCGCAACCGGACCGACCATGACTGCTTTGACCGACCAGCGCTTCCGCGCGCGTATTGCGTACGTAACTGCGGGCGCGGCGCCGGACCCGGCGTTAACCGAAATCTGCGCCAAAGCGGGATACCGAATATTCGAAACAACAAGCGCTGACCGAGCGGATCTCGGCCTGGTTGATCTTCGCGGCGCCCGCATCACATCGCGGCGTGCGTCATCGGTTTCCGACGCCATAAGACGTAAATCGCCCGACGCGGCGCTACTGTTTATTGTCGATCCGGAAACCGAGATCCGCGAATTTGGAACATTGCGCAGGTTTGGCGAAGTGGTGTCCGCGGCTGGCGCCGTCGACCATGTCGCCCGCCGGATGCGCGAGACAATTCGTATACGCAACATTGCAGAAGAAGCGGGCGAGCGGCTGAAATCGCTGTCCGCAATCAATCGCGCAGTAGATTTTCCAGTGATTGCAACCGATGCATCGCCGCCGCGTATTTTGATTATTGGCGCCCCGGGCCCTGCGGCGATAGACGCGATCAACGCCGTCAGCGACGTTGCGGACATTTGCGCCTGCGTGTTGACGGCAGGCCAGGCTATGCGCGCCCTCGATCACCAGCCATTCGATGTGGCCGTGTTTTTGCCGGCGACGGATGACGGCGCACTCCCGGCCTTGACGCGAGCGCTGCGCCGGCATCCTAAGTTTAAACGCACCGCACTCGTCCAGATCGGCGAAAGTGCGAACGATCTCGCAGTTTCGGCGCGACGCGGGGGCGGCGCAGAATTTGTCCTACGTTCTCATATATCCGCGGCGCTCGGGCAGCGCGCCTCGCTGATTGCACGGCGTGCGAGGCTGCTGAACGCCATGCGCGGCTTTCTCCAGGCTTGCTCGGGCGAAGGCGTGCGCGACGCGGCGTCAGGCGTTTTCACACCGACTTTTCTCGGCCAGCACGGTGCGCGCATCGTCGCAAGAGCTGATCAGACCGGAAGGCCGCTAAGCGCTATCCTGACACGCCTGTCCGACAACAGCAAAGGTCGCCGGGAAAGCGATCGACGCGCCCTGCGCCAGGGCGCCCGCCTGCTCGGACGAATAACCCGTGCTGAAGACATGGTGGCGCGCATCGCCCCTGGCTTGTTCGCCGTAATTTGTCCGGCGACAACCCGCGCCGACGCCGATCACATTGCACTGCGTATCGACGGCGTTCTTTCAAATACGGCGTTTCATCGCGACAATGACGGCGCGCCGCAATCCCTGAAAATCGACGTTGCCGTTGCGGCCCACAAAGCGAACGCAGCCATTAGCGAAACCATCGCCGCCGGATTACGGAGACTTCCGGGCGCGCAAAACCCTAAGCAGCCTCGGAAGCGATCTCCGCAATAATATTGGCCGCGCGGCGCGCGCCTTTGAGACGCATCGATTCGCCCGGCCAGTCTTGTCGGAAAACGAGCTTATGGTCGGGCCGTACTTTCATGTCGTAAGGCGAGGACGATATGAATTCGATCAGCCCGGCGGGATTGATAAACTGATCGTTCCGGAAGCCAACGACCGCGCCTTTTGGCCCCGCATCGATCTTGGCAATGCCCGCGCGCCTGCAGATGGTTTTGATGGCGACAATTTCCAGAAGATGTTCGACTTCCGTGGGCAGCGATCCAAAACGGTCAACGAGTTCCGCCGCGAACGCATCGATTTCCGGTTCGGACGATACGTCGCCGAGCCGGCGGTATAGCGCCATACGCACGTCAAGGTCGGCGACATAAGTGTCGGGGATCAGGACCGATGTTCCGATGTTGATTTGCGGCGACCAGGCGTCCTCGACTGCGCCGCCGCCTTCGCGCAGTTCCGCGACCGCCTCTTCAAGCATGTGCTGGTAAAGCTCAACACCGACTTCTTTAACGTTGCCGGACTGTTCCTCGCCCAGGAGATTGCCGGCGCCGCGAATGTCGAGATCGTGGCTCGCCAACGTAAACCCGGCGCCAAGCGTATCGAGCGATTGCATGACTTTTAACCGGCGCTCTGCGCCCTCTGTCAATTTCTTGCGCGGGCTGGTCGTAAGATAGGCATAGGCGCGTTGTTTTGAACGCCCCACCCTGCCCCGCAGCTGATAGAGCTGCGCGAGACCAAACATGTCTGCATGATGGATAATCATGGTATTGGCGGTCGGGATGTCGAGCCCAGATTCGATGATCGTCGTTGACGCGAGCACGTCGAACTTGCCTTCGTAAAACGCGGTCATGATGTCTTCAAGTTCGCGGGCGCCCATCTGGCCGTGAGCGATTTTGAATTTCAGTTCCGGCATTTCGTCGCGTAGAAATTCAGCGATGCCATTGAGGTCTTTGATCCTTGGCGCGACGTAAAAACTCTGCCCGCCGCGATAATGTTCACGCAGTAACGTCTCGCGCGTCACCACCGGATCAAACGGTCCGACCGTTGTGCGCACCGCGAGGCGATCGACCGGCGGCGTCGCGATGAGCGAGAGGTCTCGAATACCCGACATCGCGAGTTGCAAGGTCCGAGGAATGGGCGTCGCCGTCAGCGTTAAAACATGGGTGTCGCCGCGAAACTCTTTCAAGCGTTCTTTGTGTTTGACGCCAAAATGCTGTTCTTCGTCGACAATCAGAAGGCCGAGATCCCGAAACTTGATGGTCTTTGCGAGCAGCGCGTGGGTGCCGATAACGATGTCGATATCGCCGCCTGCGATTCCGTCGCGAACCGCCGCGGCGTCCGACGCCGAAACCATGCGCGACAACTGGCGCACTTTGACGGGAAAGCCTTTGAAACGCTCTGAAAAGTTCCTGAAGTGCTGGCGAACAAGCAAGGTCGTCGGCGCGACAATCGCAACCTGACGCCCGGTCATGGCGGCGATGAAGGCGGCGCGTAGCGCTACCTCCGTTTTGCCGAAGCCCACATCGCCGCAGATGAGCCGGTCCATGGGCTGGCCTTTCGCCAGATCCTCGATCACATCGGCGATGGCGTTTTCCTGGTCTTCAGTTTCCGCGAACGGAAAGCGCGCACAGAATTCATCATAAAGCCCATCCATGGGGGCCATTTCATCGGCGCGCCGCATGGCGCGCTGGGCGGCGATCTTAATGAGTTGCTCGGCGAGCATCTTGATGCGCGCGCGCATTTTCGCCTTGCGGCCTTGCCACGCGGCGCCGCCGAGCTTATCAAGCTGCTGGTTGGCGTCTTCTGGACCGAACCGTGACAGAAGGTCGATGTTTTCGACGGGAAGGAAGAGTTTATCGCCGCCATGATACGCAAGATGTAGGCAATCATGGGGCGCGCCTTGCACCTCAAGCGTCTTCAGCCCGTCATAGCGCGCGACGCCGTGGTCCACATGAACGACGAGATCGCCGATCGACAGGCCGGATGCTTCAGTGAGAAAGTTTTCCGCGCGCTTGCGGCGCGTTCTGCGCACCAGACGATCGCCTAGGATATCCTGTTCCGACAAAAAGACGACGTTGTCGGTTTCAAATCCCTGCTCAAGGCCGAGGATCGCGGTCGAGACATCGCCGCTCAGAGATTTGAAACTGTCCGCATGAACGATGTCGCCGACGCCGTGGTCCGACAGCACCGTGCGCAACCGGTCCGCCGATCCCGCCGTCCAGCAAGCAATGATCGTCTTGCGATTTGCATGCGCCTTGATATGCGCGACGGCGGCGTCGAAAACGTTGACTTTGTCGCCGGCCCGTTCGGCTGCAAAATTACGCCCGATCTTTGCGCCGAAATTGTAACAACGCTCATTTGGCTGTGGCGCGAACGGCGATAGCAAGCGCAGATTTGACGGCTCGAGATGACCAGACCAGTTCTCATCGCTCAAATACAGCGCGTCGGGCGTTAATGGCTGATAGGCCGGCGCAGAAAATTCGGAATCTTTCGGCCGCCGCGTCTCCGCGTCCTCGGCCCGGGCGTCATAGTGATCTTTGATGGCGCCAAATCGTTCGGCCGCAGCCTCGTTTGCGAGATGATCGAGAAAGATCAACCCATCGCCAATAAAGTCGAACAGCGTTTCGGTCTTTTTATAAAAAAGCGGCAGCCAGTGCTCGGCGCCGGCGTGCATGCGCCCGGCGCTGATCGCCTCGTAAAGCGGATCGTCGCCGGCGGCGCCGAAGGCTTTGACAAACCCGCTGCGAAAGCGCGCAATTGTTTCGTCGGTCAGAAGAATCTCGGACGCGGCGTTGAGGTCAAAGCGCGCAAGCTGTTTCGTCGTGCGCTGGGTTTCAGCATCGAAGCCCCGCACCGACTCTAACTGGTCGCCAAAAAAATCGAGCCGGACCGGTTCGTCGGCGCCTGGCGGAAATATGTCAACGAGCCCGCCGCGCACGGCGAACTCGCCTCGTTCGCGCACGGTTGATGAGCGCGCATAGCCATTGGCGCTGAGATACCGAACGAGATCGTCCATATCGACTGTCGCGCCGGGCGCCAGCGACATTGACGCGGCCGTTACGACATCGCGCGGGGGCGTTTTCTGGATCGCCGCATTGATCGATGTGACAACAATGACGGCGCCTTTTCCCCGATGCGCGGCAATCAGCGACAAGGCCGCCATGCGCCGGGCTGACACGGCGCTCGACGGCGAAACGCGATCATACGGCAGGCAGTCCCAGGCCGGATACTCAATCACCGGCAAGTCAGGGGCGAAAAACGACAGCGCCTGCGCCATGGCGGCCGCACGCGCGCCGTCTCGTGCGATATGAACGACGATGTCGCCTCGCCGGCGCGCGGCGTCGGCGACACAGATGGCGTCGGCGCCTTCTGGCGCGCCGTAGACGGGCAGTCGCCCATCCTTCGTCCACGCGGTATCAGCGCCGATCTCGGCGACGCCTGACGTCATTTTCGGTCCGGTTTCCGACATAACCCTCAACGCAAAATGCGCGGAGCCCCGTTTTGGGGTTCCGCGTACCAAGTTGGGATCATTTAGTGAGTGCGCCGCGCCAGCGCAACTGCGCTTCAAGCAGCGTCGCGCAACGGGATTCCGTCCTCGCCGTCGCCACAGGACAGAAGATCGATGAATTTCTCGGCGTTGATCGCCACGTCGTCCTCGCCGATCTGATCGAATGGGTCCTCTAGGTGATGCTGAATATTGTCGAGGCCAACGAGAATGATCGCGAACAGGACGGGCATTATGAAGGTAAGACCGGGCGCATAGCTCGCGGCCTCATGGGCGAAATACGGCCCATAAAGCACCGGCAGAAGGATGATGAAGAAGTCGGCGAAGGCGCGCAGCGTGCGCGGCGTTCGGTATTGATAGATATGTTTGATGTTTTCAAATGAGATTACCATCTTCGATACGAATTGATTGCAACGCGAACATTCCCCCGACGCCAGGCCGTCGGCGCGCAGGCGTTTGACGTAGCCGGACAGGTTCGAAAATGCTGCGTAAACGCGTTGCTCGTGCTTCGGCATCTCGGCAACGGGGTTTTTGAACATGTTCCGGCAATTCTTCATCAAATCGCTCATGACGGCCTTGAGGTCGTTCATTCGCTCATCGTTGCGTTCGGGCAGCCAGTCCCGCGCGGCGAAATAAAGCGCGCGTCCATGGGCCTTGATGGCGCCGTATTCGTCAAGGGCGTTTTCGCGGCGTTTGTAGGCATGGCCGATCGAAAAAACGATCGGAAAGACGACCGCCGTTGAGATTAACGTCAGCGGAAAATCCGCTGCGATGTTGAACCTCAGGCTCGCCCAGGTCGACAGAACCGCAAGGGCGCTCACCCACACGCTTTTGAAGTTGATGACCAGAAAAAGGCTCGAAATGCGTTTCATGGACGCAATATTCTCTTGCGCCGGTTGATATCGCGTTAAGTTAATGGACGCTTAATCGACGTTGAGCTTGAATGCGCACAGTCTATTAAAAACCACTCCCTCGACACTGCGTGGCGGGTCTTTCTTGCCAGTCGCCCAGGCGTAAAGATCGCGGTCATTGAGCGTGAGCAGCGCCTCGAATTCGTCGAGGTCATCGTCGCTCATAGCGCCGAGATGCGCCCGCGCGAACCCGCCGATCAGCAGATCGGCCTCTTTAAACCCGCGATAGCTTGCGCGGTAAAGGAGCTTCTTACGGCGATTGTCGACCGCGTCGGTCAATTTTTTAGCGCCGCTTCCGTTGCCTCTGCGAAGATATCAAGCCCTTCGTTTAACATTTCGTCGGAAACGACAAGCGGCACAAGTGAACGCAGGCACTGCGCATAGGCGCCGGCGGTCGTCATGATGAGGCCGCGTTCGCGCGCTTCGAGCAGGATCTTGCCGGCGATATCGCCATTAGGCTTCGTCGCATCGCCATCTTTGACAAATTCAACCGCGCACATGCCGCCGACCCGGCGCACGTCGCCCATAACGCCCTTGCCGGCGCCGGCCTGCAGCTCTTTCCAGCGTTTCTCCGTCTGCGCGCCGATTTCCTCCGCGCGGCCGAGCAAGCCTTCCTCTTCAATGATCTTGAAAACCGCAAGCGCCGCGGCGCAGGCGACCGGGTTGCCGCCATAGGTCGACCCCATGGAGCCGGCCAGCACCGTGTCCATGAGCTCCGCCTTGCCGGTAAGCGCTGAGAGCGGCAGCCCGGCCGCGATGGACTTGGCGACGCAGAGGAAATCCGGTTCGACGCCCGCGCGATCGAAAGCGAAATACTTACCCGTGCGGCCCATGCCAGACTGAATTTCATCAGCGATCAGCATGATGCCGTGTTCGTCGCATTTGGCGCGCAGGGCATTCAGGAATTCCGGCGGCGCCGGATTAAACCCGCCCTCGCCTTGCACCGGTTCGACGATCATCGCGGCGACTTCATTGGCGTTGATCGTCGTTTTAAACAGGTGCTCGACGCTCGCGAGCGCATCTTCCACCGAAACCCCGTGATAGGCGTCTGGGTATTCAGCGTGAAACACCGCCGGCACGTAGGGCCCAAATCCGACCTTGTAAGGTTTCGATTTGCCGGTCAGCGTCGTCGCAAGTAGTGTTCGTCCGTGAAAGGCGCCGGAAAATGCGATGACGCCGGGACGGCCGCTAATCTGGCGCGCAAATTTCACGGAATTTTCAACCGCCTCTGCGCCCGAATTGAAAAGCGCCGTTTTCTTCGGCGTATCGCCTGGCGCGACGCGGTTCAGGTTCTCGCAAACCTCCACATACTCCTCATACTGTGCAATGCCGAAGGCCGTATGGATAAAATCTTCCGTTTGTTTCTTGATCGCCTCGACCACTTTCGGATGCGCGTGACCCACATTCAGAACGCCGATGCCGCCAATAAAATCGATATAGCGTTTGCCCTCGACGTCCCAGAGTTCGGCGCCCTTGGCGCGGGCCGCGTAGATGCCTGACTTTGACGGCAAGCCTGCAGGGCACGCTTCGTCCCGGCGTGCTTTTAGGCTCTCATTGGTGGCGAACTCGTTCTTGCCGTGATCCATCGGGCTCTCCTTGACTACGCGGCCGCTCTAGCATGATCAGCGCGAAAGTGAAGGGTCGTCTTTTTCAGGGTTTTTGCGGTGATTGCGCGGACAGCATCATGATGGCGGCGGCGCCGACCGCTGCATCATAAAGGACACAGGCAAAGGCGTACCAGGCGGGCCCGACAGCACCGTCAATCACGAGGTGTAGGAAATCCGTCGCGCCGTGGCCAAAGATAAGCGCGCCGAGAAGCCAGACCCGGTCCGACCCGAGTACCGTGAGACCGGCGACGATAAAACCGAGCGCAAGCACGCTCTCGATCAACAGGGCTGACCAGTCGGCCCTGGAGATGAAGTCCTTGCCGTCGAGCCCTATCAGGGCGAAGCCGACATAAATGCCGGCCATGACGCAAAGCTGCGCATAAACGAACTGCGCCCGCGCCGGCCCTTTCAAAATACTCATAACGCCGATGGCGCCGGCGGCGAGCGCCAGCGTCACGCCGATCAAAATAGGATTGAACCCCTCCATCCCCGGAGCCTAGCCTACGAGGCCTTTCAGCGCCATGCCCACGCCGTAGGCGACGCCGGCTGCAATCATGCCAATGACGAACGTCTCGAGACCGGACATCCACCATCGCGCCGTCGACCATTTGGATTTCAACGAACCGATGCCAAAGAATGTCAAACCGGTCATTGCCGTCGCGATCGCCAGCGCGCCTGCGGCGCCGCCGAATATGAACGGAAGCAGCGGCACCGCGCCGCAAACAAAAAAAGCGCCAAAAGTCACCAACCCGGATTTCAGTGCGGACCGCTCCATCCTCGGCGCGCCATGTTCCTCCTCGAGCATGACCTGCACCCAGCGCTCGTGACTCGCGGTGATAATATCGACGGCGCGCTCAAGATCTTCGCCTTCAAAGCCCTTTGCCGCGAAAATCTGGCGGATCTCTTCCCGCTCGCCCTCAGGCGTTTCCCGAATATGCCGGTGCTCCATCTGGCGAAGGCGTTCGTAATCGTCCTTTTCCGCCTTGACGCCGGAGTAGTTTCCCGCCGCCATAGAAAACCCGTCGGCCAACAGATTCGCCGCACCGAGGATCAGGATGATCTTGGTCGAAAGTGCAGCGCCGGCGACGCCAGCGACGATAGCGAAGGTCGTTACGGCGCCATCGATGCCGCCGAACACCCAGTCGCGCAGATAATTCGCCTGCGGACCTTTATCGAGTCGCGCAGCGATCGCCTCAGGAGAATGAAGGTGCTCAATATCGGCGTCATCCATGATCGGGGTCATGGATGCGTTATCGCGGCTGCGCCTTTTTAAAGTCAAGAAATAGACGTGCGTGCAATTCTTAATCGCAAAAAAAGCCCGGCGGGCGCCGCCCGCCGGACAGTTGGGAGGGACTGGTAAAATCAGGCTTGTTCGTCGATGACCGCGCCCGACGCGCCGTCGAGCCGGAACTCGCTGCTTTGTTCTGCAATGAACTGCGCGAATTCCGCCGGGGGCCATTCGCGGACGACCTCGCCTGTCTCAACGTCAATCGCGCGGTAGACGAAGGTCGGAGCCCCGGCGTCACGCGCAATAGAAAGCCGGGTATTGGCCCCAAGCGCGCGTTCCAGAATCGCTCTGGCGTTTTGCAGGCTGTCGGCGCGACGCGCCTCAGCGGCCTCAGCGTTTGCAAGGGCGCTTTGCGATGCGCGGCGTCGCGCATCGGCAAGGGCCTGGCTGCGCTCCGCCGGATCGACGACGGTTACGGCATTTGCATTCTGTCCAGTCGTGACACTCATCTGGCTCCTCCAAGCCGCAGACGATCCGCTACCGGATGATCTGCGGCGTCAGGAAAAAACCCCTCTGCCTGTTAGGCGAACAACGCCAGGATCGCGTTCGGCGCCGCATTGGCGATCGACAGCGTCTGGATAGCGAGCTGCTGTTGCACTTGCAGCGCTTGCAGACGCGAGCTTTCACGCGCGAGGTCCGCATCGACAAGGTTGCCGATGGAAACCTCAAGCGCATCGGATACGCGATCGAGAATGCGGTTCTGCAGCTCCAGCGAATTGCCGCCGGCGCCAAGAGAGCCAAGCGCGTTGCTGACCGCGTCGATTGACGCCTCGATCGCGGCGATTTCCGCCTGCGCAACTTCCGCAACGGTTTCGTCGGTCATATCGCCGTCGAGGTCTCTCGCCGCAAAAACAGTTGTCTCGGTGCTGATGGTCACATTGGCGCCGCCGACGGAGAGATCCTCCGCGCCGACCGTAATGGTCGTGCCGCCGTCTGGACCGGCGACAACGACGAGATCGGCGCCGCCGCTGGCGATCAGGTTGCGCCCGCCGATTTCCGCGGTGTCAATGAGGCGAGTAATCTGGTCGCGCAACTCACTATATTGATCGTTCAGAAGCGAGAGATCTTCGGCGCTTATCGACGGGTCCGCCGCCTGGCTTGCGATCGCCCGCATTTCAACGAGCACGTCTGAAATCGATTCGCCGGCGGCCAACGCCACATCAACGGTCGATGTGCCGATGCGAAGGCCCTGCTGCACAGATTCGATCGAGCCAAGCTCGGCGCGTTGTTTCTGCGCAAGGGCGAACAGAGCCGGATTGTCCTTCGCGCTTGAAACCTCGAGGCCGGTCGAGACGCGGCGTTGGGTTTCCTCAAGCTGCTCGGAGATCCGGGTGAGATTCTGGAGCGCGATCAGGGCGCCCGGATTCGTATTGACGTTGTTGACCATCTTCAGTTTCTCCCTTTCTGGGGTTCTATGACGGCGCTTTTTTCGCCGGCGCGTGGGCGCAATGCGCCGCACGGGATGTCAGGAAGGAAGCAAGAGCTTTGCCGTGTGAAATAAGGCCGCTGAAGCGTTAAATAGCGGCGCCGAACGGCAATAAATTCGCCATTTCATCATCAAGGATAACAGGACATAAACAGAAAGAACGGCGCCTGGCGGCGCCAATTGCCCGGCAGAATTTGCCGGGCCCGGCACAATCTGCAGGGCCGATCATCACTGCAGACGGAGATTGCCCCGCGCCGATGCCAGGTTCATGAAGCGCCTAGTGGAAAAGGAATGACCCATGGCTGACAAACAGTTCGATATCGCGGTCTTTGGCGCCACCGGTTTTACGGGTCGGCTCGTCGCGGAATACCTGACGAAACAATATCCTGCGGGCTCGGGGATTGCCTGGGCCATGGTGGGCCGGTCCCGGGAAAAGCTGGAGGCGGTGCGCGATGAGATCGGCGCATCAAAGGACACGCCGCTTGTCGTCGCCGACGCAAGCGATCCGGCCTCCGTCAAAGCGCTGGCCGAAAGCGCGAAAGTCGTCCTCACAACGGTCGGACCCTATCAGCTCTATGGCAATGAACTGGTCGCAGCCTGCGCCACGGCCGGAACCGACTATGTCGATCTGTGCGGCGAACCGGCCTGGATGCGCCAGATGATCGACAAGCACGAAGCGGCGGCCAAGGCCTCCGGCGCTCGCATCGTGTTTTCCTGCGGTTTCGACTCGATCCCCTCCGATCTCGGCGTGTTCCTGTTGCAGGAAGAAACGAAGAAGAAATTCGGCGCGCCCTGCAAAGAGGTAAAAGGGCTCGTGCGCTCGATGAAAGGCACGTTCTCCGGCGGCACCGCTGCGAGCCTTAAAGCGACGGTCGCCGCGGCGATGAAAGATCCCTCAGTGATGGAGCATCTCAAAAACCCGTTTTCGCTGGCGCCGGGGTTTGCCGGGCCCAAGCAACCGTCAGGCTCTAAAGTCACGCATGATGATACGCTTGGTATTTGGCTCGCACCTTTCGTCATGGCGGCGATCAACACGAAAAATGTCCACCGCACGAATGCGCTGATGGACCACGCCTACGGCGAGGACTTCGTGTATTCGGAAATGGTAATGACGGGTCCGGGTGAGCAAGGCGAAGCCGCCGCCCGCCAGATCGCCAGCAGCAACACGATGATGAGCGACGATGGTCCGAAACCCGGCGAAGGCCCAAGCAAGGAAGAACGGGAGGCTGGCTCCTTCGACATTCTTTTCGTCGGGACGACGGCGAAGGGCGAAACGCTGAAAGCCGCCGTCACCGGCGATATGGATCCCGGATACGGATCGACGTCAAAAATGATCTCCGAGTCGGCGATCTGCCTGATCAAGGATTGCGCCAAAACGCCCGGCGGCGTCTGGACAACGGCGCCCGCAATGGGCCATGCGCTCATCGAACGCCTGCGCAAGAACGCCGGGCTGACCTTTGAGATTGAAGATTGACCCCTGACCTTTCCGGAAAGATCGCCCTCGTCACCGGCGCCTCCCGCGGCATCGGCCGCGCCGTCGCCCTTGGTCTTGCGAAGGCTGGCGCTCATGTGCTGGCGGTTGCGCGAACGACCGGCGGCCTCGAGGCGCTTGACGACGAAATTCGCGAAGCCGGCGGCGCGTGTTCACTGATCAATTTCGATCTCGTCGAGGGCGATGCGATCGAACGGTTGCCCGAGGCGTTGGGCGGGCGTTTTCAAAAGATCGACATCCTCTTTGCCAACGCGGCGGCGCTGGGCGAATTGGGACCGCTCACGGATGTCGACCCGAAAATCTGGAACCATGTGCTGGCGCTCAATGTCACGGCGAACTGGCGCCTCATCCGTGCGCTCGACCCGTTGCTGCGGAAAAGCGAGGATGCGCGCGTTCTGTTTCTGACGTCGCGCGTTGGCGGCGAACATGCGCGCGCGAATTGGGGCCCTTACGGCGTGTCAAAAGCAGCGCTTGAACACCTCGCCGAAACCTACGCTCTTGAAAATGAACACACGTCCGTAAGCGTCGGGGTCGTCGATCCGGGCGCCATGCGCACGGCCATGCGCGCCGCAGCCATGCCAGGCGAAGACCCGGAGAGCTTGCCGCCGCCGGAAGCGCTGCTTCCCATGGTCTATGACGCACTCACCGCGCCGCCCGGACCGTTTAAGCGGTGGGTGTTCCGGAACTGGTCGGCTTAAGTCTTTTTCCGATCGGCGTAAGGATTGTCTGACGATTTCATGATCAGTCTGATCGGCACCGCCTTGATGTCGAATGCATCGCGAATGCCGTTTATGAGATAGCGCTTATACGCCGCCGGCACATCCTGGGCGAGATTGCAATGGGCGACAAAGGTCGGCGGCCGCGTTTTTGTCTGCGAGATGTATTTAAACTTAATGCGTCGGCCGGCGATTGCGGGCGGCGTGTGTCGCTGAACGGCTTCCTGAAGCCATTCGTTGAGGTCAGGCGTTTTCACGCGGGCGTTCCAGTCGACATAGAGTTTGACGATTGCAGGCATGAGCTTGCTGACCCCTGCACCGTTCAGCGCCGACAGCGTCACAATTGGCGAGCCGGGCGCCTGAGGCAACAAACGATCCGCTTTCTCCCTCAACGAGTCGAATGTTTGTTTCTTGTCAGCGACAAGATCCCATTTGTTAACAGCGAGCACGAGTGCGCGTCCTTCGCGCAACGCGAGATCGGCGATCTGAAGATCCTGCTTTTCAAACGGCGTTTCCGCATCCAGAAGCAATACCACAACTTCGGCGAAGCGAATGGCGCGTAATGAATCACTTACGGAAAGCTTTTCAAGTTTTGACTGAACCCGCGATTTCTTCCGCATGCCGGCCGTGTCAAATAACTTCACCGGCCAGTCGCGATCTGGACCATGCCACCGCCATTCGACGCCAATCGAGTCTCGGGTGATGCCGGCCTCGGGTCCCGTCAACAGACGGTCCTCGCCTATCAACCGATTGACCAATGTCGACTTGCCGGCGTTCGGGCGGCCGACAATCGCAACCCGCAACGGCTTTAGCGGATTGTCCCAGTCCGCCTCATCACTGTTTTCGTCGTCGGCGGCGTCCTCTGACGGCGTCTGAAAAAAGGGCTCGAGCGCAGCGAAAAGATCGCCCATGCCTTCGCCATGTTCCGCGCTTACCGGTATCGGTTCGCCGACGCCGAGTTCGTAAGCGTCGTAAACGCCGGCCTCGCCCTTCGCGCCTTCGGCCTTGTTGGCGAGAAGGATCACCGGCTTGCCGCTCGAGCGGAGGATAGAAGCGAAAGTTTGATCAAGGGGCGTCACGCCGGCGCGCGCATCGACAATGAACAGACAGACATCGGCTTCGCCCACGGCGCGGTCCGTCTGTTTGCGCATGCGGCCTTCAAGAGCGGCCTCCGGCGCTTCTTCAAGACCCGGCGTGTCGATGACGGTAAATTCGAGATCGCCCAATCGTCCGGCGCCCTCGCGGCGGTCGCGGGTGACGCCGGGCGTATCGTCCACGAGCGCGAGACGCTTGCCCACAAGGCGGTTAAACAATGTCGATTTGCCGACATTAGGCCGGCCCACCAGTGCGATCTTCATGGATATTGCGGCTCCCGCCGCGCGCGATTACCGAAGCGCCAACAGGCGCCCTTTTTCGCTCAGAATATAAACTTTTTCATTGGCGACCACGGGGGATATCACCGACGCTTCGTCAATGTCTTTGGTTTCAACGATGGCGCCCGTTGTGGGATCGACCTTCGCGACTTCGCCAAGGTTAGACACCAACACCAGATGCCCGCCGGCGAGCACCGGCCCGGCCCAGGTCACCCGGCCTTTGCGTTTTTTCTCTTTTTTATACCGACGAAGTTGGGTGACCCAGAGAATAGCGCCCTCATTGCGCGACAGACAGACAAGCTCGCCGTTGACGGAAACCACATAAATGAAATCTCCGGCGACCCAAGGCGTCTGCAGGCTGGTGATTGACGATTCCCAGACGCGCTGACCGGACCGAATGTCAATGGCGGCGAAGCGGCCGCCATGACTGACGACATAGATGAGGCCGCGATCGATCACCGGACTGCCGGCGATATCATTCAACGAAGCGAGCGCCGTCAGGCGGGCCTGCTGCGCTAGGGTTTCGTTCCAGAGCGCGCGACCGGACTCGGCCTGGAAAGCGACAATTTCGCCGGACGAAAACGGCGCGACAACGAGATCGCCGGCCGCCGCCGGGCTGGCCGACGAGAGGAAGCGCGCCGCCTCCTCAAATGACTGAAACGTCCAGGCCTCCTCGCCGGTTTCCTGATCGAGCGCGAGAAACTCATTGACGTTGGTTGCGACATAGACGCGGCCGCGATACGCCGTCGGCGGCGTGCGCACCGCTGCAGATGTTTCGACACGCCAGATTTCCTCGCCCGAAACGGCGTCTAGGGCGGCGATGAAGCCAAAGCCCGACGTCACAAATATCTTGCCGTTGTCAAATGCGACGCCGCCGCCGAACCCGATTTCCGCCGGATTGGTTCCCTGCAGCAAAACGAAGTCGCGCAGGCGAAAGCGTTCCTTAATTTCCGGGGCGAGTTCTTTGCGCCAGATAACATCGCCGTTTTCAGCGCTGAACGACGTAACCGTCGTCTCCGCATCCATAACGTAAACACGATCGGCGACGACGATCGGCGGACTTGTCAGCTTGGCGCGTTCGCCGGCCTTTCCGACGTCGACTTTCCAATCCGGCTCCAGTTCAAGCGTCGCCGCAATATGGTGCAGCGTATGGTCGGCTTCGCCGCCTGGCTGCGGCCAAGACGGGTTCACATAGGACGGCGGCACGCTGACCGTCGTGCCGGTAAAACGTGGATCGGCCGTTAGCTGCTCGTCAATGGCGAGAATGGAGATCCGGTCGTCTTCCGCCGGCGCGTTCTCTTCATCGTCATCATCGCCGCCCCCGAACAAACCGGCGATCGGATTGGATGCGCAGCCAACCAGAAGTGCGGCGAGGACGAGGCCGGCAAGGCCGCGCGCAAAAATGCGCGAGTTTCCGATGGTTTTCGCCATTACTCGTTTCCACTTTCTGACGGCTCATCCGCTTCGTTTTCGGACGCGTCATTATTGTCGCCTGCGTCGCTCTCAGCAGGTTCTTCAGTTGTGCTTTCGGCGGACGCCTGGCCATCGCTCTCATCAGCCGTGACAGGCGCGTTCGCGTCAGCTGCGCCGACCGCGCCGATGACTTGATCCAGCTCAAACCTGCCGGCCAAATTTACGCCCGCCTTTCCCGCAACGGCGAGCGCGAGATACTCCTCCGCACGCTGAGCAAGTGACGGCGGCGTTTGCGGAAGGGATGCGAGCGTACTGAAAAGCGACAACGCCGTTTCATAGTCTTCCGCCTTCAACGCCGCGAGACCAGCCACCTCGTCCGCATACGGCCCATAGGCTCCGTCACTCTCTGTGAGGGGGCCGAGATGGCCAAGCACGATATCGCGGCCGTCCTGAAGCGAAAGATAGGCGGCGCGCAATCGCGCCAGGTCGCGCATGGGTTGCGGCGTCGCGCCGTCGTTATAAATCGCTGCGAACACCGCAATCGCCGCGTCGCGTTCGTCGGCCGCTGCGAGTGACGCCGCGCGCCGAAACTGCGCAAGCGCCGCATATCCGCTGCCGCCGTCATCGGCGATCGCTTGCAGCGCATCACGCCCCTCGGTTGGGTTTGCCGACAACAGCTCGGCGGCCTCGGCAAACTGAACGGCCTCCTTGTTGGCTGCGCTAGTGCGGGAGGCGTCAAAAAACTGCCAGGCGCCGACGCCAATCACGAGCGCGGCTGACGCGCCGATAAGGGCCGGGCCATATTTGCGGAACATCAACCATTGCCGCTCTTCAGCGAGCTCCTGATCAACTTCCTTTAAGACGCTGTCTTCATTAGCCACTTTGAACTTTCCGATGCCCGTTTAAACGACCAGCCTGATTGGAGAAACTGGGTTCTAACGGCCTTTGTACGCCCGCGCAACGCGGCCCCGCATGAAGCACTCTACCCGCCGGCGTGGCGATTCTGCGGCAGGCGCAAAACCGGTCACGGACACGCGACGTATGAAAGAGAAAACGGTGAAACATATGCGTCTTTCTTCTATCTTTATCGGCGCGCTTGCCGCAGTCGGCTGCGCTGCGGCGCCGGTCAATCGGGACGCGTCCACTCCCCTCAAGACCGTCGAGCGCGTCGATCTCGAACGCTATCAGGGACGCTGGTACGAAATCGCGCGGCTGCCCAACCGGTTTGAAAAGGACTGCGAAGGCGTGACGGCGGAATACGCCCTGCGCGACGATGGATTGATCAGCGTCGTCAACACCTGCCGGAAGAATGCGCTGGACGGCCCGGTCAAACGCGCCAAAGGCCGCGCCCGGATCGTCGATATTGAGACCAATGCGAAACTTGAAGTCAGCTTCTTCGGTCCGTTCTGGGGCGACTACTGGATCATCGATCTCGCCGAAGACTATTCGCTATCGCTCGTCAGCGAACCGAACGGGCGCTACCTATGGATCCTGTCCCGCACGCCGTCGATCTCCGATGATGTTCTCGAAGGCGCGATCGCCAGGCTTGATGCTTTGGGCTTCAACACGAACGCGCTTTACTACCCGAAGCAGCCGCCCGCCGCGGTTCAATAGAACAGGGGAACGCCGGCAACCCACCGATGGGCCCAGAGATAAATCACGCCGTACAGAACCAGCCCGGCGCCGACGGCGATAATGTCGTTCAGGACGGGGCCGGCGGACCGGGTCGGCGCGCCGCGGCGGTCCACCGCGATCCGGTCAACAACAGCAAAGGCGAGGAACGCGCCGAACAGCAGGACGGACCGGACCTCGCCGTTCGACAGCAGATGTGCGAACGCCCAGATTTTTACCGCAGCAAGCATAGGGTGTTTGACGGCCGCCGCGATGCGTCCCGCCGGCGCGTAGGCCGCGACGATGAGGATGGTCGCAAACGGCATCAAACCGAGCGTCGCATGCCTAAGAAAAGCCGGCGGCGTATAGAGTGTCGCGGCCTCGGCGCTGCGCCAGCCGATAATAATCAAAGCAAAACCGATTATCGTGATCAGCGAGTAGGCGCCCTGATAGGGGCCCGCGCCAAAACGCTGAACAAGACCGTCACGCGCTCCGCGGGCGACCGCTGTGAAGTAGTGGGTCGCGAAAAATATCGCCAGCCCGACTAGAAGGAGCGCCATGGACAACCTTTCCTATTCGCCGTCGAACGCGATCAGCGACGTCACCTGTTTGCCCGCGGCGCGCAGTTTCTCCGCGCCCCCGAGATCAGGCAGATCCACGACAAAGGCGCAAAGAACAATTGTTGCGCCTGCGCGCTCCAGCAACCGGATGGCGGCGCCGGCTGTGCCTCCGGTGGCGATGAGGTCGTCAACGAGCAAGATGCGCTCGCCCTCTTCTACCGCATCGATATGGATCTCGACTTCATCGACGCCGTATTCAAGCTCGTAACTCTCGGACAGCGTTTCATAGGGCAGTTTGCCCTTCTTGCGGATCGGAATGAATCCCACGGACAACTGGTGGGCAATTGCGCCGCCTAAGATAAAGCCGCGCGCCTCGATCCCGGCAACTTTGTCGATTTTGGCGCCTGCGAGCGGCTGGACAAGTTCGTCGACCGCGCGACGAAAGCCCCGTGCATCCGCCAGCAAGGTTGTAATGTCGCGGAACATGATGCCGGGCTTCGGATAGTCGGGTATGGTCCGGATGACCTCGGCGAGATTCATGGCGGCGCCCCTTCGCGTTACAGCGGCGGAAAAATGGCGCAAGCGTGCGGCCAAGACAAGCCGCATGACGCCGTCTAATGCCCATGAGTGAGATTATTGCGTCAGGGAGATATTACGAAGCGCGCCGCCAATGGCTTCGAAGGCGCCGTTCAGTTCGCCGGCGGTGTCTGGCTCAAAGAAATGTCCGGGCGTTGAGCCGCAATCCTGCAACAGCGTTTTGACCACAGCGTCGGTCACGGCGAACGCAATCGTGTATACGATGATATCTTCGTCCTTGATGGCGTCGCACAACTCGCCGGTAATCTTATTGGCGTCGACAATATCGGCGTCGTCGTGGGTCGGGTAGTCCGGCGACTTCGTGTTTTCGCCGTCCGTCATCAAGATGATCGCCTTCGTGCCGTTCTTATCTTTTAACTCCGTTTCCGTCGCGCCTTCTGTGTAAGGCGCCGCCGCGCTGATAATTCGCCACCCCCAGACAAGACCGGCCGGGATGTAGGTCCAGCCGTCCCCGGTCATGTCGTCAATAGCGGCGTCAATCACGGACTTGTTTTCCGTGAGCGCCAGTAATTCGTTTGGACATGGCGCGCCGGTGATTTCGGGAACGGGATTCACGGCGTAATCCGCATCGGTTGTATTCGCGGGATAGCCGCGCGATCCGACGCAACCGTCAAATGCGCCGACGGGCGACGCGCCATCAAGCCACGCCGCGCCCTCCTCGTCGTCGCCGACACTGACATATTGTGCAAACGGGACCAATCCGATTTTCACGTCTGCGCCGGCGCTGGCGTGCAGGGATGTGACCAGATTTTTAGCGGCGTTCTTGAGGTCGCCGAGCTTGCCGTGATCGTTCATCGATCCGGTGTTGTCGAGCACCATCACGACTTCCAGATATGGCGGCTTTCCGAGCTTCGCCTTTGAGACGATTTTCGGTTCGATTTTTGCGAAGTTCACTGCGTGCACCAGCGCGGTTTTGATCCTCGAGTCAAAATCCAGGGTGTATTGCATTGTGATTGGATCAAACGAGACATCGAAATCGGAATATGAATAGCTCAACTTGTTGCGCATATTCGAATCAAAAAACGCTTTTGCCCGCGCCTGCACATCAGAGTCGGTCATGTTTGGCCGGGTCGCTTTCAGCTTGACGGCTGCAATCAAGGCCGCGTCGGCCGCCTCCTGCATATTCGCCTTGATTGTAACGGCGCGCTGGTAGTCGAGCGCCACGCCGGCCGCGGCGAGCATGACAAAAAGCAAAAGCCCGAACAGCATCGCGATGTTGCCGCTCTGACAGCGCCTGAAATTTCCGAACGCAGCGTTCATAGGAAGACCCGTATTCACATCCTATGCGGAGCTTCGCCGGTTACGCTTAATGACGCGTTCGTGAAGTTAGTTAATATCTCAATTTTTATGAAAATTTTTCGGGCTACAGATCCGCGACCAAAAAAGCGAAACTAATCAAAGCCGTGAAGGATGAATTTACGTTTACTTCGACAGACTGATGCTGCGCAAATTGCTGGCGATCTTGTCAAACGCGGCAATCAGCTCCGATGCGGTGTCGGGCTCAAAATAGTGATCGGGCGTCGTACCGCAATCTTCAAGCAGGTGCTTGATCGTCATATCGCTTACGGCGAATGCGATCGTATAGATCTCTATTTTGTCGGCTTTCACCGCATCGCAAAGCTCGTCCGTGAGTTGATTGGCGTTTGCGATATTTTCCGCGTCATGGGTCGGATAGTCCGGGGATCTCGTATTTTCGCCGTCAGTCATCAGGATCATTGTTTTTTTGCCGTTCCGAGATGAAAGTTCGGCATCCGTTACCCCTTCGGTAAACGGCGCGCCCGAACTCAGGACGCTCCACCCCCAGGCGAGCCCTCCCGGAATATAGGTCCAGCCGTCCCCGGTCATGCCGGAGATAGCCGTGTTGACTGTCGACTGTGTAGCGGTCAGCGGCAGGATAGCGTTGGGGCAAGGCTCGCCGGACACTTCCGGTATGGGCGTCACGTTGAACCCGTCATCCTGTGTATTCGCCGGGTAGTCCCGCGACCCAACGCAGCCGTCAAATGCGCCCGGTGCGGATCCGCCATCGAGCCAGCTCGCGCCCAAATTCCCGGCCCCGACATTCACGTACTGTGCGAATGGCACCAGCCCGATTCTTACATCGGCGTCCGGATGGCTGTGAAGCGAGTTGACAAGGTTCGTGGCGGCGGTTTTCAGATCGCCGATTTTGTCGAAGTCATTCATCGAGCCGGTGTTGTCCAGCACCATAGCGACCTCGAGATAAGGCGGCCTGCCGAGCTTCGCTTCCGACTGGATTTCCGGTGAAATGTTTTCAATGCCGATCGCCCGCGTCAGCGTCGTGGCGATATCAACGTCAAAACTCAGCCGATAAGATTCCGCCAACGGATCATGAACGATTTTGAAGTTGCTGGTCGAAGCTGAGGATTTTGTTCGCCGGTTCGCGTCAAAGAATTCCTTCGCCTTCACCTCGACCTCGTCCGGGGTCAGGCTCGGCTGGTTCATGCTGATGCGGATGGCGGCAAGGACGGCGGCGTCCGCCGATTGCTGCAGATCGGCGCGGATAGAGGCGGCGCGCTGGAGATCAATCGCCATCCCCGCGCCTCCCAGCAAGACAAAGATCAAAAAAGAAAAGAGAAGGGCGATGTTGCCGTTCTCATTTTTCAAAAAGGATCTGAACATATCCGTCCGCCGTCGTTAGTGGGCCGTCGCGGCGGTAGGCTGCAAAAACTGTGCGTTAAGAAGGTTTCCGTTGTTTTTCCTTGGGTTTTCGAAAACCCGGTAACGTTAATCCTCCCGTCATTGGCGAGACGGCGTCCCATTTTCGTGCGGCGCCAAAGACGCTTTCGGAAATTGCCATGACCGCCTACCTTCACGGCCATGACGCCAAAGGAAAAGGTCCGGGAAGACTTTAAACGTGCGCTTTTGCAGGCGACGCGGGCGCTGTCGGCGCAGCATGATGTTGAGGTCGCCTATGGCGGCGAACACGCCACCGTTTCCGGAAAGTCGGCCCGCATCCCCCTTCCCGCTCGCGCGCTTGACCGGGAATCGGCCGCCATCGCCCGCGGCGAAGGCGATGCGGCGGCGCTGCGCCTCGCCCATCACGATACGGCGGCGCACGAGAGGCTGGCGCCTGTGGGCGCCGAGGCCCGTGCAGTATTCGCAGCGCTTGAAAATGCCCGGTGCGAGGCGATTGGCGCGAGAGCGCTCAAAGGGGTCGGCGATAATCTCGCGGCCTCCCTTGAGGAAATCATCGCCGACAAGGGATATGACCGTCTCAGCGCCAAGGACGCGACGCCACTCGCCGATGTCGCCGCGCTTTTGCTGCGCGAGCGCCTGACCGGCCGTTCGCCGCCCGCCTCCGCAGCCGGCATCATGGAGGCCTGGCGCGAGAGCCTTGAAGACCGCGCCGGGGCCTCTCTCGATGCAATGGCCGCCGCCGCCGACCTCAACGATCAAGAAGCCTTCGCCGGCCTCGTTCGCGATTTCATTCGCGACCTCGATCTCGACGATGATGACCGCGGCGACAAATCCGATGAAGATGAAAGCGATCAGGACGAGGACTCTGACGACGACGAGAATGACGGCGAAGATGACGACGACGGCGCGGACGAATCGCAGTTCCCGGAAGATTCCGGCGATGGCGACACGGCCGATGGCGACGCCGATATATCCGATCAGGACGTCGAGCAATCGATCGAGGAAGACGACGGCGCGACGGAGAACGCCAAAATCTCCAGCCTGCGCAACCGCTTCGAGGGCGACACGGGTGAAGCTTACAAACCGTACACCACAGAGTTCGATGAAATCGCCGACGCGACGGACCTTTGCGATGCAGAGGAATTGCAGCGTCTGCGCCGGTCGTTAGATCGGCAATTGGAGAATTTGCACACCGTCGTGGCGCGACTTGCAAACAAGCTGCAGCGAAAGCTCCTGGCGCAACAAAATCGAAGCTGGGCGTTCGATCTTGACGAAGGCGTGCTTGACGCAGCGCGACTGGCGCGCGTTGTCGTCGATCCGATGCAACCGCTCTCCTATAAAATGGAACAAGAGCAGGACTTCCGCGACACCGTTGTTACGCTCCTGATCGACAATTCCGGCTCCATGCGCGGGCGGCCGATTACCATCGCCGCTATCTGCGCCGATATTCTGGCGCGCACGCTCGAACGCTGCGGCGTCAAGGTTGAAATTCTCGGCTTTACAACGCGCGCCTGGAAGGGCGGCCAGGCCCGCGAAAAATGGGTTCAGGATGGACGGCCGGCAAAGCCCGGACGCCTCAACGATCTCCGGCATGTCATCTACAAGTCGGCTGACGCGCCGTGGCGGCGGGCGCGCACCTCGCTCGGCCTAATGATGAAAGAAGGGCTCCTGAAGGAAAATATCGACGGCGAGGCGCTTGGCTGGGCGCATACGCGCCTGCTCGGACGGCCCGAAGCACGGCGCATCCTAATGGTAATCTCCGACGGCGCGCCGGTGGACGACACGACCTCATCTGCGAATGGCGGCGCCTATCTCGAACGCCATTTACGCGAAATGATCGCCTATATTGAAAACCGTTCCCCGGTTGAACTCCTCGCCATCGGCATTGGCCATGATGTGACGCGCTATTATCGCCGCGCACTGACCATTGTTGATGTTGACCAGCTTGGCGGCGCGATTATCGATCAGCTTGCGGAACTCTTTGACGAGCAGGCATTGGCGCTGCGCGGCCGCCGCGGGCGAGCCGCTTAGTCGATAGGCTCAGCACTGACCGAAAACTCCACGCGCGCCTCCAGCGCAACGCCCTCCTCGTCCAGCCATGAAGACGCCGCCCCGAGGTCGAAGTCGGTTCTGATCAGGTCGACGCCGCCGGCCGCAATTGCGGCGCCCTCGCCAACCGTCAATTCAAAAGGAAGCGCGATGTCACGCGAAACTTCCTTAATAGTCAGAGAACCGATGGCTTCATAAGCGCCGTCGCCAGTGCGCTGAATGTCGCAAGCTGTAAACGTCGCGGTCGGGAATTCCTTTACGCCGAACCAGTCGCCGCCCGGCAGGGTAGAGTCGATAAGTTGATCGCCGGTGGCGGCTGATGCTGTTTGCACTGCCACCCGAAGCCACGACGGGTCCAGATGGTTTTCATCAAAAGCGATCTCAGCGTCAAAATCACCGAACGTCCCTTCAAAACGCTGTCCCCCCTGGGCGCCGATGAAACGCAAGCGGCTCTCCGCATCATCGACGCGCCAGTTAACGGCGAGCGCCATCTCTGACCCGCATGGCGAATTTGTGGTCAATTTCGGCGTCGCCGGCGTGGCGTTCGCGATTGCGTTTGCATCTTCGCTAGCATTCGGCGCCGGTTCAGGGCTGGTCGGAGCGATGGGGTCAACAGGCTCCGCTTCGACGGGGGCCTCCGGTCGGGCGGCCACATCTGTTGCGCCCGCCGGTTCAGGTGGCGGCGTGGCAGCCAGTGCTTCAACAGGCGCCGGCTTACCCCCAAAATAAGCGGTGACTCCGAGGCCAAGGGCGACAAACAAAACGATAATGACGACCAAAGCCCCAATGCGCGGCGCCATCGAACGAAAGACGCCGTCACGGTCGATGAATCCGTGCTTCAAGGCCGCAGCGACATGAAGCGCAAGCAGCCCCAAAATCGCATAGGACAACATTTCGTGCAGTTCGATGAACTGGTGCTCGGTGGCCGCCGGATCCGCGCCGGGATCGAGAAATCCGAGATGCGGCACGCCAACCAGCCCAAACCATTCGGTCGGTATGTCCTTTGGCGATACGGATACGATTGCGAGGCCCACAAGCGGCGTCGCCAACATCAAAATATAAAAAAGCCAGTGCGTCCCGCGCGCTGCAAATTTTTGCCAGCCGGGCATGGCGATCGGCAGCGCCGGCGGTTTGTGAGATAACCGCCATCCCAGACGGACAAGCGTCAGCGCAAAAATCGACAGGCCGAACGATTTGTGGATCTGGTAAAGGTCAAATTTCTCCGGCGCCGAATTCGGCAGGTTGTGCATGTAAAACCCGCCGGCGATCTGTCCGACAATAAGAACGGCAATCGCCCAATGCAGGGCGATTGCGACCGTATTGTATCGCCTCTCAGGCATGCAGGCGCTATTCCGCCGGCATCAGAAATTCGGCCTCAATGATAAGGTCAACCTCATCGCCGACAAACGGCGTATAAAGATCGACTCCAAAGTCGGATCGCTTAACAACGCCCTTCGCCGAAAATCCGATCTTGTATTCATTTTTCCGTTCGTCAAACGCAGCGCGATTCATTGTCACGTCAAGCGTGATCGGCTTCGTTATTCCTTTGATGGCGAGATCGCCAGTCATCGTTCCCGTATTGTCGTCTCCCGCCGTCAATGACGTGCTTTCGAAAGTGATTTCCGGGTGGTTTTCCACGTCGAAGAATTGTTCGCCGCGAAGATGGCCATCAAATTCGTCAACGCCGCTATCGATCGACGCAGCATTGATATTCACGCTGACGCTTGAGGCCGTCGGATCTTCGGCGTTCCAGGCAAGCGTGGCGTCCCAATCGCGCCAGCGCAGATGCGGTCGCGCGAACCCCTGATGAAGATAGTGAAAGGTAATGTATCGATGCTGCGGGTCCGTTTTGTATTCACCGGAAATGGCGGCAGGCGCCGCCTCGGCGTCCTCGCTATTTGCCGTTCCGCCGCATGAGGCGATCAGGAAAGCGGCGAGTGCAGGCGCAAGAGCCTTCGCATGAGGGATCATCGATCATCTCCTTTTCGGATGCGTATATCGCATCGTTTAGCAATGCATCGGCGGTCAATCGAGCCGCCTCACATCAGTTTGAAGTCAGCCGTATCGTTTGACAATGTCGTCGAGAGCCGGACGGGCGCGCTCTCTCGGGTCTTCCTTCGCCGTGCCCATATAGATGTATCCAGCGATATTTTCCTCATCCGTCATCGACAATGCCTGGTTGATCCGGTCGTGAAAAGCATACCATTCCGTGATCCATTGGGCCGCGAACCCAAAGGCGCTCGCGGCGATCAGCATGTTCTGGCAAACGGCGCCCGCCGTAAGCGTTTGTTCCCATACCGGCGTTTTGTGGCCGGCATTGATGCTGGAAATCACGGCGACGACGACCGGCGCGCGCAGAAAGCGGTGACGCTCACACTCAATGCGCTTCTCCTCGGCATCTGGATTATCCCTGGCGAAAGCATCGGCAAGCACGTCGCCAAAGGCTGCGCGCGCCTCCCCTTCGAAGACGACAAACCGAAACGGAACGACCCGCCGATGGTCTGGCGCCCGCGCCGCAATTGTCAGTATCGCCCTTAGTGTTTCGACATCCGGCCCCGGTTCGCCAAGAAAATCGGCCGGCGTCGACCGTCTACGCCACAATAGCGCTACGGCGTCCTCACTCGGACTAGCGGCGGGCAAGGGCGCTCCAAAATCCGGCAATTTCAAAGATTTCTGCAACGTTGATTATCCCCACTTGGAAAAGGCTGCGCGGATGGTATGGAGGCGTTGGCGCGCGTTTAGCGTAAACAAGCAACACGGGAATACAACAATGGCCGGGGCAATCGGTGCAGCGGCGGACGGTTTTTTGGAGCGGCTAAAGGCTGGACGCGTCCCGGCGCCGCTTGCGCCGACGCGCCTTGACGATGCCGGGCTTTCACAATCATCGCTCGCCGGATTGTTCGAAAGCCAGTTGACCAGCCGGGCTCTCGACCTTGAAGCACGTCGCCTTGGGGCGGAACGGCGCGGCTTTTATTCCATCGGCAGTTCCGGCCATGAAGGCAACGCCGCCCTCGCCCATGTGCTGCGCGTCGATGACATGGCGTTTCTGCATTACCGGAGCGGCGCATTTTACATCGAGCGGGCGCGGAAAAGCCCCGGCGAAACGCCGATCTGGAATATGGCGCTTTCCTTTGTCGCCTCGTCCGAAGATCCGATCTCCGGCGGACGGCACAAGGTGATTGGGTCGAAATCCCTCTTCATTCCGCCGCAGACCAGCACCATCGCTTCGCATCTTCCGAAAGCCATGGGTGCGGCGTTTTCAATCGCCCTCGCGCGTACACAGAAAAAACAGGATGCTGCCCTACCACTTGATAGCGTCATCTATTGCAGTTTCGGGGACGCTTCGGCCAACCATTCGACGGCGCAAGGGGCAATCAACACCGCTGCGCTGACGGGTTACCGCGGCCTGCCGCTGCCGCTCATTTTTGTCTGCGAGGACAATGGCGTCGGCATATCCGTCAAAACGCCGGAGGGCTGGATCGCCGCCAATTACGGATCACGCGCGGGCCTGCGTTACGTCTACGGCGACGCTCGAGACATCGTAGACGCCGTCCGGGCCGGGCGAGAGGCGGAACGCTGTGCGAGGCGCGCGCGCAAACCCGTCTTTCTGCATTTACGCGCCGTGCGACTGATGGGGCATGCCGGCTCCGACCTTGAGACCAGTTATCGCGACCGGACGGAAATTGAGATTGAGGCTGATCAGGATCCGCTTCTTCACACGGCGCGGCGCATGATGGAAGGCGCCGGCGTATCGGCTACCGACATCGAAAGTCTTTATGGCGACATTCGCGGGCGCGTGCGCCGCGCCATGGAAGCGGCCTGCGACCGACCGAAACTGACCTCGGCGCCGCAAGTGATGTCGGCCCTTACACCGACAACGTCGCTTGCCGTGCGGCGGCCCGGCAAACCGCTCGACAGCGCGCCGGACGACTCCCGTGCGCGGCGCGAACCGCAGCACATGTCGCGGCTCATTTCGCTGACGCTTGCGGAGGAAATGGAGAAGGACCGCAACATCGCGGTCTTCGGTGAGGATGTCGGCAAGAAAGGCGGTGTTTACGGCGCGACCACGCGACTTCAGCAAAAATTCGGGCCAGCGCGCGTATTCGACACGCTGCTCGATGAACAATCTATCCTGGGGCTCGGGATCGGTCTTGCTCATAACGGCTTTCTGCCCGTGCCAGAAATCCAGTTCCTCGCCTATGTCCACAACGCCGAGGACCAGTTGCGCGGGGAAGCCGCTTCATTGTCGTTCTTTTCCAATGGTCAGTATACGAATCCTATGGTCGTACGGATCGCCGGCCTTGCCTATCAGAAGGGGTTTGGCGGACACTTTCACAATGACAATTCCGTCGCCGTTTTCCGTGATATTCCGGGAATCGTCCTCGCCTGCCCGTCCAGCGGCGCGGAAGCCGTGAATATGTTACGCGAATCGTTCCGCGTGGCGCGCGAAGAACGCCGGGTCGTTGTCTTCCTCGAACCGATCGCCCTTTATGGCACGAAAGACATCGCAGACGGCGACGGCGCCATGACCGCGGTGTACGACGAGATTGACGGCGCGGCCCGCTTCGGCGAACCTAACGTCATCGGCGACGGGCGCGATCTCGCCATCATTACCTACGGCAACGGAACGTATCTTTCACGGCGGGCGCTCCGTCAGCTGGCAGACGCCGGCGTGTCGGCCCGCATCGTTGATTTGCGATGGCTCACGCCCTTGCCCGTCGACGCAATCGTTGATGCGATAGACAAGCGCCGTAATGTTCTGATCGTCGATGAGTGCCGGCGGACTGGCGGCCCGGCGGAAGAAATCATCGCTCAGTTCGCCGATCGAGGGCTTTCCTACAATCTGAAACGCATCGCAGGCGAAGACACCTATATCCCGCTCGGGCCTGCCGCCAACACGGTTCTCGTCAGCGAGAACGAAATCGCGGCGGCGGCGCTCAGCCTTCTCGGCGTCAGCGCCGGAAAGGCGGCGGAGTGAAAAAGTCAGCCGTCGTCATTTTTCCCGGCCGGGGCACCTACGGCAAGGACGAACTCGGCTACCTTGCGCGTCATCATGGCGACAAAAGCGCTTTTATTGCCGGCGTCGACGCCTGGCGAACCGCGCAACAACGCACGCCCGTCACAGACCTCGATAGCGCAAAGGCCTACGCCGCTAGTCGGCACGCCTCCAGCGTCAACGCATCCGCATTGATCTATACCTGCGCCCTGGCCGATTTCGCGTCGATCCATGGTGAACAATACGACGTCGCCGCGGTCTGCGGGAATTCCCTCGGCTGGTATCTGACGCTCGCCGCCGCCGGCGCGGTCAACCAGCCGAACGCCATTCGCCTCGTGGACAGCATGGGGGCGCTGATGGAGGAAAAAGGCGTCGGCGGTCAATTGATCTATCCGTTCGTTGATGAAGACTGGCTGCCATCAAAAGAAAACACCAAAGCCATCTCCGAAGCGCTTCACGCAGGCAAAACGGATGGCGAGGCCTTCCTGTCGATCAGGCTCGGCGGCATGGCCGTCCTCGCGGGCGACGAGGCTGGCATGGCGGCTATGGAAAAATCCTTGCCGCCAGCGGAAGGCCGCTACCCCTTTCGTCTGGCGCGCCACGCAGCGTTTCATACCCCGCTGTTGCAGCATGTGTCGGAAGCGGCGTTTGACGTCCTGCCCGCCGATCTATTTTGCGCGCCGGCAATCCCAATGATCGACGGGCGCGGCGCCATCTGGACGCCGGGCGCGACAGACGTGGGCGCGCTTTATCAGTATACGTTAGGCCATCAGATCGTCGAAACCTACGACTTCTCCAAATCCGTTGAAGTCGCCGTCAAGGAATTCGCGCCGGACGTTTTGATCCTCGCCGGCCCCGGCTCAACGCTTGGCGCGCCGATCGCACAGGAGCTTATTCGCCATGACTGGCTCGGGCTGTGGTCAAAGTCCGGTTTCAGCGAGCGCCAAAAGAAAGATCCATTCCTGTTGGCCATGGGCCGCGAAGACCAGCGGAAGCTCGTCGCTTAGGTCAACATTCCTGTAATCTGCGCCATCACATCCAGATGTTCGCGCGCAAAACTGCGACAACGTTCCGGCGACCAGCCGACCTCGGGCATCGGATTTACGTCTGCGTCCTTGAACGGCATTTCGAGAGTCATTGAAAGGCAGCCCCATGTCTCGGCAACGTAGTTATTGGCGATGTCGAGATTGGCCTTGCCCGGCGCTGACAGCGGATACCCGTCCTTAGTCTGAAAATCCCTGCTACCCTCCAGCAACAGTGATGAATAGCGGTCAAACCGCGCCTGATGCGCGTCATTCCACGATGGAATACCGTGGGCGCTGACGAGAAAATTGTTGGGAATGGCTTCGTCGCCATGGACGTCCAGAAAGAAGTCGACACCGGTCTCGCGCATCTTTTCGCGAACAAGATAGACCTCAGGGCTCTTTTCCATGGTCGTATTGCGCCAGGCGCGATTGAGGTCAGTTCCGGCGGCGTTTGTGCGCAGATGTCCTCGGCGCGCGCCGTCAAGATTCATGCATGGGATGATATGAACCGTCGCCGCTTCAAGGAGAGACTTTGCAGCGGCATTCTTTTTGTCCGCAAGCGCTGGCAGGAATCCCTCGATCCACCATGAGCCCATGGTTTCACCCGGATGCTGCCGGGCGATGATCCAAAATTGCAGTAGTCCGTCGCCCGCGCGAAAATAATCAATCGCCTGATCGTCCAGGGTCTTGCCGATCGTCTGCCGCGACAAAACCGATCCCCGGCTCACAGTTTCCAGAAACGACCGGTAGCGCGATGTCGGATATGCGGCAAAGTAAGCATACTGAATACTCGGCTGCTCCGGCGTATGCGTGATTGTTAGGACGCCGTCCGCATAGCGCGTATCAACGCGAAACCACGCCTCGCCATCATAGGAAGCGACCGCCCGGTAATCGTCCCATCCGGGAAGATAGGACGCCTTCCCGGCGTTCATGATGTGCATAACAAGCGATTTTTCCGCGGCGTTCTCAACGCGGTAGTTGAAGTACTGAAAGAAATCCGCGGCTCCATCCGGTTCAATTTCCAAACGGATATTCGAAGCGTCGTTCGCATCGATAACTTTGATATTGCCGTTATCGAAATTGCTTGAGATCGAAATTTCTCTTTTCTTTCCGAACCATGGAAAGCTCATTCTCAATGTCCTTTTCTTTACTCGGCGCTTGTCGCGCTGCTTTAGGTTTTTTTCTCGGTGATTGGCGGCGCCAAACGAATGTGCACCTCTTTCAATTGTTCCGGCGACGCGGTCGCGGGTGCGCCGAGCAGCAGATCTTCGGCCTGCTGGTTCATCGGGAACATCGTCACCTCACGAATGTTCTCCTGATCGGCAAGCAGCATGACGATTCTTTCGATGCCCAACGCGCAGCCGCCATGGGGTGGCGCGCCGTAACGGAAGGCATTCAACATGCCGCCGAACTGGTCTTCAACGACCTCCTTTCCGTACCCTGCAATCTCGAACGCCTTGTACATGATGTCCGGTCGGTGATTTCTAATCGCGCCCGAACCAAGCTCGTAGCCGTTGCAAACGAGATCATACTGGAACGCCTTGATCGAGAGCTTTTCTTCGTCGCTCGATGCGGCTTCAAGCGCTTCAAGTCCGCCCTGTGGCATCGAAAACGGATTGTGCCCGAACTCTACTTTCTTATGCTCTTCGTCCCATTCATACATCGGGAAGTCGACGATCCAGCAAAGCTCGAACCGGTCCTTGTCCGTAATCCCCATTTCTTCGCCAATAAGGACGCGCGCCTTAGCGGCGACGGGAAGAAATTCCTCAGGCTTGCCGGCAAGGAAGAACGCCGCGTCGCCTGCCTTCATGCCGAGCTGCGCACGCACGGCCTCTGACCGTTCGGGTCCGATATTTTTCGCGAGCGGGCCTTTCACTTCTCCGTCCGCGAAGATCATGTAACCCATGCCCGGGAGGCCCTCTTTCTGAGCCCAGCTGTTCATACGGTCGCAAAAGGCGCGGCTGCCGCCGCCGGGCGCCGGGATGGCGCGAATCTCGTGGCGCGGATCAGCTTCGAGAATCGACGCAAAGACTTTAAAGCCCGAACCGCGGAAATGATCGGACACCACCTGCATTTCGATCGGGCATCTGAGATCCGGCTTGTCCGTGCCATATTTCAGCATCGCCTCGTCAAACGGGATTAGCGGGAACGGATAATTGGTGACCTGACGATCGCCCGCGAAAGCGGCAAATGTGTCGTGTGTTACGGGGCCGACGGCGTCGAAAACATCCGCGCGCTCAACGAAACTCATCTCCAAGTCGAGCTGATAGAACTCTCCCGCGGACCGGTCGGCGCGCGCGTCCTCGTCTCGAAAACAAGGTGCGATCTGATAGTAGCGATCAAAACCGGACACCATGATGAGCTGTTTGAAAATCTGCGGCGCCTGGGGCAGCGCGTAGAATTTTCCCGGGTGCAACCGCGACGGCACGAGAAAGTCCCGCGCGCCTTCGGGCGAAGAAGCCGTCAGGATCGGCGTTTGAAAATCGCTGAAGCCTTTGTCTTCCATGCCACGACGGATCTCGCGGATCACCGCCGAGCGCAGCATGATGTTCTTGTGCAACGTCTCGCGGCGCAGATCGAGATATCGATGGGTCATCCGAATGTCTTCCGGGTAGTCCGGCTCGCCAAATACCGGGAGCGGCAACTCGTCCGCTTCGGAAAGCACCTCAAACGACTTGATCCGGATTTCAATTTCGCCCGTGGGCAGATTCGGATTGATCACGTCCGCGTCGCGCGCGACGACCGCGCCCTCAACTCGGATCACGCTTTCCTGGCGAACCCGTTCCACATCGGCGAAAAAAGCCATCTCCGGTTCAACCACCAACTGCGTTAATCCGTAGTGATCGCGCAGATCTATGAAAAGAAGTCCGCCATGGTCTCTCTTGCGATGCACCCAGCCGGATAGCCGAACGGTTTCGCCGACGCCGGATTTGCGCAATTGGCCGCAATGATGGGTGCGGTAGGCGTGCATGAAAAAACCCCTGATTCTGGTTCGGATGAAGCCTTGAGAAAGACGCGCCGGATTGGCAATCGGCCCCCGCCCTGTCAAGCCCGAACGCCGTAACAATGGCCTCTTTCATCGTGGGCGCTGCGCGGGCCGCGGCGAAATGTGGTTTTTTTACAGCGGAAGGCCCTTTTGCCGCGTTGCGCACATCCCTACATAGGTGGCCTCGTTTCACACACTGGAGGGGCCTGTGACTGAAAGACCACCACTTTTAACCGATCTCGTGCGCATGGTGATCAAAATGATCGTCGGCGGGATCCTTGTGATCGCGCTTGTCTCGTGCGGCGTCGGCGTTATCGGCGCGGCCGGCGCCGGCGCGGCCGGCGGATCGTCGGGTAAAGAGAAAGCGCCGACGTCCGATCATCTATACGGCGAGGAAGACAGCGAAAACGCGATCATGCGCGTCAACGTTATCGGCCCGATTCTCTCTCATGAGACCGGCGATTCTGGCTTCTTCGCGGCCGTCGCCGAGGTCACCTATGGCTACAAAGTCAAGGAACAACTCCTGAAAGCAGCCAAGAACGACGACGTCAAAGCCGTCATGATGTTTGTGCGCACGCCCGGCGGTTCTATCGTCGGCAGCGAGGCGATCCACGACGGCGTGCTGGCAGTCAAGGAAGCCGGCAAGCCAGTGATCGCTTATGTTGACTCATTCTCCGCTTCCGGCGGCGTCTGGTCCACGGCCGGCGCTGACCAGATCTTTTCCGACTATGGCAGCATGATCGGATCGGTTGGCGTCAATTTCGGCAACTGGATGTATTTCGACGATCCCGTCGCGCTGGACGCCGGCCTCTTTGGCGGCGGCGTTGAAACCCGCGGCGGCGTCAAGGCTGAGTTTCTCGGCGCTGGCCTCGGCAAGGACCTTGGCAATCCGTGGCGACCGATGGCCGACCGTGAGCGCGACCTTCTTACGGCGAGCGCTCAGTTTTACTATGACCAATTCGTCGAACACGTCGTTTCCAACCGACCTGTCGACCGCGATCTCCTGGTCAATGAATATGGCGCCATGATCTTCGCCGACGCGCTGGCAAAGGACCGTGGATATATCGACGATATGAAAACCTATCAGGAAACCCTGCAATACATCGCAGGCGAAATCGGCGCGGAAGGCGACGACTGGAAACTGGTTTCCGCGCCTTACGTGAAGAAATCGCCGATTGAGGAGTTATTCGGCGCGACGCTGACGGCCCTGTCGCCTCGCAACCGGGCCGATGAGCAAAAAGCCGCCGCATGCACAGAGCTGAAAAGCCGCCCTGTCGCCATGTCGGTTCAGGCGCTGACAGCCTTCTGCGGCTCGTAACTTCATAATATAGTAGACAAAACAAAGGCCTCCGCCGAAAGGCGGAGGCTTTTTCTTGATTGTACCCACAAAGTTGTTGATGCGGCGATTTCCGTCCCTCTTTTCAGATGACGCCCTGCAAGGGCGCTGATAGAAGGCGCGCCCATGCGCATTATCAAGGATACGTCAGAGCTGGCCTCATTCGCGGCTGACATCGCCGCGAGACCGTTTATCGCGGTCGATACCGAGTTCATGCGCGAGAAAACCTTCTGGCCGATTCTCTGCCTGGTTCAGGTCGCCGCAGATGGAGCGGAAGCGATTATCGACCCGCTCGCGGACGACATTGATCTGTCGCCCTTGCTGGACGTTCTGATAAAAAAGGATGTCGTGAAAGTTTTTCACGCGGCCCGGCAGGACATTGAGATATTCTACCGCCTCATCGGCGAGGTGCCGGCCCCGCTTTTCGACACGCAGATCGCGGCCATGGCGTGCGGCTTTGGCGACCAAATCGGCTATGAGCCGCTGATGCGCACCCTTGTCAGCGCAAAGATCGACAAGGGGTCGCGATTTACCGACTGGTCGCGGCGTCCGTTGACCGACGCGCAGCTGTCCTACGCGTTGTCCGATGTAACGCATCTGCGCGAGGCCTATCCGATACTCCGCGAAAAATTGCACAACGAAGACCGCGAGCACTGGGTTGAAGAGGAAATGCAGGCGCTCCTCGATGACGGGCTATATTACGTCGAACCGGAAGACGCATGGCGTCGCCTGCGGTTGCGCGGTGTCAAGCCGAAAGAACTCGGTCCCCTGATGAAGCTGGCGGAATGGCGTGAACGCGAAGCCCATGAACGGGACGTACCGCGAAGTCGCATTCTTAAGGATGACGCTATTTATGAGCTTTCGCGCCTGCAACCGAAGACGGCGAAAGATCTCTCCCGGGCGCGCAGTATTCCAAACGGTTTTGAACGATCGGCGGCCGGCGGCGCCATCTTCGACGCCATCATCGAGGGCGCAAAGACGCCGCGCGACGCCTTGCCCGACATCTTCAAGCCGGACCGTCAAAAGGCGCCGGCGGACGTGGTTGATCTCCTAAAAGTTCTCTTGAAGCGTCAATGCGAACAATACGGCGTCGCGCCGAAATTGATTGCCTCGGGCGCCGATCTCGAAGCGATCGCTCGCGGTGAATTCGATGGCGTGCCGGCCATGAATGGCTGGCGTCGCGAAGTCTTTGGCGACGCTGCGGTCAGCCTTAAGAACGGCGAGCTTGCACTAAAACTTTCAAACAGTTCCGTCGAAATCCTGAAGGTCTGAGCGGGCCGGCGCGCCTTTCCGGCTGGCGAAATAATAAAGCCCAGCCCCGGCGGCGATCACCCCAACCACAAAAAGGGCCTCCGTCGGCCGCGACGACAGCGTGTAGACGAGCGCCCAACCGGTAACGCAAAGGTAGATAGCGGGCGTGAACGGATACCCGAACGCTCTATAAGGGCGGGGCAGCTCCGGTTCACGCAGGCGCAGCACATAAAGTCCGCACACCGCCGCAAAACTGTTCAAGGCGACCAGCGAGCCGGCAAAAACCAGAATCGACTCAAAACTGCCGCTGATAATAAAAATGATAGCGAGCGCCGACTGAAAAAGTATCGCCCGTGTCGGGATGCCATCGACATTTACCTGAGCGAGATGACGGAAGACGGCGTAATCCTCGCCAATGACATGCAAGACTCTTGGTCCAGCAATCGTCATAGCGCTGACGGTCGATATCAAAAGGCCGGCCATGACGCCCGCCGTCCATGCGCCGGCGCCCTCGCCAAACATGGAAACCGCGGCGATGAAACCGACTTCGATTTCACCGGCCAGCGCGTCCATTGGCGCCGCGATCAGAAACGATGCGTTTAGAGCGACGTAAAGCGCCGTAACGATGACCGCGCCTGCGCCCAGGATGATTGGCAGGTTGCGTTCGGGCCGTTCAATTTCGCCGGTAAGGTATGTCGCTGCATTCCAGCCGGTATAGGCGAAGCTCACATAGATCAGCGCGATAGCGAAACCGGCGCTTGCGATGACGGCGCCGTCGCCCGCCTGCGGACGAAAATCTATCGGCTGGGGTTCGCCGAAAAAGAAAAAAGCCGCCACGCAGAAAGCGATTATGACAGCGACCTTAATCGCCGTGAAAGCGGTCTGTAACGCGCCGCTTGCTCGACGACGGCTGCTGTGAATTGCGGCAAGTGCGAGAATGAGCGCGATCGCAATGGCGCTTCTCACAAGATAGCCGGCGTCGGGCACAACCGCAGCCGTGAGGTAAGCAGCAAAGGTCATCGCGGCGAGCGCAGTCGGCGCCGCGAAGCCGATGCTGACCGAAATCCAGCCGGACACAAACCCGGCGGCTGGATGGAAGATGCGCGCCAGAAACTGATACTCGCCGCCGGACCGTTTCAGCGCGGCGCCCAATTCAGCATAGGAAACAGCGCCGCTGAACGCAGCCGCTCCGCCCAAGACCCACAACAAAAGGATGGCGGATGGCGACTTTATCCCCAGGAGCTGAAAGCCGAGGCTGGTAAACACCCCCGTGCCGATCATGTTTGCGACGACAATCGAAATCGCCGGCAAAAATCCGTATCGAGTTTTGGGGACCATCAGTTTCGGCGACTACGCTGCTTCGCCGAGCGGTATAGTCCACGACCGATCTTGCGCGCGAAAAAGCGCATATGTTGCAAATTTGCGACAAGGTTAACGACAGTTAAGTTTTTCTTTAATGCATTGTTTTCTGACTATTAATTAGACGAAACGACGTGCTAGGCGGTGATCCTCTGCAGTCAGAGTCGCTTTGCTTCGGAATTCAGCAGATCCAACCATTGCGCGACAGCGCGAACGGCATAGCGTGCATCATACGTGCGCAAAATGAACGAGCGCGCGATAATAATTCAAAAACGGAGAGGGTACTTTATGACCAAGCGGATGCTGAGACACTCAACCGCCATTGGAGCCATTGCGATGGCAAGCGCTATGGGCAGCGCTCCGGCGTTTGCGCAAGGGGACGGCGCAGACGACGGATCGCAGGACGTGATCATCACGGTCGGCACGCGGCGTGATCAGCGATCTGCGGCGGATACCCCCGCCCCGGTCGACGTGATCAGCGACGACGAAGTCCTGAATCAGGGTGACAACGACATTCAGAACATCCTGAGAACATCGGTCCCGTCCTATAACGTGAATACCTACCCGATTTCCGATGCGGCGACGATTATTCGCCCGGCCAACCTGCGCGGCCTGGCGCCGGACTCCACGCTTGTTCTCGTCAATGGCAAGCGTCGTCATCGCGCTGCGGTCATCTCGTTCCTCGGCGGCGGCGTATCGGACGGCGCCCAAGGCGCCGATATTTCGGTCATTCCCGCAATTGCCTTGCGGCAGGTCGAAGTCCTCCGCGACGGCGCCGCGTCGCAATATGGTTCGGACGCCATTGCCGGCGTTATCAACTTCGTTCTGAAAGACGATGACGGCGGCGCCTCGTTCGAAGCGGAATGGGGGCAAACATATGAAGGCGACGGCGATCAGTACGCCATCTCGGCCAACGTTGGATTGCCGATTCCGGTCGGCCTGGGCGGCTTCATAAATATCAGCGCTGAATATGGCGAAACAGACGCGACCGACCGCTCAGTGCAGCGCGACGACGCAGCTGCACTCATTGCGGCGGGGAACTTGGACGTCGCTAGCATCAACGTCAACACGGTGACCGCTGATCAAGTACAGATCTGGGGCCAACCGAACCTCAATGACGACTGGACGGTCTTCATTAACAGCGCCATACCGTTCTCGGATCAGTTTGAAGCGTATGCCTTCGGCAACTGGTCGGAACGCCAAACGGACGGCGGCTTCTTCTTCCGCAACCCGACCAATCGCGGCGGCGTTTTCGCCGGGCCTATGGTTGATCCAGACACTGGTTTTGAGGACCCAGCCGACCTCGACATGGACAACGTTCCATCCGTTCTTGTTGGCGATCTATCGACATCGGCCACAGTTACGGGCGATCCCATGATTGACATGGCCGGCGATTGTATCGCTGGCATACCGCTCACGGCGGGCGGCCTTATCCCGGATCCGACCTTCCTGGCGTCAATTCAGGCTGACGCCAACTGCTTCTCATTTGTCGAACTGTTTCCGGGCGGCTTTACGCCGCGCTTCGGCGGCGACCTGACCGACCAGTCGATCACGGCTGGATTCCGGGGCGCCCTCGGCAACCTGACTTATGATTTCAGCTACACATTCGGGCAAAGCGAAATCGTGTTCTTCATTCGCAACACGATCAACGCCTCGCTTGGCCCGGCGACCCCGACATCATTCAATCCGGGCAGCTATATCCAGACAGACAACAACTTCAACGCGGACTTCTCCTACGCAATCCCGAATGACATGTTCGCCTCCGATATTATTCTGTCCTTCGGCGGCGAGCATCGGAACGAGAATTTTGAAATTATCGCGGGCGATCCTGCATCGTTTGCGATCGGTTCTCTGTCATCGCCCTCTATCGCGTTTCCTGGCGGTCAAGGGTTCTCGTCAAGCTCAAACGGCTTTGGCGGCTTCACCGACGCGAGCGCGGGCGAAAACTCGCAAAAGAACTACGCCATCTACGGCGAAGTTGAGTCCGACGTTACAGCGAACTTCACGTTGCAAGGCGCTGTCCGGTACGAGGATTTCTACGACTCCTTTGGCGACACGCTCAATTGGAAAATCGGCGGACTTTACAACTTCAATGATAACCTTGTTTTCCGGTCCACCTATTCTACCGGTTTCCACGCCCCGACCGCCGGCCAGGCAAACGTGACAAACATCACGACTCAATTCTCGGGCGGCATGTTGCAGGATCAGGGTACGATACCGCTTTCGAGCGCGGCAGGTCAGTTCATCGCCGACCGGTTGTTCCTCGATACGGGCGTTCGCCCGACGCTTGGGCCGGAGGAGTCGAAAAACTTCACGGCCGGCATCGGCTTCAGCCTCGGCGAAATCGACATGACGATCGACTACTTCCGGATCAATGTGACGGATCGGATCGCTATTTCAGATCAGCAGGATTTCCTTGCCGAGCTGATCGAGGTCGCGGGCGAAAACATGGTCATGGTGCCGATGGGCGCATCGACGAGCCAGGTGCTCAACCTGCTCGATGGCGCCGGCGTTTTGAACGCCGCCGACTTCGCCGGATCGGAAGACCTCGCGTCATTCGGCTTCTTCACGAACTCGTTCGACACCCGCACGCAAGGGATCGATATCGTGGCGAGCACCGATTTCGAGCTTTATGAAGGGTCGTCGACCTCCATGGCGCTCGCCTTCAACTGGACGGATACGGAAGTCACCGATCAGGGTCTCGATACGGCCGCGCCGCTCTCCGAAGGGCGTCGGCGCCAACTGGAGGATACAATCCCGAATACGCGCGGGAACGTGACCTTCAATCATTACATGGGCAAGATGCGTGCACTCGTGCGTTTCAACTATTACGGCGAGTTCTTTGAGTGCCATCTCGACGCCGTGTCATCGACCGGCCCTGAGTTCTGCGACCTGCCCCATGATGGCGGCGCGCAGTTCCCGATCGATCTCGAACTCGGTTACAATGTGACCGAAAATGTTCAGCTCATCGCCGGCGCGCAAAACGTGTTCAATTCCTATCCCGATGAGTTGAGCGCAGCGAACGCAGGCGTTGCGGGCGCCCAGTATCCGCCTATCGCCCCCGCGGGCTTTAATGGCGGGTTCTACTACTTTAAACTCCGCGCCGAATTCTAACGGCGTAACATAGATAAAACGAGCGGGCGGTCGTTGTTCACCGTAACAACGACCGCCTTTCTCTTAGGCGCCGTTTCAGTCGCCGAAATTAAGGAGCAGCGGAAGTTCAAAAGCGGCGGCGAGCGATTCAAGTCGCTTGCGCGGCGTTTCGCCGATCAACGCCTCGTGGTCGGCAGGTGCGTTGAACGTTACGCCGGCCTCCGACTTCGTCAACGTGCAACCGTTGAGAAGACCCGGCGATTTCGGCGCAAGGGTGGCCGCGAACCGCAGCGCCAGACCAGCCTGTGTCGCCGTCTGTTGTTCATCCCAGTCCAAAAGGCTTATCGCTTGCTCGTTCGGAAGCGCCGCATTGCGGCCGCAATATCGGCAATACAGCGCCAGGGCGATCCATACGCGCTCTTTATGCGTGACGGCGACAAACGGCGCGCTGAGCGCTGTGTCGAACGCCTGTCGGCCGCGAAGATCTGGATGCGAAAACGCCGCGATATCGACGAGTTCGGACGCGGCCTTGAGAATACGGCTTTTTACCGATGGTTCATTCGAAAACAGGGGCGCAATGACAGCGAACGCCGCCGCCCCGAACGCCGGTTCCGGCGCAAAGCGCTGCGAAAAAAAAACGGCACGCCTCCAGCAGCGGATCGGTCTTGCGACGGGCCGGCGCGAGCGCTTTATACAGCAGCCCCTCGCGCACGCCGCCCGCCGAAACGATCATGCGTGTCGCGTTCATCTCCAACAATAAAGATTTGAGCGCGACCGCGGCGAATGGCAGCGTATCAATCCGTTTTCTAGAAATACCCGGTATTTCTTCTAGCGAGCGACGACTTTGCCGCGCGACAAGGTTGCAGACCTCGATAGCAGATGCAGTCGGCAGCTCATAATGATGCAGCACCGACAGCGGATAGTGTTTCAAATTCATGTGAATGCGTGCGATTGAGCGCCACGCGCCGCCAACGGTGTAGAGAGAGTTGAAGTTGCCGCGCCGAAGAAATTTTGTGGCTTTCAGCGCGTTATCAAAGATTTTTTTAGCCGCCCTCAAATCGCCGCCCGATGCGCGCATAACCGAAAGCGGTCCAATCGGCAGGCTCACGCTATGCACAGCCGCGCCCTTTTTTATCGAAACCAGTTCAAGGCTACCGCCGCCCATGTCGCCCACGAGACCGCGAGCGTCAGGCTCTACGGAAAATACGCCAAGGGCCGCAAGTTCGGCCTCTTCGGAACCCGATATCACCGTGGCGTCGAAACCGAGATCGCGGATCGCTGCAACAAACGCCTTGCCATCCTTCGCCTCGCGAACGGCGGAGGTCGCAATTGTCTGCGTGGGTGGGTCGCCATAGGCGCGCAGGATAATGCGAAACCGTTTCAGGGTGGCGATTGCATCTGCGACAGAAACCGGATTGAGCGCGCCGTCATCCGTCATGTCGCGACCGAGCCCGCACAAGGCCTTTTCGTTGCAGATAGCCATCGGCGCGCGATCCGGGCCGTCAAAGATCACCAGACGGACTGAGTTTGACCCGATATCAACAACCGCGCGGCGCAGCGCGCGCGCGCCGCCGGACGTATCTCTATCTTGTCTGTCGATTTTGGTCGCTTGCATCTGGCCGTCGACTTCGCTCTCGATCAATCTACGCGATTCATGCCGGCGGCGTTATTTTCTCGGCCGCAGGGCTTTGGGCGCATTGTACTTAATTGCGCCGCCGCGGCCCGACAGGCTCGGATTGGTCATCATATAGGTATGAACGCTGAACGACTCTGATTTCGCGGCGGGTTTTGAACGGGCATATTCTCCGTTGGGCTGTAAGACCCAGCTCTGTGCGTCATCATTGAGATTGGCCACCATGATGTAGTTGAGAATCTGCCGCCGCACCGTCGCATTGTCGATAGGGCAAAAGACTTCAACACGGCGGTTGAGATTTCGGGGCATCAGATCCGCCGATGCGACGTAAACCGCGGCCCCCGAATTTGGCAGGGCGTCGCCGGCGCCGAATGCATATATCCGGGCGTGCTCAAGAAAGCGTCCGACTATGCTCTTTACACGAATGTTATCAGAAAGGCCTGGCACGCCGGGACGCAAACAACAAATGCCGCGCACAACGAGATCGATGCGCACGCCGGCTTGCGACGCCTCATAGAGTTTATCGATCATCGCGCCGTCAACCAGCGAATTCATTTTCGCCCAGATTGCCGCTTTCTTGCCTTTCCGCGCGTTTTTGGTTTCACGGTCGATGAGTTCTGTAATGCGCGCCCGCGCGGTCAGCGGCGCCACCGCGAATTTCTCAAACGATGTCGGCGCCGCGTAACCGGTGATGTAGTTAAAAACCTTCGCCGCGTCGCGACCGATCGCTGGATCGCAGGTAAAAAGCGAAAGGTCGGTATATATTTTCGCCGTTATCGGATGGTAGTTGCCGGTGCCGACATGGGCGTAAGTGCGCGCGCCGTCGGCCTCCTGACGCACGACGAGCGACAGCTTCGCGTGGGTTTTGTATTCAACAAACCCGTAAACGACATTGACGCCAGCGCGTTCCAGCGCCCGGGCCCAGCGAATATTGGCTTCCTCGTCGAAGCGCGCCTTAAGCTCGACAAGCGCGGTGACGTTCTTCCCGGCTTCAGCCGCTTCGATCAGCGTCTCGACAATCGGCGATTGTTTTGACGTTCGGTAAAGCGTTTGTTTGATGGCGACCACCTTGGGATCGGCGGCCGCCTGTTTCAAAAACTGCACGACGACGTCGAACGATTCATAGGGGTGGTGCACCAGGATGTCTTTGGCGCGGATCGCTGAGAAGCAATCACCCCCATGCTCTCGAATGCGTTCCGGAAAACGCGGCTCAAACGCGTCAAACTGCAAGTCCGGACGATCGGCGGGAATGAGCTCGTTTATCTGCGCAAGACCAATAAAACCGTCGATTGGAATGATATCTTGCGACGTCGCCTGCAACCGGTCGGAGATCAGGACGCGCATATTCTCCGGCGTCGCGGCCTCAAAATTCACGCGAATAACGTCGCCGCGGCGCCGCCGCTTCAGCATTGATTCAAATACCCGAACCAAGTCTTCTGCTTCTTCCTCAATTTCGACATCGGAATCGCGCAGGACAGAGAAAGCGCCGTGGCTAAGCATATTGAAAGACGGGAAAACGCGATCGATAAAACGAACAATCACGCTCTCCAATGATATGAAGCGAACGTCGGCGCCAATTGGCCCGTCGCCGTTGGCGTCCGGTAATCTGATAAAACGCCCGATCTTGCTCGGCACGGGCAGCAGCGCCTGTAGCATTTCGCCGTCAGGGCGCTCCATCTCAAAACAGAGAACGAAGCCGAGATTTGGAATAAACGGAAACGGATGCGCCGGATCAAGCGCCAGCGGCGTCAGGATGGGAAAGATGTTCGCATCGAATTCCGCCTGCAGCCATTCGGTATCGGCGGCAGTCAATTCATGGTCTTCGAGGACTTGAATGCCCGCGTCCCGTAAAAGCGGTTGCAACTCGCGCCAGCACCGCTGCTGTTCGTCAATCAGTGAGAGTGCTTTTTCGTTGATCAACGTCAGCTGTTGTTGCGGCGTTAACCCTTCCTGGCTCAACGCCGCAACGGATTCACGCACCTGCCCGCGTAAACCGGCGACCCGCACCATATAAAACTCATCAAGATTGCTTGCCGAGATCGAGAGAAACCGAAGCCGCTCCAGAAGCGGGTGACCTTCGTTAAACGCCTCCCCAAGGACGCGCATGTTAAATGCAAGCCACGATAGCTCGCGATTAATGAAGCGCTCGGGCGACTGCGCCGAAATAACGCCATTTGTGGCGTCACCTTTTTCGGTTCTTGGCGATGCGTCGTCAGCCACGGCCAGCCTGTACTCCTGTTTGTCCCATACGCAGTCAACGCTGCGGCGCCGGCGGTCTAGAAAGCGTTTACGATCTCTTTTGCCAAGGCAACCGTAATTTTTTTCTTACGGCGCGCCGCCTCTTCGTCCGCCCGTTCAACAAACGCCAGTGCGGCGGCGAATGTGCGTGGAAGGCGCGGCGCCGCATATTCGATCACTGCTGCATCAATGGCGATCTGGCGGTCGCCAAAGGCTTTAGTCATCACTGCCCGCAATAACGCTTCGTCCGGCTGATCGAGGCTAGCGCGCGGAACGGCCTCGAGGCGCGTGCGCAAGTCTTTGAGACCGCTCGCCCACTCGCCGGGGTGGCCGCGTCCGACGAGAACGGTTCGCAGTCCGGCGTTTGTGAATTCTTCCAGCGCAGTCAAAAAACGCTTCGGATCATCGGCAGGCAAATCATCGATAACGCCAATATCGATATCAGCGGCGATTGCCGGCGTCGCCGAACGCCAGTCGATGAATTGTCCGCCCTTCTCAACAAGGATCGTCGCGAGATGTGTTTTTCCCGAACCCGGCGGACCGCAAATAATCAGGCTCGGATCAGCGGATGCCAGCCATGCATGTGCAGCGCGCCAGGCGGCGTCATTGGTCGGCGCAATCAAAAAGGCTTCGCGGTCATATCGCGGCGGATGGCGCGGCAGCGGCAGAACGAGCTGCGCCGCGCCGCTTTTTTCTTCCAGTGCCGCAGATTGATTGCTCACGCCTTGATCGCCTTTGCCCACCCGGCGCGACTAGTAATCGCGCTCCACAGGATAAGAGGCCGGCTGTATGGGCGATTCCTCATCGATGTCGTTGCGTCCAAAAATCCCGCGACGTCTTTCAATGGATTGCCATCGTTGCGCCGCGGCCGGCGTGGCGATTGTCCAGTAATCGCCGTCATGGGACCACAGAACGAGCCCTTGCGCGTCCATTGCGACAACCAGTTTTTCTGGATCGCCAAAAGCCTGAATCACCATTTCAGCGCCGCCGCGCGACAACGATCGGACCTGAACGCCGCTGACGAGCGGGGTCGCCGTCAGCGCCGTGCGAATCTGCGCCCATTCGCCGATGGAATTATAGATCGCACTAACATTGAGAAGAGCCGCCACAGTGTGATCGATCAGCGTGCGTTCCTTCCAAGGTTTAGCATATTTGGCGATCGTTTCTTCGATGGCGCGCTCCGCTAAAGTCGGAAAATTACCCGAGGCCTGCGAAAACCACGCTTCTGCGATGACTTCACCGACGGCCGCCTGCTTTAATTGAATGTCCGTCGCGTCATCGGTCACAGAAAAATCGTCCGTTACGCCAAGGTCGCCGGCGTCAATGCCGCCGCTAAAACCGCCGCCGTCAACATAACCGTTGATAAAACGCACCCGCAATCTGTCATCACCATCACGCTGTTGCAGAAAGGCATGCGCAACAATGACTTGCGGCACGGAGTACCGCGCCGCCATTGCGCTGAGCGCTTCGGCGTCGACTGCAACCGCCTGGCGCGCGGAGACGTTCGCCGAATCTTCGAGGTCGCCGAGCGGCGCAATGAGCGGTGTCAGTTCATTATTGTAGGGCCGCACCTTCCATGCGGCCATCCAGGGATTGTTCTCTTCCCAGAGGTAAAGACCGTTTCCAGTCTGCAAGACTGGAACGACCAGCGCGGTTCGCGTTTGCGCTTCGCTGTAGGGAATCTGCGCATCTTTCAGGAGTTTGCGCACCTGGTCTGGTTTGAACCGGTAGGTGATGAACGCACGGTAGGTCTTCGACGAACTTTTCTCGTTATAAACCTCAAAACCGGACTCGAGCTGCTCAAGCATTTCGTCCGATAGCGAGATCGTCTCGGGCGCCAGATAGGAATCATACGTTTCCGCAAACCCCAGCGTCGGCGCTGTAGTTTCAGACGTTGCGGATTCCGGATCTGGCGGCGTCGCAAGCGTCGGCAGGCGCGGCCAGTCGTCCTCAACGGTCAATCGTCGCAGCAGAATGTCCATCGCGCGGCGGCGCCCATCGCGTTGGGCGGCCGCCTTGGCCTGCGTCGCGTTGTCGGCGCGCGCCTGTACGGCGACGCGGGGGACGACAAAAACGTCCTCGCCGACCGCAAAGGCCGGCTGCGGCGCTGCAGCCCACGCAACAACAAGGGCGGAAACAATTGTCAGAAAACGCACCATCACGCTGATTTTTCACCTCTGGCTCTTTCGCCCGCCGGCCCCGCCCGCGGCCCCGCTAATATAGACGCGCCGTTCCACCGAAACGACCCCATTTCACGCAATCGCAGCATTTAGTTGCGCCGGGGCGCCGGCTATGGCTAGGAATTGCGCCATGGGCGATGCTTATAAATCAGCTGGCGTAGATATCGACGCTGGAGATCGGCTTGTTCGAGCGATTGCGCCGATGGCGAAATCGACGGCCCGGGCCGGGGCTGATTCCGCGCTCGGCGGGTTTGGCGGCCTTTTTGACCTGAAGGCGGCGGGATTTAGCGATCCCATCCTCGTATCCGGCGCGGACGGCGTCGGCACCAAATTGAAACTCGCGATTGCGACGGAACGACATGATACGATCGGTATCGATCTTGTCGCCATGTGCGCCAATGATGTCTTAGCACAGGGCGCAGAGCCGCTGTTTTTCCTAGATTATTTTGCAACCGGCATGCTCAACGAAGGGGTCGCGGCAAGCGTCGTTTCAGGCATCGCCGAGGGATGCCGGCAAGCCGGATGCGCCCTCATCGGCGGCGAAACGGCGGAAATGCCCGGCATGTACGCCAAGGGCGATTATGACCTCGCCGGTTTTTGCGTCGGCGCGGCGGAGCGCGGCGCATTGTTGCCTCATGACGTCGCTGACGGCGACGTGCTGATCGGCCTCGCCTCCTCCGGCGCCCATTCCAACGGTTATTCGCTGATCCGCAAGGTCGTAGATAACGCCGGCGTCCAACTCGGCGCGCCGGCCCCGTTTGATGGCGCGCGGAGCCTTGGCGACGCGTTGCTGGCGCCGACAAAGATATATGTGAAAGCGCTGTTGCCGTTGATACGCCGCGGCGACATACGAGCGTTTGCCCATATCACGGGCGGCGGCCTCACCGACAATACGCCGCGGGTGTTGCCGGCGGGTCTATCGGCGGAATTTGATGATGAAACGCTCATTCTGCCGCCGCTCTTTCAATGGCTCCAGGAAGCCGGAAACCTGAGCGACAGAGAAATGCGCCGGACTTTCAATTGCGGCGTCGGCGGCGTCGTCGTTTGCGCGCCGGAAAAGGCCGATACAGTTGTCGCCGCGCTGAACAATGCCGGCGAAGACGCGCGTATCGTTGGTTCGGTCCGAAAAACGTGATGCTGTATGCCTGACGCAAAAATCGCCGTCATGATTTCCGGTCGCGGATCGAACCTCAAAGCGTTGCTCGACGCTTGCGCTGCTCCCGACTTTCCGGCCGAAATCGTCCTCGTCATTTCAAACAAGCCAAAGGCCGGCGGATTGGAATTCGCGCGCAAGGCAGGCGTGACTCAGGCCGTCATCGATCATCGCGATTTCGAAACGCGCGAGGAATTCGACGCTGCTGTCTCAGAACGGCTCCGCGCCGCCGACATCGACTATGTCTGCCTCGCCGGTTTCATGCGCATGCTGTCACCCGGCTTTGTCGATGAATGGCGCGGCCGGCTGATTAATATTCACCCGTCCCTGTTGCCCGCTTTTCGCGGATTGCATGTCCAGGAACGGATGCTTGACGCCGGCGTAAAAATCGCCGGCTGCACGGTCCATTTCGTATCCGCAGAAATGGACGCCGGCGCCATCATCGGCCAGGCCGCGGTGCCAGTCTTGCCAGGCGATACGCTGGAGAGCCTGTCGGACCGCATTCTCGAACAGGAGCACCTCCTCTACCCGGCGAGCCTGCGTCTGATCGTCGATGGTCGCGCGCGCATCTCCGGCGCTGTCGTTCAATATGACGCGCAAGTCGAATGTGCGGGGTCGCTTATCAATCCGCCGGTTGATTAGGTCGACGCTGCGGCCTCGAATTTTTGCGTGAATGTCCGCACGCGCTTGGCGTTGGCGCCAAGATCCGATCCGCCGACGCGGGATTTCGAACGAACATCGACAATCGCGCGGTCGCCATCGGCGCGAATGCGAACAATGAAGTCGTCGACAAAGCCGAACCAGAACGATGTGTAGGCCGCCTCGATAACCCAGCCGTCGTCCACCGGCCCGTCGCTCAGCAGTTTCATTCCCATTCCCGTTACAACGGATGCTGCGATTGACGCCGCGTCTTCGATATTTCTGTCAGTGCGAATGGTGCCGATATCGGGAAAGGCTTCGCGCTGTGCTTCCGCCGTCGTCAAGTCGCTGCGCGGCGCCGGCTCATCGCCAACATATTCAGGGGGATTGCGCCGCTCTTCGTTCGCAGCGGCGACGATCATCGGCGGATCGTCAAAATCCGTTGTGATGTCATGGATGAAAGGATTCGCATCGACGGCCTCCTTCATCTTGATCGGCACAAGCGCCGCCGCCGCGGCCGCGATCGCCGCCGCCAAGGGAATCAATGATAACCGTCGTACACTGAATAGCGCCAGGACAAACGCGCCGGCGCTTGCAACGGCGGCGATCATCACCGGCATGGCGAGTTGCCGAATAAGTTTTAACCCGGTCCCATATTCCCAAAGTCCCAGCCGCGTGCCCGGACCTGATGCCGCGATTGCCAACGCCAGTCCCAGAGCCGCCAAAGAAATCAACCAGATCAAGATTTTCATAGCACCATCCCATCCCAACGCAGCGAGGCCCAATGCGAAACATTCTACGGATAATCGCGCGCGCGCGCCATAGCGGTCGACAATCCCCAAACTATTGATTTCCGTCCATCGGACCCTATCTGGATTGGGCGAATTTGAAAGGATGAATATGCCGCGGCCGGTGACTGTTACCTTGTCTCACGATCTTGGTCTTGAAGAAGCGCGGACGCGCTTCCGCGAAGGGTCGGGGAAACTGCAACAGCAATTATCCGGCGGCATGATGTTCAAGTTCAGCGAAAATTGGGAGACGGAAGATCGCCTGACCTTTGTCGCTAAAGGCCTCGGGCAAACCATCACCGGCGAAATTGACATCTTCCCGCAGCATGCCCGCATCACAGCCATACTTCCCGGCATTCTCGCTTCGATCGCCGAAACCATCGCGGGACGGGTCGAAAAAGAAGGCAAGCTGCTGCTGGAAAAGAAATCGTAGCTGTTACTCGGGCAAGCTGTACGCCATCACGTAATCGCCGAGTTTCGTGCCAGCGCGGGCATGACCGCCGGCCGCAATGACAACATACTGACGGCCGCCATGCATATAGGTCATGGGCGTCGCCTGACCGCCGGCGGGCAGACGCCCTTTCCATAGCTCATCGCCAGTTTCAGTATCGAAAGCGCGAATGTAGTCGTCGAGCGCAGCGGCGATGAAAGTCAAGCCGGAATCTGTCGCGATTGGCCCGCCAAGCGTCGGCGTGCCGAGTTTCAACGAAATGCCGCCCGGCGCGAGGTCACGCGTTGTGCCATGGGTCCGTCGCCATACAATTTCACCCGTCGACAGATCGATCCCCGCGAGAATGCCCCATGGCGGCGGTGAACAGGGCAATCCGAGCGGCGATAACAATGGCGCGCGCTCCATCTCGTAGGGCGCGCCTTCCATCGGCGCAAATTCAGCGCCATCTACGATGGCATCCAGCCGTTCACCTTCGCCTGCCTTTTCCGTAAGCCGAACATAAGCCGCAATGTTGCTCATATTGACGATCAAAAGATTTCTGGACGGATCATAGGCGCCGCCGCCCCAGTTGGCGCCGCCGCCCGTAAACGGATATGCAAGCGTCCCTTCAAGGCTCGGCGGCGTATAGAGCCCTTCGCGGCGCAAATTTTTGACGGCCTTCGCGCACGCCATTTTGTCCCAGATGGTGACGCCGAAGGCATCGGACGGATCAAAAACGCTAGAGACGACCGGCGGCGTATTTACGGGAAACGGCTGCGTTTCTGACAGGACTTCTCCCGCGACCGCGCCTTGCGGCACTGGGCGCTCTTCAACGGGCAGGAATGGCTTGCCCGTCTCCCGGTCAAGTACGAAGACAAGTCCGGTCTTCGTCGCCTGTACGACGACATCGTGACGCTTGTTGTCCTTCCAGATCTGATAGAGGCCGGGCTGGGCCGGAACGTCGTAGTCCCATACGTCGTGGTGAACCGTCTGGAAATCCCAGACAACAGCGCCAGTTTCCGAATCAAGAGCGACCACTGAATTTGCATAGCGGTTATCGCCAACACGGTTTCCGCCGTAATAGTCGGGGCTCGCGCTCGACGTTGGCGCAAAGACCAGCCCGCGCGCCTCATCGACGGAAATCGTTGACCAGACATTCGCGTGGCCGGTTCGCCGTGCTGAGCCCGCGAACCATTCCGCGCTCGCCGGATCGTCAGCGCTCTGCGGCACAGGGTTAAACACCCACTTCAGATTGCCGGTTCGGGCGTCAAAGGCGTGCACCGTGCCTTTCGGCGCGTCGGTCCGAAGGTTGTCGCTGATGGCCGAGCCGGTGACAACCGTATCGCCGATGACAGCGGGCGCCGAGGTTATCTGGAACTCGCCGGGCCACCGCAGTTCAACGCTTGGCTTAAGGGTAACCGCGCCATCTCCGCCGAATTCGCGACAAAGTTCGCCGGTCTTTGCATCAAGTGCAATTAACCGCGAGTCGACGGTTCCCATAAAGATCCGAGACGTACATATCTCGCCTTCGTCATCGGCTTTGCTTTTCCAATAAGAGACGCCGCGGCAGGTATATTGATTGCCGGGGCGACGGTCAGTGGCGACATGGGGATCATAACGCCATTTTTCGTCGCCCGTTCCAGGATCAAGCGCAATCACCTCATTGAATTGCGTGCAGAATACGAGCGACCCCTCAACCAGTATCGGGGTCGCCTGAAACGCCGTTCGGCGCAACACTTCTTGCGCCTTGCCTTCTAAAGCACCGGAGCGGTACGACCATGCGACGCGAAGGTCCCCGACATTGTCCGGCGTAATCTGAGTTGCGCGGCTAAAACGGGCGCCGCCCCCATCACCGCCATAAGCTGTCCAACCATGGCCAGCGTCGTCCGGAACATCAGCGACCTTCGCCGCCCGGCCGTCTATATCCAGATCGCCGCCAAGACCGATGGCATGCCAAAACACTGATCCGCCAAGAAACTGCACTGCGATCAGCGCGAAGATTACGAATAAGATCAGGCGCAACATGTCTTGTTAGATATGCTCCGTATGCCGCTGGTCACTTCTCTCCAAGCAATTCCAGCGCGCCGGCCGTCATCGCGTGCACGCCGGTTTTCAATGTTGGCTCAGGGATCGGCGCGAAGAACGGCGAATGGTTCGCCGGCGGCGGCGGACCCTTGCCTTCGCGGGCGGCCTTCATGGCTGCGGGATCATTACCGCCTGTCCAGAAAATCACCGTCGGAACGTCTTCATCCGCGCGGCCGAACCGGCTGAAATCCTCGCCGCCCATGGACGGCGGGCGGGCGTAGACGCGAGCCTCGCCAATCTCCGACGCAACCGCGCTCATGACCCGTTCCGTCATCTCCGGATCGTTATAGGTGGATGGCGTATAGGTGTCCTCAATAACCACTTCGGGCATCATGTCATCGGGCAGCCCGGCCGAGCGCGCCTGCGCTTCGGCGATCCGCTTGATGCCGGAGAGTAACTTTTCGCGCACGTCGTCCTCATAGGACCGCACGGTAATCTGCAAATGCGCCGCGTCGGGAATGATGTTGTGTTTATAGCCCGCCTGAAACGCGCCGACGGTGACAACGCCCGACTGCAGCGGATCTAGTTCGCGCGAAACCAGCGTCTGCAGCGCATTGACGATCTGCGCGCCGATGACGATCGGGTCCTTACTGAATTGCGGCGCAGATCCGTGGGCGCCGACCCCTTTCACATAGATATCGACGCTGTCGACATTCGCGAGCGCATAACCCGACGTATAGGTGACGTCGCCGGCGGAGTCCCACCCGGACGTATGCGTCGCAAGAACGTAGTCCGGTTTCGGGAACTTCTTGTAAAGACCTTCTTCGAGCATCGCCATCGCGCCAAGGCCAATTTCCTCAGCTGGCTGACCAATGAGCACAAGCGTGCCGGACCATTGGTCTTTCATGGCCGCGAGGCGCCGTGCCGCGCCGATCAGGATCGCCATGTGGCTGTCATGGGCGCATGCGTGCATCACAGGCGCCTCCTGACCTCTGTAGTCGATAGCCGTCACTTTCGACGCATAAGACAGCCCGGTCTTTTCCTCCAAAGGCAGCGCGTCCATATCCGCGCGCAGCATCACGGTCGGCCCCTCGCCATTTTCCATGACCGCAACAAGACCGTACCCGCCGACGCCATCGAACACCTCGCCGACATCGGCTTTCGCTTTTTTTCGCACCCAGTTCTCGCCGAGCCCCATCGAGACCTTAAAGCCCAGCGGCTCAAGTTCAGCCTGCATGCGCGCGGCGCTCTCGCTTTCTTTGAAGGACAATTCCGGATTGGCGTGAAAGTGTTTGTACAATTCGAAGATATAATCGTAGTCGGCGTCGACATCGGCTTTGAGATCGGCCGCGGCGGTCCCTCCGAAAGTGAGAAACGCTGCAGCGGCGATTGAACCAAACAATTTCGTTTTCATGGCGTTGTTATTCCTCGTTTGAATTTTCCGGCAGTTCAAATCCGACAATCGGCATGGGTCCCGGCGCAACGCCCAGGCGGTCTTTCTCAGCCGACACCATGGCCTTGATGGAGTCGCGCAGCGCCGCGCCGTCGTAAACCACGCCGTTTTTTACAATGACGTCAATGCCGCCAACGCGTTCCGGTTTGTTTGTCACGGGATCGAGCTTGATATGGCCCGTGGCGTAAAGCGTTTTCAGATTGGCGAGCGGGTTTTCTTTGACAATCAACAGATCCGCCTGTTTGCCGACCTGGATTGATCCAACGCGGTCAGCCGCGCCAAGAATCTTGGCCCCGTTCAGCGTCGCCGCCATGATGACTTCCAGCGGATGAAAGCCGGCCTCGCGTAAAAGTTCAAGTTCCTGCACATACCCAAACCCGTAAGTCGAGTAGATATATCCGGCGTCCTCACCGACGCCGACGAGCCCGCCGCGGTTTTTGTATTCGTTGATAAACTGCATCCAAAGCCCGTAATTCTCGCGCCAGGCCGTCTCCTGTTCGGTGCCCCAATCGAACCAATAGGATCCGTGGGCGTTGCGGTCTGGCTTGAAGAAACTCCACAAGCTCGGCATGGTGTATTCGTCATGCCATTCGGCGCGCCGAGATCGCATCCAGTCGCGACTGGAAAGATAAATCGAAAATGTCGGCACGAGCTCAAATTGCCGCTCAAGCAACGTCTCCATGACGTAATTCCAATGATCGGAACCCGGCTTCGCCGCCTGCGCCCATAACTTGCCGGCGTTTTCAAACCGGTGTTGTTCATCGCTGTAATTATAATCGAGCGGATAATGCTGCAGCGTGCGGTCCTCAAACAGCGCTTCCGGAAGCCCATACCAGTGCTCCATGGAGTTAAGGCCGCGGGCCGAGGTATCGAGAACATCAGCGTGGGCGACGTCGAGCTGGGCGTGGTGCATGGTTGAGCGCAGGCCCTGTTTCTTAGCCTCCTCTAGCCCCGCCCAGAGGATTTCTTCCGGCGCGCCAAAAAACTTAACGCCAACAGCGCCGTCGCTCTTTAACTTGCGGATGCGCGCCCGCGCCTCTGCCGGCGTATCGACATCGCCGGCGTTCCAGCCGCGAAACACCGGATACGGATAAATATTCGGCGCATCGATTTCGTTCCGTGCAGACCGCCGCGCGAGACCCGACGTCCATGCAGCCCCGCCCTGATTGCCAAGGTCGCGAATCGTGGTGATGCCATGCGCCAACCAGAGCCTGAAAATGTAATCGGGTGGAACGCCCTGCCCGGTCGTCTCATCATGAATATGGGCGTGAAGGCTGACAAAGCCTGGCAGCACATACATGCCATCGGCGCTAATCTCGCGCGACCCCGCGGCCGGGCGGCCCTCGTCCTCGATCGGCAAACCCGGCGCGCCGACCGGGACAATCTGCGCGATCCGTCCGCCCTCTACGACGATATCGACCGGGCCCGCCGGCGGCGCGCCCGCCCCGTCGATCAACGTCGCGCCCCGTATCACGAGACGGTCATAAGGCCCTTCGCCTAGGGACCGCGGCGCGACGTCCTGCGCCTGCGCCGATAAAACGAACGACGCCGTCACGGCCGCAAATACCGTAGAAATCTTTTTCATTCCGCCCCCACGCGTCTCCTATGCCGATTGCAGCATTTTTTCGGTTTCTTCCCAGAGCCGCGTCGCCTGTTCGTCGTCGACCGCCCACGGCGCCACGTGCATACCACGCGGCGATTCTTCATTCATCAATTGTGCAATATCGCAGTCTTCGCAATATTCGCCGCCGCGATCATTGAGCGCACTGCTCGTTGCGCACCACAGCGTTGTCGCGCAACCGCCTTCCGGCGTTTTGAAATAGTCCCTTGCCGCTTCTGCGACTTCGCCATTTTCATCAATCCAGCCCATTGCCTGCATTTCTTCGTTTTGCAGGTGCCGTTGCAGCGGGGTCATGATGCCGCCCGGATGCACTGAAAACGCCTGTACGCCGTCATCAGCGAAGCGCCGATTGAGCTCTAGCGCAAAAAGCGCATTTGCAGTTTTTGACTGACCGTATGCGGCCCATTTTTCGTAGTCTTGCGACTCAAAATGAATATCGTCCCAGACAATCGGCGAGCGCATATGCCCGACCGACGACAAGGCAACGACCCGCGCGCCGTCCGCGCGCCTCAGATGCGGCAGGAGACCAGCGGCAAGGGCAAAATGTCCGATGTGGTTTGTCGCAAACTGCGCTTCCCAACCGGGGCCGACGCGCGTTTCCGGACAGGCCATAATGGCCGCGTTGTTGATCAGTAGATGCAGGCGACCATGCGCGGCGCCAAAATCCGATATGAAGTTCTGCACGCTGCCCAAGTCCGCCAAATCCATGGGCGCGACCGTGGCGCTCAGGTCCGCTTCGCGCAGCGCCTTTTCGGCGACCTCCGGCCGTCTGGCAGGTGCGAAAACCACGGCGCCGGCGTTTTCCAGGGCGCGAACCGTCTCCAGACCAAGCCCGGAATAGCCGCCGGTAACGACCGCCGCACGGCCGGCCAAATTAACCCCCTCCATGACGTCTTTCGCGGTGCTTTTCCGCCCAAAACCCGAATTGATGGGGTGTTGATTTTTCGCCGCCACAGGAACGCCTTCTCGAGTTTCGGCGCACCATAAGGCGGGGTCGGCGCACGCGCCACCAAATTGGACTGGCGGCGACATCACGACATTGTTGTTGACTACAGATGTAGTCATATGCATAGACTACAACTGTAGTCAGCGACGGACGCTCATGGAAAAGCCGATTTCCAATGCAGAATTCGAAATCATGGATGTCCTATGGTCGGAAAACCCGCTTCCGGCCAGCGACGTGGCGACCCGCGTCACCAGAAAAACCCAATGGAGCGGCAAAACCGTGAAGACGCTCCTAGCCCGGCTTGTTGAGAAAGGCGCGCTAGGCCATCGCAGCGAGGGTCGGCGTTATCTTTACCGTCCGTTAATCACGCGGGCCGAATACGCGGCTGGCGAAACCGAAACGCTCGCGGACAAATTGTTCGGCGGCCGCGCGGCGCCGTTGATCGCGCATCTTGCCGATGCGCGCGGTCTGTCCGCGGATGACATTGAAGAGCTTGAAACCATACTCGCGGAGTTGAAACGTGAGCGCGACTGATCTGCTTTTTGGCTTTGGCGAAACCTCGCTTGCTGTCGCAGCGCTGATTGTGCTGGTGCTGCTTGTCCGCCGGCCTTTTGCGCGGGCTTTCGGCGCACGCGCCGCCTATGCATTATGGCTGGCGCCGGTCGCCCGCCTTTTCCTTCCGGACCTGAACATCCTGCCGGCGCCGATGATCGAGGGACCGGTTTTCGTATCGGCCGCCGCCATCACAGCGGGACCGCCTGCCGCGGCCGCAAGCATCGATTGGCTCGGCCTCGCCGCCGCTGTTGCGCTGTTTCTATGGTTTGCCGTTGCGGTGGCGTGGATCGCCATACGTCTGGAGGATCAGCGCCGCGCCATGCGCCGAGCCGTTGAGGATTCGATACCCGCCGGCTCTGCGCTGCAGCGCGAGGCGGGGGTAATCGCACGCGAAGTCGGGCTTCGTCGATGTCCAGTGCTTCGCCTTTATGGCGATGAAGCGGGGCCGCTCGTTATGGGGTTATTACGCCCATGTGTTTTTCTCCCCGCTTCGTTTGACAAAACATTCAACGCCAGGGAACGACGCCTCGCTCTTGCCCACGAATTCGCGCACATCGCGCGCGGCGATCTCGGCGCCAGCTTCGCCGCCGCTATTTTGCAGGCTGCGCAATGGCCCAATCCGCTGGTCCACTTTGCAAGCAAGGCTTTTCGCGCCGACCAGGAGGCGGCGTGCGACGCATATGTTCTCGCCCGTTGCGGCGGCGCAAAGGCCGCCGGCGAATACGCCAGCGCTATCATGAAATCCGTCCGCGGGCCCGAGCCCGCCTATGGACTGTCTTTAGGCCATCCCTTGAAGGAGAGACTGATGCTCTTGAAAAATTCCAACGCCTCCCTCGCACGCCGACTTGTTGGCGGGGTCGGCGCAGCCGCGTTCATCGCCGTCGGTCTGGCCGCGACGGCAAGTTACGGATACGCCGCAGCGGACAGTGATGACGACGCTATTGTCAAAAAGGAGACGAAAGTCGTTAAGGAAAAGCGGGTGCTGGTTTTCACCGGCACGGAAGACGAAGTCATATTTGACGATGTCGTGGTGGGCGATCGCGTACGCGTTTTGCAGTTTGACGACGGCAATGGCGAGCATCGCGTCATCCGCATGCACGGCGACAATCATGACGCGGACATCATGAAGTGGGTCGGCAAAGGCGACGGCGATTCATGGACAAGCGCCAGCTGTATTCATGACGATGATGAGGGCGAGCCCGTCATGCTGGAATTTAAAGAGGAATCCGGCGATGAGGAAAATAAATCCGTATATCACACCGTGATTTGCCTGACAGGCGAAGAAGCGAAACCCGAGAACCGCGCTGCCGCGCTTGAAAAAGCGATTGCAGACATGGAGGCGCGCGCGAAGGAAGATGAAGCTCGGCGGAAGAAAATGATCCAGTCCCTGCGGAAACAGGCCAAAGAACTCGAAAAGAAGAATTAGAGGCTACGGACCGGCCGGACGCCGAGGTTCGCCCGCTTAACGTTCGCTAACCTTCCGCCGGCGCCTTTCCGGCGAGACCGTCCATCATGATGCGATTAATGTCGACGAGTGCGTCGATCGTTTCTTCCTGACGCAGAACCCGGCGGGTGTGTGCGCCGACCCAGCGTGCGAGACCGATGATTCGCGCGCGCGTTTCCTCCGGCAACTGATTGGCGTCGCTGGCGCAATCGCTGGCAAGCGCTTCCCACAGCGATCGATTGATATGCAGCGCCTCGGCGAGGCTCTGCGCATTGTCTTCATCGACGGCCAATAAAGCGCGCGTCGATTTGGCGAAGGCGCGATATTCGGCGTCTCGGGGCGCCGCAGTCTCGCGCTGCGTTTTGGCGTAGGCGTCATAGGACATGGGTGAGACGCGCCTCCTCAAAGTCCATCAGCGAACGGCACTTCTGCAGCGCTTTGTAGTAGTCTTCATTGGCGACATCGGCGCCGAGCCGTGCGCAAATCCTGAGCGCCTCGCCATCAACGATGGCGTTAACAAATTCGGTCAAGCGCGCCTCGAATTCTGCGTGCATTTCCTTCGTCGTCTTTGCGTCGAGATACATCATCATGACCGGGAAATAGATGCGCCGCGCCGGCGTCGTCGCATCTTCCCGCTGCATAATGTCGCCTTCGCGCAGCACTCGCGCCCGGTTCTCAATGACAAGGCTCGCCCGGCGATCGCCATTAACGATCACCGCGCCATTAACGGCGGCCCGTTCACCGGGTTTGAGTGTCAGTTTCAGCACCATTGCGTCCTCGCCGTGACAATCGTAAACCGCCATGGTTAAGGAAACTTTGGCGATACGGCCCATGAAATCAGCGGATTTAGCATGACCCGAAAATATGACCGCGTGCCGGAACTGAGCCTGAAGGCGTTCACGGACGGCGACAGCGCATCCCGGAAGGCCTTCGAGGAGGCCCTCTATGAGGGGTTCAAGTATTTTGGGTTCATCATCCTCAAAGATCACGGGGTTTCGCGCGACCTGTTGGCTGACGCGTATCAACTAAGCGAGGCGTTTTTCGCACTCCCGACTGAGGAAAAAATGAAATACGTCGCCGGCGGCGACGGCCAGCGCGGCTATACGCCCTTCGGCGCCGAGCACGCAAAAGACTCAGAACATGCGGACCTCAAAGAGTTCTGGCATGTGGGCCGAGAATTTGACGGCGCCTCGCCGCTTGCCGAGGTTTACCCGGCCAATGTCTGGCCGCAAAAGCCTGAACGATTCCGGGACAAATTTCTAAAACTTTACGGCGCGCTTGAGGAAGCCGGCATGGTCATGCTTGAAGCGTTGGCGCCGTCCTTGGGCGTCGATGCGGAATACTTCCGGCGTATGGCGACCGATGGCAATTCAATCCTGCGCCTTCTACATTATCCGCCAGTGCCGGACGGCGCCAATCCGAACGCGATCCGCGCCGCCGCGCATGAAGATATCAACCTCATTACAATTCTGGTGGCGGCAAAAGGCGCCGGGCTCGAGCTTCTGGACCGCGACGGCAAATGGCTGCCGGTTGAGACGGACCCCGATAACCTCATCGTCGACGCCGGCGACATGCTGGCGCGGGTCGCCAACGATGTCATCCCGGCGACGACCCATCGCGTGGTCAATCCGAAGGGCCCCAACGTTTCGCGCTATTCGATGCCGTTCTTTATGCATCCCCATCCGGACGCGATGCTTTCGTGCCTCGAGAGCTGCAAAGGAAACGGCGCAAAATACGCTGACATCATTGCAGACGCCTTCCTCAAGCAGCGACTTAAGGAAATTGGGCTCACTGGCTGAAATTCATGGGCGCCTGGGGTTTTAAACTCTACGACAGCGATACCGCGAGCGACCTGCGCGACCAATTCAAGGATTGGCGGCGTCTGCCCTATAACGGCGATGAATTGCTGGCGTTTATCGGGGAACAGACCGGCGGCGCCGATGACCCCGCTGACGAAGACTACACGACATATTGGCTGACGCTCGCAGATCTTTTCTGGCGTCACGGCATTGGCTGCGCCGCGCTCTTTCGCCGCGCGGCGTCGATTGTCGAAAGCGGCGACGACGATCGCATGATGGCCGACCTCGAGATGGAGGAAAAGGATCGCACAAAACGACGCAAACATCTCTTGGAACTAAACGCTAAATGGGCCGCGCCCAATCCAAAGCCCGCCAGGCGCAACGTCTTCAAGAAGCCCGAACCCCTTGTCGTAGCGACAGGCGACGTCTGGATTTATCCAACCGAGGGCGGCAATCCTCCCAACACGTTTTTTCCCGCCGCGGAACTCGCACAATCTTTCAAGCCGGATGGCTGGGCTGCCTTTGCGGTAACGAACACCACGCATTTGCTGGGGTTTCTGGCGGCCGCCCACTTCGTTAGACTGCACGTGGACGGACCTGACAAACCGACATTTGAGGACTGCGTCGCCGCGCCGCTAAGCGGCGCGCACTACTTCATGATGAGAAAAAGCGATCCGCTGGCTCACGCCGCGGGCGTAGCCGAAATTACAAGGACCGTCCTGACGAAAATGCGCGCAGAAAGGGTCGGGTCCGTCGACATCTCATGGGAGAAAGTCTGCGCCAGGGTGAACGAGGCGGAGAACTTTCATCAGACACGCCATCGCGGCACCCTCTGCGGCCTTTTGAGTATTTACCAACCGATGCTGGTCGGCAAAAAATTTATGGATTACGCAAAGCCGCTCGATGTTAAGTTTGCCGACCTGATTATATGACAGACGCTCTCATTATCGGCGGCGGCCATAACGGCCTCGTTTGCGCCTTTTATCTCGCCCGCGCCGGGCTTGACGTCACGGTGTTGGAGCGTCGCCATATTGTCGGCGGCGCGGCGGTGACCGAGGAATTTCATCCGGGGTTCAAGAACTCCGTCGCCAGCTACACCGTCAGCCTTCTGAACCAGCGCGTCATTGACGATCTTGATCTCTACGCGCACGGTCTCAAAATCGTCGAGCGCGCGCAGCCGAATTTCTGGCCCCTCGGTAATGAGCCCGGCCAGTATCTTCAAAACGCCTACGACCTCGCGAAAACGCAAAGCGAATTCGCCCGCCATTCGGAAGCGGACGCGGCGGCGCTGCCCGAATATTATGCGGCGCTTGAAACCGCGGCGGAGGTTTTGCGCAAGCTCGTTCTTGAAACGCCGCCCAATGTGGGCGTCAGCTGGGCGGGCGGCGGTTTTCACAATGCCTGGCGCCTGGTCAGAACCGGCAATCATTTCCGAAAGCTGCAGCTGGCCGACCAACAGATGCTACTCGACCTCTTCACCAAGTCCGCAGTGGAGTTCTTGGCGCAGTGGTTTGAACACCCCGCTATTATCGCGGCCTTCGCTTTTGACGGCATTGTCGGCAACTACGCATCGCCCCACGCGGCCGGCACCGCCTATGTTTTATTACACCATGTGTTCGGAGATATTGGCGGGCGTTCGGGCTTCTGGGGCCACGCCATCGGCGGCATGGGCGCCATTACGCAGGCGATGGCGCGGGCGGCCGAAGGTCGCGGCGTAACCATCCGAACGAACGCCGCCGTCGAGCGGGTGATCGTCAAAAACGGCGCCGCTGTCGGCGTCGCCCTTGAAGGCGGCGAAACACTGCAGGCTGGGGCCGTTATATCGAACGTCAATCCGAAACTGTTGTTTACGGAGCTCACAGGCCTCGATGCGCTCGACCCGCCCTTCGCCAGACGAATGGAAAACTACGCATGCGGATCAGCGACCTTCCGAATGAATGTCGCGTTGTCGGAATTACCCGACTTTTCCTGCTTGCCCGGCAAAGACGCCGCCGATCATCATAAATCCGGCATCATCATCGGGCCCAGCGTCGAATACCTAGACCGGGCCTATCTTGATGCACGCCAGCACGGCTGGTCCAAATCGCCGATCATCGAAATGCTGATTCCGTCGACTATCGACGATACGCTGGCGCCGGCAGACGCACATGTCGCCAGTCTTTTCTGTCAACACTTCGCCCCGGAACTGCCAAACGGGCGGTCATGGGACGACGCGCGCGAAGCCGCCGCCGACGCAGTCATCGATACGCTAACCAAATACGCGCCGAATTTCCGGGGCGCCGTCATCGCACGCCAGATTCATTCACCGCTCGATCTCGAACGAAAATTCGGTCTCACGGGCGGCGACATCTTTCACGGGCGGTTGTCGCTCGACCAGATGTTCTCCGCGCGGCCGGCTCTCGGATACGCCGATTACCGGACGCCGGTGGCCAGGCTTTATTTGTGCGGCGCCGGCGCCCATCCCGGCGGCGGCGTCACTGGCGCACCCGGTCACAATGCGGCGCGCGAAATTTTGCGGGATTTTCGGCGGCGCTAGATCAATTTCGCAACATGTTTAGCGATCGCTTCAGGCTTATCTTGCGGTCCGAAACGCTGGACGACGTTTCCCTCGCGATCGACCAGGAATTTCGTGAAGTTCCATTTGATGTCGCGCGTTCCGGCAAGACCCTTCTTTTGGCCTTTGATCCACTTGTAGAGCGGGTGTGCGTCCGAGCCGTTGACGTCGATCTTTTCGAACATCGGAAATGAAACGCCATATGTCGTCGAACAGAAGGTCGCAATTTCTTTCGCGTCACCCGGCTCCTGCGCGCCGAACTGGTTGCACGGGAAACCAAGGATTTCGAACCCTTCGTCTTTATACTGATGGTATAACTCTTCCAGCCCTTCATATTGCGGCGTAAATCCGCATTTCGACGCGACATTGACGATCAGCAGCACCTTGCCGCGATAGTCGCCAAGATCCACCGGGTCGCCGCCTAGCGTTGCGGCGTCAAAGTCATAAATTTCTGCCATCGGCGTCTCCTATTGAACGCTGTCGCAATGCCAGCAGCTTTCCCCGATCGGGCTGCCCGGCGGGATGTCGGCGGCGGGCGCCGAGGCGCTCGTCGGCAGGGCGGGCCGCGTTAAATGCTGATCGATGCGCGCGACCAACCACTCTCGGTGAGCCCGGTCGGGACTGCGGCTGTCGAGAAGACCTGGTGCGATGCGGTTTCGAAGATCTTTCAGATAAGCGTCGATGCGCGCCTCAACCGCCGGCTGCGGCGTCCGCGACCCGTCTGGGCGGTTGTTCCGTCCAACCGCGATGAGCGTTGAAACATAGCGTGTCTGCAGCGCGCGCTGAATTTCGCCATGACGGCCAGGCGCCGGCTCGAATACCTGGCTCTCTATCGCGCGCAACGTTGTCCCGATATCGAGGACCTCGCCGCCGCGGCGTTCGATTTCGATGAGTCTCGCCAACCGGTTCGGGTGCAGCAGCGCGCTGATGGTAATCGACCCCGCCGCGTCCGCCGCGCTTAAGAGATCGAACATCGGTCCGGTCTTTCCATCGAACGTCTCCGACGTTTTAAAACTTGTGAATGTGGCGGCGGCCGGCGTCAGAAGGTTCAGCGTCTCATCAGGCAGATCGAGTGACGCCGGCTCAAGCGTTTCAAGAAGCGCCGTCAGCGCCGCACGCTGGCGGGCTGGCGGAACCGGCGCGCCGCCCGCCCGGTCATCCCCTTTCAGCGCGTAATCGAAGCGGTAGCCGCCAATGAGTTTCGCCGCCGCCGCCGTCTGGTAGCGGTGATAGAGGTAAATCGGAACAATGACGGATCTCAGTTCCGAGACCGGACGCCCGTCCTGAATGGCGGCTAGGCCGAAATTCCGGAGCGCGATGGCGCGCACCTCCATGGTCTCGCGCAACATCGCGACCGGATCGTCGCCATTGTCCCAGACGCTGCCGTCCGGATGGGCGGCGCCGACCGAGCGGCCTTCACTGTCGGCGACAAACTTAAGCCCTGAGCCATATCCCTCACGAATAATCGCCTCAAGCGCCTCGCGCTCATTCGCCGCCTCGGGAAATTCCGAATAGAGCCATTTGACGGCGAATTTGTCCCATGCACCGACGCCAGACGCATAGGCGCCAGAGAGATCGAGGTCGCCGTCGCCCGTTGGCCGGACAAACGGCGCCGGGTAATCCATGACCGAGGCGCGATCGTTTTGGCTGGCGGCGAAATTATGCTCAAAGCCGAGAGGATGGCCCACTTCGTGTGCGGATAATTGGCGAATTCTGGCGAGCGCCAGTTCAACCGGGTCGTCGGGCGCGCCTGTGCCGGACCTGGCCGCGCCGGCGAGGCCTTCAAAAATCATCCGGTCCTGGCGTACTCGCTGGCTGCCCAGGATGACATGGCCCTTTAACATTTCACCGGTGCGCGGATCGACAACGCCGCCGCCATAAGACCAGCCCCGCGTCTGGCGATGCGTCCACTGAATAACGTTATACCGGACGTCGAACGGATGCACGTCGTCGGGCAAAATTTCAATACGGAACGCGTCTTCAAATCCGGCGGCTTCAAACGCCTCCGCCCACCATGACGCGCCTTCGACAAGGGCATTGCGTACCTGTTCCGGCGCCCCCGCATCCACATAAAAGACAATCGGCTCTTTAACTGCGCCGGATTGTGCGTTCCGATCGACGCGTTCCAACCGAAAACGGCGTGCGTATTTTTGAACGATCGGTTCATCGAGCGGCGCGGAGAAATCATAAAAGGTGATATCAATGGCGCCGGACCGCGGGTCTGCAAGACGCGGTTCGTAACCGGGCGGCGGCAAGCGTACAAAAGAATGGTGGATTTTCAGGCTGGGCGCGCGACCGTCAGCGGCGGTTGCTGTAACTTCCGATCCGGGCTCGCCGCTGGCGAGCGTGACAATCGTATCGATTTCGACATTGTCCGGGAAGACAAGCACGCTTTCAGGATCGGTAAAGCTGCGCTCCTCGGCTATCGAAAAATCGCCCTGCCCCGCGCCTTTCAACCGGCCTTTGAGATCCAGTACATCGCTGGTCAGAAAGTCCGAAATATCGACAGAATAGGAACCATCGCCGTTCACCTCTTTCGTCTCGCCAGCCCAGAGAAGCGACGCCGCAAAAGAATCGAGAACGGCTTTCTTCTCCAACGGATTATCGGCGCTCGCGCGGTATCGCCAGTTTTCCTGCTCGATCAGAACTTTTTTGCCGACCCTTCGGAACGCAACTATGCGCCCGGAATCCTGATAGCCGCGATCGAGCCCGACCGGATTTGAGCCAAGGCCCGACGTCACGCCGGCGGTGTGGATCGCGCGGAGGGAAACGCCTGTCTCGTCCGCGGGCGGCAGGGAGATGATGATGCCAGCTGTTTCATCGTCGAACTGGACGGGGAAAAACGCTTCGCCGGACGCCGTTGCGTCGCCGGCTGTTTCGCCTGCCTCGCTATTGGTTTCCGTGTCGGGGGCTTCCGCGCACGCGAACGCCACCACCATGAAAACGTAGGCCGCAAAGATCCGCATGAGTGCTCCCGAGCAAGAAAAGTTTGCGCAACAATGCCGCGTTCCGCTGTCAAATCAATGGCTGCGCCTGATTGTTGCGGCGCCGGGGCAGCGCCGCTACCCTTGCCGCAACGCAGCAAAGGAGCGCGCCTTGGCCAAGTTTGTCGGCACAAAAGACTATATCGCAACCGAAGATTTGAAGATCGCCGTCAACGCCGCTGTGACGCTGGAACGCCCGTTATTGGTCAAGGGCGAACCGGGCACAGGCAAGACGGTCCTGGCGATCGAAGTCGCAAAGGCGATCGGCGCCCCGCTCATTGAGTGGCATGTCAAATCAACCACCAAAGCCCATCAGGGCCTCTATGAATATGACGCGGTCGCGCGCCTGCGCGACGGCCAGCTTGGCGAGGAAAGAGCGCGCGACGTCAAAAACTACATCAAGCGCGGAAAACTTTGGGATGCATTCACATCCAATGAACGTCCTGTTCTGCTAATCGATGAAATCGACAAGGCCGATATCGAATTTCCGAACGATCTTCTACAGGAACTCGATCGCATGGAGTTCTTCGTTTATGAAACCGGTGAAACGGTGAAGGCCGTAAAACGCCCAATTGTCATCATCTCGTCCAATAACGAGAAGGAGCTCCCGGACGCCTTTTTGCGGCGGTGCTTCTTTCACTACATCAAGTTTCCCGACCCGGAGACGATGACGGAAATCGTCGAAGTTCACTATCCGGGCATCAAGAAGCGGCTCGTTTCGGACGCGCTCAAAATCTTTTACGAAGTGCGCGACGTGCCAGGGCTCAAAAAGAAACCATCGACGTCGGAACTTCTGGATTGGCTAAAACTGCTCCTGTCGGAGGACGTGCCGGAAGACGTTCTTCGCGAACGCGATCCGCGCAAGGCAATCCCGCCGCTGCACGGCGCGCTCCTCAAAAACGAACAGGACGTGCATCTGTTTGAGCGTCTTGCCTTTCTCGCTCGCCGCGAAGGCGTTTAGGACAATTACGTTCGCCGTGATATGACTATATCGCGATAGTCATGTGAATTTGTTGAGGAATACGCACGCGCACGGGGCAGAATTGTTCTCCGAATCTACCATAGGTTGATATAGCCCTGCTCCAACTCTAAAACGTAATCGGACTGTTGGGGTTACGTCTGCGTTAGGCGCGGGTGGAGTGTGGGGCGTGAAGACAATCACGGTGGGGCCGCGCGATCGCGCGCGTTTAAAGAATTTTTCCAAAAAGATCTTTCGCCGTCTGATCATGGACAAGGAGGCGGAAAGGATCGGCGGAAGACACAGCGCCGGTCTTGTAATCGTCGTCGGCGCATACTGCGCCGTCATCGTTGCGTTGCTCTTCTACCTGGGCGCCGTCGGATCCGGTTTGTCTGCGAGAGTTGCGGAATACATTCCGGAAAACTTCGGAATCAGCCAAGACTATGTTTCATCCGCTCTTTTGGTTTTGATAGGATTGGCGCTACTGGCGCCGGTCGCCTTTTTTTGGTCATCGCTAAGTACGTTTAGTTACGACTTTATCGGGTGGATGCTTGTTCAGCAGCGGCGCATTTCATCGGACGCCTCCCGTCAGACGAACCTGGCGGACGTCAAATACTGGCTTCGTACCGATCCGGAGAAAGTCCCGACCGAATGCAGAGACTATCTGGGTAAGCCTGCCAATGAACTGTTGCCCGCTAAAGTACGCGCAGCGCTTGAAGGACTCAATTCGCCCGGCTCCGGCCCGACGTGGCTTGTCGTGCACGGCCTCCTCGAAAAGAAATATTGGCTGCAATATCTTCTCTCCGGATATCGTACGCAGAGGCCCGATCAAAAATATGGCGGCGACAACGCAAACTATTTCATTCTTGCGAGAATGTTGCGTAATGCGATCAAGATTTCGATGTGTTTCGACGCGCTAAATGTTGAACTGCGCGACGAAGCGGCGAACGGATCGGAGTGGTGCTGGGACTATTATTCGAAAACCGACTATCAGCACGTGCCCACATGGGACAGCCATGACCTGCCATTGCGATTTCGTACGGCAACGCCGCATTTGCGTTGGCCCAATCCGAAAGATCCTTCATCGGACGGCGAGCTGCCGCTTATCCGCGCTTTGACGGGGCTAGAAAATCCGCTTGGATTTTCTGCGCAATTGCTTAGCGCGCGCGACGTTGTCAATCAGATGGTTGATATCACGCCAACCTTTTTTCCTGATTGCGCTGGTGAAGACGAAGATACAATCGCGCGCCGACGTGCACGCGCCGCCAAGTACCTGTGTATTTTGGCAAACCGCTCGGTAAAGCTCATCGGTAGGTACGACTATCATACTATGCAAGCCCTGATGGGGCGTGACTCCACGGACCGACCGCTGCTGCAACGCCTGGACGGCGCGCCGGCGCATATCGACGATCACGATCCGGATGAAATTCTCAGCGCCGACTGGGGCATAAGATGGGACCCGAATCGTATTGTCTGGTCGGAACTCAAACCAACATCCGACGGCGAGTTGCTGCTTGCGCTGGCGCTGTTTATGGATGCGACCAACGAAGCCATGCGCAGCCGTGCGACGCCTGTTCGGCTTAAACGCGGCAGCGTTCTTTTCGCGGACAATCAGCGATGCCTGATCGGTCGGTTCGAACGTCGGATAACGAAAGTAAACTCGCTCAAAAACCTGTTTCTCAATCAACCGGGCGAATGGTGGATTCGACGCTTCTACGGATTTCGAAAAAGTCGCCCGAATGACTGGTCGCAAAACGAAATCGGCCAGCGATTTGATGCGGGCAACACGTGATTGCGCGCCTTTCTGCTGATTGAGTCTATTTGCAATTTTGGGGCGTCCTGCTGCCCTTCCCAGCGCCTCGAAAAGCTCCTAAGGTCGTGTAGTCACGTCGTGTTTTCGGGGAATTGAGGGGTTCATGGACGGGCTGTGGGGCATTCTGCCCATTCTCTTGATATTGCTGTTTATTTTGTCGCGGCAATGGGCGGCGAGCCAGCGCCATGCACAACTCGTCAGCGCGTTTTCGCGATTACAGAAGAAACGCAAAAGCCGAGTTATTGCGATTGTGCACCGGCAGGAGCCCATGGGCCTCCTCGGCATTCCGATGCTACGTTACATCGATCTCAACGACGCCGAAGACGTCCTTGACGCAGTTCGGAGTACGCCGCCAAACAAGCCGCTTGAATTCATCCTGCATACGCCCGGCGGTCTTGTTATGCCTGCGCTGCAAATCGCCCGCGCCATCAAAGCGCATCCGGCGCGGACAACTGTATTCGTTCCCCACTACGCCATGTCCGGCGGCACGCTGCTCGCACTTGCGGCCGATGAAATCGTCCTGTCGCAACATGCGGTTCTCGGGCCGATTGACCCACAGATCGGCGGCCTCCCGGCGGCGTCCGTCCTGCGCGTCGCTCAGGAAAAACCTATTCAGAATACGGAAGATTATACGCTCGTCCTTGCAGACGTCGGCGCCATGGCGATTACGCAATTGCAAAGAGCGGCGCGGGAATTACTGACCGGCACGGTTTCGGACAATGCGGCGATCTCGATCGCCGAACAGTTGTCTTCCGGTCGTTGGACGCATGACTATCCGATCCATTTCGGTGAAGCGCGCGAGCTCGGCCTCAATGTCCGTCAGGATATGCCGCAGGAAATTCTCGATCTAATGACGCTCTTTCCAGATACCGTCCGGCGACAATCCGGCGTCAAATACGTCGCTGATGAGGCAAAACTGAAGGGCGCCGGCGAGGCCGCCAACCCTCATCGCGTGACCATGACTGGATACGCACCACAGGAGGGTGCGCGATCATTCAGCTTCGGCCCGTGGAATCCGAAAGAGCTGAAGCGTGAGGCGCGCGAAGAAAAACGCGCGCCCTGGCGCGACAATTAAAGTCCAAGTGCGGCGATTTCGATCCGCGCCGCAGCGCCATATAACGTCGCGGAGTTCCCTTCCGTTTCTTCGACCACAAGGCCATCGAAAGACGCCAGCGAAAGATCTATCTGCTCATGAGCGACGGCGATTGCTTCGCCGGCGTTGATGTCAGTCGTTTCGATCTCGGACAGCATCTCTCGCGCCGCCGACAAGAAGCCATAGGCGTCCTGATATTCGTGAGGCTCGGTGATGGCGCCGTCTTCACTGACGCCAATCTCGAATTCATCGGCCGCGGTCGTTACGAGTTGCGAAACGGAAAGCAGCGTTGTGCCGACGTCGCTTGCCGGCGCATTGGCGCGGATGGCAGACACCGTCGCCTCATACGTCGCCTCAAGATCGCCGCCGCCGTCGGCTGCGTAGGCAAGATCTTTCAACTGATCGGCGAATCCAGGCTCGCCGCGCGCAGCGAAGGCCGGAATAAGCGCTTCATACAATTCGCTTTCGGGATGTTTGACATGCGTCGCCGCCATGTCGGTTGCACCCGCGCGGTATAGCTCGATAAAAGCGGCGAGATGGCCGCGCACCATGCCGAGACGATAGAGGTATTCAACGTCATCTTCGGCGGGATCGCCCGAGCGCGCGGCGCCTTCGCCTTCACCCTCGCCTTCACCTTCGCCCTCGGCGACGCTCCGGCCTTCGCCCTCTCCCTCGCTATCAATCGCAGCGACGGATGCGTCCACAGCTTCCGCGCCCTCCGCACCTTCCCCCTCGCCTTCGCCGCCGCAGCCGACGATTGCCAGGGCGCCGGTAAGCGATAATGTCGAAAGTCCGGCAACGAGCTTTAGTTTGCGTTTCATCTTGCGCCTCCCAGTCCGGCGCAAACATGATATTCTCTCGATCGTCCCATGCAATGCGAAAATCCCGACAGCCATGCTGCTTCAGATCACAAATGTCCTCAAATCCGCCGATTGCCGGGCCATTCGCGATGCGCTGGACGATGACGCCCTCTGGCGTGACGGCAAGGCCACAGCCGGCGGCGCCGCCAAAAGAGCGAAATCCAATGCTCAGGCCGACGCCGCCGCCGCGCCGGTTCGCGGCGCGCTGGCAAAAGTCGAATCGGCGCTGCGCGCGAATGCTGTATTCGCCGCCGCGGCCCAGCCAGCCTCTTTCGCCCGCATACTGATCAGCCGATATGGACCGGGCATGGCGTATGATGCGCATGTGGACGCTGCCTATATCGACGGCGTCCGCGCCGATCTCTCGTTTACGCTCTTCCTGAACAATCCCGACGAGTACAGCGGCGGCGCGTTGTTCATCGACTCGGCGGGACACACCGACGAGATCAAATTAACTGCCGGTTCGGTTGTCCTCTATCCCTCAACGACAATCCACTGTGTCACGCCGGTGGAAAGTGGGGAGCGCGTCGCCGCCGTCGGCTGGATAAAAAGCCGCGTTCGATCAAGCGACGCACGCGCCGTCCTGTATGATCTTGAAACGGCGATCGCCGATAGTTCTGACAGCGCCTTGCGACTGCGGCTCAGCAATATTCGTAACAATCTGCTGCGCATATTTGGCGATTGAAGAAATTCCAGCGTTCGGTCGATCTACGCCGATGCCGCCCGTCTTTTTGGTGACAGCGCCGATTCGGCGACAACAACAGGAGAAGACTTATGAAAATGCTGCTTCTGGCAAATGAAGCGCCGGAGGATTTCGCGCTACGTGAAAACAAGGAGGAATTCGACAGCTATATGGGCGCCTGGTACGCCTTCGGCACAGAGATGACTGAGGCTGGCGTCAACAAGGGCGGCGCTGCCCTTGAGCCGCCGTCGACGGCGACGGTCGTTTCCGTTCGCGATGGCGTGCGCAGGGTCGAAGACGGCCCTTATCCGGACGCCAAGGAACAGCTCGGCGGTTTCGCGCTGATCGAGGCTCCTGACTTGAAAACCGGCGCCGAATGGGCGGCGAAATGCCCCGCCGCTGAGCGCGGCTTTGTAGATGTACGCGTTATTCCGAGCCTTGAGGAGCATACGAAATGAAGTATCTTTTTCTTCTTTACAACGACGAAGACGGCTGGGAGTCCTTGTCGCCCGAAGAAAAGACCGAAACGGTCGGCGCCTATATGGCGTATACGGAGGCGCTAAAGAAAGCCGACGCGCATATTGCCGGCGAACCGCTCGATCATTCTCGAAACGGAAAGCGCGTGCGCGGATCGGGCGTTGAGGACGGTCCGTTTGCGGACGGCAAAGAACAGCTCGGCGGGTACTACATGATCGAGGCGAAAAACCTGGACGATGCGCTCGACTGGGCGGCCCGGTGCCCCTGCGCCGCGGCGGGGCACGTGGAAGTGCGCCCGGTCTGGGATTTCGGCGGGTAAGCCATGCCTGATGCGCGGTTGATTGCCGAATACGCCGCGCGCGATTCATACGGACGTCTTCTCGCCTGGCTGACGGCGCGCACCCGCGACGTTGCGGCGGCGGAAGACGCCCTCGCCGATGCGTTTCGCGCGGCGCTCGAGCATTGGCCGAAGACTGGCGCGCCGGACTCGCCCGAAGCGTGGCTCCTTACGACGGCGCGCCGCAAGCTGATCGACCAGGCGCGGCGCACGCGCACGCGGGACGAAAGCGCGCCCGCCCTCGCACTCGCAGCGGAGGAAGCCGACGCTGCGCTGCGCAACGATCGCGATTTTCCTGACGAGCGGTTGAAGCTGCTTTTTGTGTGCGCGCACCCTGCAATCGACACGACCGTGCGTACGCCGCTTATGTTGCAGACAGTGTTGGGGCTGGATGCCGCCCGTATTGCGTCAGCATTTCTTGTCGCCCCCGCAACCATGGCCCAGCGCCTTGTGCGCGCCAAACGAAAAATCAGGGACGCCGGCATCCCGTTTGAAACACCGACGCAGGAGGAATACGGCCCCAGGCTCAGTTACGTACTGGACGCAATCTACGCCGCCTATACGGCGGGCTGGGACGCGGCGGACGGCGCCGACGCCCGTTGTGGCGGGCTGACGCGCGAAGCAATCTTTCTCGCCCGCCTTGTCGCCGGCATGACGCCGGGCACGGCCGAAGCGCTCGGGCTTGTTGCGTTGCTGCTTCACGCCGAGGCGCGGCGGCCCGCGCGCATCGTGGACGGCCATTATGTCGCTCTCGCGGATCAGGATACGGAACGGTGGGATCGCGCATTGATCGTGGAGGCCGAGCAGACGCTGGCGCGGGCATGGACATTCAGCGACGCCGGCCGGTTTCAGATCGAGGCTGCAATCCAGTCGGCCCACGCCGCCGCAAGACTGCACAACCGCGACACAAAGGGCGACGTCATTGTTCTCTACAAGCGGTTGATGGATCTCGCGCCGTCGATTGGGGCGAAGGTCGGTTACGCCGGCGCGCTCGCCGCCGCCGATCAGGCCGACGAAGCGCTAAGCATGCTCGATGCGATCGAGCCCGACCGTATTGCGCGCTACCAGGCTTACTGGGCGGTGCGGGCGCATACCCTCGCAAGGCTGAAGCGCTTCGATGAAGCACGGGACGCATACACCCGCGCCATTGGCCTCAGCGAAGATGACGCCAGTCGCGAATTTCTGCGCCAGCGAATGACGGAAACACCGATGGCGGACTAGCGCCTGTATACGAAACCGGGCTGGGCGGCGTCGACGGCTCAGGACGTCCACAAGGCCTGTTGGCGCCATGGTTGCGGAACGGAGAGCGTACCGGAGAGAGGCGGCTGGTCGCCGCGCAGGCTGAGAGACTGCCAGGCGGCGCGCCATTCTTCCGGCAGAGGATATGGCGGTACGACAGCATCGTCGGCCTCAAACCCGAAGCGCCCGTAATAGGCCGGGTCGCCGAGTACGAAGACCTGATTCGCACCAGTGCTTTCCACCTGTCGCAGCCCTGCGCGGACAAGTGCGCCGCCGACGCCCTGTCGTTGCCGCGCAGGGGCTACGGCGAGCGGTCCAAGAAGCGAGACTTTGTCAGATGTTCCGACTATGCCGCATGTCGTGAAGATGACATGCCCGGCGAGCGCCCTGTCAGCAATCGCGACAAGCGACAGAACATTCTGCGCCTCCCTCAGCAGTTCCCGAACAACAGGCAACAAATCCTCATCGGGGAACGCGTCCGGATAAAGCTCCATAATCGAGCCAACGTCATTCGTCCGACTTTCGCGAATTTCTATTTTCTCAGCCATGTCCTCGTCATCGAATTGATTGCACTACACTCGTATAGGTCAGCGACATTCGCCGCAACGAACATATTTTGGTTGTATGTAGGCGGATGGTGGCGCTTGATCACGACGAAATCCAGAAGTCGTGATCGAACGGGCACTTTCGCCTACATGAAGTAACCGGTACTCAGCCGTCACCGAATCAAAGAGAGAAAATTATGAAACACATCATCATAGCAACCGGTGCTGCATTACTTGCCGCCTGCAGCGGACCGGACAATTCGTCAGCCCCCGAAGCAGCGACAGAAGTCATCGGCGGCGATATCGTAACATCTGGTGATTTCTCCGGTCTCAGCGATCATGTCACCACCGGGCGCGTCACCATTCGCAAGGACGCCGACGCTTATTACGTCGTCCTGGAAGACGATTTCAGTCTGGATGGCGCGCCGGACCCAACGCTTGGATTTGGTGATGGAGACTATCTGATCGAAACGCAGTTTTCAGCACTGAACAACAAGAGCGGCTATCAAACCTACAAGCTGCCGGCGGAACTCGATCCATCGCAATACAGCCAGATCTACGTCTGGTGCGAAGAGTTTTCGGTGCCGCTGGGCGTCGCCTCCATCAATCAATAATTCCTCGGTGAGGAGACACTGCGCCGCGCGCTCGCCACGCGCGGCGTCTTCGCGTATACCGGGCGCATGTTCACGAAGTTTTTTCACGAGTTGAAATCCGCCGGCCTCCCCGTCTCCTTACGCGAATATTTGACGCTGATGGAGGCCATGGACGCCGATCTCGCCAACCGGGACGTTGAGGATTTTTATTACCTTTCGCGGTCGTCACTCGTGAAGGACGAACGCAACCTCGACAAGTTCGATCGCGTCTTTGCGCATGTCTTCAAAGGGATTGAGAGCGTCGCTGACGGCGTCAACGCCGAGATCCCCGAAGAGTGGCTGAGGCTGCTGACGGATCGCTACTTCACGGAAGAGGAAAAGAAAGAGATCGAAGCGCTCGGCGGCTGGGACAAGTTGATGGAAACGCTGAAAGAGCGCCTCGATGAACAAAAGAAGCGTCACCAGGGCGGCAACAAGTGGATCGGCACAGGCGGCACGTCGCCTTTCGGGTCGGGCGGGTACAACCCGGAAGGCGTGCGCATCGGCAATGAAGGAAAACGCCAAGGCCGCGCCGTCAAGGTTTGGGAAAAGCGAGAATACAAAAACCTCGACGACAGCGTCGAACTTGGCACGCGGAATATCAAAGTCGCCCTGCGCAAACTCCGCCGGTTTGCGCGCCAGGGCGCGCCGGATGAATTTGATCTCGACGGCACGATCGACGCGACGGCGCGCGCCGGCTATCTCGACATCAAGATGCGTCCCGAACGGCGCAATACGATCAAGGTGCTGATCTTTTTCGATATTGGCGGATCTATGGATCCGTTTGTCAGGCTCTCTGAGGAACTTTTCTCAGCGGCCCGCACTGAGTTTAAACACATGGAGTATTTCTACTTCCACAACTGTCTCTATGACTTCGTGTGGAAGAACAATCGACGACGCTGGACGGAGAAAATTCCCACGTGGGATGTGCTGCATAAATATCCGCACGACTACAAGGTGATCTTTGTCGGCGACGCCTCAATGTCGCCTTATGAGATTACGGTGCCCGGGGGGTCGGTCGAATACTTTAACGAAGAGGCCGGTGCCGTCTGGATGCAGCGGGTCACGGACATTTATGAAAGTGCAATCTGGCTTAATCCGGTCAAGGAGGTGAGCTGGCACTATACGCCGTCAACACAGTTGGTTCGGGAGTTGATGGGCGACCGCATGTACCCGCTTACGCTTTCCGGCATCGAGGCGGCCATGGCGGAGTTGCGCCGTTAAATCGGTCTACGCGGCGAGATTTCGCAAACGCCGGACTTCCGACAGCGCCGATGTGACTTTCTGACGGATCGACACGAGAATTGCAGCACGGCGCTCAGCCTTGCCCGCGATGTCGCCGATCATGTTTTCAGCTTCTTCGCACAGATCGCCCAGCGCCCATGACCCGACCCCACGGGACGCCCCTTTCAGCGCGTGGGCGACATTGCGCCAGCCCTCGTCAGTTGCAGTGACGGCAAATTTCTCGCTCAGCGAATCCGCCTGCTCTGCGAATATGGAGAGAATTTCGTCGCGCAAACCGACATCGCCGGCGACGTATTTGTCCAGATGGTCAAGGTCGATCATAGCACCCTGCACTCCCCGCAACGAGCGCGCAGTATTGCGCGCATGCACAGTTGATAACCGCTCACTCGCTACAATTCTGTTAAAAATTTATTGGCTTTGTTTAACAGGCCGTTAAGCACACGCGCCGCGGAATGGGGAAGAACCGCTAGTTTTCTTCATTTTCAGCGGGATCCTCGGACGTCTCTTCGCCGGCGATGTCTCCAGTCGCTTCATTTGCCTCTTCAGCCGCTTCTTCGACCGTTTCGGCGACGCCTTCCGCCGCGTCTCCGACAGCTTCGCTTGCATCAGCGGCAAGCTCACCGGCAGCCGCCGCTGCGCCTTCCGTAGCCTCCCCGATTTCCTCTCCGGCCGCCGCCGCAGCGTCGCCAAGCGCATCGACTGTGTCTTCGCCCGGTGCTTCCAGATCCTCCGCCAAAGAAGCGGCTTGGTCGTCATTGCCGTCAACCGGGTCGACCTCCTCAGCAGGGGCAGGTTCTTCCGCCACTGGCTCGGCGTCGCCGTCCATCAGATCGCCGGCGGCGTCCGCGGCATTCTCGACGGTCTCGCTGACAGCGTCTGCAGCATCCTCAAAGGCCTCAGCGACGACCTCCTCGCGGTTAGTGAGTTTCGATAGGCCGATAATCACGGCGAGCGAAACGGAGATGATCAACAGTAAACGGAACATAACACGGACACCCTTCCTTACCCGGTGCGAGCCAGTTTGACTGACGAACGTTGCAAATTCCGCACCGCCCCGCGCCTTATTATCGTCTTTTGCGCAGCGCCACAATGGTGGTCGACCGACGGTAAGACAGGAAAAAACAGGCGATTTCAAGGCACTACCCTTGCTCACGCGACCGGCCCGCCGTAAACGAAAGAATCGCCCGCAAACGCCCCTCCATCGTTCATTTCAGGACACGCGAATATGACTGATAACGCCGTTTTTCTCGGCAAGAGCGAAACCCAGCAATTTCTCGATCTGAAATACGCCAATCGCCATGGTCTAATCTCGGGCGCAACCGGCACGGGAAAAACCGTCACGTTGCAGATCATCGCCGAGGGTTTGTCTAATGCGGGCGTCCCGGTCTTCGTCGCCGACGTTAAGGGCGACCTGACTGGTCTATCGCAACCGATTGTCATCAAGGACTTCCTGACCAAACGCGCAGAGACAATCGGTCTCGATCCTTACGACCGGGCGGCGTTTCCGGTGCGGCTGTGGGACCTCTTCGGCGAACAGGGCCACCCTGTCCGCGCAACCGTCACCGAAATGGGGCCGCTCCTTCTCTCACGGCTATTGGACCTTAATGACACGCAAGAAGGCGTCTTAACGCTCGCATTCCGTCTCGCCGATGATGAAGGGTTGTTGCTCCTCGACCTGAAGGACCTGCGCGCCCTGCTGGTAGAGGTCGCCAATCGGCGTAAGGAACTATCTGCGGAATACGGTCATGTTTCGACAGCAAGCGTCGGCGCCATCCAACGACGTCTGCTCGCATTGGAAGAACAGGGCGCGGAACTATTCTTCGGCGAGCCGGCCCTCGACATCAAACAGTTTCTCGACAAAGCCGAAGACGGCGCGGGCCTTATCAACATTCTCGCCGCCGACAAGCTGATGCAAACGCCGAAACTCTACGCGACGTTTCTTTTATGGTTGTTGTCGGAACTCTTTGAAGAACTGCCCGAGATTGGCGATCCGGAAAAACCGAAGCTCGTTTTCTTTTTTGACGAGGCGCATCTTCTATTCGATGATGCGCCCAAGGCGTTGCTCGAAAAAGTGGAACAAGTGGTGCGGCTTATCCGCTCGAAGGGTGTCGGCGTTTTCTTTGTAACGCAAAACCCGCTTGACGTGCCGGATTCCGTTTCCAGCCAGCTTGGCAATCGCGTGCAGCATGCGCTCCGCGCCTATACGCCGCGTGAGCAACGCGTCGTCAAAGCTGCGGCGGAAACCTTTCGTCCCAATCCCAATTTCAAGACGCTCGACGTCATCACCGAACTCGGCATCGGCGAAGCGCTGGTTTCGACCCTGAAAACCAAGGGCGCGCCCGGCGTCGTCGAACGGACGCTGATCCGGCCGCCTTCTTCGCGCATGGGACCAATCACGCAGGCGGAACGCAAGGCCGTTCTCGCCAATTCGAACATCAGCGAAAAATACGACACGCCTGTCGATCGCGAGTCCGCTTATGAAATCCTGCAGGAACGCGCCGAGCGCATCGCCAAGGAAGAAGAGTTAGCGCGCAAACGGGAAGAAAAGGAAAAAGCGCGCACGAGGAAAACGCCGCGGCGACGATCAAGTCGGCAAAGCGTCGGCGAAGCCGCAATCAAGACCGCGGTGCGCACCCTCTCCCGCGAGATTGTTCGCGGCCTCCTCGGGTCGCTAAAGCGCCGCTGACGCCATGTCCTCTGATACCAACGATAGCGCCGACGACAACCCGAAGGCGCTCGTGGTCGCGCTCGCCGGCACGGCTTTTCTCGGCGTCATCGCCTACGGGCTGTCGATTGTCGCCAATACGCCGCTGGCGCCGCAATTCCACTGGTCAGTGATGGACGCGGCAATAGGCCTTGCCGGCGCCGCGCCGCTCGCCGTGCTCCTCTGGTGGTTCATGGCGACGCCGCGCCCGACATTGGCGCGCTTCCGTCAATCCCAGATCGAGTTCTTCGCGCAGGTCGGCTTTCGTTTCACGCCGATGCGCATTCTTTTGATGGCGTTGTTCGCCGGGATCTTTGAGGAACTGCTTTTTCGGGGGGTTCTACAAACGGCGGCGGCGAAGATCACGCCAATGGTTATCGCCATACTTCTCAGCAATTTAATATTTGGCGCGGTTCACTGGCGCACCGCGCTCTACGCACTCATTGCCGGTCTTGTCGGCGTTTGGATCGGCGTCCTCTTTGCGCTAACCGGCAATCTTTTAACGCCTATTATCACGCACGCGGTGTATGACCTCGTCGCGCTGGTCGTCACGGCGCGCGCGATTGACGCTTGGCGCGCCTCTAAAATGCATGCTGGCGCGGATACCGTCGATTAACCGCTGATGCCGACAACATCGTCGCGGTATGCTATTATCGACCCGCCGCCGGGAGTCGTTGTCATGTTACGTTCATATTTGTTGTTGGCGGTCGGTGCGGGCGCCCTTACCGCGTGTTCGGAAAGCACGCCCAACCCGCCACCGCCCGGGAACATGCCGGCCGCGTTTACGTCGGGGGCGACCGCCAACGTCGCGGAGGACTCCACCGGCGTCATATACACGGCAACGGCCAGCGATCCCGATGGTGATCCGCTGACATTTTCGATATTTGGCGGCGCCGACGCATCACGCTTTTCGATCACCAGTGACGGCGACCTGTCCTTTGCGGCGACGCCGAATTTCGAGCGTCCGCGCGATTCCGGCGGCGACAACGTCTATGACGTCACCCTGCGCGTCAGCGACAGTTTCCAAAATACCGATCTCGCGGTGCAGATCACGGTGACGGACGGTCCGGAGCCTTACCGGCTTGTTCGCGTCGCCACCGGTCTTGTGGAGCCATTGTTTCTTGCTGGTCGTCCGGGGACGAACGACGTTTTCATAGCCGAGCGCGAAGGGGTTATCCGCTTGCTTGATCCTGCGACTGGTGCCGTCAATGCAACGCCTTTCCTCAACATTTCGGCAAGCGTTGGCACCACCGGCGAAGGCGGCCTGCTCGGTCTTGCCCCGGCGCCGGATTATACGACCAGCGGCCATATCTATGTGCATGTGACAAACAACGCCGGCGATACGGAAATTCGGCGATACACGCGGCGTCCGTTCGCGCCGGATACGGCCGACCCCGCCAGCGAATTGCTGATCCTTACCGAAACCCAACCGGACACCAACCATAATGGCGGCTGGATCGGCTTCGGTCCCGACGACCTTCTTTATATTGCGCTGGGCGATGGCGGCGGCGGCGGCGACCCGTTCAACAACGGCCAGAACACCAACACCATTCTCGGCGCCATGTTACGCATCGATCCGACAGCAGACGACTTTCCAACGAATATCTCCCGCAATTACGCTATTCCGGCGAGCAACCCGTTTGCGACGTCCCCGGGCGCGGACGAAATCTGGGCCTACGGCCTCCGCAACCCGTTCCGGTCGAGTTTCGACCGCGACACCGGCGATCTCTATATTGGCGATGTTGGCCAGGGCGATATTGAGGAGGTCGACCTGATCCCCGCGGGGACAACGGTGGCGCTCAATTTCGGCTGGCCGGTCCGAGAAGGCACAGAGCGCGAACAAGGCGCGGATGACCCAGCCTTCACGCCGCCGATTGCGGAGTATGCACACGGATCAGGTCCGCGGCAGGGCAATTCGATCAATGGAGGTTATGTCTATCGCGGGCCAATCGCCGCGCTTGATGGCCGGTATTTCTTTTCTGACTTCATATCCGACAATGTCTGGTCCATCCCTGTCGGTGAAATTTCGCAGGGATCAACGCTCTCGTCGGACGACTTCATATTGGAGACCAATGTTCTGACGCCTAACGCAGGTACGCTCAACAACATGGTTGGGTTTGGCGAAGATAATGACGGCAACCTCTATATTGTCACAATTGGCGGCGACATCTTCCGGATCGACCCGGATCCCTAACCGCGAAATGCCGTATTTACCGACTCTTCCGTAACCGGATAACCCATGTCTTTCGGGATGGTGAGATAGTGTTCGCCGTTACGCTCGATAATGTCCGGAATGATCACGTCGATACGGCGTGACGCGGCGAAATCGATCACTTCCTGTGCGCGCGTACTGACATTGAGAAGCTCAATATTGCGCCGCGTCGGAAAGATCGCCTTTCGCTCTCCCGCGTCGCAGGATGAAAGGAGGGCGGACGGTGGGGCCCAGAACGCCTCCGTCGCCTCATTACCGTCTTCGCGCGCTTCCTGTCCGGCCGGCGTGATCGCGGCGAAAAACCAGGTATGATAGCGGCGCATGTTTTCATGGCCGCGCTGCGGCGGCTCCCAGCGCGCAAAGAGTTGCAACGCATCAAGCGCCAGACGCAAGCCACTCGATTTGATGAGGTCGAGGAACAGGCGGTCGTCGTCTTCGACGGCTTTGCGTCGGTCATTGAACTCGGCCGCCTCTTCATTGGAGATGAACGCGTCGCCGCGGCGCGCATAGAGGACGCCGACTTCCTCAAACGCCTCGCGGATGGCGGCGATGCGGGGACCGAATTCCTCCGCCAGCGCGTCGTCGGCGCCATCGCAATGATTGCGCCACTCGTCCGCAGTGTCCGATGCCTCAATACGTCCGCCCGGAAACACGATAGCGCCGCCGGCAAACGGCGTGTCGGCGTGGCGCTCGATCATCAGGACTTCGAATTGCGGATCGTCGCGAAGGAGAACAATCGTTGCGGCTGGAATGGCGTCAGTCAAAGAGCGACTCGTTTTGCTTGCCCTGGCGGTATTGCATGTCGGCTCTCAGTAGCCTGACCGCAAGCCAACCGCCAGCACCGCATGCAGCGACCGAAAGAGGCCACAGGATCAGCGGCAAGGAAAACGTTGTGAGCGTGATGAACGCAGCGAAGAGAATCGTCGCCGCGCCAAGCCAGCCGAGTGGCGCCCAGCGGCGCCCAATGAGCAGCGCGATCGCCGCCGCAACGAAGGCGCCGCCAAAATAGCCGGCAGCAAGACCGGCGAGTTCGCGCGCACTTGCTGCCTCGCCCGGCGGAACGCCCCCGCCAATGACGCCTTCAATAAGTTTTGCAATGGCCAGCCCGACAATAGTGGCGAGAATGATGGCGACGAGGTTTCGGAGCACCTACTCCCGCGCCTCCGTCTCCAGCGCCAGCGCATGAAGCTCGCCGCCCATGCGGCCTTTCAATGCTCTGTAGACCAATTGATGCTGCTGGACGCGGGATTTGCCGTTGAAGGCGCCGGACACGATGCGCGCGCGATAGTGGTCCCCGTCGCCGGCGAGGTCCTCGATTTCAATTTCCGCGTCGGGCATGGCCTCAAGGATCAACTTTTTGATGTCGTCAGCGGCCATAGGCATGGCGCTCTCCTTCTGTGTTTCGGCATTCATGTAGTCACGCAGGCGAGACTCAAAAATATCAGATAAATCAAGTAGAGAGATCGCATCTTTCTCGTCCAACACGATGTCGGGCCCGCCAAAGCGACCAATGCGCGAGGCCTGGACCCCGCTCATCGCCGCCTTGAGGAGAAGGGTATCGGCCGCCGACGGTGTCGCGGCGACCAGATATCGCCCCTGATCCTCGCCGAACCAGAAAGCGGCTTTGCGCGCCTTTACCGGCGTGTGGAGATTGAGCCCCCGGCCCGCCGCAAGCGCCATCTCAGCAGCGGCGACAATGAGACCGCCGTCAGATACGTCGTGGCAGGCAGTGATCAACCCTTCGTCAATCAGCTTACGGATGAGTTCGCCATTCCTGCGTTCCACTTCGAGGTCGACGGGCGGCGGCGCGCCATCGGCAATGTCGAACAAATCGCGCAGATAAATCGACTGCCCGAGCCAGCCTCGCGTAACGCCGATGGCGATCAGTTCCTCGCCCATCTCCGCGCCGCCAACGCGCGTTGCTTTCGTCGCGTCCTCGATGACGCCGACACCGCCGATGGCCGGGGTCGGCGGGATCGCCTGTCCGTTCGTTTCATTATAGAGCGACACATTGCCGGAAACGACCGGATAGCCGAGCGCCTCGCAGGCCTCGGCGACGCCTTCAACGGCGCCGACAAACTGGCCCATGATTTCCGGGCGTTCGGGACTGCCAAAATTGAGGCAGTTGGTGATCGCCAAAGGCGCAGCGCCCGTCGCACAGATGTTACGGAAGGTTTCAGCGACCGCCTGTTTGCCGCCCATGCGCGGATCGGCTTTTACATAGCGCGGCGTCACGTCGGTCGTAATAGCGAGGCCGCGATTGGTTCCGTGCACGCGAACGAGCGCCGCGTCGCCGCCGGGCGCAATCACTGTGTCGCCCATGACCGTGTAGTCATATTGCTCCCAGATCCACCGGCGCGAACAGAGGTCCGGCGTTTCCATGAGCGCGGCGAGCGCCATCAGGACTGTGTCGCCGCCGGGACCGTCTGCGAGGTTTACCTGTTCATCGCGTGTTACCGTTATCGCGTTCGCGACGACGCCAGCGGACTGCAAATTGTCGGCCGCCTCACGCACAGAGTCGAATGTCCCGTTCCCTTCGGTCAGGCGCGCATAGATGACCGCCTCGCCTTTGGTCGCGGACCATCCCGCCCCGTCGACGCCGTCGAGGGCGACGATGCGGTCGGCAACCAAGGCGCCTGCAATCTGCTCCATCTCCTCCTGGGATTTCTCGGCGGAGAGCGCAATGCGCGCCTCGCGCACGGCGACAGCCGGATCTTCCAGCTCCGCCGGCGCCGGCGTTTCTTCGAATGGCCGGTCGTAGTTCGGCGCGTCGTCCGCGAGCGGCTTTACCGGCATGTCGGCGACGGTTTCGCCATTGTGTTTTATGATCAGCCGGCCGTCGCGCGTGGTCTCGCCGATCACCGCAAAATCGACGCCCCATTTTTCAAAGATGGCGCGAGCTTCCGCCTCCTTGGCCGGCTGAATGACCATCAGCATGCGCTCCTGGGATTCCGACAGCATCATTTCATAGGCTGTCATGCCGTCTTCGCGCTGCGGCACCTGATCGAGATCGAGGACAAAGCCGCCGCCGCCTTTCGCCGCCATTTCGACCGATGAGGATGTCAGTCCTGCCGCGCCCATATCCTGAATGGCGATGATCGCGTCCGACGCCATCAGTTCAAGGCAGGCTTCCAGCAGCAGTTTCTCAGTAAACGGATCGCCCACCTGAACGGTCGGTCGTTTTTCATCGGATTCATCGTCAAACTCCGCCGACGCCATGGTCGCGCCGTGAATGCCGTCGCGGCCGGTTTTCGAACCCACATAGACAACCGGATTGCCAGCGCCGCGGGCGGCGGAATAAAAGATGCGCCCCTTCTCGGCGACGCCCACGGTCATAGCGTTGACGAGGATGTTGCCATTGTAGCCGGCATCGAAATTGGTCTCGCCGCCAACGGTCGGCACGCCCATGCAATTGCCGTAGCCGCCAATGCCTGCGACGACGCCGGATACGAGATGACGCGTTTTCCGATGATCCCATTCGCCGAAGCGCAGCGCATTCATGTTAGCGACCGGTCGCGCGCCCATGGTGAAGACGTCGCGCATGATGCCGCCGACGCCCGTAGCCGCGCCCTGATAGGGCTCGATAAAGGATGGATGGTTATGGCTTTCCATTTTGAAGATCGCCGCCAGTCCATCGCCGATGTCGATGACGCCGGCGTTCTCTCCCGGCCCCTGAATAACCCACGGCGCCGAGGTCGGCAGTTTCTTCAGATGCCGGCGTGAAGACTTATAGGAGCAATGCTCCGACCACATTACGGAGAATATCCCGAGTTCAACGAGATTGGGTTCGCGGCCCATGTGCTCTTTGATGCGGTCGTATTCTTCGGGCTTCAGGCCGTGATCGGCGATGATCTCAGGCGTAATGGCGGTCATGGGGGCTCTGCTGCGGCGTCTGGCGCCACTCGTTAGCGCCGTTGCGCGCCGCTTGCAAACAATTGGCGTGTCGCCGACGGCGGCGAAAACTCATCTCGCCGGGTAAAGATAATTCTCCGGCAGACCAAGGCGACGACACGCCTGCGCCGCGGGGCTTGAGCGCAGGAGATAGCGCTCGCCGCGGCGCGCCAGGCGTTCGACAATCGGTCGTTCGAAGGGCCGCAAACCGTAGCGCGGCGCCAGCCCCAGAACATCGCGGATTGGCGCAGGAACGATCTCGACGGCGGCGCGCACGAGCGTGCGTTGAATAAGGTGGGCCGGCGGCGGAAAGGCCGGCGCGCGTCGCATAATGTTGCGAAACTCGAAAATGATATCGCTCGCTCCGAAACGCGGCGATGCGTTGTCGAACAGCAGGCGTTGTTCGGCGAGCGACCGTGGCGCGCCGGTCGCGCCGTAGAGCGCGGCCGCCGTTCGGCCCTCGCAATAATACCGATTGCGATCATCATCGCTTAACGGCGCGGCGTAGGCGCTATAGGCCTCCAAAAACCCAAAAGCCGCTGTCGCCTGCACCCAAGTCAACAATTCCGGATCAAGCGCGGCGTATCGCTCGCCCGACGGCAGCGTCCCTTCAACCCGCGCGTGCATGCGCGTCACATTGGCGATCGTTTTTTCAGCGAGTGGACGGGCGCCGTAAACAGTAATCATCGCCGCAAGCCCTGTTCGTTTTAACCGCAACACGGGATCCTGCCGGAAGTTCGAATGTTCCCAAACGCCGGCGCGCACCTTTGGATCTGCGAACTCCATAAACACCGCGGCGACGCCGCCGATGAACAAGGTCACCGGGTTCTTGAATATCCGCCACGAAACGGAGTCCGGCTCGACCAGCGCCGGCGCCCCCTCCGGTTTTGAAAAGTCTGGCGTTTTGATACGGGGGTCGCTGAGAAAATCTTTCGCGGCGGCGTCCAGCCGGGCCTCGGCTAGGTCATGCAGATTGGAACGAAGGCCGGCGAGCATTTGTCATCTTTCAATCGTTGCAGACGTCTTATGTACCGGGTTCGCAGCAAAATCGTGACGACATCACGGCGCTTCGCAGATCATCACATTCACGCCAGCCTCATCGAGCCTGATCGCCGCGCTATTGCCGTCGTCGTAAAACCCCGCGATCACTGCCTGTCATTTAAGCACCGGAACGCACTCATGAACATTCAGGACAACGTAAAGGAATATTACGGGAGTACGTTGCAATCATCGGGCGATCTCCAGACCGATGCATGCTGCACGATAGAAGATACGCCCCCGTGGCTTGTCCCATTGCTCGCGAATGTCCACCCCGACGTCTCGGCGCGCTATTACGGCTGTGGATTATTAGCGCCGCTTGCGCTTCGCGGCGCGCGCATCCTTGACCTTGGATCGGGGTCGGGACGAGACGCCTACGCCCTCGCTCAGCTCGCTGGCCCCGAAGGGTCCGTCGTCGGCGTCGACATGACGCCAGAACAGCTCGCTGTCGCGCGCGGCGCCCTTGATTGGCACGCGGATCGCTTTGGGTACGCGAATGTGGAATTTATAGAAGGCGACATCGAAAAACTCGACGCGCTTGATCTGGCGCCATCAAGTTTCGACGTTATCGTTTCAAACTGCGTGATCAACCTTGTCGCAGATAAGGATGCCGTCTTCCGCGCCGCCTGGCGGTTGTTAAAGCCCGGCGGCGAAATTTACTTCGCCGATGTCTACGCCGATCGGCGCTTGCCGGCGTCCCTTCGCACCGACCCAGCCGCCCACGGCGAGTGCCTCGCCGGCGCGCTTTATTGGAACGATTTTCTCACCATGGCCCGGCGCGCCGGTTTTGCAGATCCGCGCCTCGTTACGGATCGTCCGCTGACAATCAACAGCGCCGCGCTGCGCGAAAAACTGGCTCCCGCTGTCTTTCACTCGGCAACCTACCGCCTCTTTCGCCTGGAAGGGCTCGAAGGGTCATGCGAAGACTACGGCCAGGCGGTGATCTATCGCGGCGGGCTTGCACACAGCGAGACGGTTTTTGCGCTCGACGCACATCATCGCATCGAACGCGGGCGCGTCTTTCCCGTATGCGGCAACACGTTTCGGATGTTGCGGGCGTCTCGCTTCGCCGAATGGTTCGACTTCATCGGCGACGAGACGACCCACTACGGCATATTTCCCGGTTGCGGGACCGTATCGCCATTCGGACAAGGCGATGATGCGCCATTGAGCGGGGCTTGCTGCTAGGCGTCCTCAGCCGCCGCCGCAACCGCCGCATCCGGACGAACAGCCGGATCCGCCGTCACCGCCGCCATCGCCGTCGCCCTTGCCGCCGGACTTCCCGCCGCCGGTTCCTCCAACGGCCGCGCCGCTCGACCCGTCGCCCTTCTTCGTTTTGCCCTGCGTGGCGCCGCGTATAGCCATCAAGATAAGCAGAATGACGACAATGACGCCGCCATACCCGATCACCGGATTTTCGTTGAAGAAAGCAAGGATGTCAGCCGCGCCGCCGGCCGCGTCCTGCGCCGCGACGCTGGCGGTCAACGCCGCGCCGCCCGAAGCTGCGGCGATCAAAGGCAGCGCTCTGTTTTTCGGTATAACGAAATTTCGCCGGCGATTGACGCGCTGCATATAGGGCGCCTCGCCAAAACGGACGCGGGCCGCCGGCCATATATCGGCGGGCGGCCGCTCGCCAAACTGCCGTTCGTAAGAACAAAGCGTCGCCGCGTAGTTATCCGCATACCGCGTCTTTTCCGCGTCGCCGCCGGCGGTCGGATTATGGTGCAGAGGCGCGCCGAGCGCGTCGGCGAATACGCCCCCGTAATGGCGCGTATAGGTCAGATGAAGGTGCCAGGCCTGATCGACTTCGTCGGAAGGCGTCGTTTCGTGACCGGCGGCTACTGATAGATAGGCGAACCGACGATACTCTTCGACGACGCGCGCAGCGTATGATGCGCGCCATCCATTGTCGCGCGCCAGTCTTTGCGTGAAGGAAAACGCCGCTTTTGGATCGTCAAAGTCGATAGCAGCAAGGCGCCGCCAGCGCGCATCGCGTGCAGCCGGCGCATCCGTAGTAGTCGTCAAAGGAGCCTCCTACCGGCCGTTCCAGGGCTCTGCGTAGACCGCGTGACTGACGATCATTGTCGGTGCAGCTCCGCAGGCCCCCGACTGACTGGCTATGCCCCACGCCGTTACATGCTTGCCGACAAGGCTGTCCGCCCCCGGCGCAGCCGCAAGCGCCCAGCGCCCGCCGGCGCCGGCGTCAAGCAACAGGCAGCCATGCGCCTCGCCGACGACGTCGCCGCTCACGGATATTTTCCGCGGCTCGTTGGCGGCCTTGGGGTTGACTGTATTGAAGTCAGGCAACCGGTATCCCGATGACGTTCTCGGGGCGATCCCGTAATGCGCCGCGGGGACGCCGGGCGTCGTCGCCACGCTTGCCGGGTCGACGGCCTTAACCAGTGTGCAATCAAACTTGCCGCCGGCCGCCGGTTCAACCTCGACATAGGTATTTGTCGGTGTCGAAATGATCTTGCGAACCTTGCGTAGTTGGCCTTGCTCGTCGTTTTGCAGGGTCGCGCAGGAGATGACCTCCGTCGCGCCGGCATTCGCAGATATACTATTGCGCAGGGACGGGTTTGTCGGCGCGATGATCGTAGGCACGCCGGCGCTATGAATCCGCGCCGCTGATCGCCGCTGATAGCTTAACCGGTCAGCAGCGTAGGAACGCGCGCCGCCGCCGGTCGCCTCGCGCAGCCAGACGGGATCTCTGGAGGCAAGTTGCACGTCGCGCACGCGAACGCGCGTTGATACGCGCGCGTCATAGTCGCGAATCGCTTCATCGGGATAATCGCCGGAAAGGCCATGGTCATCCGTAACCGGACCATAATAACCGTCGTCCGTATCGTTCGTCGCGACGACCACCGGCGCTGACGGCGCATCGGGGGCCGCGTATTCGGCAATTTCGTCCGGGATAGCAAGGTAGGTTCCGGATATAACGTTGCGCGGATCGACGCCCGGGTTGGCTTCGTAAAGCGCTGAGAGGTTAACGTTGCAGCGACGCGCCACCTCGGCGAGCGTCGTAGGCGCATCAACGGCAAGCGACCCGCCACACCGACCTGCCGCCGCTGGCGTCGCGAGAAGCGCCGCCGCAATCGCCACGCCCGCACAACCTGCAAGTTTCTGTCTAACCGATATACCCATGACGACCCCTCCACGAACGCATCGCGTGATTCCGATTATGGTTAATAGCACGAACCGGCGGACTTTGTCGCGTCGGCCGCGATAGCCGGCATATATTCATGCACAGTATTCGGAAGCGGCGTTAACCTGTTAATATATTGATATAATTTTGGCCTTTCGAAAATTCCGCGTGGCGCGCGACGCCGCTCGCTTACTCCTCGAACACTGCGCCTGCCTTCATCACAAACGACACGCCCTCAAGAACGGAGATATCGACGAGCGGGTCGCCTTCGACTGCGACGATGTCTGCGGCGCACCCGACGTCCAGACAGCCAAGCTCACCCTTCTTTCCAAGCGCGTCGGCGGCGAGGTCCGTCGCGGCGACAATCGCCTGCATTTCGCTCATGCCGAATGCGACCATACGCGAGAACTGTTTCGGATTATCGCCATGGGGGTAGACGGCGGAATCGGAGCCAAACACAACTTTCGCGCCAGCGCGCACAGCGCGTGTGAAGCTGTCGCGCTGTTCGACGCTAAGCGATCGCTCTTTGTCTAGCGACTCCTGCGGCACGCCGAGTTTCTCCCCCTCGGCAAGCGTGAATTCCGTATTGTAGATATCCATGGATAGAAAAACGCCGCGCCGCTTCGCCATGCGAATAGCTTCATCGTCAAGAAAGCTCGCGTGCTCAATCGTATCAACGCCGGCTTCAATCGCGTTCTTGATGCCGACCGTGCCATGTGCATGGCTCGCCACTTTCAAGCCGCGCATATGCGCTTCATCGACGATCGCCCTGAGTTCCTCAACCGTTGATTGCGGCGCGCCGACCGCCGTACCCTTGGAAAAGACGCCGCCGGTTGAGCAGGTTTTTATGAGGTCGACGCCGTATTTGATGTTCTGGCGAACTTTCGCGCGCATTTCCCACGGCCCGGTGGCGACGCCAATGCCCGTATCGTTCCATTCAGGCGGCAGCATGTTGTTGTCCGAGCAATGTCCGCCGACGATGCCGACGGGCGGCCCCGCCACAAACATGCGCGGGCCAGGAATTTCACCCTCATTGATGGCGTCGCGCAGCGCAAGGATCTCATAGCCGTCAGAGCCAACATTGCGCACAGTCGTGAATCCGACCGCCAGCGTCTTTCGGGCGTTCGCCACGCCCCAGATGATGCTTCGCTCGCGGGCGAAGGCGTACCGATCATAGCCGCGCCCCTTTGTGGCGACGCCGGTCAAATGCGTATGCATATCGATAAAGCCGGGCAGGATCGTCTTGCCGGCGAGGTCAATCGGCGTCGCGCCGTCAGGCATCGCTAACGAAGCCTTAACGCCGCGCGCCGTGACAGCGCCCTCCTCGATGATAAGCGCCGGATCGTTAACTGACGTCTCCGCGACGGGATCGATCAAGCGATCAGCTGTAAGATAAATCGTTTCCCCCGCCGACAGGGCCGTCGCAGGCGCGAGGCCAAATAGCAACCCGACAAATATGCGCCACTCAAATTTTTGTTCAAACATCGATCGCCCCTAATTGCTGTTAAGCATAAAATTAGCGGCGATTGCCTACGCGCGCAAATCACCAATCGTTTTTCTAAAAAGAAATATTCCTTTCACTAAATTTAACGCGCGGCCGCGCATTAAATTTTTAACCACGATCCATAACACCCCCTTAATGCTGAGTCTGTTACGTCGCCCTCTAATCGTCGTATTGCGAGCCGAGGGCGAAATGCGCAAACTTTCAAGAGAACTTCTCCGTCGCTGTGAGTGTATACGGAGAAAAGCAACCCAGAACGGGTTTAGCCGCGACAGGCGTGGGAACATCGGCATGATTTTCGTGCTGATGTCGGGCGCATTGTTTCTCTTTGTCGGCGGCGCTGTCGACTATTCGCGATGGAACGCCATACGCGCCGACATGATTGAGTCGATGGATGCGGCGTCGCTCGCCGTCGCACAGCTTCAAACCGACGACGAAACCCTGACAGCTGCAGAACTCGAGGCGTTCGGCGACCAGTTTTTTCTCGAGAACTTTAACTACGAAGGCAATTTGCTGCCGGGCTGGGACGTTACGTTCAACGTGCAGTCGAGCGGCAATATCCGGACCTGTATGGCCGGCGAGATCCGGACCTATCTGCTACGCATTGCGCACATCTCTGAACTCGACATGAACAAGTGCGTCGAAATTACGCCGGAGGGCGCCGGGCGTATTGAACTTGCGCTCGTTCTCGACGTTACAGGGTCGATGGATTGGAATGACGGTAGCGGCACACATAAAATGACGGCGTTGAAAGACGCCGTCGATGAACTTCTCGACGTCCTTTACGAAACAGGCGAGACTACGAGCGACAATGTGCGCCTCGGCGTCGTTCCCTTTAACCAGCACGTTAATGCTGGCGGAGCGTCAAGCTGGGATGACGCAAACTGGGGCGATCAAAACGCCAACAGCTTTTATCACGGGCAACGATTTTTCCATGTCGATTCCAGCGGAAATATCGACATGAACACGAAGGTCAATCATTATCGTCTCTATGACTCCGATCCGGATCGATCGTGGGGCGGATGCGTCGAGGCGCGTCCCTACCCGCTTGACGAAATGGACACGGTGCCGGGAGAGGCGATTTCCTCGTCAGATATTACGACGGCGATGACGGCGCCGTCCTATTCGGACGAACCGGACGACACGGTGCGCGACGCCTTTACCAATATGCCTTCTCTCTCAAATGGCATGTCGGCGAATGCGCTCGCCAGCGCCGACAACTCGCGGTTTGTTCCGGTGTTCCTGCCGGATGAACCCGATTGCGGCAGTAGCGCCTGCACATATAGCAATAGCGGCACAACGAACGGTTACAACTGGTACGGCTACTGGTTCGATGACCCCGACGACGTCAGCGGCATCGACGAAGCCGATTACGGCAACCGGGATTATGTCGATGATTACCGGTATACGAGATATAATCAGGGGACGCCGTTCGAAAAATATGTCGGCATTGCCTATTATATTCGCGAGGTAATCAGAAACAATATCTCCGACCCGCCGTTTAAGGCGTGGTTGGATTATTACGGTGCGACGAATTACGGCACCGACGAATTCATCGGCCGCACCGGCTATGTTGGCTGGTGGAACAACGCAAGCCAAACCTACGATTACAAGCTGGACTTGCCAAAAGGCTCGTCGAGCGACGGACCGAATCCGCAAAACTGCCCACCCGCGATTACGCCGCTGACCGATGACCGAACAGTCATTGAGACCGCGAAAGACGCCCTGTCGCCGGATGGCGGCACCAACATTCCAATCGGCGCCGTCTGGGGATGGCGCGTGGTATCGCCCGGTGCGCCTTTTACCGAGGCAATCGGCCCCGGCGAGATCGGCGTCGGCAATACGACAGAAGGCGACTGGCAAAAGGCTGTGCTGATCATGACCGACGGCTTCAACGACTTCTCAGATGACGACACGCACTACGGATCGTCTCCTTCCGCGTTCGGTTTCGAAGTGGAGGAACGCATGGGCGACGGTATCGACCAGGCTGATGACGGCACCAACGACATGGAGGGCGAAGCCGACAACAAACTGCTGCGAATTTGCCGTCGTATCAAACAGGACGACGTTCTTGTCTACACAATCGTCTTTGACGTCGCAGTCGGCAGTAACATCGAAACCATCATGAAATCATGCGCGTCGGAGCCGACGAGCCCGTTTTTTTACAACGCCGCCAATGGCGCGGACCTCGAAGAAGCGTTCGGTCTGATCGCTTCCGATCTCGTCAAACTTCACGTTAGCGAATAGGCGCGAGAGGCATGTCAACGAAACGCAAAACCATCGGCATCACCGGCGCGCGCAAGCGTTCGCTGACCGTCCGCCTGTTTTCCAATAAAGACGGCACGGCCGCGATCGAGTTCGCTATCGTTGCGCCGGTCTTTCTCGGCCTCATGTTCTCGTTGTTTGAGGTGGGCTGGTACTTTTACGCAAATTCAATTGTCGATGCGTCCGTATCGGATGCGGCGCGACTGATTGAAACCGGTCAAATTCAAAAGTCGACTGGAACGGATGAGCAGAAAAAACAGGCGCTGTTCAATGCTGTCTGCAATGTCCTGCAGGAGTTCGGGGACTGCTCAACACGGCTGACGGTCGAAGTGCAGACCTATGCCGACTTTGCGACGCTCGCCGCCGCCAGTACGCCTGCCACCTGCGCTGATGCGCCAGAGGCCGATCGTGACGCCATTCCATTCTCGCCGGGCACGGAACTCTCCATCGTCCGCGTCCGTATCTGCTTCATCTATACGACCGTTAACCCCGCTATCGGCGTAAACGTTTCCGAGCCCGGAACGAACAAACGCCGGTTGATCTCTCAGGCTATCTTCAGAAGCGAACCTTACCTGTCCAATGGTACGGGCTAATGCGGAAAAAATCGATTATGGGCCACCGTCTGTTCTCTAAATATCTACGACGCGCTGTCGCCGATCGAAGCGGCATGGCTGCGACGGAGTTTGCGTTGCTGCTGCCGATCATGGTCGTCCTTTTCTTCGGCATTCTTGAGTTGTCCGAAGGCATGACCGCAAACCGACGCGTGGCCGTCGCGGTGAATACGGCCGCCGACCTGGCCGCTCAGTCGCAGCAGTTGTCACCGAGCCAGGTTGACGGATTAATGGAGAGTGTGCTGCCGATTCTGGAGCCAGCCACGGTCAATGACGTTGATATCAACCTCATAAGCATCATTCTCGATGCGGAAGGCGACCCGATCGTTCACTGGAGCCTTCACTGGAACAACGATGTTCAGCCGTCGCCCCCATACACGGCCGGCGCCGAATACACCGACTTGACTGAAGCGTTCATGAACAGCCCGAACGGGCTGACAATGCTGCAAAATCGCTCGATGATCATTGTCGAGATGAGTTACCCCTACGAGCCGCAATTTGCGAAATACTTCGTCAGCGATCCAATCCCGTTCGATCGGGCGGCCAAACGCGCGCCGCGGCGCGTCACCCGCGTGCAACTTTGCGACGACAGCGGCAATAACTGCACGACATGAGACAGCCCGCTAGCGGGTCAGGGGCTTGTATTTAATCCGTTTGGGAACATCAGCGTCAGGCCCGAGGCGACGTTTCTTGTCTTCCATGTAGTCTTCAAAGTTCCCCTCAAACCACTCCACATGGCTATCGCCTTCGAAAGCAAGGATATGGGTCGCAATGCGATCCAGGAACCACCGATCGTGAGAAATGATTACCGCGCAGCCGGCGAAATCCTCAAGCGCCCGCTCAAGCTCGCGCAATGTGTCGACATCGAGGTCATTAGTCGGCTCATCGAGCAGCAACAGGTTTGATCCCTGTTTGAGCATTTTAGCGAGCTGAACGCGATTGCGCTCGCCGCCGGAAAGCGAACCGACCTTTTTCTGCTGGTCGCCGCCCTTGAAGTTAAACCAGCCGACATAAGCGCGCGATGGCAGCTCTCGCTTGCCGAGTTCGATAATGTCGTTGCCGCCCGAAATTTCTTCCCAGACATTCTTGCTTGAATCAAGATCCTCGCGGGTCTGATCGACATATCCCATCGCTACGGTCTCGCCGACACGTAGCGATCCGCTGTCGGGTTCCTCCTGCCCTGTCAGCATACGGAACAGCGTCGTTTTGCCGGCGCCGTTCGGCCCGATTACGCCGACAATGCCGCCTGGCGGCAGATTGAACGTCAGGCCGTCGAACAGGAGCTTGTCGCCAAAGGCCTTCGTCAGGCCATCGGCCTCTATGACCACGCCGCCGAGGCGCGGGCCCGGAGGTATCTGGATCTGCGCGGTATTGATTTCCTCAGCAGACGCCTTGTTGAGAAGCTCGTCATAGGCGTTGATGCGCGCTTTCGACTTCGCCTGACGGGCTTTCGGGCTTGCGCGGATCCAGTCGACTTCCCGATCGAGGGTTTTCTTGCGGTTCGCCTCCTCGCGCTGTTCCTGTTCAAGCCGCTTGCGCTTTTGATCGACCCATGACGAATAGTTGCCTTCATAAGGAATGCCGCGGCCGCGATCGAGTTCGAGAATCCATCCGGTAACATTGTCCAGAAAGTAGCGGTCGTGCGTGACCAGCACGACAGCGCCCGGATAGTCCTGCAGGTGATGTTCGAGCCAGGCGACCGACTCTGCATCAAGGTGGTTCGTCGGCTCGTCCAGCAGCAACAAATCCGGTTTCGCTAGGAGCAGACGGGCGAGCGCAACGCGCCGTTTTTCGCCACCGGATAATTTGTCCACGGACCAGTCGCCCGGCGGGCAGCGCAGCGCGCCCATGGCCATTTCAATCTTGGAATCGATGTCCCATCCGTCGGCCGCGTCGATCTCCTCCTGAAGGGTCGACATTTTCTCCATCAACTCGTCCGTGTAATTTTCACCGAGTTCGGCCGATACGGCGTTGAAGGCGTCGATCTTTTCCTTGATCTCACCGACGCCCTCCATAACGTTCTCAAAGACAGTTTTTGCGGCATCAAGTTCCGGCTCCTGAGGCAGATAGCCCACTTTCGCGCCATCGGCGGCATAGGCCTCGCCGCCGAATTCCGTGTCTATCCCCGCCATAATCTTCAAAAGCGTCGACTTACCAGCCCCGTTGACGCCCACGACCCCGATCTTGGCGTCTGGAAAGAACTGTAAGTGTATGTCCTCTAAGATTTTTTTGCCGCCCGTGAACTGCTTGGTCAGGCCGGACATGAAGTAGATATATTGGTATTTCGCCATTGCGATACGGGCTCGAATTCTGGTTGAAACGACGTTGCAGGGTGGGTTTTTTGATCTCCCGGACGTTGCCGCTGGGAAACAGCGGCGCGTCTTATCCTGCTCCGGGCCGCATTTCAACGCGCAGGGGCGTTTTCCAATGGCCCGTTTGACCCTATATAACGAGATCGAGTGGGATCACGGTGTCAGAGGGGTAACGAGCGGCATGTCGGGTTACGTGGCGAAAACGCTGGCGATGGGGGAAGAGATTATTCATCGCGCCAACTTCAACTGGACTTACTCTTTCTTTCCCGTGATGTGGTTTGCGCTTGGCGCTGCGACTTTGGTGCTGTTCGCCTATATTCAATTCGTCGCCCTCGTACCGTTCTCGGAATTGCGCATCGGATGGTGGTCCGCAGGCGTCGCTGCGTTTTCGGGATCGGTAATCCTGATCAATCACCTTATCATTCTTGTTACCACCGAAATCGTCGTGACGACGTTTCGTTTCGTCTACAAGACCGGGCTCGTCTCCCGGAACACGCAGGAAGTTAGCCTCAATAAGATTGAGGAGATAACGCTGCACCAGACTGTGTTTGGACGCCTGCTGGGGTTCGGAAAACTGGTATTGCGCGGCACCGGCGTCGGGGTCATCACCCTCCCCGATCTTGATAACCCGATCAACTTGCGCCGGATTATCGAGAACGCAAAATCATCGCTGCGAACAACGCGCCTCAATGAGGACGACGAATAAGCTCGCCCTATGGCGCCCCGAACAACATCGCTTTAACGCCCCCGCGATCAAACGGCGACCACTCCCCATCGGGCTGCGCCAGTCGGTCGGCAATCGCATACATCGCCAGCGGATTGACGCCGATGCCGAAATGACTCGCCGGAATTTCGATGTTTTCCGTATTGGGATTGTCGGGATGGGGGTCCTGAACAGAGCCCTGCCACGAGACAATGCCGTCTGTCTTCGAATAGATCGACGTCGTCGGCACAAGGGGCGGCACGTTTAAATTCTCGATCCTTTCGAGTTCCTCGGCTTCCGGCGCGCCATTTACGCGATCATAAACATGTGTCGCGTTGGAATGGTCCCGCGGCGAACGGATCGGGCTGCCAAGCGAGATCACGGACCGCACTTTTTCCGGCCGGACCTTTGCAATTTCGCGCGCAAACACGCCGCCGAGGCTCCAACCGATCAGCGAGACCTTGTCATTGAATTCATCATGAACGCGATCGAGAAGGTTTAACAATTCAATTTCGCGGTCATTATTGAAATGCATGTTCCGGCCCATGCCCCATGCATGCGGCGCGTAACCTAAATCCTTCAGCACGCCGCGCAGAGGCCGTGTCGAGCCGTCGCTCGCAAGGAAGCCTGGAAGGACAATAACCGGATGTCCGTCCCCGGCGGGAAGGCGCCGCATGAACGGGCGCAGCGTCATGAACCAACCGAGTTCGAAAACCGCGCGGCCTTCGGCAAGCGTCCAGAACAAATTGGGCGGGCGCGCTTCGTTGTCATCGACGTCGGGAGTCGCCGCCATGGATTGATCCTTTACTGAGTATATTGCGTCAAACATGGGGCGCGCCGCTACGACTGACAAGACTTCGATCAGCCGGATCAGGCATTACGCGGCCTCGCCGGCGGCGTCCTCGATCGCAGCCAAATGCTCGTCGAATGACTCCCGCAGGCACGAGGCGTAAAATTCCGGATCCGGCATTGCCTCGCGATCGGCTGTCGCCGTCACTGTGATGTCATCGCAATAGCTGTGAACGACATGCCCGAGTCCCATGCCGTCGATCAGGCAAACCATGCCGTATATCGACACCATTTTCGCGCCGGCCGAATAGATGGGCACCGGCGGACCGGGCACATTCGTGACGATGGTGTTGAAGAACGGCTTCATGCGATTGGCAAGGCCAAACTGCGAGAATAACCGTGCGCCAAGACCAAGATAGAGTGCGGGATTATTCTTGCTGACCTCGGTCATTTTGCGCGCGCCAACGGCGTTCGTAACCGACTTTGATTTTTTTGTTTCCGCCTGCACGAATTGCATGCGCTCAACGACGTCTTCGAAATGTGAGCCAAGCGGCGCCCGCATGGCCGCCACCTGGTTGCCCATAGTGTTGCGTTCCTTGTCGTCGCGCACCGATATTGGCGCAAATGCTGCGAGCGTGTCTTCCGGCAACTCTTCTTTTGCCAGAAGGTATTTGCGCATCGCGCCGCCCACAATCGACAGCATCACATCGTTGACCGTCGCGCCGTCGGCAAGTTTGCGCATCGCTTTGACATCGGAGAGCTTGAAGGACTGTCCGTCTACGACGCGATAGGGTGAGACAGAGTCGTTAAACCGCGTGCGTGGCGTCGACATTAAATCCTTTACGCTGTAATCGCCTTTGGCCGTGCCGACCGCGACTTTGGCGAGGCCGGGCGCCGTCTGCGCGAACGCGCGAACTTGACGCAGCGGAATGGTCAAGCTGCGCGCATACCCGCGCGCGAAGAGACCGAACTGGTTGGGAACGCGGTCCGGGCGCCAGCGCGGTTTGCGTTTGGGTTCTTCCGGCTCAGGCGACAGCGTGTGCAGCGCATGCATGAGATCAACGCCCGACGCGCCGTCAATCGCCGAGTGATGCACCTTTGTCAGCATGGCGTAGGACCCCTTCGGAACGCCGGGTACTTTGTCTAGCCCTTCGACGATCATGATTTCCCAAGGCGGGCGCGACAGGTCGAGCGGGCGCGAGAAGTTTCTCGCCGCCAGAATGTTGAGCTGGCGCCAGTCGCCAGGCTTCGGCAGCGCTGCATGGCGAACGTGGTATTCGATATCGAAATCGGGATCTTCAATCCAATACGGATAATCGATCCCGAAGGGTACGCGCACCATACGCTGGCGCATCGATGGCGCCAGATGAATGCGGCCTTCGATGAAACGCAGAATGTCCTTAAACCGGACGAACCCGCCAGGCGCCGTTGACGGATCGTAGATAATGGTCGAGGCGATATGCAGGGGCGCGTTGGGCCGCTCAAAAGCGACAAAAGCGGCGTCGAGGCCTTGCATCTGTTTCATTGGTTCCCTCCGGCGCAGACGTTCACTGGCCGCGCTGCTCGTTGATTTTCCACAGGATAGGGCCGGAAATTAGAAGCGTCCACCTAACGGCAGGGCCCCGCATTAACCAGAAAAAGCGGCGGAAAGTATGGTTTCGAGGCCATTTTTGTCGGCATCGGTAAACATCGCCTTACGGTCGGAATCCACGTCGAAAACAGCGATCAGCCGCCCGGCCGCATCGCGTACAGGCACGACGATTTCAGACTCAGAGCGGGCGTCGCATGCGATGTGGCCAGGAAAGGCGTGAACGTCGTCAACGATTTGCGTCTCGCCGGTCGCCGCCGCCGTTCCGCATACGCCCTTTCCAAACGGCACCCGCAGACAGCCGAGCGTGCCCTGATAGGGTCCAACGACCAGTTCGTCCGGTTTGTCTGGATCGACCACATAAAAACCGGTCCAGAAATAGTGGTCAAACGCATGGTGCAGAATGTTTGACACCGTCGCCATGCGAGCCGTGAGATTGGGCTCGCCCTCAAGAACCGCAGCGATTTCCTTTGCGACGGAAGCGTATTGGTCGGCTTTTTCCATTCAGGAGTTCTCTGTTTGCGGTTTGCCGTCCGCCGGCCAGGACTTCACGTAAACATCGCGCTGCGGGAACGGGATTTCAATGCCTTCTTCAGCGAATGCCTTGTAGATGGCCATGCGCAATTCCGTGCGCACCGTCAGTCCCTTGCCGATGTCATCGAGATACGCCCGCAAATCAAAATCAAGCGACGACGCCCCAAAATCCTGCCAGGTCACAAACGGCTCGGGATACCGCACGACATGGGGCTGCTCACGCGCGCATCGAAGCAGAATTTCGCGCACTTTCTCCGGATCCGACCCGTATGCGACGCCCACCGGTATTTTCACCCGGCCGATCTTGTTGCGATGTGTCCAGTTGGTGACGGTGGACGATATCAGCTCCGAATTCGGGACGATGATCGACGAGCGGTCGAATGTTTCGATTTCGGTGGAGCGGACGCTGATTCGCTTGACGGTGCCCTCGCCCGACGCAGTCACGATCCAGTCGCCCACTTTGATCGGGCGCTCAAAAAGCAGAATCAATCCCGAAACAAAATTGTTGACGATCGACTGAAGGCCGAAACCAATGCCGACAGATAATGCGCCAGCGATCAACGCGAGGTTGGACAGATCGAAACCGATCGTCGATATCGCGGCGAACAACGCGATCAGCAGACCCGCATAACCGATAAGTGTGATCAGAGAATTTTGAACGCCGGGATCAACGCGCGAGTGGGCGAACGGACCGTCGCGGAAGCTGCGCTGCGCGAAGCGCGTCAGCATCATAATCGCGGTGAAGACCAAAATCGCGAAAAATATGTTCGCCAGCGACGGCACCTGAACGCCGCCTATATTAAATCCAAACAATACCTGCCCAAGGCCATCGCGCACGGCGGCAGGCGGTACGCCCACCAGGACAAGGACCGCCGGCGCGGCGGCAATGGCGAGCAATCCATTGGCGACGAGCCCGTTCCAGAAACGGAGATTGTTCAATCGCCGCTTTGATTCATCATCTAATGCGCCTGCCCCGTCTTCACGCCGACGCCAGAGGTATTCAGCGAATTCAACGATGATCGCGCGGACGAACCACGCGAACGCCACAATGATCGATAGATAATAAACGCGCGACCCAAGGAAATCGGCAAGATCCACATAGCCGGCAAGCGCTGCAAAAATAGTCACGACCGCAAGGGCGCGGCCGATCCGCCGAACAATGCGCCAATGCTCCGGGCGGCGTTCCGGCTCATCCTGCGGCGCCGGACTTTCGTCGGTGTTCTCAGTTTCCGTAAATCCGAGCGAATCGGCGCCGCGCCACAACCTCGTGCGGCACAGCAAAAACGTCAAAATGGAAACAACGATTGCGACCATGGCGACGATAAGGCGCGTCAGCTCCGGCGCAGCGTCGGCGACCGACAGAATTGACGTGACCAAAATCTTCGCGCCGACAATGAGCACAATCGAATTGATCAGGAAGCTGATCGCCCGTCCCCGATCGGCGTCAATCGGCGCGATCCGCCAAGCGGGATTGGCCGGCGAGAATAGTCCGCGTAGGAAACCACTGACGAGCAGGTAAATAATCAGGGCGAACCACAGGGCCTGCGCCGGCGCCTCTCCCTCCTCCGTCAAAATACCCTGCGCGCGCAGGGTCTCCATTACAATAAAACCCCCGATCAGCCCGGGGGCCGCGCGCGCCAGCATTTTGAGCCCCGCAACGAGGACGCGCCGCGGCGGCGTCGGTTCATGTTTGGCGATGGCGACGGAAAATGTCCGCATTATCCAGCGGTTGACCGGCCAGAAAATCACAACCGCCGCAAACAGCGCCAGCGAAACGAATAGCAGCGACCGTGAAAGTCCTCCGGCATCACGGCGGGTGTCGCTCCACTCGCTGAAATAGGCGCCGATCTTGTTCGACGTCTCCTTCGCCGACGCGAAGGCGGGCCGCCAAACCGCCGGCATTAGGGGCGAGGCGCCGCGCGTTGCGAGTTTCTTGTAGAGCGTTTCAACGCGGCCGGCCGACAAGCGCGTCAGAAGATCATTCGCTTCAATGATATTGGCGTTGACGCGCGTTTTCTGGCCGTTAAGGCGCGCGAGTTCGTCGACGATCTCTGCGCGCTCGGCGGCAAGGTCTTCGCTCTCCGGCGGATCATCTTCACCCGGCGCCGGGCCGAGCGCGGAAAGCCGCGCTTCAACGGCGTCGAGCTCTCGGTCGACTGCGGTAAGCCGGTCACGTGCTTCGTCCCGTAACGCGCGAAGACGCTCCTCTAACTCGGCCACGTTGTCTGCGTCGTCGCTTTCGATTGTATCGCGCAATTGCACGAATTCAGCGCGGGCCTGATCAATCGCTTCAGAACGATCCGGTTGCGCAATAGCCGGCGCAAAAAACAGGGTCGTCGCAAGCACAAAAATCGTGACAAGAACGATCCGCTGAGACATCACGGCCAATCCAAGACCTTAAGAGTAACAACCCGCAGACCGCCAGTCGCATCGGCGTTGTGCATATGGGTCAAATAATCTTCTGCCCGGTCTTCGCCCAGTCATCAAGGAACGCCTTGAGGCCCTTGTCGGTGAGAGGATGATTGGCGAGGCACTTCAGCACGCTCGGAGGAGCCGTGGCAACGTCGGCGCCGGACAATGCTGATTCCTTCACGTGATTGGCCGAGCGGATAGAGGCGGCGAGAATTTCTGTGCGGAAATCATAATTGTCATAGATGATGCGGATCTCCCTGATCAGATCCATGCCGTCAATATTTGTATCGTCGAGCCGCCCGATGAAGGGCGAGATAAACGTCGCGCCCGCCTTCGCCGCCAGCAGCGCCTGGTTCGCCGAGAAACATAAGGTCACATTGGTCTTGACGCCCTCGCCCGTCAGCGCCTTGCACGCGGTGAGGCCGTCCATGGTCAGCGGCAGCTTGACGCATACATTCTCGGCGATCCCGGCCAAGGATTTTCCTTCGCTGATCATCTTATCAGCCTCCAGCGCTGTCACTTCGGCGCTCACCGGCCCGTCGATAAGATCGCAGATTTCAGCGACGACCTCGCGGAAATCGCGGCCCGATTTCATGATCAGGCTCGGATTGGTGGTGACGCCGTCTACCAGGCCGGACGGCAAAAGCGCCTTGATTTCGGCGATATCAGCGGTGTCGACAAAAAATTTCATCAGGGCGCGGCTCCTCGGATTCTACATGAACGTACATCGGTTTGCAGCGCCGGCAAGATGGCGCTCCGATAGCTGAACTACAAGGCTTTCGAGACCGGCTGGCGCCGTCTCAACAAACCGCGAGCGCGGGTGCGAAACCCCTTGTTTCCGCACGCAAAGATTGCGATATCGCCGGCTCGATTTTTCCCTGTTTTGCGCTTAGGCTCTGCGGCCCGAGGGCCGCGCAAATAGGGCGGGCGCGCGACGAAGGCGGCGACGAGACAAATGACCAAGATCACCCCTGAAGACCGCGCCATTGTGGTGCGTTTCGCCGGCGACTCCGGCGACGGCGTGCAGCTCCTCGGCAGCCAGTTTGCGGAATCCACTGCGCTTGCCGGCTCGGATTTTGCGACATTCCCCGACTTCCCGGCGGAAATCAGAGCGCCGGTCGGTACGACTTTCGGCGTCTCCGCTTTTCAGATCAACCTCGGCGCGCGGCGGATTTCTACCGCTGGCGATCAGCCGGACGTCCTTGTCGCCTTCAATCCGGCGGCGCTCAAAGTGAACCTCGGCGCGTTGCCGAAGGGTGCCCTCGTCATCTTGAATACGGGGGCTTTTACCGCGCGCAACTTCGCCAAGGCGAATATCGAAAAAGATCCGCGCGAGACCGGCGAGCTTTCCGATTTTCAGGTCATCGAAATTGATGTCTCGGCGCAGACGCTGGAGGCCGTCAAACCCCACGGGCTTTCAAAGTCCGACGCAGAGCAATGTAAAAACTTCTGGGCGCTCGGATGCGTCCTCTGGATGTTTGGACGCGATCGCGAGCCGATCAAAAAATGGGCGACGAACAAATTCGGCAAGAAGGCGCCGCAGGCGCTGACAGGCAACCTTGCCGCTCTCGACGCCGGACATGCCTATGCGGAGACCGCGGAGCTTTCTGCGGAGATCCCGCAATTCGTCATCGGCGAAGCGCCCATGGAAGCCGGCGAATACCGTTCCATCACCGGCGCTGAAGCGTTGTCGCTGGGTCTTGCGGCGGCCGGCGAACTCGCCGGCAAGGAGGTCATGTTCTGCGGCTATCCGATTACGCCCGCATCCTCGATACTCCATCATTTAAGCCGAATGGGCGAACTTGGCGTCGCGACGTTTCAGGCAGAAGACGAAATCGCCGCCTGCTGCGCCGCCATTGGCGCATCCTTTGGCGGCAAGATCGGGGTCACGTCCTCTTCCGGACCGGGCATTGCACTCAAAACCGAAGCCATCGGCCTCGCCGTGCAGACCGAATTACCGCTGGTGATCGTCAATTCCCAGCGGGGCGGTCCGTCTACGGGGCTGCCGACCAAAACCGAACAGTCGGACCTCTATCAAGCCGTCTACGGACGAAACGCCGATACGCCGGTTCCGGTGTTGGCGACCGCCGGTCCCGGCGACTGCTTCGACGCGGCCATCGAGGCGACGCGCGTCGCGCTGCGTCACATGACGCCGGTCTTTCTGCTCACGGACGGCTACATCGCCAATGCAGCGGGCCCGTGGGAGCTTCCGGACATGGCCGATTGCGAACCGATTCTCCACGGCGCGCCGCCGAAAGCGATGGACGATCCGGTTGAACAAAAAAAGGCGATCTGGGACCGCAGCGGCCAGAGCCTTGGCCGCCCATGGGTGACGCCGGGCATGAAAGGCCTCGCTCACCGCATTGGCGGGCTCGAAAAAGACATGGCGACGGGCGATATTTCCTACGACGCCGACAATCATCAGGCGATGTCAGAGATGCGCGCGGCAAAGGTCGCCGCCGTGGCCGACTTCATTCCGGACCAGCATGTGGAACAGGGCCCGCAAAAAGGCGCGCTCGCGGTTGTCGGCTGGGGCTCAACCCATGGCGCCATTCACCGCGCCGTGTCGGTCGCGCGCGAACAGGGCATGGACGTGGCGCAAATCCATCTGCGCTGGCTCAACCCGCTGCCCAAAAATTTAGGCGACTTGCTCGCCGGCTATGATCGCGTTCTCCTGCCGGAAATGAATATGGGTCAGTGCGCAACGCTGTTGCGCGACAAGCTCGGGATTGAGGTCGTGCAACTGAACAAGGTTTCGGGACAGCCGTTTAAAGTTTCTGAACTCGTCGAAGCAATTGCAGCGAACGTGCCGGCGAAGGCGAAAGTTAAGGCGGCGGAATAGGAACCAAAACGATGAACGCTCCCCTCACCGCCAAAGATTTCGCCACCGATCAGGAAGTGCGCTGGTGCCCCGGCTGCGGCGACTATGCGATCCTGAAATGCGTGCAGAAGACGCTAGCCGATGTGGGCGCAGACCCGGACAACACTGTCTTCGTTTCCGGCATCGGCTGCTCGTCGCGCTTTCCCTATTACATGAACGCCTATGGCTTCCACACAATCCACGGGCGCGCGCCGGCTTTTGCGACCGGATTGAAACTCGCCAATCCGGAACTGGACGTCTGGCTTGTCACCGGCGACGGAGACGGTCTCTCCATTGGCGGCAATCACCTCCTGCATGTCCTGCGGCGTAATCTCGACACGCAGATCATGCTCTTTAACAACGAGATCTACGGGCTCACAAAGGGGCAGTATTCACCGACGTCGCGACCGGGCACGCGTTCCCCCTCAACCCCGTCCGGCTCCATCGATGCGCCGGTCTCCCCTTGCGCCTTTGCGCTTGGCGCAAACGCCAAATTTATCGCCCGCGGCATCGACACCGACGCGAAGAATCTTTCACCCGTTCTGAAAGCGGCCCGTGAGTTCAAAGGCGCCGCCTTCATCGAGATTTTTCAGAACTGCATCGTCTACAACAAGGACCGCTTCGAGGACTTCGTCGCCAAGAAAACGGCGGCCGAAACCCAGCTTCATGTAGAACATGGGAAACCGCTCCTTTTCGCCAAGGGAACCAAGGGGCTGAAGCTCAATCCCCAGACGTTAACGCTGGAAATCGTTAACGTCGGAGAGAACGATACGCCCGAAGCGGATGTTCTTGTCCATGACGAAACCAACCGGACCATCGCGCAGATGCTGATTAATCTGCCCATGGGCGACTTCCCTATGCCGCTGGGCGTGATCTATCGCGAACCTTCAGCGCCGTCTTTTGACGACGCCTTCTGGAACGCGCACGCGACGGGGGGGCAACGCACCGGCAAAGTCGCCGACGCTTTGCGCAAGGGAAGCGTGTGGACGAAGGCGTGACGGCGGCGCTGCCGACGCCCCTCGTTTCCACCGACTGGCTCGCCGAGAATATCGACGCCGTCAAAGTAATTGACGCCTCCTGGCGGATGCCCGGCGCTGGCGTCGCGCGTGAGGACTATGACGTGCGCCACATACCGGGCGCCGTCTTTTTCGACATCGACGCTATCGCGGATCAGGAAACCGATCTGCCCCATATGCTCCCGGCGCCGGAGGCGTTCGCCGCCGCCGTGGGCGCCATGGGCATTTCCGATAACCACGCCGTCGTCGTTTATGACGATCAGGGCCTGTTCTCCACGCCGAGGGTCTGGTGGACCTTTCGCACCATGGGCCATGAGTCTGTTGCGGTGCTGGATGGCGGTCTGAAAAAATGGATCGCCGAAGGTCGCGCGGTTTCGGATGCCGCCAGCGCCGCCAAACCGGCGTCGTACAATGCGCGGATGCAAACCGACCTTGTTCGGGGCGCCGACGAGGTGCGCGCTGTCGTCGCGGACGGCTCAAGCCAGATTGTCGACGCCCGTTCGGCGGACCGCTTTCAAGGCCAAGCGCCCGAACCGCGCGCCGGGCTTCTCTCCGGCGCCATGCCGGGCGCGAGAAACACGCCGTTTGACACGCTCATCAATGACGACGGAACCTTGAAGGCGCCCGCCGCGCTCAAGGAAATTTTCACCGCCGCCGGCGTCGATCTTGGCACCCCCGCAACGACCACCTGCGGATCCGGCGTTACGGCGGCGGTTGTCGCCCTCGCGCTTGAAAGCCTTGGCCACCGCCAATGGAGCCTTTACGATGGGTCATGGGCCGAATGGGGCAAAGAGGAACATGACCGCGCCGATTACCCGATCATCACACGCTAATCCTGACGGGAAGCGCAAGTCGGTTACGATTACCTATCTCGAACAGGCGACGCGTCCGGTTTTGCCAATGCCAGTGCAGCCGCGCGGCAAAATCGCGATCTTGCGCGTCGAAGAGCCGCCCGTTCATTATTATCGCTACCTTTATCGCCTCGTCGGCGATCCGTGGAAATGGGTAAGCCGCCGCCGTCTGGATGATACGGCGCTGACGGAAATCATTCACGACCCCTCCGTATACGTCTATGTTCTCTATGTGAACGGAGCGCCGGGCGGGTTCGCGGAAATCGACCATCGCAATAAAGACGCCGCTGAATTGAAATTCTTCGGCCTTACGCCGGATTTTACCGGACGCGGCCTCGGGCCGTATTTCCTGACGAACATCGTTGATCTCGCCTGGGCGCTGGCGCCAAAAAGGCTGCGTCTCGAGACATGTTCGCTCGATCACCCCGCCGCCTTGCCCCTTTATCAGAAGGTCGGCTTTCGCGTATTCGATCGGCGCGAAGGCGTGGTTGAGGTGCTTGACTAAGCACGAAAACCCGTCGCGCGTGTTAATTGCTCGTGTCAGATTATGATTTGTTTCGCCTTAGGCCGCAAAGGGACCCTTGGACAATGAGCACGGAGCAAGGCGCGCGAAAGCAGCGCGCACGACTGATTGTAATGGCCTATCCATTTGCATTGCTCGGAATAAGCGCAGTGCTGAATCTTTTTCTTTTTGGCGTGAAGCCGTTGGTCCCGGCGGCGCCCTCGCTCGAAGCTGTCATTGCACTCGCAATCGCCGCTGCGCTGTTGCTGATAAATCATACATGGTTGATGACGTCGACGGAGCTGACCCGCAGCCGCTTTGGCATGTTTGCAACGCCCGAAGAGTGGGCGGCAAGCGGGACCAGCCGAGAGGAAACGTCTCGGGCCGGGTTGGAAGAACTGGAGCGTCGTCACAATGCGCACCGGAACACAACGGAGAACGCAGTCTATTTCGTGTTTGCCGCGCTAATCTTTGCATTTGCGTCACCCTCAGGCACAGCAGCGCAGGCCTGGATAGTCGGTTTTGCCGTCGCTCGACTTGGTTATACGTTCAGTTATCTCGCCGGTAAGGACGGCGTTCGCGGCCTTTTCATGAGCATAAGCCTCATTTGTCTCTATGGCATAGCGAGCTATTTGGTCATCAGCCTTTTTGTCTGAGATAGCCGCTCCTGGAGGAGAGCCCCTTGCTCCACACGGCCGTTGCCGAGGCGTTCCGGGTCTGATTGCGCGCGGGCCGTGACGTTTCAACGATTTTCGTGTCCAATTTTTCATGAACACGGTTTGAGCGCCGGCTCATAGCGGCCTATTCTATGGACTCGAACAGCGTGGGCGCGCTGCAATCACGACGTTTTCAGTTGGGTCTTCCAGAGCGCCGCCCCGCCAGCGTGCGATGATCACACACGCGCCGCAACTTCGCAGATGAAAGGGAGAGTCATCATGCTGCATAGTCTTTTAATCGCCCTCGCCGCGGCGACCGCCGCGCAAAGCGCGGACGAGCCCCAACGAGAAACCATAAAGAAAAAGGAAGCGCCTGCCGCCATTCAGGCGACGCAACCGGCCCGGCAGCAAACCCGTCGTCAGGCGGCGCCGACACGCCAAATCGTCGGGCGCGTTGCACAGACTTACAGCTTTCATGACCCAAATTCTACAAGCTGGTACTTTCGTTACGGCCTATCCAACAACGCCTATAAGAATGCGTGGGATACTTATAAAGGCCGCGGGCAGGTTCCCATCGATATCGAGACCGACCGCGTCGGATCCAACACGCGCTATTCCGGCGTCTGGCAGCGGAACAAGGACAATCGCGGCTGGGTTAGCTATCGCAATCTCACAAGCGACGGCTTTAGCCAACGATGGAAAGAATATCGCGACAAGGGCTACCGCCCCATCGATCAGGATACGGCGATGGTCAACGGCGCCGTGCGCTATTCGCTGGTCATGGTGGAAAACAAGGAAGGCCTCAAATGGGTCTCGAACCGCAACCTTACCAGCGCCCAGTTCAGCGAAAACTTCAACAAGTATAAAGCGAACTACATGCCGATTGATGTCGACGCCGTCAATGTAAACGGCAATATGCGCTACTCAATCATCTGGATAGAGAACAAATCCAGCACCGGGTGGGTCGAACTTCGGGACATGACGCCGAATACCTACGGTCAGAAGTTCAAACAGTACAGCGATCAGGGATATCGCGTCGCCGATCTTGATTGTTATGCGAACACGAACGGCCAACTGCGTTACGCGGCGATCTGGGAAAAGAACAAGCCGGGCCGGGCCTGGGCGGCGCGCCGGGAAATGTCGGTGAAGGGCCTCAGGAACTGGTGGAAAAAATACGCCGATCAGGGCATGCGCGTGATCGACATCGAGATCTGCCCGCGCAAAAGCGGCTCCGGCGTGCGCTATGCGGCGGTGTGGCGTGAAAACGACGAACGCTACGACTGGTCCGGACGCCAGACGGTCGAACAGGCGATGAAGAACTATGTCGACAATTCCGACGCCCCGAGCGTTGGCGTCGCGATTGTGCGCAATGGCGAGGTGTTGTTCCGCGGCGGTGCCGGCGAGGCCGACACGCAAAACGGCGTCTGGGCCCATGGCGGCACGATCTATCGCCTTGCCTCCATTGCGAAAGCGGTCACCGGCGTTCTCGCTTACGACATGGAGGAGGCCGGCATCATCAACCTTGACGACGACACCAGCGATCACGTCGCCGGCCTCGGATCGAACCACAATCACACAGTGCGCGATCTCGTTCGCATGGAGGGATGCGTATCGCACTACATAGACAATGACGGCCTCAACGATAACGGCACGCAGACGACGTATGGAACCGCGCTGTCGGCGCTCAACAACCACATTGGCGGCGCCATCGCGACCAACAGCTTCATCATCAACGGATGCAGCACGGGTCAGTACAATTACTCAACGCACTCTTATGTTCCCGCGGCGGCGGCGCTTGAGGCAGAGGGCGGCATGTCTTTCGCACAGCTCGTCAAGACGCGCATCAGCGATCCGTTTAATCTCGATACGCTGCGCGTCGAAACCCGCACCTCGCCAAATCCAAGCGGCGAACTCGCCGAGATTTACGGCAACGGCGCCCGCGTCAGCGCATCGGCTTTCCAGAACGTCACCTGGAAAGCCGGCGGCGGCGGCATGGAGGCGTCCTCTATCGACCTCGCCCGGTTCGGCGATCTCGTCCTGCGTAATCGCTATTTTCCGCAGGCGACCCGCGACGCCATGTGGACCGGAACGGCCAACGGCCAGGGCGGCGGCTGGGGCGCAACCGGCGTCCAGCGATGGAAACCCGGCGGCCAGCAGGGATCGGACACCTACATTGTGATCGACACAAACACCGGGACGACCGTGGTCGCCCTGGTCAACAAATCCTCGGCGTCGATTGATTCAACAACCCTCGCGGACCAGATCCTCGGCATCGCCAACGCGAACTGAAGCGACGCTGCTAGACAATATCAGCGCGCGGCCGGTTATCGCCGGCCGCGCGCTTTCTTCACGGCGTGTAATAGGTCGGCGATCCCGGCCCCACAGGAAGATCGAGCCCAAAGGTCCACAGGACGAAGAAAACGGACCAGGTCAGTATAAAGAACATCGTGTAGGGCAGCATCATCGCGATCAGGGTGCCGACACCGAGGTTTTTGTCGTAACGCGTCGCCCAGGCGAGGATCAGCCCGAAATAGCTCATCATCGGCGTAATGATGTTCGTCGAGGAGTCGCCAATCCGGTAGGCGGCTTGGATCGCCTCCGGCGCATAACCGATCAACATCAACATAGGCACGAAGATTGGCGCCGTGACAGCCCATTGCGCCGACGCCGAGCCCAGCGACAGATTGATAACCGCGCACATCAGGATGAAGACGAAAAAGACGCCCGGCCCCGTCATTCCTGTGTCTTGCAGGAATTGCGCGCCCGCCACCGCACTGATCGCGCCTAGATTGGTCCAGCCAAAAAATGCAACAAATTGCGCGGCAAAAAAGACCAGCACGATATAAAGGCCAAGCGAGGCGAGCGCCGCCGCCATGGCGTCGATCACGTCGCGATCGGTTTTCATGGAGCCGACAGCCCGCCCATAGGCGTAACCAGTCACGACAAAGAAAATCAGTATCCAGACGACAAAGCCGCGGAAGAAGGGCGAATTGATGCGGTCCCCGGTTTCCGGATTACGCAGGACGCCCCACTCCGGAACCAGCGTAAGGGCCATAAAGGCGAAAACGCCGAGAACGGCGACGCCGGCCCAGATGAGACCCTTCTTCTCCTTCCCGCTCAACCGTTCCATCATGTGTTTGTCGAGGATGGTGGGATCGGCGCCGGACGGATCGTATTTGCCGAGCTTTGGTTCGACGATGAAGATCGTCACAAGCGAGCCGACCGCAGTGATCAGGAAAGTCGAGGCGACCATGAAATACCAGTTGGCTGTCGCCACAACGATATAGCCCGGGTCGATCAGGCGCGCCGCCTCCTGGGTGATGCCGGCAAGCAGAGGATCGATTGTACCGATCAACAGATTGGCGCTGTAGCCGCCGGACACGCCGGCAAAGGCCGCCGCCATGCCGGCCAGGGGATGGCGGCCCAACGCATAAAAAATCGCCGCGGCAAGCGGGATCAGCACCACATAGCCGACCTCCGAGGCCGTATTGGAAACGATTCCAGCGAAAACGATGGCGACTGTCACCACGTGACGCGGCGCCGACAACACCATGGCGCGCACCGCGGCGGACAGGAGCCCCGACCTTTCCGCGACGCCAACGCCGAGCATGGCCACAAGCACGACGCCAAGCGGCGCAAAGCTCGTAAAGTTGGTCACGAGGTTTGTGAAGATGCGCCGAACGCCGTCGCCGTTCAGGAGGCTGACGGCGCGGATCATGCCGTCCTCCGCAACCCCGCGCGCGCCCGCCGGCCTCGGGTCCTCGACCGCCAGGCCGATCCAGCCGAAAAATCCCGACAGCACGACAATGCCGGCCGCGAGTACGGCGAAAAGCGTCACTGGATGAGGCAGAAGATTGCCCAGCCATTCGACGCCGTCGAGGAAACGGGTGAAAGTGTTGCGGCGCGGTGCGGCCGCCGGAGGCTGCGCAGTCGTCATAGGGAGGTCTCCGATCAAGCGAGTCGCTGACGTTGCGCGCGATTGGAGAGTGATCGGCGGCCAAAATCAACCGGCCGACGAAAAGGGAGAAACGGAGCGGCCTCCGCGACGCTGCGTTGCGAACATCGTCCGAATACCGCCTAAACCCCTTCGATATTCCCTGCCAGGTAGAGGCGAATCCGCCCGTAGACGCACAACCATTACCGCAAAATCTGCAACGAATCCCGCATTTGGTCGATACCTATGCACGTCTGTCTTGGGCGGACGTATGATTGGCGAATGAGTATTGCGCCCTCATCGTTAATATCAAGGCGGCCCGCGCCCGCGCCGCCGCGGACCGGGCGCGGCTTGCAAGACCTCGCGAGGCATGGTTGTCATGGCCCGTTCTTAAAGGACCGGGCCATGAAGGACAAAACCAAGCTGATCGCCGCGGGGCGCCCTCATGGGCGAAACGCTCATCCGGTAAATCCGCCGGTGGAGCGCGCCTCGACCATTCTCTTCCCGACCTACGACGATTATCTCGAAGGCGCGCGAACAATTAATTATGGCCGGCTCGGTACGTCGACCCATCGGGCGCTGGAGGAGGCGGTCACACTGCTCGAAGGCGGCTATGAAACGCGCCTCGCACCATCCGGGCTCGCAGCGTGCAACGCCGCCATCCTCGCCTTTGTCGGCGCTGGCGACCATGTTCTGATGACCGACGCCGCCTATGATCCGACGCGTAAATTTTGCGAACGGTTCCTGGCGCGGTTCGGCGTTGAAACGACCTTCTACGATCCGACGTCCGACCGGGAGGCGATCGCCGGGTTGATGCGCCCAGAAACCAAGGTCGTGTTCGCCGAATCGCCCGGCTCCCTCACTTTCGAAGTACAGGACATCTCTGCCCTCGCCGACGCCGCGCACGCAGGCGGCGCAGTGCTTATCGCCGACAACACGTGGGCGGCGGGATATTTTTGCAAACCGATTGTGCTCGGCGCCGACGTCAGCGTGCAGGCCGCCACGAAATATCTCGGCGGTCACGCCGATTGTCTCGTCGGGACAGTAACATCGGCGGACGAAACGACGGCGAAGAAGATCTACATGGCGCTGTTGCAACTCGGCTCGAACGTTTCTGCAGACGACGCATATCTTGTGCTTCGCGGCGTTCGCACCCTTTCAACGCGTCTCGAACGCCATCAGGAAAACGGTCTTGCGCTGGCAAAATGGCTGGCGAAACGCAGCGAGGTCGAACGGGTTGTTCACCCGGCCTTGAAAGGATGCCCCGGCCAGGCGATCTGGAAACGCGATTTCACCGGCGCATCGGGGCTTTTTTCGGCGGTGCTGAAGCCGGCGCCGCCGCCGGCGCTGAAAGCATTCTTCAATACGTTGAAACTCGTCGGCATCGGTTTTTCCTGGGGCGGCTTTGAAAGTCTGGCTGTTCACGTACAGCCGGAACGCTATCGTACGGCCAGCGCTTGGACCGAAGAAGGGCCTGTAGTGCGCTTTCATGCAGGCCTTGAGGATATTGACGACATCAAAGCCGATATCGACAATGGGTTTGCCGCGATGGCGCAGGCGCAATAGCAGGGTGACAGGTATGCGTAGTAAAATGCTCTTGATCGCAACCGGGCTGCTTGCCCTTCCCGGCTGCCTAACCACGTCCGGCAACGTCCGGACCATCACTTCGGAACCGGCGGGGGCGCTGGTCCGTATCGCGAATTATGGCGAATGTGAAACCCCCTGCACGGTCAAATTAGATGAAATGCGCCAGTTGACCGTTGCGAAGGCTGGTTACAAGGCGCAGCGCTTTCACGTCGCTCCGGGCAATAAGGATGTTCACGTCATTCTGGAGCTCGCGGCGCCGACGAAAGATGTTGACGCATCGCAATTGCCGGAACTCGATTAGTTTTTGTAAGGATAAACTGGCGACCCCGGCAGGACTCGAACCTGCAACCATCGGCTTAGAAGGCCGGTGCTCTATCCAGTTGAGCTACGGGGCCGGCGAGCGTTAATGCGTCCAGGGCGATCTTCGTTTGAAGGCGAAGTTATCCGAATACGCTTTGGCGTGCGTTTCCGATTTTCTGGGGCTTTCGAGGCGATAGGCGATTGCATGTTTTTCCGCAAAGGCCACGGCCTCATCGCGCGTTTCAAAGGTCAGGCGCACCTGGCTCGCGGTCATGTCGTCGGCGCTCGTCCACCCCATCAGCGGATCGATCCGCCGCGCGGTCTCGGCGTCAAAATCGAGCCGCCAGGATTTAGTGTTGGCGCGGCCGGATTGCATCGCCGTTTTAGCCGGCTGATAGATACGCGCGAACATGAGGCAGGCCCTTCTTGATCGTTCCCTTTGCTGCGGCGTGGTCGGGGCGGCAAGATTCGAACTTGCGACCCTCTGCTCCCAAAGCAGATGCGCTACCAGGCTGCGCTACGCCCCGATGCGCCGCGTCGTCGCGCCCATCTGGGGCATCTTGCAGGTGATGTAAAGTTTTTGCGTTTCGGCGGGCTTAATTTTCCGGGTCGGCCCGCAATTCGACGGCCAGCAGTCCCTTGCCGCCCTCGCCGAAGGAAACCTGCACCCGCTGGCCCGGCTCGAGTTCGCCAAGGCCGCTCGCGCGGACAGTTTCCATATGAACAAAGATGTCAGCGGTACCCTCGCCGCGGGTCAGAAAGCCATATCCCTTGGCGCGGTTGAACCACTTCACCTGCGCGCGGACGAAATCCCCGGCCGGCGTCTGGCTGACGGGCGCCGCCGCCGGCACAATTGCGGCCGCCGTTGATTCGTCAATATCAATCAATCGCAATGCCTGCAGACCCTTGCTGCGACGAACAACCTCGCAAGCGACTGTAGCGCCCTCGCGCGCTGACTCGCGGCCGGCCGCCTTCAGACAGGAAGAATGGATCAGGACGTCGCCGTGATCGCTCTCAGGGACGATAAAACCGTACCCTTTTGTGGTGTCAAACCATTTGACCACGCCTTTGAGCGTAAAGCTTTCCTCGTCCGTATCATCAATCTTTTCGGGGTCCGACGAAGTTGAAATACGGTCGGCCATGGTCGTCATACGCCCCCCAAGCGGCGGTTCGGTTCTTATCGCAGAATTGAGTTAACTATAATCCAGATCGCCACAGGCGTCATGCCCTTCGGCGCAAGCAATGCGCGTTTTTCGGTAGTTCGAGACACTTTTTCTCGAAAAAGTTGCAGTGATTGGATAACATTACGCGCCGCTTTGGACGCGATGTGCGAAGCACATTCCGATTAGGCGATCGCCTGCGATTCGAGATCCGAGAGGAATTTCTGAATTAGCAGTAAGAAGACATCAAAGTCTGATTCGATGTTTTCCGAGGACACGCCGCCCGCCGAATTGCGATCCATCTGGATCGCGACATCGCCGTCCCGATCGATATAAGCCCGGCCGAACTTCACTTCGTTATTGAATTTATTGAGAAACTGATAGCCAACCTCGTTGGCCTGGATGCCCGGCCAGACGAGAAACGAAACGTCGCCGTCGGCGCCATCGACCGCAACAACGATGCGGTATTGGGCAACGTCCACATAAACTTTCGTCGCATCATAATCCTGAACGTTATATCCCTGTTCGCTCAGAATTTTCGCAATATCGGCCTTGGAAACACTGTCCGCGAACGCCCCAGATAACGGCGCCATCGTAAGCAGCATTGAAGCAGCAAAAGCAGCGAATTTCATGACCAACCCCTCAACCAACAACCACGCCCGTGCTCTTTCATATAGTTAACGGCATTGCCGGGCAAAAATCAATTGATGGGGCGGAGCGGTCTTGGCCCACAATTGTATCGCAACATCGACAGTGTAAGGGAATTGGCAGGCCCTAGGGGAATCGAACCCCTCTTTCCAGGTTGAAAACCTGGCGTCCTAACCGATAGACGAAGGGCCCGCTCGGTGTCGCCGGCTGGCGGCAGGCGCGCTGTATAAGCGAGCCGGCCAGGCAAATGCAAGCCCGAAAACCGGGGTCCGCCGGGCCTACGCCGTGGCCGGCGCGGCGTCGTCAATCTGAAGCTGGCCGGCATCCCCGCCACGCCAGTCGTCGGCGCGGATTTTGCCGGCCACATGAAGACGATCAGAGCCGCGGATAACAGCGCCAAGCCGTTCGCCCTCCGCCCGAAATGCGATCGCCCGCACCTTTTCGCCGGCGCGGTCCTCCAGCGCCAGCGAAAGATGATTAGCGCCGACCAACGTCACATGCGCGACGCGCATGTCCGACAATACAAAAACCGGTTCGGGATTTCCGACGCCATAGGGACCCGCCTGGGCGACCATATCCGCAAACGGCTTTGAAACCGCGCGCGAGTGGATTACCGCGTCCGTCACGAATTTTCGGTTCGCGCGCGCGCGGTCAACGTCAGCGCGTAGCTGTTGGATAAGGCGATCGCGGAATTCGGAAATCGCGTCCTCTGAAATGGTCAACCCGGCCGCCATCGCATGCCCGCCGCCATTAATAAGTAAGCCATTGTCTTTTGCCGCTGCGATGGCGGACCCGAGATCAACATTGGTAATCGAACGGCCCGACCCTTTGCCAACGGAATTTTCAACGCCGATAACAATCGCCGGCCTGTCGAATTTTTCTTTGAGCCGGCCCGCAACAATTCCGATAACGCCCGGATGCCAACCGCCGCCGGCGACAACAATGATTTCATCCTTGTCCAGATTTTCCGCTGTAACTTTCTGAAGCGCTTCTTGTTGAACCGCCGCCTCAATCGCCTGCCGTTCAGCATTTAGGACATGCAATTTCTCTGCGAGTGCGCGGGCGCGGCTTTTATCTTCCGTTGTGAGCAATTCGAATGCTAGTCGCGCATGTCCGATGCGGCCCGCGGCGTTTATGCGCGGCCCCAGCAAAAACCCGAGATGATAGGTCGACGATCGTCCTTTCGCGCCCGCCCGTTCGCTAAGCGCCGCCAGGCCTGCGTTGCCCCTTGAGTCCAGGACTTTCAACCCTTGCGAAACGATGGCCCGCGTGACGCCTGTTATGGGCATGACATCACAGACGAGACCCAGCGCCGCGAGGTCCAAAAGGTCCATCAAATTCGGTTCGGGCCGGTTTCCGAAGAACGCCAATTCGCGCAATCGGCGGTTTAAGGCAACCACTGTAAGATATGCGACGCCTGCGGCAGAGAGATTATTCTGGCCCGAAATGTCGTCCGGTCTGTTTGGGTTAACCGTCGCATAGGCAGATGCCGGCGGTGCAGCGTTCATCAGGTGATGATCGAGGATGATGACTTCGGCGCCGCTTGACGCAACTTCATCAATGGCATCATGGGCCGACGCGCCGCAGTCAACGGTAACGATAATATTCGCGCCGTCGTTCATCAGTGACCGGAACGCGTCCGCCGTCGGACCGTACCCCTCGGTTATGCGGTCCGGCAGGTATATAGACAGCTGAACGTCGAGACTTGCAAAGTACCGATACAACAACGCCGCGGCCGTGGTCCCATCAACGTCATAATCGCCGAAAACGCCTATCGCTTCTTTCTTCAATACAGCGTCCGCAAGACGTTGAACCGCGCGCTCCATATCCTTAAGGACGTACGGGTCGGGCAAGACGTTTCGTAATTTGGGATCAAGATATGAACTGGCGGCGTCCGGCGTTACGCCTCGAGCCGAGAGGATTCTCGCAAGCTGCGGATCGAGGCTCGACCGCTGAACCATCGTCGCCACATCGCGGGGGTCCGCCGGCCGCAACGTCCATTTTCGTCCGGACGCAGTTTCCGTAATGTCGGGGAGCGCCACATCCTCAAAACCTGCCGATTCCGGGCCCATCGAGCCCTGCGGGGCCACGCCCATCAACGTTGCGTCCGGGCTCTAATGTATCGAACAGTGCCGGTTTTGGATCGCATAACGACCGTATGGGTGTTTACGTATCCGGGCTCCCATTTGACGCCGTCAAGCATGGTGCCGTTGGTCACGCCGGTCGCGGCGAAAATGACGTCTCCGGAGGCAAGATCAGTCAGGCAATACTTGCGATCAAGATCGGTAATGCCCGCCCGTTCGGCGCGAGCGCGTTCATCGTCATTTCGAAAAACGAGCCGCCCTTGCATCTGGCCGCCAACGCATCTTAACGCCGCGGCCGCAAGAACGCCTTCGGGCGCGCCGCCCTGCCCGACATACAGATCGATACCGGTTGACTGTTCCGTTGTATGAAAGACGCCTGCGACATCGCCATCCGGGATCAAGAATACACGGGCGCCCATTCGTCTCGCGCCGGTGATGAGCGACTCATGACGATCACGATCGAGAATGCACAGCGTGATCTCTGACGAGGCGACGCCCTTATGCTTCGCTAAAGCCTCAATATTCTCTTCGATGGCCGCATCAAGGTTTATGACGCCTTCAGGGTACCCGGGCCCACAGGCGATTTTATCCATATATACGTCGGGAGAATGCAAAAGCGTGCCCCCTTGCGCCATGGCCACGACCGCGAGCGCATTTGCCATCGCTTTCGCCGTAAGGGTCGTGCCTTCCAGAGGGTCGAGAGCGATATCGATTGTGGGGCCTTTTCCCGTCCCCACCTTTTCACCGATATAGAGCATTGGCGCTTCGTCACGCTCGCCCTCGCCAATGACGACCGTACCGTCCATCTCCAGCTTATTGAACGCAGTCCGCAACGCGGAAACGGCGGCCTCGTCCGCGCCCTCCTTATCGCCGCGCCCAATCATCGTGGACGCCGCGACGGCGGCAGCCTCGGTGCAGCGGCCGACTTCCATCGTCAGAACGCGATCTAAATAATTCTCATCCGTCGCCATCAATAAATTCCTCGCCGAAACTACTTTTCGTTCTCGTCGGCAAGTTCGTGATCCGACCGGCGTTCCCGGGCCGCCGCTGTTTTCGCGTCTTCAATCGCCGTCGACAAATCAGCGGCGGCTTCGTTGATTGCATCCGCTTCCTGCGCCGAAGCTGTCGATTCGAGCATGTCTGTCGCGATAGCCATTTCCAAATTCTCACGTTCGGTTTCGAGCCGCATGACTTCGTCGTCAACACCCGTATTGGGAATCCGCGACATTTTCGCGCCGCCAGCGGCGGTTTCGCCAAGTTTCGGAATTTTTGGCTTTTCGCTGTCGCGACGTTCCTCTATCCGCGCTGCGATTGTGGGATTCGGCGGTTTTTCGTCGGCGATGCGCTCATACCGGATAATGCCCGGCGGTGCGAGCCTCGCCAGATCAACACCGGCGCAACCTATTGTCGCTAACGCCAGTCCCACGCTTCCAACAAATCTCAGCATAGTCGATTTTTGCACCCATTCGGCCGACAATCTATAGTCCGCTCGCTATCGAGTTAAAGCTCAATTTGGCGCATAACCGCAAGAAGAGACCATGTCCAAAACGACGTCGAAGAAAAAAGAAGCCAGAAAGCGAGCTCCGACGGGAATGCGGGTCAATAAAGCTGGGTCTGAGACTCCGCACTCCAAACCCGCAACGGGATCCAAACGGGCGACGCAGGACGACCCCCTCGATCCGCGATCATCGATATTCCAGGATTTTGACGCCCTCACCGAATATCTGACAGACGTTTCGGGCAAGAGCCGCGACGTCATCGCCGACTTTTTCGCCAGCAACCCGGATTTGCGGCAAGCGACCGGTCAACTTCCGGCAGATCCGCTCAATGTCGGCGACGCATTTCAGGAAATGATGAAAGGCCTCGCGGCTGATCCTGGCACGGTGATGCAGCGACAATTCAACCTCTGGGGCGACTACGCCAAACTGATGTCGATAATGTCCCGTCGAATGGCCGGCGAGTCCGTCAAGCCCGCCATCGAACCGGATAGTGATGATCGCCGCTTCTCCCACGCTGCCTGGAATGACAATCCAATGCTGGATTTCGTCAAGCAATCATATCTCATCGGCGGCAAATGGCTGGAAAAAACCGTTCACGACCTGGAGGGCATGGACGAACACGAAAAAGCAAAAGCGGAATTTTATACGCGCCAGTTTATTGATGCTTGCGCGCCTTCAAACTTTGCCATGCTCAATCCGGAAGTCGTCGACGCAACGATAGAGAGCAAGGGCGAAAACTTACTCAAGGGCCTGAAAAACCTCATAGAGGACATCGATCGAGGCCATGGCAAGCTGGCGATCCGCCAAGCAGATCTTGAACATTTCAAGCTTGGCGAAAATATCGCTACAACGCCGGGTAAGGTCGTTTTCCAAAATCAAATCATACAGCTCATTCAATATGAGCCGACGACGGGCGATGTGGCGAAGACGCCGATGCTCGTCGTGCCGCCGTGGATCAACAAATTTTATATACTGGACCTCCAACCGTCGAATAGTTTTATCAAATGGCTGGTCGATCAGGGCCGCACGGTATTTGTCATTTCGTGGGTCAATCCGGACCCGTCGCTCCGTGAAAAAACCTTCGAAGACTATATCCGGCAGGGCCTGTTCGAAGCGCTCGACGCCGTCATCAAAGCAACAGGCGAAGAAAGCGCCGACACGATCGGATACTGTATCGGCGGCACCATGCTTTCCATGGCCATGGCCTATATGGCGAAAACCGGCGACAAGCGCATCAACTCTGCAACATTCTTTACGGCCCAGGCGGACTTCAAGGAATCCGGCGATCTGCAATTATTCGTCGATGACGCACAGCTCGACGCCATTGAAAAACAGATGGACGCCGCTGGCGGCGTACTTGAAGGCCGCGCCATGGCGACGACCTTCAATATGCTGAGATCCAACGATTTGATCTGGTCGTTCGTGATCGACAATTACATGAAAGGCAAAGACCCTGCTAAATTCGATTTGCTCTTCTGGAATTCCGACGCAACGCGGATGCCGAAAAACGTGCATCTGTTCTATCTTCGTGAATTCTATCAGCACAATCGTTTGGCCAAGGGCGAACTCGTGATGGATGGCGAAACACTCGATCTCGGCGACGTCGACGTGCCGATTTTTATGCAAGCCGGCGAAACCGATCACATCGCGCCGCATAATTCGGTGTACAGAACGGCGCGTCACTTCGCTTCGAAAGGCAACAAAAACGTCACTTACATGCTCGCGGGCTCCGGCCATATCGCCGGCGTCGTAAACCATCCTGATAAAAACAAATACCATCATTCCATCAACACATCGCTTCCGGAAACGCTCGCCGTGTGGAAAGACGGCGCCGAACGGTTCCCGGGGTCGTGGTGGCCGCACTGGATTGAATGGCTAGACGGCGTCAGCCCCGGCGCGACCAAAGCGCGCCAGCCGGGCGATGGCCAACTGACTATCATAGAGGACGCGCCCGGAAGCTATGTGAAAGTAAAGGCGTAGGCCACGCTACGCTGTTTGGGCGGCGGCCAAGTCCGCTTTTGTTTCCTTGTGCGCCATGGGCGCAAAATGCAACACACCGTCATCCAGCGATGCAAAGCGCAGGCTTTTGATATCTCGAAAGTAATCCTGTGGGTGACGCCACGGTTCGCGCGCGCCCTGCTTCGGCAGCCTAGCAGCAGCGCGAGTTACATATCCGGAACTGAAATCAAGAAATGAGTCACGCGCCATATTCTGATCGTCGTTAACGGGCGTGACGGAAGCGTGCGCATGCTGGTCGATATAATTTATCAACCGACATGCATAGGCGTTTACGAGATCCGCCCGTAGCGTCCATGACGCATTCGTATAACCAAATACCGATACGAGATTCGGCACGCCCTCAAACATGAGACCTTTGTAGGTGAGAATATCGCCCGGCTGAATTGTCTTACCGTCGACGACAATCTCGGCGCCGCCGAAGGCCTGCAGTTCCAGCCCCGTCGCGGTGATGATGACATCCGCACTCAGGGCTTCGCCGGATTTCAGCTCAACGCCATCACGGTTGAACGTATTGATAGTGTCAGTAACGACGGAAACGACGCCGGACTTTATGGCGTCAAACAAATCATCATCGGGCACGACGCAGAGGCGTTGCTCCCAGGGATTGTATCGAGGCGTAAAGTGCTTTTCGACGTCGAAGTCGTGTGGAAGCCGGTCGCGCGTAAGTTTGATCAGTTTTTTCGCAGTTTTCTTCGGTTTAGCGCGGGCGAACTTGAACGAAACCTGTTGCAAGACAGCGCGTTGCCAACGCATGAGCGAATGCGCGACGCTCGCAGGAAGAAATCTTGCAAGAAACTTCGACATGGCGCTGACAGCCGGCATTGAAAAGTAATAGCTCGGTGAACGTTGCAGCATTGTGACGTGAGCCGCCTTTTCGGCGAGCGCCGGAACAAGCGTCACAGCCGTCGCGCCAGAACCGATCACAACGATGCGTTTGTCGCTGTAATCGAAATTCTCGGGCCAGTTTTGCGGATGAATGATGTCTCCCGCAAAAGCATCTGCGCCGGGAAAGATCGGCGAATGCCCGGCGGCGTAGCGATAATATCCGGCTGCGGAAATCACGAACGCCGCTTCATAGATTTCTTCGCCCCGCTCACCTGTGACATTGATGCGCCAAACAGAGCGCAGCGAAGACCATTCCATGGATTGAACGCGGCGCCCGAAACGGATGTGCTTTGCTATCCCGTAATCGTCGGCCGTTTCCGAAACATATTTTTTGATTGCGGGACCGTCTGCAATCGCCTTGGCGTCGCGCCACGGACGAAACCCGAACCCAAGCGTGAACATGTCGCTGTCAGAGCGGATCCCGGGATACCGAAACAGATCCCAGGTGCCGCCAATCTCATCGCGCGCTTCGAGTATCGTGTATGATTTCGCCGGGCAGTGCTTTTGAAGATGATAGCCGGCGCTAACGCCGGATATGCCCGCGCCGACAATAATGACGTCAAATCGCTGCGTGTTCTGAGACATGAAAACTCCGCTGGCGTCGAGATTAGCCGGGCGGAATACGCGGGTCGATGATCATCTGCAGCGCCGAAGAATCGCCACCGTTTACAATTCGTTAACCAATTCGAATCACCGTCTCTGTTGAAGAGCCGGGGTGGGCGATGAGTAAGATTGACGTAACGACGCAGGAGTTGTTGCGGCGGCTGGGACCGACGTCCCGGTCACGCAGCGCCAAGGCTGACGCCGTCTTTCGGCGTCTTCGCCTTGAGCAGTCCGATCAAATCGCGGATGCGCTCGCGCGAGCGCCAAAATCAATCAAGCCGGCAGGTATGGTGCGCGGCTCTGATCGAAAGATCGTGATTCAAGAACCCGAATAGCGCGCCAGTTTATGAGGCTTTCTCGGCGAGCTTGACGCCTTTTTCCTCAAGAAAGCCGCGCAATTCTCCAGTCTCAAACATCTCGCGCACAATATCGCAGCCGCCGACGAATTCGCCCTTCACGTAAAGCTGCGGGATTGTCGGCCAATCAGAAAATTCCTTAACGCCCTGACGAAGGTCGTCGGACTCTAGGACATTGGCCGAGCTGAATTCGGCGCCGAGATAATCGAGGATCTGGACGACAACGGACGAAAACCCGCATTGCGGAAATTGCGGCGTTCCCTTCATGAACAGCATGACCGGATTTGCGCTGACTTTCGACTGAATATCGGCAATTGCCGGATTCTCACTCATCACGTTCGTCTCCTTAAGGTCCTTGTCAGCTAGGCGCCGGCAGGGGCGCCGTCAAGGGCCATTGCCAATTCCCGCAGGCCCGCCGCGAGCGTCGTTGACCCCAACAGGACATCGCCGCCGACAGGGGTCTTATCTTTATTGGCGCGCCCTATTTGCGCACCGGTGAGCGGCGAGCGAAACCCCGCTGCGGCGGCGATCCGCACGCCTGCGCGGGCCAGCGCCACCGGCACGGGCAACACGGCGCTTCTCGCGTCCGCGGCGTTGCGAACCGCTCGATAAAACTGCGCCTGCGTCATAGGCGTCGGCCCCGCGAGCGCTACTGTTTCCCGCCGCGAGGCGTCGTTCGCTATCAGATCGGCGGCGATCATAGCGGCGTCTCGGTAAAAGACCGGCTGTTGCAGGGCCCGGCCGTTTCCAATCATCGGCGTTACAGGCGAGCGACGCATGGCGTCCATCAGGACGCTCGCATTTCCATCGCCGGGATAACCGTAGATCATGGTCGGCCGCAATACGGTCGCATCCGGGGATACGTCGCGAGCCCGGCGCTCGGCCGCGCGCAGGGCGACGTAAACCGGCGCATTCGAATCGACGGCAACATTGTTGCTCGAAAAAAAGACCAGTCGTTTGCCGGGCGCCAAGGCGGCGGCGCATTCTGATACCGTCAAGATGGGGGTGAAGACAGCGCCGCCGACATCCGCCAGCAACGCCCGCCCGCTTGTTTCATCATTGATATCCCATTGCGCCGGCGTCGCGCCAAGCGCGCGGAGGCGCTCGTCGAGACCTTGCCGGCTCGTACGATATGTCGCAATGACGCGGCAGCCGCGGTCGCGCAGCGCCCTGACGATTTCGAAGCCGACCGCGCCGCCTGCGCCGGCTACCAGAATGGCACGCCGGCTCAACAAAGGCCTCTAATGTCTTCGACGTATTGACTAGTATTGCGCCTCGGTCGATCCCGATACGCCGCGCCAGCCGCCATTATAGGCGAGATCGTCCTGATAGTTGGCGAGATGGGCCTGCGCCCGCTCATGATCGCGGTGCAATGCGACAAGGGCCGTTTCGATATTGCCCTTTTCTTCGGAGAGCGTTTTGAGCTCGGCAAGCAAGGTAAGCCGTTCATGAGCGGTATAGCCCGGAGAAACGAGGGCGACTTCCGTTTCGGCGATCCGATGTTCGACATTGCGCAAGTCATACTGGGCCTGTCGTATCTGTCCACCGATCGACGCAACCGCGCTCTGCAAGCCGTATAGCTCGCGGCCGGTTTCGTAGGCGGCGAGGAAGCTAAGCTCATTCGGCCCTGTGCACACGCCATGATAGGCGCCGCCGCGCGTTCCGACCGAATAACCATTCGAGGGTCGACAATAAAGATCGAGCCCTTCGCTGCGTCCGGCGGTGTAGGCCGCCATATCAACAGTAACGCCCGCTTTTTTTGCGCAGGCCTGACGTCGTCCAGAGACAGCCGAGACGGGTAGGCCCGCCGCGCCGTCTTCATAACCGATCGCCCCCCAGTCTGCGGTCACGCATTCTTCCTTGGACATGGATGCGCATCCGGATGCAGCCAGCATTGCGGCCGCGCCAATCGCTATACGCTTCATTCGTGTCCTCCCCGACATTCGCATCGTCTGTTGTCGCGGGAATCGGTAAAGGCGCGGTTACGTTATTCGGACGCATTCTAGCCATCTACCGGTCACGAACCTGACCCAAGCGAAGCGGCTAAGCGGCTCAGACAATGCGCGGGTGTTTTGACATCGCCCGCAAACCGGCGTGAACATCGAGCGTATGTTCAAGGGCCACAAAAGCTGCCGCAACGTTGATGACTTTCGCCGACTGGCGAAGCGGCGGCTGCCAGCGCCGGTGTTTCACTATATTGACGGGGCCGCCGACGACGAGGTCACCTACGCCCGAAATACAAAGAGTTTTGAGGACTGCGATCTCGTGCCGAACGTGCTCGCCGGGGTCAAAGACATCGACATGTCGGTGACGGTGTTGGGGCAAACGCTCGCCATGCCGGTCTTTTGTTCGCCCACCGCGTTACAGCGCCTCTTTCACCATGACGGTGAGCGAGCCGTCGCGCGCGCCGCGGCAAAGTTCGGCACGCTGTTCGGGGTCTCGTCGCTCTCAACCGTGAGCCTTGCAGAAATATCCGCGCTGACTGACGGCCCGAAGATGTTCCAGTTCTATTTTCACAAAGACCGCGGGCTTAATTCAGCGCTCATCGCTAAGGCGAAGGCGGCCAACTTCGATGTCTTGGCGCTCACCGTCGACACCATAACGGGCGGCAACCGCGAGCGCGATCTCGCGACAGGTTTCAGTTCGCCGCCGCGCATGACGCCTGCGAGCCTGCTGAGCTATGCCATGCATCCCGCTTGGACGCTGAACTTTCTCTTCCGCGACAAGTTTGAACTGGCGGAGTTGAAGGATTTTTATAGTGAAGGCACGAGCGAACCGATCACCGTGGGCGGGTACTTTTCCTCTGTACTCGATCAGACGATGAACTGGCGCAATGCGGAGCAACTGCGCGCCGAGTGGGACGGGCCCTTTTGCCTAAAGGGCGTCATGAGCGTCGCGGATGCAAAAAAGGCCGTCGATATCGGCGCCGACGCCATCATGGTTTCGAACCATGGCGGGCGTCAGCTTGACGGCTCGCGCGCGCCCTTCGACCAGATCGCAGAGATCGCTGACGCCGTCGGCGACAGGATCGAGATCATTCTCGATGGCGGCGTGCGCCGTGGCACCCATGTTCTGAAAGCGCTGGCCGCCGGCGCCAAAGCCTGCTCCGGCGGGCGGCTCTATCTCTATGCACTGGCCGCAGCCGGTCAGCCGGGCGTTGAAAAGGCGCTTTCAAACATCCGCGCGGAAATCGAACGGGACATGAAACTGATGGGCGTCACCAATATCGCCGCGCTCAATCGCGATATGCTCCGCTACCGGTGAGCCCCTTGCGCAAGGCGCAAAGGGCGCCTAAATCCATTCCGGACGGACTAGTCCGGAACAGGAAACCTCATGGGACGCCCCCGCGAATTTGAACCTGACGAAGCCCTCGACGCCATCAAGGAGGCGTTCTGGCGGCTTGGATATGACGGCGCATCGATGCACGAACTCGAAGCGGCGACAGGCCTCAGAAAGCAAAGCCTTTACCGCGAGTTTGGCGACAAACACGCGATGTACTTGGCGGCGCTCGACCATTACGAGCGCAACGAAGCCGCGAACGCAGTGGAACTGCTTAAGGAAAAGGGATCCGCGCGCCGGCGTTTTGAACGTCTGTTCGACGAATTGATCGAAGAACGTGACGCTCGCGGTTGCTTTATGTGCAACGCCAGCGTTGACCAGGCGCCCCACGATAAAGCGGCGCAATCTTTGGTGTCTGCGATGTTAAACCGGTGGATAACCGCGTTTGAGAATGCGCTCACTGCGTCTGAACCCTATCGGTCAAACGCGAAAAAACGCGCGCGCAAAGCGGCGCACCTTTCAGCCGCCTATATGGGATTGCGGGTGCTGATCAAAACGCGCGCGCCGGAAGCGATTTTGCGCGCCGCCGCCAATGAAGCGGTCGCAACAATATAGGTGACGCTACAATCCCATCTGGCGCACCGCAAGATCGCGCATGATTTCCTCCGAGCCGCCGCCGATGGCGTTGACTTTCACCTCGCGATAGATGCGCTCGACCGGGTTGCCGCGCAAATAGCCGGCGCCGCCCCAGATCTGCATGGCCTCAGACGCGCAGAACTCCAGCGCCTTTGATGCGGAAAATTTTCCTTTACAGATTTCTGCAACCGGCACGTCGCCTTCGTTCGCCTGCCAGCAAATCTGATTAAGATAGGCCTCAACCATATCGATCCTTGCCGACATATCTGCAATCTTGTGTCGAATAACTTGAGACTTGATCAACGGGCGCCCAAAGGTTTCGCGTTCCTTGGCGTATGCAACAGAAGACTCCAGGCAGACTTTCATCATACCGAGCATACCGGCGATCATGGAAAGGCGCTCATAGTTGAAGTTGTGCATGATCTGAATGAAGCCGAGATTTTCGTCACCCAGCATATGCTCAGCCGGCACGCGGACATCATCGAAATAAAGGGTCGCCGTGTCCGACGCCCACCAGCCCATCTTGCGTTCAATCTCCGTGCGCGAAAATCCCGGCTCGTCCGCATCAATGAAAAACAGCGAAATGCCGGCGAGCCCTTCCTCGCCCGTGCGCGCGCCGACAACAAAATAGTCCGACTTCATGCCGCCGGTGATGAAGGTCTTTGAGCCGTTGATCACATAATGATTGCCATCTCGTTTTGCGGTGGTTTTAAGACGCGCAACATCAGAGCCGCCGGAGGGTTCGGTGATTGCGAGGCTGGAGCCCTTCCGCCCACTGACGATTTCAGCGAGGACGCGATTCTTGATGTCATCCGACGCTAGCTTTTCAATGGGCCCGATGGAAATGCCGCGACCGCCGAGCGCCGCTGGCACGCCGCTCGCGCCGCACCTCGCGAACTCTTCGGAGAACGCAGCCCGCATGAAGCAATCGTCGAAGCCGAGCCCGCCGTATTTTTCCGATACGCCGAAACCGAAAGCGCCAAGGGCGCCAGCCTGTTCGTGCAGTTCCCAGGGCACCTCGCCCGCTTCGTCCCATTCCTCCGCGAAGGGGGTCACCTCCTTCTCAACCCAGCGCCGGACGGTTTCGCGAAAGGCGGCGCGCTCTTCGGTTTCAAACGGGTTTTTCATCAGAATAATAACTCCGCCAGCCGTCGGCGCTGCCAGACATCATCGCCGAATTGCGACGCGTGGAAAGCGGCGCGCCGGCGGTAAAGCTGCGCATCGCAATCATAAGTGAAACCGAAGCCGCCATGGAACTGAATTGACCGGTCGGCGGCGTAGGAAAGCGCCTTCAGCGACTGGGCCTTGGCCATGCGCACGGCAATTTCTCCGGCGCCCTGATCGTTGAACGAGTGCGCCGCCGCATAGACATGGCTGCGCGCCTGTTCGTAGTCCACATAAGCGTCGACCGTCGGGTGTTTAAGCGCCTGATAGGACCCGATCGTGCGGCCGAACTGCTTTCGCGTCGTCAGATAATCGATCGTATAATCGATGCACGCCGCACAAGCGCCTGTCATTTCCGCGCTCGCCAGTAGATTGGCGGCGAGATCAATACGCTCAAAAGTCTCACGTGACTTGTCGGGATCGAACAGCGCCGATTTCGGAACGGATACGCTGTCCAGCGTCAACTCATAGGTCCGCTTCGTCTCATCAATGATTTTTTCCCGGCGCAGCGCCGCGTCAGGAAGCTGGTCTTTCTCGATGAGTACGAACGCCGCGGCGCCCTCATATAGGACGGACGCGATGACCCACTGCGCCGCGGCTGCGTCCGCGACAAAGCGTTTGCTCCCTGCGAGGCGCAGCAAATCGCCATCCGAAGTTGCGGAGGCGCCAATATTAGTAAGATCCCAGTCGCCATTAGCCTCGGCGAGCGCCAGCGTCGCCGGCGCGCCCGCAACGATTTCCGGCAATATCGCCTGTTTTTGCGTTTCCGTGCCTCCAGCGAGGATCGCCTGCGCCGCAAGGGTCGTCGCAAAGAAAGGCGTCGCCATCATCGAGCGCCCCATGGCTTCCATTACCGGCGCGACCTCGGCGATGGACAGTCCGACGCCGCTATACTCCTCGGCTACGGCAATCCCAAGCCAGCCAAGGCCGGCAATCTCCCGCCAGACCGAACCGTCATAGCCTTCTTCCGTCTCGATCAGCTTACGGACTTTTTCCATGGGTGACTTTTCATGGCAGAATCGCGACGCGGCCTCCATGAGGTCCGCCTGTTCTTCGGAAAAACCAATCGCGCCGAGGTTGTCCATAGCGCTATTTCTTCGGCAGGCCGAGCACATGCTCGGCGACAATATTGCGTTGGATCTGCGACGTGCCGCCGCCAATGGTGGCGGAAAAGGCGTTCAGGTATCCGCGCGTCCATAGCCCTTCGTCGACGGCGTTTGCATCGCCCACATAATAGCCGCCGGCCGCGCCTGTGAGCGTCATGGCGAACTCATTGAGACTACGGACAAACTCCGTCCATGCGAGCTTGTTCGACAGGGGAAGCCCCATGGGCCGTTCCTGATTTAGAGGCGCGATCTGACCCCGTTCATTACAAAGTTTCAGACCCTGCGCCTCAATCACAAATTCAACCAGCCGGTCGCGGACAACCGGATCGTCGATGGCCGGGGCGCCGGCGCGCATGGCGCGCTTCGCGAGATCGACAATCTGGAACGCATCGAAGGACGTCATGACATAGCCGCCCGCCTGTCCCTTTCGGGCACCGCGCTCATATTCGAGGGTGCGCATGGCGATGAGCCAGCCCTGTCCCTCCTCGCCCATGAGGCTGGACGCAGGGATCCGTGCATCCGTAAAAAACGTCTGTGTAAAACCGAATTCGCCGGTGAGCTTGCGGATGGGCCGCGTTTCAACGCCCGGGACGGCCATCGGCGCAAGGAAAAACGAAAGCCCCGCATATTTGTTCGGCGCGTCAGGGTTCGTCCGCGCCAGCAGGATCATGTATTTCGCGTAGTTGCCCTGGGTGGTCCAGATCTTCGAGCCGTTGAGAACGTACTCATCGCCCTCGCGTACGGCTTTCAATTGCGCATTACCGAGATCCGATCCGTTTTCCGGCTCGGAAAACCCCTGACACCAAATATCATCCGCAGACAGAATGCCCTTGATGTATTTCCTGCGGTCCTCTTCTGTCCCCATATCGAGGAGCAAGGGACCGGTCCAGTTGAGGCCGATGGCGTTGAGCATGATCGGCGCGTCATGCTTTTTCATGGCCGCCGTCGCTGCGTCCTGAAAGCCTTGCGGCAGACCGCCGCCGCCATATTCCTTCGGCCACGCCGCGCCGAGATAACCGGCCTCCCAGACCTTTCGTTGCCAGTCACGCAGGAACTCAAATTGCTGATCCGTGCCGACTTCCATAAAGGTCAGCGGCAGCATGAACCCCGGATCGCGCGGCGTGTTGTTGGCGAACCAGGCGTCAGCGTCGGCGGCAAACGCCGCCAGTTCCTTTTGGTCAATGTCAGCCATTATGCTGTTGTGCTTTGGCGATGAAGTTCATGTTGGGACCAGCGGAGTCCGTGTAAAAATGCAGATCATCGCGCGACGTAATCTCACCCCAATGGGCGGCGATTTCCTCCGGCGTCTGCTTGTCCGGCGGCAGGTATATGCCGTCCGTTTCAACAATGTGCGCTGTTGCGTAACCGCCGCCGACACAGGAAACAATTTGCCGCGAGGGCGCATCTTCCGACACAAGGAAAACCGCCGCCGCGGTGATCGCTTCCGGCGTCCATTGTTTCAGAATCTCTTCAGGAACGCCTAGATCTTCCGTCATGCGCGTGCGCGCTGACGGTGACACAAGATTGACCCTAATATCGTATTTCGCGCCTTCGAGATGCAGCGCGTTCATCAACCCGATCATACCCGCTTTCGCGGCGCCGTAATTCGCCTGCCCGAATATTCCATGCAGGCCTGATGGCGATGTGGTGAACATAACGCGGCCAAATTTTTGATCGCGCATGATAGGCCAGACGGCGTGGGTGCAGATCGCCGAACCTACAAGGTGTACATCGATGACAGCCTTGAAATCCTCCAGCGGCATCTTGTGAAACGTCTTGTCTCGGAGAATGCCCGCATTGTTGATGAGAATATCGACGCGGCCCCATTGGTCCATGGCTGCCTGGACCATAGCGGCGACTTCATCGGGCTTGGTCACATTGGCGCCATTCGCTATCGCTTCGCCCCCCGACGCGTTGATGTGGTTGGCGACCTCCTCCGCTGCAGACGTCGATCCGCCTGTGCCGTCCACGGCGCCGCCGAGATCATTGACCACGACTTTGGCGCCGCGCTTTGCGAGTTCCAGCGCGTGCGATTTCCCGAGTCCGCCGCCAGCGCCGGTGACAATAGCGACGCGGTCTTTGAAGGTGATGTCAGTCATCGTTCGGCTTTCTTAATTCCCTTTGCTGATCGGACTTCTGCGGCCCGCTTCAAGCATTTTTATTTCTTAACCTGATCAAACCTCTTGCGATCACCCATCAGTTCTCGCGATGCCATGATCCAGCGTAGCAATTTCTCGTCAATGTCTTCCATACCGTTCAATTTCACCTCGTGGACGATCCAATTCGAGCCTGCATGTTCAGCTTTTCGAACTCTTGGATCGTCAACGACGTAGGGCAAGCCGATATTTACAACCAATCCGCTTTTGAGCGTTCTGCAATTTGCAAACCGTGTGTCTGTCATGAAACAGATTCGGGTTTTTTGTGGAACGACCTCAAAAGCTCCAACCTCCGATTTCATGGCCGCCACGAGCGCATCATAAACTTCGCGTACTTCGGGCGATTTCCCTTCAAAATGATGCTCGAGGTCAAACGTTCCGCACGAGTGCCACATATTCGCTGTAACGAATCGTCGATTGCATTTCGGGCAGGTCCACATCTGAACGCTGGTTTATCTCCTATAGATCAAGCCACCTCAAATAAGCCGGCCGCGCCCATGCCGCCGCCGACGCACATGGTGCAGACGACATATTTAACGCCTCGGCGTTTGCCTTCGATCAGCGCGTGGCCAGTCATGCGCGCGCCGGACATGCCATAAGGATGGCCGATGGAAATCGAGCCGCCATTAACGTTGAGATTTTCGTCGGGAATGCCGAGCTTGTCGCGGCAGTAAATCACTTGCACGGCGAAGGCTTCGTTGAGTTCCCAGAGGCCGATGTCGTCCATCTTGAGCCCGGTCTTCTCCAAGAGACGCGGCACAGCGTAAACCGGACCGATGCCCATCTCGTCCGGGTGCGTGCCGGCGACAGCCATGCCGCGATAGATACCGAGCGGCGAAAGCCCGCGCTTTTCCGCTTCCTTCGCCTCCATTACCACGGCCGCCGAGGCGCCGTCGGAAAGCTGTGACGCGTTGCCCGCCGTAATGTATTTGCCTTCCTGAACTTTCTGACCACCCTTGAAGACGGGCTTCAAGCCGGCAAGCGCTTCGGCTGTCGTGCCCGGTCGGTTGCCTTCGTCTTTCTCAAGCTTTGTTTCGACGTCGGAGGTTTCGCCCGTTTCCTTGTTCGTGAATTTCATCACCGACGGCAGCGGCACGATTTCATCATCGAACTTGCCGGCTTCCTGCGCTGCGTGCGTGCGCGCCTGGCTTTGCGCGGCGTATTCGTCCTGCGCTTCACGGGAGACATCATAGCGGTCGGCGACGATCTCCGCCGTTTCGATCATCTGCATGTAAGTTTCAGGCAGATTCTGGAGCAACCATGGATCGGGCCGCACGAACATGTCGTTCGTCTGGTTCATGGAAATCGACTCAACGCCGCCGCCGATCGCCACCGTCATGTTGTCGACGATAACTTGCTTGGCTGCCGTCGCGATCGCCATCATGCCGCTCGCACATTGCCGGTCGAGGCTCATGCCGGAAACGCCGATGGGGAAGCCGGCGCGCAGCGCCGACTGGCGCGCCACATTCTGAAACGCCGTTCCCTGCTGCAGGGCTGCGCCCATGACGACGTCCTCGATTTCTTCGAAGTCGACCTTTGCCCGCTCGGCGGCGTGTTTTATCGCATGGCCGCCAAGGGTCTGCGCGGTTGTGTTGTTGAAGGCGCCGCGATAGGCCTTGCCGATCGGCGTGCGCGCGGTTGAAACGATTACGGCTTCTCTCATCGGTTCCTCGTGATGTTCTGGACGCGATACCGATTACGCCCAATGGCCTCCCCTTGCGACAGTTTATTGCAGTTGCGAATTCAGGCCGCCAATCATCGGCGGGCGCCGCCCTTTTTCGCCGCGACGCCTTCCAGCTTCCCGGCCACCGTCTCCAGACGCCCGGTCAGTCGCGCGAGATCGTTTTCGCCCGCTGCCGGCGCGGACGCCGGGATGATTAAATCGACGATCCCCGCGACAGCGTCGTCAACGTCTTTCTTGCGTCCGCGCACCATAATCGTGCGCATCGCATATTCGAGGCCGCCAAAGAATACATCACGCATGATCCACAAAGGTCTTTTTTTAGAAACGCCGCCAGAAAGAACGCCCTCGCGAACAACCATATCAAAAACGGCGACATAATCTTTGTTCATCTGATAAAGGGCGCTGCCCTCGTACGCCGTCGAATTCCGGTCGGTAATGGCGATCATTTCAAGTATCGCACTTTCACGCATGATGCTCTCAAGATGGTGGCGCGCGAGAAACCGGAGCTTGTCTCGCACGCCAGTATGCTTCTTCACGCCCGCCGCCGCACGCGCGGTCAAACGCCTGTAGAACGCCGCGAGAACCGCCTGCGCCAGCGCGTCCTTGTTTTCAAAGTAGAGATAGACAGTTCCCTCGGCGACCCGAGCCCTGCGTGCAATTTCCGTAATGGTTGTGCGCGCAAGCCCCTTGGCGAGAATGATGTCATACGCGGCGGCGACAATGGCGTCTTCCTTATCTGCGACTTTCTCGCGGCGCGTGCGTTTGACCGCGGCGCCGTTCGCCGAGGATCTCCTTTTCACATTGCGCGCCGCCGCTGCAGGTCTCGCCATTACGCCTGAACCCCTCGCCTTACGCCATTGACTTTTTTGAAATGAGTGATATTCATTATTACTGAATACTACTTTATTTCAGCGGCGACCGCAAGCCCGCTGAAGCGTCATGAAAGGCGCGGCCCGTGGCGACAAAATCAGTGAAAATTGGCGGCGCCAGCGGCTACTGGGGCGAGAGCGCCATGGCGACGCCGCAGTTTCTCGGCGAAGGCGGGCTCGACTACATCGTCTACGACTATCTCGCCGAAATCACGATGTCGATTTTAGCCCGCGCTCGGGCCAAGGATCCGAACGCCGGATACGCCACGGACTTTATTACCGCCGCACTGAAACCCAACATCTCAGAGATCGCGCGACAGGGCGTGAAAATCATTTCCAACGCCGGCGGGGTGAACCCGGAAGCCTGCGCAGCCGCAGCGCGCGTCGTTATCGCCGAGGCGGGCCTCGACCTCAAAGTCGCTGTCATCACCGGCGATGATCTCATGCCGCGCAAAGCCGAGATCTCGAAGATGGCGCCCGTCGAAATGTTCACCGGCGCCGATTTTCCGGACCCGGATAAAATCGCCTCCATCAATGTTTATCTCGGCGCCTTTCCGGTTGCGCGCGCCCTCGCCATAGGCGCCGACATCGTCATCACCGGACGGTGTGTCGACTCCGCAGTCACGCTCGGCGCGCTTATTCATGAGTTCGGGTGGAAAGCGGACAATTGGGACATGTTGGCGTCAGGTTCTCTCGCCGGCCATGTCATCGAATGCGGGCCGCAAGCGACCGGCGGCAATTTCACCGACTGGGAGGACGCCGGCGATATCGCCAATATCGGTTACCCCATCGCAGAAGTCGGCGCCGACGGCGCCTTTACGGTCACAAAACCGGAAGGGACCGGCGGCGTTGTCAATATTGGAACTGTCGCCGAACAAGTGCTCTACGAAATCGGCGATCCGCAGGCCTATATCCTGCCTGACGTCGTTTGCGATTTCTCGGACGTCACGATTACGCAGGATCGCGCCAACCGCGTGCGCGTCTCTTCGGCGCGCGGACGTCCTGCGCCGGATACGTATAAGACATGCCTCACCTATCAGGACGGATGGCGCGCCGGATTGATGATCACGTTCATTGGCGTTGACGCCGGCAGGAAAGCGAAAAAATTCGCCAATACAGCGTTTGCGCGGTCGCGCGCGCTGTTTCGGCAATTCAACGCCGGGGACTTCACCGAAACGAGCGTCGAGATCATTGGCGAGGAAACCTGCGAAGTTGCATTGAAACTCGCGGTGAAACACCCGGACGCCATGGGCGCCGGCGTCTTTCTCAAAGAAGTTTCCGGGCTGGGCTTAGCCACGCCGCCGGGCATGGCAATCTTCTCCGGGCTGCGGCCGAAGCCGTCGCCAATCGTGCGATTGTTTTCCTATACGACGCCGAAGACGGAAGTCACTGCAACGGTTGCGTTGGAGAATGAACGCATAGACATCAGCGACGCACCGGGAGCGCCGTTCTCCGTAGCGTCGCTTCAGCGCCCCGCCGCGCCGGCGGCGCCTGACGACGCGACTGTCAGCATACCGTTGATCAGGCTCGCCTGGAGCCGCTCCGGCGATAAGGGCGACAAAGCGAATATAGGGATTATCGCCCGCGAGCCGGAGTATTTGCCCTATATCTGGGCCGCATTGGACGAGGCGGCGGTCGCGGAATACTTCGCACATTTTATCGGCGGCGGCGCCGACCCGGCGAAAGTGCAGCGCTTTTTGTTGCCCGGAACGAACGCCGTCAATTTCCTGATTGACGCCGTGCTGGGCGGCGGCGGCGTTGCATCGATCCGCAACGATCCGCAGGGCAAGGCCTACGCGCAGATGCTGCTCATGCGCCAGATTCCCGTTTCACAAGCGATTGCGGACAAGCTGGCATGACGGTTTTCAAGTCAAAAATTAATCCGGCTACCGACGCCTACAAACAGAACTGCGCTGATATGCAGGCGCTGGTGGACAAGCTCGCCGAGCTGAACGCCCGGGCGCCGGCAAGGTCCGCCGCACGGAAGGAACGGTTTGAAAAGCGCGGGCAGCTTCTCCCCCGCGAACGCCTCGCCCGCCTTCTCGATCCGGGCATGCCCTATTACGAAATCAGCAACTTAGCGGGCTACCTTCTCGATACGGAGGATGAGGCGAAGTCCATTCCCGGCTCGACGATCATGTCGGGGATCGGCTTCGTCAATGGCGCGCGCTGCGCCATCGTCAATGACGATAGCGGCATCAAGGCCGGCGCCATGACCGTCGCTGGCGGCGGTCGCTTACGGCGCGCCCAGGAAATCGCATTGAAGCAGAACCTTCCGTTCATTCATCTCGTCGAGAGCGCCGGCGGCGATCTCATCAACTATACGGTCGAGGGCTTCCTGCAAGGGGGAACCCTGTTCGCCAATCTCGCGCGCCTTTCCGCAAAGGGCCTGCCCGTGATCGCCGTGCTCCACGGTTCATCGACCGCTGGCGGCGCCTACATGCCGGGCCTGTCCGATTATGTCGTCGCTGTTAAAGGTCGCGGCAAGGCTTTCCTCGCCGGCCCTCCGCTTTTGAAAGCCGCAACCGGCGAAATTGCAACGGAAGAAGAACTCGGCGGCGCAGAAATGCACGCAAGCGTTTCGGGCCTTGCGGAGTTCCTGGCCGAGGACGACGGCGAAGCGATTTTGATGGCGCGGGAAATCGTTGAGCGCCTTGGCTGGAACCGGCGCTGCCCGCCCGCGCCTCAAAAAACCTATCGCGAACCGATTTACGATCCGGACGAAATTCTCGGCATCGTTCCAACCGACTACCGCAAACCCTATGACGTGCGCGAAGTGATCGTCCGCATCGTTGACGGTTCCGACTTCGCTGACTTTAAGCCCCGCTACGGCGTTTCAACGGTATGCGTGCAGGCCGATGTCTACGGCATGCCGTGCGGTATTCTCGGTAATAATGGACCCATCGATCCTGACGGGGCGACCAAGGCCGCGCAGTTCATGCAGCTCTGCGATCAGGCGGATATCCCTCTCGTCTTTTTGCAGAACACGACGGGCTACCTTGTCGGCAAGCACTACGAACAGGCCGGCATGATCAAACACGGCTCAAAAATGATCCAGGCCGTCACCAATGTCAGTGTGCCGCGCATCACCTTCATGATCGGCGCCAGTTACGGCGCGGGCAATTACGGCATGTGCGGGCGCGGATATGATCCCGACTTCGTCGTCTCCTGGCCGAACGCGTCTACCGGCGTCATGGGCGGCGAGCAGGCGGCGCAGGTGATGACTATCGTCGCAGAGGGGCAAGCCGCAGCGAAAGGAACCGAGGTCAATCGCGAACAGCTCGCTATGCAGGAGAAAATGCTGACGCACATGTTCAACCGGCAGGCAGGCGCGTTTTATACGTCCGGCCGTCTTTGCGACGACGGCATGATCGACCCGCGCGACACCCGCAAAACGTTAGGTTTCCTGCTAGCGACATGCTGGGAAGCGCGAAACCGGAATGTGAAACCAAACAGCTTCGGCGTCGCACGCATGTAAGGAGGCGTCATGACGAGCCTGCCCGAAACGGAAAAAATTGACGTCGATCTCGACGCCGGCTGGCTTACGATCTGGTTCAACACGCCAGAGAACCGCAACGCCTTGAGCGACGAGCTGGCCGGGGAATTGCGCGCTACGCTAGACGCCGTTCAAAACGACCGCACCATCCGCGGCGTCGTCCTGCGCGGGCGCAGCGGGATCTTCTGTGCTGGCGGCGACCTCAAAGGTTTTCAGGCGGCGCTTACGGGCGGCCTCACCCATGACGCCGCCTCGACAATGAATAAAGCGGGCGGTGAATTATTCAAACTAGTCAACGAATTGCCGCAAGTGGTTGTTGCTCTTGTCGAAGGGGCTGCGATCGCGGGCGGTCTCGGTCTCGCCTGCTGCGCCGACATTGTCGCCGTTACGCGGAACGCCAAATTCGCGCTGACTGAAACACAGCTTGGCATCGCGCCGGCGCAGATCGCGCCCCATGTTATCCGCCGCGTCGGTGAAACAGCGGCGCGTCGCCTGATGCTCACGGCCACGCGCTTCGACGGCGCGGAGGCCGGCCGGCTCGGCATTGCCGACTACGTCGCGGAGGATGCAGTCGGGCTCGACGCCATTGAGGCCGGTATCCGAAAGGCTGTCATGCGCTGCGCACCGGGCGCCAACGCCGCGACGAAAAAACTGGTGATCGGCGCAAAGCATCTGTCTCCTGATCAACTGATAGACCACGCGGCGGAAGCCTTCGCCGATTGCATCACCAGCGATGAAGGCCGCGAAGGCGTTGCGTCATTTGTTCAAAAGCGCAAACCGAAATGGGCTGAGTAAATGGCTGAAAAGCAAACGCGCTTCGACAGTGTTTTGATCGCCAATCGGGGCGAGATCGCCTGCCGCATCATGCGCACCGCGAAGGCGATGGGTCTCAGAACAATCGCCGTCTATTCCGATGCGGATGCGGAGGCGCCTCACGTGCGAATAGCGGATGACGCCGTGCGCATCGGACCAGCGCCGGTGAGCGAATCGTATCTCAAGGTGGATGCGATTATCGACGCCGCGAAAACGATCGGCGCCGGCGCCATACACCCTGGCTACGGGTTTCTGTCCGAGAACGCCACATTCGCCGACGCGTGCGAAACGGCAGGACTCACTTTTATCGGCCCCCCCGCAGACGCTATCGATCTCATGGGCGACAAGGCGAAAGCAAAGCGCCGAATGATCGCAGCCGGCGTGCCATGCGTTCCGGGTTATCAGGGCGAAGATCAATCGGATGCGGCGCTGATCGCGCAAACCAAGGCCATCGGCTTTCCGATCATGGTCAAGGCCGCAGCCGGCGGCGGGGGGCGCGGCATGCGTCTTGTTGAAAACGCCGACGCGCTCGCCGACGCCATCGAGACGGCCCGCTCGGAAGCGGAAAACGCTTTCGGGTCCGGCGACCTCATTCTTGAGCGCGCGATCGTCGAACCACGCCACGTAGAAATACAAATCTTTGCGGACGCTCGTGGCAATGTCATTCATCTTGGCGAGCGCGACTGCTCGGTACAGCGACGCCATCAGAAGGTGCTGGAAGAAGCGCCCTCGCCCGCCATGACGCCAGAGTTACGCCGAGCCATGGGCGAGGCGGCGGTGAACGCGGCGCGCGACATCAACTATGTAAGCGCCGGCACGGTAGAATTTCTCCTCGATCGGTCGGGAGAATTTTATTTCCTCGAAATGAACACGCGGCTCCAGGTCGAGCACCCGGTCACGGAAATGGTGACGGGGCTTGATCTTGTCGCCATGCAGATTCGCGTCGCGCAGGGCGAACCCCTTGGCGTCTCGCAGGACGATATCGCCCTTACCGGCCACGCGATCGAGGCCCGTCTTTATGCGGAAGACGTCGGCGCTGGGTTTCTCCCGGCGACGGGACCGATTGACCTGTGGCGCCCGGCAGGCGGCGACAGCGTCCGCATCGACGCCGGTATAGAGACCGGCGGCGGCGTCTCGCCTTTCTACGATCCGATGATCGCGAAAGTGATCGCCCACGGATCGACGCGCGACGAGGCTCGGCGCCGGCTGGTGGATGCGCTTAAGCGCACCGCTCTATTCGGCGTTACATCAAATAAAAAATTCCTGATCGACGCGCTGGAACGGCCGTCATTTGCGGAAGGCGCGGCAACGACCGCGTTTATCGCAGAGACGTTTACCGAGGCCGATCTCGCCACCCCCTCGCTCACGACAGGAGACGCCATCGCCGCGGCGCTTTTGCTCTTTTGTCGGTCGCGAAAGGCCGCACTGGAAAACGCAACGGCGGTTACGCCCGCCCTTGTCAACTGGGCGAGCGCAACAAGGATTTCGACCCCCTATCGGTTTGCCGATGGCGATACGCAATTCGATCTGTCGATCACGCCGATTGATGGCGACCGCTATTCGGTTGCGATTGGAGACCAGCTCTACGACGCCGCGGTCGAGTCCATTGAAGATCACGACGCAATGCTGACCGTCAACGGCGCCCGCCAAAGCGTGTTGTTCAATTTTCCGGATGGGGACTCCGCCAGCGCGCGCATTCAGTTTTCAATTGGCGGCCGCGATTTTGATGTTGTCAATCTGAACGCCGCCCATGGAGCCGCCGCAGCGGACGGCGCCGGCGCCGGGGCCGTTACAGCGCCGATGCACGGGCTCCTCGTCGATGTCTTCGTCAAACCCGGCGACGCCGTTTCGAAAGGTGATCGGCTCGCCGTGCTTGAAGCAATGAAAATGCAACATGAACTGACAGCGGATATCGACGGCGAAATGGCGGCGGTGCATTTTGAGCCCGGCGTTCAAGTCGCAGCCGATGCGCTGCTGATGGAAATCGCTGACGCGAAAGGATAAGTCCCGGTGATGCAGCAGGCGAAAGACTTTCTCGAAGAATGCGATGTGCTCGCAGCGCTACTTGACGGTATAGATGCGTCCGCGCTGGCGAGCGTGACTCAGTTCAAAGGCTGGACGATTGAAGACGTCGTCGCCCATCTGCATATGTGGAACGTCGCTGCCGGCGCGACGCTTTCCTCGCGAGAAGAGTTTCAGGCGTTCTTTGCTTTCGTCATGAAGCGCATGGGCGTCGGCGACGGCCATCCGGAATTGCAGCGCGCTTGGCTGGATGAATTTCACGGCGGCCTCAATGGGCGCGCGCTGTTTGATGCGTGGCGCGATTTCTATCCGAAGCTCGCCGCGCAATATGGCGCCGCCGATCCGGACGCCCGTGTCGCCTGGGCCGGCCCCGATATGAGTGTCGTCGCAAAAATCGTCGCCCGACAGATGGAGTGCTGGGCTCACGGACAGGAAGTCTTTGACGCGCTCGGCAAAACACGCGCCGAAGGCGACCGCATCCGCAACATCGCCGACCTTGGCGTCAGAACCTATGGATGGACGTTTCGCAATCGCGGCGAGGAGCCGCCGCAGCCCAAACCCTTTGTTCAGCTGACGGCGCCGTCGGGTGCACAGTGGGAATGGAACGACCCGCAGACGGACAACACCGTCAAAGGCTCGGCGGTAGAATTCAGTCAGGTCGTAACGCAAACGCGCAATATCGCCGATACAAGTCTTGAAACCACCGGCGACAACGCGGCGCGCTGGATGTCGATGGCGCAATGCTTCGCCGGTTCGCCCGAAGATCCGCCGGCGAAAGGCGCACGCTTCAGGGTTTAATACACGGCGTTATTCCCAGCTGCCGCCGAGCGCCAGATTAAGATTGACCCGCTGCTCAAGGCGCTGGCGTTCGATCGACACAAGATTGCTCTCCGTCGCAAAGACGCGCTGTTGAATCGAGAGAACGTCAATCAAGTCCGTTTCGCCTTCGTCATAGCGTAACCGTGCAACGCGATAGGCCTCGTTCGCCTCGCTCGCCGCTTCTGTCAGGGATACTTTGCGCTGATCAAGGACGACGCCCTGATCGAGATTGGTTTCAACTTCGCCGAAAGCATCGAGTGCGGCCTGCCCATAGGCGGCGACCGCTTGTTTTTGTTCAGCGGTCGAAATCTGCACTTGCGCATCGCGCGCGCCGCCATCGAACAACGGCGCAACGAGATTGCCGGCGACGGTCCAGGCGATGTTTGTCGGATCAAGCAGGTTCGAAAGTGATCCCGACGCCCCGCCAACATTGCTGGTCAAGCTGATCGCCGGCAGCTTCGCGGCCTTCGCCGAATCAAGACTGTTGAAGGCCGCCGCGACATCGCGCTCCGCCGCTATGAGATCAGGTCTTCGTTCGAGAATATCCGACGGGACGCCAGCGGGCGGCGGCGACGGCGCCGCGGGCAAGGCGTCGCGCAGTTCAAGCTCGGCGCCCGGATACCGCCCGAGGAGGATTTCTAGCGCGCGAATAGCGTCACGCTTGGCGCCGGCTGTCGCCGTCAACGTGTCCTCGGCCGTTGCAAGATCGCTTTTTGTAAGCGCCAGATCCTGCGACGACGCCAATCCGTTTTCATATTGCACGTTAACGATACGCGCCGTTTCCTGCAGTGCTTCGAAGGTTCTTCGCGCAACGCCTTCCTGCAAGCCCGCCTCAATGGCGAGAAAATAGGTGCGCGCGACGCCGGCCGCCAACGAATATTGCGAAAACAAATAATCAGCTTGCGCCGCTTCCGCGCTTGCGGACGCTGCTTGCTGGCCGGAGCGAATGCGTCCCCAGACATCGAGCTCCCAATTGAGTTGCAATCCTGCGTTAAACTGGGTGTTCGAACCGCCGGGATCAAGCACGCCGGATTCTGACGCGCCTGTAACCAGATTGACGTTTGGCTTCAGCGCCGCGCCGGCCTGGCGCGCGAGCGCTCGCGACCGATCGACGTTCGCCGCAGCGATCTGCAGGTTTTTGTTGTTGGCTTGCGCCTCTTCGACGAGCGCGGTGAGAACAGCGTCCTCAAAAGAGGCGATCCAACCAACCTCAACGTCTCCAAGTTTTTCCTGGGCCGCCGCCCAGGCTTTTGGCGTCTCCGGCAGGCTTGCGCGCGCGGCTGCGCCCGCTTCTTCCCGGGACGTAATGCTGGCGCATGCCGCGAGCGACAGCGCAGCGGCGCCCGCGAGGATTCCCGTTTTGAATGTCAACATAATCACCCCGTCATGCTCTCCCGGTCTCATTCGGGCGAATATTGAAAATAAGCGCGTACAGCACGGGGATGATAACAAGGGTCAGAAGCGTTGCGAAGGTCAAACCGAATACGAGAACAACCGCCATCGATCGAAAAAAGGCGTCTCCAAACAACGGCATAACGCCGAGAACCGTCGTCATCGACCCCATCATCACCGGGCGCACGCGGCTCGCCGCCGAATCTATCACTGCATCAAAGCGAGGTTTGCCGTCGCCGATTTCAAGATCCATCTGGTCAACCAGCACGATCGCATTCTTGATCAGCAGTCCCGATAGGGACAAGACGCCAAGGATCGCCATAAACTCCATTGGCGTTCCGGTCGAAAGAAGACCGACTACAACGCCGACTATGGACAATGGCACGACGAGCCAGATGACCAAGGGCTGGCGCAGCGCATTAAAGAGTAAGACGACGACCATCACCATCGCCAGCAGCCCTATCGGAATAGTCGTTGCCAGATTTTCATTCGCTTCGGTTGACGACCCATATTCACCGTCCCACTTCAGCGAATAGCCCTGCGGCAGTTCGATTGCTTCAATCGGCCCGCGAACGCGCGCCAGAAGGTCAGACGCCAGCTCATCGGGGTAAGGATCGCTCTGCGCTTTTATGGTCCAGACACGGTTTTCTCGCCGGATCTGTCCGTTTCGCCATATCGTCCGCACGCCGTCCATCGCTTCCGCCAATGGCACCACGGCTCCGGTTACGGAACTTAGCGTGCGGATCTCGTAAAGGCCGTCGATACCGCGGCGCTCGCTCTCGGGCGCGCGGGAAATGATCGGGATCAGCGTATCGCCTTCGCGATAGACACCGACGTTGCGGCCGGAAAAATTCGTCTGCAGCGCATTGGCGAAATCTTCGCGAGAAATGCCGAGCCGCCGTCCCTTGCTTTCAGAATAAATCGGCTCGATGACGCTGACGGGTTGCCGCCAGTCGTCCTTGATCGATAACGCCCTCCCATCAGCCGCCATGATCGCCTTGGCTTCATTGGCGAACCCGCGCAGCATATCTGGATCCGGCCCCTGAAATGTCGCCTCGATCTTCGAGCCGCTTCCCGGGCCCAGAATAAACCGCCAGACCTTTCCTTGCGCATTCGGAAACGACGCGTCGATATGGGCCTGAATGCGCGGCATCAACGCCGCAATGCGTTCGTATTCGTCAACGCGGATGAGCAATTGTCCGTAGGCGGGATTTTGCGACTCAAAATTGTAAACCAGCATATATCGCAAGGCGCCGCCGCCAATCAGGGTCTGCACGCCCTCTACGCCCTCGAGCCCGGCGACATACGTCTCCAGCTCTTTCAAGTTGGCATCCGTTTCTGTGATGTCAGCGCCCTCGGGCAGCCAATAATCGACAGCGATTTGCGGCGTCGTCGAGGCGGGGAAAAACCCGCTTTTTACGAACTGAAACCCCCAGATCGCCGTAATGAAAACGCCAATGGCGCCGACAGCAACGACCCGCCGCCGTTTCAGGGCGCGCCTGATGAAGTCTTTGAAGGCGCGTGTTAGCCGACCGTCCGCGGCCTGACCGGCGGCGCCGGATTGCTCCTTGAATAACAAATCGCAAAAGAGCGGCGTTAGTGTGAGCGCGAATACCCAACTATAAAGCAGTGAAATCAAAATTACCCAAAAGAGATCCCCGGTGTATTCGGCCGTTGCTCCCGGCGCGAAACCGATCGGTGCAAAAGCAATAATACCGACAAGCGTGCCGCCGAGCAGCGGCCATTTTGTTTTCGTCACGACTTCTTTTGCAATATCCAGCTTCTTGCGGCCACGCTGCACGCCAACGAGAATGCCTTCGGTCACGACAATTGCGTTGTCGACAAGCATGCCCAGCGCAATGATCAGCGCGCCCAGAGATATCCGGTGCATTGGAATGCCGACGAAATTCATTGTCGCCAACGTCGCCGCAATCGTCAGCAACAAGACCGACCCGATCACCATGCCCGAACGCGGGCCCATGAATATCAGCAGCGTACCGAGGACAATGGCGAGCGCCAACGCCACATTGACCGCGAAATCCTGTACGGACGCATCAACGGTCTTGCCCTGATGATAATATTCGTGAAGCTCCATGCCGATCGGACGCAGCGCTTCTGTTTCGGCGAGTTTTTTGTCGATTTCCTCACCCATTTTTACGACGTTCGCGCCGGATACATTGGAGACGCCGATCGCCAGCGCAGGCTCGCCGTTGTAGCGGATCATCATGGTCGGCGGATCGCTAAACCCGCGCCTAACGTTGGCGATGTCGCGCAAGTAAGTGACGGACCCGTCATTCGACGTCGATACCAAAAGGTTTTCAATCGCCTCTACGGAATCAATATCGCCGGAGGGTGAAATCTCGATGCGCTGCTCGCCCAGCTTGACGTCACCGGCCGAGACAACCGCATTTTGCGTCGACAGCGCCGAATAGAGATTGGTGATCGATACGCCAAGCGCCGCAGCCCGTTCTCGGGAAATCTCTACGTAAATAACTTCTGTCTGTTCGCCGCCAAAACTGACTTTGCCGACGCCGTCGACCTGCAGCAGATCCCTGCGCAGCGTCTTGGCGTATTCGAGAAGCTCTCTCGGCGAGTAACCATCGCCCGTTAGCAGGTAATAAAGCCCGTACACATCTCCGAAATCATCGAACACAACGGACCGGGACGCGCCTGGCGGCAGATCGCCTTGCGCATCATTCACTTTATTGCGCAGTTTCGTCCAGATCAGTTGAAGATCAGCTTTCGACGGCGAAAACTCGTATTTGATATCGACGCTGATTTCCGAAAACCCCGATCGCGATGTGGACCGGATTTCCTCAACTTCCTGCATTTCCTGAATTGCAGTTTCGAGCGGCTCCGCGATTTCGTTGGCGACTTCCACCGGGCTGGCCCCCGGATATTGCGTGAAGATCTGCGCCGTGCGGATCGTGAATTCCGGATCTTCAAAACGGGGCATGTTCTGATAGGCGATCCAGCCGCCAATCAACGATGTTGCAATGACAATGAAGCTGATCAGACGATTTCTGATCGCGAGTTCGGCCGGGTTCATGACGCGCGTTCCAACTAGAGGCCTGGTTCCCAGGCGCGCACGCGCATGCCTTCATGCAGATACGAGGCGCCCGCGCCGGCGATGACTTCGCCGCCCTCAAGACCGTCGACGATGAATATCTCATCCTGAAACCGGTCTTCGCTGATTGTTACATCGCGTTTTGAAACTGTCATGCTGTCTTCATCGACGATCCAGACAAACGTATTTCCGCCCTCCGCGACGATCGATGCAGCCGGGGCGGAAACGCCGATATCGAACTGGTCGCCGCTATAGAGAAAAGTTGTTTCAACCTTTGCGGTCATGCCAGGCAGGATCAACAGGTTGTCCGGCGGCGTGAAGGTGAATCGAACGCGATAGGTCTGTGTCGTCGGGTCCGCCTGGCCCGTCGCCTCCTTGAATTGTGCTGGGATTTGAACATTCGGCGCCGCGTCCAGCGTCACGGTCGTGTCGACCGGAGTGAGTTGCGGGATATAAGCAAGGAGGCGCGCCGGTACATTGATGACCGCTTCGACTGCGCCTGCGCTTTGCAGAACTGCGACGGATTGTTGCGCGCCGACATTCTGAAAGTTTTCGACATTGATGCTTGCGATCTGTCCCGAGAACGGCGCCCGCAACTCCGTATCGTCGAGCGCTTTTTTGGCCGTATCAAACTGCGCCCGCGCAATATCGCGCGCTGAGCGTCGTTGCTCCAATACGCTACGCGATATCGCGTTCTGCTCTGAGAGGCGCCGGGCGCGCTGATATTCCGACTCCGCATTGTCGAATTGCGCTTTCGCGGAATTGTAGCTGTTCTGAAAATCGCGCTGATCGAGCTTGGCGATCAGGGCGCCCTGTTCAATCGGTTGGCCTTCGGCAACCGGCAACTCCTGCAACAGCCCGCCAACTTGGAAGGTCAGCACCGAGGACTGCGCGGCCTCGATAACCGCGGGGTAACTTACTGGGAAGCGATTCGACGACGCTTCGACTGTCACAAGTTTGACAGGACGAATTGGCGGTTCCGTCGTGTTCTCGGTGGAAGCAGAACAGGCGAGCAACATCGCCGCCAGCGTGGTTATAAGTAATAATCGCAAGATCATGATTGGACTATATGTGTTAAAGATGCGGTTCAGCCGAGCGACCGTACTCCTGCTTGGGCTTGCCGCCAAGATCTCCCGCCGACTGTCGATACGCTGACAATGATGGTGAGCCCTGAAGGATTCGAACCTTCGACCTACTGATTAAAAGTCAGTTGCTCTACCAACTGAGCTAAGGGCCCACGGGACGTCGGGATCGCGCCGGAACCCGGCGCTTAACATGCGAACGCCGCTTCGCCAATGGAAGCGGCGGCCCGGCTTTAAGGCGGCGGAACATAAGGACGCCCCTCCGGCCGGTCAACCGATTTTCCGGTTGCCGCGGCGCGCTGATCTAGACAATCGCCTCGCCGGCGTCCGCCTTGAATTCGGCGATGAAATCCGTCAAGCAGCCGGCCGCAATGGCCGATCGAAGCCCGGCCATAAGATCCTGATAATATTGGAGATTGTGCCACGTCAGGAGCATCGGCCCCAGATACTCCCCGGCCCGAAACAAGTGATGCAGATAGGCCTTGGAATAATCCCGGCTCGCCGGGCAGGCGCTTGTGGGATCGAGCGGCGTGGGATCGTCGGCGTATTGGGCGTTCTTGATGTTGACGGCGCCCGATTTTGTCCAGGCCTGTCCGTGGCGGCCGGACCGCGTCGGCGCCACGCAATCGAACATATCGACGCCGCGCGCGACAGCGCCGACGATGTCCGCCGGTTTGCCGACGCCCATGAGATATCGTGGCCTGTCGGACGGCATATGCGGGCAGGTGAACTCAAGAACGCGGAACATCTCCTCACGGCCCTCGCCCACCGCCAGGCCGCCGACGGCGTAGCCCGGAAAATCGAGCGCCATCAGTTTGTCGAGGCTTTCCCGGCGCAGCGTTTCATAATTGGCGCCCTGAACAATGCCGAACAGCGCTTGTCCGGGCGCTGACTTCTCTTCGAACGCCTTTTTTGACCGCGCCGCCCAGCGCGCCGAGAGCAACATAGATTCCCGGGCCGCATCTTCTGCAATCGGGATCGCCGGACATTCATCAAGCTGCATCTGAATATCGGCGCCGAGGAGCTGCTGGATCTCAATCGACCGCTCCGGCGTCAGCATGTGTCTGGAGCCGTCAATATGCGATTGAAAGGAAACGCCGTCCTCTGTCAGCTTGCGGAGCTTTGAAAGCGACATGACCTGAAACCCGCCGGAGTCCGTCAGGATCGGGCGCGGCCAGTTCATGAACCGATGAAGCCCGCCAAGGGCCGCGACCCGTTCGGCGCCGGGACGCAGCATAAGGTGATAGGTGTTGCCGAGAACGATATCGGCGCCGGTCGCGCGCACATGCTCGGGCAACATCGCTTTTACTGTGCCGGCGGTGCCGACCGGCATAAACGCCGGCGTCGCTATCTCGCCGCGAGACGTCTCGATCATGCCACGGCGCGCCGCGCCATCAGTTGCGGCAAGAGAAAAGGAGAATGCCGTGGTCAATGCATCCGCCCGCCATCGGGTACGGCGCGTTCCGGCCCGATGAGTACAATGGCGTCGTCTGCGTCGGAAAACCCAAGCACCAGAACCTCCGACATGAAGTCTGCGATCTGGCGCGGCGGAAAGTTTATGACAGCTGCCACCTGCCGGCCCATGAGGTCTTCTTTCTCATAATGCACGGTCACTTGCGCCGAAGACTTCTTGACGCCGATTTCCGATCCGAAATCGACCCATAGTTTCCACGCGGGCTTTCGCGCCTTTTCAAAGGGCTGCACGTCGATAACCGTGCCAACGCGAATATCCACCTTCAGGAAATCGTCGAACGTGATTTCACTCATTCCTCATCCTTCGCAAGCGCAAGTAACGCACAAACGGTATTCCAGTTGCGCGCGGTGTTGTCGACCTTCAGCAGGCGGTCCGCCTTTCCCGCGATTTTCGACGCCGACAGCCCTCTCGGGGAGTGTAGGTAGAGAATTTTGCTGTCGAGTTTGAATTCCTCATCCGAAGACTTTGCATCGTCCAACGCCGACGCCACAGTCTTGCTGGCCGCCGCTGATAAAAAATAGACATGGACGCTTTTCGGGTTCTTCTCAGCCTGACGGCGGTAAGGACATCGCGCCGCCACCTGCGCCAGTTTCCTTGCCGACAACGTGCAAACCGGAGGATTGAAACCAAAGTGTTCCTCTATCGCAGCGCCAATAGCCTCCGCGGAAACGGCGCCGTCATATACAATATTGCCGCTTTGAATATAGGTGCGGACATTTTTGCAGCCCGCCGCGGTCAGAACTTTGGCGAGATCCTTCATGGGCAGTTTACGATGACCGCCGACATTAACGCCGCGCAAGAGAGCAATATTTCGCGTCACGACTGCGCTTTCTCCAACAGGCAGGCGTCGCCATAAGAGTAAAAGCGATATTTTTGCGCGATGGCGTGTTCGTAGGCGGCTTTCATCTCTCGCGTGCCGGCGAAGGCGCAGACCAGCATAAACAGCGTTGATCGTGGCAGGTGAAAATTCGTCATCAAGGCGTCAACCGCCTTGAAGCGGTATCCGGGCGTGATGAAGATATCCGTTTCACGCTGGAATGGTTTGATAGCGCCGTTATCGTCCGCAGCGCTTTCAAGCAGTCGCAGCGCCGTAGTGCCAACCGCAATGATACGCCCGCCATTCGCGCGCGCCGCATTAATCGCGTTCGCCTGCGCTTCGATAATCTCGCCCCATTCCGCGTGCATTTTGTGGTCGGTTGTTTCATCTGCCGTAACAGGCAGAAACGTACCGGCGCCTACATGTAGGGTAATCGTCTCCATCAACACGCCGGCGTCGCGCAGGGCGCCGAGCAATTCCGGCGTGAAGTGTAGGCCCGCAGTCGGCGCGGCGACCGAGCCTGATTCGACAGCATATGTCGTCTGGTAATCATCAAGGTCCTGCGCCGTCGCCGGGCGGTTGCGTGAAATATAGGGCGGCAGCGGCGCTGCGCCGTGATCGGCAAGCGCTGCATCGAAGGCGCCTTGCGTCATTTCGAAACGCAATATGCACTCGGCGCCGTCGCGTGTTTCAACAAGCCCGACAAAGGTATCGCCAAAGGCGATTTCGTCGCCTGCGCGAAGCCGCTTGGCGGGCCGAACGAACGCGCGCCAGCGCACTGTATCGGCCGCGGGCGTGCGTTCCTGCTTGTGCAGGGTGACGTCAACAGCGACGTCTCCACCCTCGCCCCGGGCCGCACGCGCGCCAAACAATTGCGCCGGTATCACTTTTGTATCGTTGACAACCAACATGTCGCCCGGACGCAGCAAGGACGGCAGATCGCGCACGACCCGGTCGACCAAGTTGTCGCCAACGATATGCAACAGACGCGCGGCGTCGCGCGGACGCGCCGGTTCAAGGGCGATCCGTTCCTGCGGCAGTTCGAAATCAAAAAGGTCAACACGCATGGCGCGGCGCTTTTGCCGCGCCCTCCGCGCGCCGTCAAATGGAATAGGTGTCGTAGTAGAAAGTCTGATCCATCGTCTCGGCAGGATTGCTCTCGGCGCATTTGCCGACGGGCTTCGCCGGCACGCCGGCGACCGTACAATGAGGCTCCACAGCCTGCAGGACGACGCTGCCGGCGGCGACCTTGGCGCCCTCGCCCACTTCAATATTGCCGAGAACCTTGGCGCCGACGCTGATCAAAGCGCCGCGACGGATTTTCGGATGGCGATCGCCGTCGTCCTTGCCGGTCCCGCCAAGGGTGACGTTTTGCAGAATGGAGACGTCGTCCTCGACCACCGCCGTTTCGCCGATGACGATGCCGGTCGCGTGGTCGATGAAAACCCCTTTCCCCATTGGCACCGCGGGGTGAATGTCGACCGCAAACAATTCCGACATCCGACTCTGGAGAAACAGCGCAAGTTGTCGCCGCTCGTGACGCCACAACCAATTTGCGACGCGTTGCGCCTCTAACGACAAATACCCTTTGAAATAGAGAAATGGCTGCATGTATTCATTGCATGCAGGGTCGCGTGAAAACACAGCGCGCAGATCGATCAGCGCGGCTTCAACAATTGCCGGTTCGCCTTCGAATGCCTCGTTGCAGATCTCTCGCCACAACATAGCGTTCATTTCGCGTTCAGAAAATTTCTGCGCCAGCCGAAATGACAGCGCCGCGGCAAAGTCGTCATGATTAAGGATGGTCGCATGCAGGAAACTCGCAAGCGCTGGCTCTTCGGCCGCCGCCGTCGCCGCCTCGACGCGCATACGCGCCCAAGTCTGGTCGCCATTCAACGCGACAACATTCTGCACATCGGCCTGGCTGCTCGACATGAGGTTCGCTCCTTATCCGTGCGCGCCCGCAACTTCGAGATGCCTAGAAATAGGCTCCGGCGCCAACCCGCGCAAGGCGAGAATATGCGCCGTCATGGTCATCAAAATGGTAAGACTGTCAGAAATTTCGCCATTCATTACCATTTCTAACAGCGTTGCAAATTTTATTCGCTTTATGGTTAACGCTTCAGACGGCTCCGGCGCCGCGGTTCCGGGCGCCAGGCCCCAGGCTAGAAAACACACTGCGCGCTCATCTGTTACTGAATTCGACAAATCGCAAGAGGCGATCTGGCGCCAATGGCGCGCCGTCATGCCTGTCTCCTCTTCAAGTTCGCGTTGCGCTGATTCCAGCGGAACAATACCAACCGGGCCGCCGCCTTCAGGCAGTTCCCAACTGTATTTGTCGTGGGGGTAGCGGTGCTGGCCGACAAGCCACACATCGCCATCGTCACTCACCGGCAAAATCCCGATAGCGAGGTTTTTAAATCGCACAACGCCATATTCGCCGTTCGACCCGTCGGGATGAACGACAGCGTGATCCTCAACGGAGATCCACGGATTATCAAAAATAGCCCGCTCCGACTTCACCATCCACGGACCAATTTTTCGTCCGCTCACGCTGGGTCGCCGTCTGTTCCCGATGCAACCGGAACCGGCTCGACGGGAACCGGCAACTGGCAGACGTCGACGTAATCGGGACGGTGATAGAAAAACGCCGCCCGGCGGTTGCGCCGCGCATCGACATATTCCTCAAACAACGCGGTTCCCGCCTTTAGGATCCGCAGTTGTGTTTGTTCGTCAGCCAGCAAGTCCGACCCAACGCGTACGGACAATATCTCTTCGCCCAAATCGTCCTCTTCCGACTGCGCCGGCGCGACGCGACGCAGCGCTTGCAGGTGCTCCATGCCGGATACCACGCGCCCGAAGACGGAGAGATTACGGTCAAGATAGCGCTGCGGTTGGAGCGTCACATAAATCTCCGTGCCGCCGGTATTTTTTTCAACATTGCGCGCCATCGCCACGGCGCCGGTGCAGTGCAAATGCCATATTCTGTTTTCGGTTTCATCGAGGCCCACCGGCAGACTTCCAACAAAACCAGCGCGATCCGCGTAACCGTCGGCGTCCGGCAACGCCGCGAACAGAATATCGTCACGCATGAGTTCGTCGAATTCAGCCGGCAGTGTCTCTTTCGCGTGTTCTACGCTGCGCTTCTCAAGGACGTCGCCGCCTTGTGCAACGAACCCGTCGATGACGCGATAAAAGGAAAGACCGTCATAGAATTTCTCCCGCGCCAGGGCGCGCATCTGTTCCACGTGCCCCTGCGCAAGATTTGTCGACAGCGCGACAATCACCATTCCGCGGTCGAGCTCGATATACAACAGATCGTCCTGATCCAGCACGAGCCAGTCATCAGGGGCGGCGCTTTCAATGATCTCCCCGGCGGTTCGCTTCCCTTCGAGCGCATCCGCATGGGCCGCAAAAGGCGCCGCCAGAGCGATCAGCGCCCAAAAACCAAAGGTCGTTTTCATCTTATCCCCTCCCACGATAGGCAGCGACGCCGGCATCAGGAATGTAAACGCCCTTTGGCGGCGCGCCGGTTTGGTAAAATATGTCAATCGGGATGCCGCCGCGCGGATACCAGTACCCGCCGATGCGCAGCCATCTTGGCGCCGCCGCATCAATCACCGCCTTGGCGATCGCAATCGTGCAGTCTTCGTGAAAAGCCCCGTGATTGCGGAACGATGTCAAAAACAGCTTGAATGATTTTGACTCGATAATGAGCTTGTTCGGCGCATAGTCGATGACGAGATGAGCGAAATCCGGTTGGCCCGTCACCGGACATAGAGACGTGAACTCCGGCGCGGTGAAGCGAGCAACATAAAGCGCGTCGGGATGGGGGTTCTCCGCCGTCTCCAGCCTGGCTTTCTGCGGCGACGCCGGCGTTTCGACGCTGGTCCCGAGCTGCGTCAGCGAGGCGGGCTTGCCTTTCTTGCTTGCGACCGTGGGACGAGCGGTTCCACGTGTCGCCTTCGGCGCGCTACGTCGTTTTGATGCCATGACCCGCTCCTTTGCTGGCGACGTTCATAATGGGCTCCGCGCGCGCGCGCAAAGGCTCGGCCAAAGCGGGAATAGCGGCCGGCGCCGGCGCGTTTTCCCGGCCCCAAGCACCGGCCAATTGGCCATGGACAATCGGCTGCGCCATCGCTTATAAGCCGCGCTTCATTTGGCCGGACGAGCGCCGGACAAGCCCAGGTAGCTCAGTTGGTAGAGCAGCGGACTGAAAATCCGCGTGTCGGTGGTTCGATTCCGCCCCTGGGCACCATCCAGCCCGCGTAAGGACGATAGCGCACGCAAAAAAAGGCCGGAACCACCTCCCGGCCTTTCAAGTCGAGCGATGCTTCTACTTTTTGTTTCTTGATCGTATCGAGAGAGTCGTTGCGCGCCCAGATGGAGGCCGTCAACGGCATGATACCTTCAGGAGAAACTGACGGGGCAGAACCGAGATCGTCGGCGTCGCTTCCTGACTTTGGTATTTCTGATAGGCCTCTCGGGGATTACGCGACTTTTTACCTTGTTATAGGCATCGCAGTCATTCTCTTCGTTATCCTCACTGACCCCAATGTCGCGCCGGAATAATCAAATCTGGCATTATCAACGGTTGATCACCAGTGTTCGGTGCCGGGCTCGCCCTTGATCGGCCCTTTGATATTTGACGTGACCCAGCCCGCGTAAACGTCGCCGGGTTGGCTGACAACACGCTCATCGTCGATTGTCGCAAGGCTTGTCCGGGCAGGGTAAAAACTGATCCATCCGGCAATCTGGTTGTACCCTCGCCCCAAATCGTCCAGCGGATCTGGGTAAGCGAACGCCGCCGCCTCGGAGCGAGACTGGCCAACAATCAGGTCGTAGTGAACCGCCGCTCCCTTCCACTCGCAGATTGAAACATTTTCGGTCTCTACCAGGTACCGAAGCTCCACATCCTCGGGCGGAAAATAATAGACGGGAGCGCCGGCCGTTTCGACTACGCGTTTTGTTCGTCGCGAGCGAGCAATAAACTCGCCGGCAAATTCCACGCATACAACGGCGCTGCAGTTTTGCACCGCAGGCGGGCGCGGATAACTCCAGACGTTCTCTTCGTCGCGACCAGTTGGCTCTAAACTCACATCCGGCGGGCGCGGCCCCCATTTTTCTCGCGACGGCGCGACCTGCCTCTGCAATTCTTGTTTGTTGGGAAGCGTGACCATTAAAGAGCGCCCGGTTATGTCGTGACGACGGAATAGCCGATGTTGGGTGAAAAACAAATATTGATCATAGTCACGTCCAACGCCCACATAGGATATTAGAACTATAACCCTTCCAGATATTTGATGGCGTTTCACTCGCAACTTTCGACAAATCCAACATTCAAGTCATACAGGATCCCGTCGTTGGTTCGGTTCCGGGACACAGAATCGTTTTCAGATTCCGTCTGCTGAATCGGATGGTTTTGTATACAAATTTTGTTATGGTTGGTTGGAAGTGGATTATCGATCAGGATGCGGATCAATTTTAAAACATTGATTTTATTGTCATTGTTTGGAGCGTTCGATTCCGCCCCTGAGGCCCATTCAGCCGGCGGCCATTATCGATAGATCAGAATATCATCGACGCTTTTGCGCCACGCCTTCTCGTCAGCGGCTGCAACGGCGTCAAGATCGCCCGGCGCGGCCGCGGCGTCGTCCACCCACTCGCGTAAAGACGGGCCGCCATTAATGACATCGATGGCGAGCTTGTCGAATTCATATTCATACGGAAAATCGCGCCACAGTTCATAGTCGGGATAGAGGCGCCGGATCGCCTTGAACGCCAGCGCCATCAGCCGCCACGGACGGAACGCGTTGTGATCATAGTGCGCCGCCTCAACATGTAACTGTACGCCGCTGCAGAGCGCGCCCGCATGTTTGTGAAAGGTTGGTTCGAACCAGCATTCGCGCATGACGCATCCCGTGAGCCAGGCCGGTTCGAGCGACCGCATCTCAGATATGACGGCGCGCGCATCGATGTCGGGCGCACCGAACAGCTCCAACGGCCGCGTGGTGCCGCGCCCTTCCGACAACGTCGTTCCCTCTAGCATGACCGTGCCGGCGTAAGCGCGCGCCATCGAGAGGTTTGGCGAATTCGGGCTTGGGTTGATCCACGCGCGCTCGCCCAGCGGCCAACCGAAACCGGGCGCCTCCGCTGGACGCCAGCCCTCCATTTCAATCACGCGATAGTCGACATCGAGCTTGAAATGCCGAATGAACCAATGACCCAGCTCCCCAAGCGTCAACCCATGACGCATGGGCGTTGGCCCCGCGCCAACGAAACTTTCCCAACCGGGGCGCAATGCCGTTCCTTCCACGGGCCGGCCGGCCGGATTGGGCCGGTCAAGAACCCAAACGGATTTTTTGTGCGACGCTGCGGCTTCAAGAACGTAAAGCAACGTCGTCATGAAGGTATAAATCCGGCAACCGAGATCCTGCAGATCAACAAGAAGAACGTCGTGCGCGCTCATCATCTGATCGGTTGGACGCCGCACGTCGCCGTAGAGACTAAAGACCGCAACGCCGAGCAACGGATCGGTGTAATCCGGCGTTTCGATCATGTTGTCCTGCTTGTCGCCGCGCAGCCCGTGCTGAGGCCCAAGCGCTGCGGTGAGATTGACGTCGCTGCAGGCCGCCAGCGCATCGAGCGTATGTGTCAGGTCCGCCGTCACCGACGCCGGATGCGCAAGCACCGCGACACGCTTGTCCTTTAACGGCGCTCGTAACGCCGCGTCGGCAAGAAGACGGTCGATACCGAATTTCATATGCGGCAAGCTCACGGGATTTGCAGCGCAAAGCAACTGGCGCGATGGAAATCGGGGGCGCCGGCACCGTGGGAAAGCGCCCAGTAGGACGTTCCGCCGTCATGGTCCCTGATGACGGCGGACAATCCGAGGCGCCGCGGCGGCGGGCCAGGCAGTTGCAGCGCATCGATCAGTATCTCTGCATAGAGATCAAAGCGGTGCGCCGTCCTCGCCGTTGTTATTTCTGGCGTCGTTATCTCGGGTCTTTCTAAACCCGCGCGATAATCGTCAAATCGATAAGCGGCCCATTGCGTCGACGGCGAAAAATTGAATTCATAATACGCCACGCCGTCGCTGATAAATGCTTCGAAGCAGGTTTTCTTCCATAGCTCATCCTTGCGATCGCGCATACAGTTCTGCGGTATTGCCACGTCGTCTATGGCGCCGTTGACGGCGTAATGCAGTGACATTCGCGATCCGGCCGTCCTAGCCGTAACACCGATTGACGCAACACACGCGCTTTCGGTCGTCGGGTGCGCAACAAGCGAAGCTTGAAGCGGTTCCCCGGCCGTCAAATCCGAACTGTTGTTAATACCGGGCATTTTCCCAGAACCGTACGATCTTAATTAGCGCTCCCGGCCGCCGCGTCTCGACAGCGTTGTGCCCCCGACGTTAGCGGCAATTGGATACCTCAACGTTACTGCGGAAATCGATAGACTGATTTTTCGCGGGGGTGCAGAAAAAGGCCCCTCGCCGCCGCGTCAGGAGCGCGCCATGACCGATCAAGACCTCGTCCAGTATTCGAGAGAAGGCGATGTCGCCCTCATATACCTTAACGACCCCGATACGTTAAACGCGCTTTCCGAACCGCTTACCCGCGCCCTGATCAAAGCCTTCAACCGGGCCGCTGGCGAGGCGCGCGCCGTTCTGTTGTCCGGGCGCGGCCGGGCCTTTAGCTCGGGCGCCAACCTTGCCGGCGGCGGCGTCGATATCACGGACCCGGAGCGCGATCTTGGCGCAGAACTCGACAATGTCTTCAATCCTGTCATACGCCAGATGCGAGACCTGCCGATCCCGATCGTAACCGCGGTGCGTGGACCGGCGGCCGGCGTTGGCTGCTCGATCGCGTTGATGGGCGATGTCATCGTCGCGGCAAAGAGCGCCTATTTCCTTCAGGCATTCTGCAATATCGGACTCATTCCCGACGGCGGCTCGCCTTATATTCTCGCGCGCGCCATCGGGCGCGTTCGCGCCATGGAAATGATGTTGCTGGGCGAACGCTATCCAGCTGAGCGCGCTTTCGCCGATGGGCTGGTGACGCGCCTCGTTGAAGATGACGCGCTCGACGGCACGGCGCTCGACTATGCGCGGCGGCTTGCAACCGGTCCGACCAAGGCGCTTGGCTTGATTCGCAAATCTGCCTGGGCGGCGCTGGAATCGTCGCTCGACGACCAGCTTGACCGCGAGCGGGCATTGCAAAGGGACGCCGGGCGCACAGACGACATGGTGGAGGGAGTCACGGCGTTCCTCCAGAAACGCGAAGCAAAATTCAAAGGCAAATAGACGTCCGCATAACGCGTTCGCATTTGGCGCGACGCGCCGTAGAATGCACCTGACGCAGCGCGGTTGAACGCCATCTTGTACGAAATCGGCCTTTCAGTTCTGGCGCTGACCGCGGGCGCGCTTGCGGGCAGTTTTCTCAATGTCGTAATCCATCGCGGCCCTGCCATGTGGGAACTTGTTGACGCTCAGGACGGCGGCAACGGAAATTTATTGGGGCCCAGATCCTATTGCCCACATTGTCGGGCGCCGATTCGATATCTGCACCTAATACCCATTGTCAGCTTTTTCGTTCTGCGCGGGCGGTGCGTCGATTGCGGCGGAAAGATCCCGCTCCGCTATCCACTGGTCGAAATCGCCGCCGCGCTCCACGCGCTGATCGTGTTTTTTTTGTACGGCCCTACAGCAACGGCCGTCTTTGCAGCGCTGCTCGGCTGGACGCTCCTCGCCCTCGCTGTCATCGACTGGGAAACGGGGTACCTGCCCGATTGGCTGACGGGAACGTTGGCGTTCATCGCCGTGGCGGCGAATGCGTTCTCGATGTTCGTTCCGTTGATGGATGCACTTGTTGGCGCGGCGGTGGGCGCTGCATCCTTCTGGGCCATCGGCGCGGCCTGGCGACGCTGGCGCGGCGTCGATGCACTGGGCCTCGGCGACGCCAAACTGCTCGGCGCTATGGGCGCATGGATGGGGTGGCAAATGTTGCCCTTGATTGTGTTGGCGGGATCGCTGGCGAGTCTCGCGGGCGTCGCTCTATCGAACTTGCGCGGTTCCGGCATTAGCGCTGGCGACGCCGTGCCCTTTGGTCCCGGCCTCGCATTCGGCGGCTATCTGGTTTTCTTGACCGGGTCTTTCACCGTATAAAAAAGGCGCGGGGTTCAGAGCCCCGCGCCAATTCATTCGTGAACAGGCGGTTATTAATCAGCGGCTACGCGATGCATAACGCGATGACCGCGCGATCTCCATGCCGCGAATATCGTCCTCAAACGCAACGGGCTCGCCGTCTACAAAGATCACAGTGTAATGCATATAGCCGTCATGGCGGCGGCTATTGATGTGGGAGCGCACGCTGATATCGACGGCCCACGCCGCGATTTCTCCGTGCCGGCCGAAATCCGCGTAAACCGTGTAGGGCCTGCTCTCTATGCTAACACGCGCGCCGCGCGAGTTTGTGAGACGGCTCTCCACATATTCTTCAACGGCGTATCGATAATCCGCCGGCTCTGGACCGAAATCCTGAGCCATCGCCCCTGTAAGCATGATCCCCGCCGCGACCATTCCAGTGAGGTATTTTTTTAGTTTTGTCATTTTTTGACCTCCTCTTGGCGTTGTCCGGTGCGCAAACACCGTCATATCAGTGAAATAAAAGTGTCATGAATCTGTCATGTTCGGCGTTAAAGTCAACTTAAACCCGCAAATTTTGCGCTTTTTGCGCAAAAAATACGCCTTACTAATTTTTCAATGAAATCAATGTGATGCGGTGCGCCGAAATTCGATGATTCAGCAAGGCGCAATAATCAATTTAATTTTCAAAGGGTTAAGACTGCCTGCACATCAACGCAGCGGCCGTCACGCAATGCCAACTTACTTCTTTCGGCAGCCTGCGATGCCCGCGGCCGGTGCGACGACTTCCCAACCGCTGGATGATCGAACGGTGACAAGCCCACGCTCCAGATAGGCCCCGCCGTCAAACCCGAGCCCGAAATGGATGTCGACACTGGCATCGTACCCCGCGCCGCCGACAAAAATCTGGCGTTCGAAAACGCCGTAATTGCTGCCGCCCGCTGTCTCGGCAAGTGAAAGCGTGACCGGCGTTCCATTGACGGCAATCACGGCATTTTCCCCGGAAACATAGCGCAGGATGCGGGTCGGCGCATTCGCATCGAGCGTCCACAAGATCATGCCGCACTTCCCGGCCGGCAACGCAGCTTCGCTGAGCGCCGTGAGCGCGAACGATCCGTCACCGCTTGTCTTCGCTACATAAGCCGGCTTTTGGCCCGCGCTTGAACACGCGCAAAGCGCAGTTGCAAGAACGCAGATAACCGCACGCTTCACGACCCCGCTCCCTTCAATGCACCGACCGCATCATAAACGAGAACGCCGTCGCCGTCCTCAAACCCTAATCGGCGTAAATTGTTCTCAAGCTCAGCGCGACCGAGATCCACGCTCGCCATAAGGCGATACGTCATCGCCGGATCGATCGCGATCTTGACTTCGGCTGCGCCCTCGCGATTGCCGCCTTTAAGCGTAACAGTAATCCGCCCGTCGTCGCAGGCGGCGGGACCGGCCAGCAGGAGGCTTTCGCCGACAAGAGTTCTCGATGACGCATCCAGAACATCCGTCCAGATTTCGCCGGACGCTTTTGAACATCCGTCGTGCGACCACACGAGACCGACGTCGCGCGCCTCAATGCGGCCCTGGTAGGGAATGCCAAACAAGGAATAGCGTCGGACTGCCGAGAGGTTGAAGGCGAAATTTGCGTTTTTGATCGATACGCGGCGCGAAATGAGCTGGATATTAGCGCGACCAGCGCCGATCGCGGCCCCATCCCGCGCCGTGAGGTCGGCGGAAGCCGCGCCGGTCAGCAACGCCAGGGGACGCAAGCGAAAAGCAACGTCACCAAGAAAGACGTCGCCAGTCGCGAGGCCATGAATTTCGCCGCGCCAAATTGTGCCGGTGACCTCCTGATACTGAACAGTCTTCCCGCCAGCATTAAGGATCGGCGTGAGCAGGCTCGCCGGCGCAGTCGCAAAGATCGCAATCAGGAATGCAGCGGCGCCAACCGCGATCAAGGCGCCGCGCCGCGGCGGCGAAGATGCAGATTGCGCGCTCATGCGCCGCCCCGCTGCGACATAGAAATCTGCGCACGAATGGTTTGTGGATTACCCGTTTCACGGGCGATATCAGCCGTATCGACAACGATATTGTATTCCGACCGCAAAAGGGCAAGCCATTGAAACAGCGCGTCAGGCGAAACCGAGGCGATATTGACGTCAACGGCGCGGTCGCCGCGCGCATTGATAAACACGATAGAAACGCCCGCACCGTTCGCCGTCTGCGACACGATCGTGCGAGCGGGGCCCGCGGTAGAGGCTGCACCCGCTGACGCGGACTCGCCCAACGGCGCCGCTTCCGCCACGAGTTCATAAAGGCTGCGCGCGCCCGCCATCTCGCGGCGTTGATCGGCCCGCCAGGAAAGCGCTGGCGACAGAACAAACTGCAACGCGACAAACAGGGCTGCGAGACCACCGCCGATGATGATCAGCAATTGTTCGCGCCCGGAAAGACCTCGCCAGAACTCAGCCATCAGATCGCCACCGTCATTTCGCCGACCCAATAGGCGCCGGATCGTCGATAACCGCCGGTTTCCGCCGATGTCGCGCCCAATGACGCAAGGGTTTGCTGGAACATGGAAATCTCGCTGTCGGATGTGCTTCTGACCGAAAACACGAACATGTTGCGCGTGCGATCAAACCGTATGCGATCTATTGCAACATTTTCATGCTGCACAAGCGCCTTGCCCAGCGTATCGGCGATCAGCAAAAAAGATGCATCGCCCCCGGCGCCGAGAACGCCGCGCGCATGGGCGCGAATATCGACGTTAGCGGCGCTCGGAAAGGCGTCGCGATGAATGCGAGCGGCTTCACTCTCATAATGCGCCGCAAGGCGCGAGGCGCGATATCCGTCTGCAATGACGCCAACAATCCAGATTACCGCAAGGGACGCCGCAAGCATTGCCGGGCGGCGCCACCGCGCTAGATCGATGACGTTTTCGCGCGGTGCGCGAAATTCGCCCTGCAGCAGATTGGTGGCCCTCCGCTCACTGATGGCATCGCCCGCTAGCGCCAACAACGTCTCGTCATTGCCGTCGCCGAGACGCTCATAGCGGGAATGATCGGCAAACGAGCCGCCGCCCGCATAAACGCCGACTTTAGCGTTTGGCAGCGCCGCAAGACGGTCGGCCAAGGCAAACTTCGCGATTTCAAGTTCAGCCGCAAAGGCGTGCGACCCGAAATCAGCGGCGAGCCGGTTGGGTTCAGCGAACAACACGGCCCGCTCTTCGCTCCCGCCGAGGCAGGCGAAATCGACCGTGAGATAATTGAGCGTGACGCCGGTCTCACGAAATTTGCCAATCCAATTCGCCACGACGGCGCGGTCGATCGCAAATATCCGTGCGACGGATTCGTCACGCTGTACCGCAACGTGGTGGTCTTCAATCGGCGCGGCGAGCTCGTCTTCCAACAACAGTTGCGCAGCAGAAATGAGTTTTGACTGTTGCCGTGGCGGCGACGGAAGAACGCGATAGGCCGCCAACTCGCCGGGCAGGATCGCAGCGACCGTCACGTCTTCGCGCGCAAAGACCCGCATGGCCGCCAGTGCGCCGAGATCGGCTGCACGGCCGGAGTCGACGATGGCGCCGTCCGTATAGGTCGCCCACGGAACAGGGCCGTTTTCGTCTCGCCCAATCCTAATGATGATCAATTCGCTCATGCGCCTGAACCCAATACACGCGATATCAATACAACATTGGCGCTGTCGGCGGCCGAAAAGAGTAAGCGAACGTTCATGTCGATCTCGTTCACTGTCGCGCCAGCCACTGCCTCAACATATTGAGGCGTAACGGAAATTCGCGCGGAAAGTCCCTGCGTGTCAAAATCGTCATCCTGGAAAGGCGGCAAAGCGAGAAACTGTTCGACGTTCGCCCAACCGCCTGGCGGGCGTTTTTCAAGGAGATCGGCGGCGGTCGATTGATCAAGAACGCCGCCCGTGACCGCTGTCAACAGCGGCGCATCTTCCGGGCGCAATGCGTTAACGTTCAAGATGCCGCGTTCGTCCGTCGGCAGGGCGCAAAGATAGGGGCTGATCGCGCCGTATAACGCACTGGTGACGCCCTTCATGGCGCGTAATTCGGAAACAGCGGCAATTGACGCCCCGCCAGTCCGATATGGCGTCGGCAGGCTCGCATAGAAGCCGTCTTCGGCGCCGCCGATTTCCTGAACGCTGTCCTCGTCGATCCAATCCTTGACGACGCCCGCCATCGCTTGCGCGTCGGCGTCCGATAGACCAACGCTCGTCAGTAACGTTACAAATTCGGCGCTGACGCCGGAACTCTCTGAATTATCGCCGCCGGCGGCAAGGCTGTTGAGGTTAAAGCAGCGGGTTGCGTCTGCAAAGATGATGGCGCCCGCACCGTTCGTAAACGGAATATCGAGTTGTTGCGAAAACAGCGGGTGCGCGCGCGTAAGCGGCGGTCCCCCCTGGTCAGCCGCACTCAACGCTTCCGCAATCGCAGCCTTTGCGATGATCTCCGCACTTGATACCCGCCACAGAAGCTCACCACGTATTGCCGCGCCGCCGCTCCGCCGGGCGGATTGTGTTGTCGCCGCGACAAGCGCAAGGACGAGGAAAGAGAGCGTCGCCGCCAGAAGCAAGACGATGATCAACGCAGCGCCGCGTTGGTGCTTTGCGGCGCCGATCACCGCACAGTCTCCACACCCGCCGCGCCGATCCAGAAGAGCTGCTCGATCTCGCCGAACTTTTCAGTCTGAAAACGCAGTCGCACGGCCGACGGCGTCGGGGTAGCGCCCGCGGGCCAGTCTTCCGACCATTCAAGGCCGCGGGACGTTTCGCCGAGAAGAAAGTCGAACGTGACGTTCTCAACACTTTCAAATAGCGCACGGTTGCGCTCCGGCTGCTCTCGCGCGTCGTCAAGATAGGGTCGCGTGCGGCGAACAATGTCGTCGTCTTTCAGAATGTACTCCACATATTGCAGCGTCGAGCGCGGCGTTGCCGCGTCGTAATTCGCCCAGCCGCCGCGAACGAAGCCGACAAGCGGCGTCTCCCCTGTCTCAGGCGTTCGACCGGAAAATCCAAGCCCGCCAATCACGGGCCCCGGTTGTGGATCGCCAAATTCGTCACGCACGGTGCGACCGACAATCTGCATCAGATCCTGGCGAATGATGATGCGCGCGAGCTGCCATTCCCGCAGCGACGCGTCAGTTTCCATCAACTGCTCGCGCCCATCGACGGCCAGGCGCAAAACATAAACACCGACGCTCGAAATAAGTGCGAAGACAAATAACGCCACCAGCAATTCCGGAAGCGTCAGGCCGCGCTGTTGGTGACGCCGCGAGGTCATGGTTTTTCCTTCAACGCCGAGGCGCGCGACAGCACTTGTTCTCCGCCTTCGCGGCGGATTTCGTAGTCAATCATCACAGCGCGTTCGCCGATCTCGACAACAACGCGTCGGAACGCGAAAGGAAGTTCAGCAATTGAGATCGATCCTTCGGTCAAGCCCGCAGATGGCGTTTCCCGGCGCGCCAGATCATTCGTCAGCAGATTATCAGCGGCGATAGACGCCATCAATTTTTCTTCGGCCGTCAACATATATTGCGCATTCTGCCCAACGAGAGTCAGGACGCTTAGTGCAATGCCCGAAAGGATCGCAAAGGCGACCAGCACCTCGATCAGGGTCATGCCGCGTTGCCTGCCGGCGTTGGTTCGTCGCATGTTCATTCGCGCTCCACCCTGATGTCGCCGTTTTCGCCGCGCCGGACGACCCAGCTTTCACGTTCATCCCGAAAGCGCATTTCAAATGACGGCGCATCGCCAAAAGGATCAACGGCGATGATGGTCGGCGCATCGCGCTCGCGCCGCTCGGCGCGTTCGCCCGTCAGCGCCGGCAGGTTCGATTCCGCCGCCCCTTTAACGTTGATCGTCAGGGCAAGATCGCGTTCGCCGCCCTGCCGAAACGCCGTCCAGTCGCGATCGTCGAATTCGGCGATGCGCCAATTTCCAGACGTGACTTCCAGCCGGTGAACCCCGCCCCCGACGATCGCATCATCGACTGACGCTCGCAGCGCATCAGCAAATTCGGCGGCGGCGGCGCGCGACGCGCTTTGCCGTGGAGGCGCATTGATAATCACGATCGTCGCGGCAAGCGCGAGAATGGCCATCACGACCAACAACTCAATAAGCGTTACGCCGGATTGTTGGCTTGCTGACTGGCGCCGTTTTATAGATTGTCGTCGGTCCAATTTCCGATATCCGCATCAAGCCCCTCGCCGCCCGGTTCGCCGTCAGCGCCGAAGGAATAAATATCAACAACGCTGTTTTCCCCCGGGAAGCGGTATTGATACGGATTGCCCCAGGGATCGAGCGGCGCTCCGCCGCGCAAATATCCGCCAGGCCGATAGTCGGATTTTCGCGTCGCATCGTCAGGTACGGTGACAAGCGCATCGAGTCCCTGTTGCGTTGTCGGAAAGTTGAACATGTCAAGACGATACTGATCGAGCGCGGTCTCTATTGTCCGAATGTCGATCTCAGCCTTGCGCACAGCAGCGCGGTCGCGTTCGGGCAAGATATTGATGACAACAATCGCCGAGATCAGCGCCAGAATCGCGAGCACGACAAGCAGTTCAATCAGGGTGACGCCGCGTTGGCGCTGGCGCACAATACGCTGGGCAAGTTCGCTTTTCATCATCTCATCGTTCCGTTCGTTAGCCGGCCGCAAGCCGGTTCAGTTGCAGCATCGGCAGCATGATCGACACGACGATCATCGCCACGACCCCGCCCATAAAGAAAATGATCATCGGCTCAAGCAGGCGCAAGGTGACGTTCGACGCCGTATCGAACTCCTCTTCAAGTTGTTCGGCCGCTTTATCCAGCAATTGCGGCAATTCGCCGGCGCGCTCGCCGGCAGCGACCATATGCATCATCATTGGCGGCAGAACGCCGGCGCGCTTGAAGGAGGCGGCCAGCGAGGCCCCTTCGCGCACCTGCGTGACCGCGCTGTCAAGACGCTCCCGCATAAACGCGTTCATGATCGTGCGCTTAGCCCCCGTGAGGCTATCAAGCAGCGGCGCGCCGCCCGCAACCAGCGTCGCCAATGTGCGCGCGAAACGCGCACCGTCGAGGCCGCGCAGCAGTTTCCCGAGGAGCGGCAAGCCTAGCACAATACGATCAACCTCACGCTTGAAGGCCGGGTTGCGCATGCCTTGCCAGAATGCGACCGCGCCGACCACGGTAACGAGCAGCATGTATAATCCGTATGCGCCAAGAAATCCGGAAATGCCGACGACAATCCTGGTGACGAGCGGCAATTCGGCGTCAAAGGTTTCAAATTGCAAAACAATACGCGGCACGACCATGGTCATCAGCGCGGTGATGATGCCGCCCGCAAAGATAACAAGCGCAGCCGGATACATCAGCGACCCGATCGCTTTTGATCGCATGGATCGGTTTTTCTCAAGCATTGTAGCGAGCCGCGCGAGCACAGGGCCAAGGTCACCCGACATTTCGCCGGCGGCGACGACGGCGCGATAAAGATCCGGAAAGGAATTTGGATCTTCACCAAGCGCATCGGCGAACCGTCGCCCTTCCGTTACGCGTTCGCGAACGCCAAGAAGACGCGCGCGCACTCGTTGATTGTCCGATTGCAGCGCAATAGCGCCGAGGGCTTCTTCCAGCGGCGTGCCGGCGCCAAGCAACACTGAAAGTTGACGCGTCACGGCCGGCAATTCGCTCTGGCTGACGCGCGGCGCGCGCGGTTTGCGGCCGGCGAATCCAGCGCCCTCGCTGGCGGCGCTGATCGACACTGGCGTGAGCTTGAGCCGACGCAACTCCATGCGCGCCCGCCGTGCTGTTTCCGCTGTGACGACGCCGCGCTTCGAGCGCCCGGCGCCGTCAAGCGCCTCATACTCAAAGGTCGGCATCGTCGTCTTCCTGCCTTACGACTCGCAAGACCTCTTCGATTGAGGTTACGCCGTCGAGCACATGACGGTACCCGCAGCGGGCCAGCGTATCGTGTTTGCGGAAAGCGTGGTCCGTGAGCTCCTGCTCGCCGGCGTCATCATGAATCATCCGACGCATCTGTTCATCGACCATGACAAGTTCATAAACGCCAAGACGGCCCTCATAGCCGGCGCCGGCGCATCGGGCGCATCCCATGGCGCGGTAGACCGTGGCCTCTTCACCTTCCTCAAGTTCCAGCAGGCGACGCTCCGCGCGGTCCGGCTCATAAGGCTCCTTGCACGCCGGACAGAGCCGCCGGACAAGACGCTGTGCAATAACCGCCGTGATGGTCGATGAAAGCAGAAACGGTTCCGCGCCCATGTCGCGCAGGCGGGTAACGGCGCCCACCGCGGAATTCGTATGTACGGTCGAAAGAACAAGGTGGCCGGTCAGCGCCGCCTGGATCGCGATTTCCGCGGTTTCAACATCGCGAATCTCGCCGACCATGACAATATCCGGATCCTGACGAAGAATGGCGCGCAGACCGGTGGCGAAGGTCATGCCGACCTTGGGATTGATCTGTGTCTGTCCGACGCCGTCGACGGCGTACTCGACCGGATCTTCAACGGTCAGAATGTTGCGGCTTGGATCGTTAAGCTCAGTAAGCGCGCCGTAGAGTGTCGTCGTCTTGCCCGAACCCGTCGGTCCGGTCACCAGAATAACGCCGTTGGGGCGCGCAAGCGCGGTGCGAAAGCGGGACAGCATGTCCTGCGGCATGCCGAGGACATCGAGACTGAGTCGCGCCTCATCCTTATCGAGAATACGCATGACGACGCGCTCGCCGAACCGCGCCGGCAGGGTCGATACCCGAACGTCTACGGTCTTGCCGCCGAGGGCGAGTGAGATGCGGCCATCCTGCGGCACCCTGCGCTCGGCGATATCGAGACGCGCCATCACTTTGATGCGGCTGACGAGCGCGGCGGTCGCGCGGGCCGGCAACGACAACACCTCGCGCAACACGCCATCGATCCGAAGGCGGATCGAAAGGTTGGTTTCGTAAGGCTCAACGTGAATGTCCGACGCTTTGAGTTTCACCGCCTCGGCAATGATGCGGTTGATCAGCAGGATCATTGGCGCGTCGTCTTCTGCATCAAGGAGGTCCGCCGTCGTCGGCAGGCCCTCCGCCAGCGCGGCGAGATCGCTGTCTTCATCGCCAAGCGTCAACCCATCGGCGTCAATCCCTTGCGCGGAATAGATTTCAGACAGGCGGCGTTCAAAGGCTTCGCCCGGCATCTTTTCGACGGCGATGGGTTTGCCGACGACCCGGCGCGCTTCAATCAGCGCCCACGGGTCCGGTTCGCCCCGAGCCCCGATCACCGCCGAGGCTTCGTCGCCGTTAAGTACGACGAGACCGCGTTCCTTGGCGAACGCATAGGTGAATCGAATATCGGCGCTCCGCTCAGCTTCGCTCATATCAGATCAGTCCGCTTCGACTACGGTTCGACGCTTCGTCGTTTCTTGCGCGCTATTGATCGGCGACGCCCGTCGCCTGCTCGATAAGACGGTCTAGTTCCGACTGCGGGCGGTCAGAGCTCAAGAGTTCGCGGGCGCGAATATAGTCCATTTTCTTCGATGTTGCCGAGTTTGCAGTGGCGCGGTCACGAAGAATTGTCGGCTTGATAAACACCATCAGATTACGCCGGTCGGTGGACGTTCCTTGAGTCTTAAAGAGGTTCCCGAGAACCGGAATATCTCCGAGCAACGGCACCTGGGAATCGAAATATTGCTCTGTTTGGTCGATCAGGCCGCCCAGCACCAGGACGTCCCCATCATCGATCAGCGCCGTCGTCTCGATCGTGCTCTTGTTCGTGATGAGGTCCGTCGACGAGGAAATGATCTGGCCGGCGACGGAAGACGATTCCTGATTGATTTCGAGCGTCACCGTATCGCCCTCGGTAATTCGCGGCGTAACCTCAAGGATGACCCCGACTTCTTCGCGCGAAACCGTACGGAAGGCGCCGCCGGAGAAATTATCACCCACGGCCTCCCCTGTCGTGATCGGAATCTCCTGACCGACGGACAGTTTGGCCGGCTGGTTATCGAGCGTGAGCACAGACGGCAGCGACAAGACCCGGGATTCATCATCTTCCTGCAACGCCGTCAGCACCGCGCCGAAGACTGATCCGTCACTGAGCGCGCCGGCGCCGCCAAGCAAAAGGCCGTTTGTGCTGAGCAATGACGAGATCGCGGTATTCGCCAGCGCGCCCGCTCCCTCATCCGTCGTATCGCCATCGCCGTCACCGCCGAACAGCGGGCTGTCGTTGAGCAAAAAGGCGCCCGCCGACGCCAGAATGTTTGGCTGCGCGCTTTGAAAGTTTGTCGCCGTGAACGGCACCCTGCCATTTTCCGACCCGTCGCCGGCGAGGAAGTACTGCAGTCCCAGTTCGCGCGCAGTGTTGTCGGACACTTCAACGATAATCGCCTCTACGAGCACCTGTGCGCGCCGCCGGTCGAGCTGGGAGATGACATCTTTAAGCGTTTGCTGGATGCCGGCGTCGCCGGAAATGATGATGGAATTTGTCGCGGCGTCGACGCTGATATTCGTCCGCGGTCCGAGGGCGACGGTTGGCGCGCCCTGGCCGCCCTCTGCACTCAGATCCGGTTGAGCGCCAGCGATCTCGCGAAGGAGTTCGACCATTTCTTCGGCGCTCGCATGTTTTAGCGTGACGACCGAGAGGCCGGCCTTCGTCGCGCCGACGCGGTCGAGTTCAGAAATCACCCGCGCGATACGCGCAAGCACCTGCGGCTCAGCGCGCACGAGAATACTGTTTGACGCCTCAACCGGCAGGACCTGCACGGATGATCGTTGGCCGGCATTTTCTTCGGAGATTTCCTGGGCCAAATCGTTAACGATCCGCGCCGCCTCAACCGCCGACATATTCTGTAGCGGTATCGTCCTGAAAACAGTGGTGTCTTTATCAATACCCTCAAGTACTTGCGTAAGACGCTCAATGTTCGCGGCGTCATCGACGAGAATGATCGCGTTACCGGTCCGCACCGGTGAGACGACGCCGCGCTCGGATACGATCTGGGTCAGGGTCGCCGCCGCCTCGCGCGCGTCAATGTAATTTAGGCGCACAATCTGCGTGACATAGTTGCCCCGCGCGGCCTCGCCCACAGGGCCGGCGGCGCGCGCGCCATCTTGAATGGGAATGATTTTGTAGCTGTCGCCGTTGATCGGGGCCGCCGTAAAGCCGCTGACCCGGAGCGCCGCCTGAAACAGCTCCCACGCCTCATCGGGGCAGAGGCCGCCATTCGGGCCCGACTTGATGGTGACCGTCCCGTTTACGCGTGGATCGATGACGTATTTATGCCCCGTCCGCGAGGCGAATTCTGTAATGACTGCACGGATGTCGGCTTCTTCAAAGTTAACAGATCCGGCGCACGCTTCGTCCTGCGCCAACGCGCCGCCTGTCGAAACAGCAAGAACCGCGGCGATCGCCGCGGCTGTGTTCGTCACTAGGCACCGACGGGCGCTTTTCAAGAACGACGTCTTCATCGACCGTTTCCAGTCAGGTTAATCTCCACAGGCACCGGCGTTCCGTTTCGTTCGACCAATAACCGAATCTTCCCTGTCCGCGCCATAACCGCAAATCGTCTCGATTCGGACGCAAGATCAGCGCCAATCCGCCGATTGTTAACGGAAACCAGCACATCTCCGGGTTTTAACCCTGCCGCATCAAACGCGCCACGATTCGGTCCCGGTTGAACAACGACTCTCGGACCGTTCGCGGATTGTGCAAGTGAAAGACGGGCAACGTCGCCGATAGGCAGCGCCCCGCTCGTGAGGGGCGAAGCGGGCGGCGCAGCCGCCGGGCTGGGTCCTGTCGGTCGCGCATTTCCCCCAGCCTGTTTGGGATCGCGGTTTTTAAGGGTCAGCGTTTCCCGAGCGCCTGACACAAGGATAACGACCTGCACTGAAGAAACGATCCGCTCAAGGCTCGTATCGCTCCATATCGTGTCGCCAAGGCCAAAGCTGCCTTGCTTGCCGTCCGGCGTAGAGATAATGGCCGTCGGTACGCCTTCTAAAACAAATACGCCATGCAGCGTCAGATCGAGCTGCGTTTCTTCGTATTCGGCTGTTGCGTCGGGCGGCGGCGCCGTCGCTTCCACCGCCGCAATCCGGAACGGCGTATGTTCGAGGCTGATGGACGCCGCGGCGGCGGCTTGCGGCGTCGCTGCGGCGGGCAAGACGTCGGGTGTCGGCGACGGCGCAAACATGGCGAAAATGAGCTTTGCAGCAAGCACGCCGATGGCTGCGGCCAGGACGAACTCCACAACGATCGGCGCAACGCCGGCGACGATGCGCGCGCGCTTGCCGGAGATTTTGCCTGCGATCCCGCGTAATGCGTCCGCGGCGACGGCTCCGGTCCGTGATTTTTGCGTTGTGGTCGCCATTAAGCGTGCTCGATCCTTCGGCGCCGCGGCATGAAACCGACAGCAGCACAGCACCCTTAACAAAATGACCCGCAGCCGCCTACTGAAAAGGAGGCGGCCTCGGGCCTATCCGATGGAAAAATATGAATATTTCTCCAGTTTTAGCCGCAAAGGCTAGAATTTCGCGGTCAGGCTGGCGCTGAGCGAACGACCCCGGTCATAAGTGTTAAAATTGGCGATGCCGGAGGCCGTCGCCGCGGTTCCTTCCTGAAATTCTACGTGGCGAGTTCCAAGAAGGTTGCGGGCGCTAAGGCCGATAGTGAAATCCGTGCCGTGAATATTCACGTCCTGACGGAACACGGCGTCAAGCTGAACGCCCGGCCGTTCCAAAATATCGAGAAGCCGCGCCGGGTTAGTCATGCCGTTGCCGCGCTCGCCGCGAGCGAGCAACCGCTCCGACACCCAGCCCAGCAGCACCGTGAACTGCGTGCTCTCGCCTTCCCAACCGAACTGGGAATTGACGATGTGCTTTGGCGTGCCGACCAGCGGCGACCCGTCAATGCCAAAAGTATCACCGGGCGTCATCGTCCCGTCACGTTCGACAATCAGATCGTTCGCGCCCGCCTGAATTTCGGACTGCGTGAATGTATAGTTGAGCGTGAACAACCACTGACGGTTCAGAAACCAGTCATTCCACCCGATATCGAAGTTCGATCTGAACTCGAACTCGCCGCCGTAGAGGTCGGCTTTGGGTGAGTTGATAAACGTCGTCTGGAAATTGAAGTCGCCTTGCGGAAACTGGATCTCTTCAATCGGGTTTTCAATTTCCTTGTAGAAACCGGCGATCGTCACGAACTGATTTCTACCAAGATAGAATTCGTAGCGCGCGTCGTAGTTCCGGAACTCACTGTCCCGCAGGAACGGGTTGCCGAGATATGTTCGGTCCGTGTCGGGATCGAGAAAGGCCGACGCCGCCAATTCGCGAAATTGCGGCCGCGCGATCGTATGCGAATAGCCCAGGCGGAACTGCATATCGTCGGTGAAGTTCCAGGTCACCGTCGCCGACGGCAGCCAGTAGTCGTTCGACAGCGCGGTGTCGAACGCATCGAGATTAACGAACCGGTCAAATGTATCGACGCTTTGCTCAGCGTCTTCATAGCGAACGCCGACGGTCGTGCGAAGCGCTGGAATAAGCTCCGCATCGATCTGGGCATAGCCTGCGTTGACGGTGAGTTCGCCGTTATACGAGCTGACCCCTTGCGTCGCCGTATCCGTCAACCGCAACCGACCCGGATCGATATTGTCGGGCGAAAACAGAAAATCGATCCGAGCCTGCGCCGTGTCGAGCGGAAGGCTTGTATTGGTGAGGAACTGAAAGGGATTGCTGACGAACTCTCGATCGTTGTCGATATATTCGTAGCCGACCGAAAGGGTCGCATCACGCGCGCCGGAAACCGGGATAAACCAGAAAACGTCAGCGCCGCCGCTCCAAGTGTCGTCGGTCAATTCGGAAAATGTGACGCGGTGAAACGAGGTGAACGGCACAAAAGTCGGCGTGTCGTTGGCGTCGAGCAAACGGTCGCCAAAGGACCGTTCATAGGGCGTGTCGCGCGTGGCGCGGGCAAACGCGCCGCGCCAGTTAATGGCAAATTGCTCGCCTAGCTCGTGCTCGCCATAGGCTTGCCCCATGGCGAGAGCGCGTTCGAGAAAGACATTCTGCTCGGACTGGAAGTCGCCAATGTTAAAGTTGGTTCCTTCTGTAATCTGCGATTCCTTTGTCGTCGAGTGAATGTAAAGACCGGTCAACTGCAAGACATTGCCGGTCCATTCCAGAGCCCCGGACAGCAACCCATTCACCGTAACGTCGAGGCTTGTTTCATTCTGCGTGGCGTCAATGCCGAGAATCTGACCGTTTGCGAGTTGTCGAACCGCCTCTTCGGTCGTCCAGTCCTGCTTATACCCAATGACGCCTGCGAGGCCGAGGCTCATGCCGTTATCGAAGTCGACAATTGCGCCGCCGTCGACCGAGCCTTCAAAGTTCGGCCCGATATTTCCCTGTTGAATGACGGACAAAGGCGTGTTGACGAGGCTTTCTCCGACGGCCTCCTGTTCTGCATCCGTTAGGTCTTCGAGTTCCGTGCCGGAATTGATTACCGCCTGAAGCGGGTCAGGGATCGAGCGCAGACCGTCATCAAAGCCGAGCCAGTCAAGATCGCCGCCCCGTACGAATAATCCGTTCGATGCTGTCGTCACCAAATTGGCGCCGACGCCGACTTTCGCATTGAGGAACGACTCATTTGGAATTCTGAGCGTTTCAAGATCAATGATGCCGCCGCCAAATTCACCGGGGTAGTTTGGCGAAAAGGTCTTCTGCACCGCCGCGCCGTTTAGAATATTCGACGGGAAGAGATCGAGCGGAATGGTGCGTTTTAGCGGCTCCGGACTTGGCAACGGCGAGCCGTTTAACCGAGCGGCCGAGTACCGATCGCCAAGACCACGGACATAGGCGAACTTGCCGCCAATGACGCTGAGACCGCTAAGGCGTTTCAACGCTTCGGCGGCGTTGTCATCGCCCTGACGCGCAAGATCTTCTGCGTTCAAAAACGTGGCGACCTGAGACGTCGCCCGTTGCGGATCAGGAATATTTGTGCCGCGAACAATAATCTGGTCCGCGATGACATAGTTCGGCCCCGGAATGTTGACGCCGGATGCTGACGCATCTGACGACGCGTCCTCTTGAGCGAGCGCAATGCTCGCCGGCGCAAGCATGGTCGTCGCCAGGAGCATGCCGCCGAATGTACGATGGAACTTCATGATTTCATCAACCCCAAAAAAATCTGTTTGCGAAAGGAACGTGGGCGGCGCGTTCCCCTCGAAATGCGCCGCCCGTATTCGCTGCTAGCAATCGTCGGCCGCAAGGCCACAGCTCCAGTCGGCCCACCAGTCGTCGCTCGAATTTTCCACCGCGCCGATGTAGCTGGTGTTTTCAAAGAACGTGTCGATGGTTCCGTTCAGGTCAGTGAACGCCGGCCGGCCGGCCGCCGCTGAATCGTTGATGAAGCCATTAATCAGGTTGACGTCGACTGCCGTCGTGTTGTCGGCGCCCGCTGCGATCGCCACGTCTCCGACAGGATCGGTTGAAACCGTCGGACAATCGAACAGGGAGTTGTCAAACGACGGATCCGTCGGATAGCCGTCATAGGTCGCGTCGCCGTCGCCTGGATCGTCCCAACGCAGGCAGGCCTCTGTCGTATCCGTTACAATACCGTTGAAGAACCGACCAATATGACCGGTGTTGATGCGCATGCCGCGGCCCGGTTCAGACGCCCGCGTGGTCGAAACAATCGTGAAATTTGCAATCGTCGGGTCTGTCGCCGGGGTCACGCCGGCGCCCGTCGACGACATTTCAAAACCGTTGTCGCCGCGACCGTCGCGTTGAGCGACAATGACGTACTGCGCTCGGCCGTTCCAGCCCTGATCTGTATCGAGAGAATCGTCGTCATTGCCGGTCAGCACGATGTGGCGAAGATCCGCCGTGCCACCGAACATTTCGATGCCGTCGTCGGAGTTGTTGTGGACCTGGACGAAATCAACGGTCGTGCCATTGCCGACGCCGCCGAACGAAATGCCATTCAGCTCGTTGCCGGCGGCAAGCGGGAAGCCAGCGAATTTGACAAGCGTGTACATCAGCGAACCACTCGTATCGCCGACGAGACCGCCGCCGTAAGACGCTTCAGGCGCCGTGACGCCTTCGATCGTGTTCGAGCAGGACGGCGTGCCGAGCGTGCCGGTCGCGCAGTCATTGATCGGCGCGCGACCCAGAATAACGAGGCCGCCCCACTCGCCCGTAGAGTCGAGGCGAAGGCCCGGCGCCGTCGTCCCTTGCAGGTCCGCTTCAGAGGTCATCATGACCGGGTTGGAACGCGTGCCGTTGGAACGGATTTCCGAACCGCGATTGACGATCAGAAAATCGGAACCTGAGTTGCCGAAGATGGAAACGCCGGGCTCGATCGTCAGAACCGCTGGGTCGCCGCCCATCGCGGCACCGTCGAAACCGACATCGACGCCAACGTCGACGCGACCATCAAGCTCGTAAACGTTGCCGCGCGTCAACGTAATGTCGTCGGTTTGCGTGCCCGTAAGAAGACATATGCTCGCGCCGTTGAGGGTTCCGGACTGGCTTGTGCCCGTCGGACAGCCAGGGTCGCTGAACAACGCGAACGTCCATCCGGTCGCCCAGTTATTCGTTTCCGATTCGTCCGGACCAAAGGCGCCGAGGTAATCAGCCTCCGCGAAGAAAGGATCGACGCCCTCAACGGCGACAGGCGTCGCCATCGGCGGCAATTCCGCAGGACCGGCCTGGAAGTTCGTTGTGATCGTCGCGCCGCCGATCATGTTGTTCGCGTCGGCGCCAACAGCAGCGACTGCGCCGGGCGCATCCGGATCGCTTCGCTCAAGACCGCCGATACAATCAAACGTCACAGAGTTAAACGTCGGATCGACGCCAAGACCGTCATAAGTGTTGTTGCCGTCGCCCGGATCGTCCCAGCGAATGCACGCTTCTGCGGTATCGGTGACGACGCCGTTCATGAACCGGCCAATATGCCCGGTATTAAGACGAATGCCGCGGCCGGGCTCAGATGCGCGCGTGTTTGAAACGATTGAGAAGTTTGCAATCAGCGGGTTCGTCGCCGGCGTAACGCCTGCGCCCGTGGATGACATTTCAAAACCGTTGTCGCCGCGGCCGTCGGCCTGAGCGACGATGACGAACTGCGCGCGTCCGCTCCAGCCCTGATCAGTATCGAGCGAGTCATCGTCATTGCCGGTCAGCACGATATGACGAAGATTCGCCGTACCGCCGAACATCTCGATGCCGTCGTCGGAGTTGTTGTGAACCTGAACAAAGTCGATTTCGGTGGTCGATCCGACGCCGCCGAAGGAAATGCCGTTTAGCTCATTGCCGGCGGCCAGCGGGAAGCCGGCGAAACGAACTTGCAGATACCGGTACGTACCGCTGTTGTCCGTCGCCGCGCCGCCGCCATAGGAGGCTTCCGGCGCCGTGACGCCTTCGATGGTGTTTGAGCAAGACGGCGTCCCGAGCGTGCCGGTGGCGCAGTCATTAATCGGCGCCTGGCCAAGAACGACGAGCCCGCCCCACTCCCCTATGGCGTCCGCGCGATCGGTCTGGCCTGCTTCCAGGTCAGCGCGGCTTGTCATGATGATGGGCGCCGACGCGGAGCCGGCTGCTTCCATGCGCGAGCCGCGATTGACGACGACAAAGTCGCTTCCCGATTCGCCAAACAGCGTAACGCCGGGCTCGATCGTCAACACGGCCGGATCGCCGCCCCCTGCCGTGCCGTCAAACCCGGTGTCAACGCCAATATCAACACGGCCGCTGATCCGGTAGGCGACGGGAATTCCGTCATTGTCGTCGTCTTTAAACGGAAGCGTTATGTTGGAAAGGACCGTGCCGGCGATGTCGCACGACACCTGATCCGGGCCTGCGGGAAGATCGACATTTGGACCGGCGGAAAACCCGGTTGGGCATGTGTCGGCCGACACCGTGCCGCCGCCGCCTGGCGGCGGTGTGCCGCCACCCGGCGGCGTGCCGGGGTTCGATGCCCCCGGCGACGCAATGTCTTCCCCTTGCGTGCACGCGGCAAGAATAAAGATCGCGCTGCCCGTGAGCAAAAACGATCGGGCCCTAGATGCCAATCCCATATGTAAATCCCCAAAGTGTTTCTGGCGCAAAACAGATCGTCACCTGCGGCCTGCGCAGGTCACTGACGAGGCGGCATTACGAACCGGCTGTGAATGCGGTGTGACACAATGGATTCAGATTTATGACAGTCTCAGCGAGCGCTTCGGCGCACGCTTTGCGCAAACAAATGCGCATTGGTTTGAGTCCGAATGGAAAATTGAACGCCGCAAAATTGGCGCATAGGACTTCCAGGCAACAACTTTTTTTAGAGGAATAATTCCGCATACGGGGGCGACCGGCCCATGCCGCGCACCCTTTGCGCCCTTGTAGGCGCTGAGACCGCCGCCAGCGATTCGGCGGGCGCGCGGGCCATGCATGCCACCGCGCTTGCGGTCTATTTCCCTTTCCTCTATAGACCCGCGCTCATTCAGGAATTCCGGGCTGTTCCGCGGAGGATGGATCCTCCGCCGGGGCGGTCGATTTTGCGTGAAGGACGCATCAAGACATGGCCGAAGCAGACGTATTTCATTGCGAACCGCGCACCGCGACCGGAACCGGCGGCGCTCGCAAGACCCGCCGCGACGGCTGGGTCCCGGGCGTTCTATACGGCGGAAACGCCGAGCCCGTAGCGATCCAGCTCAAGGCCAACGAAATCAACAATGCATATCTGCGGGGTCGTTTGCGTCCGCAATTGGCGAAAATTGACGTCCCGGGCGAGGATGGTCAGCAGCCAGTCATTCCCCGCGATGTCCAGATCCACCCGGTAAAGGGGATGCCGGTTCATGTCGATTTCCTCCGCGTCGACGACAAGACGCGCATCGACGTCGAAGTGCCGGTCCGGTTTATCAATGAAGAGGACTCGCCGGGCCTCAAACGCGGCGGCGTTTTGAACGTCGTTCGGCACGTGATTGATGTCTATGCGCCGGCGACCGCGATTCCCAATCACTTCGATGTCGACGTCGGCGAACTTGATATTGGCGACGCCGCGCACGTCTCAGTCATTACATTGCCTGACGGCGTCACCCTCGTGACAACTGACCGCGACTATACTGTGGCAACCATCGCTGCTCCGTCGTCGGTCCGTTCGGCGGAAGAGGAAGAAGCCGAAGCGGAAGGCGCGGAAGCCGCCGCCGAAGGCGAAGACGCCGAAGCGACAGAAGGCGACACAGAGGGCGGCGAAGACGGCGGCGACGCCGACAAAGAATAATCCGCCCCCGATGCGGCAAGCGTTTGGCGCCGCGCGTTTCACGCGCCGGCGCCATTTTTATTCGGAGCCTTGATCAATGATTGTGCTCGCAGGCCTCGGCAATCCCGGCGAGAAATATGCGCGTCACCGGCATAATGTCGGCTTTATGGCGGTCGACGCCGTCGCCGACGCCCACAGGTTTTCCGCGCCGCGCGCGAAGTTTCACAGCCAGCTGCGCGAAGGCTTTCTTAATACGCCCTCAGGACGGGAAAAAGCGATCATCCTGAAGCCGCTGACGCACATGAATGATTCCGGCCGTTCGTTGCGCGCCGCAGCGGACTTTTACAAGCTCGACGCCGAAGATTTCGTTGTGTTTTACGACGAGCTCGATCTCGCGCCAGGCAAGTTGCGCGTGAAAACAGGCGGCGGCGCAGCTGGTCATAACGGCATCCGCTCTATCGACAGCCATCTCGGTAATGGCTTTCGCCGCGTGCGCATTGGCATCGGCCATCCCGGCGACAAGTCAAAAGTAACCGGCCATGTGCTCGGCAATTTTTCCAAGGTCGATCATGAGTGGCTCGATCCGTTGCTAGACGCTATCGCCGCGGCTGCGCCATTCCTCGCGATTGGCGAGGATCAGCGGTTCTCTTCCGATATCGCACAACGACTGGCGCCGGCGCGTAAAGAGACTGTCGCTGAGCCTGCGCAAAAGACGCCCGGAAAAAGCGCCGCTGAGGAAGCTGCGACGCCGGATAAGGGCGCGCCGGGCAATCCGTTCACGGACGCATTTCGGAAGTTGCTCGGTCGATAACAGCAGGAATTCAGTAGATGGGCTTTAAATGCGGCATTGTCGGACTGCCGAATGTGGGCAAGTCAACGCTCTTTAACGCGTTGACGAAAACGGCGGCGGCGCAGGCGGCCAATTATCCGTTTTGCACGATTGAACCGAATGTCGGCGATGTCGCGGTGCCCGAACCGCGCCTTAAGGAACTCGCCGAGATTGCAAAATCTGCCGAAGTGATCCCCGCCCGCATGCAGTTCGTCGATATCGCGGGCCTTGTTAAAGGCGCGTCGAAAGGCGAAGGGCTCGGCAACCAGTTTCTCGCCAATATCCGCGAGGTAGACGCCGTCGCTTACGTGCTGCGCTGTTTTGATGATGATGACGTCACCCATGTAGCAAACAAAATCGATCCGATTGCAGACTTTGAAGTCGTCGAAACGGAATTGATGCTCGCCGACCTGGAAAGCCTCGAAAAGCGGCGCGTCAATCTCGAGAAAAAAGTAAAAGGCCAGGACAAAGAAGCAAAGGCGGCTTTGGTTCTCGTCGACAAGGCCCTTGTAGTGTTGCGCGAAGGCCGTCCGGCGCGAACGGTCGACATCAACGACGACGAACGCAAGGACTGGCTCGGCCTGCAATTGCTGACATCAAAGCCGGTCTTGTTCGTCGCGAATGTGGACGAGGCCGCCGCCGCGGACGGCAACGCACATTCCCGTGCGGTAGAAATGCGCGCCGCTAAAGAAAACGCCGCTGCGGTTGTTATTTCGGCGAAAATCGAATCAGAACTCGCCCAGCTCGATGACGACGAACAGGCCGAGTACCTCGAGACGCTGGGACTTGAAGAGCCAGGCCTCAACCGCCTCATCCATACAGGCTACGACCTTCTAGATCTTCGCACCTACTTCACAGCCGGTCCCAAGGAAGCGCGCGCCTGGACCATCCCGCGCGGCGCCACGGCGCCGCAAGCGGCCGGCGTCATTCATACGGATTTCGAAAAGGGCTTTATTCGCGCGGAGACAATTTCATTTGACGACTACGTGACGCATGGCGGGGAACAGGGCGCCAAAGAAGCCGGTCGCATGCGTCTTGAGGGAAAAGAGTATGTCGTCGCGGAGGGCGATGTTATGCATTTTCGGTTCAATAATTAGGCGTGTCGTATTGCTCGCTTAAATCGAACAGCCGCCCATACGGATCGTAATTATCATAATAGGGGTTTCGTGGCGCGCCGTCATATCCTTGTGCGCCTTCTTTCAGAATAAAAGCGCCTTCGTCGCGCAGCGGGTTGAATTCCGACAGAGACGGCGTTGGCGTTTCGTGAATAGCGCCGAAGTAAATCCACTCGACCCCATCGTGATAAAAAAATCCCGGCGACCGAAAGCTCGGCGCTGAGTTTGGCCAGATTTCCATGATGCACTCATAGCCGGCGACACGGGCGAATTCACCGCTTGGACGAATAACTTCGCGATCGCGACGACGCTCGCAGCGCTCGATTGAAATATCGGTTGGAAAATACGGTTCCTTCCGGATGCGCTCCATTTGTGTGATGGCGCCCTTTTCGCGCCACGCCTCAAGTACGCGCGCCGTATAGGATGAATAGGCTTCATCATGGGTCGGCGCCGCATAGGCGACATAACTGGCTGCGATCAGAACCGTTAGCATCATTTTAAATAGTCCACACCGACGTCCGCATTAACGCAGCATGATTAACGCCCTGTTACAGGCTGCCCTCGTGATTTCTGAAGCGGCCGCGCCTTGTCTCAGCGTTGCAAGTATCGACCCGCGACGGCGTCAAGCGTCGCAGTGATTTTCGGGTCGCGCGCATCGGGCGACGTAATCACTGCGGTATCAAGGGTTGTTTCAATCCCGAGCGGCGATGGCGTCCGCGTCGGGCCGAGACGAATGGTCAGGTTCTCAATCAGGCGTACGGCGTTTTTCGTGTTCTCCGCCATGATCGCCAGGACTTTGGACACTTCGACCGGCCCCTCTTTTTCATGCCAGCAATCATAGTCGGTCACCATGGCGACCGTCGCGTAAGGCAACTCCGCTTCACGAGCGAGTTTCGCCTCTGGCATGTTGGTCATGCCGATGACATCGCACCCCCATGATCGATAGAGTTTCGATTCGGCCAGCGATGAAAATTGCGGCCCGTTCATGACGAGATACGCGCCGCCGGCGGCATGTGGAACGCCAAGTGCGGCGCAAGACGCCGCAGCGGCATCAGCTAGCGCCGGACAAACCGGATGCGCCATCGACACATGGGCGACAAAGCCCGGCCCGAAAAAAGTGTTTTCCCGGCCGCTTGTACGATCGATGAACTGATCGACAATGACAAATGTTCCGGGAGCCAGATCCTCGCGAAACGATCCGCACGCCGATAGGGAGATCAGATCCGTAACGCCCGCGCGCTTCATCGCATCAATATTGGCGCGATAATTGATAGCGCTCGGCGGCAGGCGATGGCCGGCGCCATGCCGGGCTAAAAAAACAACATCGACGCCGTTGATCAGCCCGCGGTGGAGCGCGTCAGACGGTTTGCCCCAGGGCGTTTCGATTTCCAAGCGCTTCGCATTTTGAAGCGCGTCCGCGCGATAGACGCCGGATCCGCCGATGAAACCGACTACTCGTTTTTGTCCGTTCAATTTGTGATCCTGCGTTCTGGGGGTCCGGCCCTATGGCAACAATGTGCGTTCGAGCGCTTTCGCCCAGCCAGCGAGCGCACTGTTGCGCGCCTCCGGCGCCATTGCCGGCTGAAAGCGCGCATCGACGCGCCGGCTCTCGGCGATTTCGTCGGTGTCTTTGTAAATTCCCGCCTGCAGTCCAGCAAGATATGCAGCGCCCAACGCCGTTGTTTCCAGCACCTTCGGCCGCTCGACTGTGATATTCAGAATATCCGATAAAAACTGCATGACCCAGTCATTGGCGACCATGCCGCCGTCAACCCGCAACGACAGCGGCGACGCGCCGTCGGCGGCTATCGCCGTCATCAGGTCCGCGGTCTGATACGCAACGGATTCAAGCGCGGCCCGCGCCAGCTCGGCGCGCCCCGCCCCACGGGTTAGTCCGTATACGCCGCCGCGCGCCTCCGGCGCCCAATGCGGCGCGCCGAGGCCGGTAAAGGCAGGCACCAGATAAACGCCGTTATTAGTTTCAATGCTTTCCGCAAGCGCCTGCGTCTCGGCCGCGTCTTTGATAACCTTGAGTTCGTCACGCAGCCATTGAACCGCGGCGCCAGCGATAAAAATTGATCCCTCAAGCGCATAAGTCGTCTCGCCGCCGAGACGCCAGGCAATCGTCGAAAGCAGATTGTTCTTCGATTCGACGACGTCGCCGCCAGTATTCGCCAGCACAAAGCAGCCAGTGCCATAAGTGCTTTTTACATCGCCAGTCGAGAAGCAGGCTTGTCCGAACGCCGCCGCCTGCTGATCGCCCGCAACGCCGCAAATTGGCACGGGCCGGCCGAAAATCTCGGTATCGGTTTCTCCGAACGCCGCCGCACTATCCTTTACGACAGGCAGAATAGCGGCGGGCGCGTTGAAGATATCCAGCAGCGCGCCGTCCCACGCATTGTCGTGAATATTATAAAGGCTCGTCCGGCTCGCATTGGTAACGTCCGTGACGTGTTCTTTGCCGCCCGTTAGGCGCCAGATCAGAAAGGAATCGATCGTGCCGAAGGCGAGATCGCCAGCGAGGGCGCGATCACGGGCGCCCTCGACGTGATCCAAAATCCACGCGGCCTTGGTCGCCGAAAAATAGGGATCGAGAACAAGACCAGTACGCGCCCTCACATGGGCCTCTCGCCCATCGACTTTCAGCGCCGCACACTGATCGGCGGTGCGGCGATCCTGCCAGACAATGGCATTATGAATCGGTTTCCCGTCGGCGCGATCCCAGATCACCGTTGTCTCGCGTTGATTAGTGACGCCGACAGCCGCGACTTCGCCGAGCTTTTCCGCCTCAGTGAATGCGCGTCGCGCCGTTTCCAGCGTCGTCGTCCAGATATCTTCGGGATCGTGTTCGACCCAGCCGTCTTGTGGGTAATGCTGCGTAAATTCTTCCTGCGCGTCGGCGACGATACGTCCGGCGCGATCAAACACGATGGCGCGACTGGACGTCGTGCCTTGATCGATAGCGAGGATAAACGGCGTTTCGAAGTCTGTCATGGGAGCATCTTGCGCGGGGACGCGCGCAATCTAAACCGTTCCGCCGATCAATGGAATTGCCGCCAGCGCCCGGATATTATCACGCTGCCGCGATCGCTACGGCCACTTGGCCTCGGGCGGAAGAGAAGAAAGGATCGAATCCACATTGCCGCCGGTTTTAAGACCGAACGTGGTGCCTCTATCATACAACAGGTTGAACTCAGCATAGCGGCCGCGCTGCACTAGTTGCTTTTCGCGGTCATCGTTATTCCACGGCTGATCCATACGTTTGGCGACCAGCGGCGGATAGCTTTCGCGAAACGCCTTGCCGACATCCTGGGTGAAGGCGAAGTCCTTCTCCCAGTCGCCGGTATTGTGCCGATCATAGAATATCCCGCCGACGCCGCGCGGTTCGCCGCGGTGCGGCAACCAGAAATAGTCATCGCACCATTTTTTGAACTTCGGGAAATAGGCGCTGTCATGAGCGTCGCAGGCGGACTGCATGGCGGCGCGGAAGGCGACGGCGTCTTCGTGGCTTTCATCGCGATAGGCCGGGTGCATGGGATTTAGGTCCCCGCCCCCGCCGAACCAGCTTTTGGTCGTGACAATCATGCGCGTGTTCATATGCGCCGCCGGGGCGTGTGGATTGCGCGTATGCGCGATCAGAGAAACGCCGCTCGCCCAGAAGCGCGGATCTTCCTCCGCGCCGGGAATCTGTTTGCGAAATTCTTCGGAAAACTCACCGTAAACGGTCGATGTGTGGATGCCGGCTTTTTCGAAAACGCGGCCGTTGATCATAGACATGACGCCGCCGCCTTGATCGTCAGTCCCATCACCGCGCGTCCACGGCGTCCGTACGAACCGGCCTGGTTCCATATCGGCGTAGAGATCGCCAGCCTCGTCTTCGAGCGCCTCGAACGCCGTGATAATTTCCTCGCGGAGTTGTTCGAACCAGACTTTTGCGCGGGATTTTTTGTCGTCGAGATTTTCCATAAACGCTGGATGAACTGAGATCCGCAAGCCGTCAATGCGACGTCGGCGCGCTATGCGTTCATGACGAACGCATTGGGCGGCGCCCTATCGTTCGGCAGGGGTTGACGGACATCGGCGCGCTTAAAAGCCGCAGCTCATAGTATAGAAAGGTCAACTCATGCGCCTCCCCAGCTTAGCTGCGTTCGTCTTCGCATTCTCCCTTTTTGCAAATGCGTCTCATGCGTTTGAACAAGTCCTGCTAACGCCAACGGATCGCGGACTGGAACAGGTCGAACTTTTTGTCGCAACGCCGGATGCGGACGGTCCTCGCCCAGTGATGCTGTTCGTTCACGGCTATCAGAGCGAACCGCAGCCTGGAGGGTTGGCGTTCGCGAAACTCATTGAGCGACCGGAAATCGCGACGATCGACGAAGGTCGAATACAAGAAATGGCGCGACGCGGTTACATTGCCGCGTCGGTGTCGCAGCCGGGTTTCGGCGAAAGCGTCGGACCGCCCGATTTCTGTGGCCCGCGCACGCAAGCCGCTGTCATGGCGGCGTTTGATTATCTCCTGAGCCTGCCGAACGCCGATCGGTCGCGGGTGGTCCTTTATGGCGTCAGCCGAGGCGCGGCGACAGCGTCCATGGTGGCGACGCAGGATGAACGCATTACGGGGCTCATTCTGATGGCGGGCGTTTACGATCTCGAAGAATTCTATCCGTCAGGCGCGCCCATCCTTGACGAGAATATCGAGAACGAAACAGGGGTGACGCCGGAAGCCTTCGCCGCGCGCGCCGCCTTACGTTACGCCGAGCGCATCAAAGCGGCGACGCTGATCCTGCATGGGTCAGAGGACAATCGCGGCCACAGTCTCGATCAAGCGAAACGGCTCGCCGGCCGGCTTGAGGCTAACGGCACGCCGGTACAACTGCACATCTTTGAAGATCGCCCGCACCAAGCGCCAATCGCGGAACAATGGGAGCAGATTGATCCGTTCTTGAAGCGCGTGGTTGGTTTTTAGCGTTTCAATGAAAGTCCCGGCTCGGAAACAACACCTTCGCCTGTTCGCGGGGGTGACGCGGGCGCGGAATATGTGACGGCGCGCGTTTCGAAGCGGGGCCGTGATCGATGCGGGAGACCGGGTGCTTGGCCTCGTCCGCCCGGCTGATTTCATGGTCAAGCGTGCGGCCCGCCGCACTGGCGCGACCCAACTCGTCAAGCATGTAAGAACAGTCCTCAATCTTCCATGAAATAATGTGCACGACCGATCCTTCCCGCTGCAGCTTACCGGTAACGCGCAGGAGCCGTCCCTGCATCACCACCTTGCGATAGCGTTCAAATGTTTTCGGCCAGACAATGACATTAACGACACCGGTTTCGTCTTCGAGCGTGATAAAAATAACACCGCTCGCCGTGCCCGGACGTTGGCGGGTAATGACAAGGCCAGCCACGCTGACACGTTCGCCGTCAGCCGGTTTCATCTGCTCTTCAGCTTTGAGGCCGCCCAGTCTTTGGCGCAACAGGCCGGCCGGATGAGCGCGTAACGACAGACGCGTCGCCACATAATCCTCGAACACTTCCTCGCCTAGCGACATTGCCGGCAGGCGCGCCGGTTCTTCCGTCAACGCATCATCTTCTTCTTGCTGGAACAGCGGCATCGGCTTTTCACTGCGGATCGCCTTCGCCGCCCATAGCGCCTCGCGCCGCGATAAGTCTAACTCCGCAAACGCATCGGCTTCGGCGAGCTTGGCGAGCGCTGCTGGGCCAACGCCGGCGCGCCGCCAAACCGCTTCAACCGAACGGTAGCCATTGCCGCGGGCGGCCGTCGCCCAGGCCGCGTCTTCTTCCTTGAAACCTTTGAGTTGCCTAAACCCGAGCCGCACTGCATGGCCGCCGAAACCGTCCGGTTCAAGCGTATTGTCCCAATAGCTGGCGTTAATGGAAATGGGGCGCACCTCGACCCCATGCTCGCGCGCATCGCGAACAAGCTGGGCCGGCGCATAAAACCCCATGGGCTGGGCGTTCAGGATTGCACAACAGAAGACCGCCGGGTGATGCTTCTTCAGCCAGGCGGACGCATAGACAAGCAGCGCAAAACTCGCTGCATGGCTTTCAGGAAACCCATATTCGGAAAAGCCTTCAAGCTGCGAGAAACAGCGCTGAGCGAAGTCGAGATCGTAACCACGCTCAACGGAACCGTTCAAAAACCGTTCCTTGAACTTTGACACCGTGCCGGGTCCGCGGAAAGCGCCAAGCGACCGGCGCAGAGCGTCCGCTTCGCTAGGATCAAACCCCGCCACCACCACCGCAACCTGCATCGCCTGTTCCTGAAACAAGGGCACGCCGAGCGTTTTATCGAGAACATCGCGCAGATCATCAGAAGGAAAGGTCACCGTCTCCTCCCCGCGCCGACGCTTCAAATAAGGGTGAACCATATCCCCCTGAATAGGACCGGGGCGGACGATCGCAACTTCAATCACAAGATCATAAAAGTTTCTGGGACGCATGCGCGGCAGAAAGTTCATCTGCGCCCGGCTCTCCACCTGAAAGAGACCGACGGAATCGCCCTCGCACAACATGTCGTAAACCGTCGGGTCCTCCGCCGGCAGAGTCGCCAGATTGTAGTGCACGCCCTCATGCTGGCTCAGCAAGTCGAACGCCTTACGAATGCAGGTGAGCATGCCAAGGGACAGAACATCAACTTTCAGCATGCCGAGAACGTCAATATCGTCCTTGTCCCATTCGATCACGGTGCGGTCTTCCATGGCCGCATTTTCAATGGCGCAGAATTCGTCAAGCCTTCCTCGCGTGATGACAAAGCCGCCCACATGTTGCGAAAGATGTCGCGGGAAACCGATCAATTCCTGCGTCAACGCCAGGGTTTGTTTGAGGCGCGGATCAGCAGTCGACAGCCCCGCCTGTTTTGCGCGATCCTCGCTTACCCCTTTCGACGACCAGCCCCAGATCTGGCTCGCCAGCGCCGATACAACATCTGCGGACAATCCCATCGCCTTGCCTGTTTCGCGGATCGCCGCGCGGGACCGAAAATGGCAAACGGTGGCGCAAATGCCGGCGCGATGACGACCATATTTCTCATAGATGTGCTGGATTACCTCCTCGCGCCGTTCATGTTCGAAATCGACGTCGATATCCGGCGGCTCGTTGCGCGCCGCGGAAACAAAACGTTCGAAGACCATGGAGATAAGTTCGGGTCCGATAGAGGTAATGCCGAGGGCGTAACAGACCATGGAATTCGCCGCCGAACCGCGACCCTGACAGAGAATGTCGCGTTCGCGGGCGAAGCTGACGACATCATGAACGGTGAGAAAATAGCGCGCGTAGTCTAGCTCGCGGATGAGTCGGAATTCTTTTTCAACTGTAGCGCGAACGGGAAGCGGCACGCCGTCCGGATATTTTTCACGCAAGCCCTCTTCGGTCAGGCGCATCAGCCGGTCCAAAGGTTCCTCGCCGTTGCTAACTTCGTCGGGATATTCATAACGCAGTTCATCGAGTGAGAATCTGCAACGTTCAGCAATCTCAAGCGTGCGGGCGAGCGCATCTTCATGCCCGACGAACAGGCGGCGCATTTCAAAGGGGCTTTTGAGGCGACGCTCGGCGTTTGGCTGCGCATGCCGGCCAAGCCGGTCAATGGTTGTCTTCTCACGGATACAGGAAAGGATATCAGCTAGCGGCCGCCGCGCGCTGTCATGCATTAAGACGTCGCCGACCGCGACCATCGGGATTTGAAAAGCGTCTGCAATGTCTTTGACGCAGGCGAACCGCGCCCGATCGCGTCCGTCATAACGGGGATAGGCGGCGAGATAGGTTGAGGTTGGATATTTCCGTTTGAGGGCTTGAATATGGGAGAGGAAAAGTTCCGGTTCTTCTTCCATGACATCGGGCGGCAGCCCCACCAGCACCGAGCCTTTCGCCCACTCAAGAAGGTCCGCAAGGTGAAGAACACAGCTCCCCTTCTCCGCCCGGAGCTTGCCAGTGGTGAGGAGCCGGCAGAGGCGGCCATAGGCCGCCCTGTCTTCAGGGAACATCAGAAACTCCGCGCCATCTTCAAGAACGATGCGCGCGCCGACAATGAACTGGAGACCTTCTTCTTTCGCCGCCGCATGGGCGCGCACAACGCCGGCAAGGCTATTACGGTCAGCGACCGCGAGCGCCTTTAATCCAAGGTCTTTTGCCCGCGCCGCGAGTTCTTCAGGGTGGGACGCGCCGGTGAGAAAAGTAAAATTGGACGTCGTGCATAACTCAGCGTAACTCACGGAAACTCGCCGCAGACTTTCCAGTCCGCGCCTTCCCTTTTGGCCTCATGGTCTTCCGCGAGCCATAACCGCTCACCGTCTGCACTTTCGACACGCCAGTAATCTTTCGGCTTGCCGGCCCAGCCCGGATTTTTTCGCCACCATTCGGGCGCAATGCGTTCAGGCCCCGTTGCGTTCGCAATATCGATCTTGCGCCCGCGCCAGGAAATCGCACGGGGCGGCCTTCCCGGCAGGATCTGCTGCACCGGTTCGGGCGGGAACAGCGTCAACGGCCGGCGCGGGCCGGTTTTTTTCCATTCGACGTTATCGGTGCGCGTGCGAACCGCCGCCTCACAGGAAAAACCCCGTTCCGGGATGTGACTTTCCTGCGGCGTGAAGCGTTTGACCTGATCGAAGCCAATGCGATTGCCAAGGCGCGCAATCAGTTCGTCAAGGACGCCTTCATTCTGTTTCGACGGATCGCCGGAAAGCTGGCGCGCCGATAAAGGCTCGACGCCGAGCGCCTGCAATCGCAAAAATTCAATTCCAAAGCCAGCATCGAGCGTATCGAGCTTGCGCTCAAATAGACGCAGGATCATCTTCGCATCCCGCGACGGCCGCGCGAGGCCAATTTCTATCGCCTCTTCGCTGTTGTCCGTACGGCGCACAGTGAGGCGGCAAGCGCGCATGCCGACGCCCGCCTCCTCAAGGCGGCTCGCGAGCTGTGCAAGCAGGCGGTTGAGCGCCTCCGTCACATCATCGACAAGGCCAATCGGTTCCGGCAGGGACATGCGAGCGGCGAATGTCTTGACCGGCGCGGCTGGCGCCACGGGTTCGCTGACAAATCCCAACGCCTGATCAAGTCGCGTGATGAGGTCAAGACCAAACCGCCGCGCCAGCGATGATCTTGATACGTTATAAAGCGCATCGATGGTCGCGAGCCCGAGACGGTTCAAACTCGCAACTGTTTCCCGATCGATGCGAAGCCCGGCGAGCGGCAGACCGCCAAGAGCGTCACGTGTCTTACCCGGCGGCGCAATCGTCGATCTGGCCCCTTGCCTTACGAGCGCGAAGGCCGCGCCTTTCGTGTCAGCGACGGCGCTTTGCGCGCGCACGCCCAACCGTGCGAGTTCGCCAATCATCTCTTCAAGCATGGCCTCTTCGCCGCCAAAAAGATGCGCACAGCCCGTGATGTCGAGACAAAGCCCGTCCTGTTGCGCGCCGGGGAATCCGTCTTTTGCGACGAACGGTGAAAAACGACCGGCCCAACGATGGAGCGCTGCGAGGAACGCCGCGTCCCGTTCGGGCTCGGCGACTTTGGTCTTTAATGTCGGCAACATGGCGCGCGCATCGGTCAGCGCCATGCCTTCGGTCAGCCCCGTCTTGATCGCCGCCTCATTCAGGGAAAAGAGCCGAAGCGCGTTTTTCTCCTCCGCGACCACGGCGAACGGCGCCGTGAGATCCGAAAACCCTTCCGACCGCGCCATCCGGTCCGCCGGCAATCCTGGAAACCACAGCGATAGAACGCGCCTTTGCATCCCATTCGACCTCCCACGCCCCCAATGTTCCCTTTTTGTTCTTTATGAGGGAAAGACGCCAGCGAGTCGAGTCGGTTTCATCGGCGCCTGGAGACGGCGCACAGAACCAGCGCGTCTCGACGGCGTTCGCCACCGGCGTGTCATCGACAAGGCAGAGGCCGATGACGCCGCCAGCCTCAGCCGCAAGCTGCAAGCGGCGGCTGACTTTAAGGTCCGGAGGGCAGCTGAGTTCGGCAATGACCACGCCAGCGGGTCCAAGCCGCATGGCCTCCTCCATCGTCCAGAGAATATCGACCGGCCGCTCACATTCGGCGAGGAGAATGCGCCCCGGATCAACGAAGTCGGCGAGCCCCAACGGATTGAGCTGGCGGCGGTCATGGGCTCGCCGCACCCAGACGACCGCCTCTCGCCCCGGCGCGCCGGCGCATCCGGCGACCATGGCTGCAAAGGCGCGCGCGCCAGCCCCGAACGCCTCATGAGTGCGTGACCGGGCAAGGCCGGCACCTTCAAACAGCACCAGGGATGGCGGTGGCTTTTTCATCGTATTGTTCACTATATGTTCTATTTTCAAGAGCGCAATTCAAAGAAATTTGTGCGGCGCACAAAATTTGGGCGAACATTCTAATTCCAGCCCCTATCTTCCGGACGAAGCCAAGGAATTGGCCTGCTGGCGCGGCCCTCCCTGCCCAACCCCTCGCGCCAGCGGGTTCACGTTTGAAAGGAGCAACCGATGGCCAAGAAAACTGAAACCACCCTCACCCCACGCGATGCGATCCGCAAAGGCTGGCTCGCTTATCTCGGCGTTTACGGCGCTGCTTACGAGCGTGCAGAAGCGATCCTGACAGGCAAAGGCGCCGAAATTTTCGAAGAATTCGTCGAGAAAGGCGAAGAAGTCGAAAGCCGCGCGCAAGACACCCTCGCTGACGTTCGCGAACGCGCGAACGAAATGTATGGCGACCGTTTCAGCTTTGACGGCATCCGCAAATACTTCCCGCAAAACACCGCCTCTAAAGGCCGCGTTGAAGAGCTGGAAGCGGAAGTCGCCGCGCTGAACAAAAAAATCGCGACGCTGACGAAAACCAAGAAAAAAGCGTCCAAGCGTTCGGCGAAAAAAGCTGCGTAAGGCAAATTCAGTTGCGTAAACTAAGGGGCGTTCCCATCAGGGAGCGCCCTTTTTCGTTCCGCGCCCTCCATTTCACTTCACCGCGAAAGTCGCCATAGTGTCCGGCGCGCGGACAATCAGGAGTTTCTCCATGGCCAAGAAAAAAGCTACAAACGCTCCGGGCGGCGACATGGCGCGCAAGATCTGGCTCGCCGGCATCGGCGCCTATGGCCGCGCCTTTTCCGATGCGCAGGAATCCCTCGCCCGCGTTTCCGATGAGACCAGCAAGTATTTCGAAGACCTCGTCCAACGTGGCGAGGAAATCGAGGACACGGTTGAAACCCGCGGCCGCGAACTTGCCGAGCGCATGAAATCGCCTGGCTTCTCTATGGAAGACCGCATCAAGGAAATGCGCGAAAAACTGAAACTCGGCGCCGTCGGCGGCGAATCCCGCCTCGACGTCATTGAGACACGGCTCGCCGCCATAGAAGAAAAACTCGATGCGCTTCTTGCCGGCGCCGTGACAAAGTCCAAGCCAGCGAAACGCAAAGCGGCGAAGAAAAAACCGGACTGACCCGAGGCGATGGCGCAAAAGGTCAAAACCCGCGACCGCATCCTCAGGACGGCGCTGGCGCTGTTCAATGAGGAAGGCGAAGCGCAGGTTTCGACGGTGGAGATCGCCGGCGTCCTCGAAATTAGCCCCGGCAATCTTTACTACCATTTCAAGGGCAAGGAAGCGATCATCGAAGCGCTGTTCGACGATTTCGAAGAGGAAATCCGCCAGGTGCTCAGTGCGCCAATCAAACGGGCGCTCTCCATCGAGGATAACTGGATTTATATTTATATTGTCTTTGAAGAAATCAATGACTTTCGCTTCTTCTATAACAATCTAACCGGCATTCTGGAGCGATGCCCGGATTTGCGTCCGCGCTTCGCCCGGCTGTTGCGCCTCAAAGAGGAAACAGCCGTCTCCATTCTGTCTGCGCTTGAACGCGAAGGCGTGATCTCGCTTTCAAATGCCGAGCGTGGCGCGCTCGCAGTGCGTTTCGCCGCCCACCTCACCTTCTGGCTGCAATTCGTCAGCCTCTCCGAACAAAAAGGCGACAGTCGCCGCATCATCAATAATGGCGTCTATTCGGCGATGATGATGATCGCACCCTATGTAAGCGGCGACCGCGAGGCCTTTGCGGCTTTGCTCGGCGACTTTTCAAAGGCGCAAAAATGACGGCGCATCGGCACGCTTTAGCAACTGCAAAATGATCGAATATGACTGCCGGCTCATTGCCGCGGCCCTTTTTTGCCAGCAAAGGGCGGAATCCAAGGCGTTCGCCAGCCGGTGACGTTTTCCCCATCTGTGTTATAATGTTTCTTCGGGTTGTGGTTGCGAACGCCGGGGGGCGTTGGGGCTTATGCTGGGAAGATTACTAAAATATCTGATTTTGCACGCGATCGTTCCCGCCACCTTTCTCGGTATTGGCTGGTACTCGGGTGCAAAATACGGCGCGCCGGATTTGCTGATCCGCGCCATTGACGGCCTGCTGGTGCGGGCGCAATCCGTCCTCGGTCCTGTCCTTTCCGAAGGCGCGCGTCAGGGCGGCGAAAAACTCTCGGAAGCAGGCGCCGCGGCAGGCGATTATGTCGTCGGCACGCTTGAGGAAGCGCTTGAAGACCTCGCTGAAACTGACGGTGCGGAGGTCGAGCAACCAGAATCGGAAAGCGACGACGCCGAGACGGAAGACACGCGCCTCGCGATGGCGGCCGGCCCGACCGAACCGGAAGAAGAAGAAACAGAAGAAACGCCCTCAACACCATCGCCAGCGGCGCCAAGCAACGGGTCACGCCTGCCAGCCAGCGCCATGAACGGCGAAATCGTTCTCTGCAAAATGCGGATCAGCAATCCGCCCCGCGGCGGCGACCCGGAAGAATCCATCGGCAAGAGCAACGAAACGGGCAATATCAATGGCGTCAGCTTAATGCTGAAACCGGCGACGAAGTCCTGCCTTTCCTCCGGATACGGATATCGGGGTGGCAAGCTGCATAAAGGCGTCGACTATTTCTCCGACATGGGCGGCGACGTTCTCGCTGCAGGCGACGGCGTCATTGCCGAAGCCGTGACGCGCAGCGACTACGGCAACATGCTCGTTATTGATCACGGCAATGGCGTGTACACCCGCTACGCTCATCTCGCCCGGTTCGGTTCCGGCGTGCGTGAAGGCGCGAACGTCTCCCAAGGCCAGGTGCTCGGTCCCATCGGCATGACTGGCGCGTCAAGCATCGTTCATCTGCACTATGAAGTGCTGACCGGCGACATTAGCACCAACGCCGGCTCGTTCGGGCTCGAACCGGTTGATCCTTTCGGACTCTAATCAGCCGTAAATGCGCAACCGGAGCCGCTGCCGGTGCAACTGGCGGCGCAATAGTCATATCCAGACACGCTCGAATAGCCGGTTTTGTAGTCGCGCTGACAGGATTTGATGCAGTTCGCCTCGGAAGCGACGCACATGCCGGTCAGGGCGGCGTCCAAGGCTCCGGAGCTGCAAGACTGTAGTAGTAAAGTGCAAAGCGCGGCGATCACCGGTCGCGTCATAGCGGGCTCCCTGTTCTAACGCCCGCCCGCCAGGCGAGGACTACTTAAAGTCGCTCCTTATGCCAATGCAGATGATCCTCAATAAATGTTGCAATAAAATAGAACGAATGATCATAGCCGTCCTGCATGCGCAGAGTGAGCCTCTGCCCCGCCTCTTGCGCTGCAGAGGCGAACAGTTCGGGCCTTAACTGCTCTTCTAGAAAAACATCGGCGGCGCCTTGATCAATCAAGATCTCCGCTGCGCTCGGACGCTTTTTAACGAGCGCCGTTGCATCATAGTCCGACCATGCGGTTTCATCGGCGCCAAGATAATTGGAAAACGCCTTGCGCCCCCACGGAACCTGGGCGGGCGCAACGATAGGCGCGAAGGCGGAACAGGTTTTAAATGTATCCGGGTTTTTCAAATGGACCGTCAAGGCGCCATGGCCGCCCATGGAATGACCGAAGACGCCGGTGCGTACGGGATCGGTTGCAAGCTCGCTTTCAACAAGCGCCGGCAATTCATTCGCAACGTAATCATACATCCGATAATGCTTCGACCAGGGCGCCTCGGTTGCGTTACAGTAAAATCCCGCCGCGAGACCAAAATCATAGGCGCCGTCAGGATCATCCGGCACGCCGTCGCCGCGCGGCGACGTATCGGGCCCGACGACCATCAGCCCAAGCTCAGCGGCGTAGCGCTGGAAGCCCGACTTGATGATGAAGTTTTCTTCGGTGCAGGTGAGCCCAGACAGCCAGTAGAGCGTAGGGTACGGCCCCTTCCCGTGTACGTCCGCTGGCGGCGCAAAAACCGAGAATTTCATCTCCGTACCGGTCGCTCTGCTGTCATGAACGTAGACGGCCTGCGCCCCGCCAAAGCATTTTGCGGAAGAGATTTGTTTCATTGACCGCTCGCCTCGATTTCGAATTCCAGAACGTCGCCTCTGACCTTCAGGTCTGCATCCAAGCCGCCGACGACATATGCGCCGTCGGCGCCAATCATCAGCCCTCGCAGATCCATGCGCGGCGCAGGCAGCCGTCCCAGTTCCCGCCATTCCTCCGTTCCCAGATCAAATGCAAAAACAACATCGGATGGTTTGGCCGGAACGCCGTCATAGCCAACGCCGTTATAGTTATAGGGATTATCGCCGCCGCCGGCGAACACGATGCGATTGTTTTCTGCATCGCCGGCCGCGGCCATGCGATAAAGGGGGCCAAACGGCTGCGGCGCGCCTCGGCGCCAGGCGATAGACGCCGGATCGTCGGGATCGATTGCGCCGATCCAGACTTCGTCGACTTCGCCGAACTGACGCCGGCCGTCTTTTTCGCCGACCACAGCCACGCCATCCGCAACGACGAGTTTTCCACCAACCGCGCCGCCCGCATGACCGAAAACCGGCGCGCCCGGATAAGGCGTCGCGTCGAACCAGGTGTCTTCCCAAGTATCGAGAACCTGCACGTTCGAAACATTGCCATCATTGTGCCAGCCGGAGACGAGATAGATGTACCGGTTGGCGTAAGCGAAAGCGACGGCGTCATCGACCGGCGTCGGCATGTCTGCACGACGCTTATATTCCTCTGTCTCTGGGTTAAAGGCGAAGACTTCCGGCGTCGAAACTTCAGCCCCGTCCTCCGCAACCGTGTAGCCGCCGAAGAGGAAGATGCTGTCTCCAAGAGGCACCGCGACGCTGGCGAGACGCCCTCCCGCGACCGGGGGACCGGCGATCTCTTCGCAACGACGATCGTCGACAACGCAACGAAATGCCTGAGCGCTGACATCGTTGTGAGTTTTTCCCGATTTCAGACCAAAGAATGAATAAAGCGCCGCCTCGCCATCCTGGTGCGTCGCAAGGGCGACAGCGTTGTTGGCGTGGGGTTCGGGAAGGCTGAACTGCGGTTCCTCCGATCCGGAACAACCGAAACCAAGCCCGGCGGCGACAAACGCAACGACGGCGAAGAGTCTATTCATATCTGATCGGCATTTCGGTCTGCGACGGTCGCATGCGCGCGGCGCCTCATTCCGCTTTCATGCAATAGGCGCAGATCTTGTTGCCATCGGGATCGCGCAGATAGGCGGCGTAAGCGTCAGGCGTAACATCGAGGCGCAGGCCTGGCTCGCCCTCGCAGGTTCCGCCGTTGGCGATACCGCCAGCATGGAAATCGTCGACGGCTTTGCGGCTTGGGGCAACAAAGCCGATGGTCCCGCCATTGGCGTGATGGGCGGGTTCGCCGTTGATTGGCGTCGACACCCAGAATTCCGGCTGTTTGACGCCATAAATCAGCGTGCCGTTATCGCCGACCGCGCCCATACTGTTGATCCCGAGCGGCGCCAGCGCCGCGTCGTAAAACGCCTTCGATTTTTCCTTGTCGTTCGAGCCGACCATGACGTGCGTGAAGATAGGCATTTTGGATTTCCTCTTTTCAGCGCGTTTAGTAAACCACCACGCTTCGAATACTCTTCCCCTCATGCATCAAGTCGAACGCCTTGTTAATGTCTTCGAGCGGCATGGTGTGGGTGATGAGAGGGTCGATCTGAATCTTCTTGTCCATGTACCAGTCAACGACGCGCGGGATATCGGTGCGTCCGCGGGCGCCGCCAAAGGCGGTGCCTTTCCAGACGCGGCCCGTGACGAGTTGAAACGGCCGCGTTGATATTTCCTTGCCCGCTTCGGCGACGCCGATGATGACCGATACGCCCCAGCCGCGATGACAGCATTCGAGCGCCTGGCGCATCACATCGGTGTCGCCGGTGCAGTCGAAAGAATAATCCGCGCCGCCGCCGGTGAGCTCGATCACTTTGTCGACGACATTGTCTGCGCCGACATCATTCACGTCGATGAAGTCCGTCATGCCGAAGGCGCGCGCCATATCTTCGCGGCCCGGATTAACGTCGATGCCGACAATTTTGTCGGCGCCGACCAGCTTTGCGCCCTGGATGACATTGAGACCGATACCGCCGAGGCCAAAGATGGCGACATTGGCGCCCGGCTCGACGCCAGCGGTCCAGATCACCGCGCCAACGCCGGTGGTAACGCCGCAACCGACGTAACAAGCAGTTTCAAACGGTGCGTCTTTGCGAATCTTCGCCGTCGCGATTTCTGGCAACACGGTAAAATTCGAAAAGGTCGAACAACCCATATAATGAGCTAGCGGCTTGCCGTTCCTGGAGAACCGGCTCGTGCCATCGGGCATCACGCCTTTGCCCTGCGTATCGCGAATGGATGTGCACAGATTGGATTTGTGCGAGAGGCACGTCTTGCACTGACGACATTCGGGAATATAGGCCGGAATGACGTGATCACCCGGCGCAACGCTTGTCACCCCGGCGCCGACCTCGCGCACAATCCCGGCGCCCTCATGGCCAAGGATCGATGGAAATATTCCCTCGGAGTCCTTCCCCGACAATGTGTAGGCGTCCGTATGGCAAATCCCCGTCGCCTTGATTTCCACCAGCACCTCGCCGGCTTTCGGCCCTTCAAGGTCCACCTCCTCAATGACGAGGGGCTTGTTCGGCTCAATAGCGATGGCGGCTCTGGTTTTCATGAATCTCTCCCAAATTATCGTTTTCGCTTGGTTAGCAGGCGCTGCGCCCCCTTTGAACCCTGTCGCCCGCGCCGCTTTTCCGCATCGACGCGATCAGCGGGCACGCTTAAGGTCCGCCGCCATGCCGGACGCGCCCCAATTTGACGTAACCCTGACCGCCCGCGACCTCGCTGTCGCCCGCGGCGGGCGCATTATTGTCGACGACGTAAATCTTAGTGTCGGTCCCGGCGAAGCAGTCGTCCTGCGCGGGCCCAACGGCGCCGGCAAGACGACGCTGCTCCGGGCGCTCGCAGGGCTGCTGACGCCGGCGGCGGGCGACGTGACCGTCAGCGATGAGGAGCAGCGGGTTTTCTGCGGCGTGCTGAATGCCGCGAAACCGACGCTCACGGTGAATGAGAATTTGCGCTTCTGGGCCGCCACGTATGGCGCACGCGTCGGCGCGGCGCGCGCAGCGTTCGGCCTTGAGCCGGTCGAACATCGCCCCATGCGCGAACTCTCTACCGGGTATCAGCGCCGGCTGGGCCTCGCCCGGCTCGTCCTTGCAGGGCGCGCCATATGGATCGTCGATGAACCGACCGCCGGTCTCGATACTGCGTCGACAATAGCGTTTGAGAGATTGCTCGCAGAACACCGCGCAAGCGGCGGCGCGGCGATCCTTGCGACTCACGAACCGCTCGACGCACCGGACGCGCGAACGCTCGAGCTGCAACTATGAGCGCGTTCCTTGCAGTCATAATGCGCGACGTAAAGCTCGCCTTTCGCGCCGGCGGCGGCGCGCTTCAGGCTGTGTCCTTCTTTGCCTTAACGATCGTTCTTTTTGCATTGGCTGTCGGCCCGAACCTGACGCTGATGTCAAAAATTGCCGCACCGGTATTGTGGACGGCGGCCCTCCTCGCGACACTAATTTCTCTGGAACAGATTTACCGGCCTGATCGCGAAGACGGCTCGCTCGATGTCCTCGCGGAAACAAGCGACCTTCTTGCGCTCACCGCATTCGCAAAGGCGACAGCGCACTGGATCTCGACGGGGCTGCTGCTCACCGCCGCAACGCCGGTCCTTGCGCTTCTCCTGAACATCGAGGGCACAGCGCTGTGGCCGCTCGTCCTGTCGCTGCTGATCGGCGCGCCGGGGCTCTCGCTGATCGGGTCGTTCGCCGCAGCGCTAACCGCTGCACTCCCACGCGCCGGACTGTTGATCGCCATTATCGTCAGTCCGCTTTATGCGCCGATCCTGATTTTCGGCGCAGGGGCCGCCAGTGCAGGGGCCGCGGGCGATCCGCAATATAGCGCCAATCTCGCACTGCTCGGCGCGTCGAGCCTCTTTGCTGCGATCTTTTCGCCCCTTGCCAGCGCCGCCGCGCTCCGCTTCAACCTCGACTGATATGGCCATGACCAGTCTATATGAGTTTGCCAATCCGGTGCGGTTCGAGCGCATTGCCTCGCGCGCTTTTCCGATGGCGCTGACCGTAGCAGGATTGCTTGGCGCACTCGGTTTGTATTTTGCGCTTTTTAATTCGCCCGCTGATTATCAGCAGGGCGACACCGTGCGTATCATGTATGTGCATGTGCCCGCCGCATGGATGGCGCTCTTTTGCTATTCGGCCATGGCCGCCGCGTCCGCCGCCGGTTTTATCTGGAAGCACCCTCTCGCCGATGTCGCCGCCAAGGAAAGCGCGCCGATCGGCGCGGCGTTTACGTTCCTCGCCCTCTTTACGGGCTCGCTCTGGGGCAAACCCATGTGGGGCGCCTGGTGGGCGTGGGACGCGCGGCTCACCTCTGTTTTGATCCTGTTCTTCCTCTACCTTGGCTATATGGCGCTGTGGCGCGCGGTGCCCGACAAAACGCGCGCCGCCAAGCTCGCGGCGATCCTCGCCATCGTCGGGTTCGTCAATATTCCGATTATTAAGTTCTCGGTCGACTGGTGGAACAGTCTTCACCAACCGGCAAGCATTCTGCGCGCCGGCGGTCCGTCTATACACCCGGAGATGTTGACCCCTTTGTTTTTGATGATCGGCGCTTATATCTGCGGCTATGTCGCCTTGCTGCTGGCGTCCATGCGTAACGAGTTGATCTCGCGCCGCCTGGCGCGAATGGAGAGAGCAGGCGAGCAGTCGCCCGCGAGCGTGGTGGAGCGATGAGCCAGAAAAAACAACAACGACTGATCTTCTTCGGCGGGATATTCCTCGCCGCAGCCGCGGCGGTCGCCCTGACGCTATTCGCATTGCGCGGCTCGATTACCTATTTCTATACACCGTCAGAGCTTGCCGCACTGGGCGAAACGCCGTCGAGTCCTATCCGCCTCGGCGGATTGGTCGCGGACGGCAGCGTTGAATACGCCAAAGCGGAAACCGGCGATGTCGTATCCTTCACCGTTGAAGACGGCGGCGCCGACATACGCGTTAATTTCGCCGGCCTCCTCCCCGATCTCTTTCGCGAAGGACAGGGAGTCGTGGTTCAAGGACGCATGACCGACGACGGCGTCATGACGGCCGACAACGTGCTCGCCAAGCACGATGAAAATTACATGCCTAAAGAAGTCGCAGACGCGCTGAAAGAACAAGGCGTCTGGCAGGAAACTGACTCACGCTAGTTGGGTTTGCGGGCGCGACGGCGTCTCAACATCAACGAGCCCGCGATAGGTTCAAACAGCCCGCTAACATCCGGACGCTTTTTGCGCCGCCGTACAGCCCTCTCGGTTTTTGCGGTCCAGACGGTCTAATGCATCGCGGGCCGCCTTGGATTCGGCCTCCCATTCTGCAACAGTCTGGCACTTCCGGCGCGAAAAATTCGATCCCGTCGATTTCGTCCTTTTACATACCTTCTCGTCGGCGCCCTTGCTCTCGACGTCATTTTTTGCGTCAGCAAGTTGCGTCTCACTCGCAGCGGAGTCTTGCGCCGACGGGGCTGAGGGCGAAGCCGACTGCGCATCCGTTGTGGTTGTGCATCCCGCGGCTCCCAGCGCCACGACCCCCGTTAGCGCAAAAACCCATGTACTAACAAAACTTTGCATCAGACGCTCCTCTGGTGACTCGCCCCATCGTGCCCCGGCAAAACGCCTAAAATGGGCTGTCGAAACCAAAATTGAGCCGGTCGTCGGCTGCGCCTTGACCGGAGACCTTAGACATCTAGTCAACTAAGACAAACGAAACACGTGACTTCCTCATCGCCGCAGTATGGAATTGTTGAGTCCAGCCCGCGTCGTTTCGTCTGGGCTAATCAAGAAATCACTGGCGGGCGTCGCTTCCAGAACACACGATAAAGAAATGTTGCGCTGCGGTAGATCCGCTTTTTTACTATCGGCGCGTCGCCAGCTCCGCCTCGTTCCGGTCGCCGGCAAGGCCGAGACAAACGCTTAGGGCGCTTCAAAACCAACGAAGATCAGCTGCAAACCGGCTTAGGAACCTAGAGCGCAACGTTCGTCTGCTACTCATCTCCGGCGAACTGCGCCAATAATGAATCGAGTTCCGCCGCCAGGGGCGCGTCGTCCGGCGTTTGCGCGCGAAGGTTTGTCCACAATTCTCTCGCTCGGAAGCCGTCGCCGTCGGACATTGCAGCATGCCCAAGAAAATAAAGCGCCAGCGGGTCGTCCGGCGACTGCAACAGCACCTCCTCGAACGCTTCCTTGATCGCCGGCGCCGCATTCACGTCCCGCGTTTCAACAAGCGACATGGCGAGCCCGCGCCAGTCATCGATGGCGCCTTCCGATAAGACCAGCGCTTCGCGCCACGCGTCGGCTGCCTCTTGGTGCCGGCCGAGGACGCCGTATGATCGCGCCAGCATTCTCCATCCGCCGAGGTCGTTTGCGTCGATTGCGAGCCGAGCGGCTAACCCTTCAACCATGTTCTGGATCATGGCGTCGCGGTCTTCCGGGGCCATTGCGGCAATTTCAGCCGACGGATCGGCGGGCGCTGTTCGCGCCTCGGGGTCGAGCGCGGCGGGGCTTCCGATCTGTCCGTAGGTAACCGCGGCGGCCGCCGGGGCTAGCCCGAGCGCGACCAGTCCAACGAGGCGGAAGCGGCGTTTTGGTTTGCCATCGGAATCCGACGCGCCGCCTTTCACCAAAGGCAAGCCGATAAATGCGACCGTCGCCAGCGATAGGACGAGACAGAACAGGATGAATGTTGTCACGGATCCGTCGTCGCACTGTCGCTTGTGGCGTCGCCGCCCGCCGCCTCGTCGGCCTGCTTCATCCGTATCAGGAAAAATACGGCGAAAGCCCCCGCGGCGGCGAGAATCAATGCCGGCGCCGCCCATAACACCGCCGTGTTTTTCTGCACGGGCGGTTTCAACAGAACGTAGTCGCCATACCGGTCGACAAGGTACCCATAAACCTCTGCATTACTGTCGCCGGCGACGAGGCGCTCACGGACAATGACGCGCATGTCTTTTGCAAGCGGCGCATTGGAATCATCAATCGACTGACTTTGGCAGACAACGCATCGGAGATTGCGGCTGATTTCGACGGCGCGCGCCTCCAGCGCCGGATCGTCAAGCACCTCATCCGGTTCGACGGCGTACGCCGGCGCGCCCAAAATAAGCACGCAGCACAGTATCAAAATTCTCACGGCGCCGCCTCCGCCTGCAACTGTTCGATCACTGGCTTGATGTCTTCCATCCAGATTTGCTCGGTGATTGGGCCGACCTGCTTGTAGCGAATGCGGCCTCCGCGATCGACAATGAAAGTCTCTGGCGCGCCGGTAACCCCGAAATCGATGGCGACGCGGCCGTCGGCGTCGTCGCCGATGTAGTCGTAAGGATCGCCCAACCGCCGCAACCATGCGGCGCCATCGCCGGGTTTTTCCTTCCAGTTTATGCCGGCGATGAGAATATCTTCCTCCTCCGCTGCGATTTTCATCAATTGCGGATGTTCGATTGCGCAAGGGATACACCAACTTGCAAACACATTGACCAACGCCACCTCGCCAATGATGTTCTCGGACGACAACGGGTTGTCATGCCCCTCGATTGCCGGCAATGAAAACTCCGGCAGCGGTTGATCGATCAGCACGGATGGTATGCGTGACGGGTCATGTCGAAGACCAACCGCAAACCAAGCTGCCAGCAATGCAAATAGAACCAGCGGCAGATAGAGAAAAAGCCGGCTCATGCGGGGGCGCCTTCGACCGCGGGCGCAGACGCGTTTTTTCGCACCGGCGCGGGCAGCGCCGCCACAACGCCGCCCACCGCGAGCATTCCGGCGCCCAGCCAAAGCCAGAAGACAAGGGGGTTATACCACGCCTTCACCGCCCAGCCGGCCTCCGTCTGCCGTTCGCCGATCGACAGATAAAAGTCGCCGAAGAAGGTCGTCCGAATAGCCGCCTCCGTCGTCTGCATCTGTCGCACCGGATAATAGCGCCGCTCCGCTGAAAATGAATCAAGGCGTCGGCCATTCCGGGCAATGTCAAACGTCGCCGTCTCCGAAATGAAGTTGGGGCCCTGTTCTTCGTTAACGTTTTTGAGGGTCGCTTCGTACCCGCCAACGCTGATGACGTCTCCTATATTCATTAAACGGACTGTTTCGGTCCGCCAGACGCCGGCGCCGATGGCCCCGATAATGACGACGGCGATGCCGATATGCGCAATAGTCATCCCGATAAAGGACCGCGGCAGTCCTGCAAAACGCGACAGGCTGCGCCCGGGCGATGAAAACAGGTTGATGCGCCGCGCGAGCTCGATCACCGCGCCGCCTCCCGCCCAAACTGCGAGCCCCGCCGCAAACGCGGCCGCGGCGCTCTTCGGCCAGGTCATCCACACGGCAATGATCATCACGACCACTGCCGCGCCCGCCGCCGGCAGCGCCTGCTTAAACGCTGCGCCGAGCCGCCCTTTTCTCCAGGCGAGCACGGCGCCGGGCGCCATGGCGAGAAGCAGGAGCGCGGTCAGCGGAGCAAAGACGGCGTTGAAATAAGGCGCGCCAACCGTCAAGCGTGCGCCCGTGAGAACGTCAATGAAGAGCGGGTAGAATGTACCGATGAAGACTGTCGCCGTCATGGTGATAAGCAACACATTGTTGACGATCAACGCGCCTTCACGACTCGCAGGCTGAAACGCGCCTTCCGCCTGCAGTTTGCCGGCCCGCGCCGCGAACAGAGTCAGCGCGCCGCCGATCGCCAGCGCCAGAATGGCGAGAATGAACAAGCCGCGTTCGGGATCGACGGCGAAGGCATGCACCGAGGTCAGAATGCCAGAGCGCACTAGAAACGTGCCAACCAAACTGAGCGAAAATGCGAGGATTGCCAGAAGCACCGTCCACACTTTCAAGGCGCCGCGCTTTTCAACGACACGGACCGAATGCATGAAAGCCGTGCCTGCAAGCCACGGCATGAAGGACGCGTTCTCTACAGGATCCCAGGCCCAGAAGCCGCCCCAGCCAAGCTCGTAATAGGCCCACCAGCTGCCGATGGCGATGCCGATGGTCAGGAACACCCAGGCGGCGAGCGCGAAGGGCCGGACGGCGCGCGCCCAATCCGCATCAATCCGCCCCCGGATCAACCCGGCTATCGCATAAGCGAACGTAACCGAGTAACCCACATAGCCGAGATAGAGAAACGGCGGATGGATGATCAGCCCCGGATCCTGCAACAGCGGATTAAGGTCCATACCATCCGGCGCTGCGGGCAAAACGCGCGAGAAAGGATTCGATGTGAACAGGACAAATGCGATAAACGCGGCAGCAATTGCCCCCTGAGCCGCAAGCGTGATGACTTTGAGCGATCCGGCGCGGGTCATCGCGACGGCTGCGCCGAAGACCGCGAGGATCAGCACCCAGAGCAGCATCGATCCTTCGTGATTTCCCCAGACGCCGGTCAGCTTATAGATAAAGGGTTTCGCCGAATGGGAGTTCTGCACGACATTTGCGACGGAAAAATCGGACTGCGCATAGGCGATCGTCAGACACCCGAACGCGAACGCAATGAGTGCAAGCTGCGCCAACGCCGAATTCGTCGACCCGGCGGCAAGCGCATGATCCCCACGGACAGTGCCGACAAGCGGAAATATCGCCTGCCAGATTGCCGCCATCAGCGCGACGATCAACGCAAAATTTCCGAGTTCAGCTGTCATGCGGGTTTCCTTAGCGCGATTGCGAAGCCAAGGCACTGCGAGATTTTGACGGCGCGCGGATGCTGCGCCATAAGCCCGCAATGTCCGATTTTTTCGCCATGGGCGGCTACGCCGCCTATATCTGGCCCGCCTACGGTGTTTCGGCGGTTGTCCTTGCCGGGCTGGGCCTCTTGATCTGGCGGCGCGGCCGCGACCTCAAAAAACGGCTCGCCGACCACGAGGCGCGATCGGGTGATGAGGCCGATGACGGCGCCGCATAAAACAACCCGGCGCAACCTTCTGAAAGGCGCCTCTTTCGCCGCAGCGCTTGGGGCGCCGATCCCGTTCGCCAGATTTCTTCCCGCCGGGTTGACGCCCACAGCGCTTGCACAGGACGGCATTAGCGCCGCTGACTTCGGCAAGGAAGGTCTTGCAATCCTTGGCGACCGGCCGCTCAACATGGAAACGCCGCCGCATCTCCTCGACGACAGCGTAACGCCCGCAAGCCGGCTTTTCGTTCGCAATAACGGCGTGCCGCCGGACGCCTCAGCCGCCGCGGAGGAAAGCTGGTCCCTGACGGTCGACGGCGAAGTCGGCAGCCCGACAACGCTTTCCATCGCCGATCTGCAATCGCAATTCGAAACCGTGACGCTGCAACTGCAACTGGAATGCGGCGGCAACGGCCGGAAGTTTTTTTCGCCTGGCGCATCTGGCAATCAATGGACGTTCGGCGCCGTCGGGTGCCCGCAATGGACGGGCGTTCGACTGGCGGACGTATTGAATGCAGCGGACGTAAAAGACCGCGCCGTCTATACCGCACATTACGGCGCCGACGCACATCTTTCAGGCGACCCGGCGAAGGACGCAATCTCTCGCGGCGTCCCAATCGCCAAGGCCATGGACCCGCACAACCTGATCGCCTGGGCCATGAACGGCGAGGCGATGCCGCTGATGAACGGACATCCTCTGCGGCTCGTCATTCCCGGCTGGCCGGGATCGTGCTCGCAAAAATGGCTGACAAAAATCACCTTGCGCGATCGCGTCCATGACGGCGCGAAAATGACCGGCTCGTCTTACCGCGTCCCCAAAAACCCGGTCGCGCCGGGGACGCCCGTTCCTGACGGGGACATGCAAATTATCGAATCGATGCCCGTGAAGTCGCTGATCACGGCGCCGGCCACGGGCGCGCGATTCGCCGCCAGCGAAGAATTTGAAGTCCGCGGCCATGCCTGGGCCGGCGATCTTGACGTCGCCGCCGTCGATATATCCGTTGATTTCGGGGCGACGTGGCGCACAGCGACACTCGACCGTCCGGCGAACAAATACGCCTGGCAGCACTGGCGCGCATCGGTCCGGTTTGACGAACCGGGCTATTATGAAGTCTGGGCGCGAGCCCGCGACGAAGGAGGCCGCATGCAGCCGCCGCTGCCGCCAGGCTGGAACCCCAAAGGCTACCTCAACAACATGATGCACCGCATCGCAGTCTTTGCGGTTTAGACCCAATGCGACCGCCCGCCGTCAGCCTGTTTTTCTTCGTCGCCGCATTCGCGGTACTGGCGTACGGCGTTTATGCGACGCGTAAGCCGGCCCCGTCCGCCCAACACGCACTAGCGGAAACGGTCGCAGCGACGGCTCAGGAAACGGCGCCAAAGAGCGACATCGCCTTTCCCGATTTCACATGGCGGTTTAGCGCCCTCGATCCGGGTGTCGTCGCAGCGGTAACGGCAGCCGCCTCATTCAATCCGGCTGATGATTATTGGGGCCTGCCGCGCGATAACGGCGTCGACCTCGTCGCCGGCTATTGCGGCGCCTGCCACTCGTTACGCATTGTCATGCAGCAACACGCAACCGAAGCGCGCTGGCGCGAACTCATGGATTGGATGATCGAGAAACAAGGCATGGCGCCGCCGCCCGATGACGACCTTGAAACGATTATCTATTACCTGAGCGAGCATTTCGGGGTGTAAACAGCAGGCTCTCGATTAAGCATGAATGGATCGCGCATACGAAGGGCCCAGATCGCCGATGCCGCTGCCGTGGCGTCATGCATTGACGCCGCTTATGCAAAATATGCCGATCGCATTGCGGACCTGCCGCCAGTATCGGAAGGATGCGCCGAAGACATCGCTAATCATCAGGTCTGGGTGGCGGTTAAAGACAACGAGATTATTGGCGGTCTGATTCTGGTGCGACAGGATAAAACGATGAAACTCGCCAACGTGGCGGTTCACCCAAATCACACTGGCAAAGGGCTCGGCGGCGACTTGATCGCCCTCGCCGAACGTGAAGCCATGAAACAGGGCTTCGATGAACTGCATTTGAATACGCATGCCGCCATGCCTGAAAATGTGCGGCTTTATGCCCGTCTCGGATGGGAAGAAATTTCCAGAGACGGAAACACCATATCAATGAGAAAGCGCCTTAACGAAGCACCCTAATCACAGCAAAAAAACGGCCTCCCACAAAGGAGGCCGTTTTGATGATTTCACAATAATGAAGACGCCTTAAGCGTTCGGCGCGCTCGTATCGATCTTGATACCCGGGCCCATGGTCGAGGAGATCGCAATTTTTTTGATGTACGTACCCTTGGCGCCCGACGGCTTGGCCTTGGCCACTGCATCGATGAAGGCCTGAACATTTTCAGCGATCGCTTTCTCATCAAAGCTCGCCTTGCCGACGCCGGCGTGAATGACGCCCGCTTTTTCCGCCTTGAACTGAACGGCGCCGCCTTTTGCGTCTTTGACGGCTTTCGTCACGTCAGGCGTTACAGTGCCGACTTTCGGGTTTGGCATCAGGCCCCGCGGACCCAGCACTTTCCCGAGACGGCCGACAACCGACATCATGTCGGGCGTCGCGATGACGCGGTCAAAATCCATGAAACCGCCCTGAATTTTTTCCATCAAATCTTCCGCACCGACAATATCTGCGCCAGCCGCTGTCGCTTCTTCCGCTTTTGCGTCTTTTGCAAAAACCGCGACGCGTACATTGCGGCCCGTGCCGTTCGGCAGGGAAACAACGCCGCGGACCTGCTGGTCCGCATGGCGCGTGTCGATGCCAAGGTTCATGGCGATTTCGATGGTTTCATCAAACTTCGCGGTTGCATTCGATTTTACCGACTTAGCGGCCTCTTCAACGGAATGCATTTTCAGATTGTCTGACGCCTCGCGTGCGGCGCGGATGCGTTTTCCAAGTTTTGGCATGACTTATCCCCTCACCTCTAGGCCCATGGCGCGCGCCGAGCCCATGATGATCTTGGTCGCGGCATCGAGATCGTTTGCATTCAGATCGACCATTTTGGCCTCTGCAATCTCGCGGCACTGCGCTGTGGTCACCGACCCGGCAATGTCGCGACCCGGGGTCGATCCGCCTTTCGGAAGTTTCGCCGCTTTCTTCAGGTAGTAAGCCGCCGGCGGCGTTTTCGTTTCAAAGGTGAATGACTTGTCTGCGAAGATCGTAATGATCGTCGGGACCGGCATGCCCTTTTCCATTTCCTGCGTCTTGGCGTTAAACGCCTTGCAGAATTCCATGATGTTGAGACCGCGCTGGCCGAGCGCCGGGCCGATCGGGGGGGACGGCGACGCCGCGCCCGCCGGCACCTGAAGTTTCAGGTAGCCTGCTATTTTCTTCGCCATTTTAAACCTTCCGGGTTCGTTAGGCCGCTGGCCGGCGAGGCCGGCGGCAAGATGAAAGGGTCGCGGTGCGGACGCCGGCTGGTCTTTGCCGGAACGCCTCCCGCGAGAGCGCGCTCATCTAGCGGACAAGCGCCGCCGGAACAAGCCCAATTCCCTGAATATCCGGGATTAAAACAAGAGCGGGCGGCGCCTATGGGGGATATGGCGACGCCCGCTCATTGATAATCAACTTACGCAACAGGAAAAAACGCAACTGATACGAATACTGTCCGCACCGACAATGATGCGTTGGTTATGTTATAAACTTACAGATACTCAAAATCAACTGCGGTTAAGCGCGTCGGGCGCACCCGTTAAACGGGAAAACCGCAGGAATTGACGAGGCGGCAATCAGCACGGGAGAGAGAAGCGCCTAGCCGCCCCGCCGGCCGCCGGGCCAAATGCAACATCCCTGCGACGAGCGGAATATTGCGTTTAATTGAAATTTTCTCGCGGCCAAAAGGCGGCGAAATCGTGTGCGCGCATCACGAATTGTAATGACGGTCGACCTACAAGCCTTAAGGCGTTGTCTTTATTGAAGTAATTTAGACGTCGATTACAGCAGCATCACCGCCGGTTCCTCGATGAAGGACTTAAACGCCCCAAGAAACTGAGCCCCCACCGCGTCACCGTCATGACGGTGGCGATTTCCATCTTGCCGTCCTTGACGACGACGCGCTCCCCGCCGGCGCCGACGGACATGATCGCCCCTTGGGGCTCGTTCACGATCGAGGCGAAGGAGGTGATCCCGAACATGCCGGGGTTCGGCACCGAGAACGTCCGGAATAGATCGTGTCACTGCGACACAAAGGCTTTCGCAATGATTTTCCACTGACCATTCACCTTGGCTAGGGTGAGCGCGTCGTAGTATTGGTCGGTATAGCGGAACAGCACGGTGGCGATGCGTCCGTCAACGACGTGCATGTCGAGGATCTCTCCGTCGCGGTCGCCGCCTGGCGGGTTATTGTTCGACGCCCAATTGGAAATTACTTCGTTCATATCTTTCCAGGAGCGGATAACTTCCGATCCCACGAAGTTCTTCCTGACGACGACCATGGTCGTGTGATCGGCAGCGAAAGCGCGGGATAGCCGTTCCTCGCTCGCTTCACCCACTCCATGAAAGTAATCCATGACAGCCGCCGTGATAGCTGTCTTGTCGGCGTCGGCATGGGGCTCTGCGAATGCGGAGCTCAATGAAACCAGGAACGCTACGATAATCGGAATAATGCGCATTTAACTTCCTTTTCTTTTCCGCCGTCTAATATTTAACGGCCCTGCTGGCGGACAAGCAGAATGTTGTTGTCGATTGAACGCTTCTCACAGCCGAATTACGGTCGAAACCCGCTTGCTCATCACGATCTGTAATGGCGTGCCCTCGAGCGCGCCACGCGCTCGCAAGCTGTCGGTTTTTTCCTAGCTGCTTTTGTCGGCGCTGAATGGTCGGCCGGCTCTAGAGCAGCATCGCCGCCGGTTCCTCGATGAAGGACTTAAACGCCCCGAGGAACTGAGCCCCCACCGCGCCATCGACAACCCGATGATCGCAGGTGAGCGTCACCGTCATGACGGTGGCGATTTCCATCTTGCCGTCCTTAACGACGACGCGCTCCCCGCCGGCGCCGACAGACATGATCGCCCCCTGGGGCTGGTTCACGATCGAGGCGAAGGAGGTGATCCCGAACATGCCGAGATTGGAGACGGAAAAAGTGCCGCCTTGGTACTCTTCGGGTTTCAGTTTCCGGGCTTTGGCGCGCGACGCCATATCTTTGACCTCGGCGCTGATCTGTTTGAGCCCCTTTTCTTCGGCCTTCCAGACGATAGGCGTGATCAGCCCGCCGTCGATAGCGACCGCGACGCCGATATCGGCGTGCTTATGCAGGAGGATCGCTTCGTCGGTAAAGGTCGCGTTGGCGGCGGGCACGGCTTTGAGCGCCATGGCCGACGCCTTGATGATGAAATCGTTGACCGACAGCTTGAAAACGCCGTCGCCTTCTTTCGGCGAGGTCGCATTGATGCGCGCGCGCGCCGCCAACAGATTGTCCAACTCGCAATCGATGTTGAGCGGGAAGTGCGGCACTTCCTGATTGAAACTTTGCGTAAGGCGCTTGGCGATCACCTTGCGCATGCCGTCGAGCTTGACCGCCTCATAGCTTTCCGGCGGATAAAGCCGCGCATCAACAGAGGCCGGCGCGATAGTGGCGGCGGCTGGCGCGGCTTTACCGGTTCCCTCTTTCAGCGCTTTTTCGATGTCTCGCTTGACGATGCGGCCGCGCGGCCCCGATCCGGATACCCCCGCGAGGTTCAATCCGTTCTGCTCGGCGAGACGCTTTGCGAGGGGCGATGCTAGAATGCGGCCGCCACCGGACGATTGCGCTGATGCTGGCGCAGCCGACTGCGTCGGCGCAGCGGCGCCGTTGGCCTTCGGCGGCTCTTCAGTCGGCGGCTCGCTCTTGGCGGCCGCGGCCGGCGCCGGTGCAGAGCCAAGACTGGAAACATCAATATCGTCGGTGCTCTCGCCGTCTTCGAGCAACACCGCAATCGGCGTGTTGACCTTCACGTTCTCGGCGCCGGCGTCGATCAGGATCTTGCCCACGACCCCCTCGTCGATCGCTTCGACTTCCATGGTCGCCTTGTCGGTTTCGATCTCGGCGATGACGTCGCCAGACGACACGTTATCGCCTTCCTTGACGTTCCATTTGGCGAGCGTGCCTTCTTCCATGGTCGGCGACAGGGCGGGCATTAAGATTGGCGTGGGCATAAGGTTATCCGTCTAGTGCGGTCCAAAGTCTGAAGCCGCCAAAGCAGCGTCGGTAAATTTCGTCGGCGTCCATTTTGTGTAGCGTCGCTCGATACGCTCTTCGGTTGTCTCCGCGCCGTATTCCATCGGCGCCTCGTCAACGTTGTCGAATTCCTTGATGCGGAGCCCCGCGATATTGAGTGTCGAAACGATCCGGTCGCCCTCGCCCATCGCCGCAGCGACATAGACGCCGCAGGTTTTGCAGACCAGGAAATCAGCGGTGCGCAGCGCGAAAGTATATCTATTGATGTCATCGGCTGCGCCGTCGATGGTGGTCAGGCCTTCCGGGTCGGAAATATTGACCGCGCCGTGGGCCCGGCAAAACGCGCACTGGCAGGTTCTGACGCCAAGCTCGGCCGGCGTCTTCTGCGATTCAAATGACGCTTTCAACTTCCCGCAATGACATTGGCCGATATACCGCATTGCCGATCAACCTTTGGCGGTCACAGGCCGCGCCCACGCCGCCTGAGTTACTTCGAGAGGATAACCAAACCACTCCAATACCGGAGAAAGAGTTTCGTTCATGGCGCTGATTGTTTCCGGCTTAAGTTTTCTTACGTGATCACCGGGCGTCACTTGCCGTTTGTGGACATTGGGGTCTTCTTTCTCGACTGTAAAATTCAGGTGTTCTTTCAGTTTTTCGTCCAAGTCCCCGCGCTCCTCAACGCCGAAAAATTCTTCCGCTTGCTTTCCCCAAAACTCCGTCCGCAACACCATGTCTTCATACTTAACGAGGCGCCAGCTTGGGTGGTTTTCAACAATTTTTTTTATCCGAAGCATTCTCTGCAAATAATTCTTGGCCCCCTCCAGGGCATATTGATCAATTGATTTTGCGCTCATTCTTTCACGCATCTGCAGGAAAGCCCCTTTCAGCTTTTCATCTTTTGGCAGGACATGGCTCTTCGATATCGAAAAGTAGTTCGAACAAATACAATCTCTCGGATCCCGCACTTGAACGATCAGCCGATTTTCAGAAAAGCCTCCCATTTCGCCAACATAGATTCCCCTGAATGGCCCAAAATAATATCCGGGGGTCGACAAGAGACCTGCATGCTGAATACAAAATTCGTTCTCCAATAAGCCCAGTGATTTTGCATCTTCGGCAAAGCTCGCCTGTATATAACCCGCCGCATAGGCGTAAAAACGGAATAACAACCCCGCGATCGAACTGCCCGCTTTATGCATGGTAATGAACACCACGCTGTCGTCGCGAGACTTAAAGTCCGCAGGAATGTCGGGCAATTTGTAGTCGGTTGCGCGCATTTTTGTCATACAGACTGAGTTGGAAATTCGTCACTTTTCATACATCACTTGCTTCACCGCCTTGACGATCTTCGCCGCGTTCGGAAGGCTCAAGGCTTCGAGATTAGCAGCGTATGGGAGCGGCGTGTCTTCTTGCGTCACCCGCGTCGGCGGGGCGTCGAGATAATCGAAAGCGTGCTGCGTCACTTGCCAGCCCACTTCAGCGCCGACGCCGCAAGGGCCCCAGCCTTCTTCAACGGTGACGATGCAGTTCGTTTTCTTAACGGATTCGATCACGGTCGACGTATCCATGGGGCGCAGCGTTCTGAGATCTACAACCTCCGCCGAAATCCCTTCGCCAGCCAATTGCTCGGCGGCTTCAAGGGCGAATTTCACGCCGCGGGAATAGGAAACGATGGTGACATCCGTTCCTTCCCGCACGATCTTCGCCTTGCCGATGGGAAGCACCCAGTCCTCCACATCGGGAACGTCCATCTTGTCGCCGTAAAGCAGCTCATGCTCGAGGAAGACGACCGGATTGGGATCGCGGATCGCCGCCTTCAGCAAACCCTTCGCGTCGGACGCGGAGTAAGGGGAAATGACGATCAACCCCGGCACATTTGCATACCACGGCGCATAGTCCTGAGAGTGCTGCGCCGCAACGCGGGACGCAGCCGCATTGGGACCGCGGAAAACAATAGGCGAGGCCATCTGCCCGCCGGACATATAACGCGTCTTGGCGGCGGAATTGATGATGTGATCAATCGCCTGCATGGCGAAATTCCACGTCATGAATTCGACAATCGGTTTCAGCCCGGCAAAAGCAGCGCCGACGCCGAGGCCGGCAAACCCATATTCCGTGATCGGCGTATCGACGACGCGGCGCTCGCCAAACTCTTCGAGGAGACCGCGCGAGACCTTGTACGCGCCCTGATATTCGGCGACTTCCTCGCCCATCAGAAAGACGTCTTCGTCCCGGCGCATTTCTTCCGCCATGGCGTCGCGCAGCGCATCGCGTATGGTCGTCTCAACCATCTGGACGCCGTCGGGCAGTTCGGGATCGGACGCCGCGGATGCGACCGGTTCCGCCTGCGGTGAAGGCGTTATTTCATTAGTCGCCGCAGGCGCTTCTTCAACGCTCGTCGGCGCGGCGGCGGCGCTGCCGTTGAGGCTTGATACATCGATCTCGTCCGCGCTCTCCCCGTCGCCGACGATCACCGCGATCGGCTCATTCACCTTGACGTTTTCGGTCCCTTCCGAAATCAGGATCCTGCCGATGACGCCATCATCAACCGCCTCGACTTCCATGGTCGCCTTGTCGGTTTCGATCTCAGCAATGACATCGCCGGTTGAAACCGAGTCGCCTTCTTTCACGGTCCATTTCGAAAGCGTGCCCTCTTCCATGGTGGGCGAGAGGGCGGGCATAAGCACCGGCGTTGGCATGCAATTTCTCTGTTTTCTGTCCGACCGCCTTTCCTAACCAGAAAGCCCGGCGCAGAACAAGTGCGCGACGTCCAGATCGCGGACTCAGATTTTCAGCTTCCGAATACGGCGCCGCCGTCACGCGGATGCAGGCGAATAAGGCGGGAGTCGGCGACGGCGGCCTGACGATGGAACACAATCGCCTGATACGCGGGATCTTTGACCATTTCGCCGAAGGCCGCGGCGCTTGGATATTCCGCGATGAACGCGATGTCCCAACTTTCCGTCTCAGGACCAATCAGCGTCAGTTTCGGATCCCAGGCGTGAACAATACGCCCGCCCACGCGCGCGAAAATCGGACCGCTTTCCTTTCCATACGCGGCGTAGGCCTCAGCGCCCGTCGCCGCGCGTCCATCTTCGTAGCGAGCGGTTTTGCGCAAGCGGATCAAATTCAGCATGTGAATGGGCCCATTGTCGGGCAGTTTCATCATGGCGCCGAACTGGTCGCGGGTTGGATCGATACTGCCGGTCATATGGTGCGCCTTTCGCTGATTCCGCCACTGCGCTGCATTCAAACTACGTCGCTTTGAAAACTCTCGACAGCATCGAAAACAGTCTCGATCAGTTTTCGCTCCTCGTCGCTAAGTTCGGGGCGCCAGACGTCGAAGAGCAACACGATGCGGGTTTCGGAAGTTGGGTTCTTGGCTTCATGCTCGATCGTGTCGTCGAAGATCAGCATTTCGCCGTCCCGCCATTCGCGCACCTGATTGCCGACACGAAGCCAGCAACCGGGCGGCACAATGAGCGGCAAGTGACAGATCAGGCGCGCATTACAAATGCCGGAATGCGGCGGTATATGCGACCCCGCAGTCAGCTTTGAGAACAGGACAGAGGGAGAGACAGTGCTGATGCTCGGTATTGGCGCCGCTTTGAGGATTTCGAGCGTTTTCGGACAGCGCGTCAGATGTTCCGGCTGGGCCACGCTGTCCTGGTATAAATGATATGCGGACCAATCCGTTCGTCCCAACAATTGCTGGCCCATATTACTTATTTTCGGCGCATTTACATTGTGCTGAACGTAAGGGTCGAAGGCCTCATCGCTGGCGATGACCGCGGACAGCTCATCCAATATGATGTCCGCCTGTTCAATAATCGCCGGCGCCCAATCGAACTGTTGCTGGTTGTAAAACTGAATGTGGGGCAGTTCGGGAAAATAAAACTTGGAAGGGCTCTGCGTGTAAATCGTCTTTTTGCCAAGCATGATGTCGATCGCCTGACCGACGCGCGAACGTCCGTCGCCTTCGCCAAAACCAGCGATGGACATTTGCTCGCGTAGATACTCTTCATAAGCTATCGCCGCGTTCTGGCATTCCCGTTGCGCCCGCGCGATCTCCGGCTGGAGCTGCGCCGGGACGGGTTGCAGATTTTGCGTCATCTGGACGAACGCCCGATAAAACCCGGCCGCGTAGCGCGACTTGCCAAGCCCCTTGAACGCGTCCGCCTTGATCAGCGTCGCGTCTGCGTTAGCGGGGTTCTTCTCCAAAAACTGATCAACTGCTTCGAGGCATGTATCAAAGCGTTCCACTGATCGAGCCGCATAAGCGAACGCGAGCAAAGCATGGTCCGGGAGTGGCGCGGCGTCATGGGCGCTTTTCAAATGAGCGAACGCATCTTTTACGTTGCCGGAGCGGAGCGCTTCCAGCCCCGCGTCAACCTCCGCTGTCATGAACTCCTCTTTCCGCCCAATACGCTGCGACGACGCCAGACTGACGTCGCCTTACTCAATCCGATTGGGGGACTTTAGGTTTTTTCTCGGAAGCGGCCAACCCGACGACGCGGCTTAGGATGCGATCCGTGACCGCTGACGGCAAAAGGTTGCGCAGCATGAGCGCGCCGACATTGTTCATCGGCGCCGTGTACCGCGAATGGGGATGCTCCGCCGTCAACGCCGCGTGCACGGCTTCGGCGACAACGCTGGGGCCGGGCGCCGTCGGGTGACCCTTCGCATGCCACAGCTTGAATGTGCGAACGGCGTCAGCGTAAGGACCGCCGGCGTCGACGTGTTTTTGAAGTTCATCCTGTTCCTGATTGCCGAAGGGGGTGTTGATAAAGCCGGGACGCACCAGCGAGACTTTCAAACCATAGGGTTCAACCTCGCGGCGCAACGCATCGGTCAGTCCTTCGACGGCGTGCTTTGACGATGCGTAGACGCCCTGAAACGGCATGGCGATACGGCCGGTAACGGAACCAATGTTGATGATGCGTCCTCGGCCGGCGTCGCGCATTTGCGGCAGCACGGCTTGCGTCATCCGCACGAGACCGAAAACGTTGGTCTCGTATTGCCGACGCCATTCGACGATCGGCGTATCCTCAATGGGACCCATCACCGATATGCCGGCGTTGTTAACGAGGGCGAACAGGGTTGCGTCGTCGTCGGCAATCCGCCCTACGGCCTTTTCGACCGATGCCTCATCGGTAACATCAAGCTCAATCGGCGTGATGCGCCCGCCGGCGAGGCCTTCGAGTTCGCGCAGTTTTTCCGCGCGACGCGCGGCGGCGTAAACGCGAAACCCCTTATGGGCGAGATGGACCGCGCAGGCTTCGCCAATGCCGCTCGACGCGCCGGTGATGAGAACTGATTGATGCATGACCTAAACCAATCTCGACCGTTTCACCGCTGCGTCGATGAAGGACGCAAATAACGGATGCGGGTCGAATGGACGCGATTTCAATTCCGGATGGTATTGTACGCCGATGAACCACGGATGCTGGGGGATTTCGAGGATTTCAGGCAGCGCGCCATCGGGCGACGTTCCCGAAAAGACCAGCCCGTGTTCGCTAAGCTTGTCACTTAAGGCGATGTCGATTTCATAACGGTGGCGGTGACGTTCGGAAATTTCCCGTGCGCCGTATACATCGGCGACGCGGCTGCCCTCTTTCAACGCCGCCGGATAGGCGCCGAGGCGCATAGTGCCGCCAAGATCGCCGTCTCGCTTACGCGTCTCGCGGGCGTTGCCGCGGGTCCATTCGGTCATCAGACCGACAACGGACCGTCCCTCGCCTTCGAACTCCGAAGACGTCGCGTCCTCGACGCCGAGCAGGTTCCGGGCCGCCTCGATCACCGCCATCTGCATGCCGTAACAGATTCCGAAGAACGGCACGTCGTTTTCCCGCGCGAAACGCACCGCATCGATCTTGCCTTCCGCGCCGCGCTCGCCGAAAGCGCCGGGCACGATAATGCCGTGAACGTGTTCCAGTTCGGCCCGGATTGTTTCTTCATCGTCAAAGGCGCTCGCCTCGACCCATTCGACATTGACGCGGACATTGTTGGCGATGCCGCCATGCGCGATGGCCTCGATCAAGGATTTGTAAGCATCTTTCAGGACCGTGTACTTGCCGACAATAGCAATCGTGACTTCGCCGTCAGGCGCTGTAATGCGCTCGACAATATTCTCCCAACCCGAAAGATTGGGATCGCGCGGATTCTTGATGCCGAAAGCGTCGATCACTTCCTGATCAAAACCTTCCCCGTGATAGGAAAGCGGGACTTCGTAAATCGTGCGGCAGTCAAGCGCCTGCACCACCGCAGAGGGACGCACATTGCAGAAGAGCGCAATCTTCTTCCGTTCGCTTTCGGGGATTTCGCGGTCCGCCCGCACCAGCAGCACGTCGGGCTGAATGCCGATCGCCCTTAGTTCGCGTACGGAGTGTTGTGTTGGTTTTGTTTTTAGCTCACCCGCAGACGGAATGAAGGGCATCAGCGTCAAGTGCACATAAACCGCGTCGCCGCGGGGCAGTTCGTTGCCGAGCTGGCGAATAGCCTCGAAGAAGGGCAGCGCCTCAATATCGCCGACCGTGCCGCCGATCTCACACAGGACAAAATCGGCGTCGCCGGCGTCCGACAACACAAACGCCTTGATCGCGTCGGTGACATGCGGGATCACTTGCACCGTGGCGCCGAGATAATCCCCGCGCCGTTCGCGCTCGATAATCTCTGAGTAAATCTGCCCGGTCGTGACGTTGTCGCTTTTCGACGCCGAGACGCCCGTAAAGCGTTCGTAGTGGCCGAGGTCGAGGTCGGTCTCCGCCCCGTCGTCGGTAACGAAAACCTCGCCGTGCTGATAGGGCGACATGGTGCCGGGATCGACGTTCAGATAGGGGTCGAGCTTGCGCAAACGCACCTTGTAGCCGCGCGCCTGAAGAAGCGCGCCCAACGCCGCCGAAGCGACCCCTTTTCCGAGAGACGACACCACGCCGCCGGTAATGAAAATATACCGCGCCATGGAAGTCCGTCTTAGCGTTTATTGCTGCGCAATCAAATGCGTTTTTCAGCCCGCGCCGGATAGCGCCGTTATTGCGGCGTATCTTCCTGCGTTTCCGAGCTCGTCTCGTCCTCGGCGGGTGCGGAATCGGCGGTCCCTTCCTCGGTTCCAAGCGAATCAAGGACGGCGTCGAGATCGGGCTCGGCCCCTTCAGCCGGCGCTACGTCGCCTGGCTCATCCTCGCCGCCAAGCGTGCCGAGCAAGTCTTCAGCCGTCAGCGAATTGGGGTCTGATGACGTCGGCGCGGCCTGGCCGGTCAGTTCCTCAATGATCGATTCCTCGGTGTTGTCGTTGCCCGCTAGAATAGCGAGGCCAATTGATGTTGAGAAAAATATCGCCGCCAGGACAGAGGTTGTGCGGGTCAGGGCGTTGGCCGCGCCGCGGCCGGTCATAAAGCCGCCGCCGCCGCCACCGCCAATGCCGAGCGCCCCGCCGTCGGAGCGCTGCAGCAGCACCACGACGATAAGACCCAAAACGATCAGGGTATGGGCGGTGAGAATGATGGCGCTCATGATGTTCTTCTATCTGGCTTGATCGGGAGATGGGCGCGGGGGGCCACCCCCGCAAGATCCGCGTCCCCAAGGCGTGGGCGTTTAACCGACGCTGGCGCGCGCCGCAAGGGCACCCGCCGCGCGGCACCCGCACCAGCCGCCGGCATCTTCGATCATCTTCACGCACATAAGCCTTCTCGCCGTGCGCGCCGGCGAAACGCCCTGCGCGAGTTTGAATAATAACGTGTTTCGATGGAACGCCGGTCCATGTTCGCACTATGTTCCACGTGAAACGCGTCACCCGCGCTAGGTGATTGTCGCAGCGTCGTCTCGACATCGCTCAATAGATGTTTCCGATCAAACAATCGGCGTCGGCGCCTTGCGCAGCAGCGGTGGGCGCATATCTGAAAATAGTAACATCACGCGACGCGCCGCCGGCGTTTGAACAAGGTCCCGGCCATCGGAGAAACATTCGCGCACGGCTGCGAGTGCGCGTCGTCACTCAACATGCGGAAACGGAGATTAAAGATGCCAGTCGCCCACGCCCTTGTCGCCGTCGATCACGACGATGACGTCGCCTGTTTGAAAACGGTCGCCAAAGACTGGGCTTGCGGCGGGGACTCGCATCTGATCGTTGTCGGCGTAACGCCGGCCTTAAGCGCAGCGATGACCAATCCAAAGGTTGTCTCCCTCGCAAAGGACGCCGAAGGCATGATGTTGAATGATCTGAAGGACAGGCTCGATCAGATCGGCGCTGGCCTCGATGCGCCGGTCGATCATCACATGCTGTCCGGCCGGGCCGCCGACGAGATCATCAAGGCCGCCATTTTGAACAACGCTGACTTCGTCATGAAGTCAGCCGACAGGGCGGCGGGAGAAAAATCGCCGATGTTCGGCGCCGTCGAAAAAAAGCTCATCCGGAAATGCCCCGTGCCGGTGTGGGTCGTGCGCAACGAGCAAAAGAACGCGCCCAAGCGTATCGCCATCGCCGTCGACAACACGGACACGGCGAACGTCGCCGAAGCGGAATTGCTAGCCGCATCTCTCGTGAAACAAGCTGCCGACCTCGCTGAGCGGTTTCGAGTCGATGAATTAGACGTCATCCATGCATGGACGCCCCACGGCCTCGGCTTTTTGAAGCACCCGCGTTCAGGTCTTTCCGAGAGGGACATCGACGCTTATGTCAGCGAGTGGGAAGGCATTACCGCCAAATGGCTTAACGGGTTCGTCGCCGACGCCAACGAGCGGTTCGCGAGATCCGGTGTTTCCTTCAAACCAAAACTCGTGATGGGCGATGCGATCACAGCCATTCCCGCCGCTGTAAAAGAGCTGGGCGCAGACCTTCTCGTCATCGGCAGCGCCAACCGAAGCGGCGTCCCCGGGCTGTTCATCGGCAATACGGCCGAAGGCGTCATAGACCGCCTCGCCTGCTCTATTTTCGTCGTTAAGCCGGCCGGCTTCAAATCGGTCCTTGCGCCCAACTTTTGATCTGGCCGCGGGAGCCGTTTCTCCGTGTTCAGTTTACGTCCGCTTGCTCGTATCCGAGCTCGCCCCATGCAAGACGCCTTGCGGTTTCGAACGCGTCTTCATCCGTCGTTTCGACGTCCGGCGTCACGCCGACGCCCTCCCAGTCTGTTCCCGTCACCGGGTTCACCACATAGCCGTGCGGCATGTTGAAATTAAGCTGCAGGTCGTCGCGGTAATGCGATGTTCCGGGATGCGCGGCGCCGAGCGTCGTCCCGCCGACGATTGTCGCCCGCTGGCGCGCTTGCAAGGAATAGGCGAAATCCTCGGCGCCGGACGCTACGAGCCGGGTCGTCAGGATGTATAGCGGCGCGCGCCATAATGTTTCAACACCTGCGAGAGCCGGATCGGTCCAGATCTCCTCAACAGCATCGTCGCGACCGTCCGTATAATGAATTGTATTCATCAACGTAGGTTCGTCGAAAAATGCGCTCTCAAGCAATCGCACCATGTTCGGCTCGCCGCCGAGGTTGCCCCTGATGTCGATAATGACGGCGTCGGCGTTTTTTAAAAACCCCAAGGCGTACCTGGCCGTCTCGCCGGCGACCGAAACATCGTTGAGTGCGGAAATATGCATGAACCCGACATTGCCTTCGAGGATCCGAACCTCGTCAAAGCCAAAGTTCTCTTTTCGAAGAGCGTCAATCACTTCCGGTTTGTCGAGATTGTGGGCGGCGTCATCGTTCGGCGACGTTTCAGAATATTGGACGCCGAGATGAAAATCGCGACGCACCGACCGGACATCGGCGGTCAACGCTTTGGCGAGATCTTCCCGGGTTTCAAGGTCGGCATAAGCGCCGGCTTCAAGTTTTGAGTTAATCAGCTCGACCATTTCGCCCGCCACTGATTGATCAGGATACTGTTCGAACAACTCAGAAAAATAATCGACCGCTTCCGCGGCATCACTCTGTTGCAGGTCCTCCGCGCGTCCGACCTGACTCAGCGCAAATGCAATGACGACGATTGCCCAAATAAAAAATCGTCCCATGGACTATCTCGTTGTGGGTTTTATTCTTTATACATCGAACTCGACGCCCTGTGCGAGGGGCAGGTTCGACGAATAATTCACCGTGTTGGTCTGGCGGCGCATATAGGCTTTCCAGGCGTCGGAGCCGCTTTCGCGCCCGCCGCCGGTTTCCTTTTCGCCGCCAAAGGCGCCGCCGATCTCCGCCCCGCTCGTGCCCAGATTGACATTGGCGATGCCGCAATCGGAGCCGGCCGCGGAAAGGAAAAGCCCCTCCTCGCGCATGTCGGTCGTAAAGATGCAGGACGAAAGCCCCGCGCCAACGGCATTCTGCATTGCGATGGCGTCACGCAGATCCGTATACGGAAAGACATAGAGGATCGGCGCGAAGGTTTCCTCGAGCGCCGGCCCGTTATGGGATGTCATCTCGACAATCGCAGGCCGCACGTAAACGCCGGCGCCATCGATGCGTTCGCCCCCATGAACTTTTGCGCCCATGTCGCGTGCGCGGGCGAGTGCGCCCTGCATTCCCTCATAAGCGTTTTCATCGATCAGCGGGCCGATCAGGTTTTTCCCGTCTCGCGGATCGCCGATAGAGATTGAGCCGGTCGTCTTGACGACGCGCTTCAGGAATCCGTCGTAGATATCGCGATGCAGGAACAGCCGCCGCAAGCTGGTGCAGCGCTGGCCGGTCGTGCCAACTGCCGAAAAAACGACGCCGCGGAGCGCCAGATCAAGGTCCGCTGATGGCGCGACAATCGCCGCGTTATTGCCGCCGAGTTCAAGAATAGTTTTGGCGAAACGCTTTGCCGCCCGCGCGCCCACCGCGCGCCCCATGACGCTGGAGCCGGTGGCCGAGACAAGAGCGACGCGTTCGTCGTCGACTAGCGCTTCACCAACGTCGCGGCCGCCGATGATGACGGACGACAATCCCGCGGGCGCCCCATCAAAGTCCTCTGCAACAGCATCAACCAGCGCCTGAACCGCCAATGCCGTTAACGGCGTCTTTTCGGATGGCTTCCAGACGACGCTGTCGCCGCAAACCAGGGCGAGCGCCGCATTCCACGACCACACCGCCACTGGAAAGTTGAACGCGGAGATAACGCCGACTGGTCCAAGCGGATGCCAGGTTTCCATCAACCGATGACCGGGCCGTTCGCTCGCGATGGTGAGACCATGCAATTGCCGCGACAGACCGACGGCGAAGTCGCAGATATCGATCATTTCCTGCACTTCGCCGAGGCCCTCGGAGATCGGCTTGCCGCACTCGATCGTCACGAGCCGACCGAGGCTTTCCTTATGCTGACGAAGCGTCAGACCGAGACGTCGGACAAATTCGCCGCGCGCCGGCGGCGGCGTCAGGCGCCACTGAAGGAACGCCTCTTGTGCAGCGGCGATTTTTGCAGCGATCTCGGCGGGCGTCGTTTCCGCGACGGCCGCTATCTCCGCGCCGTCTATCGGCGACGTGACTTTAAAGGCACCACCACCCATCGACACCGCAACGCCAAGATCGGCGAGGATGCCTTGCGCGTCTTCGCGGGGGCTCTCGTTGGGCATTGTCATGGGAGATTGCCTACATCACCGGCGCGTCGAGATCGAGACCGGCGACAGTACAACCGCGCGCAATGTCGTCGGTATGGCGCTTCATCCATTGCTCAGCCCTCGCGCCGTCCGCGGCCGTGAGCGCCTCAATGATATACGCCTGCGCCTCAACGATGCGCGGCCGCGCATTGGGCGCCTTTTCGATAACGCGGCTGAGGCTCGCCTCAATCATCATGTTAAGGGAATCGAGCATCGCCAGCATAACACGGTTGCCGAGCCCACCGGCGATCTCATGAAAGAAACTGACCGCGCCTTCAACAACGGCTTGTGTTTCGGTGTTCCCGCGTTGCGCCAAATCCTCATTGATCGCGCGCAGGGCGTCGATGGTTTTCGCATCGAGGCGCTCAGCGGCGAGCCGCGCCGCCGGCGGATAGAGCGTCGCAAGACCTTCCCAGACTTCGCGGAAGGTTACGCCGCCGAGGGAAAGACCGCGACTGGCGGCGGCCGCCACATCTTCTGTTTTCGGGCGCGACACATACATGCGCTTGCCTGGCCCGCGCATGATGAGGCCGGTCTGTTCCAGGAGACGCAGCCCTTCGCGCACGGTTGAACGCGTCACGGCGAACTGCTCGCATAAATCAGCCTCGGTCGGCAGGCTGGCGCCGTCGGCCAGTTCGCCGGCGACAATCTTGTCCTCAATAGCGCGGCAAACTTTAAGATACGCCGGCTCGCGGGTTAGCGGTTGGAAAGCTCCATCCATGACTTAAGCCGTCTTCGAAAAGAGTTCGCGGCCGATCAGCATACGGCGGATTTCCGAGGTGCCGGCGCCGATCTCATAGAGCTTTGCGTCGCGCAATAACCGCCCGGTCGGGTATTCGTTGATATAACCGTTGCCGCCTAGAAGCTGGATGGCGTCGAGAGCAATTTTGGTGGCGTTTTCCGCGGCGAAGAGAATGCAGCCCGCCGCGTCCTGGCGCGTCGTCTCGCCCCGGTCGCAGGCCTTCGCCACCTGATAGACGTATGACTTCGCCGCGTTCATGGTCACATACATGTCCGCGAGCTTGCCCTGTACCAGCTGGAACGACCCAATCGGCTTGTCGAACTGCTTGCGGTCATGGATGTAGGGCAGGACGACGTCGAGACAGGCCTGCATGATCCCCGTCGAGCCGGCTGACAGCACCGTACGTTCGTAGTCCAGACCCGACATCAAAACGCGCACGCCGCCATTAACCTCGCCCAGGACGTTTTCTTCCGGCACTTCGCAGTCTTCGAACACCAGCTCGCAGGTGTCAGACCCGCGCATGCCGAGCTTGTCTAGTTTCTGCGCCGTTGAAAAACCCTTGAAGCCTTTTTCGATGATAAACGCGGTAATGCCGCGCGAGCCGGCGTCAGGTTCGGTCTTGGCGTATACAACAAGCGTTTCTGCGCCCGGCCCGTTGGTAATCCACATCTTGTTGCCGTTAAGAACGTAGCGATCGCCTTTCTTCTCTGCGCGCGTTCGCATGCCCACAACGTCGGAGCCGGCGCCCGGTTCGGACATGGCGAGTGCGCCCAGATGTTCGCCGCTGATCAGTTTCGGCAGGTATTTTTCTTTCTGCTCCTTGTTGGCGTTTATTTTTAGTTGGTTCACGCACAAATTCGAGTGCGCGCCGTAAGACAATCCAACCGCGCCGGAAGCGCGACTAATTTCTTCCATCACGACGCAATGGGCGAGATAGCCGAGACCGGCGCCGCCATCCTCTTCGGCGACGGTAATCCCGAGCAGCCCAAGCTCGCCGAGTTCCGGCCAGAGATCGCGCGGGAATTCGTTCGTTTCGTCAATTTCCGCGGCCCGCGGCGCCAGACGGTCGGCGGCCCAGCGCGTCACCATCTCGCGCATCTCCTCGATCATCGGATCGAGATCGAACTTCATGAAAGCCTGGCTATTGGAAAGCATCGATGTCTCCCGGCGCCGTGCTGACGCGGCGCGCTCATTTCGCATTATCCTATTGTCGGACAACGGGGAGGTAGCAGAGCGGTGGTTGGCTCGCAAGCCAGCCCGCCATTGACCGCCACCCAGCCTTGCCGGGACTGAGCGCGGACAATTGTAACAAGCTGATCAGTCAAAAAGTCTTTGTTGTTTGGGCGGCGCAGCCTTTTTCCGAGATGCTTGGCGAGGAGACTTACGCCCCGTCGACCCTTCGCCGAACATAATCGCCCGCGCGCCATCCGCAAATTCGACTTCGCCGGGGCCGCTTGCCGGGGCGGCCTCGGCGCGGCGGATCAGCTTGCCGCCAGCGTCGCGCACCAAGGCGAAACCGCGGGCAAGCACATTCTTATACGCAAAGCTTTCAAGAAGCCGTCCGTGATGGGCGATTCGGTCGGCGAACGCCTGAAAATCCCTTTTCGCCGCCGGGCGCAATCGCGCGCCCAACCGTCCGATCTCGCGCAGGCGCATTTCAACGCCCGATTTCAAGGTACGGATCGACAGCCCGCCAGCCGCCCGGGCAAGTTCCTTTTCCGCCCGCGCCGCACGCGCCCTTAACGCCGCGACCAGTTGATCGCTACGGCGATCGAGCAATTGCTGTGCGGCGCCCAACACGTCTTCGGGACGACCAAGCCCTCGCTCGGCCGAACGCAAGGCATTGCGCCGCGTCTCCATCATTTGCGCAGCAGCGCCGACCATGCGCCGTTCCTTGTTCAGCACTTCGCTCAAGAGTTCGGACCGCACCGGCACGGCGAATTCCGCCGCCGCCGTCGGCGTCGGCGCACGCTTATCCGCTACATAATCGATCAATGTCGTATCGGTTTCGTGGCCGACCGCGGAGATAACCGGAATCTCGCTCGCCGCGACCGCTCGGGCCACCGCCTCCTCGTTAAAGCACCAGAGATCCTCCAATGATCCGCCGCCGCGCGCGACAATCATAACATCCGGGCGCGGAACATCGCCGCCGCGCGCCAAAGCGTTAAAGCCTTCTATCGCTGCAGCGATCTTTTCCTCCGCGCCCCGCCCCTGCACCAGGGTCGGCCAGACCAGAACATGACGGGGGAACCGTTCGCGCAGGCGATGAAGGATATCGCGAATGACAGCGCCGGAGGGCGAAGTGACCACGCCAACGACATCAGGCAAAAACGGTATCGGCTTTTTGCGTTCCGGCGCGAATAGCCCTTCGGCGGCGAGCTTCTTTTTGCGCTCCTCAAACAGCGCCATCAACGCGCCGACGCCGGCGGGCTCCAGCGAATCGATAATGATCTGATAGCGCGATTGGCCGGGAAACGTCGTCATGCGGCCCGTTGCGACGACTTCCATCCCCTGCTCCGGGCGTATGGTCAGACGCTCAGCCATGCCTTTCCACATGACGCCCGACAGCACGGCCTTTTCGTCCTTGAGGTCGAGATAGACGTGGCCCGAAGCCGCACGGGTTACCCGCCCTAGTTCGCCCTTGACGCGGACAAGGCCAAAATTGTCCTCAATCGCCCGTTTAACCGCGCCTGACAGCTCGGAAACTGTATATTCGTGGACATTGCCGATTTGCTCGCGGACCATCGGCGAGTTAAAACATACTTTGTAAGGCGTGGGGAGACGCCGCGCGCCCGGCGTCAAAATCGGGCGGTTCGCGGCTAACTTTTGTCGGTGCTGTTCATTCGCACGTCTCGCGTATGCCGCGCAGAGCTAGGTTTTCGGCGCGCAAAAGTCGACACCGGATTTACAAGAAAAGGAATGGGCGCAATGAAATTAAAATTACTGGCCGGCGTCGCCGCCGGCGCAATTATCCTCACCGGCGCGAGCTTCGGCGTTTCAACTCTCGACAACAGCAAAACGGAAGCCGCGCCCTTTATCCATCCGCTTGCGCTCGCACGGGCGTTTTGCGGCGATGGCGATGACCAACTGGCTAAGCGCCGGCAGTTTTTCGTGCGCGCGGCGACCGCATACGCCGAAGCGACGGCGGCAACGATCAAACCATCAAACGAACTCAATCCGACACTCGGCGAGATCAGCTACTCGGTCACAACCGCTAATGCCGATGCGCAAGCCTGGTTCAACCAGGGCCTCGCGCATATGTATAATTTCAACCACGGCGAAGCGGTCAAGTCGTTCCGACAAGCGCAGACCGCCGACCCTGACTGCGCCATGTGCTACTGGGGCGAAGCCTTCGCTCATGGCCCGAACATCAACGCGCCATTCTTCCCGGACGCCGTCGCGCCGGCCTGGGCGGCCCTGCAGAAGGCCAACGCCACAAAAGCAGGCGCCAGCGAAAAAGAGCAAGCGCTGATAAACGCGCTCAACTACCGCTATGAGGAAGGTCCCGTCGACGACCGGTCAAAGCTCGACAATGCCTTTGCCGACGCCATGGACGACGTCGCCCTGCGGTATGCTGATGATGACTTCATTCAGGCGCTCGCGGCGGAAGCGAATATGGACACGCAGCCCTGGGATTACTGGGAAGACGGCGGGCGGACGCCGAAAGGACGCACGGCGCGCACCGTGTCGCTGCTGGAAGGCGTGATTGCGCGCAATCCACTGCACACAGCGTCAATCCACCTTTATATTCACATCACGGAAGCGTCGCAGGACCCCTATCGCGCCGCTGATCATGCGGATCGCCTGGCGGATCTGACGCCGGGGCTCGGCCATCTGATCCACATGCCTTCGCACACATATTATCGCATCGGCCGGTTCAAGCAGTCTCTCGATAACAACATTCGAGCCGTTGCGGTCGATTCCGCGTATCTCGAAAACGCGGACGCCAGCATTCTTTATGAGTTCGGCTACTACACGCACAATATTCACTTCGCGATGACGTCGGCGCAAATGGCGGGCGATGCAGAGACAGCGTTGGCCATGGCCAAAAAGCTCGACGAAAAACTGCCCATCGAGATGGCGAGCGCCGCGCCTTTCGTGCAGCCGATCAAGGCGGCGCCTTATTACGCCATGGTTCAGTTCGGCGACGCGGACGACATTTTGGCGCTCGAAAAACCGGATGCGGCGTTTCCGTTTCTGATCGGCGCCTGGCATTACGCGCGCGGCGAGGCGCTCGCCAAAAATGGCGACGCCGCCAGCGCCTATGGAGAGGCCGAAGCAATCGCGGCGATTGTCGCCGAGGCGGATCTGTCCGGCCTCACCGACAACGGCGTGCCGGCGCTTGATATTTTGAACATTGCGCGTCTCACCGCGACAGCGCGCGCGGCGGCCGCGGAAGGCAAATCCGAAACGGCTGTCGAAGCCATGGAGGAAGCCGTCGCCATTCAGGATCAGATCGCCTACACGGAACCGCCCTACTGGTATTATCCGGCGAAACAGACGCTAGCGGCGATGCTCGTTGAAAAAGGCGAAACGGAACGCGGCGAACAGTTGTTCCTCGAAGCGCTGACGGAATCGCCGAACAATGCGCTTGTGCTTTTCGGGTTAGCGGAGGCCTACAAACGGCAGGGCGACAAAAACGGCGCCAAATACGCCGGCAAACTTTTCAAGGACGCGTGGCTCGGCGACAAGAAAGCCCGTCCGTCGATGGGCCAACTGTAGATTGCTTTGTCATCCCGGGGCGCTCGTCAGGGCGAACCCGGGATGGTTACTTATTCTCTTCCGCTTCGCGAAGCGCTTCTTCCAGCTCTTCGATTTCTTCCTGCGTGAGTTCTCCCTCCTCGCGGAACGTCCATGTCGGCTCAAGCGCCGGCCTGCCAATGTCCGGCACAACAGCGCCGCCGGAAAGATTATCGTCAGCGCCTTCGGCGATTGAACTCGCGTCGCCAACGCCGCGGCGGAAATCCCTTAGGGCGTTAATGCGTTCGCGGTCGTCAAATCGGCGCGCCGATCGCGGACCGATGACTTTGTCGAGATCGGGCCCGGTCTGGCCGGCCGTGCGCGCGCGTTTCAACAACTGCTCAGCGCGCGAAAAGTCCTCCGTACCCTGACCAGGGCGCCAACCGGAGAGTATTTCGCGCCGCCCGGCGCATTCGGCGGCCTTGTCCGCGTCATCGAACTCTTCCGGACAAAAGATCGCGACGACGCCGGACGAACTTGGTTCAATTGCGGCTTCGCCGAGCGGCAATTCGACTTGTGGCAATGTGAAACGACGGCCCGAGAACACTGGCTCTTCGTCAAACATGTCGTCGCCCGTTATCGGCTCTTCGGCGATCAGCTCCTCTTCCAGCGGCTCAACAATCTCCGGCAAAAGGTCTTCTTCTTCGTCGTCGCCCTCATCTCCAGCGTCGTCTTCGCCTTCCGCGTCCTCGGGCGCGACAATATCCTCAAGGCCGGGGTCCTGCTCCTGTTCCGGCTCGACAGAGATCAGCGGTTCCGGATCTTCCTCGACCGGGGTCTGCTCCAACGGCTCATCTTCCGGCTCGGGTAATGAGAGGTCGTCATCCGCCGCCGGCGCCGGATCGGGTATGAGCGGCTCCGGTTCGAGCGCCGGCGGCGCCGGCTCCGGCTCGAGATCTAGCCCTGTGAGATCCGGTTCCGGCTCAGGCTCAGCCTCGGGTTCAGGTTCGGGTTCCGGCTCAGGCTCGGGCTCCGGTTCGGGTTCGGGTTCGGGTTCCGGCTCAGGTTCAGGTTCGGGTTCGGGCTCTTCGACAATCTCCGGTTCTGGTTCTGGTTCCGGCTCAGGCTCAGGCTCCGGTTCCTCCTCGATCAGCGGATCGCGCAGTTCAGGCAGTTCGGGGCGTTCCCATTCGACAAGCGTCACCTGGATGGTGTCGCTGGGCGCATTGGGAATCCATATGCGCACGCGGGCGAATACCGACATCAGCGTGAAAACGATGAGATTGATAGCCAGCGCTACCCCGATGGCGGCGATGCGGCGGCGCCGATCCGAGGCCGAAAGCGGGTCAAGCCACCGCCCCAGCACCCGATCGACACGGCCTTCAAACCGCGCGCGTAGCCGGCGCAAGCCGCGTGACCGGGTTCGTCGACGCCGACGCCCGGCGGAAAGATGGTCCTGCGTCTCTTCTGTCATGACAGCCGGCATTGATCCCGGCGCGCCGGGCCCTTAAACGCGAGGGCTCTGATTAGGAGAGGCTCCAAGTGAAAGTCCTGTTGATCGGCGGCGGCGGGCGGGAACATGCGCTCGGCTGGAAAATCGCGCAAAGCCCGTTGCTTTCCAAGCTCTATGTCGATCCCGGAAACCCCGGTCTTAATCACATTGCCGCGCCTGTTTCCAGAGATGGAACCGCAGATTGGGCGAGCCCGCGCGCCATTGTCGCCTTTGCACAGGAAAATGATGTCGATCTTGTGGTGGTCGGACCCGAAGCGCCCCTCGCCGCCGGGCTCGGCGACAAGCTGCGGGCCGCGGGGATCGCTTGTTTCGGTCCCGACAGGAACGCCGCACGCCTTGAAACCTCAAAATCCTTCATGAAGGAAATTTGCACCGCTGTTGGCGCGCCGACGGCGGCTTACGGGAATTTCACCGACGCCGGGCCTGCGAAGGCGTTTCTGCGCGAACAGACAGCGCCCTATGTAATCAAGGCGGACGGGCTCGCAGCCGGCAAGGGCGTCGTCATAGCCGAATCGCTTGAGGACGCGGACGCCGCTGTAGATGACATGCTCGGCGGTCAGTTTGGCGATGCAAGCGCAGAGATCGTCATCGAAGAATTCATGGATGGCGAAGAAGCAAGTTTTTTCGTCGTCACCGACGGCGAAACCATTCTCCCGATGATCTCAGCGCAAGATCACAAGCGCGCTTTTGACGGCGACAAGGGCCCAAACACTGGCGGCATGGGCGCCTACTCGCCAGCCCCGGTTTTTACAGACGACGTTCGCGCCAAGACGCTAGAACATATCATCGAGCCAGTCGTTGCTGAACTTGCGCGGCGCGGATCTCCCTATGTCGGCGTTCTCTATGCCGGGCTGATGATCAAGAACGGGAACCCGCGTCTTGTTGAATTTAACGCTCGTTTCGGTGATCCGGAATGCCAGATCATGATGCGGCTTTTGAGGAGCGACCTTCTGCCTGTCTTACACGGCGCAGCAACGGGCGCATTAAAGGGACATACATTTGAATGGTCGAGCGACGCCGGCGCCCTCGTCGTCATGGCGGCGAAGGGCTATCCCGGTTCATATGAGAAAGGCTCCGTCATTCGCGGCGTCGATGCGGCGAATGGCATGCCGGGCGTCGTCGTCTTCCACGCCGGCACAAAGCAGGACAGCGACCTGCTCCATGCGAACGGCGGGCGCGTTTTGAACATCACCGCGACGGGAAGCGATATCCGCGAGGCGATCGACCGCGCCTATGACGGCGTCGACGCCATCGACTGGCCGAACGGTTTTTGTCGCCGCGATATCGGCTGGCGTGCGCTTGAGGCCAAGCGTTGAAACCGCTCGACGAATGGCGCGACGCGTCAAACTCGTTCGTCGCCCATGGGTGGCGCATTGCCAGTTGGGCGCCGCAACGCCCAGACGACGCAAAGCCCTGGCTTCTGCTCATTCATGGATTTCCGACATCGTCATGGGATTGGACCGGCGTCTGGCCGATGCTCGAAAGCCGTTTCAATCTCGCCGCCATCGACATGCTCGGCTTCGGGCTCTCGGATAAACCGCGCAATATCCGTTATCGCATCGCCGATCAGGCGGACCTACAGGAGGTCCTCCTCGAACAACTTGGCGTCGGCGACGCGCATGTTCTCGCCCATGATTATGGCGATACGGTTGCGCAGGAATTGCTCGCTCGTCATCATGAAAACGCACTGAGTTTTTCGCTGAAATCCGTGGTCTTGCTGAATGGCGGTCTATTTCCGGAACAGCATCGCGCGCGGCTGATCCAGAAACTAGGCCTGTCGCCCATTGGCGGCCTCGTCAGCCGCCGGCTTTCCCGTGACACGCTGCGAAAAGGATTTGATGAAATTTTCGGAACCAATACAAAAGCTGCCGATGAAGAAATCGACAATCACTGGGCTCTGCTTTCGCAAAATGACGGCAACCGCATCTTTCATAAATTGCTGCACTACATCCCGGAACGGCGAGAGCATCGCGAACGATGGGTGGGTGCGCTTCAGCAGGCGACCATTCCAATAGGCCTCATCGACGGCGGCGCCGACCCTATTTCTGGAAAACATATGTTCGATTATTTCAAAGAACAGGTTCCGCTCGCCGCTGCGACGCTCCTCGACGATATCGGGCATTACCCGCAAACGGAAGATCCGGAGCGCGTTGCTGAATTGTTTCTTCAATTCCATGAAAAAATCGGAACGGTCGGGTCATGATCGCGTTTCTTACCGTCTTCGCCACCGTTTTTTTGGCCGAGCTTGGCGATAAAACGCAACTCGCCACCATACTGTTTTCCGCAGACGGTGACCGGCCGCGATGGCTCGTTTTTGCGGCGGCCGCCGCGGCCCTGACTGCGTCAACTGCGATTGCAGTTCTGGCGGGGGCGGCCTCGGAAAGGTATTTCGCGGCAGCTCCGCTTAAACTGATCGCAGGCGCCGGTTTCGTGATTATCGGCTCACTGATGATTTTCGATTTTCTACGGGCCTAAAAGGGGTTTCGCCGACATGGCCGATAACAAGAGCGAAGACTTCACCGGCGTAAGCGAAACGCCCGATCATCTTGCTTTCGACGAAAGCGCCCTTGCCGCCTACATGAAAACCCATGTCGAGGGATTCGCCAGACCGATCGAAGTCAGGAAGTTCAAGGGCGGACAGTCCAACCCGACCTATTTGATTACGACGCCCGGCAAAAAATACGTTCTGCGCCGCAAGCCGCCCGGCAAACTATTGCCGTCGGCGCATGCTGTTGATCGTGAATACCGCGTCATGACAGCGCTCGGCGGCCAAGGTTTTCCCGTTCCAAAAACCTATGCGCTGTGCGAGGACGACTCCGTCGTCGGCACGATGTTTTTCATCATGGATTTCGTCGACGGCCGGATCTTCTGGGATTCCGGCCTGCCCGAGGTCGCGAAGCCTGATCGCGCGCCATTGTTCCGAGCGTTGATCGGCACGCTCGCAGACCTCCACAATATCGACCACAAAGCCGCAGGCTTGGAAGACTATGGCAAACCCGGCAATTATTTCGAACGCCAGGTCGGCCGTTGGACCAAACAATATAAAGGCGCGGAAACAGCGACTATCGACGAGATGAACCGGCTGATCGAATGGCTGCCAACCGCCGTGCCAAATGATGACGCAACGAGCGTCGTTCATGGGGATTTTCGCTTTGACAATGCGATCATGCACCCGACCGAACCCAAAACGCTCGCAGTACTCGATTGGGAATTGTCGACGCTGGGCCATCCATTGGCGGATTTCACCTATTTCCTGATGGTCTATTTCTTTCCGCAGGATGTGCGCGGCGGCCTCGCCGGGCTGGATTTAGGCGCGCTGGGCATTCCGACACTTGACGAGGCGGTGCGGCTTTACTGCGAACGGACCGGCCGTGATGGCGTGCCGGACCTCGACTACTGTCTTGCCTACAACATGTTCCGCATCGCGGCGATTATTCAGGGCGTCTACGCGCGATCATTGCAGGGTAATGCGTCCTCGCCGGAAGCGGCGAAAATGGGCGCGCAAGTGCAACCCCTGGCGGCCCTTGCCTGGCATTTTGCAACACGGGCCGGCGCCGATTCATGAAGGTTGCCGAAGGATCATGATGCTTTCGACAAACGTTCTTAGTTCATTGCCGAAAATTTAGCGCTTATTGATAAAAGTTTGCACGGCGCGCATGTCGAATCGCAAGACGCACAACCACAGATATATTCAAAAAACCGCCAACCACGCTCAATTTTCAACCTGAATAATTTTCAATATGCGGCAATTCGTTATTGCCGCGGGCGATTTTGCGTCATTGCGAAACCTTTAGACAAATTGCACCGCCCGTTTTCACCTCCGTTTACAGAACGCAGCTAGAAGCAGCGCGTAGCACGGGAGCCGGGCGACATGTTTTGCTCGATAGTTGGTAGTTCTATGAAACGCATGCTTATTGCGGGCGCTGCATTGTTTGCTGCGGCGGGTTGCACCGAGTCCGGAGACGGCGGCGCGCCGCCGGCGGCGCCGCCGAGCGGCGGGACTCCAGGCGCCATCACACAAGCGCAAGCCGTTCGTTTCCTCAATCAGGCGACATTCGGCGCGACCCAGGCCGACATCGATAATTTACGCGCCATTGGGTATGAACAATGGCTTCTTGATGAGTTCGCAAAGCCGCAGGAATCGCTGCTGCAATCGGTGTTGCTTGTTGAGGCGTCCGGCGCCGAAGCAGGCCGCACCGAGCTTTCTGAGACGTTCTGGACACGCGCAATTCTCGGCGATGATCAGCTTCGCCAACGGTTCGGTTTCGCCCTGTCGCAGATTATCGTCGCATCTTATGCCGACGGCGCCCTGCTCGACCGGCCGGTGGCGATGGCCAACTACATGGACATCATCAATGCCGGCGCCTTCGGCAATTTTCGCCAAACCCTTGAAAACGTCACCTATAGCCCGGCGATGGCGATATGGCTGACGTATCTGCAAAATCAGAAGGCGGATGCCGAGCGCGAGGTCGTACCGGATGAAAACTACGCCCGTGAAATCATGCAGTTGTTCACTATCGGCTTGATCGATTTGCAACCGAACGGCGACCCGGTCCTCGTCGGCGGCAATCCGGTCGAAACATACGACAATACCGATATTACGGAACTCGCAAAAGTCTTCACGGGTCTTAGCTGGGCGGAGACCAATCGGTTCTTGAGTCGCCCGGACGACATCCGCTCTGAGTATTTGCCGCTCGTCATGTTCGACGAGGAACACTCACCGGAAGCGAAGGCTTTTCTAAGCACGACCATTCCAGCGAACACGCCCGGTGATCAGTCGATTTCCATCGCGCTCGATGCGCTGTTCAGCCACCAGAGCACGGCGCCGTTTATTTCACGTCAGCTCATTCAGCGCCTGGTTACAAGCAATCCGTCCTCCGCTTATGTAAACCGCGTCGCCAACGCGTTTCGATCCGGCAGCTTCGCGATGCCGGACGGACGCGTCGCCGGCGGCGGCGGGCGCGGCGATATGCGCGCTGTTGTGGCGGCGATCTTGCTCGATAACGAAGCGCGCGACGCATCGTTTTCGACCGACCCGCAATACGGAAAGGTGCGCGAACCGGTTATTCGCTTTACGCAATGGGCGCGCGCCTTTGGCGTGACGAGCACCGATGTTGGCGCCGTCGAACTTGTGCGCGACACGCAATCGCCAAACGCTTTGAACCAACAGGCCTACCGCTCGCCATCAGTCTTCAATTTCTATCGTCCGGGCTATGTGCAGCCAGGCTCGGAAAGCGCCGCGGCGGGCATGGTCGCGCCGGAACTGCAGATTACAACGGCGGCGAGCGTTACCGGCTACGCCAACTTTATGACCGAGTTCATATTCAATGACGACGGCCGCACGGATTTCGCGCCAAATTACGCTGCCGAAGTCGCACTCGCCGGCGACGCCGCAGCCCTCGTCGATCATGTCGACATGCTGCTTGCCCACGGCGCATTAACAAGCGAGACGCGGACTCAAATTATCGATGCGGTAAACGCAATTTCTTCCGGAAGCGGCTCGTTTTCGAGAGACGAGTTACGCGTGCGGCTCGCCGTCCTCTTCGTCATGAATTCATCCGATTACATCGTCCAGCGGTAGGAACCAGAACCGATGCGGCATTCCAGACGACATTTCCTTCAGACCGGGGCGGCGCTTTCGCTCGGCGCGGCGACCGGGTTCGCCAATGATCTGATGCGCTTTAACGCTTTTGCGGCGGACACCAGCGGGTACAAAGCGCTTATCTGCGTGTTCTTGTTTGGCGGCATGGACGGACACGACACCGTCATTCCCTACGACACCTCAAACTACAATGCGTTCGCCAATATTAGGCGTGAGCTTTTCAACCGTTACGAAGGCAACATGGGCGGTTCGACGCGCACACGTGATCAGTTGCTTCCGCTCAACTTGACCAACGCAGCAGATTTTGGCGGCCGGCAATTCGCGCTGCCGCCGGAACTGGCGCCAATCCATGAGTTGATCGAGCGCGGCGACGGTTCGATCGTCGCCAATGTAGGCCCGCTGGTCGTGCCCATGAACAGGGACGATTTTCGAAACCGCTCTGCGCCGCGGCCGCCGCGCCTGTTTTCCCACAATGATCAGCAGTCCGTCTGGATGTCGTCGGAGCCCGAAGGCGCGCGCTTTGGCTGGGGCGGGCGCCTCGCCGATATGATTGCGGCGTCAAGCAGCAATCCGGACTCGACTTTCACAGCCGTTTCCGCCTCCGGCAACACCGTCTTTTTGCAGGGCGAAGTGGTCGGCCAGTATCAGGTCGGCGGCAACGGGCCGCAGGAAATCGTCGGCGTCGGCGACGACGAACTGTTTGGATCCGCAGCTCTGCCCGGCGCGTATGAGTCGATGCTGAAGGCGGAAGGCCAGACCGTTTCCAATCTCCTTCGCCGCGATTTTGTCAACATCATGGACCGATCGATCGACGCAAACCGGACGTTGCGCGAATCCTTCGGCGCCGACGCGCCATTCACCACTGTCTTCCCGCAGAACCGCCTCGCTTCACAGTTGCAGGTCGTTGCCCGGATCATCGCACTGCGCGGCACGTTAGGCGTCAATCGACAAGTCTTCTTTGTCGCCGACGGCGGCTACGACACCCACTCCAATCAGCACACCAGTATGCCGAACCGGCATGGCGGCATTGCGTCCGCGATCCGCGCGTTTCACGACACTATGACGGAACTCGGCGTTGAACAGGACGTAACAACATTCACGTCCTCCGACTTCGGACGCACTCTGACAATCAATCGGGACGGCACCGATCACGGATGGGGCGGACACCATTTTGTCGTCGGCGGCGCCGTCAACGGTTCGCGCATGGTCGGCCAGATGCCGTTGCCGGTGCTCGACCACGATCAGGACAGCGGCAACGGGCGGTTGATCCCGACAACGTCCGTCGATCAGTTCGCCGCGACGCTCGGCGCATGGTTCGGCCTCGACAATGGCGAGCTCGATACGGCGCTGCCGGGCCTCATCAACTTCTCACAACGCGATATCGGGCTGTTTTAAGCGGCCGCATAACAAGAGGGGATTTCGGACAACAGCCGACAAGGACACATCGCCGGCGCGCAACAATACGCCACGGCGCCAATGTCGAAGGCCGTTTTCGATTTCAAAAAGCGCTATGACCGTCACTAAATCATTCTCCGCTTTTTTGCTGGCGACGACCGCCCTCGCGGCCGGCGCCACCGCCGCCGTGGCTGCGATGGAAGAGGTGGGAGTTTTCAAACCCGCGACGCTTCGCGATCGACCGCTTGATGAATTGCAGGGCGCCGCCGGCGCCGTCGATATTCTCGATGAAAGCGACTATGCGGACAACTACGCCGACGATATTGGCGACGGCGTCTTTTTTGCTCCGGGCGTCTCTGTCAACAATCTCGATATTCAGGAGCCGCGCCTCTCCATTCGCGGATTTGCGGTGGGCAATAGCGGACAACGTTCGAATGTGATCGTTTTGCGCGACGGCGCACGGCTGACCGACGTTCACGGGACAACAAACACCAGCGAGATCGATCTCCTTTCGACGCGCCAGATTGACGTCGTCCGCGGCGTCGCGAACCTGCGCGAGGGGGGAAGCAATCTCGGCGGCGTCGTCAACCTGGTCTCACGCACAGGCCGCGATGCGCCAGCCGGCCTTTCCGCGCGCCTCGACGGCGGCGCCACCGTCGACGGCAAGGCGGGCGGCCAGACCCATGTGAGCCTCGCCGGCGCGTCATCAGGTATCGATTACTACGCCGGCGTCACTGGCGTTTATGAGACCGGCTGGCGTGACAACAATCGCCGCTCCAGCCAGCAGTTTCACGGCAATGTCGGGTTTCAACTGCGCGACAATCTCAGCACGCGTTTTTTTCTCGACGTCGCAAATTCAAAGACCGAACTCGCCGGCGGGCTAACCCTCGCGCAACTGGAGGCGGATGCACAGCAGCCGACGCCGCCGATCACGCTCGGTCCATTATTCCCCGGCGGTCCGATCATTAATCTCGTCGATGGTGCGCGCGCCGACGATTTCGCCCGCGATATCCGCGAAGGCCGCATCGCCAATGAAACGCAGTTCAGCGTGTTATGGCATGACTTCTCGGTGGGCGGTCACTATACCCGCCGCGAGATCGAATCCCCGCAGATCGATTTCGTCGGCTTCGTTGACCGGGAAGGATCCGAATGGGGCGCTCGCCTTGAAGCCGAACGCTCCTTACGCTTTTTTGGCGGCGACGCGCTTTACCGCTTTGGCGGCGAGTGGGTCAACGGCAGCCAGACGTCTGACGTTTTCGACAATGTGAACGGCGACCCCGGCGCGGTCATTTCTCAAACCGACCAGAAATCGAAACTGATCAACGCTTTTGTGGAGGGCGTATATAAACCGCTGCAACGGCTTGCCGTCGATGTCGGCGCGAAGTTCATCAAGGTAGAGCGCCGCCTGACGGATTTCGCCGATGACGATATCGACACGCAGACGTTCACCGGCGTCGCGGCGCGCGGCGGCGCGCGGTTCGATGTATCGGACAAACTTCAGGCTTACGCCAGCGTCTCGCGCGCTTACGAGCCGCCGAGCATGGAAGAGCTAACAGCTGGCGATCCGACGTCGCTGTCGGGGCTGGACGAACAAGATTCCTTTACACTCGAGGCGGGCCTGCGCGGCGCTATCGGAAACTGGATCGGTTTCAATCTCGCCTATTACGACACCGATACTGAAAACGAGATCATCTCACTGGCCGAACCATCGAGTTTTATTTCCGGCGCGGTCTACAGCAACGCCGACAACACGACCCATAAAGGCGTCGAAGCCGGCGTCGATCTCCACCTCTTTCCAGCATCAATGGCTAACCGCGGCGGCGCACTGACGTTGCGCAACGTCTACAATTACAACAATCATCGAATCGTCGACGGCGGCTTTGCCCTCGGCGGCGTCGACGGCAACCGCATTGCCGGGCTGCCGGTGCATCAGTATCGCGGCGAACTGCGTTACGATGTCGAGGATTCTTGGTTTTTCGCAGCAAACGTGCAGCTTGCCGGCGGCGATTACTTCGCCGATCACGAAAACACGGTCAGCGTCCCGACGGACCCGGTTCTCGGTTTTTCCGCCGGGTATCGGTTAAGCGATCAGCTTGAAGTCTTCGCGTCCGGCGAAAATATTCTCGACACCGGCTATGTCGCCGGCGTTTCACCGGTTCTCACAATCAATATCGACGAAGATCGGATCTTTACCCCGGGTGCGCGCGCCAGCGTCTATGGCGGACTGAAATACCGGTTTTAGGGCGCAGCCTTTCGTTGCGATCAGGGACTGGCTCGCACCTAAATCAGCATCACCGCGCCGAGCGCGATGCCGAGCAGAACCAGCGTTTCAATAACCACGACGCCTATATGACCGGCGCCGAGATCGGTCATGGCCTTCAGCGACGTTTTCATGCCGAGCGCGGCGATGGACGCCACGAGCAGCCATTGCGACGCGCCGGTTATTACACTGACGATTACAGGCGGAATGACGCCGGTGCTATTAAGTCCCAGCAATGCAGCGAACCCGACGGCGAACCAGGGAAAAGACGACTTCCCTGCGCTTGCGTCGCTTCGAAAGGCCAGCGCCATAACAACAATGATAACCGGCAGCATCGCAACGCGCATCATTTTCACATAGGTTGCGACGGCGCCGGCGTCCTCTGACACGGCGTAGCCGGCGCCGATCACCTGCGCAACGTCGTGGATCGTAGCGCCGATCAAATATCCGATCTGTTGGTCGTTAAAGCCCAGCGCCGTGAAGACAATCGGATAGGCGATCATTGCGATTGTCGACAAGGTTGTGACCGCAATAACGGCAAAGAGCGTGTCGCGCTCGCCGCCGTCCTTTTTTGGCAAAACTGACGCAAGGGCGAGCGCCGCCGACGCACCGCATATCGCAACGGCGCCGCCCGTCAGCAGGCCGAACCGCAGGCGCCGCCCGAACATACGGCTGATCAAAATTCCTGATAGAATTGTCACGCCAATCAGCAGCGGCGTCAGTAACGCGGGTCCAGGGCCGAGGCTCGCCAGGTCGGAAAACGAAACCCGCACGCCAAGCAACGCGACGCCGATCTTCAGGAGGGTCGAAGCGGTAAACTCAATGCCCTCGACGCACTGGCCGTCTTGGCTCAGAAAATGAAACGCCATGCCAATCAGCAACGCGAACAGCATGACCGGCGCGCCGTAATGCTCCGTGAGAAATGTCGCGGCCGCCGCGATGGTAAATGCCATGAAGACGCCCGGCGCCAGTACCTGCGCCCTTTCGCGCAGCCTCCTTGGATCGATGGCCATGGTCATGCCCTACCCGTCACATGGGCCGTTTTTCCGGCCAGCGCGGGCGCGCCGTATTCCACATCAGTGCGGTCGAAAAGCAGCATTATCCGGCCCCAATATTGTCGCGGGCGCCGCCATCGCACCAATTGCGGGCGCGATGCAACCGGCGACCGCGGGGTCCAAATTGCTCCGGTATGCTATGCAAGGCCGACAATTTCGCCATCTGCATCGAGGCCAATATCAAGCGCCGCAGGGCGTTTCGGCAGGCCAGGCATCGTCATGATATCGCCGCAGATGGCAATGACGAAACCGGCGCCAGCGGAGAGGCGCGCCTCGCGCACTTCAAGCGTGTGCCCCTCCGGCGCGCCGAGATTGGCCGCATTTGTCGAAAAGCTGTATTGGGTCTTGGCGATGCAGACGGGCAAATTCCGGAAGCCCATCTTTTCAAACTCCTTTAGGCTCCGCATCGCCGATGAATTATATTCGACGTTGCCGGCGCGATAGATTTCCTTTGCGACGGTCTCAATTTTCTCTGTCAACGGCGCATCATCGGCGTACAGGAATTTTATTTCGGGCGTTTCGCTATCAAGCTGCGCCTTAACCGCTTCGGCCAGGTTTACCGCGCCCGCGCCACCGCTCGCCCAATGTTTCGCAATCGCCGACGAAACGCCGGACTCTGCACAGATACGCTGAACAACACCAACCTCATCCTCGGTGTCTTTCGCGAAATGATTGATCGCCACAACCGGATTGACGCCGAACTTGCGGAGATTTTCGATATGCCTGCGAAGATTGCTGCAACCGCGCTCTACAGCGCCGGCATCCGGCGCAATAAGCTCGTTCTTGGGCACGCCACCCTGAAACTTCAGCGCCCGGATTGTCGCAACGAGCACGACAGCATCGGGTCTCAAGCCGGACTGCCGGCACTTGATATCAAGAAATTTCTCTGCGCCAAGATCCGCGCCAAAGCCCGCCTCCGTCACCACCACGTCCGCAAGCCGCAGCGCCGTTTTTGTCGCCATCACCGAATTGCAGCCATGGGCGATATTGGCGAACGGGCCGCCATGAATGAACGCCGGGTTGTGTTCGATGCTCTGGACCAGATTGGGTTGCAGCGCATCCTTCAACAAAACCGCCATCGCGCCGTCGGCGCCAATATCGCGCGCCGTTACGGGCGCTTTGTCATAATTTCGCGCCACAATGATATCGCCGAGCCGTCGCTGCAGATCTTCAAGATCAGTCGCAAGGCACAGGATCGCCATGATCTCCGAAGCGACCGTAATATCGAAGCCCGTTTCCCGCGGCACGCCATGGGCTGGCCCGCCCAGACCTACATTTATGTTCCGCAGCGCCCGGTCATTCATGTCGACAACGCGCCGCCAGGAAACGCGGCGCGGATCGACGCCAAGCGCGTTGCCCCACTGCAAATGATTATCGAGCATTGCCGCGAGCAAGCTGTGCGCAGAAGTGATTGCATGAAAATCGCCGTTAAAATGAAGGTTGATATCCTCCATCGGCAAGACTTGCGCGCGCCCGCCGCCCGCTGCGCCGCCTTTCATCCCGAAACAAGGGCCGAGCGAGGGCTCGCGCAGGCACACCATCGAGTTAACGCCAATTTTATTGAGACCGTCGTTAAGGCCGACGCTCGTCGTAGTCTTGCCCTCGCCGGCGGGCGTCGGGGTCACCGCCGTTACCAAAACGAGCTTGCCCTTCGATCGGTCGTCGAGAGATGAGATATGATCGAGCGACAATTTCGCCTTGAAATGTCCGTAAGGGACAAGTGCGTCCGCCGGCAAGCTGAGGCGCTCCTCCGCTAGCGGGAGGAGCGGACGCATCCTTGCTGCGCGGGCAATTTCAATATCCGGCGCGCCCGGCGGCGGTAGCTGATCGTCTTTCATGCCTCTTATTCCCCTGCAACGGCGTCACCAGGCGGTAATTCTGCCTGAAGCCTCAAAATCATCGAACCGCCTGCTTGGCGTAAGTGATCCTGGACTGCTCTGTTATCGGACGATTTATCATCGCCCCGGTTTTTCCTGATGAGGGGATTTTAAGCGGAAAATCGTTTCCAATACCACACTATTTTTCGACCGGATCGATGGCGCTAAACCGTATCGGCCCAAATTTCTTCAACCCATGCTTTAATCGTTAACGCCTCCTCCCAACGATCGGAAAGTTCATGGCCGGCCGCATCCGTGATCGCATAGTGCGGCGGGCCAAGCTCACACAGGAAGACGAGATTGGCGTCGTCGGCGTTGCGCGCACGCCAGGAGCGAAACCCCTGCCCCCACCAGGCCTTGAAAAGTTCGACCCACTCGGCGTGCTGCGGAAACGCAATCGGTATCTGGATCTGTTCGCGGTTCGCAACTCGGCCCTGAAAGCAATCGGACCGGTCTATGAGTTGACTGAACATTCCTTTCGACCCCTCGGTCAACGGCAGGGAAATCTCTCGATTGAGCACATAGTGAGAAAGGTCCGCGCACAATCGCATTTCCGGAATGGCGTCGATCAACTGCAATGTAAGAAACATGTCGTTGGTGATACAGTCGCGATGGGTCTCAAACATGATCGGAACGCCCTTGTCGGCGGCGATCTCCATCCATCGACGGATAATAGGAATGGCGTCGTCGGACGTCCGTGGATAGACGACGCCAATAATGCTGAATGTCGTCGCGTTCATTTCGACAGCGAGGTCGAGCAGTTTCCGTAAGTCGTCATCAGTTTTCGGGAATGCATTGATCATGCATTCGAGGCCATACCGCTCGAATAGCGGTCTTCTCGCGAGGCAAGCGTCGATCTCATCCGCCGCCGGATCAAGGCAAACACCGTCAAATCCGGCGTTCGCAATCATGTCGAAGCGTTCTTCGTCGCTGTGCTCGAACCCGTCCGGCCGGCGCAACTCCATCGCCCATAACGACTGATAGATCTTCAATGATTGCATTAAGGTGGCCCGTGCGTGCGATCATCCATCAGTAAGCTGCGATGTCCTGGCCGGTATATTTTGACGTACCCTCTTTGATCAGCTTTTTGATCATATGCTTCTGGAAACCAAAATGGCTGATTGTCGGCGGTTCAGCGCCGATCGACTCCACAACCGCCTCGTGAAGCCCCGGCAACTGATGGAACGGGATCATCGGATAGCTGTGATGGGCCGTATGATAGGGCATGTTCCACAAGAGCCAGCGCATCAACCCGTTGGTCCGAACTGTGCGCGTGTTGACCAATATGTCGTCTTCGTGGGGCATGCCGGTGTGTTCGATCGTGTTCTGAAGCATGTGGAACCACTTCATCGACAGAACCGGCGCCAACCAGAAATAAAACGCCGCGGCGCTACCCGCAGCGAGCGAGACGCCGGCGATGACGGCGTACCCAAGAAGCATCAGCCGCGCTTCCTTATGGACCGTGCGAAATTGCGATTCCGACAAATGCGGCCAGCGGTCCGTGTGTCCGAGGGCAAGCCGAATAACTTCGGATATGCGCGCAGGCCAGTAGCTAACGCCTGAAACATAGAGGAGGTAACCGCTCAGCGAAAACGGCTTGCCCCCGACAATTTCCGCGTCGCGTTCAACGTCCTGCGTAAACCGGTGATGCTGAAAATGTTCAAACTTGTCCTGATCGCGTCCAATCAACACAGCGAACGCAAACAGGCGCCCAAAGATTTCATTCAGGCCGCGCGTCTTGAAGACGGTATTATGGCTGAGCTCATGAACGCCCGCATAAAGACAATTGATGAGGATGCCCTGAATTATAAAAAACGGAACGGCCAGCCACCCGCCCCAGGTCGCGACGAGCGCGGCGGTATTGATGGCAATGGCGCCGAGGTGACTCGCCGTCTGAAGCCAACCGCGTAGATCGGACTTGCCGCTCAGCGTCTTCAACCGCGCCGGCGTAACCTCGATTAACTTCGCAAATGTCGCTTCCATCTACGTCTCCAAGACACATGCTTCGGCGTATGCCGTCACACTGATCAATGCTGGACCACATTTTCCAACAAAGCGACTAATTATACAGTCAGCCGGAGATTTCACAAAACCCCCGCATCACTCCCACTCGATGGTGCCTGGCGGCTTCGACGTCACGTCATAGACGACACGGTTGACGCCGCGCACTTCGTTGATAATGCGCGTCGCGCAACGTCCGAGGAAATCATGGGGAAACGGATAGTAGTCCGCCGTCATGCCATCGGTCGATGTGACGGCGCGCAGCGCCAGCACGTGATCATAGGTGCGTTCATCGCCCATGACGCCAACGGTCCGTACCGGGAGTAATACGGCGAACGCCTGCCAAATCTCATCATAAAGGCCCGCTCTCTTGATTTCGTCGAGATAGATGGCGTCGGCCTTGCGCAGGATATCGGCCTTTTCCTTCGACACAGCGCCAGGAATGCGGATAGCAAGACCCGGCCCAGGAAACGGATGACGCCCGACGAAATGATCAGGCAGCCCAAGCTCGCGGCCGAGCGCGCGCACCTCGTCTTTGAAAAGCTCGCGCAACGGCTCGACGAGTTTGAGGTTCATGCGCTCGGGCAGACCGCCGACATTATGATGCGACTTGATTGTTACCGACGGGCCGCCGTCGAAGGAAACGCTTTCGATCACATCGGGGTAAAGCGTGCCTTGAGCCAGATATTCGGCGTTTTCGATTTTGCCCGCTTCCTCGTCGAAAACATCGATGAAGGTCGCGCCGATGATTTTGCGCTTCTTTTCCGGATCATCGACGCCGGCGAGTTTGCTGAGGAACAGGTCTTCGGCTTCCACATGGATCAGTGGAATGTTGTAGCTGTCGCGGAAGAGGCGGACGACTTCTTCCCCCTCGCCCGCGCGCATCAATCCGGTGTCCACGAAAACGCAAGTTAACTGCTCGCCAATCGCTTCGTGGATCAGGACAGCCGCGACCGATGAGTCGACGCCGCCGGAGAGCCCGCAAATCACACGGGCGTCGCCGACCCGCTTGCGAATGTCGCTGATCGCTTCGTCGCGAAACGCCGCCATGGTCCAGTCGCCAGTCAGGCCCGCAATGTTCTTTGTGAAATTCTGCAGGAGCTTCGCACCGTCCGGCGTGTGAACGACTTCTGGGTGGAACTGCACTGCATAAATCCGGCGCTCTTCGTTGGAGATCGCTGCAAAGGGCGCGCCGCCGGATCTGGCGATCACTTCGAACCCCTCCGGGATCGCGTTTACGCGGTCGCCGTGGCTCATCCATACCTGATATTGGCCGCCCACTTGCCACACGCTGTCAAAGAGCGGGCTCTCCTTGATCACTTCGACTTGCGCGCGGCCGAACTCCTTGTGGTCTGATTGCTCCACATTGCCGCCAAGTTGGGCGCAAATCGTCTGTTCGCCGTAACAAATGCCCAGGATGGGAACACCAAGATCAAAGATCTCGTCGGCCGCCCGAGGCGATGTTGAGATGTTAGCGCTCGCCGGGCTTCCCGAGAGGATCACAGCCCGCGGCGCATACTCCGCAAGGAACGCGCCATCGACGCGATTAAAGGGGTGGATCTCGCAATAGACGCCGCTCTCGCGCAGCCGACGGGCGATAAGCTGCGTTACCTGACTGCCGAAATCGACAATCAGCGCGCGTTCGTGGACTTCTGCGTGAGGGTCGAGCGCCATTTTTTCTTCCTGTGGGCGGCCTTTAGCCGAGTCTCGGCGGCGCGTCACCCGGATATTCCGCAACGGCGCCGCTGCTAGCGGGACCGTATTTTTCCGTGTTAGGGTCCGCGCCGGGCGATTGGGGTATCAAGGGGCAAGGCCGATGAACATGATTATCAGACTACTGGCGTCACTGCCGAAAAACACGGCGTTTCCGGCCGCGGCGGCGCTGGCGGCGTGGTACGCCGGCGCTAAATATGGCGCGCCGGAAATGTACGTCAACGCGATCGACAGCGCCCTCGCTATGGGCGGGGATCTGATCGGATCGTGGACGGGCGGCGAAGGCGGCGCTGACGAAGTAGACGTCTAAACTTCCGCTTTCGCGCGTTTCGGCAGTTTCCAGTCGGGTCGCGGGAAGTGGCACGTATAGCCGTTCGGAATCCGCTCAAGGTAATCTTGATGCTCCGGTTCCGCCTCCCAGAAATCACCGACCGGCGTTACCGCCGTCACCACTTCGCCCGGCCATAAACCCGCAGCGTTGACGTCGGCAATGGTGTCGAGCGCGACCTCTTTTTGGGCGTCGGTGACGTAGAATATTTCAGACCGATAAGACGTTCCGACATCGTTACCCTGGCGGTCCAGCGTTGTCGGGTCATGGATCTGGAAAAAGAACTCGAGAAGGTCCCGATAGGCAATGGCGCTCGGATCGAACATGATCTCTATCGCCTCAGCATGGCCATCATGGTTGCGATAGGTAGCGTTCGGAACATCCCCGCCCGTGTAGCCGACGCGGGTTCCCGTAACGCCGGGAAGTTTGCGAATAAGATCCTGCATGCCCCAGAAACAACCGCCGGCAAGAACGGCGCGTTCGGTTCGCTCGTTCATTACGATACCTCCTTTTCGCCCTGATCAATCAAGTGGAGCAGCTCACCATATCCTTCTCGCTCCATATCTTCGATAGGGATGAAGCGCAGCGCCGCAGAATTGATGCAATACCGCAACCCCGTCGCCTCCTTCGGGCCGTCTTCGAAGACATGACCAAGGTGACTGTCGCCGGCGCTTGAGCGCACCTCGACCCGCCGCATCCCATGACTTTCGTCAAAACGTTCGACGACATAAGTCTCTTTGATCGGCCGGGTAAAACTCGGCCAGCCGCAGCCGGAATCATACTTGTCGCTCGACGCGAACAGGGGTTCGCCCGTCACGACATCGACATAGATGCCCCGCTTCGTATTGTCCGTATGTTCGCCGGTGAAGGGCGGTTCCGTGCCGTCTTCCTGCGTGACGCGGAATTGCTCTGGCGTCAGCCTGGCGAGCGCTTCGTCCGTCTTTTTATATTGGGTCTCGTTGCTCATTTGATACTCCGGCGTTCGCTACAGCCTTCAATGGGGACGAATGAGCCGGACGTCCAGTGGCCCGTAACGCAGATTTGATACTTCAAATGCGTGAGCGATCACAATCATTATGCAAACCCGGCCGCCGCAATCAGCGAAGGCGAAATTTTCGCCCGTGGCGGCGGCGCGCCGAAAACGTTTGTCTCAAAAACGAACAAAGCGCCCGATTTCGGCGATGCTGAGAGCGCTGCGTCGCTGAGGCCATCGCGGGCGCTCGTTACGAATAACAGGTCGCCATTCGTGCCGCCAAAGGCGGGGCATGTTGGCTGCGGTGCGTCAATCGACAAGGAGAATATCTCCCCGCCCGCCGGAGAAAAACAGGCGACGCGCGAGCCGCCCCACAGAGCCGACCAATAGCGCCCGTCGCGATCTGTCACCGCGCCGTCTGGAGAGCCGCCGGTCGTCTTGGCGAAGCTCGCAAATGCGACATCGTCGTCCGACACTGCGTCAAACGGCGCGGATTGTATTCTATTGCGCATCGAGTCCGCGAAATAGATCCGGTCGCCGCTGGGGCTCCAGCACAGACCGTTTGAAATATGAACGCCGCCGGCGCGCGCATACGCTTTGCCCTGCGTGTCCACCATATAGAGACAGGCCCCTGCTTTCTCGTTCCTACGGAGTTCACGTTCAATCATCGCCCCGGCCCAGAAGCGGCCGAAAGGATCGACCCGTCCGTCATTCAGGCGCACGCCGTCGCCGAGTTCCGCCAGCCGCGCCAGCCAGTGGACCTCCTCACTGTCAGGCCGGTACAGCGCGAAGCCTGATTCAAACGCCGCGATTAGCAAATCGTCGCGCCCCTCAACGAACCCGAACGATCCGAGACGTTCCGGCGTCGCAGTTGTTTTGATTTTCTGCGTTCGCCAATCCATCCGGTAAAGGCGACTGGCCTCGATGTCCGTCCACCAGACCGTTTCGTCAAACGCCCGCCAGAGAGCGCCCTCGCCCAGGATATTGGCAACGTCGATTGTTTCGATCAGTCGAGCGTTGATCATCGGTAATGCTCGATTATATCTTCATTGCGGGTTTCATCTGTATGAGATGTATAATGTGCGCGTAGCGTTAGCCATTGCCGCCAACGACAACAATACCGCGCGCAACAAGGTCAGTGATCTCATTTTTGTCGTAGCCAGCTTCGGCGAGGATTTCATTGGCATTGGCGCCTTTCGCCGCAACAGTATTGTCGGGCTCTGCCGGCGCATGATCGAAGCGCGGCGCGGGGCCAGGCATGGTGATGTCGCCGGCCGCGTATAGGCTTTCACGCGCCGCGTTCTGCGGATGGTCGCGCGCCTCCGCGTAGGAAAGCACCGGCGTAACGCAAGAGTCCGTTCCTTCGAATACCGTCGCCCATTCATCCCGCGTCTTCTCGGCGAACCGCGCCTCAAGGCGTTTGTGCTGCGCTGGCCAGGCGTCCGGATCGTATTGTCCGCCGAGCTCATCCGGCGGTATCTCCAGCCTTCGCAGCATCTCTGCAAAAAACTGCGGTTCGATACAGCCCGCCGCCATGAAACGATCATCGCGCGTGCGATAACACCGATAAAAAGGCGCGCCGCCATCCAGTAGATTGCTCTGTCGCTCCGGTGTCCATTGCCCAATATGTGCGAGCGAATGAACCATGCCCATCATGGAGTTGACGCCGTCGATGATCGCTGCGTCGACAATATCGCCCGCCCCCGTGCGCTCCGCCTTCCAGAGCGCGGCGAGAAGGCCGGACTGTAAAAACAGCGAGCCGCCGCCAAAATCGCCGACAAGGTTTAAAGGCGGCGGCGGCGGCCGGTCGGCCTCGCCCATGGCCTCTAACGCACCGGTAATGGAAATGTAGTTGATGTCGTGGCCGGCCATCGAGGACCACGGCCCCGCCTGCCCCCAGCCGGTCATTCGGCCGTATACCAACTTTTTATTGACGTTGTGACAGGCATCGGGCCCGACCCCCAACCGCTCAGCGACGCCCGGGCGCAGCCCCTCGATCAGCATGTCTGCGTTTCGCACCAGCGCAAGCACAACTGCTGCAGCGCCTTCCTTGCGCAAGTCGAGTGCAATCGATCGCTTGCCTCGATTATGCGAGAGATACATGTCGGCGCCGGGGCGGTCGACGCGGATCACGTCAGCGCCCATGTCGGCGAGCAACTGCCCGCAATATGGCGCTGGTCCCAAACCAACGAGTTCGACGACCCGGACGCCAGCAAGGACGCCCCGCTCTTTGCCTTCAGCCGGTCTTTCCGCCACTCCGCCAACCTCGCGTTCTCATGATTTCAGACCACAGTGTTATGACAGAAAATGGTGGAGGGGGTTGGATTCGAACCAACGTACGCTAAGCGGCCAGATTTACAGTCTGGTGGATTTAACCACTCTCCCACCCCTCCATGTGGGTCGCAGACAGCCTCGGAAAACCGCAGCGACATGTCGAAACGCCGCATGAGTCGGTGCGACGCCGCCATTTGGGAACGGGGTCTATAGCGGCGCGCGGCGCGGCGCGCAACCATGGAGCGGGCGGCGCCGGCAACTGTTATTTTGCTATGTTTAACGAGCGTTTCCCGCTAGGCGTTCACCTGTGACCGACAGCACCGAAACCAGAAAAAAAGCGCCCGGAAAAAACCATCCGCGGCGCGGCGACGCCCCGGCGAGGCTTTGGCTTTACGGTCGCCATGCCGTTGCAGCGGCGCTTGCAAACCCGGCCCGGCGCGTCCGTCGCGTCGCCGCCACGAAGAACGCTGTCGATTGGCTAAAAGCACAGAATGTGCAGCGCGGGCGCACCGACAGGGTTGAGGATCTAAAACCAGACGCCATCGATAAGCTGTTGCCGACCGGCGCTGTGCATCAGGGGCTCGCCGCGGAAGTCTTCGATCTGCCGCGCGCCCGACTGAAAGAGGTATGCGGGCCGGCGGAAGCCGGACGCCCAGTTGTCGTTCTTGACCAGATCACCGATCCTCAGAATATCGGCGCAATCTTCCGCTGTGCGGCGGCATTCAACGCCAAGGCGATCATTGTTCAGGAACGGCGAACGCCGCCGCTGGCCGGCGCCCTCGCTAAGGCGGCCGCCGGCGCCATCGAAACCACCCCATGCGTCAAGGCGGTGAACATTGCTCGCAGCCTCGAAGCCCTCGCAGATCTCGGTTACGAGACTCTTGGGCTCGCCGGAGAAGCGGAGACGTCCATCGACGTCGTTGACGCCGGACGCCCTGCGGCGCTTGTTCTCGGCGCCGAGGGCGCTGGATTGCGCCCGCTGGTCGCGGAAACTTGTTCGCGCCTTGTCCGCATTCCCATCGCGCCGGCAATGGAAAGCCTTAATGTATCGACAGCGGCGGCAATTGCGCTCTACGCCTTAAGCCTCCAACGCTAAACATCACGCTCGGGAGGACCCGATGACCGACAGACCTATACTCTATCATTGTCCGCAAACGCGCAGCGGCACGGCGTTCTGGATGAACGAAGAGCTCGGCGATGTATGCGATATCAAAGTGATCGACTTTAAGAAGGGCGCACAAAAGGACCCGACTTTCGTTAAGATCAACCCCATGGGCAAATTACCGACACTCGTTCACAACGGCGTCGTTGTGACCGAGGCGGCCGCGATCTGCGCCTATCTCGCCGACGCCTTCAGCGACAAGGGCCTCGCGCCGGCGCAAAACGACGCTAAACGCGGCGCCTATTTTCGGTGGATGTTTTTCGCGCCAAGCTGCATCGAGCCCGCCATGATCGATATTTTTAATAAACGGCGAAATGAAAATCCGGCGTCAATCGGATACGGGAATTCGGAGATGGTGATTGCAGCAGCGAAGACTGCGCTCGAAACCGGCGACTATATTCTTGGTGATAAATTCTCGGCCGCCGACGTCGTTTTCGGATCGGCGATCAATTTCGCCATGATGTTCGGCGCCTTCGAGAAAGAGGAGCCGTTCGTTTCCTACACGGAGCGCCTGATAGCGCGACCGGCGGTCCGGCGTTGCAATGAAAAGAACGCAGCGATTATGAAGGATCTGGGATGGGAATAACGACGGCGCATGAAGGCCGGTGCCAGTGCGGGACCGTCCGCTTCGCCGTCGCGGGCCCGCCAAAATTTATCTCTAACTGTCACTGCCAGTCTTGCCGAAAGGCGACGGGCGCGGCCTATTCAACCTGGGTCGGATTCCGTGAGGAAAACGCAAAATGGACGCGAGGGAGCCCAGCTTTTTTCACAAGTTCTCCCGGCGTCAGGCGCGGATATTGCCGGGATTGCGGCACGCCCCTCACCTTCGCAGGCGAGAAATGGGCGGGTGAGCTACACTTTCTCGTTGGCGTATTCGACGATCCGGAAGCGTTTGCGCCGCGTACAGAGGTTTTCATAGAGGACGCGCTTTCATGGGCGCCGCGACTGCATAAGGAAAAAGAATGACTGATCTTCATCAGAAGTCGGCCGTCGTCACCGGCGCATCAACGGGCATCGGGCGCGCCATCACAAAAACCCTCATCGATCAAGGCTGGCGTGTATTCGGTAGCGTACGCAAGGAAGAAGACGCTGCGGACTTGGCTGCCGCGCTTGGTGAAAATTACACGCCGCTGCTGTTTGATGTGACGGATCAGGACGCGATTGCGAGCGCTGCTAAGGACGTTCGCGAAGCGCTCGACGGACACACCCTCGCCGGGCTCGTCAATAATGCCGGCGTGGCGTTGGGCGGACCACTGCTCCATATCGATCCGGAAATCATGCGCCGCCAGCTTGAGATTAACGTCTTTGGGCCATTGTTTGTAACGCAGGCGTTTGCGCCATTACTTGGCGCCGACAGAACGCTGCGCGGCGATCCCGGGCGCATCGTTAATATGAGTTCCGTCGCCGGCAAGATCGCCTCGCCCATTCTCGGCCCCTACGCCATGTCGAAGCACGCGCTTGAGGCCTTCTCGGAAAGCCTGCGCCGCGAATTGATGGTCCACGGCATAGACGTCATCATCGTCGGGCCCGGCGCGATCCAAACGCCGATATGGGCGAAAGCAGATGAAATTGACGCCGAAGAATATCAGGGGACCGAATACTACGATATTCTCGTCGGGATGCGCGAAAAGTTTCAGGAAGTCGGAGCCGCGGGCCTGCCGCCGGAAGACGTAGGAGCGCTGGTTTGCGAAATCCTGACAATGCACAAACCGAAAACGCGATACGCTATTCTGCGCAACAAATTCCTGATGTGGACATTGCCGCGACTTATGCCGAAGCGTCGCGTCGACCGCATCATCGCTAAGCGTTTCGATATTCCTGTCAGGGACTGACGCGCCCCGTGAATTTCAAAGCCGTAATTTTCGATTTCGGGGGCGTCTTCACGACGTCGCCGGTCGAAAATTTTGCTGCTTACGAAGAGAAAAATAATCTGCCCGAGCGCTTTATCGGCAGCGTCATCAAAGCGCGCATCCATGACGGCGCCTTCGCCCGATTTGAGCGCGCCGAGATAGGCCGAGACGAATTCGATCGCGCTTTCGCGGCGGAAACCTGCGCTGCAGGACATGAAATCAGCGGTTCGCTCCTTCTGTCGATGCTGACGCTGAATCTTTACCCGGAAATGGTGGCGGCGCTGCGCCGCGTTAAGGCCGCCGGACACAAGACAGGCTGCATCACCAACAATATGCCGACACATGACTCAACGTCGATGGTTGATGATCCGGATGCGATGCAAATCGTCGCCGAGGTTTTTTCGATGTTTGATCACGTCATTGAATCCTCCAAAGCCGGCGTCCGGAAGCCTGAGCCTGAAATCTATGACATGATGTGCGGCGCGCTTAACGTGCGCCCCGACGAATGCATTTTTATCGACGACCTTGGCGTCAACCTGAAACCTGCGCGCGCCATGGGCATGACGACAATTAAAGCGCCGTATGGCGACGTTACGCCCGCGATCAATGAGTTATACGCACTTCTTTCGATCACGGAGTAACCTCGCTGCAACGCGGCGACAATTCAGTTTGAGGCGGCGGCGCCAGCGCGCTACTCTTCTCTCACGACCTAGAGACGCGGGGCATATCGGGAAGGGTATCCAAATGCGCAACATCATCATCTTAATTATCATATTGCTGCTTGCCGCTGCCGGTTGGTATTTCTATCAGGAATCGCAAAAAAGCGACTTGGAAAGAGCGGCTGAAGATGTCGCCGACGAGGTCGAAGACGCTGCAGACTCAATTGCCGACGAAGTTGAAAACTGAGGCCGTTTTTCGATAAGTAAACGTTGAAGGGCCGGCCGCGCAGGCCCTTTCGCCTGTGAGGCGTTTGGCGCTCTCTGCGCATTTCATTTCTCCGCGCAGCAGCGCTGCGCTACAATCAACGCATGGCCTATCGAAATCCAAGATCGGAGCTGGCGACACACACCGTCGCCAACCAGCCGCCACCATTTGAAAACATAAACCTTTTTCAATCGGACGCCGCGCTAAAAAGGGCGGTTTCCACCTATGGCGGCGATAATTTCACGGACCGCCTGACGGATTTTGGCGCCCGCACCGGCGCTGCAGAAGCAATTGAATGGAGCCGCCAAGCGAACCGCTTCTCGCCGCAGCTTGTCAGTTTCGACCGTTATGGCCACCGCATAGACGAGGTTGAATTTCATCCGGCCTATCATCAGTTGATGGACCTCGGCCTCTCTGCCGGGATCGCCGGCGCGGCATGGACGGAAAAATCCGGTGGGCACGTCTTTCATTCCGCGCTGATGTATATGCTGGGACAGACCGACGGCGGCGTTTGCTGTCCAATGTCCATGACTTATGCGGTTGTTCCCGCACTCCGCCATACGCCTGGTGTCGCCGCCGAATGGGAGCCGCGCGTGACGGCGCCCGCCTATGATCATCGTTTTATTCCGGTTACGGAGAAAAATGCGGTGACCATGGGCATGGCGATGACGGAAAAACAGGGCGGCTCCGATATTCGCGCTAACGAGACACGCGCCCAAGCGTTGGGCGGCGATGAATACGAACTTGTCGGCCATAAGTGGTTTTGTTCAGCGCCCATGTGCGATGCGTTTCTCACCCTCGCCCGCACCGAGGCCGGGGTGACGTGTTTCCTCGTACCGCGTTGGCGTCCCGACGAAACCCGCAACGCGTTTCACATCATGCGTCTCAAAGACAAGATGGGCGACCGATCGAACGCGTCCTCCGAAATCGAGTACCACAACGCCTGGGCGCGCCGCGTTGGAGAGGACGGCCGCGGCGTCAAAACCATTATTGAAATGGTGATGCATACCCGTCTCGACTGCGTGGTCGGCTCTGCAGGCGGCATGCGGGCCGCCCTCGCCCAGGCCCTCTGGCATACGGCTCATCGCACGGCGTTCCAGAAAAAGCTGATCGACCAGCCGGCCATGACGGCGGTCCTTGCCGACCTCGCAATTGAAACCTGGGCGGCGACGGCGCTGGCGTTCCGGCTGGCGCGAGCTTTTGACCGGCGCGGCGGCGACGAAAATGAAGCGGCGTTTGCGCGCCTTGCGACGCCGATCGCAAAATACTGGGTGTGCAAACGTCAACCCGGGGCCGTTTACGAAGCACTTGAATGTCTAGGCGGCGCTGGCTTCGTTGAAGAAAGCGGCATGCCGCGGCTTTACCGAACGGCCCCGCTGAATGCGATCTGGGAAGGCTCCGGCAATGTGATCGCGCTCGACATTTTGCGCGCCATCGCGCGCGAACAAAATTCTCTCGACGCCGTGTGGCGCGAGATCAACAGCGCAGCCGGCGCTCATCCGGCGTTTACCGCACACGTTTCTGGTTTGGATAAATGGCGTAAACCTGGCGCGCTCAACGAAGGAACGGCGCGCGCATTTGCAGAGGATATGGCGTTGGCGTTGCAGGCTGCTGCGTTAGCTAACGCTGCGCCGACCGAAATCTTCGAAGGGTTTTGCGCCGCGCGGCTCGACCCGGACAACCGGTCGCTCGCCTATGGCGCGATCAGCAGCGCCGTTAAACAACGCGAAATTGTGCAGCAAACACAACCATGCTGAGTATTGATATGCGTCCGTTTACGGATGAACAGCCAAAACAAAAGCCGCCCGCTTGTTGGGGGAAACAAGCGGGCGGCCTTTAACAACTTGAAAACACTGCAGAGTTCGAACTTGTGTCATCGCCGGCCGTAACACAAATTACGAATCGGAAATGTTTCTCGACGTCAGAATGATTCGTCCCCAAGCAAGGATTATTTGTCCACAGCCGGCGCGACAAATCGCCAAAGATTTCGAAAACAAAATTAGCGTTTCGAGAACTGGAAAGACCGCCGCGCTTTCTTGCGACCGTATTTCTTCCGTTCGACGACGCGGCTGTCGCGGGTAAGGAATCCGCCCTGTTTCAGCACCGAACGAAGCGACGGCTCGAAATAGGTGAGCGCGCGGGCAATGCCGTGCCGTACAGCCCCGGCCTGTCCCGACGGGCCTGATCCCTTAACGGAACAGATCACGTCATATTGATCGTTGCGTTCGGCGGCGGCGAGCGGCTGCTTGATGATCATCTGCAGAACCGGCCGGCCAAAATACTCGGTATGGTCCTTGTCGTTGACGATGATGCGGCCAGCGCCCGGCTTGATCCAGACCCGCGCAACGGCGGTTTTTCGCTTTCCGGTCGCATAGGCGCGGCCCTGGGCGTCGATTTTCGGCTCAGGCAGCGCTTCCGGCTCAACCGGCGCCTCGACGACGCCCGCTTCGACCGCTGCGTCTTTGAGATCTTCAAATGACGTTGAGCTCATGATCTAGCGGTCCTTCTTGTTTTTGGGGTTCATAGCAGCGACATCAAGCGTCACGGGGCTTTGCGCCTCATGGGGATGTTCCGGTCCTGCATAGATTTTCAGCCCGGTCATCTGCTTGCGCGCGAGCGGGGAATCTTTCGGCATCATGCGCTCCACGGCCTTCATAAGCACGCGCTCCGGATGGGCGCCGCCGATGATTTTCTCCATCGTGCGCTCCTTGATCCCGCCGGGGTAACCGGTGTGCCAGTAGAACTTTTTGTCGGCCATCTTATTGCCGGTGAAGACGACTTTCTCGGCGTTCACCACAACCACATGATCGCCCATATCAACATGAGGCGTGTAAGTGGCTTTGTGTTTGCCGCGCAGGCGGGTCGCAATGATCGAGGCGAGCCTGCCGACAACGAGGCCTTCAGCGTCGATAAGGGTCCAACCCTTTTCCGCGTCAGCGGGTTTCATGGCGTATGTATTCATGTCTGCCTGCTTCAAGAATCTGCCGAAATCGGCGTTTTTCGGGGCTTGACCCCGGCGATAAACCGCCCCGCGCCGACGAACCCGTCGCGAGGAAGGCGGCCACTTACCTATCGCTCGCATCCGCGTCAACATCTTCCGAGAAACTATTTGAAAACAGGGCGATATTTGTGTGGTATTATAGTACCGTCCATACTTCGTTTGCCGACGCTACGGCGTTCTCTGCGAGGAAACCGCCTCGGATAGCCCAGAACCTTCGCCGCGGATATACAACCCGGCAACTCATCCCTATTCACACTCACCAACCGAACAGCCCGGCGGGCCCAGCCTCTCAAAACCTGAAATGGAGCGTTGCACCGATGAACCGAGTATTTGCTATTGCCGTAGGCGCCGCGTTCCTTGCCGCAGCGGGCTGCGGCGAACGCGCCGGCGCGCCAGCCGTTACTGAGGAAACAGCTGCGCCCGAACCGGTCGGCGTCATCGCTAGCGACGCCCTTTCGGACCTGACCGCATCGCCAACCGGCATCGATTTCTGGACCCACCCGAACGTCTCTTTCAATTCGCTGATTATTGTCGCGTCCGCCGACGGCCTCGCCTCCTACAATGTCGAGGATGGAACCGAAGTCAGCCGCGTGCCGGGCGTTTCGCTTAGCGGCGTCGCCGTCAGCTATATCGGCTTCGGTCCCCTCGCCGCCGGCATCGCCGCCGCGTTCGATGAAACAGAAAGCGCCTTTCAGTTTTACGGCGTCGACAATGTCTCGCGCCTGTTTCTTCCGCTGACCGGAGGGCCGAGCATACGCGGCGCGGTTCGCGGCTTTTGCATGGGCCGCGCGGCGAACAGCCCGGACCCGACATTGTTTGTCGTTCGGCGGGGCGAAATGACGGTCTTCAATGTTACGCCGGATATGGATGGCGAGACCGCCGGCGTCGCCATAAGCGGCGAGGCGGGAACGCCAATTCCGGAAACGGCGACAGCCTGCGCCGTCGATACGGCCGGCGTCGTCTACATCCTAACGAATGACGGCGAGATTTACCGCGTCGACTCAGACAGCGCCTTTGACGAGCCATTCGCAGTCGCCTTTGCAAATGATTCATACGACATCGCTTTTCTCGGCTCCAGGCAAACCGATAGCGCATCTTCCGTAAACGGACAAATTGCCATTCTCGACGGCGAAACCGGGATCGTTGAATTGTTCGACGCAAGCGACGGTCGCGCTCTTGGCGCCGCGCGCATTGACGCCGCTGACGATATTGAAGCCGTGACGGAAGCAACCGTCATGGGCGCTTCCGCCGCCAATCTTGGCGGGCTCTATCGCGACGGCGCCATCGCCCTCGGCATTGCTGGCGAAAACCCGACGGTACGCCTCATTCCGGCAAATGGCGTCGCAAATGCCTTGGGCGTCGCACCACTACCGCCAGCGAACCCGCGCGGCGAAACGGCGCGGGCGGAAGAAACCAATGATCTGGTTATCAATCCAACGGCGCCCATCGGCGAGTGATCGCCGGCATCATGGCCTGTCTTCCGCAGCGCCGTGCGCTGCGTAGAGCGCCGCAGCAAAGAGGACGAGTGCGCCGGCCTGATGCAGCAGGCCGAGGCCGATCGGCGTCGCGGCGACAACGGTAATGACGCCGAGGAAAATCTGGATCGAAACCACATGAAGGACAAGCGAGGCACGCTCTCGTAGCGCGGTCTTGCGCGCGGCGAACCAGAACCAAAGCGAAAACGCCACAACAAGATAGGCGCCGATGCGGTGATTGAATTGTACGGCCGCCATTGTCTCGAAGAGATCGCTAAATCCGGCCGCGCCGACAAAATATCCGTCGGGAAAGAACTTACCGTCCATCAGCGGCCACGTGTTAAAGCTGTGGCCCGCGCGCAGCCCTGCGACAAAGGCGCCGAGGATGATCTGCGCGTAAACCGCAGCTGCAAGCGCCAACGACGCCGGCAGAAAGCGGCGTGGCCCTTGCGGCTTTTCATCAGGCCATAGATCAAGGGCGAGCCAGAACATGACGCCGAACAGCAGGACCGCAAGCCCGAGATGGGCGGCCAGGCGGTACTGACTGACATCGACGCGGTCGGAGAGCCCTGACGATACCATCCACCAGCCAAGCGCGCCCTGCAGCCCGCCGAGGATGAACAGGCCGCCCAGTTTCAACGCCAGCGCGCCGCGCGCCTTGCCGACAACGACAAAATACAAAAAAGGCGCAAAGAACGCGACGCCGATCAAGCGACCAAGAAAACGGTGGCCCCATTCCCACCAGTAAATCACCTTGAATTCATCAAGGCTCATGCCGGCGTTCACCTGTTGGTACTCAGGGATCGTTTTGTATTTGGCGAATTCTTCGAGCCACGCCGCTTCAGAAAGCGGCGGGACCGCACCGGTAACCGGGCGCCATTCGGTGATTGAGAGCCCGGAGTCGGTAAGCCGCGTCGCGCCGCCGACCAGCACCATCAACGCGACAAGGCCACACATAACAAAAAGCCAGACTGCGATCTGACGCGGCGCCGTTGTCGCGGCCGTATGGTTTACAATCGACGGCATGGGCGCGTCATAGACGATCCGCCGAGGCTTCGCTTGCGACCCCGCGTCGCGGCGATTGACCCTGAATTAACGCTAGAAGGGACGAATGTCGCCGCGCCTTAAAAAACTGATTGCGCTTCTCGTTCTCCTGCCAGGACTGGTTGTTTATTTCTTCGCCGCGGCGGCACTCGGCGAACGCGTGCCAAATATGCAGATCTTGAAGGTCCCCTACTACATTGTCGCGGGCCTCGCCTGGGCCCTGCCCGTGCGATATCTGATTATCTGGGCCAATCGGGAAAATTCCCCAAATCGGGACAGTTAATCTCCGCCATTGGCCGGTTTTGGCGCGAGGCTTGCTAAACAAACCGTTAAAGCGATGACGAGATTTACCAGTCCGTCGCGGAAATGCCGGAGGCGCGCCCGATGTACAATCAACGATCCGCGAAAATCCGCCAAAAGGAGCCGGTTGAGGTTTCAATCCGGGCCGCCGGCGAGGACGCGTTCGACGCCGTCGTTTATATCGCCATTGGCCACCGGCTCGCCGATCTCCTTAATGATGAACGCAGCTTTATTCCCGTCCGCCGCGACGACGGCGAACTGATGATGCTGGCGAAATCGCAAATTGCATCCATCGTTGAGAAAGACGCCGCTGATCCGGTGGGCGAGGACGCGCCGGATGAAAAAATCGGCGCCGATACGGCATTCGATAACGAACAAGCGGGCGATGACCTTAACCCTGAAAAATCGGCCGCTCGGAAATTTGATCCGTATGCGCTGTTAAAAATTGATCCGGCGGCGTCAGTGGATGAAATCCGCGCCGCTTACAAGGCGCGCATCAAGCTGGTGCATCCCGACTCGGTCGCCGCGCTCGGCCTCGACGATGATCTGGCGCAGGCCGCCCTGCGAGCGACGCAAAAGTTGAACTACGCCTATCAGAAGATCATGCGCGAACGGGGAAACGCCTGTGGACAATCCGCCGGCGAGCGCGCCAGCGCCTAACCCGCGCGACAGTTGAACTGGTTCCATTCCGGCTGCGAAGAGCAAAGCGGCAACACTTCCGACTTTGGCGTTCGCAGCAACAAGACGCCTCCAATGGCCATGGCGAGTGTGACGACCGCAATCATCAGCGTCAGATTTTGATGTTCGCGAGACATGAGGTCGCGGCGCGGCGCTTTGACGTCGCTGGCGTTAAGCCTGTTATCCGCTACCGGCGGCTTCCTGAAAGTTGGCGTCGCCGTATTCGGCGCCACATAATCTCGCGACGGTTCGCCCCGCGATGGGCGCGCGCCATTATCTATCGCCACGCCGTCAGGCAGTTTCGGTTCTTGCTTCACCATTGATCCCCCTACGCGACCAATTTCCAACAACCCCATCATTATAGCGGAATGGGCCGCAGCTGGGCGCCCCGGCGAGATTTTTCCAACAAGCTTCTGAAATCGTTAATTAAATGGTCGGAGCGGCGAGATTCGAACTCACGACCCCTTCACCCCCAGTGAAGTGCGCTACCAGACTGCGCTACGCTCCGACCAGCCGCGGCGCGCGCTCGAAATCACGGCGCCCGCGACGAAGGCGGCGGACTATACCGGCATCGCCGCGCCCTTCAAGCCGCATGGTTGCAAAGACCTGCAAATTCAAGCCTTAAACCCCGGCGCAATCAGTCCATATAAAGGGGGCGAGGCGCGCGAGGGAGGGGCTTCATGGATTTCCTGTTGATATTGTTCATTGTCGCTGGCGCGGCGGCGCTTGGCGCGGCGGCCATTTACAACATCCTCGTGCGACGCAGGCAGCTTACGGACAATGGCTGGGCCGATATTGACGTACAGCTGAAACGGCGCGCCGATCTCATTCCGCCGCTAGTGACGACGGTCAAAGGCTACGCCGCCCATGAGCGCCAGCTTTTTGAAGACATCACCGAACGGCGCAGCGCTGCGATCGCCGCAGGCGACGATCCGGCCGCGCGCGGCGCAGCGGAAAGCGCCCTCTCCGCCCCTGTATCAAAACTGATTGCAGTTGCAGAAGATTATCCCGATCTCAAAGCCAACGAAAACTTCCTGGAGCTGCAACGCCAGCTCGCCGAGACAGAAGACAAAATTGAAATGGCCCGGCGGTTTTATAACGGCGCCGTCCGTGAACTGAACACGTTCGTCGCCAGCTTTCCGATCAATCTCGTCGCGAGCGCCTTCGGGTTTGCCGAGCGGGGCTACTTCGAAATAGAGAAGTCGGATCGCGCAGCGCCAGAAGTCGCCGTTGGAGACACAGCGCAATGATCCGCTTCCTGACGCTGGCCCTGCTGTTTGTTCTTGGCGCGGCGACGACCGCAATCTCCGCGGAGCAAATCAACAGCTACGACGTGAAGATCACTGTCGAGCAAGACGGCGACATCCTTGTGACAGAAACGATTGACGTCACATCTGAAGGAAATCAGATCCGTCGCGGCATCTTTCGCGACCTTCCGCGCCTCTATGAACAAGACGGCGTCAATCTTCCCTTCCGCTACGACATAAAACGCATCCGCCGGGACGGAAGGAAGGAGCCATATGAGGTCTCTCGCGTCGGCAACGCCGTCCGGTGGCGCATCGGCGATCCTGACGTTTTTCTCGATAACGGCCGGCATATTTACGAGATCGAATACAGCGTCAAAAACCAGATCCGCTATTTTCGAACCCATGACGAACTCTACTGGAACGCCATCGGTCAGTACTGGGCGTTTCCTATTGATCGCGCGCGCGTCGAAGTGACGGCGCCCGATGGCGCGGTTTCCACCGGCGCATACGCCTATACAGGCGGCTATGGCGAACAACGCGGCGACTATCGCTACGCCCGCGAAAACGGCGCCCATATCTTCGAAGCAACGCGTCCGTTTTCCGCTCGCGTAGGCATGACCGTTTCACTCAGCCTTGAAAAAGGCGTGATCGATCCGCCTTCGGCGGCGGATAAGCGCGCCAACTGGTGGGCGCTCAATGGATCGCTGTTCATTCTTATGGCAGGCGCAATCGGCATTTCCGGATTTCACTATCTCGCCTGGCGGCGCATCGGCATTGATCCGCCAAAGGGACCGGTCTTCCCGCGCTACGAACCACCGAAGGGCCACTCGCCGGCGGGCGTGCACTATGTCTATCACCGTCGGCTCAAAGACCACGACGCGCTGATCGCATCGATTGTCAATCTCGGGATCAACAAATGGATCAAGATCGATCCCGTCGGCAAAAAGAAGACAACCCTGACGCGCTTTGACGATGATGAGTCCCACAAGGTCGTGTTTCCTGCAGAGCGTTTATTGTTGAAGAAACTGTTGTCACCCGGGGGCTCGCGCACCATCGGCGGCAAAACCGATATGACGTTCACGAAGGCGTATCGGAAATTCCAATCGAATGTGTCCCGGCGCTTCGGTTCGGACTACTTCAAATGGAATTTCGGGTTTATCGCCCTCGCCGCGGGATTGAGTATTGCTGTAGTCGCCATATCCGCCGTTATGGCGGTAGAGTGGTCGCCGTGGCATCTTGCGGGCGTCGGCGGGCTGATCCTGGTCAACCTGTTATTTGCTTATCTGCTGCCGGCCGCGACGGAAAAGGGCCAGGAAATCCGTACCGAGATCGAAGGGTTCAAGCTTTATCTCGAAACCGCGGAAAAACTGCACCTTAATGCGGCGGAAGTCGGCGCCGGAACGCCCCCTGTCCTGACCGTCGAGCGCTACGAACGGTTCCTCCCCTACGCCATCGCCCTTGGGGTCGAAAAACCTTGGACGAAGCATTTCGAAAAGACCCTGCCGAAAGAAGCGGAAGCCTATGACCCTTACTGGTCGAGCGGGCGCAGCCATGGCTATCGCTCACTGCACGGCATGAACAGCGCTCTCGTATCGGCGATGTCGTCGGGGGTTTCCGCCGCTATGCCGCAAAGCTCCAGCTCATCCGGATCAGGCGGCGGCGGCTTTTCCGGCGGCGGCGGCGGGGGCGGCGGCGGCGGGGGTTGGTAAGCGCCCTGTTATTCGGCGGCCTCGGCCTCGCCGTGATCAATAGCTTCCAGCGCCAGGGCCGCCTCGTCGAGCGCGTCCTGAACCTTTTCAAGGCGCGTCAGTAATGTCGACAGCGTTTTCTTGACGTCAGGCGGCAGTTTCGGTTTTGCCCGCGCCGCCGCGGTCAGCTCCAACACGTCATCGTCATGACCGGCGCCGTTGGACCGCGCGCCGTCTTCCGGAAACACTGGTCGGACGTCGACCGCTTCACCGGCTGCGGCGCGACGTCCAAGCTCGGAAATATATTTGACGCCTTCGTCTTTGAAGATCTTTTGCACGCCCTTCGTCGTGTAGCGCTGATCGTAGAGCAGCACGCGAATGCCCCGTAACAGATCGATATCGAGCGGGCGGTAGTAACGGCGACCGCCGGCGCGGCGCATCGGGCGCACTTGCCCGAACACTTCCTCCCAATGGCGCAATACGTGTTGCGGCACATCGAGTTCATCGGCGGCTTCGGAAATGGTTCTGAATGCCTCGGCGGATTTCGCCACGAAGATTTTGCCTGTTTACTGGGTCTAGTCGACCCGTGAATTTATTCAGCGGCGTCGCGGCCAGCCCGGTGACCGTCGTTGATGCGGTCCTTCAAGACATGCGACGCGCGGAACGTCACGACTCGGCGCGGCGCGATCGGCACCTCTTCGCCGGTTTTCGGATTACGGCCCATGCGCAGTTTTTTGTCGCGTACGGAAAACGTTCCGAACGAGGAAATCTTGACCGTATCGCCTTTTTCAAGCGACGCAGCGACCTCTTCAAGAATTCGCTCCACGAAGGCCGCCGATTCGTTTCGCGAAATGCCGACCGCTCGGTAAACGGCGTCGGTCAAATCCGCCCGTGTTACTGTGGTGCCTGGCATCGACCGCTCCCCGGTGTGATTTTGCAAAGCGACTCTCGAACGCCGCAATGCGCCTCTCCCTAACCGGGCCGGAACTTAATATTAACCAACGGCGGTGGTCAATAAGGCCTTGAAATATATTATCTGTTTTTCACGCTCGCAGAAGCGCGGCCCCCCAGGTCAGACCGCCCCCCATACCCTCGATCAAAACGAGATCGCCTTCCTTGATGCGGCCGTCGGCGACGCCGGCGCAATAGGCAAGCGGGATCGACGCGGCGGACGTATTGCCCTGACCCGAAATTGTGGAAATCACTTGATCCTGACGCAAGTCGAGCTTTTTAACGACGCCCTGGATTATCCGTTCATTCGCCTGATGCGGGACAAACCAGTCAATATCAGTGACGGCGACGCCCGCGTCGGCGACCACGCGCTGCATCGCCTCCGATATGCGGTTCACCGCCTCCCGAAAAACCTTATTGCCTTGCATTCGCACATGGCCGACCGATTGCGTCGAGGAAACGCCGCCATCGACGTAAAGCAAATCTACGAGGCGTCCGTCACAGCGCAGATAGCTGTTCATAACGCCGCGAACGCCGGCTTGCCCCGCTCCCTGGGCTTCGAGCACGAAGGCGCCGGCGCCGTCGCCGAAGAGCACGCAGGTCGCGCGGTCATTCCAGTCAAGGATGCGCGAGAATGTCTCAGCGCCGATGACCAGGGCGCGCTTGTGTTGACCGCTCGTCAGAAATTTTTCCGCCGTCGATAATGCGTAAATAAAGCCCGTGCAGACGGCCTGGATGTCGAAGGCGGCGCCGCTCTCTATCCCCAGCTTCGCCTGCACAATCGCCGCTGTTGACGGAAAGGTAAGATCCGGCGTCGTGGTTGCGACAATAACGAGATCGATGTCATTCGGCTCCATACCGGCCGCATCGAGCGCAGCTCGCGCGGCCGCCATCGCAAGATCGGAAGTCTTTTCACCATCGCTCGCGATATGGCGTTCGCGAATGCCCGTGCGCTCGCGTATCCAATCGTCGCTCGTGTCAACCATGCCGGCCAAATCGTTATTGGTCAGCACTTTTTGTGGCAGGAACGCGCCACATCCGCGGATCACCGCTTTAAGGGTCATGTCATTCAGTACTTTATTGGGCTGCGATTGTTACATCCGGCTGTGCTTCGCGACGCCGCGCAAGGGCGTCCGAGCGCTCCATCACGGAGGCGACGGTCTGCGCGACTTCGTCCCTGAATGGCGCGCGGGCGAGACTGGCGGCCATTTGTACGGCGCTCGCTACGCCGCGCGCATCCGACCCGCCATGGCTCTTAACCACGACGCCGTTTATTCCCAGAAAAACGCCGCCATTTACCGATGACGGGTCGATCCGATCTTTCAGCTTTCTCAGGCCCGGCGCCATCATCAGCGCTCCGAGTTTCGCATTCAACGTGCCGTTCAGCGTTTCTTTCACCCAGCGCCCGACCAGACGCGCGGCGCCCTCCGCTGACTTAAGCGCGACGTTGCCCGTAAATCCATCGGTAACAACGACATCAACGACGCCGCCGGATATATCATTACCCTCAACGAACCCCTTAAACGCCATTTCAGGGTCGGCCTCGCGCAATACGCGCGCCGCCGTACGTATGAGGTCGTGTCCCTTCAGGTCTTCTGCGCCGACATTAAGAAGGCCGACCGTCGGTTTTTCGACGCCCGTAAGCGCGCGGAAAAAAGCCTCGCCCATAATCGCGAATTGTACGAGCTGATTTTGGTCCGCCTCCACGTTAGCGCCAACATCAAGAACAACGGTTCGCCCACGCTCCGTCGGCCACAACGCCGTCACGGCCGGACGATCAACGCCCTCAATCATTTTTAGCTGCATCTTTGCAACCGCCATCAGCGCGCCGGTGTTTCCACACGACACGACCGCGTTTGCGCCGCCGCCCTTCACCGCCTCAACGGCCCGCCACATTGACGTATCATGACCGCGCCTCAGGACATGCATCGGTTTGTCCGTCATCGCGACAACGCTGTCCGCGTCGATGATATCTGAACGCTTGATGTTGGGATGGTTCGCGATAATCGGCGCCAGCGTTTCACGATCGCCGACGAACAGGATATCAGCGTTCAGCCCGCGCGAAACCGCATGTGCAACGCCATCGACAACAACGGCCGGGCCATTGTCCCCGCCCATCGCATCAATGGCGACAGTAATCTCGTTGCTCGGTTTTTTGCCGTTCACGTCCGTTTCGGTTCCCTTGGACGGCGCGGAGCATAACGCGGCCGATTCGCCATGCAACGCACATTATAGACTTTTGAAAATTCGAAAGGGTTGGCCTCAGCCTATTGATTTTCCTCTCTTTTGGCGGCCAGCGCAAGAGCCTGCGCGAGGGGCGACGCCTCATCTTCAACGCCAAACTCGGCCACCAGGCGCGCGACGCCCGGTTTTCGCGGATACGGGTCTATTGCGAGCGCCAATTGCTGCACCAGAAGTTCGCCAATATCGAGTTCTGCGTCTTCGTGAATTTCCGGCGAATCCAGCGATATTTCCTCGTCGTCATTTTCCAGCGCCGCGGCCCGACGCACAAATTCAGTCTCAAAGGGCTCGTCAATCGCTTCGACGATTTCCTCCAGGCTGACGACACATTCGCGTTTCAGGCGCGCAGCAACACGGCCGCGCACGGAAAACCGCTCCTTCGTTGCGGAGACCCACAGCTCGCCGGAGAGTTTATCTACGGCGAGAACCCCGAGCCTGTTTGCAACTGCATCAAGCTCGACATCGTTCGCCTCCAATAGGAATTTGCGCCCGCCCTTCGGCAAGTCATCAAGAACGATCTCATACGAAAATTCGGCCGCCGCCTGGTTCATGATCCCACTTCTGAAAAAGAAACAACGCCGCGAACAACATTTACTTGCGGCTGGTTGTCGATTGCCTGCGCTGCTGCACGAACATAGTCGACAAGCCGCGCCGCAATTTCTGGATCGCTTGATTCATAGACATTGCGCGCCAACGCAGCCGCCAAGGTCATTTCGTTGTCGCCTCCCGCAGCGTTTTCGATTGCGGCGTCGTAAGCCTGGACGCGGCCGTAAAAACTCTCCGCCATCTTGCGGATTTTCTTGCCAACGATGAGATCGCCAACTCCCAGCTCGCGCAGCGCGTCGTCAAAACTAGCAAACATGACATCGAAGAGTTTCTGGGCGACATTACGCGCGGCGCGGTCTCCGCCCTTCAATTTTCGTAATATAAGCCAGACATGAAGGGCGGTCATTTCGAAGCGCCCCTCAACGGTGTCCGGCACTCCCATCGCCTCATAAAACGCCGGCGCACGCGACTGGTCGGACGCCGCCGCAAACAGTGATTCGCCAGCCTCCAACGCTGGATCTTTCCGGAAAAGCCTTTTGAACATTGTGACTGCCAGGTCCCAGAATTCGCCCGGCGCCGGGGTTAGCGGGCCGGATTTGCCGCGGCGCTCATAGGCTGGTATCCAACGGCCGCCCGGTGCGCCAGCCGCCGACCTAAGGGCGGCAATGCATCGGATCAACCCCCGATGGCTCGTGATCGGCCATCGGAAGCGTCGTGTCGCCGAGGATAGTACTGATGTTTCGATTGTTCCTGATTATCGCCAGCGTTTTGACCCTACAGGCCTGCGTTTCGATTCGTAGCAACCATGGATATGTGTTGGAGCGGGGACAGACCGAACTGACCGGAGAGCCCGGTCTTGATTCAAAGGAATCGATCCTGGCAAAATTCGGCGAACCGTCGATGATCGGCACATTCGACACCAATGCCTGGTATTATCTAAACGCATCGAATACGACGCGAGCGTTTTTCAAACCTCGCGTAAAAAGGCGCACCGTGGTCGCCTTTCATTTTGACGGCGAAGGCTTGGTCGAGAATATCGAAACTTTCGACCTCGCTGACGGCGACAATGTGAAACTCGTTTCTCGCGAAACCCCGACGCGCGGCAAGGAACTGAATTTCTGGGAGCAGCTTCTTGGCAATGTCGGACAGCTTCCGACCGCGCTCGGTCAGGAAGGCCCGACCCCGGGTCAGTAAACGCAACATTGAATTTTCGCTATTGCACCTTGCCGGCGAGCGTGTCGGCGATGATCCGCCAGACTTGAACGTTTAAGCCAAGCGAAAAGTGCGTTCCCGCCACCTCGACATTCCGCGCATGTGGATTGTACGTGTCGATTGAGGCGCGCCAATCAACGACGCCATCGGCCTTACTGTATATCGACGTTATTGGCTGCACGAGACCCAGTCGGTTCCGCGCGTCCACTTTCTTCTCGAAGGCGTCGAGATCGATCCCGAAACGCCGTGCATAATATCCGCCGACGGCGGTGTATTTCGGCCCGCCGACGATCGGCGATCCCATGGTGATTACTTCGCGTACGGCGTCCGGGGCCAGCCGTGCTGTTTCCCTGGCGACAACGCCGCCGAGGCTCCAACCGATCAGCGTTACCGGCGCCGCCGCCGACGCCGCTAGGTCGACGACCTCCTCACGGAATTCAGTAACGAGGGCGTCGACGCCGCCATGATTGCGACCGAGCCGCCAGGGTTTCGCGCGATATCCCAGGCGCCGCAAAAAGACGGCAAGCGGCTGCATCGACAATCGCCCGGCCATATAACCTGGCGTCAGCAATATTGGGCGGCCGTCGCCGCGCGGCGCCTTCAGCAGCCCCGGCGACTGCAAGACAAAGGCCGGCAGCGCCAGCGGCGTAAGCGCTTCGCGCAGGAGCGATGCAGGGCCCGGTCGGTTCGGCGTTAGCGGATCAACTTGTTTCAAAAACTCTCTCACCCTGACCTTTAGGCCAATATACGCACATGGCGCTGAAATGGACCGCCGCCTTAGCCTACTCCTGAGGCGCCAACCAGGGTTCGTTCCGTACGCGCAACATTGCCTCCATGCGGTTCGATACGTTGAGCTTCGTTAAAATAGACGACACGTGATGCTCTATCGTTCGTTGAGAGCGCGACAGCTTTTCGGCGATCTCGGCGTTGCTCGCCCCCGCGGCGACAAATGCAAGGATCGTCTGTTCGCGTTTGGTCAGCCCGATGGGGTGATTGCGCGCCGCTTTGTAGGGCCCGCGGCGAGGACGCGGCAATTCGCTTGCAACGCCGTGTGCGCGCGCCAAACGCGCGACTTCCTTCGCGGCGGCTGACGCCTCAATGCGCAGCAGGATCTTCTGCGCCTCGGCCAGACGCTCGCCGGGCCTGTTCGCCACGCCGTGAACAAGCGCCAGCGCCTCCTCATATGGCGCGCCAATCCTGCGCCATTCCTCGGCGGCGGCGTCGGTCCGCCCATCCAGTTCAAACGCGTATGGCGGCGGCAGGTCCTGCAAAAAAGCATCCGGCGGCGTCACACCCAGGCGCTTCGCCCAGATCGCCGTTTCACCAACGCGCCAGGAATGCATGGCGTCGGGCCCGAGAGAAAACAGACGATCGAAATGCTCCCTCGCAACCGCCGGCGCGTTCTTTAGCCACGCGGCCTCGATATAGGCGAGGCGCATCGGTACGATGTACTGAAGCTCGTCCGTCGCCATTGCATTATCAAAGGCGCGCGCTAGCGTCTCTTCGGCGTTATCCGCACCGAGCCGCATTTTTGTTTTAGCAAGCACGGTCAACGCCGGCAGTTTGATCAGCAGCGTCAGCTTGTCGACATTGACGACGCCATGCGCAATCGTCTCGGCGTCGCGCAAGCGCCCCTGATCGAGGCGCAACTGCGCCTGGCGGCCCACGAGATAATGCGTCCACGTATCAAGGTCGTATTGCGTGTCAAAGGCGATCCCGTCGGAAAGCATGCGCTCGGCAAGCGCAAAGTCGCGAAATTCGACGGCATATTCCGAAAGATTTGTATAAACGCGCGCGGCATGCTCATGAAACCCGTGTTTCAAAGATAGCGAGAGGCTTTCCTCAAGTTCGGCGATACCTGTGCGGTCGTTACGAAAAATGCGCGCCGTGCCGATATTGTTAAGCGCGTGAATGCGCACTTCAACGTCGTCAAACTCGTCGGCAAGCGCTAGTGCGCGCATTCCCCAGTCGATCGATTCCTCCATTTGGTCGTTCAGCATATGAAGCTGCGAACGAAGACTGTACGCCATCGCCCGCTCCGCCGATGCCGGAATTGATTCCAGCGTCTTCACTGCTTCTTCGGAAAACCGCGTCGCTTCGGCCGACTCGCCGCGATACCAATGCAGTCGCGACAGCCAGCGAAGATTTTCGCCGACCTTGTCCATACGGCCAAGCGCGCGCCAGAGGGTGATCGCATGCCGGCGGGCGTCGAGAACCTCATTGTCGATGGATATCGAAATCCCCGCTTCATAGGCCCACCTTTCATAGATTTCCGCGGCGAGTTCCGGCTCAGCATGGTCTATGAACCGCAACGCCGTCGCCAGATGCGCCGCCGCCTCGCGGTGGGCGCCGAGGCGCGCGGCCGTCGCCGCGGCCGGCGGCGCCAGTTGCAGAACTTTCTGCGCATCCTGCGCCCCGGCCGCATGGTGCATTAACAAATCGTACTTGGTGTCAAAGCCGGCCTTCTCAAATGCTGAAAGAACGCGCGCATGAATTTCTTTTTGTCGCGCCGCCTGCAGACGCGACAGCGTCGCAAGCCGCGCCAGCTCGTGGCGAAACCGCAACGGACCGCCGGCGTCCTTAACGAGCAGGCCGCGCCCAATCGCCGCCATAGCGAGCGTTTCGCCGTCGGGCCCGAAAAGCGGCGACAGAATTTCCGTTGGCGTCGGCCCCGGTATAACGCTGATCGTTTCAAGGAAATCGCGTTCGGCCGGCGCAAGCCGGTTAAGCCGCGCAGCAACAGCATCTTTGACCGACGCCGGTATTGAAGCGGCGCCGCGCTCATGACTCGCGAGCAACTCTGTTACAAAAAATGGGTTGCCGCCGCTGACGTCAAAAAGATTTGTAGGCGGATGATTGGCGTCGTAGGATGACGCTAGCAAAGCGACGCCCTCCTCGCTGAGCGGTTCAAGGTGCAGTCTATGGGTATAGCCTGGCGGCAGCTCACCGATGACCTGTGTGAACGGGTGATCCTGCCCGACTTCGTCATCGCGATAAGTCATGATCAACAGAACCGGCAACATGGAAATGCGCCGACCGAGAAACTTCAGAAAATCGAGCGTCGCGTAGTCCGCCCAATGGGTGTCTTCAACGACCATCACGACGGGTTTGCCCATATCGCCGAGGCGCTCCACGATCGCGGCGAACAGCTCCGACGAATGAGCGCCGCCGGACAATAGTTTCAGCGCAGTGGGCCCAAGGACTTTGCCCATGTCATGAATCGGCCCTAGCGGCCGCGGCGTGAATAGCGCGTCGCAGCCGCCCAGCAACACGAGATGTGATCGTTTGACGCGATCGCGCAACGCGTCCATCAACGCCGTCTTTCCAATGCCGGCCTCTCCGGCGACGAGCCCGACGGCCCCACGCCGGCTGCGGATATCGGCGGCAAGAGATGTCAGGACCTCAAGGGTTTCGTCCCGTTCGATCAGCACGCGAAAATCTCCGCTTGTCGGTATTTCCGTCTTTTCCGCCATTGGACCGCGATAAAACCT